>CAWFUV010000052.1:0-257018 GCA_963819045.1 uncultured Chitinophagaceae bacterium | reverse complement strand
GCACTGTTGGGCAAGGATGTGAAGTTTAAGGAGTTGGGATTGATGATTATTGATGAAGAGCAGAAGTTTGGCGTGGCGCATAAAGAAAAACTGAAGACCATGAAGACGAATGTAGACTGTCTTACCCTCACTGCTACACCTATCCCGCGTACACTGCACTTCAGCCTGATGGGCGCACGTGATTTAAGTATTATCAATACCCCACCACCAAACCGGCAGCCTATACAAACAGAAGTACATGGTATTTAATATAGAGTTTATCCGGGATGCTATCTATTATGAAGCAGAACGGGGCGGGCAGGTGTTCTTTATTCACAACCGTGTACAAGGCTTGCCGGAAATGGCAGTTATGATACAGGGACTGTGCCCCGATCTGAGTATAGCTTATGCACACGGGCAAATGGAAGGCGACCAACTGGAAGAGATGATCCTTGATTTTATAGATCAGAAATACGATGTGCTGGTGTGTACCAATATTGTAGAAAGCGGGGTCGATATTCCGAATGCGAATACCATTATCGTTAACAATGCGCACCATTTTGGCTTGAGCGACCTGCACCAGTTGCGTGGCCGTGTAGGCCGCAGCAATAAGAAGGCGTTCTGCTATTTGCTGGCTCCGCCGATGAGCACCTTGCCAACGATAGCCGCAAGCGTTTGCAAACCTTGGAACAGTTCAGCGAGTTGGGCAGCGGCTTCCAGATTGCCATGCGCGACCTGGATATACGTGGCGCCGGCAATTTGTTGGGTGGTGAGCAAAGCGGCTTTATTGCCGAAATAGGCTTTGAGATGTACCAGAAGATATTGGAAGAAGCCATGCGTGAACTGAAGCGTACCGCGTTTAAAGACTTGTTTAAAGAAGAGATCAGCAAGCAGGTGATTATGTAGCAGACTGTACGATTGATACAGACCTGGAGATACTGATACCGGATGATTATGTAGAAAGCATTACCGAACGTTTATCACTCTACACTCGGTTAGATAACTGTGAGGATGAGCGGGAACTGCAGGCATTCCATGCTGAGATGACCGACCGTTTTGGACCGATGCCGAAGCCGGTAGAAGACCTGTTTACTACAGTGCGTTGCCGTCGTCTGGCTATTGATCTGGGCTTTGAGAAGATGAGCCTGAAAGATAATACCCTGCGTTGTTATTTCATCAACCGTCCTGACTCACCTTACTTTGAAAGTGACTTGTTCAAACGCGTATTGGAATACCTGCAAACGGGTACAAACAAGGCACGCTTGAAGCAAGCCGGTAAGAACTTTTTATTGATTGGCGATGATGTGAAGGATATGAATGATATGCATAGATTCCTGAAGCGGATGCATGCGGAGGTGATGGGTGTTAGTGCGAGAGTATGGTGTAACCTTTTTATTTGTTTTTATTTCTGTTAGGTGTATGTTAAGTAAATCCGTTTTTGGAAAGATCAGAACTCATTTTGTTCTATTATGATAAGAATAAAAAAATATATTCCCGCTGCTTGTTCCTAATAGTTTTAGGCTATCATTTGTAACTAATAAAGTGTCTTTGAGATTATAAGTGTATTGCCATTTCTGTTTACTAGAAGTTAACCTCTGTGCTTTAAATTTTCCCAACGTTAAGACTATAGCTATATAGCAACCTACAAGCAATGCAAGAGTGATAGTTTTAATTGACTGAACAACAATTTCTTCTTTCGTGCTCTTAGGAGAAGATTAAAACTTGATAACAGAATTGCTAACGCAACAAATAAGAATATAACTATTCTTGATGTAGTAGCAGCCAAGTTGTCGTCATTTAATTTAAAAATAAATAAATAAAGTAATAAGAGCACGAAAAGGATTAAGCTTATTATTTTTACTAAATATTTCTCAAATATTAATAGAATTTTTAGCCTTGTCAAATGACCCTTGTTTCCAAAAAATTTTACATCTAGCAAGTTAGATAATCCAATAAAAATCAGAGTAAAAAGACTAGTAGGTAACAAAACAATTAAGATTATAATACTAGGTCTTGGCTAAATATTGAAATTATTTCAGAGGCTGAAATAAAATCAAACATGTTGATACCAAAATAATCGTAATAGCTGAAAAAATAAATGTCACCCGTAATTACTATACCTATTGTAATAATTGGAAGCCATTTTGTCCAATTTTCTGTTTTAAACATAATGCTCTTTTTCTTCTATCGGTTGTTGTGCCCCTTATAAGTGCTCGGAAGATAAAAATAATTTTAAAAAGAGTTGCTACGCTTTTTGAAGTAATAGATAAAAGTAGTCTCCCTATCTGCTCTGCTGTTGTAAAAGATATAGGTACGGTATATTAGTTAAAAGGTAGTTGCTTGTAGCAAAAAAGACTACTAATGCCCTACTTCCTCCCCACCTTCTTCCTACTAAAGCCATGGATAGTCCATGGGAAGCCCTACCAAAGCCCTACCTGCACCAACTTCCTAATAACTCTGGGAACCATCGAAATATCACCTGCATTCTTTTATGCCTTTTTCCCTTACTTTTATTCCATGCGTCCACTCTACTGCTTTTTAATATGCCTTTGCTGCATCCTCTTACATGCGCAGCCTAAGCCTGGAACAGATACATTACTCCAAAACATTTTACAAAAGAATAAAGATTCCTTATTTCAACAGGTACTTACACATCCCAACACATATCGCCTGCAGATCGTCTATACACAAATAAACAGGGATAAGAATAACAAGCCACATTTTACCAATTACTACTTCAATGCAGATACTAACCTATACTACTATCCGGCTTCTACTGTAAAGCTACCCTTGGCTGCACTGTCCTTGGAAAAACTAAATGAGCTAAACAAGGAAGGTGTAAACAAGTACACTGCCATGCAGTTTGACAGTGCTTATCCCCGGCAGGTAAGAGAATACAACGACAGCACCTCACAAACCGGCTTGCCTTCTATTGCACAGTTTTTACGCAAGGCTTTTTTGATAAGCGATAATGATGCTTACAATCGCATGTACCAGTTTGTAGGGCAGCAAGCTGTTAACAGGAAACGGCATGGAAGGGTTACACGCATACCCACATTGCACGGCAGTTTATGGGATTTACCGATGAAGAAAACAGGCATACGAACCCGGTACGGTTTATAGATGAAAAAGGAAAGACATTATATGAGCAACCAATGGGGTATAATACTGATTCCATGTATTATCCTGCTACAATACCTATTGGCAAAGCATACTTCAATCGCAATGACAGTCTGATAAATGCGCCCATGGACTTCTCCAGGCAAAATACCATTCCGCTAGAAGATTTACAACAAATGCTGCAATCTGTTTTGTTTCCTGCTTCGGTGCCAGCAAAGCAGCGCTTTAATCTCACTAAAGAAGACTACCGGTTCATGAAGCAATACCTTTCGCAATATCCTTCCGAAACGCCTTACCCTAAATACGATACAGCAGTGTACTATGATAGTTATGTCAAATTCTTCTTTACCAATGAAACTCACCAAATGCCACCCGATGTACGGGTATTTAATAAAGTAGGCTGGGCATACGGCTTCTTAACCGATGCTTCCTATGTTGCTGATTTTGCACATAATGTGGAGTATATGCTGGCTGCAACGATCTATGCAAATAGCGATGATACGTTGAACGATGACAAGTATGAGTTTGAAACGGTAGGACGTCCATTTCTATATCAGCTTGGACAGGTCATTTACAACTATGAGCTTCAGCGCCCAAAACAATACAAGCCCAACTTAGGTGAGTTTAAAATGGAGTATGAGCACCGTGATGCTAATGATACACGCCCCTCTATTAAAGATGCTGATAATTAGTAAATTGTCAGCTAAGTTTGTTTAAGTTGTGGATCAAATTCAGAGTTTGTCATCACGCCAAGGCATGATCTGTGGCTAATAGAAAATCATTGTTTAAATATACTTTGATGTATGACATAGTCCTAAAACTTCTTTAGTTGACATTTTACTCACTACGTTGTCAACTAAATTACTTCAGATTTCTGCGGGGCTGTTTCTGTCCGGGCTGGAGCCACTACTTCTAAACGTATTAAGTAAACCATGTACTACACCCCACCTTCCGTTTCCCTTAAGTAAGGGTACGCAGTCTGCCACCCGATGCCGAAGGCTACGCCTCAAACAGTACTGTATCCATCACTCCACACCTGCACCATAGTTAGCCAAACAGTAAAGTCCCAAATAATAGATGCACCTTAGGCAATGTGGAGGCGCTGGCCTGCACGAACTATTCTCACTGAGACCAATAAAAAAACATTATTCACGAAGTAATGCGCGGAGCGATCATGCCGTGCTTGATTTTTTGGTTACTTTTTGATCAAGCAAAAAGTAACAAACAACCACTTGCTGTCAGCAAGCACACCTACAACACCTTAGAAACATACAGCACATAAAAGAACTTACATTATCCCAAATTTATTAAGTTGACAACGTAATTAGTATGGAATAGGTCATCCTGCAATACTTACTTCCTGCCAAAGAGTTGCCTGATACTTCTTTTTACCAGGGGTGCCATGATAACTGCTGATGCGATACTGATAGCATCGCCGGCAAGACAATACAGGCAGATCTTCTTTTGTTTAAAGATCATATCGTACAGGTAATATATAGCACCGGCGGTATTGCCCAGGATGGCAGCACCCAATAAAGTATCAAACACGGGTTTGCGTCCAGACTGTTTGCTTCCCCCAGCTATAGCCAACACAATGGTTGTGGCATATACTGTTACACCAATAAGACCATCGGGTACCCCAAATTGGTATGCTTCTGTAGAAGCGGTTACCTTATTGGAGTCGAAAATGGAGAAGGGTAAATCTGGTAACTTCTGAATAATACCTGTTTGATACAAGGATATAACAGAAAAGTCAATTAACCCAAGTGCAGACAAAAGGATGAGCAATCTCCGCTTATCCATAATCTCCGAATCATTATTCCTGAGTTCATTTCTTATTGCAGGGGCATTCATACTACAGTTTTAGATGTTCTGTCAATAACTGTTCCGTGATTAATCCTCAGAGACGCATAGGAGTATTGAAATTATTACAAGTAATGGATAATGCATCAATAGAAAAAGATGTATATAGAACTGAAGATTAATAATGCTATCTTATCAATACTACCGTTCCTTTTTGAGTGATCTCCTTTCCGGTAATTCCTGTCATCATTAGCTGATAAATATAGACGCCATTGTCAGCAGGATGGCTGTTAAAATATCCATCCCATCCTTTGCCCTTGTCAGAAGTAGTAAATATTACCTGACCTAAGCGATCGTAAATAATAAACCTTACCAGGCGGTTCTTGTTCTGTGGCGGCACATGATATACATCATTCAGCCCGTCACCATTGGGTGTAAAAGCAGAAGGCATGTAAATTGGATAGTCACAATTCTTATATACCTGTATGGTGTCAGTTTTAGTACCGCAATAATTACTAACTGTTACATGAAATTGCCCCTCTTTATATACTTCATAAACAGGGCTGCTGGTAACGCTACCCATCCAGTTATAAGCATCAAAACCGCTGGTGGTAGTTAATGCAAGAGAATCATTATTGCCAAAGCAGGTATCTGCAACATGCATTAAATCAGAGGGGTTCTTAAATACTTGTATATTGAAAAATAAAGTGCTATCACAGCCTTTAGGCGTTTTAAGGGTCACATCATAACGGCCTGTGTGTGTTACTTTACTGTTATCTGGTAACACATAATTATCCCCTTCGCATAAACTAAGACTCTTGATGTTGGTAGTGTCAATAACATCCACACAACAAGGAATGTTCTTCTGGCAATCAACTGTTTTATCAAGTGGGAAATTGTCGGGTGAAATAGCAAAAGGCACTACTACAAAACCTTCATTATCTGCCGCATAAACATCTGTTTTCACAGTATTACCGCTATACGTCCAGGTTACATCTTCACCAGTCAATTGAGCATCTGTACTGGCACAATCAATATTTCCTTCAGGATCGGTTATTAATACCTGTGATTGTAACGAATCGCGATCAGTACTTAAAAATAGGTCATATCCTGTATTGCCGGCACTGAAGCATGCAACTGGATAATGCTTACTTGCATTGCCGTATCCCTTGCTCCGGATTACTTGTCCATCCTCATCAATTTGCGCAAGCACAGCACTGCCATCAATTAACTTCTTCAGCAGCATCGTCTGTTTGCCTGCATCCTTTTCACTATGTGCATCCATCAATATGAATGCATTTCCCTGTAAGGTGTACGAAACAGTTTTTACCAATTTTCCCCTGTTATCAGTAATAATGTTTACAGTGGTGGTAGAAGGTGCACGGCCATTTTTTGAAACAGTAAGCATTGTAAGAAAAGACAGGTTGCCGTTGGGTAGCTCTATCGCATTTCTGAAGTTAGTAAATTCAGTCTGCCTGCCTTGCGTGTATTCATAACTCCTTTCCCAAAGCATATTGCCACTGGAAGGATTTAAAGAAAAGAAATGTAAAGCGGATACCGTATAAGTAGTGTTTACGCGATCCGAAGAATCTCTTTTAAATACACCATCCGCTATCACTATATTACCATTCCTGGTTTGTGTAATAGCACGGTGCATGTACTTCGTAATATTACTTACTTCATAATTAGCGGTATTTAAGTTGGTTGTCCATTTGATGTTTCCATCAGGAGTAATACAAACTACTTTGCTATAAGAATGTTCTACCTGGGTTCCTTTGTCATAAGCAAGGTAAACAACAAAGTTGCCATCCTGCAATTGGAACACATTGGTAAAGTAGATATAAGGACCGGAACTATTTAAGCTGTTTTTACTGATAAACCTCCGGCTCCACAGTACATTACCATGCTGGTCCACATTCATTACAACGCCACATCTTACCGGTGGCGGATAAGGTGAATTGTTTATAAGACCAATAGTGTCTCTTACAACCGAGCCCGCCACCAGGTAGGATGAAGACGAGAATGATGTTATATCCCTAAACTCCAACCCATTAAATGTTTCCTTGTTATTGGCTTGAAAGTTTGGGTTGTACTCATAACTCCACACCGCGGTACCCTGCGCAGTCATTTTGCTCATCCAGCCACGAGGATAAATAAGATTGCCAATGGCAATGGTTTCGTTCTTTGGTGTCGTAATCGCTTTTACAAAGCTGTTATAGGCTCTTGCCTTATAGATAATAGAAAAGAAGTTGCTATCACAGGTTTGGGCACTGGCATGCATGGCAGCTACAGTAATAATTATAATAACGGAATATTTTAAAACCGTCTGCAAGCTGATTAGATTTTGATGATTGAGCTTTAGGTAAATTTTCCTTGATTATTCTAAACTTGTGCCTGTATACAAATACGTATAATCGCCTTCCTCCGTTTACTTAATCAATTTAAAATTTCTATAAAGTTACCAATCTTCTACATTTAGCTGCGCCTCTGTTTTTACATAAATAACAGGCTTGCCTTTGTACATGGCAACCTTCCCATGCACACAAAACTTATGATTTGGCATCTTCTTTTCCGGGTCGAATGAGAAGTTCTTTAGATCATTCTTATTAAATATCAATGCTAATTTGCTGGTTTCGTAAGTATCGCCAACGTATACAATAGTGGGTTCATCTTTTGAAATATTATCCATTTGACCGTTCTTTACCACATCGCACAACTGAATATTTTTACCTGCAAGTTTTCCTGCCTGGTCGGCTGTTATAGTATCCCGCTGTGCATGTAGCACCGTGCCACTAAATAAAATAACAACAAGATAAATAAGCCTTTTCGTAATCAATTTTTTACCAACTCCTGTTCTAAAACTGCGCCATAAGTATCTGAGAGTATAAAAAGCAGCGAGCTGTTAGCTTTAGGCAGAGTATATTATGCCCGCAGGGCCTTTGCGTTAACAAACAGGAATTGAAATTATCTCAATTTCCATAATAGAGCTCGAAGGGTCTTGCGGAAATAATATACAAGGTGCATTTTATACAAGGTAAAAGTGCCTCAAAATTCCTCCTTTCAATGGTAGATTGCCTTGAGCTATACCTGACTTATACTTACGTTATACCTAAGTTATACCTAACTTATACTTAACTTATACCGTATCTCCTCCCTGTTTCCTCTATACTAACACCTGATCAACTCTCAGGTAACTTCCTGTTTACTCCTTATATAAACGCTCCTTACCCTCAATTTGCCTTTATACCCTTTAGGTGTTGGGGGCATCTGCTTTACTCTCCTTTAGTGGCTGGGCTTGCTTTATACATTAGCCTCATTGAATGCTTGCCTGCTTTTTGCTTTCTCTGGCTGCTTACCGGCAATTGCTTGCTTTGGTATTTTGAATGCCGGCCAGATAGCGATAACTATAATAGCTGCAGACAACAAAAAGCATCCCTTTAATGCTTCATGTATTGAATTGGACGCATTTCCTTGCTGATGATAATGATGCAATAAGTATTGATAAAATACTGCCAGTACACTGATACCAACAGAGCCCCCCATTTGCATAAACAAACTGTAATAAGAAGACGCCGTAGCAGAATGTTCTTTAGGTACTGCATTGATAATTGATGATGATATCGGCGAAAACAGAAAGCCTAGCCCTGCACCGCGTAGTACCATTGGAATAATGATGCTTACAATGCTACTGTTCTTATCGAGAAAAGCAAGCTGAATGGTAGAAATTATCAATAATGCCAGGCCTGCTATGCTTATATAGCGTGCTCCATGTTTATCCGCCCATTTACCCGATACTGGCATCATTGCAGCAACTGCAGCCGAAGCAGGCAGCAGCAGTAAGCCCGTTTGTAATTCAGAATATCCCATTAATCCCTGCAACAAAAACGGCAGGAGAAACAAGCCTCCAAACAAGGCTACCGAGCGCACAACCGTTACCAGTATTCCCGCAACAAATGCCTTACTTTTAAAAGAGCGTTAAATTCAGTACAGGGTTATTCTTTTTAGTATTCTGACTTAAAAACCCACCGCCTAAGGCGGTGGTAGTGAACTCGGGGCTATGCCGAATGATTACATTTGAGCATGAGCAAATATAAGAAGCAGTCTCATGTTGTTTATAAGTGTGACTATCATATAGTTTGGGTCCCCAAGTATTGGTTTCGGATATTAACCGGAGAAGTAAGAGTGTTAATGGAAAAAGATATTCGCCTGTATAGTGAATGGTTAGGTTGTGAAGTTGTAGAACTGAGCGTTCAGGTGGATCATGTTCATGTGGTAGTCAGTATTCCTCCCAAAGTATCAGTGTCAACCTATATGGGTACCATAAAAGGCAAGACGGCTATTAAAGTGTTCAGGAGTTATCCGATGTTAAAGAAGCGACCTTACTGGGGTAATCATTTCTGGGCAAGAGGCTATTTTGTAAACACAGTAGGTATCAATGAAGATATGATAAAGCGGTATGTAAAATTCCAGGAAGCAGAGGAGCGTAAAGAGGAAAATAACCAACAGGGTTTCGACTTTGAATAAGGAATTTAGCCTATGGCTTCATCCATAAATCCACCTGCTCTGCAGGTGGTAGTTTAATATCTGTTTTAATAAAACCATACAAGCACAACAAGGAGATTGCAAATGTGATGTATAGCGTTATGGAAGAAAAGCCGATCCTCTCTATACGAGCCACACTGTATTGGAACAGTGTGATCGAATACGATAAAGAACAGGTAACCGCTAAGGTCGAAAGGCGGCAGTAACAATCCCTGGTATCACCTACCTTCTTTAAGTATTTCATAGCTAGGAGAAACGCTAGTACGCCAAAGGGTAGGTTGACAAAAAAGATACGGCCACCCGAGATACTGTGTGATCAGGCCACCCAAGGTAGGGCCTAATGCCGGGCCAACTATTACACCTAATCCCCCGACCACCCCATTACACTGCCACGTTCTTTTTCATCAAATGTCAGCGACAGCATAGAGAGTGCCGCTGGCGTCAGCGTCACCGCCACACCGAAGCGCTTGTAAGATGCCGGCCGGCACCAGTGTGGTAAGTCCACCGGAAAGTCCGCACAGCAAAGAGCCAACTGTGAAAATTACTATACTGATGAGGTACATCTTGTACAATCCTATTTTGCTCTGCAGCCAATTGGTAAGGGGCATAAATACACAAAATGCCAGCATATAGGCGGTAATGACCCATTGTATATCATCTAATGCCACATGAAATTGCTTCTGCATTATTGGTAATGAAACATTTACAATACTGCTATCGAGCGATGCCATGAAAGTACCGAGTATCAGTGAGATCATGATCCAAGCCTTACTCCCTCATTATTCTTTTTTATTTTGGGCATTTGCTATTAAAAATTATTGTACCAGAAATAACAAAAAAGGAAAGCACTTGTGGTGTTTTTAAGGGAACACATAGACATATAGAGGCGTAAGGGAGCTCATAAAGGGAGGTGAAATTAGTAAACAGTATTCAATAAAGTAGGAGGACAGTATTTGGTTATACTAATCCAAAATCTCAGTCCAATGTCGTTAAGTTCAGCGCTCATGTCCTAGCGGGACATCTCGTCGGTAAAAGAAAGTAGAGGGCTCGAAACACCGCATGCTGCAGGGACGTTTGATTTGGGAGATCCAAATCAGACATTCCGATGGAACGTTAAAAAATATTTCACTTCCTTTTTTCTACCGATGAGGTCTTACACCAGAAGACAATACAACTTCTAACTTAAGACTTTGAGCTTCAGCCTTAGATTTCATTACGCCGAATGAATAAAAATCAAATAAGAGGCTGTCTCAAAAGTATGGGGCAGCTTTTTTTTCTATTGAAGTATTCACAAAGAGTGTGTATAAAAAGGAGTCATCTTTGAAGGGATAAGCAGTATCTTACAGTCATGGCTAAAGCAGTGTTTAAGACCTACGCTCCCAACCAGTTACAGTTACTGCCCCCTTCCTGGGAAGAAAAGATAGACAAGGCACATCCGGTCAGAGTAGTGGACAAGGTCATCGAACAGCTGGACCTGGGCAAGCTCTATGACAGCTATGAAGGCGGGGGCAGCTCTGCATATCATCCTAAGATGCTGCTCAAAGCCATCATCTATGCTTATATCTGTAATATTTACAGCAGCCGCAAAATAGAAGAAGCCATTAAAAGCAACATCCACCTGATCTGGCTGTGTGGCAATACGGAACCCGATCACAATACCATTAACCGCTTCCGCAGCCATAAAGCAGCCCCTGTGCTCAAGGACATCTTCAAACAAATCGTTTTACTGCTGGCACAAGAAGGACTGGTCTCGCTCAAAGAGGCGTATGTAGATGGAACGAAGATAGAAGCCAATGCCAACCGCTACACCTTTGTATGGGGCAATGCCATTAAGACCAACAAGGAAAAGATGGCAAAGCAGTTGGAGGACCTGTGGCAATATGCTCAACAGGTGGCTACTGAAGAACTGCAAGATACTGCTGTGGTGGATTTTACCACCATTGATGCCCAAAAGGTTACTGAAACAGTCAACACGATTGAAGAAGCGCTCAAGGATAAAGCAGTACCAAAGAAGGTCAAACAAAAGCTGCACTACGTGAAGAAGAACTTCCCTGACAAGCTGCAGGAGTATGAGCACAAAGAGGCTATCCTCGATGGCAGGAACTCGTACAGCAAAACGGATGAGGAGGCCACCTTTATGCGCATGAAGGAAGATCATATGAACAATGGTCAATTGAAGCCGGGCTATAATGTGCAGATCACTACCAACAATCAGATCATCACCAATTATGATCTCTTCCCCAATCCCACCGATACGCTGACCCTGCCTGCTCATCTGGACAGCTTTAAACAGTTGTATGATCAGTTGCCGGAGAGTGTAACAGCCGACAGTGGTTATGGTTCGGAGCAGAACTATGAGCACCTGGAGGATAATGACATTACTGCCTATGTTAAGTACAATACCTTTGAGCAGGAGCAACAGGGCATCCGGGTGAAGAAGTATCCTTTTGCAGCCGAACACCTCCACTACAACCAGCAGCAGGACTGTTATATCTGCCCGATGGGTCAGCATATGCTTAATATGGGTACTTACATCAGGAAGAATGAGAGTGGCTTTGAGCAGACCATCACCAGATATGGGGCAGGGAATTGTGTGGGCTGCCCGCTCAGCGGGGTATGTCACAAAGGGAAGGGCAACCGCATCATAGAAGTCAATCACAACCTGAACCGACATAAACAGCAGACAAGAGCGCTATTAACCAGTGAGCAGGGCATAGCCCACCGTAAACAAAGGGGAAGGGATGTGGAAGCTGTCTTTGGCAATATCAAGCACAACAAAGGCTTCAGAAGATTTCTGCTCCGCGGCAAACAACAGGTCATCACCGAGTTCGGATGGGTGGCTATTGCTCATAACCTGAGCAAAAAAGCCGCCTAAAGGGGTAATATGCCCTTTTATAGCCCCTGCTGGTTAAAAAGGAAGAATGGACATCCGTTCTTAGATACGCTTACCTTGGTCAATATAAATGGCTGTAAGCCTCCCATTATGCTATACTTTGAGCTCTTTAACTAAAAAAGGCTGCCCTTTTGAGACAGCCTCACTGTTTTCAATGTAAGTTCAGTATAACTCCAAGTGTTCCTAGATTGAGAATGGAGATTTGGGGATAAGACTACTTTGCAAGCTCAGAAGCCGAATCACCTGCTTTACGTCCAAATGCAAGCTGGTAGTGTATTACCATTAACATAAGAATCTATTTATTCTGTCAGGGGCTTTTTAAGAAGCCCTTTTGTTTTCTATTAATTTAACCTATTGGAAATTAATGGTATTTTTCGCCAAAAAATATGCGCTGGCTGTTGTTTCTGGCAAGGGTAGCTTTTATATGTAATGTGTTGTTCCTGCTTTGCCTGGTTATATTATTAACAGGAGATTTCATTCAGATTGAATTTTTTAAATCCATTATTATAGTATTGGGGTGGTTCCTTTCTTTTCCGGTCAATTTTACAGTGAATGCAACAGAAATAATATTGGTTCTTTCACGAAAGCCATCACCTACCCACAACTGGTTACGAATCTTTAATTTTATTGTGCTTATTTTACAAATAATCATTTTCTTTTTTGTACGTCATGATACATTCCATACTTAAAGACAAACCCACTAAACTGTTTATAGGTTTTACTGCATTCTTTGTTGCCAATGCCCTTATTGCTGAATGTATAGGCACTAAAATATTTTCGCTGGAAAAGATATTAGGTCTGCCTCCGGCTAACATGACACTGTTCGGGCAAAGTGGATTATCGTACAATCTTACCTGTGGTGTGCTTTTATGGCCTCTTGAATTCATTCTCACCGATATTGTAAATGAATATTATGGACCAAAAGCGGTTCGCCGCATCAGCTATACGGCAGTAGCACTTATCGCATATGCTTTTTTAATGTTTTACAGTAGCATAAACCTTCCACCAGCAGATTTCTGGTTATCATCCAAACAGCAGAACGGAATTGGTAATATGCAATCAGCTTACAATGCCATTTTCGGGCAGGGGATGTGGATAATACTGGGTAGCCTGGTTGCATTTATGGTAAGCCAGGTTATTGATGTGACTGTTTTCCATCGCATTAAAAAAGTAACCGGAGAAAACAAGGTATGGCTGCGTGCCACTGGTTCTACGCTCGTTTCTCAACTGATAGACAGTTTTATTGTGCTGGCAATTGCTTTTCATTGGGGCAGCAATTGGAGTTGGCCGCAGGTTATTGCAGTAGGTATTTTAAACTATACTTATAAATGCTTTGTCGCTATAGTACTTACGCCGGTAATTTATATAGCAGAAGGCTGGATAGAACGATACCTTGGTCATCAAACGGCTGCAAAGATGAAACAGTATGCTATGGGTAAAATGGTTGAAGATCCGGTGGTGAATATTCCGGCTGCAGGTTGAGCAGTAATCTATATAAATGATATTACTAATGTAGTTAATTTATTATAGGAACGTGCATACTTGTCCCGTGGTTTTTGTCTCATGGTTTTTATTAAGTAAGTGGCCGCAGCAAGGTATTTACTCAGGCAGGATTTTACAATGAGTGATAATTAGGTAAATGCCATTAATCCTTTTTAGGTTCCCTCCTGGTTGTCTAAATAACTTTAAATGCAGTAAAATAATAATTGTTAGCGGCACCAATTAATTCTAAATTCAGCATATAGGCTTGTAGGAAATCATAGAAAGCTTTAAATTCATGCGTTGGAACAGCAAACTCATCAAAGAAAACGATGTCCCCTTTTTTTAAAAAAGGAGCAAGGCTTGAAAGTGTATACAATGTTGCGGAATATAAATCTGCATCCATCATCACTACATTTCTTTTTATATTATTTAATTCTGAAAGAAAGCCCGGCAACGTTTGCTGGAATAAACCTTGAAAGAACTTTACTCTTGCATCATCAATTTGAGGAACCTGGTTATTTGTATTGAATAGCCCTTTTTTATAAACCCCAAAATCTTCTGGCAAACCAGTGAATGTATCAAAACCATAAAAGCTGCTTTCAGGATGGGCATTTTGCTGCACAAACCAGCGGAAGGAATGCCCGTCTGCTACTCCAAATTCTAGATAGTTAATAGCACTGTTAGTTAAAGATTCCTTATCAATCACCCATTTATAAAATGCGTACCGTTTAATGTAATCCCATTTACTAGGAAAATCATTATAAGCAACTTTCCTGTTTTTGCTTACCCATAACGAAAACCTAGAAAGATAGAAGAGGTTTAAAAACAACCCGGAGAATAAATCAAAAATTACATGTAAGCGTAAATATACGAAAGCAATTTTTGTGTAACGAATAAGAGAAAGTCTCATTAAAATTAATTATGAAATGTTGTAGATTCCGGGAACAAATATGTTCCTGTTTTAATGCTTTATCAAAGTCCGCAAAAGTAGGCTTTGCTATTTTAATAAGATTTAATACAATCTGGTATTCTAAAAAACTGGTAACTATATCAATTTTCTTGCATCAAAAAACTTATTCCAAATCTTTGAACCAATCGGAGCTATACCTAAGTTATACCTAACTTATACTTAAGTTATACCTAACTTATACCTAATCTCCTCTATATCTCCTTCATAGTAACTCCTCAATAACTCTATATCTGCTCTATACCTGCCTGTATATACACCAATAATTTACGCAACACACATTCCTGATTCTTTTCGGTTAAGGAAGCCGGAACCCCAATACGGTAAAAAGAACTCCTTCATAAAAAGTACATCTGAAGAATAAACGGTAATGCAAAATAGATTGAGACAGATTAAGGTACAGGTAAAAAATTTTGAGGAATTTTGTATGATTGAATGTGATAATCTTAACAATACAATTATATTGCTACACAGTAATAATCCGTTGAAACTTTACATTTGTTAGCCATAAAATTCCTTTTTTTAATGCATAAAAAGCTTTGTTTTTCGATTTTTGTAGTGTGTGTTTATGCCGTTACAAGCCTGCATGCTCAAACAATTGTTTATTCAGATCCAGACAGAAATGATACCCGTGGGCTTGATTTGGAGATTATTGGTAAAATGAATGATCATTACCTCATTTATAAAAATGTGCGAAATAATGATGATCACGTAAGTATTTATGATAACGACATGAAACTGTTAGCAAATGAGAAGCTGTCGTTTTTACCAACCAAGGTAATTAATTCAGACATACTGGCTTACAAGAATTTCTTCTACTTTTTTTATCAATATCAGCACCACAACGTTGTATATTGTATGGCTGCTAAGCTGGATGCAGATGCAAAACTGGTAGGAGAACCGCGCATACTTGATACTACGCAAATTAATTTCCTGGCCAATAACAAAGTTTATACTTATGTAGTAAGTGAGGATAAACAAAAGATTGGCTTTATTAAAATTAATACCAGAAACGAAAGCACCTACTTTGTTTCCTCAGTTATTTTCAACGACAGCCTTACATTATTAAGTAAGTCGTATCTGGGTGTGGATATGCCGGAGCACAATGAATTCTTAACTGAGTTTAATATTGACAACTACGGCGATATTGTATTTGTAAGAGCATCCGGTGGTTCGCAAAAGGATAATATTGTAAGCCTTACACTTTTTTCAAAAAGAATGAATGACAACTCGCCTAAAGTTTTAGATTTACCCTTAAATAAGATATATTTAGATGATATCCGGGTAAAGATAGACAACTACAATAAAAATTACCTTGTTACTTCTTTTTATACAAAAGCCCGGCGAGGTAATATAGATGGTTTATATACTACCTTGTACAGTAAAACGAGTGATAGTATCGTCAGTACTACTTACACTACTTTTAGCGAAGATCTGCGTAATAATGTGAAAAGTAATGGAAATCCGCGCTATGCCTTCAATGACTTCTTTTTGCAAAAGATTGTAATGCGTAGAGACGGGGGATATGTAATTGCGGCAGAGTCGGTATATTCTTCCACACGTGGTAATCAGTATAATCGTTGGGATTATTTCAACAGCTATCCATATTATAACCCTTCTTCTGTTTACTATTATTCGTATAGCAATCCTTTTGGATATTATTACCCTTGGAGTCGTGGAGGCTATGGCTTTCAAAATACACGCTATTTTGCCGATAATATTGCTTTACTATCGTTCGACTCCACTGGCAACTTAAACTGGTCTAATGTTATCCATAAATCACAGTATGACGACAATACTGATGACTTTATAGGATACAATACTATGAACACCGGTACCGAAGTACACTTCTTATACAACGAAACTGTACGAAAAAACGTGTTGCTCTCCGATCAGATAGTCAAACCAGGAGGAGAACTTTCTCACAGCCCCACACTACACAACCTTGACAGGGGATATGAGTTTATGCCCCGTCTGGGCAAGCAGGTAGGAGCAAAACAAATGATAATTCCATGCACTTACCGGAATTATATTTGCTTTGCAAAAGTTGACTTTTAAACCAATCCTGTGGTATCCATTTTTCGGGAAAAATCTTCTGTCTCTGTTTTTTGGCTTATCACTTTAAGCATTGTAGCACATGGTCATTTCCTGGTTCATCCGCCTGAAGTAGTTGTTCCTGATAAAGCAGCTACTTTCTTTGGCTTTATGACCCCTCTTGCTGCATTGCCTGATTTTGCATTAGTCCTGCTATATCAGGCTATTATTATAGTGCAGGCATTACGCTTTAATACAGTCCTGAATAATTTAAGAATGTTTCCGAAGCAATATTTCATTACAGCTTTGTGTTACATTTTACTCACTTCTTTGTATCCGGCTTGGGGTGATATTACGCCTGCATTGCTGGTTAATTTTTTAATAATTTGGTTGTTTTCTTTGCTATCAAAACTGTATAATACCAACAATGCAAAACCGATGATCTACAATATTGGTTTCATCACCAGTGTTATCAGCATCCTGTATTTTCCGGCTGTTTTTTTAATTATTATTGCTTTTATAGCAGTTGGTAGTTTGCGGGCTTTTCGAATTAATGAGTGGATGGTATTATTGATGGGTATTATTACTCCACCTTACTTTATTATTGCCCTCTTATTTCTTACAGATCATCTATCTGTCATCAATAATACTTTGCCACATATACAGCCGCATGGTTTTAGTTTAAAGCAAAATATCCCTATGGTGATTACGGCAGTTGCTGGTTTGTTCGTAATAATAGATGGTTTTTTGACCTGGAGTGCCAATTCGGGTAAAGCCATAATGCAGGTACGTCGGTCGTGGGGCATATTGTTAATGATGTTTTTGTTAAGTATACCTCTGGCCTTTTTAGTAAAGGAAGGGCATTTCGGATATCTTATTTTAGGTTTGTTGCCAGCAGCAGCGTTAGCCAGCAACACATTTATTTACAGTAAAAGCAATTTGTACCAAACTGTGCTTTTCTGGGTACTGATTGCTGTGATTATTTATAATAATTGGTTTTTGGTTTAAAACTTAAACGCTGCTTTAACGAGCATCAGTTTAACTTTGTATCTCATTTATTCTCAAATATTCGCGTCTTTTTACAGAAACTGTGCTGCAGACAAATAATGGGCGATTATTAAATAAACTTATTTACATGAAATTTGGCATTGTCGTTTTTCCAGGTTCCAATTGTGATCGTGATATGCAAAATGCGCTTGAGCAAGACATGAATAAAGACGTAATTATGCTATGGCACAAAGACAAAGACCTAAGCATGTTTACTACCGAAGACTGTATTGTACTGCCAGGTGGCTTTTCATATGGTGATTATTTACGTTGCGGAGCAATTGCGCGTTTTAGCCCCATGATGCAAAGTGTAATAGAGTTTGCAAATAAGGGGGGGAAAGTGCTTGGAGTATGCAATGGTTTCCAGATTTTGTGTGAAGCTGCTTTGCTGCCAGGCGCGTTGTTGCTAAACGGGCATCAGCATTTTGTATGTAAAAATGTGTTTATCAAAGGTGATGGTGATGGTATTGAAGATACCGGTAGCACATGGCGAGGGTCGCTTTTATGCAGAAGATGCTGTACTGGATGAATTGGAAAGCTACAATCAAGTTATCTTTAGATACTGTAATGAAATGGGAGAAGTAGTTAGTATGAATGATATTGACCTTGCTTTGTATAACCCCAATGGAGCAGTGCGCAATATTGCAGGCATTAAAAATAAAGAGGGTAATGTATTTGGGATGATGCCTCACCCTGAGAGAGCGACTTCAGTGGCTTTGGCTAATGTGGATGGGCTGAGAGTATTTGAATTGTTGGGACTTAATTAATCTGGCATTACTAATATAACTTTTTAAACTGATTCATAAATCTTTACAATATGAGAAAACTAATCTTCTTATTCTTTGCATTAATAATTGCTGCTATAACTGTACAGGCGCAAATAGAAAACCCTGTGAAATGGTCGTATGCAGCTACAAAAGTGAGTGATAAGGTATACCAGGTGGTAATTACTGCAACACTGCCAAAGCCCTGGCATATTTACTCACAGCACACACCCGATGGAGGACCTAAACCAACAAAGATTTCATATACAAAAAACCCATTGCTGGTAATTAGCGGTGAGCCAAAAGAGAATGGTTCATTAAAAACAGTGCACGACACTAATTTTGGAGTAGATGTAAAATACTTTGGTGATAAAGTGGAATTTGTACAAACAGTGCAGTTAAAGACTACTGCTAAAACCAGTGTAAGCGGTACTATTGATTATATGGTTTGCAATGATGAAAAATGTTTGCCACCCACTAAGCAGCCTTTTGAAATAAAAATACAATAAGGATAAATACTTGCATAAAACACAAGAGCCCCCGATATACTACATCGGGGGCTCTTGTGTTTTATATTTATTCGATAATTACCACAAGGGTTTGGATTGGTAATAATCTAAAATTTTAGACCTTAATATATAATTGTAACGGGCAGAGATTAAATTAGTTCTTGCTTTGTCAATGCTGCTCTTAATTATAAGGTAATCTACAGAAGTTAATACCCCTTCATTGAACTTGATTTCTGCGGCTCGAAACGATTCCCCAAAATCTTTTACCTGCTGGTCTACTGTAGTATAGGTTTGAAAAGCAGCTTTCATGTTTACATAAGCCTGCTCAATAGCTTGCTTCAACTGTACTTTGGTAGTTTGCTCTTGAAAGGAAGTTTGCTTTTCGAGTATTTCAGCTTGCCTTACATTGCTCCTGGTTTGAAGCCCGTTAAGTAATGGAATAGAGAGGGTAAGATTGATGTTTGAGTTAAAGTTATTTTTCCATTGATTTCCATAGCTGATTTTAGGAAAAGCATAGGTTTCTTGCGGTGCCCATACATCAACTTTTTTATTTTCCACCATTACATATCCCTTAGTAGGACCACTAGTAGAATCAATTCTATATTGAGTGGTAGCCGTGCTGGAATAATTTGTCCCAATGCCTCCGTTTAAATATAATTTTGGATACAACTGTCCTTTGGCCGCTTTTATGCCAGTGACTGCACTCCGGTGATAAAGTTCGGCTGCTTTTACAATGGCTAAGTTTTTAGATGCTTGTGCATAAATATCTTCCACTGCTCCCTCATACAACACTGGTGTAGTTTCGTCGTAAATCCTTGCCAACACTATATCTTCTGTGTAGGGAACATTCATTAACTGAGCTAACGTTAGTTTGGCAGTTTCTAAAGCATTCTTGGTAGCTACAACATTAAGTTCATCAGTTCCTAACTGGCCTTTCATATCGTACAAAGTTGACGGCGCAGTAGCGCCTTCTTTATTTAAAATCTCCAAACGTTCTACCTGTTTACGGGTTACATCAGCCTGTTGGTTTGCAAGTGTAAGCTGGTCCTGATTGCTGAGTACGGTTAAATAAGCCAATATCACGCTAATAGTAATATTATCACGTTGCTGCTGCAAATCCATTTTTCCTGCCTGATAGTTCAGTGAATATTGTTTTATAGCATTTTGCACGCTTAATCCATTGAACAACGTTAAAGAACCATCTAACCAATAATTAGCAAAGTTTACACTTTCATTGATATAGCCATTGGTGTATGGATTGATGTTGCGTCCCTGTTGATTACCATGTACTATGCTGGTATTCAAAGTTGGTAATAATTGCCCTTTAGCCAGTTGTAGACTTACCTTATCATTCTCCATTACATACTCACTAGTTTTTACATTAATATTATTAGCTAAAGCCGCTTCAATACATTCTTTTAATGTGAGTGCAGTGGTTTGCCCGGACGAATCTTGCGTATAACCTTGAGCAAATAATAAAAATAAACCTGCTGCTACCAGCATCATTTTTTTCATAATAAACAAATTATAGCTATTGAGTGCATTGTTATGAATGCAATGTGAAAAATAACATATTTAAGAGTGTTGTAAAGAAGATGTTTCTATTCTTTCTATTCTGCCATCCATGAGGTGAATAATGCGACTGCCATAGGTTGCATTTTTTTCGCTGTGTGTTACCTGTATAATGGTTACACCATCCTCTTTGTTTAACTTAGTAAATAACTCCATGATTTCTTCACCTTGCTTAGAATTGAGATTGCCTGTTGGCTCATCTGCGAGAATCAGTTTGGGACTGGCAACTAATGCACGGGCTATACCAACTAATTGTTGCTGTCCGCCAGAAAGGTGCGTAGGAAAAAGATCCTTTTTACCTACTATATTAAACCTATCTAAAATGTCAGATACGATTGCCTTTCGTTCGCCGCTTTTGTAGTTTTGATAGATAAGTGGTGTTTCAATGTTTTCAAAGACAGTTAGTTCATCAATCAGGTGATACGCCTGAAACACAAAGCCTATATGTGTTTTATATAATTGTGATCGTTGCTTTTCTTTTAAAGAAAATACATCCTGACTTATGAAATTAAACGTACCCTCGGATGGTTGGTCAAGCATGCCAATGATGTTAAGCAGCGATGATTTGCCGGAGCCAGACGGGCCCATAATGGATACAAATTCTCCTTCGTCAATAGAAAGGTTAATGTCTTTTAAAATAAATGTGCGGTTTCCGCCAATGTTTACCCATTTAGAGATGTGCTGAAGTTCTATCATGAGATGCTTGTTTTAAATTGGTTAGAAGCAGTTGTTCAACGGATATGCCAATGTGCCAAACCCTTTGCTGGCATGGATTTAAGCAATACGAGGACACACAGGTGTGCGATTTCGGACACTAAATGTACGAAATTAGCAGGAGCGGACAAACAGCTTTAATGAGAAAGTATAGCGATGGAAATTACCTGACCATTTACTTTTTTTACAAAGTACAGATATTGATTTTCGAGGTAAGAGGGAACAAAAGAGGCATTTTGCATCAATACTGGTCTAATGTAGAATTTAGTTGATACTATGTATTTATTTTCAGATAAATGGTTTATAAAATCATATTTATAGTCAAGCAGCAAGTGAGTAAAGTGGTACATAGCTTCATAACCTTTATATACCATATCGCTCGGGCGTGCAAAGAATTTATTACGATATGATTGGCTGATGTTATAACCGGTGCTGTCGGTACGCGAGTAATTGTAAGGGGTGGAGTAAATCACTTCGAGGCTGCTACAATCTAATTTATTAAGTTGGCGAATGCCGTCCCAGTTGGGCATGCCTACCAGGGCAGTTTTGTATTGGGGGTTTTCACAAAGTGCTTTTGCAATGTTGCTGGCGAAAGTAGTATTGAGCGAGCCACAAATTAATACATTGGTTTTAGTACTGTCGAGATAAGGGGCAAGACTGCTAATGGTTACCTCATCATTGTACAGCATCAGCGTCTTATATTTAAAGTTAAAAGTGTTAGGGTCATTTGCTTTATAATCTGTGAGTATTCTGCTCTCCAGCGGCTCACTACGGGTAATAAATACAGGCTTTATAGAGGCGTAGTTTTGTTGCACATACTTAAATATACCATCAACATGTGTCTTTAAAGTAGAATTGAGCAGTATAAAAAACGGATTGTCAGTTATATTGGCATCATTAGGATAAGTGGCAGAAACCACAGGGATATTGTAAAAAAAAGAGAAGTCTGACACAGCTCTTTGCTCATCGGTGTTGTTGAGTGAGGCAAGGATAAGAGAGAAATTCTGAAAGGTCATGCCTTTCAGAATAGTATTTATGTCTGTTCCTTTCTTTTTAGTATCGTATATCCACACTTCAATATTGGCGTGTTCCTTTTGCAGTGCATCTACTGCCAGCATTACTCCATTATAAAAATCCAGACCAGATATGATATATTGTGGAATGTTTTTGTTACCTAACTGGTAAGTATAATCGTTAAAAGCAGTATCCAGATATAACGGAGCCAGCACGGCTATCTTTTGGGGAGCAGTTTGCTGTGCAAGTGCTTTGCCTGTGCAGATAACTGCTATTACAAAAAACAAGATGAGTTTTTGTTTCATTATCAAATACAAATGATCTAAAGATTGTTCATATGAAAGCAAAAACTATTCCCACTCGATAGTTGCGGGTGGTTTACTGCTGATATCGTATACTACCCGATTAATTCCGCGTACATTATTGATGATTTCATTGGATACATGCGCCAGGAACTCATAAGGGAGGTGTGCCCAATCAGCAGTCATGCCATCAACAGAAGTTACAGCACGTAATGCCACGGTGAATTCATAGGTTCTTTCATCACCCATTACGCCTACACTTTTTACCGGCAGAAGTATTGCGCCTGCCTGCCAAACTTTATCGTATAGAGCATGCTCTTTTAGGGTTTTAATATAAATATCATCTGCCTGTTGAAGCAAAGCTACTTTCTCTTCGGTTATTTCTCCTAAAATACGGATGGCTAAACCTGGACCTGGAAAAGGGTGCCGCTGGATCAATATCTGCAGGAATGCCTAATTCTAATCCTACTTTGCGTACCTCATCTTTAAACAAAAAGCGTAACGGCTCTACTAATTGCAGGTGCATTTTTTCGGGCAGACCGCCTACGTTGTGGTGTGATTTGATAGTAACGGAAGGTCCGTGTACGCTTACACTTTCTATTACATCGGGGTAAATGGTGCCTTGTCCTAAAAACTGCGCCTCCGGTATTTTGGCTGCTTCCTGTTGAAACACTTCAATGAATAATCTGCCTATGGTTTTGCGTTTAGCTTCGGGATCCGTTTTCCCTTCTAATTCATTATAAAACATCTGTTTGGCATCAATGCCAGTTACATTCAAACCAATGGATTTATAGGTATTCAGTACCTGCTCAAATTCATCCTTGCGAAGAACACCATTGTCCACAAAGATGCCG
Source organism: uncultured Chitinophagaceae bacterium (assembly GCA_963819045.1). GTDB lineage: Bacteria > Bacteroidota > Bacteroidia > Chitinophagales > Chitinophagaceae > Ilyomonas. Next base: position 233,422 of record CAWFUV010000052.1, on the reverse strand, counting down.
TGCAGCCGGTCTCCGATAGCCTGGCTGATAAGAGTTGCGGCAACACTGCTATCCACACCACCACTTAAAGCCATTATAACATGTGCATCACCTATCTGTAATTTTAACTGCTCGACTGTTTCGTGTACAAACGAAGCAGGCGTCCAGTCCTGAGAGCAGTGGCAGACATTAACTAAAAAGTTTTTAAGGATCTGCTTGCCCTGGGTAGAATGATATACTTCGGGATGAAACTGCAAGCCGTAAACCGGACGCGTATCGTGCGTCTTTAGCTTAAATGCAGCTATAGGAATACTCTCGGTAGTAGCTAGTACCTCAAAATTAACAGGCAACTGACTGATAGAATCGCTGTGGCTCATCCATACCTGCGAGCCATCTGTTACCTCTTTAAGCAAAGCATCCGGATGCTGGATGTGCAACCTGGCACGCCCATACTCTCGCTTATTAGATTTGTCCACTTGTCCGCCGTACAGCTTTGCAGTGAGCTGTGCGCCATAACAGATGCCAAGTACCGGAACATCTTGTGCAAACACGGGTACTTCTGCCAAAGGGGCGTTCTGATCGTTTACACTAAAAGGTGATCCGCTGAGTATAATGCCTTTAAGTGATGCATCAATAGTAAAAGGTTTGAGATATGGAATGATCTCGCAGTACACATTAGCCTCACGCACTGCGCGTGCAATTAATTGGGTGTATTGACCACCAAAGTCGAGGATAAGAATTTTCTCAGTCATTTGCCACGAAGGTAGAGTGGAATTGCTAAATGTGGCTCATTGATAATGATGGAATTAACTTGTTTATCAGAATTGCAGTGATAAAAAGTTGCAATTAATGATATTAATTACATCGTCAACTAAATATGTTTAGCATAGTGTAATCCGTGGTAAATGCTGCATACAGCTTAGTTGTTGTAGGTGTGCTTGCTAACAGATAGTTCTTGTCTTGCTTTTTTCTCTTGAAAGAAAAAAGCAACAAAAAAGTTCAAGGCAAACCCGATCGCTCCGCGCGTTTTGCCGGGCCAGCGCCTCCCCATTGCCTAAGGTGCAGCATTATTACGGAGTGTATTGTTGGGCTAACATGAGGTTGGTGCGTTGGTTAATTGATATTTGATGGGAGAGGCTGGTTGCCTTTGGCCTTACACTTTGGACAGCGTAGTCTTACTTAACGGAAAACCGAAAGGGAGATACGTAGCTCATTGCAGGCTAAGTCATTGCTGTTTTTAGTGCAGGCTTAGGTGATTGTTAGTCTCTATTCTGTGAAGCCTACCTATCTAATAGCAGATCTTTAGTATCAACTTATTTATGTAACAGTGTACTTAGCATGTACAATGTGTTGGTGGGCTCTAGTATATTTACATCACTGCAGACTACCTACTGCCGGGGATATTATTACCTGTTTTACCTCCACTATTCTAATAAAACGCGAAGCATGGACGTAAGATATACGAAGGATATAAGGTGCAGATACGGAGGAGGTACGGTTTAATCTGGAATGATGGTTGGGCTTTGACATGGCTTCTCATGAACTATCCATGACTTTAGTATGACTTTAGTACGGCTTAGGTAGGGAAAAGGCAGGGCTTTGGAATCCTGGTACTTACAATCTTTTTGTCAACAAAGAATAGCAGGGGGTATCTCTTCTGTAAAATTGCATTAATCTCTAATAATCATTGCTATTTTATTTAGAATTTATTCCTGAATAAATGCCTCTAATTTCCAAAGACTTACTATCATAAACAGTAAACACTATTACCCCCTTTCTTAACGCTGCTTTAGTGCAGTAACCAATATAATGCTTACCCAAAAACGTTACATTTGCCAGCCGTTCACTATTTTGCTGACAATTTGGCTAAAAACCAATGGATAGCACTTTTTTTGAACGGTGGTTTATTCTTATAAATCAATTTAAATAATTCAATCATAACTATTATATGTTAGGTTTCTTAAGTAAAATATTAGGCGGCAATAAATCTGAGAAGGATGTAAAGCAGATCTTGCCGCTAGTAAGCCAAATTAACGAATATTATCAGCAGTACCAAAGCCTCACTAATGATGAATTAAGGGCTAAAACTGCGGATTTTCGCCAACGTATCCAGGAATATGTAAAGCCGGTAGATGAAGAAATCCTTTCCCTACAAAAACAAGCCGAAGAACTGGAAGAATCGGATATGCAAACCAAAGATGTTATTTATAAAGACATTGATGAACTGAAGAAGCATAAGGATGATAAGTATGAAGAGATTTTAAAAGATCTGTTACCTGAAGCTTTTGCTGTAGTAAAAGAGACAGCCCGACGCTTCACTAATGATAGTGAAATAGTTTCAACTGCTACAGAATTGGATAGGGAGCTAAGTGTTCGCAAAAATTACATAACTATTGATGGCGAAAAAGCTATTTACAAAAATAGCTGGGATGCTGCTGGCAGTACCATCACCTGGAACATGATGCACTATGATGTACAGTTGATTGGTGGTATTGCGCTACACGAAGGCAAGATTGCGGAAATGGCAACCGGTGAAGGTAAAACACTGGTGTCTACATTGCCTGCTTACCTGAATGCACTTGCTGGCGAAGGCGTACATATAGTAACGGTAAATGACTACCTGGCCCGCCGTGACAGTGAGTGGAACGGAACCATATTTGAATGGCTGGGATTGCGCGTAGATTGTATTGATAAACATCAGCCGAATACCGGCGAGCGCCGCAATGCATACCTGGCAGATATCACCTACGGTACCAATAACGAATTTGGCTTTGACTACCTGCGTGATAACATGGTGCATACATCCCAATGAAATGGTGCAGCGCAAGCATCACTACGCCATGGTGGATGAAGTGGATAGTGTATTGATTGATGATGCACGTACGCCGTTTATTATTTCCGGTCCTGTAGCCATAGTGACGATGACACAGCAGTTCTATCGATCTAAAGCCACGTATTGAGAAGCTGGTGGAAGCACAAAAAGCGTGCTATCAACTCATTTCCTGAATGAAGCAAAAAGAAGATTGCTGAAGGCAATGATGATCCTAAAGAGGGTGGGGGAGGCTTGGCTCTTTTCCGTGCTTCCCGTGGTTTGCCAAAGAACTCGGCTTTGATCAAATTTTTAAGTGAGCCGGGAGTTCGTGTAAAACTGCAGAAAGCAGAAAACTACTACCTGGCGGATCAACAGCGCGAAATGCCTAAGGTCGATGAGGAACTGTACTTTTATATAGATGAAAAAAATAATCAGGTAGACCTTACCGATAAAGGTATCCAACTGATCACCCGTGCAGGTGAAGACCCTAACTTCTTTATTCTGCCGGATATCGGTGTTGAGCTGGCTGCAATTGATAAATGACAATCTGCTGGATGCACGACGTAAAAAGTGCATCAGAAAAGAAGCGGTGCTGAATGACTATGCTATTAAAGCCGATCGTATCCACACCGTTCAGCAATTGCTGAAAGCATATACACTGTTTGATAAAGATGTGGAGTATGTGGTAATGGATGGCAAGGTGAAAATAGTAGATGAGCAAACAGGTCGTATCCTGGATGGCCGCCGCTACAGCGATGGTCTGCACCAGGCGATTGAAGCAAAAGAAAATGTAACGATTGAAGCTGCTACGCAAACCTATGCTACCGTTACACTGCAGAACTACTTCCGTATGTATCACAAGCTGGCTGGTATGACCGGTACTGCCGAAACAGAAGCAGGAGAGTTCTGGGATATATATAAACTGGATGTAGTAACCATTCCTACCAATATCCCTGCTGTCCGTAAAGACCAGCAGGATCTTGTATATAAAACCAAGCGCGAAAAATATAAGGCAGTTATCGACGAGATAGAAGAACTGCGCAATGCTGGTCGCCCGGTGCTGGTAGGTACTACCTCTGTAGAAGTATGTGAATTGCTGAGCCGTATGCTGCAGCAAAAGCAAATACCGCATAATGTACTGAATGCCAAACAACACGCCCGTGAAGCACAGATAGTTGCAGAAGCTGGTTTAGCCGGTGCTGTAACCATTGCCACCAATATGGCTGGTCGTGGTACAGATATTAAGCTTGGACCAGGTGTAAAAGAAGCGGGTGGCTTGGCGATCATAGGTACAGAACGCCATGAAAGCCGCCGTGTAGACAGGCAGTTGCGTGGTCGTGCAGGTCGCCAGGGAGATCCTGGTTCTTCGCAGTTCTTTGTATCGCTGGAAGATGATCTGATGCGTATGTTTGGTAGTGAACGTATTGCCGAAGTGATGGACTTTGCCGGTTATAAAGAAGGCGAAGTGATTCAGCACAGCATGATCACCAAGAGCATTGAACGTGCACAGAAGAAAGTAGAAGAAAACAACTTTGGAATCCGTAAGCGCTTGCTGGAGTATGATGATGTGATGAACAAGCAGCGTACGGTGATCTACACTAAACGTAATCACGCTTTGTTTGGTGAACGTTTAGCTTTAGACTTGATAATGCATTTTATGATGTTGCAGAATCATTGATAGCTGACTTTAAGGAATCAAATGACTTTGAAGGCTTTAAGTTGGAAGCGATTGTAAACTTTGGTTTGGATACTACTATTAATGCGGAGGAGTTCAGCAGTGAGAATGAACAAACGCTTGCTGATAAACTGTACAACGAAGCATTTAGCAACTTCCAGGCACACCGCGCCGAACTGATGAAACATGCTTTACCGGTATTCCAAAGTTTGCGCAGAATGCAAGGGCCGCATATCGAAAATATAGTGGTTCCTTTTACTGATGGCAGAAGAGCTATACAGGTATTAGCACATCTGGATAAGACTATTGAAAGCAATGGTTTAGAGTTGGTGCAATCGCTCGAAAGAACAGTAACACTTGGCTTTATAGATGATTCTTGGAAAGAACATCTCCGTGCAATGGATGACTTAAAGCAAAGTGTACAAACTGCTTATTATGAGCAGAAGGATCCGCTAGTTATCTATAAGCAGGAAGCATTTACCTTGTTTAGACAAATGGATAGTACAGTAAATAAAAATATTGTGAACTTTCTTTGTCACGCCGAAATACCTGTAGAACAGCAACAGCCACAAGCGCCTATTCAAGTGCAAGTGCAAAAGGCTCCGATAGAACAAAAGACTGATATGAGCAAGTTGCGTAGTAACAAAGCGCAGGTGGAGACTGCCGGCCAGGATTATGCGGCCAACGAAAACGATTATTTTGAGCCAACTGCTGCACCTGTAAAACAGGAGCCGATAAAGGTAGGTGCAAAGATTGGTCGCAATGATCCTTGCCCTTGTGGTAGTGGTAAGAAATACAAGCAATGCCATGGTAAGGATGCATAAACTTATATTTTAATAAAGTATATCCTATAAAATAAAAGCCTCACTTTCATGTGAGGCTTTTTAGTATCTATGATGTATACAATAACCCTGTTGTTTACACTGCCGGCTCTTGCTGACTAAGGCAATGAAAGCTACCCAATCCCCAAATGATATCTGTAGAATCAATGCCAATTACTTCGCGGTCTTTAAAGCAACCTGCAATTACCTGTAAAGCTTTATTATCATTGTCACTGTTGAATATGGGTACAATGACATATTTATTGGCGATGTAAAAATTAGCATAAGAGGCAGGCAGAACCTGATCTTCATAGATGACTACATCAGGCATAGGCAACTCTACTATATTAAGTTGCTTCCCATTGAGCAGTCGCATTTTATTCAGTGCCTTCAGATTTGCCTGTAGCGGCTTATAGTTGTCATTACTCTTGTCTTCTTCTATTACCGTAAGCACTGTGTCTTCATTTACAAAGCGCACTGTATCATCGATATGACCATCTGTATCATCACCAATAATGCCATCATGCACCCACAACACTTGCTCAACGCCGTAATAGTTTTGAAGGTATTCTTCTAATTGCTTCTGCGTTAAGTGTGGATTACGATTTTTATTTAATAAACAACAAGAAGACGTAAGTACTGTCCCTTTTCCATTAAACTCAACCGAGCCCCCTTCCATTATTATACCAGGATAGAACGCTGGCAATTGATAATGGTCTGCTATCAGTGTTGGTATCACATCATCTAAATCATAAGGTGGATATTTATTGCCCCAGGCATTATAATCCCAATCTACAATTACTTTCTTTTGCGCTGCATTAGGATTGATAAGAAATGCCGGACCATGATCCCGACACCAGGCATCATTAGTAGGATGAGAAAAGAACTCTACGTTTTGCAAATTAACATTTGCTACCTCTAATTGAGTAGAAGCAAACGATTTCATCCGTTCATCTGCTACATTAATGCGTACTAACTCGCTATTGGCAAGGTACTTTACAAAAAGGCTATAGTTACGGAAAATAGAGTTGATCTTACCCGGCCAACTCGCTTCTTTATGTGGCCAGCTCAGCCATGTAGCTATATGGGGCGCAAACTCTGCAGGGAAGTAATAGCCGAGTTCACGAGGCGTTTTACGTTGTATATCCATTCAAATAAATATCAGTTTTATCAGCTAACAGTATTAGACTAATCTGTGATCAAGCATTCTGTTTTATTATATTTCTTCATCAATAAAACGCTTCGTTATCTGCCCATAGCTATCTATTCTTCTATCGCGCATAAAAGGCCAGTGCGTACGGTAACTGTCAGTTTTATCAGTATCAATTTCTACAACAGCTACTTCTTCATCATCATGCGAAGCTTTATACAAAAGATTACCAAAAGGATTACTTACAAAAGAACCACCCCAGAACTTCATTTGTCCATCCTGCTCTAAGCCGACACGGTTTACACTTACTACATGCACACCATTTGCCACCGCATGACTGCGCTGAATAGTTTGCCAGGCGTTATATTGTTCGTTATTGGTAACCTCATCTTGTAAATGGTGCCAACCAATAGCAGTAGGGTAAAAGAGTATCTCAGCACCCATCAAGGCTGTAATACGTGCAGCCTCAGGATACCATTGATCCCAACAAATGAGCACACCAATCTTGGCGTAAGCAGTATTAAATGTTTTATATCCTAAATCTCCGGGGGTGAAGTAAAACTTCTCATAGTATGAAGGATCATCAGGAATGTGCATCTTACGGTACTTGCCCAGATAGCTTCCATCTGCATCCAGTACAGCGGTGGTATTGTGGTAAATGCCTTGAGTGCGCTTTTCAAACAGTGAAGCAATAATCACCACTTTCAACTCAGCAGCTACTTTGCTCAACACTTCCGTAGACGGGCCAGGGATAGATTCTGCCAACTGAAAATTATCATAATCCTCTACATCGCAGAAATACAAAGAAGTAAACAACTCCTGTAGACAAATGATTTGTGCACCTTTAGCTGCAGCCTCATATATCTTTTTGATTGCTTTATCTATATTTTCCTGTTTATTGGCACTGCAGCTCATCTGCACCACACCTACTTTTACTTTGCTCATTCCATAAGATTTTGCGCAAAGTTACCAATGATGAAAGTTTATGCACGAAGAAAGATGGAGTGCAGATTAAAGTTAACAATAGCATTAACGAACACTATTTGTATTTGAAAGTGCTTACTGTTAAGATCCCTTCATTGAAATATCACACAGCGATAAGCGTATTGGTGCTGATAGGCAACTCCACATAAAATGTGGTGCCCACACCTTCTTTAGTAGTAAACCATATCTTACCTTTTGCTTTTTCTACTATGCCTTTGCAAATGGCTAAGCCAAGCCCTGTACCGGAAGATTTGGTTGTAAAGTTAGGCTCAAAAATATGTGCTTGCTTATCCTCCGCAATGCCTGTTCCCTTGTCAGTAATAGTAATGATCACGCTTTTGTTAACACAATGTTGTTTAATCTTTATTTCAGCTACATCACCGTCCGATGCTTCCTCAGCGTTTTTAATCAGGTTGGTAAATAAGCGGTTGAGTTGCATTTTATCAGCATACACGTAGCAAGGTTGTACAGATTGGATATACCTGATGTGTACATGACTGCCAGACTCATGCAGTGCAGCCAATGATTCTAAGATTTCAGACAAGTTGAAGTGCACCGGCTTTACATGATTGATGTTTGCAAACTGGCTGAAATCACCGGCTATTTGTGCTAACTGATCTATTTGTTCCACTAATGTTTCTGCAACTCGCTGCGATAATTCTTTTACGTTAGGTGCATTGTTATCAATGGCCCGCTGTAGGTACTGTATACTTAGCTTCATAGGTGTAAGCGGGTTTTTAATTTCATGTGCTACCTGCCTTGCCATTTCCTGCCAGGCGCCAGCTCGCTCACTACGTGCTAATGCCTGAGCACTAGCTTCTAACTGACGTACCATTTTGTTGTATTCGTTTACCAACACACTTATTTCGTCTTTGCGGTGCCATGTTATCTGTTCATTCTTTCCTCCAAGGTGCAGTGCTTTTAATTTATTACCAATAAGTTCTAGTGACGAAGTAATGCGATATGTAAGCAAAAGAGCTATTATACCTGCCAGCACAAAAATGACTGCATTCGAAAAGATAAGCGTGACAAGTAAATTAGATATTTCCCCATTTACGTCCGTTTGCGAGTTCAGGTATGGAATATTAAGATAAGCCAACACTTTTCCGCCATCACCCTTTATAGGCTTATATACACTTTCAAATGAAAAGCGCTTGATATATTCTTTTTGTGTAAATAAGATGTTGTGCAATTGGTGCAGGTGGTAATAAGCATTCGGTTGCATTTTGTCGCTAAGAATGTGTTTATTGTAAATGTCAGGCTGCGTAGTTACTTGTAAGTCACCATTTGTATCATATAGATTTAAATCCGTATTATTTAGGTTGGCTATTTCTACTACTTTCTTTTCTAATTCACTATTATTGTTTATAGAATTAAAATCCTCAAACATCAGGTCGTTTTGTATGGTTTCTTGTATCTCATTTACCATTACCTGTACAGACCTGGCTAGTTTTGCCTTCGTATTTTTGTTAAACTGATTGATAAAAAAATTAATGGTCACTACACCTATCACAATAAAAGAGAAGATGCTAATTCCAATAATAGTGATTTGTACTTGACTGCGGATGTTTAACGAAATTGCTTTACTGAAGTCTTTCTTTTCAAAACGTGCACGCAATATAAATGAACCTACCTCAAAGATTATAATGAGCAATACAACAATTGTAAATAAAGCTGCAAATAAGGTAAGGAATTCAGCAAATGCAGTGTTGTTGTTCACCAGTATCACAATTCTGTTGTTACCCCCTTTATACCATAGCTCAGTTGCATCTTTACCCTTGCGTTGCTCATACTGCATTATGGACACTTGCGAAAGAAGCAATGTATCTTTAAAGGGGTAATCGGTTGAATAATCAATCAGATGTCGGCCCTTATAAATTGCAAAAGTGGCATCCGCCATTGCATCATCTGTACTATTTTGCTGCCGAAATAACGCGGGGTAAATAGCTTCTCTTTTAAAAGGTTTAGGACTTGCCGTTACAACAATGTGCCCTACTAAGCTATCTGCTGAAATAATATCCTTTTGATAGATATAGCTAAAATCTGATTTTTTATCATCAATAAAATATAACCCTGGTATTGTAGTGCTTTTTTGAATGACGGATAAATTGTCAAGTAGCCTGTTAAATGTAAAATAACTGGTATTGTCATCGTTATACAAAGGATGGTTTTTGTTATCGTAAGTATAAATGTGAGAATCATACTTACTGAGATAACCCGAAAAATTAGTGCTTATTAGACTATCCTTGATATCCTTGTTGTCATATAGATCATAAAAGCGCTTGAAATTCACTTTTATAAAATTCCCTTCAAATGCGCCTGTTGCCATTCTCAAAACATTCACGCTGTATGGATCTATTTCTTCAGAAAGCTTTGCTGCTAAGTTCTTCCTTTGTACCAGCTCAAAGTCTTTCTTTTGCACTACAAATAAAGCCGACACGGAAAATGAGAAAAACATTACCCAGATAAGGAAAAAAGAAGAGCGATTAATTGTTACACGTTTATCTGACTGGCGGTATTCCTGCATTATCAATAATACTATAAGCCATATTATTGCAGCTATTTTCTGGGTTAATGTACTGGATTGTATTGAAAAACTCAATATTAGCAACCCCGCTGTAACCGTAATAACAATCCGCTGAAAAAGCGACAATCCTGCCTTAACTGATGGCAATACAATAAGCCAGGAAAAATAGTAAAAGCAAATAATAAAAACAGCAAGAATTATCAGCCCGGCAATAGTATTACCGCTAAGATTGAAAAAGTTATTAACTTCAAAAGAAACTCCCGAATTATAGATGAGGCTTTTTACTACATCGCAAAACAAGATAGTGAGTAATACCTGGAATGCAAGCAAAATGACCGCTATTACACGCATCAGTTTTGGTCCTATAAATAATGGGGTAGAACGGAAAAAGTAAATAAAAGATATTACTTGAAATAATAACACAATATTGAATAGCAGGTCGCCCAAAGATGTATTAAAAATGACACGATTGCCGGCTAGTGGTACAAATAAGTCGAGCGTATTTAAATAAAAAGGGAAAGGGCTATAATAGATAAGCACCCTGAAAAGCACCAATACGCTAATCAAAAATAGTAACCCTTTATAGAAGGATAGGTGTAGGTACAATTCTTTAGCTATAGCGCTAAAAAAGAAAAGTAGCAACAGAATAGTAATAAGTCTAAGTGTAATAGATATCCCATCTGGCTGTTCTGTGTGGTTGTCATTTATTAATTCAATATGGAATAAAATAGTACCATTTGAATTTTTTATAGCTATTGCATCAGCATTGTCGGAAAGTTGGTACAACTTTTCAATCCTTTTAAAAGAGCCAAATTGAGAATGAAGATAATTGTTTTGAATAAAATATTTCCAATACAATGGTACTAATCCTGCTATAATATATCGCTGTTTGTTTATAGTAATAGTTCGCTTAAGCAGTTCAAATACTCCATTTTGGTAGTGAACTACATAGTTGCCACTATTCTGCTTAAGGTCGGCAGCATTTACAGCCATTTGCGAAGTATTCCAATATAGCTGTACCGGATTATTATTATTGTTAGTTAGACGAAAAGCAAATAATCCAAATGGTAATGATTGTAAATAATCGTTATCAAACCTATTACTGTTGTACAGGATAGTATGAAGATAAGAACTATCATGAATAATAGTGTGGAAAGATTGCTCTTGAGTCGCTATGTAATTTTCCAGGCTGTTTTTTACTTTTTGAGGCGAGGAGCTGTAAGACCAGTAATTGGTGAATACAAATGAAATTGTATACAGCCATGAGGCTATCAATAATAGATAACCATGCCGGTAAGCAGCATTCTTTATAACCTGAATAAACAACTTCATGGGTGCTTTTTTATCTCATTCCACAACGCATCCATTTCAGCAAGGCTCATGTCTGCCAATTGTTTGTTTTGTTCAGCAGCCTTTTGCTCCATAGCCGTGAAACGTTTTATAAACTTTTTATTTGTTTTTTCCAAAGCAGCATCTGCATCTATCTTCAGAAATCGTGCATAATTAATCATGCTAAACAACACATCTCCAAACTCTTCTTCCACATGTTGCTGATTACCCGATTTTACTGCCTCATGCATTTCCTCCAGTTCTTCTTCAATCTTGGCATATACTTCCTCCTTGTTATTCCATTCAAAGCCGGTCTGCTTTGCTTTTTCCTGTATACGTGCGGCCTTTGTGATAGCTGGCAGTGATGCCGGCACACCACTCAGGGCTGATTTCTTACCTTCTTTGATTTTTATTCTCTCCCAATTCTTTTTTACATCCTCATCATCATTCACTTTTACATCACCATAAATATGAGGATGTCTTTGAATGAGTTTTGCGCAAATACTTTCTATTACATCCTGTAATGTAAATTGTTGTTGTTCGGTACCAATAGTAGCATAAAATACTATATGCAGCAGTACGTCCCCCAATTCTTCCTTAATGCCTTCCCAATTATTACTATCAATAGCGTCTATAAGTTCATACATTTCTTCTATTGTCATCGAGCGAAGGGTATGGATAGTCTGCTTCCGGTCCCATGGGCACTTTTCGCGTAGCTCAAGCATTATTTGCACCAGCTTTAAAAAGCTATCTCCCGTTTCCTTTTGTGTATTCATAAGTTACCATATTCAGTCAACAAAGTAAAGTATATACTAAACATCAAAAACATCTTTAAATGATAGAGTCTTAAAACAACATCCTAAATTTTAGTGATTAATTATTAAGTAACGAATGAAATAGAATTGTAGAATTATTTTGTCATTTAAGTATTGTTTAGTACGCCTAAAATTCAATTTGTTTAAAGGCTTAACTGTTTTAAAAATAAATCATTTTGTCCATGAATACTGGAAAATAACTTTCAGTTTAAAACATTTTTAGTACAGGTTGTAAATACAATCACTGCTTAATCTGCTTCTTTAGAAGTCAATATATCCAAAAACCTTAATCTGCTCTCAAAATTTCCCTTCCCAATCCTGAAATACTAAGAGCTATAGCTGAGTTATACCTAACTTATACTTAAGTTATACCTAATATCTTAAGTTATACCTAATCTCCTCCCCATCTGCTCTGTCCTGACTCCTTGGGAATTGCTTAATTACTCGATATCTGACCTTAACCAAACATCACGCGTTTAGCTATTATTCTCATTCCGTTAGCAATCCTCCCTATTTTAAAATATTTCTAAGATGGTAAATAGAAATTACAGGTCTATACAATTAATCTTAATCTTTAAAATATCATAGTCTTTAATTAGCTGGAGCTTATTTCTAGTTTAAAGAAAACATTTATGAATAAACGACATTTGATAACGAGCATCGTTGTACGTTTGTAATATGAAAACGCCTGCCATCAGTCAACGTGGTGAGCTTATGCCACCATCACCAATACGCAAATTGGTGCCTTATGCCGAAGCTGCAAAAAGTAAGGGAATTCATGTATACCATTTAAATATTGGTCAGCCTGATATTGAAACACCGCCTCAGATACTGGACGCTGTGCGCAATTCTCACTTTAAAATATTGGAATACAGCCACAGTGCCGGTAATGAAAGTTACCGTAAAAAGTTGGTAGCGTATTATCAGGGTAGAAGCATTGAAGTAAATTATACTAATATCGTAATTACGACCGGTGGCTCAGAGGCTATTTTATTTGCTATGATGGCTTGCCTAGATCCTGGTGATGAGATTATTATCCCGGAGCCTTTTTATGCTAATTACAATGGCTTTGCAGTAGAAGCCGGTGTTAATATTATACCTGTTCCTTCATACATTGACAGTGGCTTTGCACTGCCGCCCATTGAAGACTTTGAAAAGGTTGTTACACCAAAAACCAAAGCTATTATGATATGCAATCCTAATAATCCAACTGGTTATTTATATACAAAGCAGGAATTAGAGACATTGCGACAACTTATCCAAAGACACAACCTTTATCTCATTGCCGATGAAGCTTACCGGGAGTTTTGTTATGAAGGAGAACACTTTAGTGCCTTGCAATTAAGAGATGTGGACGATAATGTAATAATGGTAGATACAATTAGTAAACGATATAGTGCATGTGGAGCCCGTATTGGTGCTTTAGTATCCCGCAATAAAACATTAATTGATACAGTAGTAAAATTTGCCCAGGCAAGGCTCTGCCCACCCACTATGGAGCAAATGTTAGGTGAAGCGGCAGTGGACTTGCCAGCAGATTATTTTGATGTTATTAAAGCAGAATACAAGAGTCGTCGGGATCTTTTGGTACAACTGTTGAACGACATTCCGGGCGTTTATTGCCCTAATCCTGGTGGTGCATTTTATGCTATTGCAAAACTCCCTGTTGACAATGCAGATGACTTCTGCAAATGGATATTAGAAAATTTTTCATATAAAAACAGTACCGTTATGTTAGCACCTGCGAGTGGCTTCTATAGCAAGTCAAGTTTAGGTTTAAATGAAGTGAGGCTGGCGTATGTGCTTAATAATAAGGATATTAGCGGTGCAGTAGCTTGTTTGAGACAAGCGTTGGTAGAATACGACAGACATATTATAAAATAAAATATACGATTTTATTGTATAACATAATATGAAATTGCATTACATTTGCTCTATAAATAACAAAACAAAACAAGTTTAAACTTAAATACTGAAAAAATCGTTTACATCTTTCATATGGCAAGCAATCGAAGACGCCCGTTGTTTCTACAATGGGTTTTTTCTTTTTAGCAGAATTAATTGTTTTTCATTTACATGAGAATACTATATTTGCACCCCCAAATGGCGAGGTAGCTCAGGCGGTTAGAGCGTTGGATTCATAACCCAAAGGTCTCGGGTTCAACTCCCGATCTCGCTACAGGAAAAAGGACTTGAAACTACTTCAGGTCCTTTTTTATTAAACAACTTCTATATCTATTGCATTTACGCAGTAGATATCAATTTTAAGGTAATAAAATAAGGACAAGTAATAGGTGATTGAGCCTTAAGCAGTTACTTTATCTTTGATGAATGTGCGGTATACATATTCTAGCACAGTTTCTATTGTTTGAATAGGTGAACCACCCTTCAGTAACACATCAGATAGCACAGCTACAACAGCCCTTGTAATTGCAACCCAGGTATTGCCTTGGTATTTGCCTAAATAATCCTGCAGTTTACTTAATGCAGCGCCAAAATCATCAGGTGTGTTTGCATCTACTTTAAGGATTTCCGTATTAAGCTTATTAAGAGCATCAGTGATGCTTTCTTTAGACGCACCAGGAAATTTTTTCTGAATAAGATCAAATACGAAGTCAGGTGTTGCCTGTAAGTTGGCGTTAATAATAGCTATCCAGCCGCTGGCATTCTGAACGGCTTGTTTTTCTGTGTCATGCAGTTTATTATAGAGATTTTCAATCGCATCCTCAATATTTGGATGCCAAATGCCAATTTTCGCAAAGAACTTGCCGAATGGCGTGTTAGGTTGGGTATTCATGTTTAAATGATTTTTTATAAAATTATGCTTTTCTTATAAAAAAGCTCATGATTTACTCAACTTCATCATTACAAGCAAGTTTATTAAGTGTAAATATTAAATCCTAGTTTATAAGGGTTTTACAATAAGAAGATCAAAGAACTATCAAGAAATTGGATTAAATAATACATTTATTAAAATAAAAAAGAACCTGAAGTGCTTTCAAGTCCTTTGTTTGTAGTATAAAGGTAATAATAACTAAATCCTTCTTACTTTACATATGTATAAAACATCTTTTCTCCTTCCAAATATCCCGTTAGCTCATCACCTACGGTGCATTCACCTACGCCTTGAGGCGTACCGGTAAAAATAAGGTCACCAATGTTAAGCGAGAAGAAACGTGAGATAAAGGAAATAAGCCTGGGTATGGAATACAACATTTCTGCCGTATTGCCACGCTGTACCACTTCTCCGTTGCGCTCTAAAGTAAAATGAATTGGCTTATTCAACACCTCTGGCTTTATTTTTATGAACTCACCTGTAAGCGCAGAGTTGTCCCAGGCTTTAGCAATCTCCCAAGGAAGCCCTTTTTTCTTTAGTTCACGTTGCAGGTCGCGTGCGGTAAAGTCTATACCAACAGTAATTGCATCCACATATTGGAAGGCAGTATGCGGCTCTACGTACTTACCGTTTTTACTAATACGCAAAACCAGTTCTGCTTCATAGTGCAGTTCATTGGTAAACTCCGGATAAATAAAGGTAGGAGGTTGTGGTGTGTAAGCCGTTTTGGGCTTCATAAAAATTACAGGTTCTTCAGGAATTTCATTATTCAGTTCTTTGGCGTGTTCTGCATAGTTACGCCCAACGCAAAATATTTTCATATGTGGGAGGTTTCGGTTTTAAAGGTTTAAGCAATTTCCATATTGTTATACATATTCATCGTACGCTCTATGCCAATAGTAGCATAGTTCTCAATAGCTTCTACTGCTACTCCAATCTTTTTGTTTACTATTGATACCTCTTCTTTAAACCATTTCCCTAACACAAATTCTACCTGCATGCCTTTAGGAAAATGGCTTCCAATGCCAAAGCGCAGTCTGGGATATTTATTTGTACCTAATGTTTGCTCTATATCTGTTAATCCATTATGTCCGGCTGCACTTCCTGAAGGACGAATGCGCAGTTTGGAAAGAGGCAGTGCAATTTCGTCAACGATTGTTAAAGTATTTTCGAGCAAAACTTTTTCTTTGTCCATCCAGTATTTAAAAGCCTTTCCACTGAGATTCATGTACGTAGTTGGCATGATGCAAATAAAAATTCTTCCTTTCCATTTTATTTCTGCCACTTCAGCCAGCCGGTCCAATTTAAACAAACCGCCATGCTTCTGTACAAAATTATAAACTACATCGAAGCCAATGTTATGACGTGTATGTGCGTATTCCGTTCCAATGTTTCCTAAGCCAACGATCAAAAATTTCGACATATAAATTTACAGTTAAACAGCATTGCACAAAATGTTTTAAACATTTTGATGGAACAAATTCATTATAACTATATAAAACAAAACCCCGCATACAAGCAGGGCTTTGTTTTTCTTGAAAAAATTGCTGTAAATACTACTTATTTTTTCTTTTCATCCTTTGCTGCAGATGCTTCTTCCTGCTTCAACTGACGGGTAAGCACTACAGATGCAATTGGAATACGTGGAGAGTTCAGAATTTCCAGATTAGGTTCTTTTACATCCTCAACACGGATATTACCATTCAGGTCAAGATTGGTAATGTCCACTTCAATGTACTCTTTGAGATCTTTTGGTAAAGATTTTACTTTCAATGCATTCATTTTAGTAATAAGCTTACCACCACCCTTTACACCTACTGATACACCTACAAACTTAAGTGGTAAAGTAGCTACTACTTTCTTGTCTTCTACCAGTTCCAGCAGATCTATGTGGTCAAGCTTGTCGCTTACCTTATCAAATTGCAGGTCTTTCATAATACAGGTGTAGCTGTTGCCATCTACAGTTACTGCTGCTAACTGAAACTCACCTGTGTAAACCAAAGGCTTTAATTCCTTTGCAGAAGTGTAGAAGTTTACTTCTTTAGCACCCCCATAAATTACACCTGGCACGTTATCCTGAGAGCGGAGCTGGCGGGTGGCTTTTTTGCCGCTTTCGGTCCTCAGGTGACCTTCGATTGTAATTGTCTTCATTGCTATGATTGATTATAAATTGACTTTATTGCTATAATTAATATCTTCTTGCCTCTTGAATCTTACTCCTCTTTCTTCTACCTGATACCTCTCAACTGTGAATGTATAAAGAGGCTTGTGATACTCTTATTTTCGTATGCATTACGGATTGCAATTGCAAATAAGTCTGCTACCGAAATCACCTTTATCTTTTCACTTTCTCTTCTCAATGGTATTGTGTCGCAAACCACCAGTTCTTCCAGTACACTATTTTCTATGTTTTCGTAAGCTTTACCACTGAGTATGGGGTGTGTGCACAATGCACGTACACTTCTTGCACCCTTATCTTTCAGCAGCTGTGCTGCTTTTGCCAGTGTGCCGCCGGTATCACATATATCATCTATCAGTACAATATCTTTTCCTGCAACTTCACCTATTACTACCATGCTTGCTATTTCATTTGCCCGCTTGCGGTGTTTATCGCAAATCACCATGTCGGCACTGAAATATGCGGCAATTTCCCTAACACGGTTGGTACTTCCCACGTCGGGGGCGGCAAAGGTAAGGTTTTCTAACTTTAATTGTTCAATATAAGGGATAAATATGGCGGAACTATCTAAGTGGTCAACCGGGATATCGAAGAATGCCTGTATTTGTGGTGCATGCAAATCCATCGTTATTACACGGTTGGCACCAGCCGCTTCCACCAGGGTAGCTACCAGTTTAGCGCCTACTGCTACGCGAGGCTTATCTTTTCTGTCCTGCCGTGAAAAGCCATAATAAGGCATTACCGCTATAATTTTATAAGCGCTCGCCCGCTTAGCTGCATCTATCATCAGCAATAATTCCATCAAATTATCTGTAGGTGCGAAGGTGCTTTGTACCAAAAACACATAATCGCCACGAATACTTTCTAAAAAAATAGGCTGGAACTCACCATCACTAAATTTTTGAATATTAATCTTGCCCAGCGCGGCACCAAAGCGCTGAGCTATCTTTTTTGCAAGCTCTTGCGAACCTGTTCCCGAAAAAACTTTTACTGATGGATTCATAGCTGGAGATGAAGTGGCGAAGATAAATACAAAAGAATTTATATTTTGCTGCCATTTATTTTTAACCATGACTAATTCTACTATTAAAAACTGGGCAGAGGATGACCGCCCACGTGAGAAAATGATGTTAAAAGGCACCGAAGCCTTGAGTAATGCAGAACTATTGGCGATTTTGATTAACAATGGAACACGTGACCGGAGTGCAGTGGACGTGTGTAAGGAGTTGTTAAATGCTGTAGGTAATGACTTAAACCGATTGGGCAGGCTTTCAATTAAAGAAATACTAAAGTTGAAAACAAAAGGGATTGGAGAAGCGAAAGCTATTTCTATTGCTGCCGCTTTGGAGCTAGGTATCCGCAGGGATGCTGCCGAAAAAAGAAGGGATACTATTACCCACAGCCGCGACGTAGCAGCCTTTTTAAAAGCCAAATTGCAGTATAAAAAGCATGAAGTATTTGCAGTGTTATTTCTTAACCAGGCAAATAAAATCATGCATTATGAAGTGTTGAGCGAAGGCGGGATTACAGGTACCGTTGCTGATCCGAGAATTATTTTGAAGAAAGCCCTTTCCCACGATGCAGTTAATATTATTCTCTGCCATAACCATCCCAGTGGCTCTTTTAAGCCAAGCCGTGCCGACCGAGAATTAACTGCTAAGATAAAAGATGCAGCAGCTATGCTGGACATGACTGTGCTTGATCATATTATTGTAAGCGAGGACGGGCATTATAGCTTTGCTGATGAGGGGATTTTGTAGAAAGTTTTACTTAATATAACACGTTATCTTTAATAAAACGTCAAATTAAGCAGCCTGCTAATAAGTGTAACAAAGCGACTTCCTCATAGATGAGGATTATGGATTGTGGGTACACTTATTAGCATAGCGCGGCTGTATATTTACTCCCTGCACATTGCCACTAGCTGTCAAATACTATTGTTTACCCCCTGTTTTTACCTTCATTATACGGCAAAACACGTAGGATGAACGGCTTTGATACGGCTCAGGTACGGAGGAGAAACAGGTGATAAAGGACTTCGACAGGGCTTTGTCATGAACTACCTCCATGACTTTACCATGGCTTTGCTATGGCTTTAGTATGGCTAAGATGAAGAGGAGATCCGGTAGACAAATCCTCTGGGTACTATTAATTTTTATTCTATTCCTTTCAGGAAATATTTTAAATAATCTTGTTTATAACAGCTTGTTTGTATACTAACAATCATTAGTTTTGGTTATAAGAAAATGCATATGAACCTGCAACTAACTGAAGAACAATTGATGATTAAGCAAGCTGCGCATGATTTTGCAGTGAATGAATGTTTGCCGGGTGTAATAGAAAGAGATGAAAAGCAAAGTTTTCCGTATGAACAAGTAAAGAAGCTGGCTGATCTTGGTTTTATGGGCATGATGGTTAGCCCGGAATATGGCGGTGCTGGTATAGATACTATTAGCTATGTGCTGGCTATGGAAGAAATCTAGTAAGATAGATGCAAGTGTAAGTGTGGTGATGAGTGTTAACAACAGCCTGGTTTGTTATGGCTTGCAGGAGTTTGGTACCGAAGAACAAAAAGAAAAATACCTAATACCACTTGCGCAAGGAAAAAAAGATGGTGAATTTATATATCGGCGCATTTTTATTGAGTGAGCCTGAAGCGGGAAGCGATGCAACTTCACAAAGAACAACTGCTGAAGATAAAGGTGATCATTATCTGTTAAATGGTACCAAAAACTGGATAACAAATGGCTCTACAGCCAGTGTTTATCTTGTAATGGCACAAACAGATAACAGCAAAGGGCAGCATGGCATCAATGCTTTTATTGTAGAGAAAAACTGGCCGGGTGTAACGGTGCTGCTAAAGAAAACAAGTTGGGCATTCGCGGCAGTGATACACATACATATCATGTTTAATGATGTAAAAGTGCCGAAAGAAAACAGGATAGGAGAGGATGGCTTTGGTTTTACATTTGCTATGAAAACATTAGCAGGAGGGCGCATTGGAATTGCATCGCAGGCGCTGGGTATTGCAGCGGTGCTTACGAATTAGCGATTGAATATACGCAAACAACGTAAAGCTTTTGGGACAGAAATTATGAATCACCAGGTCATTCAGTTTAAGCTTGCCGATATGGCTACGCGCATTGAAGCAGCACGCTTGCTTTGCCTGAAAGCTGCATGGGAAAAAGATAATCATTTGGATTATACGCTTAAGCTCTTCTATGGCAAAAGTGTATGCCAGCGAAACGGCTATGTGGGCAACAATTGAAGCAGTGCAAATTCATGGCGGATATGGCTATGTAAAAGAATATCATGTAGAGCGTCTGATGCGCGATGCCAAAATTACCCAGATATATGAAGGTACCAGTGAAGTACAGCGGATCGTGATCAGCCGTAATATCTTAGGATAAATCTTTTTTAAATAATTAATTGAGCCACGAAGACATAAAGGCTCAAAAGATTACTCACAAATTCCTGAGGGCTGAAAGCGGTAAAGTACGTTAATTACAGTGTAACATAAATAGGTTTTAGCTACAGTAAAACTGTTTTGGGTGCTGTTTAGAGGGTGAGTATTTTAGGTGTAATCGCTTACAGACAGTTCTTGTCTAACTTTTTTCTCTCCTGAAAGAAAAAAGTTACAAAAAAGTTCAAGCACGGCATGATCGCTCCGCGCATCCGTGCTGGCCAGCGCCGCCCCATTGCCTAAGGTGCATTGCATTGGTTGTGGTGGATGGTTGGGCTAACCTGGTGCTAGTTGTTATGTGATAGGTACCCGATCTATAGGCTGGTTGCCTTTGGCCTTAAACTTTGAACAGCATAGTCCTACTTAGCGGAAAACCGAAAGGTAGATACGTAGCTCATTGTAGCCTGGTGGATTTATGTTTTCCAGTGAGGAATATACTCTTTAGATTAGTTTCTATTAGCAAAGCTTAATTTATTTGATAGTAGAATCCTTATTGTACATTTATTTAGTTGACAATGTACTAAATACATTGTCAACTAAATAAATTTAAGAACTATGCTATAGATCAAAATATATTTAAACAGTGATTGATCTACTATCCACAGATGCCTCCTGCGTCGGCATGACAAACTCCGAATTTAATCCGCAACTTAAGGAAACTTAGTTGACAGTATACTTATTTCGTGAATAATGTTTTTTTATTGGTCTCAGTGAGAATAGTTCGTGCTGGCCAGCGCCTCCCCATTGTCTAAGGTGCACCTTCTTTGGTTGTGGTGACTGGTTTGGCTAACGAAAGGGCGTGTATGATATTAAAGGATGCAGAATGGTAAGGGTGTTTGCCTTTGGCAATCCATGGCAGCAGCGTAAACTTACTTAAGGTAAACGGAAGGTGAAGTGTAGTACACTATAGCTTAGAGAGAACCATGGTATAGAGAATCTGAATAGTTGCACCGATCTATGACTGAACATTATTTATGTTACAATGTATTAATTGTAACTTCTTATCTATATCCTCAGGTCACTTACTCTATATAGATTCCGTGAGGGGCTAAACGTTTGAAGGATTCAGAAATTTAAACAGTCTCTTAGTCAACTATTCAGTATTCATTTAATAATGATTTTATTTGCGCATTCATCATTGCTATGCACAAATATTACTTATTCGTTTTTCTTTTTATACACTCACTGCATTCGTTTGGGCAGGATAGTGCATTGATGAATACATTAATACAGAGAATAGCTGCTCAACAGGCAGGTGGCAGTACGTTTTTTATTGACGGTATTTTTCCTTCCTATATTTCCAATACCGCAAGCTTCAGTAAGCATAAGAAGGACAATAACATATTCTTTACTGCTTTAGTGGATTATACACTTCATAATCTTAATACAGAGCGATTGTTAGATAGTACAACTTATAATCTAATTCATTCAAGGGCTTTAGTAGCTTATCCTTATTTTAAAAACAAAAAAGGACGATCCACTTACAACTTCTGGCGTACAGATACAGCATATACTTTTCCATATACCAATTGGATTTATAAAGTAAAAAAGAATACTGCTTTGCCTGATGATATGGATGATACCGTATTGAGTTTGCTGGCGCAGGATACAGATAGCAGTACAGCCGCAGCAGTTCATGCGCAAATGCAACAATATATTAATGATAGTATGGAGAAGGCGAATGCTATTGAAAAGGGTTACCGGCAGTACAAGGCCTATTCTGTGTGGTATGGCAAACATTTTCCAGTTGTATTTGATGTATGTGTGCTCAGTAATGTGCTTTATTTTGTACAACGTTACAATCTGCCCTGGACTGCTGCTGACAGTGCAAGCCTGAAGGTAATTTTGCAATCAATTAAAAGTGGTGATTATATAAGAAAGCCACTATCTATCTCGCCCTATTATGGCAATACTTCTATCATTCTTTATCACATAGCGAGGTTGATGAGTGTCAAGCCCATACCAGCGTTGGAGGCATTAAAAGTGCAATTAATAACAAGTGCAGTACAACAATTTGCACATACTAAAAATCCATTGGAGAAAGCAATCCTTTGCACGGCAATAATGCGCTGGGGGTATGTACCACCAACCTTTCCAATGCCTGAAATTAGTGTGATCGAGCAAAATGATTTGCCTTTTTTTATTGGTAATATTCCTTCGTATTTTACACAGGATGTAAGACAGTTATTTACCCGTAAGGGTTGGGGGTTATTCTATCATTATTGTCCTGCTTATAATGATGCTTTATTTTTGGAGTATCTGGCATTGAAGGCTTCTATCGCAGATTAGACTAATGGTATATAGATCGCAGCTCGGACGGATGCTAATAGCTGATGAACTGATGAGAAAAACAAGGAGAAACCAAAACCTGGTTAAGAGCCTCAATCAGGTGTTCTGCTGGAACGTTTTGAATCTCTCACTTGATTTTACTACCGACGAGATCCTCCGCTGGAAGACAATACAGTGCTTAACGTATGACATAGACTATTAACCCGGGGCTCAAAGTTCTAGCTTGCTCAGGTATATAATACCTGCACAGTTTCCTTGGTTTGTTGTTGCAGTAAGATGTTTTTACCTTGTAGCATTGTATCCATCAGGTCTTTTGTGAAGTGCCTGATAGTTAATAGAGATAGATTTTTCACTACCTGCACATCAAAAAGCTGAGAGGCTTCGGCTGCCAGGTGGTCTATTTTATCGCTCTTATCGTCCATGCATAGTTGCAGGCTGATCGCACCAGTTTGAATAAGATTGGGTTTTATTTTCAGATGTCCAAAGAGGTCGTATAAACGGCTCATTGGTGCTTCTCCTACAAAAGAAAAATCCTGGCTGCTCAAGTGCAGCATAGCCTGGTTGTTTTTGATAATAATAATTGGAGGCAGATTTTTTACCTGCTTGTTATGAATAATAGTGCCGGGTAGTTGAGTATCTAAAAAGCATTTTACATGTAGTGGTATGCTTTTGTTTTGTAAAGGTTTAATGGTTTTTGGATGAATGACCTGTGCACCGTAATAAGCCATTTCGATTACTTCAGCAAAGCTGAGTTCGGGGATAAGTTGCGCATCACTAAAGAGCTTTGGGATCGGCATTCATTACACCAGCTACATCTTTCCATATCGTAAGACTTTCTGCATTTAACAGGTTAGCAAAAATAGCGGCTGTAAAATCGCTGCCTTCACGGCCTAGTGTAGTGCTTTCGTTTTCATCGGTGCTGCCTACAAATCCTTGCGTGATAATGATATTGTTTTCATTAAAAAGGGGCTGTATTAATTCTTTCGTTTTAGCTTCCGTTACTTTCCAGTCAATAGTTGCATCTCTAAAGTTATCATCCGTGCGAATAACATCACGCACATCTATCCATATATTATTAATACCTATTTCCTGTAAATAATGACTTACAATGCAAGTGCTTAGCATTTCGCCTACACATACCACCTGGTCGTAATAATAATCATACTGTTTGGAAGGTTTATCGTGCAAGAGCCATTCTACTTCAGTAAAAAAATCAGTAAGCCGGGCTATGCAAGCATTATAATGTGTAACCAGCAAATACTTTGTAGTTGTAAGATGCTGCTGTTTAATGACTTCAAACAACTGCAGGCTTTCGGTAATGTTACCGGCATAGAAAGCTTCTACTACTTTTTCCAGTGCATTAGTTGTTTTGCCCATTGCGGAAATAATCACCATTAACTGCCCGCCGCTGTATTCCTGTAATATTTTTCCTACATTATGAATACGCTCTACTGTACTTACGCTTGCACCGCCGAACTTAAAGACTTTCATTTATAATGATTATATGCTTTAGTGGAAAGAGTGGCAAAGATAACAGTTGGATGGAGAAGAAGTTTTGGCTAAGTATATTGATGACTTGTTTAAAGTTTAGTAGTTAAGGTTTAATGTTAAATAGGGAGTAATAGGGAGGTACCGGGAAATTACATAGGAGGAGATATAGGAGGAGATTACGGTATAAGTTAGGTATAACTTCAGTATAAGTTAAGTATAAGTTAGGTATAACTCCGAGCATTCCAATTTGGGGAAGGAACATTTAAGGATATTAATTGTTGGTTTGAAATTCTATAAAAACAGTTTAAAGAATAAAAACGAGAACAGTTTTGCATAAAAGTTGAAACGTTTGGAGTATAAAGTAGCTTCTTAAGCTCCTGTTAACAGAAGCTTATTTAAACTTTGAAGCAATCAGAGCGTTTCAGTGTTCGTTATTAACATCACAAAATCGAAAGGATGAAGAGCTTAACAACTTTATTGCTGGCGTTTTTACTATTAACACATTTCACTTCTTGTGCACAGGCAAAGGATCTGCATACAAGGCTTACCAATTACAATAAAATCAACCTGGCAACATTAAATCTGGATATTCTTAAACTTATTAATCAGCATCGCAGATCAATGGGCTTAGGCGAATTGCAAATGCTCGATATAGTGAATACTGAAGCACAACAGCACAGTGTAGATATGGTAAAAGGAAGTACACCATTTGGTCATGAAGGTTTTGAAGACAGGGTAGCGGATATCCGTAAAGTAACAGGCTTCATTAAAGGGGCTGCCGAGAATGTTGCCTATGGGCAGTTAACTGCTGCTGAAGTAGTGGATGGGTGGCTGCATAGTCCGGGGCATAAAAAGAATATTGAAGGTGATTATAATTTTACCGGTATTGGTACGGTGCAGCGAGAAGATGGGGTAATTTATTTTACCCAGATATTTATAAAGAAATAGCCTTTTTAGCTGAGAGAATAATAATAGGAGAGAGGTTTTGCAGGGGAATGTAATATAGTCCTGCAAAACCTCTTTTTATTTTAGTATTAAGCGGTGAACTGAAACAACATTATTTTAGAAACAACATTCCAGATTGAAGTACTAACTTGCTGCCATGAATAGAACCATAATTTCCGTAAAGAATTTGGTGAAGAATTACGGAGATTTTCAGGCAGTAAAAGGCATTAGTTTTGATGTGCAGGAAGGTGAGATATTTGGATTATTGGGACCAAATGGTGCCGGCAAATCTACTACGCTGGAGATTATAGAAACACTACGTGAAAAGACAAGCGGAGAAGTAATAGTAGATGGTTTCAACTTAGATAAGCAGCCAAATGAAATAAAGAAAATTATTGGTGTACAGTTGCAATCTTCGGGTTATTATCCTGGGCTTAACCTGGTGGAATTAATGCAGCTTTTTGCAGGGCTATACAACAAAACGATTGATCCTTTGGAATTGTTGGATGCTGTAAACCTGCGCGATAAAGCAAAGAATAAGTACAAAGAACTTAGTGGAGGTCAAAAGCAACGCTTTTCAATTGCTACTACGCTTATCAACACACCAAAGATTATTTTTCTGGATGAACCAACCACTGGTCTTGACCCGCAGGCCCGGCGTAATCTTTGGGATTTGATAAGGCAAATACGCGACCGCGGCACAACCGTAATTATTACTACGCATTACATGGATGAAGCCGAGGTACTATGTGACAGGGTAGCTATTATAGATTCCGGAAGGATCATTTCCTTAGCTTCCCCAGACCAGTTGATTGATGATTTAGTAGCATCAGGTTTTGAGCGCCCCAAACAGGTGAAACTGGCAAATCTGGAAGATGTGTTTATTCACCTTACCGGTAAGCATTTACGAGAAGAATAAACATAATTTAATATTGAAGATTTAATATTAATATTGAGGAGTTTACTTGGATGAAATATTAATTTCACCTTAAAACTACTGAGACTATGTCTTTGGACCCTCGCTATCCAATTGGTAAGTATGCGCCACAGCCTTATTCGCAAGCAACAAAAAAATAAATGGCTGCTGGACCTGCAAATGCTGCCATCTGATTTGGAAAATGCAGTGCATAATTTAGATGAAGCACAATTGAACACACCTTATCGGGAAGGTGGCTGGACCGTACATCAGTTAGTGCATCATATTGCAGACAGCCATATGAATGCATACATTCGCTTTAAACTTGGACTTACAGAAGATAATCCTGCTATTAAACCTTATGAAGAAAAGTTGTGGGCAGAACTGGATGATGTAAAAATTTTACCAATAAATATTTCTATTACTTTATTGTTTGCTTTGCACGAACGCTGGGTTGCTGCTATTAAAAACTTAAGTGATGAAGAATGGCAACAAAGGACCGTTTTTCATCCTGAACATAAAAAAGAAATGAGCCTATGGTTTTTGCTGGGCATGTATGCGTGGCATGGCAGACATCATGTGCAACATATTTTATCACTAAGAGAACAAATGCAATGGATATAATACATAACGCTGACGAAGAAAAGATGAAGTGGAAAACACTTTCAACAGAATACCTTTTTAATGACACATGGTTGCGTGCCCGCAAGGACAAATGCCAAAAGAGCGATGGCAAAATTGTTTATCCATACTATGTAGTGGAATATCCACAATGGGCAACTGGTATGGGGATAACAGAGGATAATAAAGTAATATTGGTAAAACAATACCGCCATGCAGTGGAAATGGTAAGTACTGAAATACCCGGTGGTTGCATAGATGCTGCTGATGCTAATCCAGAAGCTGCTATACGCCGCGAGTTTATAGAAGAGACCGGCTATACGTTTGACAAAGTAGAATACCTTGGCAGAACATCGCCAAACCCCAGTACCAACAGTAACTGGATGCACATGTTTTTGCTTACCGATGGTAAGCTAACACACCCTCAATCATTTGATGAAAATGAAGAGATAGAAGTCTTGCTTGTTTCGCTTGAAGAGTTTGTACAGATGGTACTGAACAACCAAATTATACAAGCGATGCACATGACTACTATCTTTTTTGCTTTACAGAAGTTAGGTAAGCTTAGTATTAATTTATAATAAATAACAGCAGTATTGCAGTAATTTATTTTAGGGCTATACTGGATTTTATTCATTACCGTTTGAATTATCAATCAGCTGTTCAACATTCTTGTTTGCAAAAGCCTGATTACTATTAGAATTGGTACTAATAAACTGATTCAAACTGTCTTCAAAGAAAGTGTAAAAATGAGCATCATCTGCATAGCTATATTTACTTAGATTGTTCCAAAGCTGGTTGTAATCGGATTGCATACTTAAGTTGATATTGGTTATATTGGATTTGAATAACGCTAAAATAACTATATATTTATATATATAAATATGTTTAAGGTATTTATAATAGTAATTAAATGCTATAAAAAAAGCCCGGTAAGAATACCAGGCTTTTGTTTTTATTCAACGATTGCTTGCTTATATTTTCTATACTAATTTATTTTTCGTAAGGGAAGTTGCGAGATACTTTCCGCATCATACGCTCAATTAATTCATCAGTTGAACTCATTACATCGTCGTTCATAGCTTTGTAAAAGCGCCACAACAATTCGCCATCAGCGCCATTATAAATCTGCATGGTTAATCCACCGCTACCAGTTTTGCTACCCATACTGCCAAACAATACTGTTTTAGCGATAGCCGCGCCGTCACTAGCGGTTTTTTCATATGCGTATTTTGATTTAATTGCAGCATCCACTTTCAAAATTTTGCAAATAGAATCCTGTGTCAGTTCATCTAATTTATCGTACACGCCAGCTTGCTTTAGCAAGGTGTTCGTACGGTCTACATCCTGAAAGCTAACCATGTAGTCGTTCTGCTTACGAAGCAAAAATGTGTACATGGAAGACTGCAGGTCGGTAGTTAAAGCTTTTTCCTCTGCTTTGTGCGCGTTTTCGTCATAGTTCTTTGGTGGTCTTTTGTAAGTAACAGTGGCACTAAAAGGCAGTATTGCTACTACTTTATGCGTGGGAATGGTTGTTTTGAGTTTGGGCGAAGAAAATACTTCTTTAGCGCTCTCAAACTGGGCAAATGTGCTTAAAGATACTGCACATAAAAGCACTGTGGCTAGGATTGATAAAATTTTCATGATGATGGTTGTTTTGTTTTTTGCAATACTATTTTGTTTCTAATATGATACAAAAGTATCGTCATTTAAAAGCGATTAAAATAGCATAAACATGTGATGTTGCTAAATTTCAGCAGCTTTTTGTTTAACAGAGCATTACATTATGCAAAACAAATCTTCTCTATTTTGCAATTAAATCATAGTATGCGTTTTACAGTATTGGCTTTATTCTTCTGTACTTTTTTTGCTTGTAAGAAACCACAGGGCTTTGAGTATAGAGACATTCAGAACTTCTCTATTGATAGCTTAGGCTTTGACCGTTCTACCATTTCGATGAATTTAATTTATTTCAATCCCAATAATTTTGGTGTAGATCTGAAGCATGTGGATTGTGATATTTATATCAACAACAATTACTTAGGCAAGTACAACTTAGATACTTCCATGCATATTGCAAAGCGTAGTGAGTTTTCTTTACCATCGAAAATGCAGGTGGATATGCGTAATGTATTTAAGAATTCACTTAATGTACTGTTCAGTCAGGAAGTACAGGTAGATGTTACCGGAAATACACGAGTGGGTAAAGCCGGTATTTTTGTAAATGTACCGTTTAAGTATTCTGGCAAGCACAAGGTGGGGATATTTTAAGTTGTTTGCTGCGGTAAAAGTAGTAGAGGAGTATTGTAATCTGGCGGCTAAATTCACTTACTTCTCACATCTTTCTTCTTGTATTAATTAAATAAATGGAACGAGTCATAAGGTTGTGTTTATATAAAAAGAATGAGTCGGTTATAGTAAAGCTTGAGTACTTTTTAAATAAAAGAGCCGCATACAATGCAGCTCCCCAACTTTATAAATAACCTAGAATTTTCAGCATACTCTGTGCTGATTGCTCTTTAGCGTACAACCAGTCTATCAACTTCCCGTTCTTATCGTACTCTATGATCACATGTTTGGGTGAAGGAATAAGGCAATGCTTAATACCTCCATAGCCACTTATCTGGTCCTGATAAGCACCAGTATGAAAGAAACCTACATACAATGGTTCTTTATTTTGCTCAGCATTTTTAGGATTAGCACTTTCAATTTTAGGCAAAAACACCTCATTAATATGCTCCTCACTATCGTAATAATCGTGACTGTCGCAAGTGATGCCACCTAATACAACACGCTGGTAATCGTTTTCCCATTTGTTTATTGGTAACAGCAGAAACTTCTCACCAATTCCCCAGGTGTCTGGCAATGTGGTGATAAAAGAAGAGTCTATCATGTACCAGTTTTCACGGTCATTCTGCCGTTTTTCGCCAATTACGCTATAAATATGCGCCATGCTTTCCCCAACCGTATAGGAGCCAAATTCAGTATAAATATTTGGCATTGGTACACCAGTGCGTTTGCATGATTTCTTGATAATTCCTACAATTTCATTGATCATAAACTGGTAATCATACTCAAAGCCCAGTGAATGCTTGATTGGAAATCCGCCCCCTATATTAATAGAATCTAATTCTGGGCAAATCTTCTTAAGCTGGCAATACAGGTTAACAATTTTGTTCAGTTCGCTCCAATAATAAATATCATCCTTTATGCCTTTATTCAAAAAGATGTGGAGCATCTTTAGCTGAAATTTGTCTTCGTAGCCTTCAATATTATCCACATAAAACTCCAGTATATCCTTTGCACGAATGCCAAGCCGTGAGGTATAAAATGGAAAACTAGGCTCTTCTTCGGCTGCTACTCTGATGCCCAATTTAAAGGGCTGTTTTACACTGCGGCGATAAGCCTGTAATTCTTCCTTATTATCTAATACCGGAATTAC
The DNA here is from genome assembly GCA_963819045.1 of uncultured Chitinophagaceae bacterium. Lineage (GTDB taxonomy): Bacteria > Bacteroidota > Bacteroidia > Chitinophagales > Chitinophagaceae > Ilyomonas. The sequence continues at coordinate 203,148 of CAWFUV010000052.1, read as the reverse complement.
ATTTTTAAATCCGGAGTTAATAAGCTTGGCAATACGTGATGTATAAGCTCGTTGCTTGAAGCCATTGCAAATAATAAATATCTCTTTATTTATCTTTCTCCGTTCATACAAGCGGTTGATGATTTCAATATCGTAAGCATAAGAAGTTTCGAGATGTATCTCATGCTTCAAAGCTTCCTCTACTACAAAAGAAAAGTGCGAGCTTTTGGTACAATAGCAGTAAAAGTACTTGCCTTCATACTTATGCTTTTTAAAAGCATTCTCAAACATCTTCTTTGCCTTGTTGATCTGCATACCAATTTTAGGCAAGTAACTTAGTTTAAGTGGAGTGCCATACTTCTCAATAATGTCTTTGAGATTAAGGTCATTAAACTCGAGATAGCCATTGTCATTAATGTCAAACCCATCCTGCGGAAAGTGAAAGGTTTGTTGTACCAGGTCGGTATATGTATTATTCATCCTTTTGGGTTAGAAAAATTGTATTTTCAGATGAAAAATTGATAAAAACACGCAAAAGTAATTGTTTGTCAATATAAGAGACTGATAATTTTTAATACTTAACAGCCCGTTGGTAAATAGAAACAACACTTATACCAAATATGTCTGGATGATAATATTGCTGATTTTGCTCTACCAGAATTCGTTCAGCCTAAATCTGTAAATAATGAAAATGATAAATTGTATTGGAGCTATAAAACAAAATCTACCTGGCTCTTAAATGTCATGAATTAGAATGTCAATGAAAGTGCTAACATGGTTAAAGCAAAAAAGGAAATGAAAATAATTTTCATTTCCTTTTTCAATACTTTATAAAGCTTCCTTATTTTACTGAATCAATCAGCGCTTTAAAGCTTTCTGGCTGGTTCATAGCAAGGTCTGCTAATACTTTGCGGTTCAATTCTATACCTTTCTTATTCAGCCTGTCTATAAATTGGCTGTACGTTAAACCTTCTTCTCTTACGGCTGCATTAATACGTGCAATCCATAATTGACGGTATTCGCGTTTCTTCAACTTGCGGCCTACATAGCTGTAGGTCATCCCTTTTTCAACAATATTTTTGGCAACGGTATATACGTTCTTACGCTTGCCATAAAAGCCTTTAGCTTGTTTTAAAATTCTTTTTCTACGTGCCCTTGATGCTACTGCATTTACTGAACGTGGCATGGTTAATTATTTTTGATTTTAGATTGAATATTCATGATTCTGATACTCCATCTAAAAAGAATGATTGAATAAAGATTAGACATCCTGGTTTTACCCTTCAGGGTTGGGGCTCTTTCCTACTTCAGGCGTAGTAAGCGCATTACAAAATCCTTGTTGGCTGAACCTACAACACCTTTCTTGCGAAGGGAACGCTTGCGCTTAGTTGATTTTTTTGTGAGAATGTGACGTTTGAAAGACTTCTGATAGGTGATTTCTCCTGTTGCGGTCACCTTAAAGCGCTTCTTGGCGCTGGAGTTTGTTTTAACTTTAGGCATAAAAAATAATCTGTTAAGATTACACCCTGCTGGTGTTCCGCACAGGCGGAAGCTTGTTGAACCTTACGGGTAATGTGCTGCTTTTCTTTATTTTAAATATAAACAGCCCTTTAAAAGGGCTGCAAAAGTAGTATAAAACAAGCACAAATACAACTGTTAAACTCTAATTTTCATAATCTTATATGCCTTTTTGATAAACTTTTGTTTTTTGGCGCATACCATATGCATTTACAGAATCAAAAAGCTCTTTCAACACCACTGGATGGGCCTCGTAATAAGCATAGCTTTTATAGAATCTGTTTCTATCAATTTTGTACAGGCTAAATATTTTTTGATACAAGCCAGTAACCATAATGCGCTGTGAATCTCTGTTTATCACATATTTCTCTGAGGCCATATTATCTGCCAACGACATATCCCATATGATAGTCTTCATTTTGTTTACTGTTAAAATATCTTTTGGAATCTTATCTCCCGAAGAGCAAGAGGTTAGCAGTAAAATGAATATAATAGTAATGAGCCTTTTCATTTCAAATCAGCACGGTATTTATCAGCGTTAGAAGGGTCAATTTGCTGCAGAATATTTACTGCCCGGCTTCTCACATCTGGCGATGCTTTTTTAAATACGCCTACCAGTTCAGAATATTTGCTTTGCATAAAAAACTGCATGATCATCGTATTCGGATTTTCACGGTTAAAGGTCTGTAGTTGCACTAATGTGTTCAATATGTTTTCCTGTGCCGTTTTAGCTTTATCATACATTTGGTCCATCCCTTGGCGGTAATAGTTATATACGATATCATTGAATACATTATATCTTGTATTCAATGCATTATTGACCAGCCAGTAACGGTTTCGCTGTCCGTCAAATGCTTTCCAGCCACTAATTTCGCGGCTTTCTGGTGCATTGTTCACAATATTCTGTGCCTGTACAAAATAAGGATTACCACCTTTTAATGCAAAGGAATTATAATCAAATCCTAAAATAACATACACATAGTATGCAATTGCAGCTGTAAGATTCGCAGTAAGTGGGTCATTCCCCGCTACGCGGGTCTCATTGAATTCCACTGGTTGATATTCCACATATTTAAAAGTTACATCCGGATCTTGTACGTTGATAATAGGCGATTTATAAGCGGAATTGTATATGGGTCGCGCCGATTGAATAGTAACAGATGCTTTAAAAATGTCATCGCCAGCAGTTGATTCGGTAATGTTTAGCAGAAAATTACATTCAATCTTTTCTTGTGCGTTGTACGTGTCATCTGTCCACTTGCGGTGGTTAAGCAGATTAGTAAGTTGTGATTCTAAGGTATTAAATCGCTGCTTGTTTACCGATGTTGATAGCGACTGTGTAAGTATTGTTACTTTAGCTTGTAGTTCCTGAGCCTCCAATACATAGCCATAGGACAGTAACAGCAAACAAAAGAATAATTTAAGCTTTATCATATAATTTCTTAGTTATAATTGAAATAATGAAATTAGCAACTTCTTTTTTACTTACTAAACCAGATGCATACGACTTACCCTCCCTGTCAAAGATGGTAACTTTATTCGTATCGTACCCAAAAGTAGCCCCTTTATCCTGCATCGAATTTAAAACGATAAGGTCAGCCTTTTTAGTTTGTAGCTTTTGTAAAGCATTTGCTGTTTCGTTGTTTGTTTCCAATGCAAAGCCAACCAGTAATTGATTTACTGTTTTTATCTCACCGAGTGATTTCAGGATATCTTTTGTTTTGGTGAGTTGAAGTGTTAATTCTCTCTCCTGCTTCTTTATCTTTTCTGTAGCAGGGTTGATAGGTGTGTAATCTGCTACCGCAGCAGCAAGAATAGCTATATCCTGCTGTGCAAATATTGCTGTGCAGGCATCATACATCTGTTGTGCTGTAGTAACTTTAATAAGCTTGATAGTAGGATTGTGAGGTGAAATAGATACTGGTCCGCTTACCAACGTTACATCAGCACCTTGCTCTGCACATGCTTCTGCCAGTGCATATCCCATTTTGCCTGATGAATGGTTGGCAATAAACCTGACCGGGTCAATAGCTTCGTGTGTGGGACCAGCCGTAATCAAAATTTTCTTGCCGGCTAATCGCTCTGTATTTGTGAAAAAAGATTCAAGCTCTTCAATCAATTCCTCCGGCTCAGCCATACGACCTTCTCCGGTTAATCCGCTTGCCAGTTCTCCTTTATTTACATTGATGATCTTATTGCCATAAGACTGCAGCATTTGTAAATTTCGTTTAGTAGCTGGATGGTGCCACATATCCTCATCCATGGCTGGAGCAAGTATAACAGGGCAGGTTGCGGAAAGGTAAACTGCCAATAACAGATTATCACAGGCTCCTGCAGCCATTTTACTCAGGGTATTGCAGCTAAGTGGTGCAATAAGCAATACATCTGCCCAACGTCCAAGCTGCACATGATTAGCCCAGGTGTCTTCCTCAAACATTTCTATCAACACCTTGTTTTTGGCTAAGGTAGAGAGCACCAGCGGCGATACAAATTCCTTTGCCGTAGGTGTCATTATCACTTTTACTTCGGCGCCTGCTTTAATGAGTAAACGCACCAGCAAAATAGACTTATAAGCCGCAATGCTGCCGGTAATGCAGAGTAATATTTTTTTGTTGGTGAGCAAACCAAATCAAGATTTAATTGAAACCGACCAGATATAAAGATATAAAGCAATAGCCAACGGTGCAACCGTTGGCTATTCAATATTTTACTTCGCTAATATTATCCTATCTAAACAAATCATCATCGTTTTTGCGCCAGTATATTTTGTCGTCCATAAACTCCTGTGTAGCAAGGATCGCTGCATTAGGCATTTTTTCGTAAGCACGCGAAATCTCTATTTGCTCTTTATTTTCATGTACTTCTTCAAGACTGTCTGTGTGCGTAGCAAACTCTTCAAGTTTGCTGTGCAGCTCGTCTTTTATGGCTACATTTATCTGGTTAGCTCTTTTGGCAATAATAGCGATAGACTCGTACAAATTGCCTGTTCTCGCTTTTATGTCAATGAGGCTCTTTGTTTCTACCACACTGGGAGTATTATTGTTGAGTTGTCGCCTTAGCTTGCTCATCGTGTATGCGTTTTATATTGTTTGTAGATTGTGTTTTATATTCCCGGGCCTGTTGCAGCAGGTTGCTTTTCGGAAAACGGTCTTCAAAATCAGCTACTTCGGTCAGTACTTGCTGGTAGCGTTCCTCCTGCTTTTCTTGTATACTCATCTGGGCATATTTGTAATACGACCTGATTACTTCCAGCTTATAATTATCGCTTCTATCCGATTCTGGATAATCGTCCATCAAAGTACCAAAAGCTACTGCTGCTGATTTGTAATACCCAAGATTATAATATAACTGTGCCGCTTTCAATTCTTTGATTTCCTGTTTGTCGTGCAATTGATCAATCAGTTTTGCAGCTTCCTTGTCACGCTCACTACCGGGGTGTGTGTTGATGAATGCCTGCTCCAGGGCAACAGCTTTTGCTGTACTGGTTTGGTCAAGTTCTACTTTAGGTGATTGTTTATAAAAGCAATATGCCCGCATATATTCTACCTCTTCAGCACGCTGGCTATTCGGAAAACTTTCTAAATAATTTTTAAATAAGTTTTCTGCATTTAAATAATCCTTTTGGTAATAAGCGCAATAGGCATATTTGTAATACATATCCTCAAAGCGTGGTGTACCTTTTACATACGGAAAAAGACCTTCAAATAACTGCGAAGCTTTATCCCACTGTTTCTGTGCATAGTACTGCTCAGCCACTTTGTATTTATATTCATTGTCTTTGCTCTTCAGCGCTTTGCTAAATTTGGAGTTGCACGAGCAAAACAGAATAACAACCGCCAGGAACTGAACTGCAATTTTCATAAAGTGTGCAAAATTAGGTTTTATTAGCAATAATAGAAAGGCTTTTGTTCCCGTAAGCCGTTACTTAGGTTAATGAAAACATAAAGAATGATTGGCATACAATCTGTTTTATAAATGTGAAAGATACATGCGATTAAACGATTGTTTGAAAACCGCATCTTATTACTGATAACTATTCAACTATTTTTGCCACCCAAAATTTTATAATTGATGAAAAAGATTGTATTGTTCATTGCTTTTACCATAGGATTGCTAGCTATGAGTTTTGCACAGGCTAATAATGCCAAATCTATACTCGACAAAGTAAGCAATAAGCTGAAAGCTAATACTGGCATTACTGCCAGTTTTTCGTATACTACTAAAGACAAGAAAAACGTAGTAAGGGGTAATAAAAAAGGTGTTATTTATATTAAAGGTCAGAAGTATTATTTAAAACAAGGTAGCACAGAAATTTACAGTGATGGTGCTAAAAGCTGGAACTATAACGGTGATAAAGAAGTAACTGTTTCCGATATAGATGATGATAACAAATCTTTCACACCACAAAAATTTCTGAGTAATTTTTACGACAAAGATTTTGATTATAACCTCATTTCTTCCACAGGTAACTTTTACCAAATTGCTTTAACACCTTTAGATAAAAGGAAGAATTTCAAGCAGGTAACAGTGTATGTTGATAAAACAAAAGATCTCGTCACAAAGGCAGAAATAACAGACAAGGCTGATAATACAACTGAGTTTACGCTATCTAACATCAATTCAAATGTTAATATCCCTGATAGCAGGTTTACCTTCGATACAAAAGCTCATCCTGGTGTTGAAGTGATAAATGAATAAAAGAATCAGTGTAATAATTGAAGCCGGCGGAGCTTACAGTTCTGCCGGCTTCTTTTTACCAGCCTGTTAACACTTTATACTTTTATCAGCCAGAGTCCGCATCACATTAAGTAATTGTAGAACCCTGTTTACTTCCTGCCTAAGTAATAGTAAAGCCCTGTCTCCTCCATATTAAAGTCATGGTAAAGCCATGGCAAAGTCATGGATAGTTCATGGGAAGCGGTGCTAAAGCCCTACATTCTCCCTGTGAACGCTGTACATGTCCTTTATCCTGAATTCTAAACCTTACCTTTTTATCTAAACTTCTAAACCTGTGAACGCGTGAACCCGTAAACTTGTGAACTTGTAAACTTCCCTGCTTGAAGCCGTACATCCTCCGTACCTAAGAAGTATCTAAGCCGTATCTCATTCTTTCATCTTAAGTCTATTTGAGTGTAGTTGGGGTAAAAACAGGTGTAAAGATTGGTTCTTAGCAGCAATGAAGGGGCTTGGCGTTGTAAATATACATCAGCCCACAAAGAAGTTTACTTACAATTTATAAATTCCCCTTCGGTGCAAGGTTGGGTTGTACGCTTATTCAGTGGTACTCATAGCCAGATTGTTAAATCTTGTAATATTCATCAGTACTATCAGCCTTATTTTTAATTGTAAACATCTAAAGTGCTTATCAGTATCCTCATTATCTAAAATGTTCATCTAACATCTGTCAATTATATTTGCGCCTCCTAAATGCAATTATCATGTACAGAACGCATACCTGTGGCGAATTAAGAATTAGTGAGGTGGGCACCGAGATCACACTTGCCGGCTGGGTACAAACCATTCGCAGGTTTGGAGCTATTACATTTGTTGACCTGCGTGACCGCTATGGCTTAACGCAGTTATTATTTGGTGAAGAGTTAAATGCAGAACTTGACCAGAATCCTTTGGGACGTGAGTATGTGCTGCAGGTAACTGGTACTGTACGCGAGCGCAGCAACAAGAACAAAAACTTACCTACCGGTGATATTGAAATTGTAGTGAGCAGTTTTAAAGTATTGAACAAATCAGGGGTACCACCTTTCACAATTCAGGATGACACGGATGGTGGAGATGACCTTCGTATGAAATACCGCTATTTAGATTTGCGTCGCAATGCGGTAAAGAAGAACTTAGAACTGCGCTACGCTGTCAATCGTGCAGCGCGCAACTATCTCCACATGAACGGTTTTATGGATATAGAAACTCCCTTTCTTATTAAATCTACACCAGAAGGAGCTCGTGATTTTGTAGTGCCTTCACGCATGAACCCCGGCGAGTTTTATGCCTTACCGCAGAGTCCGCAAACATTCAAACAATTGTTAATGGTAAGTGGTTATGACCGCTATTATCAGGTTGTAAAATGCTTTAGAGATGAAGACCTGCGCGCCGACCGTCAGCCAGAGTTTACACAAATAGATTGTGAAATGTCCTTTGTAGAGCAGGAGGATATCTTAAACATGTTTGAAGGTCTGATTAAATACATCTTTAAAGAAGTAAAAGCCATTGATTACACTGCAAAAGTAGAGCGTATGAGTTGGGAAGATGCCATGTGGAATTATGGCAACGACAAGCCCGACATCCGCTTTGGAATGAAGATTGGTAATTTGAAAATTCCTTCTACGATCTTTCTTTCTAAACAAGAGCAGCTTCAAAGCTCCCCTTTAGGGGCTGGGGGTGAGGGCTTTAAAGTGTTTGATGAGGCTGAAACTGTACTGGCTATTGCAGTACCTGGTGCTGCCGATTATAGCCGCAAGCAAACTGATGAATTGATAGAATGGGTGAAGCGTCCCCAGATTGGTATGAAAGGTTTGGCGTTCATAAAAGTAAACAATGATGGTACTTACAAAAGCAGCATAGATAAGTTTTATAATGAAGATCGCCTGAAAGCTATTGCAGATACTGCAAATGCCCAAAAAGGCGATTTGGTGCTCATTCTGGCAGGTGCCGAGGAACGTACTCGTAAGGCCATAAGTGAGCTGCGCCTCGAAATGGGTAAACGCCTCGGCTTGCGTAAAGAAGATGAATTTAGGTTGTTATGGGTGCTGGACTTTCCTTTATTTGAATACGCCGACGAAGAAAACCGCTGGGTAGCACGTCACCATCCGTTTACATCCCCTAAGCCAACAGATATTGAAGTAATGATCAATAACAACCCGGTAATTGAGAATGCAGCTAAATACTTAGAGCATCCCTATGCCAATATCAAAGCTAATGCATATGATATGGTACTCAATGGTAATGAGGTTGGGGGTGGCTCTATACGTATTTATCAGAGAGAACTGCAGGAAAAAATGTTTGCAGCGTTAGGCATGAGCAAAGAAGAAGCTTTGCACAAGTTTGGCTTTTTACTGGGTGCTTTTGAATATGGTGCACCGCCACACGGGGGTATTGCCTTTGGCTTCGATAGACTTTGTGCTATTCTGGGTGGCAGCGAAACTATTCGTGATTTTATTGCCTTCCCGAAAAACAATTCAGGAAGGGATGTTATGCTTGATGCTCCTTCATCAATAGATCAAAAGCAATTAAACGAATTGCAGATAAAGACAGATGTAAAATAATCACTCCTGAAATGTAGATGCAACAAAAAAGTCTGTTTACGGCCTTTTTTGTTGCATCTACTTAATTACTATTTGCAATTTATTGATTAAGCAATTGTATCGTCCCTTTCCAAGCTACCTTCCCCCGCATACTTTATTTTCCTCGATAACCACAATTCCTATCCTGTATCTGATTCCCTTATAAATACCTGAATGCACGTCTAAGTCATACTTATTACATGCTTAAGCTATTCATACTCTTTACCTCTTGCTTGCTATACCTTAAATAATTTCATAAATATTTAGATCAGTGAGAGCATTCTACTTGTTCTGAATACTCTTTAATACATCGTTACTTAAACAAGTTGATAATAGAAAGCTGCTATTCAATTAACGCGCGGGTGTACATAGTAGCATCCTACAGGAACATTCTTACCTTAATAACCCTCTACACTTCAGATGATCACAGACATTATTACCTTATTGAGGCTATCGCTGGCTTATCTAACCAGGAAGCTAAACTAACTTAAGTTACACTGTATTTAATTAAAAGACAGGATATGAATATATTAATACAAGATTGTTCAAAAGGAAAACTAAGCTCTTATGTGTTTTATATAAATAATTAATAATGTTATGATTTTCTTGTTTTATAAACCCAATTAATTCATTAATACCTCTGAATTTGTAAATATTTACTATTTTCACCCAAATCCTAAAGGGCAACGTCATGATAAAGGAAATAATTTATATGTTTTAAGTATTTAATTAATTGTGTATGAGTTTGGCAACAATAATACAGGAATACAAGACAACAGCTGGCATATTCGATGAAATGTGGAATGCTGAAAATGTACGTGAACCATATAGCAAAGTACTTTCCGCTTTACAGAATCTCGATTTGCCCTCTTTGCACCAGAAAGACTCATTAGCAGGGGAGCTGTTTATGAACCAGGGCATTACTTTTACAGTCTATGCTGATAATGCTGGCATTGAGCGTATTTTTCCATTTGATATTATTCCTCGTATTATTACAGGTGCCGAATGGCAACATATAGAAAATGGTATCAAGCAACGGCTGCGCGCACTTAATCTTTTTCTAAAAGATATTTACAACAGCCAGCAGATCCTTAAAGATAGAGTCATTCCAGCAAACCTCATTGCATCATGCCCCCACTATACGCGCGAAGTATATGGCATTCAGGTGCCATATGATATTTATGTACACATCTCCGGTATTGATTTGATCCGGGGCAACAATGGCGATTTTTATATTTTAGAAGATAACCTGCGTACTCCTTCAGGTGTGTCCTACATGCTCGAAAATCGCGAAGTAACCAAACGGCTTTTCCCTGATATGTTCGCAGCAAATTCAGTACGCCGGGTGAATAACTATCCCTTGCTGTTGCATCAAATCCTGATATCCTTAGCACCAGGGCAAATCTCCAATCCAAGAGTTGTTATTCTCACGCCTGGCATTTACAATTCGGCATACTACGAGCATACTTTTTTAGCGCGGCAAATGGGTATTTCTTTGGTAGAAGGGCGTGACCTGGTGGTTGATAATCATAAAGTATATATGAAAACCACACAAGGTTTGAAGCAGGTACATGTTATTTATCGCCGTATTGATGATGAATTCTTGGACCCGCTGGTTTTTACTCCTGATAGTGTATTGGGTGTACCCGGTTTAATGGATGCCTACCGGAAAAACAATGTAGCTATTATAAATGCAGTAGGCAACGGCGTAGCTGACGATAAAGCAGTGTATGCTTATGTGCCGGATATGATAAAATACTATCTTAGTGAAGAACCCATTTTAAACAATGTACCTACTTATCAACTGAGCAACGCTGAAGCGAGAGAATACGCATTCAGTAATATACAAAATATGGTCATTAAGCGTACCAACCAAAGCGGCGGCTATGGTATGATAATGGGTAATACAATAAATGAGGAAGAATGGATAAAAGCTAAAGCAACAATAGAAGCAGAACCGCGCAGCTTTATTGCTCAGCCAATTATCCAGCTTTCTACAGTGCCTTGCTTTATTAATAATAAATTTCAGCCTAGGCATGTAGATTTAAGGCCCTATGCGCTTTGCGGCCCCGGTGGGATCGAAATTGTACCCGGTGGGCTTACACGGGTTGCATTGCGCGAAGGCTCATTGGTTGTAAATTCCTCGCAAGGTGGTGGTAGTAAGGATACCTGGGTGATTGATTAATCGGTAGGTTTCTGATTGAATAAGACAAAGTAGTATTTCTAAATACAATATACTGCACTAATATTTATCTTAGTAATAATATCTTTTTATGCTTAATAAACTTAGAATTATTCAATGATGGCCGTATAATGGCTATTTAGAAAGTATTTTAATGGATTTATATTCATTTGACATAATCGATATATTAAATGCTTAGCAGAATTGCAGATTCTCTTTTTTGGCTCAACCGCTATATGGAACGGACCGATAGCTTGGTACGCCTTATTTCTGTACACTACATTCTCTCGCTCGATAAAGGAATCAGTTCTCCAACACAGTTGGCGACCGGTGCTTGAAGTAGCTACACGCTGCAACACCTTTGATATTGGATGGATTGAATATAACATGGCTGCCTCACTTAATAAATTAATGCTGGATTCAGAAAACAATAACTCGCTAAAAATGATTGTTCATCGTGCACGCGAAAATGCCCGGGGCATTCAGGACTACATCACCAAAGAAGTATGGGAAGAAGTAAATCAGATGTATCACTTTATCAACGATCCATACCTCACCTCCCAATTAAGCGGCAATGAGGCAATGCAGGTGTTGGATAAATTTACTAACCACTCAGTATTATTTGCCGGGGTAATAGAAATTACCATGCCGCGGAATACTGGTTGGTATTTTATGAATTTAGGAAAATATATTGAGCGCTGTTTTCATACTATATCCCTGCTTGAGAAGCAATTGCAATTGGTACAATTTAATATAGAAGATCCTGGTGATATACTGCGATGGCGTTATCTTCTTCTGGCACTTTCAGGTTACGAATTGCACTTAAAAACTTATACCAGTACGCACCATACTGCTAATCTGCTGCATCAGGCTATTTTCAATGAAAACTTTACTCGCTCCATATTATATTCTCTAAGCCGTATCGACATATACCTGCAAAAGGTAATGCCTGCCGGTAGTACCATAGAAAATAATGCCATACTTAATTGCTTTGGCAGGATGTACAGTGGAGTGAAGTACAAAGAGCAAAATAGTCTTACCAGCAATAACATAGCTTCTTTTTTAAGTATTTTGAGAGATGATCTGTCAGAGTTTAGTACACAGTTTGCACAACATTTCTTTTCTTATGCTTAATTTATAATTATACTATAGAATGTCTGTTTTTAAAATACATCATGTTACGAGGTACGAATATGACCGTCCTGTAAAAGAAAGCAATAACGAAATAAAAATTTATCCTTACAAATGTGCCGAACAGGAAGTACTGCAACACGATTTGCAAATAACCACTCAGCCTGATGTGCAAACCTTCTTTGATTACTGGGGAAATAAAAACGGTGTATTTAGTGTATTGCCACCTCATAAACTGCTGATAATAGATAGTAAGTTGATAGTGCGCACACTTCATGACAATGATGTAAAAGTAAATTTTGAAAGCACCTTAAGCGATCTGCAATCTGAAATGGAAGACAATCTGCAATTGCTGGAACTGGCAACGAGAATGTCTAATAGATACGAAAATGCAATTGATAATATTTTACAGCAGCTAAATATTGAAAATAATAGTGTTGCTGGTATTGTAGAGCAATGTTCCCAATATATTTATAATAATTTCCAGTATGTAAAAGGTATTACTAATGTGGAAACAACTGTAGAAGAAATACTCCAGCTTAAAAGTGGGGTATGCCAGGACTTTGCACACGTACTACTTCGATTGTTGCGCACACTGCATATTCCCGGCAGGTATGTAAGCGGATATATATGTCCCAACAAAAATGGCATGCGTGGCGAAGGTGCAACCCACGCCTGGGTAGAAGCATGGATACCCAACTATGGCTGGGCTGGTATAGATCCTACCAATAATGTATGGGTAACCAATCGGCATGTAAAGCTGGCAGTAGGCAGGAATTTTAAAGATTGTAGTCCGGTAAGAGGCACATTCAAAGGTCCCGCTAAACAAAACCTCTCAGTGTACGTATCAGTTAGTTATGAAGATGGGAATATGTTTGAAGAGTTAAATGATGTAGCACTTACAAAAGAGGAGAATGCTATAGTAGAGCCCCTTGTAGAAGGCTATGCAGCACAGCAATAGCAGAAACTTAAACTATAAAACAACTCCAAACCCTTAATTCCAATATTACAAATAGCACGAAAAAGGCCTCAAAGGATAAAGCAGCCGAACCATGAGAATTGCATATGCATTACCTTTTATCCTTTTTACCTTGGTAACATAGTTATGCGCTGCTCTAGCTCACAGCCTTATCTTGTCCCATAATTTTTTATTATTGATCTTCGGAATTCAGTGCTATACCTGAGTTATTCTGAATTTATAATGGAACTTATACCTAACTTATAACAGATCTCCTTGCTATATAATTCTATCTCCTCCCTCGCTACGCCGTAGTTTGGCCCCTTGAAACCTGACCTCTTGTCTCCGGAATCCCTTGATCTCGTTGTGAGATATTCGTCCACCTTATATTTATAAAACAAGTTAAGGCTCACGGCTCGTTCTTGTAGCTTTTTATAAAGCTACCTATTTGAATCTGGTATTATACTGGCTGCTCATTACTTTTGCGGCCATGAAATCTCTTTTAATTATTTATCGTCTGCTTACTTTTATACTATTGCCAATAGCAGTAATTATAGGCATTATAGATATTACATTGTTCTCACTGGCATTAGCTAATCCTGCAGCTTTGATGCTTGTATTTGCCATTGCCTGCATTGTAATATATGTTTTTACTTCTTTTTCTTTCTTCACTAAAGGTATTCTTGGTGGCAGGCAATGCAAGCCATCACTGCGCGATTGGATACGGGTAAATGCTTTTGTAAGTATTGCATTAAGTTGTTTAGGAATAATTGATTATATAACTATAATCAGCAATAAATCAATTGCAGTTGAAAAAGTAAAGCAGGTTATACAGCAACAAACCATACCACCAGGAATAACCGCTCTTCAATTGGAACAGATGCTGTTTAAATTCATGTTCATCTATTTTATATTTTCTATTGTGCTTATTACCCATATAATCTTGTCTTTCCGTTTACTAAAACAATTCAGCTACCTTTTCAAACAAGATAATTAAGGATAATTGCCAAAAGCTTATACACATTTATTATCATGTACAAGTTTTTTATAAATGTCAGTTTCCTTTATGCATGCACTTCTATAGGTATATTTTTTTCCTTTCAACTACCAACATCATATGTCATCTCAATGGCAATTTGCTATAAAATCATCCTCCCTCATCTCTTAATTCAATCCAAACCGGTGCATGGTCACTTGTCTTTTCCCATCCGCGTACATTCGTATCCACACCGGCAGCTATAAGACGATTTTCGAATTGCGGGCTTAGTAAAAAATGATCTATGCGTAATCCTGCATTGCGACCAAAAGCATTTCTGAAATAATCCCAGAATGTATAAATAGTTTCATTGGGATGCAATTTTCTTATTGCATCAGTCCATCCTTGTGCAACAAGGTTGTGAAAAGCTTTGCGTACTTCTGGTCTGAATAAGGCATCATCCAGCCATCGCTCCGGCTTATAAACATCCTTCTCGGTAGGCATTACATTGAAGTCTCCGGTTAAAATAACGGGCTTATGCAATGCTATCAAATTTGCCGCATGTGCTGTCAGTTGTTCAAACCAACGCAGCTTATAATCAAACTTAGGACCTGGTGTAGGATTGCCATTCGGTAAATAAAGGCAGCCAATAATCATCCCGTTGATACTTGCTTCCAGGTAACGGCTTTGCGTATCATCAGGGTCTTCCGGCAGCCCCCGGCGTATTTCTTCAGGCTTTACCTCCTTGGTCAATATAGCTACACCATTCCAGCTTTTTTGCCCATGCCATAGAGCATGATAGCCGGCAGCTTCTATAGCTTCCAACGGAAACCTATCCTGCGGTGCTTTCAATTCCTGTAGGCATACCACATCAGGTGTAGACTCACCTAACCATCTAAGCAACACAGGCAAACGTGCAGTAATACCATTCACATTGTAAGTAGCAATTCTCATGTTTGAAAGTTGATTATTATTGTACTGGTAAGTACTATCAATAAGTTAATTTAAAATACTCAAGCTTGTTATTTCCAAAAACTAAGATGTCCTTAGTTGCACCTATAATACTTTTAATGTCATGCCGCTAATATAATGATTGTATCTTATGCTAATAGTAAACAGTTTTTACACATACTCTTATGTTAGATGCTAATACTCTTCAGTCTTTATTCTACCTTGCTTTTCCCTCCAAAACCTTATTTTCTAATTATGAAAAGTGCCGAGCTATACCTAAGTTATACCTAACTTATACATAAGTTATAGCTAACATATACCTAACTTACACCGAATCTCTTCCCTATCTGCCGGGTAATAACTCCTAATGCCAGGTGGGTATTAAGCTGAGGATTCTCATTGCAGAATAGTGCATAAAGAGCAATCTCAAGCTTATTTACTATAAATTACTGCAAGTACTTTTTCCTTCTGTCATCTGTCAACAATCAACTGTCATCTTGCTATCCACCTGCATATTCCATAATATTGCCTTATGATTGAAATACCTGGATACTTAAGAAAAGGAGATACTATTGGTGTTATTTGCCCATCCGGTTATATGCCCTTCGAGAATATGGAAACTTGTTTACAAATATTAGAGCAGTGGGGCTTTAAGGTAAAAAAAGGAAAAACATTAGGTACACACTTCAACTACTTTTCTGGCACAGATGAAGAGCGTTTGGCAGATTTACAACAAATGCTGGACGATGTAGATGTGAATGCTATTTTATGCGCACGTGGTGGCTACGGTTTAAGCAGAATTATTGATAATATTGATTTTACATCATTTCTCAAAACCCCAAAATGGATTATTGGCTACAGTGATATAACTATCTTGCATTCCCACATTTTCAATAACTACAACATTGCTTCTCTGCATTCTCCTATGGCAGCAGCATTCAATGATGGAGGCAGCGAAACAGAATATGTTCAATCATTGCTAGCAGCTATCACTGGCAATCCTGCTGAATACCATTGTGAAGGATATAAATTGAATAAGAAAGGCACTGCGATTGGCAAATTAGTTGGTGGAAATCTATGCTTGTTAGCTCATCTTATCGGTTCATCGAGCAGTGTAGATACAAAAGAAAAGATATTGTTCATTGAAGATATTGGTGAATATATTTACAACATAGATCGACTGTTGCTACAACTGCAAAGAGCAGGTAAATTGCATGATTTAGCAGGCTTGATTGTAGGGAGTTTTACTGATATGAAAGACACCGTAATTCCGTTTGGAGCATCGGTGTATGATGTAATTTATGACAAAGTGAAAGATTACAATTATCCTGTTTGCTTCAACTTTCCAGTGGGTCATACACCGGAAAATGTCGCTTTAAAACATGGTATTATCCATTTAATGGAAGTAAATGATAATGAAGTATCCCTTAAAGAAAAGCGTTAATCACAAACACACCTATTAATCCCACTATTGATACAATAGTTTCCATCATAGACCATGTTTTGATAGTGTCTTTAATTGATAGATTGAAATACTCTTTGAACAACCAAAAGCCTGCATCATTAACATGAGAAAACATCAGGCTGCCGGCGCCGGTAGCGAGTACCATTAAGTTAGCATCTACACCGGTTGTAGCTATTAATGGCGCTACTATACCTGCCGTTGTCAAACCCGCAACCGTTGCTGAGCCTACGGATACTCTAATTAAGGCGCTGATGCTCCAGGCAAGCAGCAGCGGATGTACATGCAGGCTGCTTAAACCTTGTACAATTTGATTACTGGTACCGCTATCAGTAAGTATCTGCTTTAATGCTCCCGCACCTCCAATCACAAAAAGGATCAATGCAATATCCTTAACTGCTTCACCCAATGAAGACATTACTGCACCGATGCGAGTACCACGACGGGTTCCAAGTGTAAAGGTGGCAAACAGTACACTAATCAGCATTGCTATTGCCGGGTCTCCTATAGCATTAAAAAAAGTAACAGCAGCATTTTGGTGCGGCAATAGGTAACTAAATAAGGAACTTAGAGCTATTAGCACAACAGGCATAAATGCGGCTGCCATACTCACTCCCAAAGGAGGCAGATTTTCTTCCTCCATTTCTTTAGAGGCGAAGGCCTGCAGAGGTTTATTGGTGTACTTTTTAAGCGTAATGGAAAAGCCGGGGCCAGCAATAAGGATAGCCGGTATAGCGATCATAAACCCATAAAACATAGTAGTGCCAATATTTGCATTGAACTGTTGTATCAGTGCAACCGGTGATGGATGTGGCGGCAAGTATCCATGTGTAACTGATAATGCAGACAAAGCAGGTAAGCCAATATAAACTGCAGGAATATTGTAGCGGGCAGCTACCGTAATTATTAATGGCACAACTAGCACAAAGCCTACATTATAAAAAAGCGGTATGCCAACAATAAAGCAGGTAATCACCAATGCCCACATGATGTATTTTTTCCCAAACACGTTAATCAAAGCAGAGGAGATACGTAATGCTGCACCACTGTCTGCCACCAGTTTGCCAAGCATTGCACCTAGGCCAAGAATCACTACCAGGCTGCCTAATATATCACCTATGCCTTTTTGTATGGAAGCAACAATAGCACTAATAGATAATCCGCTTGACAGACCAATAAATATGCAGACAATCAGAAATGCAATAAAAGCATTGAAACGTGCCCATGCAATAAGAATGATAAGCAAAGCAATACCAGCAATTAGTATAAGATAGGTCATGTGCTAAAGATAGAAGAAAAAGAGCTATGAACTGTAAGTCATGAACTCTAACTACAGATATTCAGGCCTTTAAGCATCAGATGCAAGTTTTAAGACGGAAAGATTCTGGCGATAAATAATATTTCATTGGTCTTCTATCTATTAGACCGGGAAATAAACGGGTGACTATGAAGGTTTTAGTTGTTATGAATAATAAGTAGGTTTAAGATAATATATGCACTTAAAAATAGCACCTCTGATTTGACGTAAGGGCAAATGGCCAAGTATTGTATGCTACACCCATTCTCTGGGATGCAAACAAACTTGTAACAATTTATCTTCTTCACTGCCGGGCTGTGGTTGGTAATTGTATTCGAAGCGCACTGTAGGAGGGAGGCTCATGAGAATACTTTCTATGCGCCCATTGGTCTTTAATCCGAATAGGGTACCACGGTCGTGTACTAAATTAAACTCAACATAGCGCCCGCGACGTATTTCCTGCCAATGCTTTTGCTCAGCATTATATGGTATGTTTTTTCTTTTATTTACGATAGGTATGTATGCGTCTATAAATGCATAACCACATGCACGTGAAAAATTCAACCAAAACTCCACATCTCTTTTCTCATCCGGACGCTTGTAATCGTAAAAGATCCCGCCAATACCTCGCCGCTCATTATTGCGGTGCGTATTTACAAAATAATCATCACAATGCTTTTTAAAGGCTGGATAAAAACCTGTATTGAACTGATCGCAAACAGCCTTGTAGGTCTGGTGAAAATGAGTAATGTCTTCTTCCATTAAGTAATAAGGGGTAAGATCTGTACCACCACCAAACCAGCGGTCTATAATATTGTTATGTTCATCATACAATTCAAACATGCGATAATTGCAGTGTACCGTTGGTACAAAAGGATTAATAGGATGAATCACTAAACTTAAACCACAGGCAAACCAGTGAGCACCATTTATCTTTAACTGGGTACGCATTGCATCAGTTACAGCGCCATAAACCACAGAAGTATTCACGCCGCCTTTTTCAAATACATTTCCATTGGCAATCACTCTTGTTTTACCGCCACCTCCTTCGGGTCGCTGCCATGCATCTTCTATAAATTTTGCTTTACCATCGCAGACTTCCAAAGCGCCGCAAATATCATCTTGTAATGTATAAATGAAATCTATCCAGCGTTCTTTAACCGCAATATTGGTGATTGATTGTGACAAGGTAAACAGTTAAGATTGCGAAAATAAAGTAATAGTGTTATAGTAAACTAATCACGAAAGGTTTAGAAGTATATTGGACTGGATCTAATGAAAAGGTTGCAACCCCATCTGCAGCTTTGAATGCATGGTTGCAAGTATTGTTAAATAACACATTAACAAGTATTTAAATCTTGTCTAATCTTGTCAGTCGGGCGATGAACAACACAATCTATGATAGCTGCAGCACCGCTGCTTGCCATTTACTACTTAAGATTACTATTAAATATTGAGAGCAGTTTTTACAGATTTTCGTTTACAACCGTTGAAGTCGAAGGTACCGCTGGCGGCGTTTCATTATTTGTAACCCCTTGCTTTTGTGGAAAGAATTTACGCTGCCAAAGCAAAATGGCAATTACGCCAACAGAGATAGATGCATCGGCTAAATTGAAAACAGGACTGAAAAACTCGAAATCCTGACCACCCCATACTGGAAACCAGGATGGATAATGCGTTTGAATAATTGGGAAATACAACATATCTACTACCTGACCGTGTAGAAAACCGGCATAGCCACCATGTGGTGGAAACATTATAGCTACATTATGTACGTAATAATCACTGTTGTTGAAGATAAGACCATAAAACATACTATCTATGAGGTTTCCTGCTGCGCCTGCAAAAATGAGTGCGGCGCAAATGATAAAGCCGGGGTGATATCTCTTTTTTATAATATTCCGAAGGTAAAACACACCTAATATAACTGCGACCATCCGGAATAGTGTAAGTACGATCTTACCAAAATCACCGCCAAACTTCCAGCCCCAGGCCATACCTGCATTTTCAACGAAATGCAGCCTGAAAAAGCGACCAAGTACATTGTGCTCTTCCTGCAAGGCAAAATGTGTTTTTATGTAAAACTTCAATGCCTGATCGGCAACGAGAATAAGGGTAATTAACAAAGCAACCTGCCAGCCTTTCTTCATTGGGTATCTATTGTGCGCTATACAAAATTTTAACGAAGATAATTCTTTTGAAGAAAGCCTGCCCACTGTAGCCTTGCAAAAGAAAGTTTAAGATTGATAATTGTCAGTCAAAGCTATTCCTCAATATAAATTCGCTTCACACGCTGGCTGATGCCGGTTAATATCTCATAGGGAATGGTGCCACATTGTTTTGCAACTTCCTGTACCGGAACGTTTTTGCCAAAGATTTCTACCTCATCACCTTCCTGCACGCCTTCAATACCCGTAGCAACTACCATCAGCATATCCATACATATATTGCCGATAATTGGTGCTAATTTCCCTTTTATCCATATCCTCCCTACACCATTGCTTAAACGACGGCTTACACCATCTGCATATCCAATACGCAGAGTGGCGATTAATTCATCTTTGTTTACTTTACCACGCCGGTTGTAGCCTACAGTATCACCTGATTTTATCCAGCGCAATTGTGCTATGGTTGTTTTGAGTGTACAAACAGTTTGAAGTTGAAGTTGGTGTTCATTGGCACTGTCCACTCCATATAGTCCAATTCCAAGCCGTACCATGTCAAGCTGAATAGCTGGATGTCTAAAGATAGCAGCCGAGTTGGCAATATGCCTGATAAAGTTATATTTTAAAGCCTTTTGCAGGCGATTACAACAGCGGTTGAAAGTATTATATTGTTGCAGGGTAAAGGCGTCTTCTTCTTCATCTTCACTTGCAGCCAAATGCGTAAATACTGATTTGATAACAATATTTTTTGTATTGGTTAGCATAGTAATCAACTCAGGCATATCTTTTTCTTCCAAACCAAGCCGGTGCATACCGGTATCCAGCTTCATATGCACAGGGTATTGCTGAACACCTTGCTTCAGAAGGTAGTTATTAAATGCTTTTAAGATACCAAATGAAAATAACTCCGGCTCTAAGTTGTTATCCAGAATGGCTTCAAAGGCTGCTTCATCTACATTTAATACCAGTATAGGTAAACTAATACCGGCTTTACGCAGTTCTACACCTTCGTCGGCATAAGCTACTGCGAGGTAATCTACTTTATGGTACTGCAATACATTAGCAACTTCGGCACTGCCGCTACCATAACCACCAGCTTTAATCATAGCCATGAGTTTGGTACCTGGATGTAAATGTTGCTGGTAAGCTTTCAGATTATGAGCTAAGGAAGTCAGGTTAATTTCCATTACAGTGCTGTGTACTTTATCTTCCAATTGTGCAACAATGAGTTCAAAACCAAACTTACGGGCGCCTTTCAGCAGTATAACCTCATTATGGAACTGTGAAGTATGCAACTGGTTTAAATAGGACTGCATGGATATAAAATGAGTGGTGCGGCTGATTTCCTCTTTCAGAATGTTTTGCAAGCGGTACCAGTTTTCACCAATAGTAATGACGCGATTTACTTTTTTTATTATTAATACATCTGCTATCTGTTGGTAGTGGCTATCATCAGTAGCAATAGCAAAATCAGATATAATGACCGTTTTTGATGGGTACTGATGTTGTTGCAATAAAAAATCGAGTGCAATATTGAATGAATTAATATCAAAGCTATAGCTGTCATTGATGACCGAGCAGCTATTAACTGCCTTTAATAACTGCAAGCGCATATCTACGGCTTGCAACTGAGCCATTCGTTCAGCAATTGCGGAATGGTGGAGTTTAAAATAAAGGCAAACATTCCAGCAGGTGATAGCATTTTCAATTGAAGCATCATCTGTAAAAGGAATAGTAATACTAATATTTTCTAATTGCTTGTATAAAGCAGTAATTGAAGTTTGTTGTTGCTGCTTTTCTATTTTTTGTATGAATAAATCAGCATTGGATTGTAAACCCCAGCGATGTGTTTGAGGAATTGGCAGGGAGGTTAAACTTTCGTTTACAGACCACATTATCCTTGTTACAAAACAGTATTCCTGTATTAGTAAAAAGTTGCAGCTTCTCTTTTACTTTCTGCTCCAAACTTTCAAAACCTTCCTGGTGTGCCTCGCCAATATTGGTTAATATGCCAATGGTTGGTTGAATTATCTGTTCCAGCCTCTTCATTTCACCAGGTTGGGAAATACCTGCCTCGAATATGGCAAGATTATGTTGACTGCTCATTTGCCACACACTCAAAGGTACCCCGATTTGTGAATTGTAACTGCGCGGGCTACGAATGATAGTATACTCCGGTGACAACAATTGATACAGCCATTCTTTGACAATCGTCTTACCATTACTACCTGTAATACCAATTGTAGGATAATGGAAATGACTACGATGCCATGAAGCCAACTGCTGCAATGCCTGCAATGTGTCTTTTACGAGTAGAAAATTAGCATCGGGATATTTGCTTACATCCGGTAATTGTGTTGTAACAAAATTAGTAACGCCTTGTTTATAGACTTCTTCAATAAAAGCGAACCCATCCCGACGAGAGGAGTGTAGTGCAAAAAACAGGGAATTGGCAGGAAAAACGATACGGCGGCTATCAGTTAGTAAGTTTTTAATAACTGCTTTGTCATTGGTAATATGAGGTTTTGCCTCTATAGCTTTTGCAATAACATCTATAGTGTACACGTTGCAATTTTGCACAAAGTAAAAGCATCATTTGAATTTACCAGATGTAAGCTTTCAGCAAAAAGGATATATGGTCCTAAATAAAAAATGCCGGCTGATATAACCGGCACTTTAAAATATTCAATACAATTTACTTAACTACCTGAAACTTACCAGCCATTACCGTTTGACCACTTTTATCGCGGAGCTGATATACATAAAGACCGCGATTGAAATCATTAAGGGTAACAGTAATCTTATTATTTGATACAGGTGTTTCCACCATTTTCTTACCTACAAAACTATATACCTGTAATGTATAGCTTTTATCAATGTTTTTATCAAACTCAAAATTGACAAATGAGGATGCTGGATTAGGATAGCATTTTATTATCTCCACCTTATTGCTTTGCGGATTTGGTAGAAAAGTAAAACTACAAACAGCTATGCCTATGCATACTAAGAAAAGCACAGGAAGCGGTGTTTTGAGATGATATATAAATATGGGTAGAGTTTTTTTCATATAAATTATTGATGCTAAGTTACAGAATCAGATTCTTTGCCAGAAATTAAAATTATTCTTTTTTTAAGGATCGCCTAAAAGTGAGGGCATACTACCGCATTTTTGGTGGAATTGTCCCGGTCTAAAAAGCCTAAGTACGTTAAAGACACTTCGGCACCACCCTGGTACTGGCTTGCCGTTTTAAGGGTAGATATGTTAATATCGTAACTTAGAGCTACAGAAAATGGGTGATAATCCAATTTCACTACAGGAATAAATGCATCATTCAAACGCAAGTATCCACCAAAGTGAACGGTATATAGCGGATTATCATAATCATCACCAATTTTACGCGAGTACATACCACCTGCAATTATTTCCTTAGATACATCCTGTTTGGTATAGTCTGCTTCAAAAGTAAAATATGACACTTCGTTTACCGGAAACTTAATACCGCCAGAGGCGACCCATTTAGGCTTTATGGATACCGCTGGATTGTTATAAAAGGATGCTTTCGGCTGGTTGAAATGATGATAAGCGAGTCCAATAAAGTAGGTAGTCTTTTCATCATAGCCAACTGTAGAATTGAAAGACATGCCTGCACTACCATCCCAATAATGATAATTGGGATATATATTAGTTTCACCGTCTACACCATAGTCGTAAGTATGATCAGTAGTTACTTTGGAGCGGTCGAAGCTGCGTTGTACCAAACCGCCCATGAAGCCCATAGAGAGGTAAGTTGATTTATCTGCGCTTAATGCTTTATGATAATTGAGCGCGGGATAAACATTAGTGGTAGTAAGCGCTGTAGTACCTGCTCTATCGTTCAGTATTTGCATGCCAAGTGTCACAAAATCATTGCTTTGACCAATTGGCATTTTATATTCTGCATTGATAGATTGGGTAACGAATGGAATGGTTACACTTTGCCACTGTGATTTGTAAACGCCCTGAACTCGCACATCTCCATCAAAAATGCCGGCGAGCGAGGGATTTCGGATTAATGGCGCCTCAAAAAACTGGGAAAAATGAACGTCCTGGGCATTGGATTGTAGAATGGCTGTAAGGCATAGTAGTGATGTTAAGGTATAAAATTTATTCATGAATATTGGATTCGTTACCCGAAAAGTGAATTAGATAGTTAACTTCCAATTCGAAGTATAAAGTTGAGAAATATTTGTTGCAATTATTGTACTTATAAGTTTTTTTAATGCAGAAAAAATATTTTAAGCTGCTTTTAAAAACAGTTTAGTTCAATATGAGAGTTTTGTAATTGTCCAACCTGACAGGTTATGTATAAACAGGGAGAATATAGGGAATGCCCAGGGAGTTATAGAGGATGAGATATAGAGGAGAATAGGTATAACTCAGGTATAAGTTAGCTATAACTTAAGTATATGTTAGGTATAACTCAGCCGTATTTAAAACTAAAAAGAGATTTTGGTAGTACATCAGGCTGGATGATGGTAAGTAAAGCAACCCAATGATTCTACAAGGCTGTAGCTTTTTCCAAAATACAAAATAGTATAATACAGTTCATTGGTAAACTAAATTTAAGGCATTAAAACAAAAAGAGGCTGTCTCAAAAGTCGAAGACAGCCTCTTTTTATTCGGGTACCTAATGGAGAGGTATATGCGTTTAAACAATTCTCAGAGCCTTCATTTTGCTTTTGAGATAACCTCTTTACAATTCCTAATAACGATCACTACCTCAGTAAAGTAACATTACCCTTAAATGGAACTACTGCATTGTTATCACAGGTAATTTCTATCATATATACGTATACATCCGAAGGAAGTGGCTGACCTTTAAGGGTGCCGTCCCATCCATCACTTTCCACATTGGGTAAGAAGTTGTTCTTCTCAAATACCACTTGTCCCCATCGGTTGAAAATGTGCAACGACTTGATGTTGAAGACTCCTTGTCCCCGTGGGTAAAACCTTTCATTTATACCATCACCGTTAGGGGAGAAGGTATTGGGGATAAACATATTAGCCTGGTTGCACATTACATTAATAGATATCTGGTCGCGGGCAAAGCAGGATCCATTGTTGGATGCCACACAAGTATAAGTAATGGATTCTTTCGGAGTTGCAATGGGATTCTGTGCCGAAGCATCGCTTAAGAAAGCAGAAGGGCTCCAGCGCCATTGAGTTACATCAGCCGAGCTCTTAATCTTCAATTGTACTGACGAGCCTACATTCAAATCAATCTGTTTATCAGCAATTTCAATGTGTGGTATTGGATATACTTTCACAGTTATATTTTTAGAATCAGCAAAACATTTCTTTTCGTCAGTGCCGGTTACGCTGTAAGTGATTGTAGTATCCTTTGCTGCATGAAATACAGGAGCTTCAGAAGTGGCATCGCTTAAGAAAATAGCTGGTGACCAGTTGTACAGTTTGGCGCCGCTTACCTGTAGTGTAGCATTTTCCCCTAAGCACAAGGTGTCGTTTTGTACTGTTATGTTTACTGGCTTTATCACGCTGACATTCACTGTATCGCTTGCCTTACAGCCAAACTTATTGTGACCTGTAACAACATATTGCGATGTTTCTGAAGGGCTGACCAGAGTGCTGGTACAGTTGTTACAACTAAGGCTTGCGGTGCTGTTCCATATATATTTATCAGCACCTGTTGCAGTGAGCAGTGTTGCACTTCCTTTACATACAAATGTGTCTATGCCTGCGTTCACTGCTGGCAGTGCTACTACAAATAGGCTGTGTGTAGCCGTATCAGTACAGCCAAAAGAGGTAGTAGCAATGGCTGATAGCTCAAAAGGCCCAGACTTATCAAACTGATAAGATATGCTTTTTGCAGTACCAATGGTTGTGCTTTGGTTGAGTGTCCATTGCCAGGTTACAGTTGAATCCTTGGTTACATCAGTCGCATTCAAGGAAGCTAAGGTGCCGATACATAGTGAATCCGGAGCTACTGCACTTACTGCCGGACTCTTAGGCACTGTAACATCTACTGTTTGCAATAACGAATCGATACAACCCAATGCAGTAGTTACTAACAGCTTAGTTGTGTATTTTCCTGATGTCTTATAGAAATGTATTGGATTGTTAGCATCCGAAGTATTGCCATCACCAAAGTTCCACAGATACGATTTTACTTCATCCCAATACGGAGTAGAAGCATTCACAAAATTGGCTGTGCTGGAGTCGCAGGCTGCCTGTGAGGAGAGAAGATAATTTGGCTTAACACCAGCAATAAAGATTGTGTCACTATTTTCAATACCTATCTGGCAGCCGGCATTATCGATAACAATTAATTTAGGAATGTATTGTCCATATTCTTTGTAAACATGTTTCTTGGTAGTTACAAGGCCAGTATCAACGTTCCCATCACTGTAGTCCCAATATATTTTAGCAGCATTCTTAGTAACAGCATTGAATGTAGCGGTAGAAGGGCTGCAACCTTTTGCCAGATCGTAAGAGAAATATCCGGATGGTCCTTTTAATTTAATCATTTGCCGTGCTGTGTCATAACATTCCCCAAATCCTTTTGCTACCAGTCTCAGTTCGTAATTGCCACCCTGAGTATAAATATGGGTAGGGGTATCAATATTTGCAATAGCGCCATCTCCAAAACTCCATGATATAGCGGTATAATCGGCAGAAGTATTAGTAGGCTTTACGATCAATGTCGGACAATTAGCCGTTGTTGGTCCATTCATATTGAAAGTAGCTTTGGGATTAGATATGGTTATAAAACTCTTTTTAACAGAGTCTGCTTTACAGCCATACTTATCGGTTACACTCAGTGTTACATCATAAATACCAATGTTTTTATAAGCGTGTGCAGGGGAAGTCTCAATAGATGGAGGCGTATTATCACCAAAGTTCCAGCTATATACTAAGCTTTCGCCTTTAGCATTATTTACAAAAAACACATTGTTATTCGCACATTTGATTGGTTCGGCTGAGGTGAAATCAGCTTTTGGGTTGGTCACCTGAATGGCTTTTGTTTTTATTATTGAATCTTTACAGCCATAGCTGTCATATACTGCAAGTTTTACATTAAAATATCCGGAAGTGTCATAAATATTATTAAATGGAGCAGACGTGTAAGTACCTGTTTTGCTATCACCATAACTCCATACCCATTTGATAACAGGATGTATTCCATCGCTCTTTGAGCTATCGGTAAAATCAGCCGCCGTATGAATACAAATACCTGCCGGATTGCCGAAATTTGCTCTAGGTCCATATACTTTTATGTCAACACTGTTATTGATAGTGTCTTTACAACCTAATATATCTGTTGTAATAAGTTGAGGCATAAAATTGCCTGTGCTATCGTACTTATGCGTAAGAGTTGAATTAGAAGAAGTGTTTACCGGTGTATTATCACCAAAGTTCCAGCTAAAGGTACTGATATTTCCTCCGGTAAAATTGGCGGCAGTAAAGCGAACCGCATCGTTACGACAGGCGGCTTCACCAGTCAATTTATAAGAGAAGGTCGGATGCTCATCTACAACTTTTATTTCCTGCTTTGCAGTATCTGCGCATTCCTGGTTTTTAACTATCAACTGAACATTGTATCGCCCGGTGGAGCTGTAGTTGTGCAGCGGCGAAAGTTCTTGAGAAGTGCTGCCGTCACCAAAGTTCCACTGCCATGAGAGAGCACCTTTACTATAATTGTTAAATGCTTTTGTAAATGGTTTAGCACAATCTATATTATAATTAAATGCTGCTATAGGCGAACGGATATGCACATAACTTTCTTTAATAAGTGTATCGCGACAACCACTATTAGCTACAACTAATATTACTTTAAGGTACCCGGTATCCCCGTATTTATGTGCCGGATTCTGTAATGTAGAAGTGCCGCCATCACCAAACTGCCACCACCAATTAGTAATTTTACCTTTACTGGTATCGGAAAAAGAAATTGGAGTGCTTGCGCATACATCGAATAGATTGGCTGAAAAGCCAGCGACCGGTGGATTAACAGTAGTAACAGCATTTGGTAAGGTAAGCGTATCGCTGCAACCACCAGTTGTAAATACAATCAGTTGTACTGTAAAAACCCCTTCTTTGTTATATTGATGGGTTGGGTTAGCTTCTTCTGAAGTAGTACCATCACCAAAGTCCCATTTGTATTGTACAATCTTTTCTGCTGAAGTAATGCCGGGCTTTAGATTAATTACTTGCGGTACACAACCCGATATCGGCAAGTTACCACCCAGCGAATTGATAACAGGTGGACCAAGCCGTATTGCTGCTACTTTAGTAATGCTGTCTGCACAACCATTTGCTGAAGATGCAACCAGCTTAACATCAATAAAGCCCCCAGTAGTGTATGTGTGGGAAGGATTACTTTCTGTGCCCGTTTTCCCGTCACCAAATGCCCAGTTATAGTTTACTGCGTCACTGCTTTTATTGGTAAATTGTACTTTATATGGTAGTTGGCATACGTTTGTTTTAGATACATCAAATTGCGCCACAGGACGGTTCTGTATGGTAATTTCCTTCTTTATACTGCTATTGCAATTGCCGAAATCAGCAGTCATTGTTACAGTATATTTTCCTGCATTTTTATATATATGATCAGGTGAAATAACTGTTGAACTTGTGCCATCGCCAAAGTCCCATTTTGCTGATGCAGGAATAGTAGAAGAGGTATTAGTAAATGTAACCGCACTGTTGGAACAAGCTGTCGATGTAACATATGTAAAGTCAGCACCTGCTTTACCAATAGTAAGGTTCTTTGTTATTGTGTCTTTACAACCACGATTGTTGGTAGCAATAAGCTTTACGGTATAAGTACCAATATCATTATAGGTATGTGTCGGTGCATTCTCGTTAGAGGCTAGATTATCGCCAAATGTCCAGTTAAAATAAGATAATGGTGATGCTGAAGAAGAATGATTAATAAAAGTGATTGGTGCAGGAGATTGGCAAATATTAGTATAGCTGTAATCAAAATCTGCATTTACAGTATCAAATACCTGAATATACTTTTGCCAGGTATAGGTTTGCTTACAGCCGAAGCTGTTGCTGGCATTCAGTGATACAGAATAGGTATTAGGTAGAAAATAAGTGTGCGATGGATTTTTTTCTTTTGATATTACACCTTCACCAAAGTCCCAAAGCCAGTCAGATATAGTACCTGAACCAGGTTTGCTTTTATCTGTAAAATGGGCAGTAAATGGTGGACAGCCTTGTGTAATGTCGGATGTAAAACTTACCTGCGGATTAGGGTAAACAGAAATGTATTGCTTTTTAACAACAGAGTCTGTACCGTTGCTGTTCTTTACTGTCAATTTAATAGTGTAAAAAATAGTAGCGGTTCCGGAATTTAAAAAGACTGCTGATGGCGACTGATTGCTTGATTGAGTACCGTTCCCTAAATCCCATTCCCAATCCGTAGGATTTCCTGTAGAATTGTCTGTAAACTGTACCAACAATGGCGAACAGCCCTTCACCACATCACTGGTAAAATCGGCATGGATCTGTGCTTTTGCGCAAAGGGAATATAGTGTTAGGACAAATACAGTACAAAGCTGTAGAATGTTTTTCGGCCTTTTCAAAGGATAATATTGGATTTTTAAATAAATGCAAGTGGATAGTTGAGACATCCACTTCTCAGGTTAAAGTTGATAAAAATATGCCACAATCAGCATTTGGTAAGCTGTTTTTAATTGCATGCTAAATAATTTCAGGAATATTTAAATTGTATTTAAGGATTAGATTTAAGCTTTAAGGGCTTTTTAATAACAGGGTATAATAATAAATTGTATGATTTAGTGGGCTTAATATCATTGTATGTTAAGCCCTACTGTTCTCAATTATTTAGTATATTCCTACATATCAGTTACAATCTTTTTATAGCTGGTCACCAAACCCTTTATCAATGATGAGCTAAAGCCCTGATGCTCCATTTCGTTGAGCCCGGCAATAGTGCAACCTTTAGGAGTTGTTACTTTATCAATTTCTTGTTCCGGATGTGTATGTTTCGTAAGTAACAATTGCGCGGCGCCTTTTACTGTTTGTGCAGCAATCAATGAGGCAGTTGCAGCATCAAAACCTATTTCAATGCCCCCTTGAATATTTGCACGTATATAACGCATTGCGTAAGCGGTTCCGCATGCCCCTAATACAGTAGCAGCATCCATTAGCTTTTCTTCTATGAAAACAGTTCTGCCAAGATTATTAAATAAGTTGCCGATGTATTCAGAATCTTCGTTGCTGGCATTATAACGGCAAATGCAGGTAATGCTCTCGCGTATGGCAATGGCAGTATTAGGCATGGCACGGAAGAGGGTAAAGTCATTGCCTAAAATCTCCTGCATATCTTTTATCCAGATGCCGGTGATAACACTTACCAGCTTATGCTTACCGGCTTGTAAATGCGGCTTTAACTGCTGCAGTATATCTTTTATCTGAAAAGGCTTTACAGCCAATATTACCCAGTCGGCAAAGTTGACTGCTTTTATGTTATCACTATCCACCTGCACGCCTTTTTGTTGTAATGGCTCCAGTGTAGCAATATTTCTCTTAGTAATTATAATCTGCTCAGGCAACGCAAAGCCGCTACTGATAAGACCTTCTGCAATAGCGCTTCCTAAGTTACCTCCGCCGATAATAGCAATATTGTTATTCATAATAATTTAAAATGAGATTGGTTGTGTATTTTGCTGCAGCCAAACTGCAATATCTTCAAATGAAAATTATTCGGTAGAACTTTAATTACAAAATTATAACACCGTCTTCCTTGTTCTGACTACAATCAGTAAATTGGAACGTAATAACATTGTTAAGCCGGCAAGAAACCCAGTTCTTTTATTGCCATCAATAAAAGGATGATTTTTAACTATACTCTCGATAAGAGCGGCTGCCTTTTCATAATGATGTATAATATAAATTCAGTACCTCCAAATGTGTGAAAAGGTCGATTGCTAATAGCACGTTCTAATAAATTAATATCACGTACACCTGCACTGCCCCCATAATCCTTTATAGATTTTTCATGAAGTTGCAATACTTCATTTAATGTTATCATTGAGCCAGCTTTTGTAAGGTTTCGTGGTATCTTGAAAACTGTTCATTATAAATGTGTTCAATAGTTGAGCTTTTGTTTATCATTATTTATTTTTGTAATAACTCTTCAACTAATGGTTGCTTGTCTTCCGGCAAATGTTTGACATTGTCTACCAATTTGTTCTTTCTTTCTTCTACACTCACATAAAATCCTTTTTATCAAATTTACAATTCTTCTCACTAAGCTTCTATCAGCTTTTCAATAGCAGTGTCATATTTGTATTTCCAATCGTTGATGTTGCCCCAGTTATTCCCATTCACCAATACATCGCCAGTCGTTACCTGACCAAACTCTATTGTTTCAATACCGGCATTTTCAATAATACTTAAAAAAGCTTCCATCTGGTCATCTGCAACAGATACAACTACCCTGCCTTGTGCTTCGCCAAACCAGAAGGCATCAATTCGTTCATTCTTTTCATCCACAGAATGCCTGTTGAAGAACACATCAAAGCCAAGCCCTCTGTTAAACCCGCTTTCCATCAGTGTTACTATTACGCCTCCTTCGCTTACATCATGTACGCTTTGCACAGCTTTGTTTTTTATCAATTCAGCGATCACTTCGTGTAAATGTTTTTCTTCTTCCAGGTTAAAATAAGGTGCCGGAGAATTTTCCACACCTCTTATTTTATGTAGGTATTCTGATGAAGCAATGTCATTTTTTACCTTACCAATTAATAGAATTACATCATCGGTTTTCTTAAAATCAAGTGTCATATGGTTGGTAATATCATCTATAACGCCAACCATACCAATGGTAGGTGTTGGATATACCGGGCCATCAGGGTTTTGATTGTAAAAGCTAACATTGCCACCAGTTACCGGCGTGTTAAATGCACGGCATGCTTCGCCCATACCTGTTACTGCTTTCACAAACTGGTAATACACTTCGGGAATATAAGGGTTACCAAAGTTGAGACAGTTGGTTACCCCAATCGGCTCACCGCCACTGCACACAATATTGCGGGCTGCTTCGGCAACAGCAATCGCAGCTCCCACTTGCGGATCGGCATACACATATCGGCTATTACAGTCTACAGTCATAGCTAATGCTTTGCCGGTACCTCTTGCCAATACAACGGCTGCATCGCTCGGAGCATTAGTACTCATGGTGGAAGCACCTACCATACTATCGTACTGTACACTTACCCACCTTTTGCTGGCAATGTTGGGTAGCTGCATCAGTTGCTCTGCAATGCGCTGTAGTTCAGCAGCATCTGTAACATCTGGCACATCATTAATTGAAAACTTTGCTATCTCTTGTAAATAAGCTGGTTCTTTGTATTCCCTGGTATATTGCGGAGCACCCCCGCCAAGCACCAGTTCATATGCCGGTACTTCGGCTTCCAATTCGCCATGCATGTAAAACCTTAGGATACCATCATCAGTTACTTCACCTATATTGCTACAAGGCAAGTCCCATTTTTCAAACACCTTTAGTACAGCTTCTTCCTTTCCTTTTTCCACTACAATCAGCATACGTTCCTGGCTTTCGCTCAAGAGCAGTTCCCATGCTTTCATATTTTGCTGGCGTGTAGGTACTTTATCCAGATCAATACGCATACCCACACCTCCTTTGGCACTCATCTCAGCAGTGGAGCAAATAATTCCCGCCGCACCCATATCCTGCATGCCTACTACAGCACCGGTTTCTATTACCTCCAGGCAGGCTTCCAGTAATTTCTTTTCCTGGAAAGGGTCACCTACCTGAACAGCCGGCAGTTCTTCCACACTTTCTTCGGTGATGTTAGCACTGGCAAATGAAGCGCCACCAATGCCATCCTTTCCCGTAGCACTGCCTACAAAGAATACAGGGTTGCCAATGCCTTCAGCCGTGGCACTTACCGTTTTGCCCACCTTTACAATGCCCACGCTCATAGCATTTACTAATGGGTTGGTGTGATAACAGTCTTCAAAATAAACTTCTCCACCAACGGTAGGCACGCCAAAGCAGTTGCCATAATGACCAATGCCATGCACCACACCTGCTAGCAGGCGCTTTGTTTTATTATTCACAGAACCTTGTGGGTCTTTTAAATTTCCAAATCTCAAACTATTAAGTGCGGCAATAGGACGGGCGCCCATTGTAAAAATATCACGATGAATACCGCCAACACCAGTTGCGGCGCCTTGAAAGGGCTCCAATGCACTTGGATGATTGTGGCTCTCTATTTTGAACACAACGCCATAGCCATTACCCATATCCATAAGCCCGGCATTCTCTTCACCGGCAGCTACCAGCATTCTTCCTCCTTCACGGGGCAAGGTCTTCAACCACTTGATGGAGTTTTTGTAGCTGCAGTGCTCACTCCACATCGCACTGAAGGTACATAGCTCTGTAAAGTTGGGGGTACGACGGAGCTTTTGTTTTATCATTTCAAACTCCTCGGCAGTGAGGCGAAGCTGTTCGGCTGTTTGTGCGGTTATTTCCATTAGTGTTATACGTTGTAAATGAGGTTGCGAAGGTAAGTAAGTAGAGGAAAGGTTTTATCATATACGATGTTAGATGTAAGATACATAATGTGTGTGTTCACAAATTGAACAGATGAATTGAAAATGTTCAAAGGCCGAGATTTAAAATTCAGGGCTATTCAGAAGTAATTATGATAGCTGCACCTCTTTATCAGGTGGGTAGTAAAGCCCCACTTTCTTCCCACCTTAGCCGTACTAAAGCCGTAGAAAGCCATGGTAAAGCCATGGATAGTTCATGGCAAAGCCATACCTAAAGGCCTGCTTACTCCATAATCTAAGCCGTACCTAAGCCGTATCTGAGCCGTATATCCTACGTCTTTTTACAATATATCAGGAGTAAGATACAGGTGTAAAAAATAGTCGTTGGTAGGAGAGGTGTAATATACCGCAGCGGTTTAGTAGAACAAATAATTATGCTTGATTATGGATTTAGGAGAATTTTCATACAGTTTATGCGAGATAGAATTGCTTGAATACAAATGGAGAGTAGTGCTAAAATAAGAATTTGGTTTAGGCTGTGGATATAATAAAATTTGTTCACCAGTCAAATTATTATTTGTTGTAATGTTGCAATAACAACAAACTGGAACGATTTTAAGATAGAATCAAGAATTAATATACTGATCAATGGACTGGTACGAAGAAGAAGTAGTTGATTTGATACGGCGAAGGGATGCATTGCCTTATGACCCTAAAACGATTTTTTATGGCAGCTCCACAATTAGGTTGTGGGAGAGTTTATACGATGATTTTAAGGATTGTCAACCAGTTAACTTAGGTTTTGGAGGGTCTACCCTTGCAGCCTGCGTTTGGTTTTTTGAACGCATCGTTGCTCCTATGAAAAGATCCCAAAACATGTTTGTGTATGCTGGTGATAACGATCTTGGAGATGGAAGAGCACCTGAAGAAGTGCTTATTTCTTTTGAGGAACTGGTAACCAAAATGAACCATCATTTCCCTGACTTATCATGGTATTATATTTCTATTAAGCCCAGCATTAGTCGTTGGAATATTGATAATAAAATAAAGCGCACTAATGAACTGATAGAAGCAGAGATAAGGAAACAACACAATATCACCTTCATTAATATTTATGATGCAATGCTGGATGAAAATGGCTATCCTAATGCCGCTCTTTTTGAAGAAGATGGTCTGCACCTGAATAAAGAGGGCTATGAAGTATGGAAGGAAGCGCTGGGAGCATTATGTTGGCCTGCTAACAAACAAACTGTAGCTTAATTATTGCTGCTATGCAAATTGCATAAAAATATGAACAGAGAATACCACAAGTGGCGTAGCAGGAATTTGAAACGGGAGATGGAGTTGTTAGTTTTTGGACATGCTGGTGCACCTGTACTTTTTTTCCCAACCCGAACTGCACGGTTCTACGATTATGAAAACTGGAGAATAATTGACGCTATTAAAGATAAAATAGAAGCTGGCTATCTGCAAATTTTCTGTGTGGACAGCACGGATATAGACAGTTTTTACAACCCCTCCATACATCCTTCCGAAAGGATTAAAAGGTATGGAAACTATGAAAAGTACATTATAAAAGAGGTGGTTCCATTTATAAAAAAGAAAAACGCTAATAAGTACCGTATAGTAGCCGGCTGCAGTCTGGGCGCTTATCATGCTATGAATATTACACTCAAGCATCCAACCCATTTCAAGAAAGTAGTGGCTATGAGCGGCAGGTTCGATTTAAGCCAGCAAATACAGAACTTCCGGGATTTGTTTGATGGATACAAGGATGAAAACATTTACTTTAATACCCCTACCATGTTTGTACCCAACCTGATAGACAAAAAGATATTGAAAGCTTTACAAACCCTAAAAATTGTAATGGTGATAGGTAAAGAAGATCCTTTTTTTGATAGTAATATTTTGCTAAGCAATGTGCTATCCGAGAAATGGATTTGCAATACTATATATGTATGGAACGAAGAGGCACATCGTCCAAGGCACTGGCGGCAAATGGTACAGATGTATTTATAATAGCAT
Organism: uncultured Chitinophagaceae bacterium; assembly: GCA_963819045.1. Lineage (GTDB taxonomy): Bacteria > Bacteroidota > Bacteroidia > Chitinophagales > Chitinophagaceae > Ilyomonas. The sequence goes on along the minus strand of CAWFUV010000052.1, from coordinate 167,657 downwards.
GAGCTTTGAGGAGAACTATACAAGACCATCACTTTATACCAATGTGCTATCAAAAAGACTAACGCCAATTGATAAATAATAATAAGGATTGTTACTACAACGTTTTAAAGCTAATAGTTTAGAATTGCTCTTCATGTACTATTACACTATTACTTATAAAGTTTAAATTGTATATAGGTGTAATTGAAAATATTAGTATAATGATTTGACTGAATTCTATAGTCAAACTCTGAGTTTGTCCTGCTGACGAAGGAAGCATCTGTGGGTAGTAGATAAATCACTGTTTGATTATATTTTGATGTATAGCGCAGTTTACTGAACTTATTTAAGTAACAGTATACTATTCTATAACAAAATCCTCATCCTGATAATTAATAGTTATCACATTCTTATCAACTTTATACCAGAAATTAATTCCATTCATATTTTTCACAATAATTCCTGAACTTTCGTGCCTCAACTTCCAATGAACAAACATGAAAAAAACGATTGCCTTACTTACATGCGCCACTTTGCTTTTTGCAGCATGTAACAACACTCCATCTGCTAATAATAATACAGATAGCACTACTACAAATGCTTCTGTTAATCCAGCAAATGACTGGCATTTGGGAGTGGCTTTATGGACATTCCATACTGTCTCTTTTTCTCAATCATTAAACCTTGTAGATAGTACGGGTTTAAAATATATTGAGCCGAATACTTTTCATAATGCAGGACCAGAGTTAAAGGATTCCGCCATTTTAAAATTATCACCGGCAGGTATTGATACCATTAAGTCAATGATTGCACGGCATGGGCTTATTTGCAGATCAATTTATATTGTAGGCGATACTACAATTGCCTCATGGAAACATCAGTTTGATATTGCTAAACAACTAGGAGTACAGTTTGTAACAACAGAACCGCCACTGAATATGTGGGACAGCATTGATAGCCTTGCTGGTGCTTATGGAATTAAAGTAGCTATTCATGAGCATTGGAGAGGTATGAGCCACTACTGGAATCCGGATACTACTTTGATGGCTTTAAAAGGTCATCCCAATTTTGGTGTATGTGCCGACCTTGGTCACTGGCCAAAAAGTGGCATTAATCCGCTGGATGCAGTTAAGAAATTGAGCGGGCATATTATTGCAGTGCATCTGAAAGACGTAGCTGCCTATAACAATCCTAAATTGGTAGATGTACCAGTAGGAACCGGTGTTGTAGATTTTCCTGCCATCTTCCAGGAGTTGAAAAAGCAAGGTTTTACCGGCCCTATTTATATAGAACGTGATGCTGTGGAACAGCCGAACAATCTACAATCTGTAAAGCAGGAAGTACAATATTATAATCAGCAAATACAGAAGATGCAATAAGGCGTAATGTCTGCACTTGTATATTGCCACCAGGATTGAACATTCTCTTACAGATGTATTGCTTTTAGCAGTTTGCAATTAAAATATTATTTTAAGAATTATTTTACTGTTATCAAATTATTTCAATTAATACATGCAGGAACAAGAATTACGAAGTGCAGGCTGGTTTGGTCGCACGGGTAAGGATGGATTAATTTATCGGGCCTGGATGAAGAAGTCAGGTATCCCTAATTATGAGTTTAATGGTAAGCCGGTCATTGGCATTTGCAATACCTGGAGTGAGTTGACGCCGTGTAACTCGCATTTCCGCCAACTGGCAGAGTTTGTAAAAAGAGGAGTGCTGGAAGCAGGTGGGTTCCCGGTAGAGTTTCCGGTAATGTCTACTGGTGAAACGCTGATGAAACCTACTGCCATGCTCTATCGCAATTTGGTAAGTATGGATGTAGAGGAATCCATCAGAGCCAATCCATTGGATGGGGTGGTGCTTTTATGTGGATGTGATAAAACTACACCATCACTGGTAATGGGCGCAGCCAGTGTAAATCTGCCCACTATTGTAGTATCAGGCGGTCCAATGCTTACGGGCAGACATAAAGGCAAGAGTATCAGTACAAGTGACCTGTGGCGATTTAGTGAAGAGGTGCGTTCAGGGCACATGACGGATGAACAGATGATGTTGGCTGAAGCTGGCATGTGCCGAAGTGATGGACATTGTGCAGTAATGGGTACCGCTTCTACTATGGCTTGTATGGTAGAATCGCTCGGACTTTCACTGCCTCATAATGCTGCTATACCTGCTCCCGATGCAGCAAGAAAGGTATTAGCACAGATGTCTGGCATAGAGATCGTGAACATGGTAAGGAAGAACATCAGGCTCTCGGATATTCTTACCCGTGAAGCTTTTGAGAATGCTATTAAAATAAATGCAGCAATAGGTGGGTCTACCAACTTTGTTTTGCACCTGTTAGCCATTGCCGGCAGAATAGGTGTACATCTCAATATAGAAGATTTTGACCGCTATTCACAAGACATTCCGCTCATTGCTAACCTGCAACCGTCTGGTCTTTACTTTATGGAAGACTTTTATTATGCAGGTGGACTACCTGTTGTAATTAAAGAACTGTTACAGCAGCTACATTCTGGCTGCATTACGGTAAATGGCAGGACTATACAGGAGAACTTTGAAGAAGCAGAATGTTATAATAAAGATGTGATTGCCTCTGTTGATAAACCATTCAACAAAACATCAGGTATAATTGTTCTCAAAGGGAATATCTGTGAAGAAGGTGCAGTATTAAAGCCTTCTGCAGCCAGTATTCAGCTGATGCAACATACTGGCAAAGCTGTGGTATTTGAAGATATTGATGATTATAAGAGAAAGATCAATGATGAGAACCTGGAGGTAGATGAAAACAGTGTTTTAGTACTAAAGAACGCAGGACCTAAGGGGTATCCGGGTATGCCGGAGGTAGGTAATATGGGACTGCCAGCTAAGGTGCTTGCCAAAGGTATAAATGATATGGTACGCATCTCTGATGGAAGGATGAGCGGTACGGGCTTTGGCACCGTGGTATTGCATGTTTCACCCGAAGCGGCTGCGGGCGGAACACTGAACATTATTGAGGATGGGGATGAGATAACATTGAATGTAGAGAAGCGACTGTTGCAGGTTAATATAAGTGATGAAGAAATTAAAAGGAGAAAAGAAAACAAGCAGATGAAGGTAGTGGTTGCAGACAGAGGCTATGTGCACATCTACCAGACACATGTACAACAGGCGCACCTTGGTGCTGACCTGGATTTCTTACGAGGTAATTCCGGGAGTGAAGTAACCAGAGATTCGCATTAAAGTCGGAAAGTCCTTATCATCCGGAAGTCAGAAAGTTACTAACTATGTTTATATAGGCATTGTGATTCTCTGTTCATAAAGTCTGAAAATCAGTAAGTACCTTTCTAGGTTGGTAATAGACTTTCAGATTTTATGTCTTTCCAACATCCGGGCTTTATTAACAACTATAAACCAACTAAGCTATATATGGATATGAACGGAAGAGTAGCAATTGTTACCGGAGCAGGACAAGGAATTGGATTGGCAATATGTAAGAAGCTTGCAGCAGCAGGTGCCAATGTTATATTGAATGATATAGATGAAGAAATGGCAAGACAAGCAGCAGATGATGTTGCACTAACCGGTACTTGTATTGCAGTACCTGGTGACTCTAGTAGTCTTGACGTCATTCAACAGTTAGTCAATACTGCTGTTTCGCAATTTGATAGATTAGACATCGTTATTGCGAATGCAGGCATTACCCTATTTGGAGATTTTCTTACTTATACTCCTGATGCTTTTTTCAGAGTTATGCAGGTAAACCTGGGTGGTACTTTTTTTCTGGCACAGGTGGCAGCCAAACAGATGAAGCAACAAGCTAATGGTGGTACTATGTTGTTTATGTCTTCTGTTACAGGCCACCAGGCACATCAAAACCTTGGTGCTTATGGAATGAGCAAAGCGGCTATTGAGATGTTAGCAAAGAACCTGGTTATTGAGCTTTCACAATATGGTATTAATGTTAATACTGTTGCACCAGGCGCAACACTTACTGAGAGGACTTTGGAAGATAAAGATTATGAAAAAACATGGTCACGTATTACTCCAATGGGAAGACCTGCGAGAGTGGATGATATTGCCAATGCTGCATTCTTTTTAGTATCAGACGAGGCAAAGCATATAACCGGACAAACATTAGTAATTGATGGGGGGTGGACGAGTACCAGTCCTTCACCTTATTAGTACGGAGTTCAAAGTAATATTGATAGGCCTAGGTAGAGGAGAGATATGACTTCGCATGAACTATCCATGACTTTACCAAGGCTTTACTATGGCTTTAACTGGGAGGAGGTATGAAGTAAGCAGGGGTTTATACCCTATTCAAACATGCAGGCATCTTTGTTTTTGAGTAAGTGTTTTGGTAAACTATCCGCTAAGGGCACCAATTTCATGAGGGTAAGAGATTTTAGCTCCATAAAATAATGCCTGGTATCTGAAACTCAATTGTGTTGATTATTATCTTATTTAGGTGAGAGAATACTTAGAATTTACTATAGAATTTATAGCAATGCATGTTGATTTTACTTTATTCACTAAATATGCGTGCAGCAAAGAATGCTGCAGCCGCTGCTAAAGCTCCAATTAAGGTAATCTTAAGTGCGCCTGCAAATAATGGTTGACCGGTAACTTTACTTTTGAAATAGCCGAATATAAATAAACAAACAAGCGTGATGATAGCTGATAACTTAAATCCATCAATAGGACTGTTGGTAAAGAAATAAGGACTTAAAGGAATAATACCACCAACAATATAAGAGATACCAATTGTTAAAGCACTTTGCCTTGCACGGTTTTCATCCGGTTCTTCCAAACCCAATTCAAACCGCATCATAAATTCTACCCATTTATCTTTATCTTTTGCTAGTTCATTTACTATCATTGTTTGAGATTGTTCGCTTAAGCCATATCCTGCAAACACCTCTCTTATTTCCTGCTTTTCTATCTCTGGTACACGTTCTACTTCGTCATATTCTCTTTTTAGTTCAGAACTATAATGGTCCTGTTCAGTTTTGCCAGCAAGGAAACCGCCTAAACCCATTGCAATAGAACCAGCAATTATTTCAGCAATACCTGCAGTCACCACAATATGATTGGTGGAAACCGTACTACTAATACCTGCTGCTAAGGCAAAAGGAACAGTTAAACCATCGGACATACCAATAACAACATCTGTAATAAAATCAGAACTTTTTAAGTGTAGCTCTTCATGGGACTTGGTAATCATTGAAAGTAATATTTGACTTTGGAATTAGAGTTAGATGCAAAAATATTACCGTTTGCCATGATTTTTATAATTAATGCATATTGTAAATACATTAGAACTATAATGTTGTTTCCTGCGCCTTATTTTCCACTTCCATTACGAACTCTGATACTTTTCTAGGATCACTTCTTACAGTTGTAATTCCATTCATCATATCCACGAAGCTTTTTTATAATGTGCAATCCAATGAGCCAGAGCATTGAAAATTACCAAAATTGGAGGCCCAAAATTATCGTTAACCAAGTGCTTTTGATCTTCTGTTAAATATCTATGCCAATGTCTTTTAAATGGATTAAAACCCGGAAGTTCAGCACACTGGTAAATACCACTGTTCAGGCATTTTCGGGAGAGTATTTAAAGATAGTTGAAGTAAGGTTGTAAAGAATATTTCGTCTGAAGTCAGGGGCTAGATCAAATAAAAAATAAGAATACTCAATTGCTGTCATAAGTAACAGTTATGGTATAAGCAATAAATTGTTCTTAATTTTATTTATATACATTATAAAATTCATTGTTATGGCAACGATTACTAAAGAATCTTTCAAAATCAGTAGTGAAAACCTGCTTAAGAAAGTAAAAGAACTAATTGAAGAAGGTAATATAAATAGAATTAGCATTCACGATAAAAGTGGTAAAGAGATTATAACCTTTCCGGTGACAATAGGTGTTGTAGGCGTTGTGCTTGCTCCTGTGCTTGCAGCGGTTGGTGCACTCGCAGCCTTAATAGGTGAATGCACCGTAACGGTGGAAAGGGAATTATAATTGTAGTAGAGCGTTTCTTGCCCATGCAGCTGTGAAATTTTTAGACTGTCGCTATCTCTATTTATTTGGTTACCATTCGTAGATTTTGGGGTGGAATTTTCATACTGTAAAAAAATCCATTGATGTCTTGCTTTTGATTTTGCGTACTCTTTGTTGACAATCACAGTGAAGAGAAGGAGATATTGCGTAAATAGTGGGAGGGAAGTAAGGAGTACATCTGGAGTTCATTAAGAGACTATGGGGAGGAGATTCGGTATAAGTTCAGTATAACTCATGGGTTGCTTAATTGGAAAGGGGGAATTAGGTGCATTTACTACGATATATGACCTTGACTGCAGCAGGCAAGTTTTGGTGATAAGTTGGTGATTCTTGCAGGTGTTTGTATGAAAGACTATTGACTAGTTCGAGGAGATTTGTGCTTATGCCCGGCTACCGAATATAGATAAGTAATATTATTAAAAATATTCTTTAAGCAATGGTGATTGCCTCTTCCAGATAAACATCCTGTACAGCATGCAGTAATGCAACACCATCTTCAAAAGAACGTTGAAATGCCTTCCTGCCTGTAATAAGCCCGGTACCACCAGCCCGCTTGTTAATGATGGCTGTAATCACCACTTCTTTTAGGTCGGATGCACCTTCTGACGCTCCACCGGAGTTGATTAGACCAATCCTTCCCATATAACAATTCAGTACCTGATAGCGGCATAAATCTATAGGATGGTCAGAAGACAGTTCAGTGTACATACGTTCATCTTCCTTTCCATAGCTCCCTTTTTCTACATTCAATGCTTTATAGCCACCGTTATTTACGGGTAGTTTTTGCTTAACGATATCAGCCTGTATAGTGGAGCCTAAATAGTTTGCCTGCCCGGTGAGATCGGCTGAGAGATGATAATCTGTATCACCCTGCTTAAAAGCATTGTTACGTAAATAGCACCATAAGATAGTAGCCATGCTGTAGGAATGTGCTTCTGCAAAAACCTGTGCTATCTCGATGATCTGTCTATCTGATTCTGCTGAACCAAAATAAATAGTTGCACCTATAGCTGTTGCTCCAAGATTCCAGGCATCCTTTACAGTTCCGAATAGAATCTGGTCGTATTTATTAGGATACGTGAGTAGTTCATTGTGGTTTAGCTTAACGATAAATGGAATTTTATGCGCGTATTTGCGTGAGACTATAGCTAATCCACCTATAGTAGTAGCAACAGCGTTACAGCCACCTTCTATTGCCAACTGAATAATATTTTCAGGATCGAAATACATGGGATTAGGAGCAAATGAAGCACCAGCACTATGTTCTACTCCCTGGTCTACCGGTAGGATAGATATGTAACCAGAACCTGCAAGCCTACCATGATTATATATTGAGGACAGATTGCGAAGAGTTTGTGGGCTCCTGTTGGATGAGCTAAAAACTTCATCAATGAAGTTAGGAGATGGTAAATGTAATTGGCTTTTGGTAATAGTTTTACACTCATGTGTGAGCAGGTCTTCTGCTTTGTTGCCTATGAGTTGTGCGATTTCTTCTAGTGTCATACTGATTATTTATCTGATGATTTCATCAACCTTTATCACACCAGCAATTTACTAATTATATTTTCTACAGTTATCATTTTGTACAAATCCTGCACATCGCGAATAGGGCATCATTCAGTTCTTGCATTCAAAGTGCTGCATTTTAATAGTTACACTTTTTTCCATGAAGGAAAGAAGTGAGGAGGAAGATTACGAGCGTCAGTATTCAAATATTTTGAAATTATCAATTAGTGATAATAAATATAAATTGGTGGGGAAAGTTAATAGTTAGTATCGAAGGTGTGATTATGATTGAGGTGATCATTTCTTTTATTTAAACCATTTTGTATAACCATCAGCAATTCAGCTTCAGAAAATGGTTTCTTCAGATAAGCATTTTTCCCATTAAGCAATTCTTTCTGAAGCTCCTGAGATGTGCCTGCAGAAAAAAAGATGATTGGAATACTGTTAATCACAATATCTGCTTTGAGTAATCTCATAAACTCCCGCCCATCTGTTTCAGGCATCATAATATCGCAAAGAATAATATCTGGCTGATAGCTCTTAGCTGACTCATACCCTAAACTTCCATTCTCTGCTGTAAATACATGATACCCGTTTAGCTCTAGAATCTCTGCTGTATTTTCTCTTATTTCCATATTATCTTCTATGACTAATACCTTATGCATATATCTTTCATTTTACAAATGTATGATTGCATTTATAGAATTAAAATGATATTGGTCATTGCTCACAGTAATATTGGATAGTAACTTCGGGAAATTCCTCAGTTTTAAAATTTATCCTTTAACCCTAAGAAGATAGCCTATTCCTTTACTTTGCCGGTCAAAAGCATATAGATAGCCTGTTTTGATTTAGTTGTTTTCTACATCAAATTATTGATAAATCAATAATATAAAATCTTCAATTTGAAAGTTGCAAGCATTAGTTTTTAAAAACAGAAATATAAAAAACCCTACCATGTCAGGCAGGGTTTGGGATATGGCATAAAGGCACAAACATATAAGGCTGGATAAAAAAGTTATGTATTTTATTTTAATGGCTTTACGATCAGCTTTTATTTGTTCTACTACGAATAACGAAGCTATCTGCCAATAAAGACTATAAAAATGATGAATATCAGTGTTCCTAATGATTGTGGTCAGCACTGCTATATACCAATATCAGTATGGAGTAGTATTTGTAATAAGATAGTATTGCTGTTTAGTTGTAATTTCCAATCATTCCTTTATCAGCACGGCGGCTCCATTTATTTCACCTTTTCACAATTTGTTTAACGCGTTATTTGCTTCTTGTAAATGGAAACTTATTCACTGTCTGCAATATGCAGGTCGGTACGGCATATTCCACAGGCTATTATTTTTACCAATACTTCATCAGGCTGTATGGGAGGCATCGGTACAGTTTTGAAAACCAGCGGCTGACCAGTTTGCTCTCAAACCATTGCCTGCATGGTGCCAGGTAACTGCATATTTAAATAAGTGAATTATGAGCCGGTAAGATTTACCAGTTTTGATTCGTTTTGAATAATAATATTACCATCCACTATATCAATAATTTTTTCATCTCTAAAATCAGTGAGTGTCCTAATTAAGGATTCTGTAGCAGTACCTGCAATATTCGCCAATTCATGTCTACTAATGTTGATAATAAAGTTATCGCTATTGCTACCAAACTTCTTTTTGTATTGTAACAGCGCCTCTGCAACACGCCTCCTTAAGGAATTGTAAGCCAGCCCAAGCAGCAGTTGCTCTTTGCTTACCACATTCTTAGCCAGCATACGAATAAAGGTGGCAGCAATTTCACGGTTGCTGTTAAGCAGCAAGTCAAAGTCTTTTTTGGGTATGAGCAGCAGTTCCGAGTCTTCCATAGCTGCTGCAAATTCTTTATATGGTCCGCCCTCCAGCAAAGCAGTATAGCCGAAGAAATCGCCTTTGCCGAACATATCTGTAGTTAATTCCTTTCCAAAGTCATTTACCAGATAAGTTTTTACCTTTCCTTTTACTACATAATACAGGTAAAAAGGTGTTTTTCCTTCAAAATAAATAGTAGATTTTTTCTTGAACTCCTGACTTGTAGCTTCGTCCATTAGTGATTGCAGACTTTGTTTACCACTTACCTCCGAGTACAATGTGTTAAGGCTTTCCACATTGCTTTCGCTGCTCCTTTTCGCTATATCAGCCTTTCTTAACCTGCTTTCAATTGCTGATAACAATTCCGTTTCAGTAAAGGGCTTGGTTATGTAATCATCTGCCCCCAACTCCATTCCTTTCCGCACATCTCCACGTTCAGACTTTGCAGATAAAAAAATAAATGGAGTGTTCTGAACTTTTGGATTCTTATTAAGCAAATGAATTACTCCGTAACCATCCAAAACCGGCATCATAATATCACAAATTATCAGATCCGGCTGAGCAGATAGTGCTTTTTCCACGCCCTCTTTTCCATTATCAGCAATCAAAACATTATAGTTTGCCAGTTCAAGTATTTCGGCAGTGTTTTCCAATATTTCTTCATTATCCTCAATAAGAAGTATCGTTTTTTGCATAAAAAATTGCTTTACCAGAGGGAGCGTTATACAAAGTTTTTTAGATGCTTTTAATCTTTACTATATTAACAAAAATAAAAATACAGGTGTAAACAATTTAAGCTTAATAAAGATAAAACAATTTAAATAGCTATGCTCTACTTCAGCATTGGTTTTATAACCATCAAATTGGTTTGCTATTATTTTAAATATGGTTGAGGGATAAAAACTGATACAGCTTTACATAAACAAAATGGAATATTGCTTCACTGTATTACGGCAATAATGTTCTTCTTACATTGGCAATTACTGTTAATAGCAAAGTATGTCTATTAAAACCTAAATAGTACAGATTCTTCGATCAATAGAATTTTATTGAGCATGTTGTTTATAAAGCCTTTCACATGATTGCGGCTGTTTTTCTTAAAAAGAAAGTATTCGGCACTCAATATTTTAAACCTGATAATAGCGTATTGCTCTTGATCTTCAGTCTTTAAAGAGATCTGTGATTTTATTTCCTCATTATCATTAGCTATCGTGGCTTTACCATGTGCCGCAATGTAGTAGTTAAATTCTTTGTTATAAAAATGCAGTTGAGCAGGAAAGGTCTGGTCAAAATCGGTTATATAGGAATATTGCTTTCTGATCTTAAACCATAGATTGCCTTCGTTATCTGTGGCAGATACTTCTACTATACTCACCGGGAACTTTAATAAAGCAGTACTGAAATTAATAAAAGTAGCCGTGCGTAATTGCTTGATTTTATCGCATAAGAAATATAGGTCTTTATCGGGGATCATATAGGACAGGTTTGCGAATTGATAATAAGCAATATCACTTTTCGAAAGAAATGGATAACAATGACCATTAGCAGAATTGGCACTGAATATTGTAAGTAAATCAGCTAATAGTCGTTTTACTTCAAACAGTGGAAACACAAATCAGCTAGCTGATAGCTGTCATTTTTATTGAAGGCCTTTCAGTTAATTCCTTTATTTATTAGTGCTTTGCTGTTAGCCTTTTGCTATAAAGGTACAAATTTTAAAAAAAACAAAGATTAAAATTAGCATACATAATTCAACCTGTAACTGGATTTTCCAGAAGATCAGCTAATCCTTTCGCATTATTTATTATCACCTGTTTGCCAGAAAAACTTACTAATTGAGCCTCTGTAAATTCATGTAGGGTACGGGAAATAGTTTCATAGGTTGCTCCTACAAAAGAGGAAAGATCTTGACGGCTGAGTTCTATGTTTAACAGACCTTCTTCATTGGTGCCGAACTTGTTTATGAGGGTAAGGAATGCATGTGCAATTCTACCTTTTACCGGCATGTGTGCCAGATTTCGCATCCGCTGCTCTGATTCCTGTAATTCTGTTGCATAAAACAGCAGCAGTTGATACATGTAGTTTGGATTGACTTTCAGCGAAGCTTCAAAAAAGTCCAGGGGAATAAAACAGGCGGATGCAGGTTCTAAAGCAGTTGCTGTAATCGGATAAATGAATTGCTTTCCTATGCCACGATGTCCCACAATGTCGCCTGGTCCAGCAAAGCGGATAATTAGCTCCTTTTCGTTTTCCCATTGACTGTGTACTTTTACTTTACCGCTATTAAGAAAATAAATGCCGGTTACCGCATCACCTTCTTTGAAAAGTGTCTCATTTTTTTTATAGATATATGTGTGCCTGTGGTTAGCTATAGCAGGCAGCCACTCTTTCATGCATTGGGTACAAAAAGAGCAGCTATGCAGATCGCACGCAGTTTTACTTTTCTTCATTGATACCAAATGTAGAGAAAAGCCCCCATCCCCTAAAGGGGAGAATAGGAGTCTCTAACTTCTAAGGCTGACAAGAGGCGGATGTGTTTGGAGGAATACATGGAAGTATATAGGGCGCCTCTTAGGAGTTACTACCAAGGAGACAGGGAGGAGATTAGGTATAAGTTAAGTATAACTTAGGTATAAGTTAGGTATAACTTAGCTATAACTCAGCGGTATCTAAGATAGGGAAACGGGATTAAGCGGTATGTAAGCTGGCTTTATAGTTCAATTGTAATAAAGGTCATTTGTAAATTAATAAGAAAAGTGCCCCATTGACCAAAGCAGTGCAGTACCAAATAAGTGGCACTGACGGTACTGTAAGTGAAACAGGAGCAGCTAAACTATGCTTAGAAGATTACGGAATTACCCGTGAAGACGATGGCTGTTGCTTACATTCGTAATTAAGATAGCACGTAATGATTTCCTAATATAATTTAGAGAGATTTTCTGTCAATTGTTATCTCAAAACTATTAGTTCCCGCATATTCTTTAAGTAATGACGGATGCAGCCGTACTACTTCACCAATAATAATGATTGCAGGGTTGCTTAATCCTTCATATTGTGCCCGGAAATAAATATCGCTTACTGTACCAATAACACATTTTTCTTTTTCGGTAGTGCCATTTTGTATAATTGCAACCGGTGTCTCGTTTTTACCATTGCTTTAAAAATATCCATTATTGCTTCCAACTTGCTCATAGCCATTAGCAATAACTACAGTAGCAGAAGATTGTGCAGCCAGGTGTATATCCGGCGAAATCTCTCCCGATTGCAAAGTGCCGGTTGTTACCCAAAAGCTTTCATTGATACCACGGCAGGTAAGCGGTATCATTTGTGAAGCAGGTACTGCAATAGCACTGGATATGCCAGGTATTACTTCTACAGGAATGCCGGCGGCGCGTGCTGTATCTATTTCTTCCTGTGCCCTGCCAAATACAAAAGGATCACCGCCTTTCAGTCTAACTACCCTGCCATATTGATATGCGTATTCCACAATCAGTGCATTTATTTCCTGCTGTGAAAGTGCATGACAACCAAACCGCTTGCCTACAAACTGCCTGATTGCTTTTGGAGAGGCATATTCCAGCAGTTCCATCATTAGCAAGTGCATCATATAATATTACATCTGCTTTTTGCAAGCGCCTTGATAGCTTTTAGAGTTATTAATTCCGGATCTCCAGGACCTGCACCTACAATGATAAAAATGGGTTTTACCATAAGTTATAAATATATTAATTATAAATACAAATATTGATTTAAATCATAAAATACTTTGCTTTTTCAAATAAACTGCTGTAAATTTACATTATAAATCAAAATATCAAAATAAATAAATCTAATTTCCAATTTAAATATTATATATATTTATTTATTAATATGATTTCTTAACCAAGTAATTCTTAATACACATTAAATACATTCCCATGAAAATCGTAGTTATTGGAAATGGAATGGTAGGTTACAAATTTTGTGAAAAGCTGTTGTCAAAAGACAATTCAGCCAATCTGCAGATCACGGTTTTTGGTGAAGAAATAAGGCCTGCTTACGATCGGGTTCATTTGAGTGAATACTTCTCCGGAAAAACAGCCGATGACCTTATGATGGCACCTGCTGACTGGTACGCGCAATAATAATATAACCCTCTACCTAGGCGATCCCATACAATATATTGACCGTATAAATAAAACTGTACACTCATTCCACGGCATTACGAAGGCTTACGATTATTTAATTTTAGCAACCGGCTCCTCTGCTTTTGTGCCACCGGTACCGGGTGTGGAAAAAGAAGGTGTATTTGTTTACCGCACTATTGAAGACCTGGAGATGATGACGGCTTATGCAAAAAAAGCAAAGAGAGGTGCAGTTATAGGAGGTGGCTTGTTGGGTCTGGAAGCAGCTAAAGCGATGCTGGACCTGGGAATAAAAGAAACTCATGTCATTGAATTTGCTCCTCGCCTGATGCCACGCCAAATAGATGATGCAGGTTCCAATATATTAAAGGCTAAATTGGAAGATTTAGGTTTAAAGATCCATACCAATAAGAATACTACACAAATTTTGGGGGATAAATGCATAACCGGTATGCAGTTTTCGGACGAGTACAACAATTGATGTAGATATGCTGGTTATCTCTGCGGGCATTAAGCCACGTGATGAATTAGCTAAATTGTGTGGGCTGGAAGTGGGGCAGCGCGGTGGTATTGTGGTAAATGAACACCTGCAAACCAATGATGCAAACATTTTTGCTATTGGTGAATGTGCATTGTTCGAAGGAATGATTTACGGATTGGTAGCGCCTGGATACGAAATGGCAGATGTAGTAGCTACCAATCTTACGGGCGGTAACAAAGCAATTTGCACCTTATGATATGAGCACCAAGCTCAAGCTAATTGGTGTGGATGTAGCTTCTTTTGGTAATCCGTTTGTGCCGCAGGCTGAATGTCGCACTGTGGTATTTGAAGATACCATGAAAGGGATTTACAAGCGCATCAATATCACACAGGATGGTAAGTACCTGTTAGGCGGAGTTTTGATTGGTGATGCCGAAGCTTACAATATGCTGCTGCAAACGACCAAGAATAAAGTAGTACTTCCACCAAATCCTGAAGATGTGATATTAGGAGCCCGTGGTGGTACAGAAGGTGATGCAGGTGCTGGTGTAGGTTCGCTTGCCCGATGAAGCATTGATTTGCAGTTGCGAAAGCATTACTAAAGGCCAGGTATGTGGTGCAGTAAATAATGGCTGCGAAACCGTAGATGCCATAAAGAAATGCACCAAAGCCGGTACAGGCTGTGGTGGTTGCGTGCCGATGCTGAAAGACCTGATGGTGCACACCATGAAAGCACAAGGCAAATACATTCGCAATGTGGTATGCGAACACTTCAACTATTCAAGGCAGGAGTTGTATGATCTGGTGAAACTAAAAGAACTAAAATCGTATGATGAAGTGCTGAATGAATTAGGCAAAGGTGATGGCTGCGAAATATGCAAACCTGCTGTAAGTTCTATTCTTGCCAGCTTATGGAATGAAATGATTTTGAAGAAAGGCAATGATACGGCACAGGATTCCAACGACCGTTATCTTGCCAATATTCAAAAAGGAGGTACCTATTCTGTTGTGCCTCGCATTCCCGGCGGAGAAATTACGCCTGATAAATTAATTGTAATTGGTCAGGTTGCCAAGAAGTATAATCTCTATACTAAAATAACCGGCGGACAGCGTATAGATATGTTTGGCGCGCACCTGAATGATCTGCCGCAGATATGGAAAGAACTGATTGAAGCAGGGTTTGAAAGTGGCCATGCTTATGGCAAAGCATTACGCACTGTAAAAAGCTGTGTTGGTTCTACCTGGTGCCGCTTTGGTTTGCACGATAGTGTAAGCTATGCCATCCGGATAGAAGAACGATATCGTGGTTTGCGTTCACCACATAAAATTAAATCAGCAGTATCGGGTTGTATCCGCGAGTGTGCCGAAGCAAAATCCAAAGACTTTGGCATTATTGCTACTGAAAAAGGATGGAACCTGTATGTGTGCGGTAATGGTGGCAGCAAGCCACAACATGCGCTATTCTTAGCCTCTGACCTTGACTCTGAAACCTGCATCCAATACATTGACCGCTTTTTGATGTTTTATATCAAAACAGCAGACCCACTTACACGTACTGCTACCTGGCTTAACAAAATGGAAGGTGGTATAGACTACCTGCGCAATGTGGTAGTGAATGATAGTCTTGGCATTGCTGCACAATTAGAAGCAGAAATGCAGTTGCTGGTGGATAATTATCAGTGCGAATGGAAAGAAGTAGTAGATAACCCTGAGCTACAAAAACGCTTTACCCATTTTGTAAATGCACCTGAAGAAAAAGATCCAACTGTACAGTTTGAACCATTGAGGGAACAGAAGAGGGCGGTGGAGTGGAAATAGACGGTGATTGTCTGAACTGGGATTTTTGGGATGAATGGGATAGATAGGATAAGAATATAATCTATTTATCCTCTGGTGCTCTGTGTCTTTGTAGTTAGTGAAACTGTTTAAATAATACATACTAAAGCTACCGATATAAGCCGGTGTTTATCTCTCCGGTTGCCAGCCTTACTTTGATTTGCTTGCTCATATGAATGGAAATGAATAATGAATCATTTAAAACCATTTTTATGAGCGAAACACTTACCGAAAACATTACCTGGTTTGCTGCCTGCACAACAACCGATGTGCCCCAGAATGGCGGCGTATGTGTAAAGTACAAAAACGACCAGATCGCACTATTCAATTTTGCACGCCGTGGCGAATGGTACGCTACGCAAAACCTTTGTCCGCACCGCATGCAGATGGCGCTTAGCCGTGGCATGATTGGTTCTCAGGATGGAGAGCCGAAAGTGGCATGCCCATTTCATAAGAAGACTTTCTCTTTAGTGGATGGTCATTGCATGAATGGGGATGACTGTGAGAGCATTAAGACCTATCCTGTAAAAGTTGAAGGAGACAAAGTGTACATTGGTGTGCCTGCTAAAGAATATTCCACTGTTTATTGATAGGGCCCGGCGAGGCGGCAACCTCAGCCGGGCTTTTGTTTTAACCGCGTTTCATCAATTAAAACGAATTAAATGTACAAGAAAAGAAAACTATTGTATGCAGGTCTATGCATACTGTTGGTTTCACAACATGCTTCAGCACAGCTCTCCCTTTCGGGGCAGCTACGAACGCGTACTGAATTTCGCAATGGTTATGGCTCGCCATTACCGAAAGGCACAAAGCCTGCATTCTTTACTTCCACTACTGTTAAAAATATACCCAATGCAAAACAAAACGCAGACTGGGCTTACCTCATGGTTATCATTAAGCCGGACTTTTTAATCAAATAACCATCTCCCTTACTACATCATTTCTTTCATCCAAATACAACTTATTCTTTTATGAAAACTGCATCCACACAACCACTCCATAAATTAAAAATCTTTAGTCTGAAAGGTGTACAAATGCGCACATTCCATACTACCTGGCTTATGTTTTTTGTATGCTTCTTCGGTTGGTTTGGATTAGCTCCGTTAATGCCAACTATCCGGGAAGAACTGCATTTAACAAAAGCACAGGTTGGTAATCTGATTATTGTTTCTGTTTCTTCTACTATTATTGCCCGGCTTAGTCATTGGTAAGCTTTGCGATACCTGGGGACCTCGTAAAACTGCGATACGATTACTGCTGGTCGGCGCATTGCCGGTGTTGCTGGTAGGTCTCGCAAAAGATTATACCACGTTTTTATTGTTTCGAGCTGCCATTGGTATTATTGGCGCTTCGTTTGTTATTACACAGTTTCATACTTCCATGATGTTTGCACCCAACATCAAAGGCACTGCCAATGCGGTTGCCGGAGGCTGGGGCAACCTGGGCGGTGGTGTTACCAATATGGTAATGCCATTAATTTTTGCAGCCATTGTAGGCTTTGGTTATACAAAAGGAGAAGCATGGCGGTATGCGATGATTGTGCCGGGTGTGATGATGTTGATTGTTGCATTTTTATATTATAAGTTTACCAAAGATACTCCTGCAGGTAACTATAATGAGATTGGCAGAACAAAAGCCACTCGTGCTAAAACAGATTGGGCGTGTATTAAAAGACTGGCGTATATGGGCCTTACTATTGCCTATGCCATGTGCTTTGGTATGGAAATCACTTTTGATAATGTAGCCTCTTTACACTTTACTGATACTTTTAAATTATCACAATCATCCGCAGGTTTTTGGGCAGGCATCTTTGGTTTTATGAATTTGTTTGCCCGTGCATTGGGCGGTATATTTCAGACAAAACAGGTAAAGAGATTTGGTATGCAGGGCAAAGGAATTTTCCTGGCGCATTGTACTATTGCTTGGAAGGTCTTGGGCTTATCTTATTTGCGCATGCAGGCACGTTGGTATTTGCTATTGTATCTGATGCTCTCTTTTGCATTGTTTCTTAAAATGGCGAATGGTGCAACTTATGGTATTGTGCCTTTTGTAAATGAAAAAAATGTTGGTTTGATAAGTGGCATTGTGGGCGCCGGCGGCAATCTTGGCGGAATGATGTTTGGCTTCCTGTTCAAGTCAACCACCATCACTTATGCACAGGCATTCACTTATATTGGATATACTGTTATTAGCTGTATCGGTTATTGTATTGGTTACCCGTTTTTATAAAGCAAAAACTGTAAAAGACGAGGTTATTGTTACATCCGGAAATGGCGTTGGCGTAAGCCAATTATAAGTTGGCAGTTACCGGATTCTGGTTACCAGTTGCTTGTACAGAACTACACTGAATACATAATTCAAATCCTGGTACCTGCATCTTGTAACTATTGTGAGATAATCTATAATCTTATATCAAATTTTACTTATGTCAATCATCGTTTAAAACTACCTGTTGTTATTGCGGTGTGGGTTGTGGCGTGGTTGTGCATAAAGAGCGCAATGGCAAACTGCATGTGGAAGGCGATAAAGATCATCCGGTTAATAAAGGCATGCTTTGCAGTAAAGGCATGAACCTGCATTATACGGTAATGGATAACAGTGACCGGCTGCTGTACCCGGAAATGCGGTATAATAAAACCATGCAACGCCAACGGGTTTCCTGGGACGCAGGCATTGAAAGAACGGCCGCTGTTTTTAAAACATTGATTGAAAAATATGGTCCTGATTCAGTGCGTTTTATGCATCGGGGCAATGTCTTACTGAAGAATATTATGTAGTAAATAAACTGATGAAAGGTTTTATTGGCAGCAATAATATTGATACCAATTCGCGCCTGTGTATGAGCAGTGCAGTTGCGGCTTATAAAATGAGTTTGGGTGAAGACAGTGTACCTGTTAGTTATGATGATATTGAACTTGCCGATTGTATTTTTGTTGCAGGCGCTAATCCTGCCTGGTGCCATCCTATCATTTGGCGAAGAGTTGAAGCTGCAAGAGCAGCTAATCCTGAATCTGAAAATTATTGTCAGCGACCCACGTAGAACACAAACCTGTGCTTATGCTGATGTGCATCTTCAATTAAATCCCGGAACTGATATAACGCTGCATCATGCTATTGGCAGAGTGTTGATTAGAAGAATGGGGACATTGATTTTGCATTTTATAAAGAACCATGCAGAAGGCTTTGAAGAATATCAGCGACAAAGTTATGCAACGCACAGTTGCTGAAGCTGCAGTGATATGCGATGTTCCAGAAGAAAGCGATATGCGACTTGCAGCATCTTATATTGGCAATGCAAAAGGATTTATCACCATGTGGACGATGGGATTGAACCAAAGTGTGATTGGTGTAAATAAAAATCTAAGCCTATTAATCTAAACCTAATTACCGGCCATATTGGCAAGCCCGGGCAGTGGTCCGTTTTCATTAACGGGTCAGCCGAATGCAATGGGTGGAAGGGAAGTTGGTGGAATGGCAACTATGCTACCGGCACACCGCAATTTGGCAAATGCAGCTGACCGTGCAGTTTATGCAACAGTTTTGGGGTGGCACTGCTATTAACCTCAAAGCCCGGTTATACTGCTACTGAAATGTTTGAAGCACTGAATGATGGCAGGTTAAAAGCCATCTGGATAATGGGTACCAACCCGTTAGTGAGCTTGCCAGATGTACGGAAGGCCGAAGAGAGCTTGAAGAAAGCCAAATTTGTTGTTGTGCAGGAGGTAAGCAATAAGCCCGAAACATTGAAGTATGCCGATGTTGTATTGCCTGCTGCTGCATGGGCAGAAAAAGAAGGTACCATGACCAATGCTGAGCGCCGCATTACCTATCTGAATAAAATAGTAGATGCACCTGGTGAAGCATTGCCAGATGCAGAAATCATTTGCCGCTTTGCCAAAGCGATGGGTTTTCATGGATTTGATTATAACAGCTTTTCAGAAATATACGCTGAACACTGCCGTTCAACAAAAGAAACTAATATTGACATTAGTGGATTAAGTTATGAAGTTTTAAAAGAGAAGCAGTGTTCAATGGCCTTATAAGGAAGACGAAAAGGCTTTGGAACACCACGATTATTTACAGACAAAACAGTTTTATACGCCTTCTAAAAAAGCCATTATTCATGCAGTGGATGATGACAATGAATCGGAGCCAACGACTGATGATCTGCCGCTTATTTTAACTACCGGGCGCATACGCGACCAATGGCATACCATGACAAAAACCGGCAAGGTAAATAAGCTGAAACAACATATAGCACAATCTTTCTTAGAAATCCATCCTGATGATGCTGAAGAACGAGATATTGCAAGAGAATGATTTAGTAGAAATTTTCAAGGCCGTGGTAATGTAAGAGTAAAGGCAAAACTTACTGACTGATATAAGAAGAGGTGTTGTGTTTCTACCGATGCATTGGGGTAAAATTTTGAACAGCTGATTTAAACCGGGCAAATAATCTTACTAATAATTTATTGATCCAAAATGCAAGGAACCTGATTTTAAATTCTCTGCTGTACAAGTACAACTGTATAAAAAGCCAAGCAAAAGATTGTAGTTATTGGTGCAGGTGCAGGTGCGTATGGCTTTGTAAAAAGTTATCGAGCATTGAATACGATGATGAAATTGTGATATTCAGTAAAGAAAATTTTCCTTTTTATAATCGGGTGATGTTGCCTGATTATATCAGCGGTGCGCAGCAATGGCAGCAATTGGTAAAGATGAAAGATGAAGAAGAAAATGATTATAATATTACACTGCATCGAGGCGTTAGCATTGAACATATTGACAGAGAAAACAAACTCCTTACAGATAGCAAAGGGATGCTGCATTCGTATGATGTACTGATATTGGCAACGGGCAGCCGGGCCGACTGTATTGAAAGACCTACCAAATATGCCTGGCATTTTTACCATGCGCAGTCGTGTGGATGCAGATAACTTTAAGGCACATGTTGATCCGCTAATGGTAAAGTAGTCATTATTGGTGGGGGTTTATTAGGTATTGAAATGGCAGCTTCGTTGCGGGAAATAGGTGTGGAAGTATGTATTATTCAGCGTAGTTCCAAACTGATGGACAGGCAATTGGATGCTATTGGAAGCCAGTTGTTGCATGAAGAACTGACAGATAAAGGAATTGATATTTTTTATAATGATGAAATTGAACGATTGCTGGGGAATGGTTGTGTAAAAGGTATAAGGTTAAAGAGTGGTCGCGAGATAGACTGCCAGGCAGTTATTATGGCCATTGGAACCATACCTAATATAGAACTGGCAAAAGCATCCGGACTGGATTGCAAGCGTGGGGTAGTTGTGGATGAATATTTAATGACTTCTGATCCATCAGTGTATGCTATTGGTGAAATGGCAGAATTTAAAGGCACTATTATATGGCATCACCGCAGCAGCAGAGCAGCAGGCAGAAATAGTAGCCAGGCATATCAGTGGCGATATCAGCCAGTATTATGAAGGCTCGCTGATGATGAATATTCTAAAAATGCATGGCACAGAACTATGTTCATTGGGTATGGCTGAAGTGCCAGCGAATGATGCCTCTTATGAAGAAGTCATGTTTATAGATAAGGCAAAGCGGTACTATAAGAAATGCATTATCCATAAAGATGTGATGGTGGGTGCTATTTTGATTGGTGATAAAACAGAATTCCTCGAATTTAAAGACCTTATTCAAAACAAAACAGAGCTATCTGAAAAGCGATTGGAACTATTGCGTTCAGGTAAGAAAGCTGTACCGGTGTCAGGTAAATTAGTATGCTCCTGCGGTAATGTGGGAGAAGGAAATATTACCCACAAAATAAAAGAGGGTTATACAGATATAAAAACCTTGTGTCAAGTGTCTGGTGCAGGTATAGGTTGTGGTAGCTGCCGCCCGGAAGTACAGAAGTTATTAGAGAAAATGCAAGCTGAAACAGAAATATTAGTACCAGCTGAAGTGATTTAGTACACAGTCCCCTAATTTATTTTAGGAATATGTTATAGGTCAAAGTATAATTAAATAGTAATTGATCTACTATTTACAGATTCCTCCTTCGTCGGAATGACAAACTCCGAATTTGATCCACAACTTAAACAAACTTAGTTGACATGTATTAGTTAAATAATTAATTATGGCACTTACAAAAAGCATTGTTATAAACTTTAAAGGGGGCATTGTATCGCCGGGGTACTTAAAAGAAGTCTTGCAAGTGGCTGCTGATGCAAGAATAGAAGCTGTACGTTTTGGCTTGCGTCAGCAAATAATAATGGATGTACCGGTGAGCCGCATAGAGGTATTTGAAAAAGGATGTGAAGAAAAAGGCATTTACATTGAATGTAAAAAAAATGCTCATCCAAATATTGTAAGCTCTTATCCTGCTGCCGACATTTTTGTCGCTGATACGTGGCTCCGTGAGGGGGTGTATAAAGATGTGTTTGATCTGTTTGGTTATGTGCCTAAGCTGAAAATTAACATCTGTGACAATACACAGCAGTTGGTACCACTTTTTACAGGTCATATCAACTGGGTTTCTTCTTTATCGCCGCATTTTTGGTATTTGTATATACGATTACCTAACAGGCAACAGGCTTTCCGGTGGAAAGTACTGATCTATACTAATGATATTGCCAGCGTATCCCAGCAATTAGAAGGTTTTATTCTGAATGGAATTACTAATGAACAGGAGTTGTTTGCACGGCTTCAATCAACATTGGTATATAATTCAAAGCCTGCTGAACATAAATTGCAACTAATTCATTTTTCACTCCCTTATTATGAAGGATTCAATAAGAATGGCAATAGCTGGTGGCTGGGTATTTACAGGCGTGATGAATTATTCTCCGTTTCATTTTTAATGGACGTTTGTGATGTATGTATGCAAAGTAAAATTGGTGAATTGTACACAACGCCCTGGAAGAGCCTTATTATTAAGGGCATTGATGAGAGGCACCGCTTGCTATGGGATCAGGTGTTGGGTAAACACCGCATTAATGTACGCCATGCTGCCAACGAATTGAACTGGCAGGTGGAAACTGAGGAAGGACTGATACTGAAGAGGCTTATAATCCGGCATTTTGATAAAGAAGATGTACGTACTTATGGGCTTAGCTTCGCTGTGCAAACAAAAGTAAAAAGTCATTTATTCGGTTCTGTTATTATACGCAAAGAAGAAAGAAAAAATCCCAACCGTTTACAATCTCATAACCGTTATAGTATTTTATATAAAGAAGATTTCAACCCTAATGCTGCAGAGGAGATCTTATTTAGAGAGCATGTAGAGAAGGAACATATAGGAACTTATTTAGTATCACTTTGCAAATTGTTTTATGAGCGGGATAATGAGCAAGCCAATGTACCTTCTGTAATTAATAATATTGTACCGGTAGAAGAAGCTAAGATGAAGGTTTTTTATCAGTGCAAACATTGTTTTACTGTATATGATGAAACCGCCGGTGATGAAACACAAAATATTACTGCTGGTACTCTATTTAATCAATTACCAGTCTTTTATCAATGTCCTACTTGCGAAGCTGATAAAGATGCTTTTATTGCAGTAAATGAAAAGGAGTTGCAAGGGATTTTTTGAAACGTTCAGAAGTAGGGGATTTCGGATTAAAGAAAGGCACTACCTGTTTACCCTTGTTTTGTACCTCCTGCTTTACTAAAAACACGTAAGATATACGGCTTAAATACCCCTTAGATACGGCTCAGGTACGGCTTAGGTAGGAAGGAGCTATTTAGGAAGATCTGCTTTAGTACTCTGATATCTACAGGCAAACAGCTTTAACGAATACCTGTTGGCTGACATCTCCTTTCAGGAGGAGAATGGATGTAATACCAGATTCAGATAGGTAACATAATATGCTCTTCTCGAAGTTCGCTGCTTATATCCGGTAACCAGCAACTGGTAATATCTGGTACCTTACAGGCGGGTAGCTCCATTTACATTATGCCACTTAAATAATACCCATTATAGTGGAAAACTAATTTATTTCCTTAATACAATCTTTAATACTCTTAGAGAGGTAATTATTGGGTGTCTCTGCACCATAATACCTAAGGTGCATCTGTATTTTTGAGTAAGTCATTTGACTAGAAATGCTTCAAAGGTCCTTATCAGGTGGATAATTGATGTATGCGCACGATGTGAAAGTCAATTGATTATCATAAATTTATTTAGTTTACAGAATACTAATTCCTTTCATAATCAGAAACTAACCATTTAATCCCAAAACTTGCCCATTCAGGCTATTTGAAGAAATACGCTCTCAGGAGCCAACTACATTTACATAGCAATAAGACCAATTATAATTTACTGTTTTGATAAGTATGAGGAGTTGACATACATGACCACGTGATTCTATTATTACTGTAAATAGACCGGATTACTTAGATACATTTTAAAAGTATTTTATAAAAGCTTTTACATAATGTGATGTCTTTTAGTAAAGCTTGCCTCAACTACTGTGTTCCTGCTAAATAGCATATATCCAAAATCTAAAACATAACTAAAATAAGTTGACATGAAAACAGCAACTGCAACAACTACTAAAGCTACTTTAACTAGTGTAGACCAATCCAAACTTTGTTCAGTAACTAATAACAGCGGTACTGATATAGTGGTTGGGTCGCCCCTTACAACTGCTGAAACAGAAAATTCAAATCCTATTGTATCTTATAATAAAGACTTTGTAATACTGACTACTGCCAGTGGAGGTACAGTTATAAAAGACGGTGGTTCGGATAAAGTAACATTAGACCGTACGCATATAGATATTAAAACCAACCAACCAACCTACTCAAAAGGTTATGATCTGCTAATCAGCACCAGCAACTGGCTGACACCTATAGCTAATATTGGTATTTATCTAAACCCTATAATGAAGGTCTTTAAACCGCAAACTGTTACGGCAGATAATAAGACTGCCATGCAGCAGACAGCAGATTTTTATCAGACCATAGCTGCCTATCCTACCTCTCAACTGGCAAAGAATTATATAGACGCTATGAATGATACGAATAATAGCGCTGACGGCCAGGCAGACGGAAGTGCTAATTCTGCAACAAACGTGGATAATACGATAGAAAACGGAGTAGTCAATTTCTTTAAGAACACCAAAAGTTATCAAAAAGTAACTCTATCCAGTATCGTTGCATTGGAAAGTTATTATAATCGCTTCCCTTTTGCATGGGCAAATTACACGGATTCTGTTACCTATTATTTGTATAGCAGCGATGGCACCACCACTAGTTTTCAGGGTGCACTTTCTCTTTCAAAATCAGGTTCTATAGATATTACAAAACCCAATGGTGGCTATACCTGTTCATTTATACCGGCAGTTACACCAACTGATACCAGCAAAACAGATGTAGATAACTCAAAGGCGAAAGCGTTAAGTTTCTCCGATGGTGTGTTTGTGGATGATCTCAATTCAGATAACCCCCAAATTGCATTAAAGGGAACCTTTCAACTGAAGAGAACTTTTACCAAAGACCCGAATGACACCAAAATTATTGTAGTAATAAGCGGAACTGTTAATGGCGCCACATGCGTTGGCTTTGATTCTGCGCAGGCTACTAAACCAGATGATTCTACCCAGGATTGGTTAAACTCCTTGTTTCATCCGCAAACTGCAGCCCAAATCTTTAATTCTGTGATGCAGATTTTAGGGGCGTTAATGATGCTCCACTTTGTAGTAACTACTCTATACGGGATAGGAAAATGGGTAAAAGAGAAAGTATCAGGCAGTGAGCCGGTAAACTCCAGCGATCTAAAGGCTCAACGGGATAGCGTAACCTCTGAAGCAAAAGCCAACATTGATACTAACTATAAAAAAGTAGCAGGGAAAGATGCAACCACCCCTGAAACATCACAGGATGCTTTAAATACAGCGGCAGAAAAGCAAAGTGCTCTCAGTGACCAGGTAAGTAAAGGTCAAATAGAGACAAGTGTGGATAAAATGTCTGACAATATAGAAGACTTAGAGACATATGCATCTCAAGATACTACAAATCCTAATTATGACAAGATTAACCAGGATATAGAAAGTGCCGGAGACGACCTTGGGACTGCCTGGGATAATTTTAATACCAGTGGTGAAACTGATTTAAAATCGGCAGTACAAGAAATGCAGCAACAAATAAAAGATTTGAAAGGTCAGATTTCCGACCTGAATACAAAAGTTCAAGATGCTGTTTCAACTGACCAAAAGGCTGAATATGATCAAAATGTAGATAATATGACTGAAGTAGAGTCAGACGTTACGAACCAGGAAAAGACGACGGAAGATGAAGCAAATGATGAAGCAGATACTGATCCTGAAGCAGAGGGAATGGATTTTCCAGAGTGATAAATAAAGTTGCTGCTTCCAATCAGGTATGAAAACAAGCTGATGGTATAATACAGATGTTGTTTGATACCAGAGAAGCCTCCATCCAAAAGGAAAAGAAAATAAGGAGTTGACCAAGAGTTACCTGGGAGGAGATGGGGAAGAGATTAGGTATAACTTAAGTATATGTTAGGTATAAGATAGGTATAACTTAGGTATAGCTCCAGGTGTTCAAAGATGGGGAGGGAGGGTGAGGATTTGAGATTTAGGAATTACGATTTAGGGCAGATAAACATTCAGGCATAGAGAAACAATACATCATTATAGCCAATACAAAGATGCAGTTATTTGCTATGCCATTCTTAAACTAACTCGCCAAGTATAATTGTTTCAAATTATCTAAAGATTCACATCAATTAAAACAACTTTCATGGACACCGATCAAAGCAAACAATGCAACATAACGAACAGCACAGGTAAAGATGTTGTAATTGCTTTAGCGGTAAGCCATGAAGAAACTACCAGCTCAAATCCAATCATAGCCGCTAACGGACAATTGGAAATCCTAAATACTTCCGGTGGTAGTACTATTATCAAGAACGATAGTTCTGCTGTTGTAACTTTAGACTGGAACTTTAAGCAAGGCTCACATGGAGATGGATATGTTCAGGATTATGACCTTATTATTTGCGACAGTACCTGGATGTATCCACTAGCGGTGTTACCCATAAAGCAACAAGCATCTAATGATTCTACCGGGTATGCCGCACAAACTATTGCAAGTGATAATCTGACAGCAATGAATCAGGCTATCAATTTTTATCAGACCATAACAGTATATCCAAATTCCGGATTAGCCCAGGATTACTTCAAAGCGATTGAGGCTGCTAAAGCGGCAGCTATAGCTGAAGCTGATGGCAGTGAAAGTGGGGCGGCTATTGCTGATGCTGTTGAAAAAACAATGACTTCATTTTTTAAAGGAACGCAGGAATACCAGCGAGTTACGCTTGCCGATGTAGTGGCGGTTGACAACTATTACAACAATTTTCCGGCTATATGGACAAAGTACCAGGATAGCATGACCTACTACCTGTATGGCAGTGATGGTACCACAGCTTTCTTTGCCGGCACATTAACATTGCAACAAACCAGTACTTTTGATATTACCAAAACTAATGGTGGTTATAATTGTTTGTTTGTCCCGGCTGTTAATCCTTTCGACACGAGTAAAACCGATGTAGATAAAAGTAAGGCTATTTCATTAACCTATATCAATGGGTTATTTGTTGACGATCCAAACAACGAAAATCCTGGCATTGCCATAAAGGGAAGTTTTGTATTGAAACGGTTATTCACCTTAGTTCCGGAAGATAAAACCATAATGATCATTGTTACCGGAACAGTTAATAATCTTACCTGTATCGGCTTTGATACGCCGCAAATAAGTAGTGATACGGACAAGCCCCAATTGATGGCAACTAAGGCTGCTATGAGCCCTGCTGCTAAATACTGGGACACGCTTATTCACCCGGCCAATCAAAAAGAACTGATAATATCCATAATGACGTTTATATGTGCCGGACTCCTCATTCCAACTGTAGCATTTGCCATTTACCGCATTTATAAAGCTGTTAAATATACCCCAACTAAACCAGTAAAATTTACAAGGGCGGATATTGAAGATATTGTAGATAAAGTAGCAAAACAAATAGAAAGGGAACAGCCTAAATGGTTCGGATCAAACAGAAATGCCATTCCTCCTCATGAGTTTGCCTCTATACAGTTATCAGAAGATTTTGCCTATAATTATCTCTATGCAAAAGGATTGTACGGAGCTTTTACCTTTCAGGAAGATAGTTTGGAACAGCTTCTTAAATATGAGTCTATTCTTGGGCCAGATGCTTTTAATAGTATTCAGTCAACCTTAGACTATATAGATGATTATGTAAGAAATTTAGGATTACATGCCAATGACCGAGAATTTATTGAAAAGATGTTATCAGAAGGTTATCAAAATTTTCAAGGTTTTCAAAAAGACATTTCCGGCATGTATAAACTAGTGCAGAGCGATATGCTTAAAGATGAAAGTGATACTATGGATGAAAATATAAAAATGAGTAAAATATGTTTTGACAACCTATATAATACAAAAGATGACGAGGAAGCAGAAAGAGAAGATGTAAGTCCTGAAGCTGAAGAAATTATCCGGCAATTTGAATAAGATACATATACCAGTTAATTTATTACAGCAGTCGAATAAAGATTCAATAGTACAAATAGTTCTTTTCCTCTATTAACAATAGAGCCTTCCTTGTTATCAAAAATATCAAATAAACAAAAACAATTACCATGGCAACTGATCAAAGTAAACAGTGCGTGATCACCAACAACAGTGGTAAGGATATTGTAATTGCACTTTCAATCAATGCTGATGAAGGAAGCAGTTCAAATGCAATTACCGCTGCCAATGGGCAATTGGAAATCCTGAAAACTTCAAGTGGAAGTACAGTTATAAAAAACGGCAGTTCCGATACCATAACCTTAGACCGGAGTTATAATCTTCGCTCGGGAGAAACCGGATATGTACTCAATTACGACTTACAAATTTGTGACAGCAACTGGATGAATCCAATAACACATCTTTTAGTTACACAACAAACAATAAATGGTTTGCCAGGTTTTGAACCTCAAACCGTTGCTGCTACTAATGGAATTATGAACAGTGCAGAAAGTTTTTACCAAACTATTGTTGCTTCTCCCAATTCTCAATTAGCTAAAAGTTATATGGCAGCTCTCCAAACAGCATATAACAGCATCCCAGTGTCATTTGATGCGATAAATCAATTTTTTAAAAATACGCAGGATTACCAACAGGTTACGAATGCTGATTTAACGGCAGTTGTTAACTACTATAACAATTTCCCTTATATATGGGCACGAAACAAAGATAGCATGATATACTACCTGTATGAGAGTGGTACTAACAGTAATAATATGGCTTCTTTTGCCGGCATCTTATTGCTTCAGAAGTCAGTTATAATAGAAGCTTCTAAAACCAACGGTGGTTATACCTGCCTATTTATGCCGGCTATCACACCTCAAACTAACAGCACAAATATAGATCCTTCTAAGGCTGTAACCTTAACCTATCAATATGGAATATTTGTAGATGATCCGAACTCCGATGTTCCAAACATAGGGTTAAAAGGCACTTTTTTGGTTAAAAGTTATTTAACCAAGAATCCTATAGATACCGGTATAATTACCATTGTAAATGGAGCTATGAACGGTAGATTGTGCGAAGGCTTTGATACTCCACAAATACTACCCAGCTAATCTGTTCAGTAAATCTTACAGCAACTTCAGATGAATGTCAAAATACATTTATAAAATACCGGAACAGGCTCACTGATCCGCAGCGTATGAAGATTGAGCAGGAACAGGTTAAAGCATCCAAATTATTTACTCATTAAAAAATACTTTTATGACAAATGATCCAAGTAAACAATGCCAGATTATTAATAATAGCGGATACGATGTAGTAATAGCTCTTGCAAAGAGTACCGGGGAAAGCAGTAGTTCTAATGCAATTACCGCTGCCAACGGGCAATTGGAAATCCTGAAAACTTCAAGCGCAGGCTCTGTAATTAAAAACGGCAGTTCCGATACAATAACCTTAGACCGGAGTTACAGTCAGGACTCTGGAGAAAGCGGGTATGTACCTTATTATGACTTACAAATCTGCGACAGTAACTGGTTGTATCCTATAGCTCATCTGCCGGTTACCCAACAAACCGATAACGGAACAGCAGGCTATAATCTACAAACTATTACAAAAGAAGACCAGACAGCAATGAATGCAGCTGCTGATTTTTATCAAACCCTAATTGCTTTCCCTGATTCTCAGTTAGCTACCGATTATTACACAGCACTCCAGTCAGCAAAAGATGCAGCAGAGTCTAAGGCAGATGGCAGCCCTGGTTCAGCTACTGCTGCTGCCAGTGCAATTGATGACGCTATGAACTCTTTTTTTAAGAGTACAGCAAATTATGGATCTGTTACGCTGGGTGGTGTAGTGGCAGTAGCTAATTACTATAATAATTTTCCAGCTATCTGGGCACAGTATAAAGATAATTTTACCTATTACCTGTACAGCAGTGATGAAACCACAGCAGGCTTTGCCGGTATACTCACCTTAAAGAAGACCGGGCAATTGAATGTAACTAAAGCAAATGGCGGCTATAGCTGCTCTTTTGTTCCTGCTGTTGCCCCGGCAGACACTAGCCGGACAGACGTAGATCTATCAAGAGCCGTATCCTTAACTTATACAAAGGGGCTATTTGTTGATGATCCAAAAGCTACAGATCCCAACATAGGGCTTATAGGCTCCTTCTTTGTAAAACGACTGTTCACTAATGATCCTGTAGACAATAGTTTACTTTTTGTAATTACTGGAAATATCAACGGAACGCCATGTGTAGGCTTCGATGTAGCCCAGACCTCTACAGCAACTGACCAACAGCCTACCCCTGCTCTGACAAGTTCCACCAATTCATTTGAACAATACTGGGATAACCTTATCCATCCAAAATCACAGAATGATTTAATCATCTCCATACTAACATTTGCAGCAGCTATATTGTTGATCCCTGCTGTAGCAAGCGCTATATATGGTATTTACAGAATTATCAAAAATAAAGCAGCAGTAAAAGAAGCTCTTGAAAAACAAATTATTGAAAGAAGGTATAGTCAAATTACTGTGGATGAAGAGGAAACAATGCAATCTAAAGCAGACATACTGAAATTTGGAACAAAACTTGGCGATTACTTTATAGAATTTAATCCCAAAAATATTGAAGGCTTCCAAAGAGTTGTTCAAAACGATGCAAAGGCTGATAAGTTAATAGAAGCGTTTGAAACACAGGCAACATGTTTGGATCAAATATTAGAATTTCCAGACCTTCTGGAAGTAAGTACGGTTCAGAATGTTCTATCCCAGTTAGACCAGATATCCACTTCAATAGAAAGGCTTACTAACTCCAAGCGAACAGACCTTGATACGGTACTACAGGAAGAGTTTACAAACTTTAAAAATGTACAAGTACAGGTTCAATTCATAGATACAAAAGTGCGTTTAAAACTATCGCAAGATGCGCAAACAATAGTGGATGATAATATCACGCTAGGGCAAAAAATATATGATGATCTACAAAAGTCTTCCACAGAGGATACACATGAAGAGACGGACGAAGACCCAGAACTCAATAATAAGATAATCCCGGAATTGGAATCTTTTGAAAATATTAAATAAGCGGGAGTATTCCAGTTAGTCCTGTTTAAATAAACAGATACATAGTAAAAGTTGGTGATAAACGTAAAGAAGTACATTCAAAAAATAACTGCTTAGCAGATTACTAACGGGGTTATCGGTTAAAGAGAAAAATAATAGCTCTTCTCTGAAGTCTCCAACTTGTAAATGGTAAAAAATACAATATGTCACATCCCATTGTTACTATAACAAACCAGACAAACGATACAGTGCAAATTTGCAAGTTCGAACTTCCGGCAGGTGCTTCGGCAGATAATACGGATACACTTTATCCTGTTTTAACGCCTATCGATACTGTCGCTCCCAATTCTGTAAAGCAGTATACTCCCAGTGAATCAACCGAATACCTGACATTTACCCGGCAATCGGACATGATGCCTTATTCGGCTATAACTACTAAAATTATAAGTCCCAGCTCTGTTACCATAACTCCTGATGATCTTACGAAAACCGCAGCAGCTTTTGATTTTTATAAATCGTATAAAGGCAGCCCTTATAGCCCGGATTCGTTAGCGGTAACAGATATAATATTAAACAATGCGGTACTTCAACAAAAGACGCTGCTGAACAACTTGTTCACCAGCAATAAATATAGTTTCGATTACACCCATTACAGTGTTGTTAGTTATTGGGCAGAAAACTACATCAATGCCTGGTCGGGAGGGGGTACACAGACTGAGTACGTCTATCAAGTAGATCCTCCGCAGCCGTTTATTCCATTGGTTTTACCAAAAGAGATTCAAAACAGGATACTAATCCCTGCTTCTAGGGCAGGCGTCTCTTGCACCGCCTATAGATAATGGTACGCCATCAACGCCTTTAAGCTATGCAAAAGGTAAACTAACAAGTGCTGGCGCTACAGACACACAAGGTGTTAATATGGTGCTGGTAATGCAAGACATGAACATGCATAATGGTACACCTGACACTTTTGAGGCTTTTTTTATTGGCAAAAAGGACGGTCAGGATATGGCCGCACAGCCATACCAGGTTCCGGATATAGCATGGTGGGTAGCGGCTTACAATATGGCAGAAGTTACCTACCAGGCAATCAATATACAAATGATGGCTCAAAGTCTTATTGAATTAGCACCTAATATTCCTTCGATAATAAGTAGTATTCAATCGGGTGCCCAAACATTGTTTAATGCAGTTAAAAGTGATGCAACAAAGCTGGGTGAATGGATCTCTGAAAAGTTTTCCCAGGCAGCAGAAGATGTAGGCGACCTGGTGAATGTAGATATTGATGTGGATGTGGATGTGGATGTGGACGTTGATGTGGATGTGGATGTAGATGTAGACATTGATGTGGATATTGATGTAGATATTGACTGCTTTGTGGTAGTGGATATTGATGTGGACATAAATGTTGACATTGATACCGATATAGATTCAGATATTGATACTGATGTAGATACTGACGTTGACACCGATGTTAATGTAGACTCCTCCGCACTGCTTGGACTGGCGAAGAAATTAGGTAAAGCCTTGTGGGACAATAAAGCCACTATTATGAAAGAAGTATTGAAAAATGTAGCTGTGATGGGTGGCATGATGGCTGCACAAAAGCTGTTGGAAATATGGTATGGGAAAGCAAAACAAAATTATAATAACTCGCAGCCTTCTGATGCAGCACCTTTAGGGTTACTGATGGATTATATGATGAATCCTGCCGTTTCAGTAGCACAGCGATGGACAACTTTTTCCTACTATGTGGCCCAAGGTGCAGCTGCGAATGAACAGTCTTTAGTTATATCCGGGCTCTTATCTATGAACAATCCTAATGAAGATGCGGCACTTAAAAACTGGAAATGGTCTACCGATGATCAAAACAAAGTACTTGACAGCATGACTGTATATACTGCATCTAAAGACCAGCCAAAGGCTTACACCACCTTAGGAGCGGCAACTTACAACGGACAAACATTACCCCTCAAAGTAGGAGCAAGTGTTGCTTTAAAATACATTGTAAAAATCAGTTAAACTATTCTCCAATTCAACTATGACAAAAAATTATCCAACATACGAAGAGCATCAAAGAGCATGGGAAGAATTAGCGTCAGGCATTGCTTCTATCCGGGAGGAGGTAAGTGAAGTGGAGGAAGGAGAAATAATGCCCAACTCCAAGCCGGGCAGTCTTACTATTATCGGTACCGGAATTGAGACAATTGGAATAGCAGTTGGGGATATAAAGCTGATTGAAGATGCGGATAAGGTCTTGTTTTGTGTTGCAGACCCGGCAACAATTGTATGGCTGAAACGCCTTCGTCCTGATGCTTTGGATTTATACGTCTTGTACGGTGAAAATAAAGTGCGGTATACTACTTATATGCAAATGACTGAAGCACAATTATACTGGGTTCGAAAAGGATTAAAAGTTGTAGTAGTGTTTTATGGTCATCCGGGTATTTTCGTATTATCCACTCACAGGGCCATCAAGCTGGCTCGCAGGGAAGGGTATAAGGCCATTATGAAAGCCGGTGTTTGTGCCTTAGATACTCTATGTGCTGATTTAGGTGTTGACCCTTGCCACCCTGGTATGCAAACGCATGAGGCAACTGATTGCTTAGTAAGACGAAGAAATCTGGATACAAGCCTCCATGTAGTTTTATGGCAGGTAGGCTTGATTGGAGAACTTGGTTACAGGCGGCAAGGCTATTTAAATACAAACTTCTCTTATTTTATTTCATGGTTGCAAAGTATCTACGGCGAAGATTACTCTATTACACATTATATTGGTTCACGCTATCCAACTATTGATTCTTTAATAGAAGTATATAAATTAAGTGAACTTCACAATCCTGAAATTCAAACAAAAATAACAGGATTATCTACTTTCTATATTCCACCACGAGATGTGATTCCTGCGCATTATCAAACGGCTCAGGATCTGGGATTAGTGAAAGATGGTCAGCATCTTGTTCCGCCTAAATCGCCGCTACGGGAAATTGGGCAATATGGCCCAAAAGAAATGAAAGCATTTGATGCGTTTGCAAGCTTTAGAATTCCTCCTTCTTATAAATGGCAATATGAGACGGCTGCTTCGGATTTTTTGATTCAGTTGCGTTTTGATACATCACTGCAAAATTTATATGAGCAAGATCCCATCACAGCAGTTGAAGATGAAAGATTTAAGAATTTATCAGACAGGGAAAAAGTCTTGTTGGTGTCAAGAGATTCAGGCGCTATTCAAATTGCATCCAAAGGCTCGTATATCCGTTCGGCAGAAACCGAAAAAGCCCTAACACACATATTGAATCAGAAAGTGCCTACTTCCAGTTTGTGGAAGAATCTCACTGCTCTTCCGAGAAGTGAAGCCCGAAATAAATTTGTTTCCTGGTTACAAGAAAGTGGATACCAAGTGGACTGGGCTTCACTACATGGCTCTATTGATTATGTAAATCAAAACAATCTTTTTCCCTGGACGGGTGTATATATAGAACCTGATAAAGAAATGGTCATTACACTGATCGGCAATAGTACAGAACGTAAAAAGAGCATTATTTATATCAATGATCAACACATTCAAAACTTTTCTTTTGAGGGTGGGACCATCCGCTGGAAGGCTACAGCCTATCAGCATTACAACGGATTTTTAAGATTAGATGCAGATATGAAAGGAATCAGAAGGATGATAGGAAAAGTTTGGGTAGAAGGGGAAGGGATTCCTGCCAATAACAACTTTGTAGCCAATGAGGTAGACCCTGAAGTAAAAGCCCTGTCCGGATTAACAATTCAGCTTTTGGGAAATAGCAAAATCGATGATATCTATGGCAATTATGTAGTGCGAACCAGTGGAAGATTTGCTAAAGACATTAATTACTTCACACTTACTTCATCCGGATTAACTATTAACGAAAAACAAGCAGAAAGTTTTAGTTACCGACTTGGGAAACTTTCCTGGTCTGGTGGTACCAAAGAATGTTACTCCGGTGAGGTGACATTTATCATAGATCCAATTATTAAAACTATTGAATTATTTGGACTGTCAGCTACCAAAGAAGAACCAGGTAAACCGGTTAAATGTTATGGCTCTTTCCTGTATACAAGCACTCCTATGTATCAAGGTCCAAAAGTACCTCAGTGGGCCGGAGAATATTTAGCTACTATCGCATATGTCAACAGCAAACGGGGTGGGCTACTGCTGTGGCACAAATGGGAAAAACATCATTTTACCAGCCGATTTGTTAATAAAACAATTGCCAATTTAGCTTAAATGTATCTATATGAACGCAACTTATAACATAGATCATCTTCAGGCGGTTACCCATGTTACCAGCCTATTCAATGCCAGTACTCTACCCGGAGATGCAGTGGCTGTTAATAAGCCAAAAAATGCAACTACAAATCACTATGACCCAACAGGGCAGCAGGTTGCTACTAAATCTACAACCTCGTATGAAGGAGTAACCTTTGCAGCTGATGGTTCTATATCCGGAGGTAATCTGTCTCATGACTCTACTGATGCAGATGGTGTAAAACTGAGTACAACTGCAGTAGGATTTGGGAGTGATGGCAAACCAAGTAATGCTCAGATAAATGTAAACAATGTTAATGGTGAAGGTAATTTTAAGACCGTGCAAATGGATATGAGCGGCGTAACCTGGAATAACTCCCTTGGAGTGAGTTCAGGTCAGGTTAATATAAAAACAATTGATGGCGCATCCGGATTAACAAAGCATGATGGTGCGATACAGTTTGACAAGGAAAATATTGTATCCGGCTCCATTACGCATTATGATCCGGATAACGGAAAAGACGTCACTGGCTATACGGATGTAGATTATTCACAAACTAAATTTTTAGGAACGAGTTTGATTGGAGGGCAATACTCAGTTAATTCACATACGGCAGAAAAAGCTTTGAAGTCAACTTCAACTGTAGCAGTTTCTTCGCTAGGAAGACCACAAAGTATTCAAACTACCAATCAGGATCCTGCTACAAAAGCTGTTACTTCAAATGTTAATGTAGATTTTTCAAAACTCGCTTTTAATGGCCGAAACGAATTTGACTCCGGAGAATTAAATTATACCGCAAAGGATAGTAATAATAATTTGTTGTCACAAACAAACGTGACATATAATGATGCTCAACCTGCACTTTCAAACACCCAGGTATATAATAATGGGCAGTTACAAAATAAAATCGTTGTTGACTATTCTGACTCTTTATTTGACAATGATCATAAAGTAGTTAACAGTACCAAAAAAGTGGAGGTTTATTCTAATTCCAGCGAGCTAATTTCTTCAAATGTTATTGCGTATGACGAAAAAGGTAAAAAGCTGAAGGATGACGATCCTAAGGCGAAAAAAATCAAAGCGAATAAGCCTGCTAAGCCATCAAAAAAAACATCCAAAAAAAATAGCGCTCCGGCACCTTTAAAGCCAGCTATAAAGTCGGGAAACAGTAATACTTCACAACAAACAGACAATATTAATCGGCCTGACGGTACTTTAGAAGAATCACGCGTAACCACTATACAAGATGGTAAACCAATTTTTGCTCTAATTACTTTGTATGCAGCAGACGGGAATACAGTAACTAAAACCTTTACTCTTGACTTAACCGGATTAGCATACGATACAGACTCAAAAACTGTAAGTGGTGCTTTGAATATGCAAACGCATTCTGGTGGCAATGTTTTACAATCAGATTCTTCTATACAGTATTAAGTGTTATGCTAAAGAATGCAATAATTATAGAATACGATACGTGTAAATATCCGTTTCAAAAAGTGCTTGCAGCTTTATTTAAAGCACCAGTATTACATGAACTTCATATTTACCGGCAGCAGCGCCTGAACAAAGCGGAGTTAACGTATGAGGATAACCTGGTACTCAGGACCAAAATGCAGGATTTGAAAGATGATGCTTTTTTTTACAAAGTTTATCACCAATGGACGATCGATGTGTTATCGCCTCATTATGGCGGACATATATCCTATTCGGCACATCCAAAAATGCGGGTGCACCTGGCTGGAACAGGCAGTGTTTCAAATTATCACCGTGATGTTGATGTAACCGGGAGGGTACAGCAGATCAATTGCTACCTGCCTTTCACAGAGGTATTTGATACCAACACAATTTGGTGCGAAACGGATTATGGTTTAAAAGATTATCAGCCAATAAATTTAAAATATGGACAGGCTATTCTGTGGGATGGTGGTTACTTAGCCCATGGCACCGTAAAGAATGAAACTACATTCACACGGGTTAGCTGCGATTTTCGCTTTCAACCCAGATTTCCGGAACGGGTAAAGCCACCCTGGTCAGAAATTCTGACTGGACGTGAACAAAGTACAACATTGGATAAAACAATTCAGGAAGGTGTAAAAGAATATATTGGTAGGATGTAAAGGTTAAGATATTTCACCTGGCGATAGCAGTTATGCACTGGGCTGCACTTTTACTAAGAATTTGAGGTATGATCATAATGGGTTAAGGATTGGCTATTTACCCTTAATAGGTTCTGATCCGGAATATGATGTTTCCGTTGTGTCTATGATTCTGTTGTGGGATTTAAGAAGTGGTACCAGTTCATTTTTAAAATGTTTCACTTCTATTTATGATGCTGCTTATGCAGCCAGACAGGCTTTGGGTTATCCGGGAAAACCGTAATCATGTACGGTGTTGAATGTACAAATTACGAGGTGTTGATTGTGTGAGTGTGTGAACTGAATAAGTCAGAATGGGAGTACATAAGGGGTTGATGAGGAGTTAATAGGGAGCAGATGGCGGGGAGATTAGGTATAACTTAGGTATAACTTAAGTATAACTTAGGTATAAGTTAGGTATAGCTCGACCGTGCCTAAGATTATGAAGGGGAATTCAAGGATTTACAATATACGAATCAGGTTTATTATTGATGTAGATGTAACATATTCAATTAACCAATTTAAGATAGTTGATTTTAATTATGATAAGTTTTATTTAATGTATTTTCAATTATACATACCAGCAGGTTTATGGGGTGCTGTACTTATAATGTTACTAGTGATTGTATCCCATGCCGGGCTTTACTTTTTTGACCACTGGTGTAAGAAAAAAAACATTTCTCACAATAATGAAGTGGCGGGGATCATTTTTGGCGTAATAAGCCTTATTTACTCTTTACTGGTTGCTTTTGTTATTGTAGCTGTGTGGGAAAACTATGAAGACCTGAACCGTACCATTGAAAAAGAAGCTGATGACCTTAACACGGTTATAATTCACAGTAATGCACTTCCTGATAGCTTACGGAATCCAATAGAAGCTTCTGTAAAAGATTATTGCCTGAAAGTAGTGAAGGAAGAATGGGGAATACCAGAGGATAAAGAACACTTGCGACAGGCTGCCATACCCAGCCTGCGGCAACTCCTTTTTCAGGTGCAGCTTAGCAATAAAGCTGAAGAGAATGTGTTGAACTTGTTGGATAATAAGCTCAGTGAAATTACCGTCCTCCGAAGGGAACGACTCAGCCATATTCATTCCTATGTACCACAGTTGGTGTGGATGATCTTAATTATCAGTAGTATAATGATTGTTCTCTTTTCCTATTTTCTGTATGTGGATTCAGAACTGCTCAAGAAAATTTTTCTAACTTTTCTCTGGGCCATGATGGGTATGAGCTTATTCCTGATGTATATGTTGGACCACCCATTTATTGGTAGTACCCAGGTAAGCAAAGAACCATATGAAACTATTATAATGGAACTGGGTGGACAATAAATTTTATTGTAAACATGGAATATTGAGTAGTCAATTTGGATAGTTCTATTTTATTTAACCATTTACGGGTAAGCTTACAGTGATACGAGTACCAATCCCTTCTTCACTATCAACCGTTAAAATACCCCCGTTTCGCTCTGTGAGGTTTTTAGCTAACCAAAGACCAATACCAGTGCTGCGCTTTCCTGATGCATCCTGTTGAATCCTCCGGCTATCACTTGTAAATAATGTTTGAAGGATATTAGGGCTCATACCAATCCCTGTGTCTTGTATGGTAATAAGGCAAAAAACAGCTTCCTGCCTGGCAGAAACACTAACCGAACCATTATCAGGTGTGTATTTAATGGCGTTATCAATTAAGTTTCGGAAAATGATTTTTATAGAATTAACATCGCCAGTACAAAAAAAAGGCTCGTTAAGTGTATAGAATAAAGAAATGTGCTTTGCATCCGCTAAAGGCTGTAAGTCATAACAGATTCCATTAATAAGCGGTTGTAAGGCTATGGTTTCAGGATGATAGGTAGTTTGACCAATTTGACTCATTGCCCAATAAAGCAAATTGTTTAATAATGATTGCAGCGTACTGATTAACCGCTCGGTATGCCCGGTTACTTCAATAGCAGTGCTGGTCATAAATTGGGACAATAATGTTTTTAACCGGGCTATATTGATTTGCAAAGTGTGGACAGCGGAACGAAGATCGTGCGATATAATGGAAAATAGTTCATCTTTCGAGTTGTTAAGCTCTTCCAATCGCTCCACCTCATTGCGTAACTGACTTACGGAATGGCTATTTTTTACAGCTTTTATACTAACCAGAATAAAATATATAAATAAGAAAGCTAACAAAATAGAAATCAAAACCAAAGGACTTTTCAATTTGAGATGTGGTTTCCTCTGTGATTCAGTATCGGAGTATTGACCTTGCTTCTCCTTCTCCATACTCTCCCTTCTAATACGGATTTGCTCCAGTATCTTTTCATATAGTTTCCGGTATTGCAGTGCTGCTTTATACTGACCTCTCTGTTCTTCAAGTAAGGATATCTTGAGGTAGCCTTCTTTTTGTTGTTCTAAATTTTTGGAGTAAGTAGCCAACGCCAATCCTCTGTCTGCATATGAGAGCGCTTTTTCAACCGATTGGGGTACATACCAGTCAGCAATACGGAAGTAGAAAAGAATCAGACGACTTGTATCTTTCCGATCAGTAAAAAAATTGATTCCCATCCGAATAGCAGAGTCAGGATAGGTAATTATTTTCTGTTTCCTGAAAAGATATGCAAGGCTGTCGTATAGGCTATTTTGAGTCCTGATACCTGTAAACCGTAGATAGTAACGATTCCAGTTAGTTAAATACGTTTTTGCAAGTAGCCAATTTTGTGTGTTGATATACAATTGGGCTATTGATAAACAGGCATCAGCAGCCAGCACTGAATCGGCAGGATGGAGCACTAAGAAATGTTTATATTGAACAATGGCTGTAGATTTGTCGTTTTTAAGATGAGCAATCTTTGCCCGTAAAAAAACCGCATCTCTGTACAGAGGTTTGTTTAGGGTATCTTTTCTTATTGTAACCAGAATTAATTGTGCAAACAGGTCAGCCTCTTCCAATCGCCCTGCTTTTAACAGGGTATGACTGTTATGAAAATATGGAAGTGCCGGATTGTCTGTAGGATTAAACAGTAATGAGTTTTCTTCAGCAGGAAAATGAGAGACGCAGATACTACAATGCTTACGAAGCGCAGCATCAACTTCATTGGTTATAAGCACTTGCTGCGCCTGCAACTTATAACCTATTAAAAAAAAAGTAAGAGGAATTGTATCCTACCAAGCAGTCTTTCATATAGTAAGTACCTTTTGTAGCAACCCACCCACCTTGCTCTTAACATATTTTGGTTATGCTTTTGGAAATTGATTCCTTAAATACAAGGATTTTTAATAGATATAAACCAGGTTTAAAATCCTAAGCTTTTTCGCTATTAAGGGTACCTTATACCCTGAGATTTGGTTTTCTATTTGGGCCGGTTGTTTTAAACGGAACAAGTATAGAAAAAGAAAGAAGCAAGCTTAGAAAATTGCTTTTCAGCCGCTGATATGGGGTAAATGTATTGATGAATATGCGAATTACAAATAATCAACCTAGCTTTTGCATTTAATATCCGTTACTTATAACTAAAAAACACCTCCTATTCCTTAAATAAATACCAAGAGCAGTAACCCCTAAATGCTTTTCAGATTAAACCTAATTATCGGTCACAAAACCAATGAATTGAAGGATCAATCTATACTAAAGGCATATTATTGAAAAAGGTTTACTTTAGTGTACAAAATTTACCTGTTTATTCTAAGGCCAACTTGCATTACCAAATCTTATGCTTTTGCAATGAAGTGGGTTATCCAATATCTGCTTAGTATCCTCTTTACTTTATGGGCAATGAGTCCAAAAGCACAAACGCAAGCCATCATAGAAGCTTCACCAGGAAAACGTATGCAGCTTTTTTGGAGCTATTGTACACAGGAATTAATCTCTGACCGGGATTCAATAACGGTTCACCGCTTTTTAGATGAAGTAATAAACCGAGCTGACAGGATTAACGATCATCAACTTAAGGCCTATGCCCAGTACTTTAAAAAATGCTGGAGAATACTCTTTTCGGAGCATTATGAGCAGCATTTTCCGGAAGGATATCAGCAAGCGGTGAACATACTTAATGAAACAGCCTCCTGGGCAACAGAAAATGGACATCCGGATATAGCTGCCTCCTGCAACAATTTTATTGGACAGGTTTACTTCAGGGCCAACAGATATGGATTAGCATTTGAGCACCTGCTTGAGGCAGATGAAGCTTTTAAAAAAATCGGGTACCAGCGGGTTCCCAATGCAGCTAGTTATTTGTACACTTTAGGCTTATACTTTTACCGGTTTGCTGAATACGATAAAGCACTTCAGAAATTTTTGCAAGCAACTACCTACAATTTTTACCTTCCCCGTGAAGAAATAAATACTTTGAATGCTATAGGATTGATCTATGCACAACAAAATGAGCCAGATATAGCAATACGGTATTTCAAAAATACCATGACCAGAGCAAAGCAAACCCTCGATACTACCTGGATAGGCATTAGTGCAGGTAATTTAGGTAATGTATTATTCAACCAACAAAAAGACGATTTAGCCCTTTATTATCATCGGATCAATTATGCCATAAACGGGCATACTACTTCAAGAGCTCCTGAGGATGGTGCAAAAACAGCTTTATCCATTGCAACGATTTTGATAAGGAAGAATGAATTAGATAGTGCATTATATTATGTATATTCCGGTAAAAAACTTGCTGACCGCTTTATAACGGATAGTACAGAATGTTTGGATTATCGCAGACGATTACTGCAGGTTCTAGTTGATCATTCAAAAGCAAAAGGAGATTTTCTAAGAGCTTTAATGTTAACGGATTCACTTTCAGAGATAGAGCAAGAACTTACCAGCAGATTAGACAGTAAAATCCTGAACAGGGCTATTGAAAAAACAGAAGCTATCTCCTATACCAACGAATTAAGATTGCTAAAAAGCCAGAAAGATCTGGCACAATGGCGTTTTTACTTCATTATAGCAACTATGCTTGCCCTTACTGTATTTACGGGATTGATATACAGAAATAAATGGTTGCACAGAAAAAGACAGGTACAGCTAGCAGAGAAAGACAACCAAATTTTGCTCTCTGAAAAATTAAGAGCTGAAGATGGATTAAAACACGCGCAAGAACTGCTAAAAATTTATATTGAAACTATCAAAGAGAAGACCATCATTATTGAACAACTTGAGTCTGAATTAGTAGATTTTAAAAAGATAACCTTACACACACCGGAATTGATGACACTAACTTCGAACCGGGAAAAGCTGATGGCTAGTACTATTTTAACAGATAATGATTGGCAGCAGTTCAGGATTTTGTTTGAGCAGGTATACCCTGGATTTTCTTATCGCTTGAAAATAACATATCCGGAGCTTTCACCAGCAGAAGTCCGCTTTTTTTACCTAACAAAATTGAACTTCTCCTCAAGAGAAATGGCTACTATGCTTGGCATATCTATTGACTCCATCCATAAATTACGTTATCGCTTACGTAAAAAGCTGAATTTAGAAGATGTCGATAATTTTGAAACAGTAGTCCAAAACATTAATTAACAGGACATGTAGTTAACTGTCAGCATTTATATGCCGATCTGTTGAATATTTTATAGTACTAATTTTTTGGTTTCTTTATTTAATCAATTTAAAAATTGTAAGAAACTCGTCCAGGTATCGTCGGCTAAAAAACAAAGTGTTCCCATCCTTGAAAAAGATTTCATGCGTTTGGGTATCAATTTTCATTATTTCCTTGATGTTGAT
Organism: uncultured Chitinophagaceae bacterium; assembly: GCA_963819045.1. Classification (GTDB taxonomy): domain Bacteria; phylum Bacteroidota; class Bacteroidia; order Chitinophagales; family Chitinophagaceae; genus Ilyomonas. The sequence continues at coordinate 124,088 of CAWFUV010000052.1, read as the reverse complement.
GACATATCTTCGGTGTATTCTGAAAAATTGTTTGGCCGGCAATCCTGTATATAACTCACCAAGCGGTTGTTGTACAACAAATTTTTGATTGTAACAGACTATCTTACTATATTTTCCCTCTACTTCAATATACTTAATGTCGTTATATTGAATGCTAACTAACGTATTACCCCTCTTTACAAAAACGGATTCCAAAGAAGTTGATACACCGGCCGCTGGGGAGGGGCTTACTTCTGCCTGGTATCTTTCAATGGCTAATTCAATAGCATATTGGAGCTCTGGTTTGTTGAAAGGCTTGATCAAGTAATTATAAGGACATGAAGCTTTTGCCAGCTTGAAAGTGGAAATATCTGTAGCACCAGTTAAAAAGAGAAATGGTCTTTTAGCTTCCTGTTTGGTACTCATTTCCATACCAAACATAATACCATCTGGCTTGCCATCAAAATAGACATCTACTAAGCTTATATCAGGCTGATACGCAGAAAAATATTGAAGCCCTTCCGATAAACAACTGGCTACTGCAGATACCTCATAGCCTAACTGAATGAGTGTATCTTTTAAATAGAAAGCCTCGGCAGCCTGATCTTCCAAGATAAGCACTTTAGTTTTTTTCATATGGGGGATTTTTAGAGATAATTGGACAGAACTTAAAAGAGTTGTACTAGAGCAGATGACTTTCATTTCTTAAAAGAAATATTACATTATAATTCTTATTACTGCTTAAAGTCTGTTTTTGATTTAGAATCGAAAGCAGTGTTATTGGTTTATTTCAAAGTATTAAATTCGGTGTTTTCGGAGATACTACCAAAATCCATCAGTAGACAAATGCATCCTTAAGTATGGACAAAGACCCGGACAACCAGATAAATGGACGAAATAGCTATTATCTGTGTCAGTTATGATTAGAAAACCAAAAGTTAAGAGTTTCAAACTCCTTGTTTTGTAAATAAACCAAACAGATGGTAATAATCTTATTCCTCATTCAAACAAGCATGCAAATACCAGAGAAGCCTTGGCTTATAAAAGGGGAATAGGATAGGTATAGGGTAAACATGGAGTTACTTAGGCATAAATACGGAGGAGATCAGGAGGAGATCTCGGTATAAGTTCAGTATAAGTTCAGTTTAACTCAGGTATATGAAGCAAATTAAGGGTTGGGATGTGATGTACGATTTTGCTTAGCGGTCAGGTTTGTTTTGGGTTTGAATGGATTTGCATAGGCTTAGAGCGTGCTTTAGCACCGCTTATCCATGAACTATCTATGGCTTTACCATGGCTTTGCTACGGCTTTAGTATGGCTTTAGTATGCTTTAAGAAGAAAGGCAGCCAGGACCTACCTACACAATTTTGAAGAATGGCTTGTACACAGATTTACTGCCGATGTTCATGGGTGACAAGGTCATTGAAACCGGTACGATCTTTTTACCTGCCGGTGGTGGCAAGTCGTCTTATGCAAGCCGCAGTGATTTAGCTTTAGCAGGTGCAATCTTGCTCACTACGGAAGTCCACGAAAATAAGGTGTATGAAATGGGGTGATAAAGCATATACATTCGGTGATATTGCGGGTATTTTAAGTAAGTTGTCGGGCAAAACCATCCAGTACGTTTCTCCATCAGCGGACGTATTTACCCAGCAGCTTAAAAGCTATGGCGCGCCGGGTGAAGCTATACAAGGAGCAGCCACTTTTTGTATAGCTATTGCACAATGGGAATTTGACTTTCCTTCTACTGATTTGGAAACCATACTGGGAAGAAAGCCGCAGTCAGTTAAAGCTTTTTTGAAAGATGCTTACCGGTTATAAAAGGATAAAGCATTCCTTTATTGAGAGCTTTATCCTTCACATGAGGTCACAGGCTTATAGTAGTAAACGGTTTATTTGGATTTACCGTACTGTTCGTCCGTTACTTTTCCATCCACTCAATGACTTTGCCGTTTAGGTTTTCCTGAATATCAATACTCTTACACTAGCCCAACATCTAAACCTACTCCTGTAATCTGTTTACACCGGAAGAGGAACTTCTCCTGTACAGTTATATCCTTAGCCGCTGGCAGATAATGGTCTTGTCTTTTATGGTGGAAATAGCGACCGCTTACCGTGGCTTCAGGATCATTGCTCGCGGCAAGCCATACTTGCGTTTGAAAGCCTTTTTCAAGGCTATCGGGCGCACCCGCACCACCCATCTTTGTTGGCACCCAGCCGGGATCAACTGCATTAGCACATACATCTGTCCATTTACGGGCTACAGCCATAGACAGGATTACATCATGCAGCTTCGTATCAGAATAGGTTAAATGACTGCTCCTGTCGTGAGTGCCGACGGGTAGATTGTCCAGGTCCGGATTACCCTGAAGGTGCATATCCGAACTTAGGTAGATGAGCCGTTCAGGCTTATGCATCAAACAGGTCAGGATATAAGGTGCAAGACTATTTACAGCAAATAATACCGGTAGACCCTCCGCACCAACACTATTCTTTGATACCCGATAAACACCGGCATTGTGAATAACCGCATCGAACGCTCCCAAAGCGTTGGCTTTTGAAGCTAATGCTTTTGTCTCCGCAATACTGGAAAGGTCTGCTATTAGTACATCTGTTGCGCCAGGTACTTTATTTAATGCCTGCTTTCCCCGCTCTGCGTTGCGTGCATGAAGCACAACCTGATGCCCAAGATGGCTCAGTGCCTTTGCAGCCAATTGTCCAAGTCCATCCGCCGAGCCGGTGATAAATATTCTTGCCATGCTTAATTTTTCAAAGAAGCCATGTCAATCACAAAGCGATACTTTACATCACCCTTTAATAAGCGTTCATACGCTTCATTGATTTGCTGAATGTTGATCATCTCTATATCTGATACGATGCTGTGTTTGCCGCAGAAATCAAGCATTTCCTGTGTTTCAGCAATGCCTCCAATATTGAACCGGCGAAGCTTCTGCGGTAAGGAATGAGGCTGAATGCGGCTACAGGAAGCGGATGTTCCGGTGCGCCTACCAAAGCCAATGCACCATCTACCCTTAACTGGTTTAAGTAAGCATTGATGTCGTGCTGGGCAGAAACTGCATCCAAAACAAAATGGAGCTTGCCTGCATACCGTTGCATTTGCTCTTCATCTTTTGACAGCACTACATCATCAGCGCCCAGGCGTTTGGCATCTTCAACCTTTGAAGGTGAAGTGGTGAATACAATAACTTCTGCACCCATAGCCTTAGCAATCTTAACCGCCATGTGTCCCAAACCTCCAAGACCTACAACACCTACTTTTTTGCCCTGACCTACATTCCAATGCTTCAGCGGTGAATAGGTAGTGATGCCTGCACACAACAATGGGGCAGTAGCTGCAAGATCAAGGTTTTCAGGTACGCGTAAAACAAAGCTTTCATCTACAACAATGTTTTCTGAATACCCGCCATACGTTTGTGTGCCCAGGTACTTATCGGGTGAATTATATGTTTGGATATTGCCTTTTTCGCAATATTGTTCTAAACCTTCTTTACAGTATTCACATTCACGGCAGGAATCTACCATACAGCCTACAGCAGCCAGATCGCCTGCTTTAAATTTAGTAACATGATCACCAACGCTTACAATTCTGCCTACTATTTCATGACCAGGCACGCATGGGTAAATGGTACCGTGCCATTCATTTCTTGCTGTGTGAAGATCGGAATGACAAACGCCACAATACAATATGTCAATCTCTACGTCATGCGGTGTTGTCTTTCTGCGGTTAATGTTTAATTGATTTAAAGGTGCTGCGGCTGCTTCCGTTCCGAAAGCTTTGATGTTTTTCATTTCCATTGTAGCAAATTTTAAATAGTGTAGCCAAAAGAATAATATAGATTAAGTAATAGGTTAACAATCTACTTCTGTTTATTGTCTTTAATTAAAATTAATTGGCAATAACAAATTATTGGTAAGCTCTATTTTCACTATAACAGTGCCAGAGATATTGAAAGCACTCATGCCTGATTGTATTTTTGCAAGGATAATTATTCCTGGTTTGAAATAGATTCACCATCATCCTTACAATAGGATGTAACATTGAATGCTTTACTTAGAACTATTATATTGTTCCGCTGATACTTTTTCCATCCAGTCCACCACTTTACCATTTAGGTTTTCCTGGATAGCAATATGCGTCATGCCTGTGGTTGCGGTAGCGCCATGCCAGTGTTTTTCGTTTGGCTCAAACCAAACCACATCGCCTGGATAGATTTCTTCAATGGGTCCACCTTCGCGCTGTGCCCAGCCACGACCTGCTGTTACAATCAATGTTTGACCTAATGGATGAGTATGCCAGGCAGTTCTCGCACCTGGTTCAAATGTAACACTTGCTGCTGCTGCACGTCTTGCATCATTTGCCCCAAATAAGGGATCTATGCGTACGCTGCCGGTAAACCAATCTTCGGGTCCTTTAGCAGATGGTTGTGACCCAATTCTTGTGATTTCCATAGTAACTACTTTTAATTGTTTTAGAATTAATTATAACAATTTATATTCCGCTCATGTAATTCTGAATTCTGCTCTTTACAGACAATTGTAAGCAAACCCAAAAAAGCAATAGCTGCTGTGATTAATATTTTTATCCTCTGTGTTCTCATAACTAACTGTATTTATGTTTTATTGAAGTAACTCCATTATTTCAGGAAAATTCAGACATCTAAGTTTTTGAGAACCTTTGCCGGAACACCACCTACAATTGTATTATCAGGGACGTCCTTCGTTACTACTGCGCCTGCTGCAACAACCGAGTTTTCGCCAACGGTCACACCTGGCAGTATCGTAGCTGCCGCACCAATCCATGCTTTGCGTTTTATCAAAATTGGCTTTGTAATAAGCGCTCTCCTTTCGGCAGGGTCTAAAGGATGATTTTCGGTAATAAGGTTAACCTTCGGTCCTATTAATACCTCGTCTTCTATGGTAATTCCACCCATATCCAGGAATGAACAGGCATGGTTTATAAATACATTTTTGCCTATTTGGATAAACCGGCCAAAATTGGTGTAGAAAGGGACAAATACAGTAGTGCTCTCATCCAGTTGGGTACCGATTATTTCACTCAATCGTTCCCGTATCTGGTCAATGCTTATGGAAGTATTAAGTTGGACAGACAATGATATGGTACGGTCAACGATCTCTTGTACTTTAAAATATTGCGCGTCATTCAATATGTATGGGTTCCCCGGCTTTCATCCTATGTAAAATGTCTCTATCGTTCTGATTAGAGACATTTTGGTTTTCTGACTTATCCATTGTCAATGAATTTGATAACATACCCCAAAGGTATTGTAGCAATTACTCCTGCTGCTAATGATTATCAAACCGATCATTAAGAAATTCAAACTTCCACTGTCCGCAAGGACTTCGGATTCGTGCCGGTCATTCGCTTGAAGTAGTTGTTAAAATAGGTAGGGTATTCAAAACCTAAAGCATAAGCAACGTCAGCAATGTTCCAGTCCGTATGCTGCAAAAGGGCTTTTGCTTCACAAATAATGCGTTCTGCAATATGGGTAGTGGTAGGTTTGCCGGTCACTTCCTTTACAGCACGGTTCAGGTGATTGACATGTACCGACAAATTTCTCGCATAATCCTGCGCTGTTTTTAATTGAAGCGGATGGTCAGTACTTTCAATTGGAAACTGCCTTTCCAAGAGCTCAAGGAATACGGAAGTAATGCGGGAAGAAGCATTTTTATGTTGGTCATAGTTTTCCGAAGGTTGCAGTTTCAATGCCTCGTGGATGATCAGATTGATGTAGTTGCGAATCAGGTCATCTTTATAGGCATAATCGGTCTGTTGTTCATCAATCATCTTCTGGAAAATGGTACTTAAAAACTCTCGTTGCTTTTCTGTTATATTTAAAATAGGGGTACCGCCAATCTTAAAAAGGGGTGATTGTTGCAGGCTTTCGGAGCGGTCAGATAACTTTAAAAAGTCTTCAGAAAACAGGCAGGTGTAGCCTGTATAAGTAGTCGAGAGAGTTTCCCATGAATAAGGAATGTGGGGGTTGCCAAAAAACAAAACAGTGTCCTCTGTATCAAAACTCCGGTCGGCATAGTGAATGAGGCTCTTCCCTGTCGTCAGGCAGATCTTGTAAAAGTCCTTCCTGCTATAAAAACGAGTTGCTTTACTATCACCTTCTATTTCGAATACATTGAACCCCTTTAGCTTTAGTGCATTATTGAATTCAGAAACCAAACGCACATTCTTGTTTTGCATTTGGTAAAGTTAAGAAAATCAAATTACGCAGAATTCTTAAATTCTTGCCGCCGTTTAATGGTTTGTAATCAAAAATGCCCGCTAAGGGCTAAAAAGACAAGCACTGATACTAACAGGTACGCTGCTCTAGCTAAATAGAATTCAGATGAATAGCATTTTAGATTTTCTTGTATGGCAATATGCGACACAGGTTTGCTGCTGTAGATGGATTTGATTTACTTTATAATTTAGAATACATTTCATCATCAACGGGTTCCAACCATTATGGCATACCGGCAGTGATAGTAATGTGTTCAAACCAGCTTTCTTTTGTAGCACCATGCCAAGGTTTTATACCATTATGGGTGATAATAACATCCAGCATAAGATGTAATTTGCAAGCCATACTAAAGCTTTACCCCTTCCATATCTGAGCCGTACCTTAGCCATATATCTTATGTCTTTTCAGTTCTTAAGCTGGGGCAATGAATATTAATATAGAGAGATGAAATAGTTGTAAAGTAAAGTAATGAAGTTTAGCAGGTTACCTTCAATATTTAAAAAATCTGCCAACTGGGGTATGATATTATGATATTATTATAGAATAACATCTAAAATAAAGATCTTGAACCCCGAATAGTTAATATAATGTTGTCTTGAATGCCACAGGAAGAGGTAAATTTACAGCACAGGCAAGCTTAGGTCATCAACGCCACAATATTATTTTCAATTAAGAAATGCCTGAAAGCAAAAAGATGACTGCGATGCATTTCTGCCAGCCATCTTTTTACATCCTATTACTGCGTTCAATTTTATTTCAAAGCAAATACAACATTTACATCAAATTGTATTTTCATCTTTTTAAAATCTACATTCATTGGAGGTGCTGCATTATCTTCTGCATTAGCAGCTTTCATTGCCATATTGCTATACATGGGGCGTGGATAATTATCTACCTCATTTGGTTCATTGATAGTGATAGCTGCCCCAACCTGCTCATTAATAGCACCTGCCAAATAAGTTGCCTTTTCTTTAGCTGCCTTTATAGCCTCTACTTTCAATTGCTTTCTCAAATCGTCCATTTTGCTGTAGTCTGTTTTTGCAATGCCAAAGCTTTGTGTAGCTTCATCATCCATTTTACTTACCAGTTCATCCATTTTTCCGGTACTGTTTACTTTAACCCAATAGGTAATACCTGCTTTCATATCAGGGTTTTCTTTCTTCTTTTTCTTGTACCACCAATAGTTGCCATCCCATCCCTGGTAACTTTGTACTACTACATCTGTGTCATTTAAACCAATGCTCTTACAAGCAGCCAGGAAATTGTTTTTAATGGTTTCAATATCTACTTTCCCGTCTCCTTTTTTGTCGTATTCCCGTAAGGAAACCTGAACATATATTTGATCAGGCGTAACTTCTTTTTGAGCGCTTCCGTTAACCGAAATAGTTTTTTGCGGTGGTATAACTGCTATTTGCTGTGCTATTGATTTTACAGATATAAATGCTGCTAAGAGGATAAGTGTCAATACTTTAAATGATCCTGGTTACTTTCCTGTCCTTTCTGTACTGGTTCATAAATAATTATTTTAGTGTAAAGATGATAGTAAGATGCGCATTACATAATGCTGGTGTATGAAGGTTTATACATTAACAGTTTATTTACAATACGCCAAAACTAAGCTGCATAAAGGACTTTAAGGTTCTTAAGACTTTTTTAAATGCCAACACTTAGTTTTGTTTTAGAATAATCAAGAAAATTTGCTAATTTTGTTAGTATTTGAAGATATATTATGGCTGAAGTAAAACAAGTTTTAGACTATACCGAAGATAGTATCAAAAGTCTGGACTGGCGTGAGCATATACGGCTGCGCCCAGGCATGTATATAGGAAAATTAGGCGATGGCTCAGCACCGGATGATGGTATTTATGTGCTGATTAAAGAAGTAGTTGACAACTGTATTGATGAGCACATGATGGGTTACGGCAAACAGATAGAAATAACCATTGAAGATAAAACCGTAACCGTGCGCGACTATGGCCGCGGTATTCCGCTGGGAAAAGTAGTAGATGTAGTAAGCAAAATAAATACCGGCGCCAAGTATGACAGCAAAGCATTTCAGAAAAGTGTGGGGTTAAATGGCGTGGGTACAAAGGCTGTAAATGCGCTGAGTGAATACTTTAAAGTAGAAAGCTACCGGGAAGGGCAGGACAAAAGTGGCAGAATTTGATAAAGGCATTCTGATAAAAGAACACCGCGAGAAAGCAACACGAAGAGTCTGAACGGCACTTTTGTTACCTTTATCCCGGATGATAGCGTATTTAAAAACTATCATTTTATACATGAGTATTTAGATAACCTGTTATGGAATTATTGCTATCTGAATGCAGGATTGACGATCACTTTCAACGGTAAAAGGTATGTGAGCAGAAATGGCCTGCTCGACTTGCTGAAGCGCAAGACTAATGAAGATGAAATACGCTACCCGATCATTCATCTAAAGGGAGAAGATATAGAAGTAGCTATTACACATAATAATGATTATGGTGAAGATATTTTCTCGTTTGTAAATGGTCAATATACCACACAAGGCGGTACGCACCAGCAGGCTTTCAGCGAAGCTTTTGTAAAAACGATCCGCGATTTTTTTAAGAAAGATTATGATGCAGCAGATGTACGCCAGAGTATTGCAGCAGCTATTGCGGTAAGGGTGCAGGAACCGGTGTTTGAAAGCCAGACCAAGACAAAACTTGGGTTCGCTTACTACATATGAAGGCGGACCGACCATGAAGCAATTTTATAGTGGATTTTTTCTCTAAAGAACTGGACAATTACCTGCACAGTAACGCAGCAAACTGCTGATGCGATTAAGAAGAAAATTGAGCAAAGCGAGCGTGAAAGAAAAGAACTGGCAGGCATAAAAAAACTGGCTAATGAACGTGCTAAAAAAGCCAACCTGCACAATAAAAAACTACGCGATTGCCGAGCACACTATAATGATGAGCCGCCGGCAAAAAACAAAGCCGAGTTCAATACACTAATTAATAAAACTACCATTTTTATAACCGAGGGTGATAGTGCCAGCGGAAGCATTACCAAGAGCCGCAATGTAGAAACACAAGCTGTTTTTAGCCTTCGTGGTAAGCCGCTGAACTGCTTTGGGTTAACTAAAAAAGTGGTATATGAAAATGAAGAATTTAACCTGCTGCAACATGCACTGAATATTGAAGAAGGGCTGGAAGACTTGCGCTATAACAATATAGTGATTGCTACTGATGCTGATGTGGATGGTATGCACATCCGGTTGTTGCTGATGACTTTCTTTCTGCAGTTCTTCCCTGACCTTGTTAAGCAGCAGCATGTGTATATTTTGGAAACGCCGCTGTTTCGTGTACGTAATAAGCAGCAAACTATTTATTGCTATGACGAGCAGGAGAAGCAGGCTGCTATTAAAAAACTTGGCAATAAACCAGAGATCACACGCTTTAAAGGATTAGGTGAAATATCGCCGGAAGAGTTTGGAAGGTTTATTGGCGACGATATGCGGGTGCAGCCAGTAATTGTAGAGCAAGGTGACCATATTCAGCAGTTGCTGGAATACTTTATGGGTAAAAACACAATGGAACGGCAGGAGTTTATCATTAACAATCTGAAGGTGGAATTGGATTTGGTGGAAGATGTAGCAAGTGAGTAGGAGGGATTTTGTAAATTTGGGGTAAATGGAATTTATATGGAAACACTTGAATTTATAAGAAAAGTGGAGGATGGTAAGATTATAATAGAATTACCGGCAGATATGGAAGGCAAGAATTTAAGAGTAAGGATTGTAGAGGATGTTACAACAGAACCAAAGCCTGAGGATTGGGCAAAGCTACCAGCAAAAGAACGTTTGAAAATTCTCCAGCGTTTTAAGGGGACTGCCAGGTATCCTGATGCAGATACTAATAAATACGATGTATATGACCAATAGGGTAATGGTAGATAGTTCTGTATTGATTGAATATATTAAGAAGAAAAAAACGGGATTATTGGATTCATTACTAAATGAAGATTCTATTGAACTTTATATTAATGAAACAATCATTAGTGAGTTTTTATTCAATTTTCTAAAAATTAATGCCACTGCTTCTCCACTATCGTTGCAATCTTCTAAAAGGATAAAAGAAATAATGGAGAGTGGGAACGATTATTATTTGCTTTTCTTGTTTGAATACTTAGAGACTGATTCAAGGATTTATAATACTGTTCCCCAGTTGATGTCCAAATATAACCTTTTACCCAATGATGCCATTATTCTTGCAACTTGCAAGATGCACAACATAACCAATTTGGCAAGTCACGACAGTGATTTTATCATTCCCTGTCAGGAAGAAGGGATAGAATTATTGATAGAAAAAGATTAGATATTTACATGCTGCACATTGTTTTTCAGGAATCGGATATTGCCGTTTTGCAGAAGGCTATTGAGCTGGACGAAAAATTAAGTGGTGACGTATGGCAGATAAAAGATGAATTTGCCGTAGGTCCAATTGCTGATATTTACGAAACAAAAGGCTATCAGCAGCGCAGAGAGTGGTGGAAAGAGGTGTTGGAATACTCGCCTTATACAGATGCTTCAAACATAGTAGACGATAAGCTTACTGTACATCATTTAACCCAAAGATTGAAGGATGAAAAGGAAGTATGCTGGATATGGATGGGGCAAAATGCTCATGATGTATGCGGTTATTATTGGCTGATGGGTCAGCTTAAAGACTACCAGGGAAAAGTATATGTTCTATACCTGAATAATCTTCCTTTCATCAACGAAAAAGGGCAGCTTTTTTATCCTAATAACTTATTTGAAATACAGCCCAAGGAGTTTTTAAAAGCAAAGAAGTTAGCAAGGCTTATAAGCTCCAGTGAATTTGAAACAGACCCGGATGAATGGAAGAAACTGTGTGCTGAAAATGCAATCGTAAGAACACTGGAAGGTGGAAAGAAAATAGTAAGCAGGAGTGAGGATTATTATGATGCTGCACTATTAAACCTTCTAAATGCTGATCCGCAAAAGATGAGCAAACTCTTACACTCTTTTTATACTAAAACCAGAATACAAACTGGAGATGTATTTCTCGTTTGGCGAATAAAAAAGCTGATAGAGCAACAAAAGATTGTGATGCAGGGAGAGTGGAGCAAAGGTTGGAAAGACATCACACTTGCTTTAGCCGGCTATAAACAATCGGAGCTATATGCAACCGAAGTATAAAATGTATTGCTCTTTATACTTAAACATTAATTTATAAATAGTACTTTTTACATACAACATGGCAAAAGATTTTGAAAAGATCCTGAATCCTGAAAACGATAAAGGCGTACAGGGGCAGTATAGAAATTGGTTTTTGGATTATGCATCTTATGTAATACTGGAGCGTGCGGTGCCTGCTGTAGAAGATGGGCTAAAGCCTGTACAGCGCCGCATATTGCATGCTATGAAGGAGATGGATGATGGTCGCTTTAATAAGGTGGCTAACATCATTGGACAAAGCATGCAATTTCACCCCCATGGTGATGCTTCTATTGGTGATGCACTGGTGAATATGGGGCAAAAAGACTTACTTGATAGAAACCCAGGGTAACTGGGGAGATGTGCGCACCGGTGATGATGCAGCAGCAGCCCGTTATATAGAAGCACGCTTATCCAAGTTTGCGCTGGATGTAGCTTTTAACGCTAAGACAACCGAATGGCAGTTGAGCTATGATGGTCGCAAAGAGGAGCCGGTAACCCTGCCAATGAAGTTCCCATTGCTGCTGGCGCAGGGCGCAGATGGTATTGCAGTGGGGTTATCTACCAAGATATTACCGCACAACTTTATTGAACTGTGCGATGCCTCCATCAAATACCTGAAAGGCAGGAAGTATGAGTTGTACCCCGATTTTCTTACTGGCGGACAGATGGATGTCAGCAGCTATAATGAAGGTAAACGTGGTGGTAAAATACGCGTGCGTGCTCTAATAGAGGAATTAGATAAGAAAACATTGGTTATCAGGAATGTACCTTATGGCGTTACTACTTCATCCCTGATGGAGTCTATTGTAAAAGCTAATGACCAGGGTAAGCTGAAGATAAAAAAGGTAACCGATGCTACTGCGAAGAATGTAGAGATACTAATAGAACTTGCGCAGGGTATTTCACCGGATATTACAATAGATGCGCTGTATGCTTTTACTGACTGTGAGATTAGTATTTCTCCAAATGCCTGTGTAATTATTGACCAGCGCCCACACTTTGTGACGGTGCATGACCTGCTCAAGACTTCTGCTGATAACACCAGGAATCTGTTGCAAAGAGAGCTGCAGATAAAGCTAGGTGAACTGGAAGATAAATGGCACTATACTTCTCTGGAAAAGATATTCTTTGAAGAAAAGATTTATAAGGAACTGGAGAAGAACCATGAAACATGGGATAAGGTGATTGCTGCAATAGATAAAGCATTTGTGCCTTTTGCTAAGAAACTGAAGAGGTCAATTGTAAAGGAAGATATTCTGAAGCTTACTGAAAAGCCGGTAAGAAGGATTTACAAGCTGGACATCAATGAACTGAATGAACAGATAAAAGCAATTGATGCAGAAATTCAGAAAGTAAAATATGACCTGGAGCACTTGACTGAGTTTGCCGTTGCATACTTTGAAGGATTAGTTAAGAAATATAGTAAAGGCAAAGAGCGCAAGACAGAAATCAAGCTGTTTGATACAATCACTGCTAAGCAGGTGGCAATTGCTAATACCAAGCTGTACATCAATAGAGCAGAAGGTTTTATTGGAACTGGCTTAAAGAAAGATGAACTGCTGTGTGAATGCTCTGACCTGGATGATGTTATAGTTTTTACCAGGCGAGGTATTATGAAAGTAGTACGCGTGGCAGATAAAACATTTATCGGTAAAGACATTCTGCATGCCGCCGTCTTCCAGAAGAATGATGAGCGTACCACCTATAATATGATTTATGTAGATGGTGAAACTCAAATTAGCTTTGCTAAGCGCTTTAATGTGACTGGTGTTACGCGCGATAAGGAATACGATCTTACCAAAGGCGGAGACAAGAGCAAAGTACTTTACTTTAGTGCTAATCCAAACGGGGAGGCAGAAATAGTGAAGGTATTGCTAAGTCCCAACAGCAACGCACGTAACAAAGAGTTTGACTTTTCTTTTGAGACTATTGACATCAAAGGACGCAGCAGTATGGGTAACCAGGTGAACAAGCATGCGTTAAGGTCGGTTAAGTTTAAAGAAAAAGGTCGTCCTACGCTGGCTGGTCGCAAGCTATGGTTTGATGAAGTGTATGGCAGATTAAATATAGATGGCAAAGGCAGATATGTAGGCTCTTTTGAAGGTGATGAACGTATACTAGTGATTTATGCAGGCGGCTATTACGAGCTTAACCGATACAGAAATTACCCAGCGTTTCGAAGCGGATAAAGTGTTGGTGATTGAAAAGTTTGACACCGAAAAGATAATTAGCACAGTATATCTGGACAATGAAAAGCAGCAATATAATGTAAAGCGTTTCCGTATCGAAACTACTTCTTTGCACAACCATTTTTACTTTATAAAAGAAGGTGCTGGCAACGTAGTGGAAGCTGCTACGTCACAAAAAGCGCCGGTGCTTCTGGTGCAAACCGGAAAAGGTCAACAGGTGCGCAAAGCCAAATTTAAGATAGATAAACTGGTGGATATCATGGGCTGGAAGGCTGTTGGTGCCAAACTGATGGACTTCAACAAAACAGTTACCATGGAATGGGAGCAGCAAAATGCAGAAAGTAATGGTGCTCCGGAATTGTTTGAATAATTTTTCAGTTTATTATTTTCTTCCAACGCTGACAGGATTCTAAAACCTGTCAGCGTTTTTATTAGCGTAAATTAATGGAAGCCTTACCGAAAAGTATGATAGATGCTCACGTACGTGATACATAATTAACAGTTAACAATCTTAAAAATGCATTATTCTTGATACTTTCATAACATGAAAGTATCAAGAACTGCTTTATTCACTATACTCATAAGCATTGGACTTACACAACACGCACACGCGCAGCGGGTAATCAAACGCCAGATAAATGGTTATGTTCGCGACAGCATAACAGGCGTTCCTATTATGAATGCTATTATCAGCAATGAGACCGCACATAAAATAACCACTCCCAATCAACAAGGCTTTTTTAGCATTACGGCTGCCCCTCATGATGTAATCTTTATCAATGCGTTCAATTATAACTATGATACTTTAATAGCTACTAATAATCTACCGGATACCTTGCAAATTGCTTTAGCAAGAGAGCCGGAATACTTACCAGGAGTTACTGTGACAACTACTACAAAGGGGTTATCAAAATATCAATTAGACAGCATACGACGCCGGGAGGCTTTTGTACAGGAAATGGGAGCACCCAAAATGAGTACTGTTTCGAAAGCTAATAATATGGCCGCTGGTACTGCCATCAACTTAGATAAGTTTTTCAGTAAAAAGGAAAAAAACAGAACCAGGGCTTATAACACTTATGATTATGTAGAAAAACAAGCATATATAGATTACCGCTTTTCTTCAGTATTAGTAGCAAAGTACACTGGATTAAAAGGGGATTCGTCTGGTTACTTTTATGCATCGGTTTACTCCTACTTTTGATTGGCTACGTACCCATCCAACAGATGAAGATATAATATATTACATAAATGATAGTCTGAAAGAGTTTGCAAATAGCCCCAAACAATAAAGTCCTAAGCAGATACCTGCTGTTAGTTTATGTAACTGAAGAATAGAGAAATATAATTGTACAGCGTAGTTTATCAATCCTTCAAAAAAGCGATTATGTAACTTCAAAATCAAGTCGCAATTGCATTTAATGAATCTTAAACTCATGATCGTTCAACGAGTCATCTTTCGCTATAGCAGGTAGTACCTTCATGCATTCTCTTTTGTATAAAACAAACAAGGCAAAAATGGCTGTTATTGCCAGTATGCCAATATACAAAGGATAGGTCTCGTCCTTCATACTTTCAGCAGTCAGTTTTCCTTCGCGACTCAGCATATAAATGCTTGTAACCACTACCGCGTTATTTGTAAAATGCGCGAGTATATTCAGCCAGATATTTTTACCATAATAAAAAATATAACCTAGCATCATACCTAGGAAAAGCCTCGTTAGAAAACCTTCAAATGAAAAATGCGCTACACTAAAGATAATACTGGTGAGTAGTATGCCGGCGAATGCATTACGAAATAATCCAATCAAGATTTGTTGTACTGCCCCGCGAAAGAACATTTCTTCAAAAATAGCGGGCAGAAGCGCCAACATTAATAGTGAAAGGGCATAATCCACTGGATTATTCATGCGTGCCATTGCCATTACCTGCTCAGTATATTGTTCATCCAGATTTTTAAAGGTGTTACGGAGTTTATCCGGTAGAGGTATCATCTGGTTCAGTTCAGTAAAAGTGCTTTGTGCATACAAGGCTGCATACACAAGCAACAATACAATAAATAGCTGGCGCCAGTTTAACCGGCTATTAAAACCTACATATTGAAGTGGATGGCGGTTAACTATCCTTGCAAATACTAATGCCGGTAATGCAAACATGCAGAATGTGCCTGCAAACTGTAGCCAGCGCAACAGTGAGAGATTATTCGATTTATTGAGCGCATCTCCTAACTGAAGTAGCGGCAGGTGGAGTGCTGCCTGTGCAATAAAAATGGTGGCAATACCGCCCAATAAGAAGCCAGCTCCAAAGAGGGCTAACAAAATACCAAACTGCGAAAGTGGACTAATCGTTAAGAAAGTGTAAGGATAATCTCTGTTCATGTATAAGCTTGTACTTTTGCGAAATTAACAGGAAAAAGCTTAGAGCATTCAGCTACAAGCTTTAAGCCATAAGCTGCAGGCGGTAATTACAGCTTTACACTTGAAACATTTCGCTTGCAGCTTGCGTCTTATTGCTTGTACTTTCTCATATTATGGTTAAAATAGGAGACATACAATTACCAGATTTCCCCCTATTACTTGCGCCAATGGAAGACGTAAGTGATCCTCCCTTTCGTGCAGTATGTAAAGCTAATGGTGCCGATTTGCTTTATACTGAGTTCATCAGCAGTGAAGGGTTAATACGCGATGCTATTAAAAGCCGGCAAAAGCTGGACATTTTTGATGCGGAACGACCAGTAGGCATTCAAATATTTGGTGGGGATGAGGAAGCAATGGCCATGAGCGCCCGTATTGTGGGAACGGTAAATCCGGATTTAGTAGATATTAATTTTGGTTGTCCGGTGAAGAAAGTAGTGTGCAAAGGTGCCGGTGCTGCTGTGCTGAAGGATATCAATCTGATGACAAGGCTCACTAAGGCGGTAGTGCGATCTACAAATAAGCCGGTAACCGTAAAGACAAGGCTTGGTTGGGACGAGCAAAGCATTAATATAGAGGAAGTAGCGTTACGGCTACAGGATTGTGGTATCCAGGCGCTTTCAATTCATGGGCGTACAAGGGCGCAGTTGTATAAAGGAACTGCCGATTGGCGGCTGATAGCAGCAGTAAAAAATAATCCAAGTATTCATATACCTATATTTGGCAACGGCGATATTGATAGTCCGCAAAAAGCATTAGAATACAAGAACCGCTATGGTGTGGATGGAATCATGATAGGTCGGGCAGCGATTGGTTATCCCTGGATTTTTAACGAGATAAAGCATTACCTGCTAACTGGTGAAATACTGCCTCCACCATCCATCCAGCAAAGGGTAGATGTGGTACGTAAGCACTTGTATAATTCGGTAGAATGGAAGGGCGAGTCTTTGGGCATTTTGGAAATGCGCCGGCATTATACTAATTACCTGAAAGGTTACCCTAATATTAAAGAATTCAGGACTAAGTTAGTAACACTTCAATCCCTTCCTGCTATTAATGAAATATTGCAGGAAATAGAATCTACATATGCAGGTGTATCGGTTTTACCTGCCATACCAGTCGTTAGTAGTGAATATGCAGAATATTGCGGTGGGTAGATCGAATATATCAATCAAACTAAAGGTAAGGAGGGGTGCAACAGGTGTCTCTCTCTGTTAATATGCTATTTCTAGTAACTTCTCAATTCTATATGCAGACTTCACTAAATAAATACTTAAAGGGGCTATACCTTGCTGGTAATCAAGACGAGGACACACCTTATAGCAAAATGCTCGAAGAGAAATACTGAACTATTAACTTTAATCCTTTATAAGCACTGATCCCTTCACTCATTCTGCAGGTCACTGACTCTCCGCAGACCGCAGGTTCTTCCCGTGAAGATCTTGGGATGTGAGATCCAGTGGGCTGTCATCTATCATCTGCAACTAGGTACTATACCATGTACATTTAGGAAACATAATATGCTTTACCTGAAGTTCGCAGTTCATACCAGGCATCTGGCAACCAGTAACTGGTATTGGCTAACCTAATTGAATCTGGTATTAGCTCATTCTACCCTGCACTCATTACCGAAGTGCGCTTTTGCAAAATATCTTGTAGCTGCTTTTGATAAGTGTAACTCACAGGAATGGTTTTATCATCCAGTGTAATTGAATTCTTGTTCCAACTGGTAATACGGTCAAGCGGTACAATATAGGATCGGTGCACGCGTACAAACATAGGTGACGGCAGTTTTTCCGAAACTACTTTCATACTCATGTGGATAAGATATGATTTACCGGGAGTTACAATCTTGATGTAGTCATCTAACGCTTCTATCAGTTCTATGTCTTTGAAAAAGATTTTGCACCACTGATAATTGTACTTGGCGAATAGATATCCTTCGTTTATTTCTTTGCTCTGGCGGTACTCAATCAATTCTTTTGCTTTGGTGATAGCCTTCACAAAGCGCTCGTAATCAAATGGTTTTACTAAATAATCAACTGCATCTAAATCAAAGCCTTGTGCTGCATAGTTGCTGTAAGCAGTAGTAAAAATAACCGGTGGTTTAATAGCAAGATTGCTATAAAACTGCATACCATTCACATCCGGCATTTGTATATCCAGCAAAAGTATATCCACCACATTATTATTGATATATTCTTCGGCACTTACCGGGTCGCTAAAGGTGTGTACCAGTTCTAGCCCTTCGCTCTGCTGCACATAATTTTCGAGTAATTGCAGTGCAAGCGGCTCATCGTCTAAAGCAATGCATTTCATAATTAATTAAGGTTAATGGTTAGCGAAACTTTGTACAGGTGGTCTTCTGTAACAATTTTCAAATCGTGTTTTTTAGGATATAGCAATTCCAGCCTGCGTTTTGCATTATTAATCCCCGTGCCGGTGCCGTCTACTTTATATTTTCCGTTTACCTGAAGATGGTTTTCACAGGTAAAATTAATTGCCTGTGGACTCACTTGTACCATCGCATTGATAGAAGAAGGACGATGGGTACTGGTGCCGTATTTAAAAGCATTTTCAATAAACGGAATGAATACAAAGGGAGCTATACGAGCACTGCTAATATTACCGGTAGTATTAAAGCATACCGCATTATTGTTGGTCAGGCGTAACTTTTGTAGCTCAATATAGCTATTGATAAAATCAATCTCCTGCTGCAGAGCTACATAATTGTCCTGACAGTCTTCAAGCGTGTACCGCATGATGCGCGACAGCTTTAAAACTGCATCAGCAGTTTTTTGATTATTGGCAATGGCCAGCGAATAAATGCTGTTGAGCGTATTGAATAAAAAATGTGGATTAACCTGTGTTTTCAGAAAATTTAACTCAGTCTCTAGTTGCTGCCTCGATATTTCTTCCCTTATTTCTTCGGCATTGAACCATTGCGTTATCACTTTTATCCCGGTACTTACCACAAAAGCAATCAGGAATAAGGTAACGGCTCCACCTGAAAAAAAAACCGGTCCTGAAAAATCCATGCCTTTAGCTGCAATAGATTGTGCAAAAGTTCTTGTTTCCTCAGAAGTCGCCCTGATGAAATATATTGCTGAGAGGTAAGTCAGGAAGCAAAGGAAAATGATTACAACGTACTCCCATATCATTTTTACTGCCAGTAATCTGGGTATTAATACCTTGCTGTTGAGATAATAAAAGCAAATGAGTAGCAAATTAGAAACAATAAACATTGTAATAAATTGCTGACTCTCAAATGGAGATTTAGCTCTGTTGTGATAGAAGATATTATAATAGAAAAACTGAACTGGAAGCATGAAAAAGCAGAGCCAGGCGGCTACTACAATGCTTCCCTGCAATACAATATTTTTATCTTTCTGTGGCACAATATGCAATAACAATAGAAATGTAGGCTAACTTATTATTAAAAAGATAATTTTTAGACAATATACCCAATTTTGTCGGTCAGTAAGACTCATGTTCATTTGGGAAGTCTTCTTGCTTTACATCAATAATATATTGCTGCACAGCATTTGTTATCTGTTCATTCAGATTGAGGTATTGCCTTAAAAAGCGTGGTTTAAATTCGGTGTTAATGCCCAGCATATCGTGCATTACCAGTACTTGCCCATCGCAATGCTTGCCGGCGCCAATGCCAATGGTAGGGATGTGCAAACTGGCTGTTACCTCTTGTGCCAGGCTTGCGGGAATTTTTTCAAGTACCGCAGCAAAACAGCCTGCCTCTTGTATCAGAACGGCATCCTGCTTTAATCTGGCTGCTTCAGTCTCTTGTTTTGCCCGTACGTTGTAAGTACCAAATTTATAGATGCTCTGGGGCGTAAGCCCAAGATGTCCCATTACCGGTATACCGGCAGAAACAATAGTTTTAATGCTATCCAGCACTTCTTCACCACCCTCCAACTTTACAGCATGTGCGCCTGTTTCTTTCATTATACGGACAGAAGAGGCTAAAGCAATTTGCGAATTGCTCTGATAGGACCCAAAAGGTAAATCCACTACTACCAGCGACCGTTTCACCGCACGTATTACGGAGGAAGCATGATAAATCATTTGATCGAGCGTAATAGGCAATGTGGTTTCATGACCTGCCATTACATTAGAAGCGCTGTCTCCAACCAATATTACATCTATGCCTGCATTGTCAAACACCTGGGCAAAAGAATAATCATAAGCTGTAAGCATTGAAATTTTCTCCCCATTGGCTTTCATCTTCTGCAGTGTATTCGTCGTGATCTTGCGTATTTCTTTTGATACAGACATAGTGATTGGTATAAAAACGCAAAACTATACATCGTACTTAAATATTCACCAATATAATTAAGTATCTGGAACAAATTAGTTTTTAGCCACTTATGAGCAGGCAGGGGCAAGTCGTAATTATGCTATACCTAAGGTAGCCCTTAGCAACGGTTAAGTGCCTGAATCACTTAGCTGTTACTGTTGTCGACTATCATCAGTCATTCCGGGAGGCAGCAGGGATACCTAAGCCCATGTTCCTCCAGACTTTCTCTATACCTCAGCCACAGGAAAGTCATACTAAAGCCATGGTAAAGTCATGGATAGTTCATGAGAAACCCTGCTAAAGCCCTACCTCATCTCCATAAACGCTGTACCTGTTTATCACCCTGATCTTTAAACCTTACTTTCTCATCTAAACTCTTAAACCTGTGAACGCGTGAACCCGTAAACTGGTGAACTTGTAAACTTCCCCGCCTACTCCCTTGCTGAGCAGTATCTAAGCCCAATATCCTACGTCTTTTCATTATAGAGAGGGAGGTAAAAAACAGGAGTAAACATTAGTCTTTAGCAACTGGTGGTTTAATGATCAACAAATAGAAACATCACACAGGTTTTATCCTATTTGCCTGAACAGCCAAAGGTGTTGGTCAGGTCTATATGTCTTTGTGCCTGTATGGTGAAGCGGGCAGGGTCGTAAATATATAGCAGACAGACAGCATGCAACATTTGTTGTAAGAAGTGCACTCTATTATCTCAAAGCCACTTACGCAGTAATAGGGGTGGTTGTTTCAATAAACTGCTGTGTAAGAGTATAATTAAAAAATCCTCCCGTAATAGAGAGGATTTTTTCAATTTCAATCAACTGCCTCTGCTACCGCCGGTTTTTACCGGTTTTTTAGCAGTACCTGCTGACTTACTTGTTGACTTAGTAATAAACTTAGATCCACTAGCCATGTTTTTAGACGATTTGCCGCCCTTGCTATTATCGTTTTTGTTGTTGGTTGGTAGAGACATACTGCTTTATTTAATAAAAATGAAGATACTTGTTTCCAAACAGATGGGAAAATCATTGTTTGTTATGGGTATAAGGGCTGCATGAGGTAATAATATTTTACTCAACAAGCAACCTGCTCATTTAATGACACGTATTTAATATCATTGAAAAGGTATAAAAGATTGCTGAAGAATTGGTATTGACAAAAGTTACAAGACATACTTGATCTAATTAAAATAAAAATAGTGAACGGTATGCAGGTTTGTATTTCTTTAAATGTCAGGTCTTAAAAAATCTGACGCAGGCTAAGGGGAACATTAGGATTATTACCTAAAAAGGCAGCCTAATTCTTTAGGATGCCTTTTTTATTCTATAAACGGTCCTTCTCCTGTTCGATATTTGCCATAGGGCATAAAAAAATACTACTTTTAGCAACCTTTTCTTTGTACAAACTGCTTCCTTATGAATCGCATTGACAGGCTTTTTGGCATACTAACCTTTTT
This sequence comes from uncultured Chitinophagaceae bacterium, assembly GCA_963819045.1. GTDB lineage: Bacteria > Bacteroidota > Bacteroidia > Chitinophagales > Chitinophagaceae > Ilyomonas. The sequence continues at coordinate 102,255 of CAWFUV010000052.1, read as the reverse complement.
ACAAAGTAAGAAATACGTTCCTGCGGAAAAGATTGCAGATAAGTTCAACATCAGTGTACGTACTGTTTACCGCGATATCAAAGCATTGAGTGAGCAAGGCATACCCATATGCTTTGAGCAACATAAAGGCTATTTTGTTGTACAAGGCTATTTCTTGCCGCCTGTTTCCTTTAGTTCAGATGAAGCCAATGCATTGCTCTTGATGGAACGCTTGGTAGCTGGCTTTGCAGATCAATCTATTCAGAAGCATTACTCCAATGCACTTAATAAAATAAAAGCTGTACTGCGTCATCAGCAAAAAGAGAAATTAGAGTGGTTGGATAATAACATCAGGCTACAACTACCTGCTTGTGTCAATAATAATTATGAGTACTTATCACTGCTGCAACATGCCATCACAGGAAGAAAAATAGTTCAGATTGAATATGAAAATATAGGCAAGGAAGCAAGTACGCGCAAAATTGAACCTATTGGATTGATATTTTATGCCTTTAGTTGGCATGTAATAGCCTGGTGCCATCGGCGGGAGGCATACCGTGATTTTAAATTGTCCCGTATCGCCAGTCTATGTTGTTTAGAGGCGTGCTTTACCAGATCTGAACACATTTCCGTGGATGAATACATGCAGTTGCTGCCAGTGGATTATTAAAACAAGAAATTTTTTAGAAACATAATATACACTGCCATACAGTTGTCAGTGGGCACTCCTTTCTTTGTTATTCTAAAAACAAAAACATTATGCAAATTATTCCTTTGCTTTCCAAAGAATTAGACAGTGAAGCGGCAATCACCCGTAAAATGCTATCCCGTATTCCCGACGACAAATACGACTGGAAGCCGCACGAAAAAAGTATGACTATTAGACAACTGGCTGCACACATAGCTGAGATACCTGGTTGGGTACCCCTTGGACTTAATACCAGCGAATTGGACTTTGCTAAAGGTGACTACAAGCCAACTATTGTAAACAATACACAAGAGGTGCTGGATATATTTGAACAATCAGTTGCAAGTGCTAAAAGTAGCCTGGAGAATGCAAAAGAAGAAGACCTGCTGCCTACGTGGACTATGCGCAGTGGTGACCAGGTACATGCTGTTTTTACCAAGTATGAAGTGATACGTCATGCGTTCGCACAAACCATACACCATCGCGCGCAGTTAGGTGTATTTTTGAGGCTGCTAAACGTACCAATACCTGGCACATACGGACCAAGTGCTGATGAAATGAGCTTTTAGTAATAAAGCTTTCCGGTTATAAGCTTGTAACATAAACAATAAAGCCAACGAATTCGTTGGCTTTATTGTTTGATAATGCATAAATTTATAGCTATAAGCTTACCTTAAATATTTCGTAAGCTCATCACTCTCTGGAGTTACCTTGCTGTCAAAGTGAGCTATCAGGTTACCTTTTTCATCTATCAAAAACTTATTAAAGTTCCAGCTAATGGTGGCATCCAGCACGCCATTTTCGCTCTTGTTGGTCAGGTATTTATATACTGGTGTAATATTGTCTCCCTTTACGTCTACACGTGTGGTAAGCGGAAAAGTAACACCATAATTCTTTTCGCAAAAACTGTGGATAGCCGTATCCTCCTGAAACTCCTGCCCTCCGAAATTATCTGAAGGGAAACCTACAATCACCAGATTGTCCTTATTAGCCTCGTACAGCTGTTCCAGACCTTTATATTGTGGAGTAAAGCCGCATTTTGAAGCTGTGTTGACAATTAAAATTTTCTTGCCTTTATACTTCGAAAAATCAATAGTACCTCCGGTGAGCGACTTTACTTTAAAGTCGTAAATGTTTTTGTGCATAGTATTATTTACTGAAGTGGTCTGTGCAACAGCTATGCTGCATACTGCAATAGCAATGAGAAGGAATGAAAGATATTTCATAATAAATAGTTTTTACGGTTTTGCTTCATAACATCCTATATCCGGCTGTGCATCACGTGCGATACCATCAAGGTCAATGTTGGTGCCCGGTGGCGCACCCGCATTGATACACGGTGAACCAGATTGCAAGTGAAAATCAAAGATGTTTTGTTCCTGATCAATCGTATTAAATAATGGATCAGTTAAAGGTAAACAATTAATATATGTTACTGACAGATCTTCTGTCGGGCTATTATACAATGTATTTTCAAATACTACCTCAAAAGAACTGCCCTCTTGATGGTTAATTGCTACCTCATCTTTTACAGTATTGTTTGTTTCTCCATAAATAATGCAATTACGAAATGCCGCTTTTAATGGATTAGTGATACTGCCATCATTGCTGGAATTATTAACTGATAATACGGGATATTCATGGTAAAAGTATTTTGTGTCGTAGGATGCAATAGTGCAATTAACAAAGCTATAACTACCCCCTCCTAAAATATACACATTATTGCTACAGTTGCTCATCAAGCAGTTTACAGCTTTGAAGGTGCTGTTGTAGGTTATAATGCCTGCTCCGGGACAATTATCTATAATACATTGGTTAAGCGATACACGTGACAAATCATCTGCTGCAACACCTTGTTTTGCATTTTTAATTATGGTATAGTTTAATACATTGCCAGTGCTCCCTGAGGTAAAGTACAAGCCTTCCCAAGTGCCAGGCTGGTCTTTATAAGGTACATCCAGCCGGTCGTTAGCAAATACAACACGATCTGCGGAATCTTTCCCGCCATTAATTTGTAAGCTGCCCTCGACGTAAAAAGGAGTATTCGCATGGCAAAATATATGTACACCCTTATCAATTTTAAGTGTAGCGTCTGCAGCTATTGAAAAACTGTCCAGTAACACATAAGGCAAGTCATTAGACCAAGTAGTATCCTGAGTAATTGAAACATTTTGCAAGAAATGAGCATTTTGTCCATAAGCATCCAGCTTTACGTATTGCGTGTTGCCATTGTAAGTAATCTGTATACTGTCTTGTATCAGGAAGGGAAGATGCTGATTATTTGAGGGGGCATTTACTGTTAAAAACACATACAAACTATCGCCTGCAGCTAAGTCAATATCATTAAACATGGCTCCAGGCGAGCCGCTGACATTCATTTTGAAAAATGAGGTATTACCACCCATTAGTTGCAGATTAGAAATGTGGATCTTTTGATCATTTATATTGAATATCTTTAGTTGCCTGGTAATGGATCCCACAGTTGTAAACACAGTATCAAAATGCAATGCTGTATCGGATGTTAACAGGTATGCGTTTTTATCGGTAATAAACGTATCTTTTTTACAGGAAGAAACAATAAGCAGTAAAACAACAATGGTTAATAAAAAGAACCCCTTCATAGAATAAAAATACAGGTATTCAACGGTAATCCAAATTACTAAATTGTGCAGGCGGCTGTTGCTAAGCTCAATTTTACACCCGGCAAAGCCGAGATGTGCTGACCACATGATTCGAGTGTAGCGCCGGTAGTGATAATATCATCTACCAGCAGCACATGTTTGTTGTGCAATGCTTCTGCATTATTTACCATAAAAACATATTGCATGCTCTGCCAGCGACTGATACGGTCTTTATGTGTTTGTGTTTCGGTGTACACCTTTCGCATAGCTATATTATTTGCTACTGGTTTGCCTATCATACCGGCTATTCCGTTAGCAATCAACTCCGCCTGGTTGTAGCCACGTTGCTGCAGTTTACGTTTATTAAGTGGGAGTGGTACTATTAAATCAATATCCTTATACCACTCCGTTTGCAACAAGGCCTTGCCGGTTTGTTTGCCCAGAAAAATACCGGCCTCTCTGTTTCCGCGATACTTTACAGCAAACACAATATTTTGCATGATAGACCTGGTAGTAAAATGAAAAGTGCTGCCTGCATGTTGTACCATCAGCCTGCCTGCAAATCGTTGCTGCACAGGGTTGTCTGCAAACATAAAATAATTGGTGACGGGTAGTTGAGCAAAGCATTCACTACAAATAATTTCCTCGGTCTCCAGTACATCACTGCCACAGCCAATACATACGTGTGGATAGATGAGGTGCAGAAAGTCGTTAGCTATGTTTTTAATTGTGCTTAACATAGTTGTGTTAGTTTGGTTTTGATTATTAATGGGATCTAATACAAGGCTTTAGTCTGATGTTATCAAGTTGAGCATAGTATTGTTTTCCATAGGAAGACTTCGTTAGTAGTTAAAAGCAATTTAGAAGTTCAAACGTTGCTGCGGAACGTTTGTTTGTGGAATATCCAATCAAGCCTACCTATGGCAAGCATCCTTTCTACTTGCTTTCTTCTACAATGAGATGTTCCTACAGAACAAATTATCCTAACTTAATAACATTGACCTCTGAGTTTTAGTGCTTCTAAAACAAATACTTATATACCTCATCCACCCTGCTCAGCGACACTATTTCAATATCGTGTTTTTTATTATCGAAGCTCTTCTTATTATATTTGGAAACAATAATCTTTTCAAAGCCCAGCTTTTCTGCCTCGGCAATGCGCTGCTCAATACGGTTAACAGCACGTATCTCACCATTCAGTCCCACTTCACCGGCAAAGCATAGTTGCTGGCTAAGCGGCACATCTTCATACGATGACAATAAAGCGCAAATGACTGCAAGGTCAATGGATGGGTCTTCCACTTTAAGTCCGCCGGCAATATTTATAAATACGTCCTTTACCCCAAATTGAAACCCACCACGCTTTTCCAGTACAGCCAATAATAATTGCAAACGCCGAAGGTCAAAACCACTCACTGTACGCTGGGGGGTACCGTAAACACTCTGTGTTACCAACGCCTGCACCTCTATCAGGAGCGGACGTAAACCTTCCATGCTGGCAGCAATAGCACTACCACTTAACTGTTCTTCTTTTTGAGTAATAAGAATCTCTGAGGGATTAGTAACGCCCCGCATGCCTTCGCCGGTCATTTCGTAAATACCAAGCTCGGCAGTACTTCCGAAGCGGTTCTTGAGTGTGCGTAATATGCGATAAGTATAATGTCTGTCACCTTCAAACTGCAACACCGTATCCACCATGTGCTCCAATATCTTTGGCCCTGCAATGCTACCTTCTTTGGTGATGTGACCAATTAAAAAGACCGGTGTATTCGTTTCTTTGGCAAAGCGTTGGAATTCGGCAGCACACTCACGTATCTGGGATATACTTCCAGGTGAAGACTCTATAAGATTTGTCTGCAAGGTTTGTACAGAGTCCACTATCACTAATTGAGGCTTTAGTTTTTTTATCTCCTGGAAAATGCTTTGCGTGGATGTTTCGGTTAATAAATAAAACTGTTCATTGTTTATCTTCAGCCGGTCTGCACGCATTTTTATTTGTTGCTCGCTTTCCTCACCGCTTACATACAGTGTTGTTATATCTTTCATTTGCAAGGCATTCTGTAAAAACAAAGTGCTTTTACCAATACCCGGCTCTCCAGCAACCAACACAATGCTGCCTTTTACTATACCTCCGCCAAGTACACGGTTCAGTTCCGTATCACTACTCATCAATCGCTTCTGTTCAGTGCTGCTTACTTCCGAAAGGGTGACAGCTTTACTAAACATTGGCTCACTGTTGTACGTTTTCCAGCCAACAACATCTTTTTTATCCTGCTTTGTTACTATTTCCTCTACAAAAGTGTTCCATTCATTGCAGGCCGGACATTTACCCAGCCATTTGGCACTTTCATAGCCACAATTGCTGCAAAAGAATGCAGTCTTAATCTTACTCATTCTATAAAGATAATGGTTGCAAAGGACACCATTATTTTAATAAACGTTAAGGAATACGGAGAAAGAAGAATCAATGTCTAATGTTGAAGAGTTCACGAGTTTATGTGTTCTCAAGTTCACAAGTTAAAGAGTAATATAAAGTCAGGGGTTTATTAAGTAATATGGGGAGAAGGTGGAGCTTGACATGGCTTTGTCATGAACTATCCATGACTTTACCTTGGCTTTACCATGACTTTAGTATGGAGGAAGCAAGCTTTAATGCCATACTACCTGCAGTAGTTGCAGGTTGCTGATTAATGAGAAGGCACATGGAAACTGTTTTAAATCGTTTATTTCTAAACCATGCTTCTATTCATTGAATAGGAATTGAAATCAGATGTTCAACATAAAACTTTTGCTAAGTACCACGTAATGGTCAATCAAGACAGCGCTTTCCAAAAACAAAAAAGGTAATTGAGGCAAAAATCAAAATAAAAAGCCGGCTATAAAGCCGGCCATTTACTTACTAACCCATTAAATTCTGCCACTAAATTACAAAAACACCCCACATCGCAAAATTATTTTTTAGCCTATTTTATCAAATTGTTCGATAATAGTCGTTCCAATAGGACGTATTATACTTATTAATAATCTGTTTATTCTGGTGTGTTTTCTATAAAAAATAGGCTAATAAAGAAAAAACTTTAATGTTATTTAATTATAAACTTAATTTGCGGCCATATTGCACATGAGGAAGTAAACTGCTATTATGGAAAGGACACTATTAGAGTCCGTTCAGTGCAGTTTCTATTTACCTCACACATTCTATCATTAAAATTTAAATTATCTGTTGATGAGAAAAGCGATGCTTTTAGCTGCAGGAATGCTGTTGGCTGTTGTTTTTTGTTTCGCCCAAACAAAAACAGTGTCAGGAACGGTAACCAGCGCAAAAAATGGTCAGCCTGTTGCAGGTGCCACTGTCTCAGCAAAAAAGAGTAATGTGGCAGCGATCTCGGGCACTGATGGTGGCTTTAGTATTACTGTAAAGGATGGTGAAAAAGAATTAGTGTTTTCTTATGTGGGCTATAGCGATGCTACCGTGCCCATTGCTGGTAACACTGTTTCGGTAAAGCTTACTGAAAGCGCCTCCAACCTAAGTGAAGTGGTAGTGGTAGGATATGGTACTTCTACCCGTAAAACGCTTACTGGTAATGTTGCTGTAGTGAAGGGCTCAGATGTACAAAATATGCCGGTGCCCAGTCTTAACCAGGCATTACAAGGGCGTGCAGCAGGGGTGTTTGTAGAATCGCAGAATGGTAAAGTAGGGCAAAGTGTAAAACTGCGTATCCGTGGTTCTGGTTCTATTACTGCGGGTAATCAGCCGTTATATGTGGTAGATGGATTACCTATTAACTCCGGATCTATCACTGTAAATGGTACGGATGTAACGACTGACCCGCTTGCAGACATTAACTTTAATGACATTGAATCATTCAACATTTTAAAAGATGCTGCTGCAACAGCTATTTACGGTTCCCGTGGTGCGAATGGTGTGGTGCTGATCACAACGAAGAAAGGAAAGGCAGGTAAGACCAATATCCAGGTAAACCTGCAAGGAGGGTTGAATAAGCCTACCCATTTACGTGGCTTTTTAGACGCACAACAATACGTAGCACTGTTACGCGAAGCAGCTATTAATAGTGATAAGTTAGCTGGTATTGACCCTACAGACACTGCCCAATATGATGGTTCTTTACTCCAGGAAGCTGAGCAGACATTAGATGATATTTCGGGCTACTCCAACTGGCGTGAGGGCAAAATAAATACTAACTGGCAAAAGCTGGCTTTTAATGATCATGCTAAGACCTCATCCATTGATGTGTCTGCATCCGGTGGAAATGAAAAAACACGTTTTTATGTAAGTGGCTCATATTCCAACCAGGATGGTATTCTCATTACCAATTCTTTCAGAAGGATCTCCGGCAGGATGAATATTGACCATAATATAAGCAATAATGTTAAAATAGGCGCTACCCTCAGCTTATCGCAGGTCAATAATAACCGCGTTCAGGACGATGACCAGTTTACTACCCCTATGCAAATAGTAGCACTTTCGCCGGTAACCCCAGTGTACGATACTGCTACAGGTGAGTATTATAATTCGCCGGTAACTACGTATGATAATCCGCTGGTAGATGCAAAATACGGACACTGGAAATCGCAGACTTACCGCAACATTGGCACTACCTATTTGCAATGGAACATTATACCCTCCCTATCGTTCAGAACAGAATTTGGTGTTGATATCCAAAATCAGAATGATGACCAGTTTTATGGTCCGCAAACTTCTTTTGGTGCAGGTATAGGTGGGTATGGTGAATCGGACTGGTACAAAGCTTTAGATTATAACACTAATAATTACTTAACCTACAATAATACGTTCGGTAAGCACCATATTAATGCAGTTGCAGGTTTTGCTTACCAGGATACCCATACCGATTATGCTAACCTGATAGGGCAGGATTTTCCGGTGCAGAGTTTACAAACACTGGCAAGTGCAGGTAAAATTACCAGTGGTACTTCTTCAGCAGAAGATTATCGCCTGGTATCTTATTTCGCAAGAGCCGATTACAGTTTTGCTAATAAATACCTGTTTGGTGTAAGCGCACGTATAGATGGTTCTTCGCGCTTTGGAGCCAATAATAAGAATGGTTCATTCCCGGCACTTTCAGCAGGTTGGGTAATGAGTGAAGAAAACTGGTTGAAAAACTCCGAAGTGCTTAGTTACTTAAAAGTAAGAGCAAGCTGGGGATTGACCGGTAATGATCAGGGCTTTGGTAACTATGCTTCTCAAACGCTATGGGGTGGGGTAAAGTATGCAGGCACTTCAGGATTGGCACCTATACAGTTAGGTAACAATAACCTGCAATGGGAAAAATCGAACCAGGTAGATGTAGGTGTAGAATACGGTTTTTTAAATAATAAAATCTCCGGCGAAATTGATTTGTACGACCGCAAGACCAACCATTTATTATATTCTGTTCCTGTACCTGGTAACTCAGGTTTCATTACCCAGTTGGTAAATGTTGGTAGTATGGAAAATAAAGGAGTGGAGTTTGTATTGAATACACAAAACATTAATTCAAAAAACTTCAAATGGACTACTTCTTTCAATCTTGCTTATAACAGAAATAAAGTAACCAAGCTGGATGGCGACCAAACCACTATTCCTGGTGGCGGACGCTTCTTAAATTCGTTGATCGTTGGACAAGGTTTAGGTGTTTTTTATGGACCTAAATTCGCTGGCGTTGATAAGCAAAACGGAGATGCATTGTACTATGAAGAAGACGGCAAAACCACTACCAACGACTATAACGCAGCAGGTAAATTTGTATTGGGCGATCCTAATCCAGACTGGACAGGTGGTATTACCAACACCCTTTCATATAAAGGAATAGACCTGAGCTTCTTATTCATGGGCGTATTTGGTAACCAGATCATCAATGGTGCAGGTGGTTATATGACTACCAGCTTTGATTATTATGATAACCAGACCTCTGATATTTTAAACCGTTGGCAAAAGCCCGGTGATGTTACCAACGTACCGCAGCTTCGCCTGTATGGTGGCAATGGTACAGGCGCTTCCAGCCGCTATATTTATACTGGTAATTATGTGCGTCTTAAGAATCTGACACTTTCTTACAGCCTTCCATCAACATTAATGAAGAAATGGGGCTTCCAAAATTTGCGGGTTTACCTGACCGGTGTTAACCTTCTTACCTGGACAAAATATCCTGGTTGGGACCCTGAAGTAAATACGGACTATCGGGCAAGCAACCGTAACCAGGGGGGAGATTTTTATTCTGCTCCGCAAATCAAAAACTATTCATTAGGTATTAACCTTGGGTTCTAACAATAAGAAAACAGAAATTAAGTATGCTTAAAATATCTTTTAATACAACGGCGCTTTTCCTTACTGGCATGTTGCTGTTCTCTTCCTGCCAGAAGAAGTTGGATGTTACTTCGCCACAAAACGTATCCGGTGAAGAGGTGTTAACTTCTGATGAAAATGTAAAAAAGGCGCTCAATGGCGCCTATGATGCAGTGAGCAATGGTTATTTGTTGGGCGGTGATTTGCTATTATATTCAGAATTGCTGGCAGCAAATGGTGAAATCCGCTGGACCGGTACTTATGAACAGCCACGTGAAATTTTCACAAAGCAGATATTGGTGACTAATAGCTATGTAGCTTCTACCTATGATGATGCGTATAGCGCTATCAATATCTGCAATAATATTTTAAAGGCAATTGATGTAGTAAACGAAGCAGACCGCGACCGGGTAAAAGGTGAAGCACTCTTTTTAAGAGGGTTGATGTACTTTGAACTGGTAGAGTTGTATGCAAAGCCATACAGTGATGGTAAAGCAGCTACTAATTTAGGCTTGCAATTGATTACCACACCAACTGTTGGTAACATTAGCGATAGTAATTATATAGCCAGGAGTACAGTACAGCAGACATATGATTTTGTATTAAATGACCTTACACAGGCACAATCTCTTTTACCGGATGATAATGACGTGTATGCAAACCGTCTTGCTGCAGCGGCTGTTCTATCAAGGGTGTATTTGCAAATGGCGGATTATGAAAAAGCAAGAGATGAAGCCAACTCTGTCATAACTGATAGTAGTTATACACTCGTAAAGAATTTTGCAGATGAATTCAATAATTCTACCAATACATCCGAAGACATTTTTGCTACACAGGTGAATGAGCAGGATGGCAGTAATGATATGCAGCTTTTTTGGTCTATTAAAGCTTATGGTGCACGTGCCGGGGATGTGGATGTTTTACAGAAGGAGGTTAATGAGTTTGAAAATGGTGATGCCCGCAAAACACTTTATTACCTGGATGAAACAAATGTATACCGTAGCGGCAAATGGAAATATCAATATAAGAATCTGCCAATCATCCGCCTGGCAGAAATGTATCTTACCCGTGCAGAATGTAATTTCCGTCTCCAAACTGCTGTAGGTGCAACACCTTTACAAGACATTCAAACTATCCGCAGCCGGGCAGGCTTAACTACAGATCCATCATACATTACCCTGGATAATATTATATTCGAAAGAAAGCGTGAACTCGAAGATGAAGGTCAGGACATACAGGACCGGAAACGTTTAAAGCAAACAGTGGAAACCTTTACCTATGATGCCAATGAATTGGTGTTCCCAATGCCGCAGCGTGAAATTGATGCCTCTAAAGGTGTATTGAGTCAAAATGAAGGTTATTGATTATTTAAGAATAATACTTTTAAATGGAACCTGTCTCGTTTACGATGAGACAGGTTTTTGTTTTATATAGGGCTTTGTAAATCGTAAGACATAAAGCCAAAAAGATCGAAAAGCAGCTCTCTCTTTTCTAAATCCTGTCAATCCATCCAATCTACCTAAATCCCAGTTCAGACATTCCTTACCTTCGCACGCACTATGAAAAAAGCTTTTATATTCGATCTGAATGGAACTATGGTTCACGATATGCACTTCCACGCCGAAGCCTGGGGAAGCATTATCAATGGAGATTTAAATGGCAATCTCACCCACGAACAAGTAAAGCGGGAGATGTATGGCAAAAATGAAGAATTGCTGGAGCGCGTATTCGGAAAAGGCAAGTTTACAGAAGATGAAGTGGAAAAGCTTTCGAGAAGAAAGGAAGAGATGTACCAGGAAGCTTTTCGCCCGCACTTGCAACTAATAGATGGCTTGCACCAGTTTTTGCAAAGGGCATATGAGCAAAATATTCCAATGGCAATTGGTTCTGCAGCTATTCCTTTCAATATTGATTTTGTACTGGATAATTTGGACATCCGACATTATTTCTCTGCCATTGTAAGTGCCGCTGATGTAATAAAAAGCAAGCCACATCCCCAAACTTTCCTGGATGCTGCAGAGAAGTTAGGCGTTAATCCTGCCAACTGCATTGTATTTGAAGATGCGCCAAAAGGAGTGGAGACAGCATTGAATGCAGGTATGCAGGCTGTAGCAATCACCACTACTCATGAGCCTGCAGAGTTCAGGCAGTACCAGAATATATTAATGTTTATAAAAGACTATACGGATGAGCGCTTAGAGCAGTTCTTCCTTACATACCAGTAATAGATTTCATTATACCGGCTGATTTCAACCAGCCATTGGCAGCCATCCAGTTTTTGCAACGGTCAAGCCAGAGATCTTTATTCTTTGGCAGGTGCATCCCAAAACCGTGACCGCCATTTTGGTAAATGTGCATTTCAGCCGGTACATGATGCTTGATCAGGGCTTCGTAAAAAGCGATGCTATTCTCCACTTTAACCGCGTTATCATCACTGGCATGCACCAGAAAGGTAGGCGGTGTATTATCTGTTACCTGTAATTCATTGGAGTAATAATCTTTCTTCTCCTGCGATGGATTCTTGCCTAATAAATTATCTCGTGATCCAATATGCCCCAAACTATCCTGGAAAGAGATAACCGGATATATAAGAAGCATAAAATCGGGACGCAAGCTGGTATTGTTACTATTCTCTATTAATGCTTTTGTGTAATGTGTGCCTGCAGTAGATGCCAAATGCCCACCTGCCGAAAAGCCCATAATGCCAATACGATCAGGATTGATATTCCATTCTTTTGCACGTTCGCGCACCATTTTGATAGCTTGCTGGGCATCCTGCAAAGGTCCAATTTCTTTATTCTTCATTGTCTCATCGCTGGGCAAACGGTACTTCAGTACAAATGCTGCTATTCCTGCGTTGCTTAATTCTTTTGCTACATCTGCACCCTCATGACCAGCAGCTTCCACGGCATAACCGCCACCAGGACAAATCACCACTGCAGCACCATTTGCTTTTTCTTTGGGGGGTAAATAAGCCGTAAGCGTAGGGCGGCTTATTTTACTAATTATCAACACACCGTCATTAGAGGTGGTTTCTTCATCTTTCGTAAAAATAAAATTAGGTATACTGTCTTTATATAAAGGCATTACCTGTTGACTGAAAGTAATAGTATTCACGAGTAAAAAGATGAAAGAGATGAGTAGTTTTTTCATATAGGAAGCCTGTTATTTATAAACGTGCCGGCAAAATAAGGATTAAATAAATTAGAGCATTGAATTGATGCGATTGACAATTAACCATTCACAATTAACAATATCTACTCCCACCTAAACACCCGCACTGCTACCGAATAAATTGCAACTCCCCAAATAAACAGTATCCCAACATCTTTCCATGTACTAAATATACTTGCACCTTCATAAGATATCTGGCGCATGGCATTATTGTAACATGTAAGTGGAAGAACATTACAAATCTTTTGCATCCAGACAGGAAAAACAGCGGTAGAGAAAAAAGTACCAGATAACAAAAACTGCGGGAAAGCAAACATATTGGCATATACGGGAATCACGTTATCATTTCGGGCAATACTGCTAACGATAAATCCGGCACCCATAAAAACAATGCAGGCCAGGAAACTAATTGCTATCATATCTATAAATGTAGCTATGCCATTCACAAAATTGAATTTGAAAAACAGGTAGCCAAACATAATAATGATAAAGATTGAAAGTAACTGGAACAAAATACGGCTGAGTCCTTCACCTAAAATAATAGTGCTCCTTAAGATTGGTGTTGCGAAAAAACGTTTTAGTACCAATTGATTGCGAAGATTGAAGAACAGAAAAGCGACACTGAACACACCCGTTCCCAGCAGCGAAAAGCCCAGCATGCCAGGTAATAATCGGTCTATTGTTCTAAACTCCCTACCTTGTATAATTTCTACATCAGGGTCAAGTTTCGCAATGTGGTAACTGGTATCACTTTGAATGATTGTGGCATTAATAATAGACTTTAACACCTGTAAATCCTGCGGACGGACTGCATCCGAACTTTTGAGTTTAATATTGTAAGGCTGATTATTAGTTTTCTGTATATTAATAACAGCCGTAATAGCTGCACTTTTTAGGTCGGCATTCAATACACTATCATTTTGATGATAAAAGTTAATGCCTTTTATGCTTTTTAATCCGTTATATACTGGATTTAAAGTATCGCTTTTGGAGCTAATGCCTAGATTAAGTGAAAAGCCGCTATCCCCAATAGAGCCAAACAACAAAATAAAAATGATTGGAAAACCAAGACTGAAAACTACGGTGGAAGGACTGCGAAAGATTGCACGTAAGCTGGCTTTTGTAACAGCTAACATAGCTCTCAACTGGCTATATTGTTTCTTCATATTTGCCTATAAAAATTTCGGCGGCAAAACTATCTTATAAAATCCATTATAAAAGAACATCATTACCGTACTGTTAGTGTCCGCTTTCGCACACCTTTCAGAACCATAATTATCAAAAGCCCTTATCCAGCAAGGCTTTCAGCATTGGCATAGCCGTTGAAAAAGCTCAGTTGCTTATTAAAATGGGATACTACAAAGACAATTGGACCTATTATTTAACATTTATCATTACACAGCCTGCAAAGCCATGTTTAAAAACTATCTCATTTCCAAAGAATTTATAAAACTCGTAGGAGTGCATTCCTTATTGCCGTACCACTAACCTGGTGGGCAATGACCAACTGGCTGCAGCATTATGATTATCGCATTAAGTATTAGTATCTGGCTGTTTGCAGTAGTAGGAGTATTAATATTGCTGCTTACACTTATCATTGTAAGCTTAAATACAGTCAAAGCGGCTTTATCCAATCCGGTTAAGAGCTTGAGAACGGAGTGGCAGCCCCTTTCTCTTAATGGGGAGTTTATAAATAGTGTGTTCATTTTCATAATTCCATTTGGGCAGTGGTGAGAAGACTGTAACATTTTATCATCAATTACGTTCTATAACAATCAATTATAAAAACAATCCGACATGAAAAAGTATTTGTTATTGCTGTTAGTTGCTTCAGCAACTTATATTACTACAAAAGCGCAAGCCTATAATTCCGAAGAACCTTATCTAACAAAATCATTTGCCAATGCTACTGTCAAAAATGTAGAAGTAAGCACTTCAGGTGGCAGCATTTCGGTAGCTGGGGCGAACCCCAGTGAAACACGAGTGGAAGTGTATATAAATGGTAACAACGACCGTAAACTAACTCATGAAGAAATCCAGCAAATCCTCGATCAATATTATGATTTTAGTGTAGCCCAGAATGGTGATAAGATCGTGGCAAAAGCAAAGCAAAAAGACCGTAATATGAATTGGAAAAAAGGGATTAGCATTTCTTTCCGTGTGTATGCACCAAAAACCGTATCAACTGATCTTGGTACGAGCGGCGGCAGTATAAAGCTTTCGGACCTTAACGGCAATCAAAAATTCTCAACAAGTGGTGGCAGCCTGAAAGTTGATAATATAAGTGGTAAAATAGATGGTTCTACAAGCGGCGGCAGTATCAGTGTTTCCAACTCACATGATGATATAAGGTTATCCACCAGCGGAGGCAGTATAGATGCAAGTAATTGTGATGGAAACATCAAACTTGAAACGTCCGGCGGCTCTCTAAAATTAGAAACACTGAACGGAACTATCGAAGCTAATACAAGTGGCGGCAGCATCCGCGGAAATAATATTCAGGGCTCCCTTGCTACCCATACCAGTGGTGGCAGTATAAGACTGGAAAATTTAGCCTGCAGCGTAGATGCTTCTACCAGTGGAGGCAGCATGAAGGTAGATGTTACAAAGCTGGGCAAGTATGTGCGCTTAGAAAATTCCGGGGGCAATATTGATTTGACTCTGCCCAAAGGTTCCGGTCTCAACCTCAAGCTGAGCGGCAATAAAGTGAACACGGTAGCTTTATCCAATTTTAATGGTAATGTTGAAGACGACAATGTAAATGGTACATTGAATGGTGGCGGTACAGAGGTGGTAGTAAGAGCAGGTAGTGGCAAAATCAATCTATCCTTACAATAATATAGATTTCTTAAGCAAGCACAACAGGCCTGTGTGATTTAATATCATGCAGGCTTTTTATTTTAGTCCTATTCTTGCATCCTTTAATAAGTATGAAGCGCAGTTACGACGCAATAGCCGGAGTCTACGATTTAATGGCAAGGGTTTTTATCGGTAAAACACTACGCGATGCTCAGATTTACCTGGTGCAATATATTCCTGCAGGAGCAAAAATTTTAATAGTTGGCGGGGGAACTGGTTGGATTTTGGAAGAAATAACCAGGATTCACTGCAAGAGTTTGCAAATAGACTACCTGGATATATCAACCAGCATGATTTCAAAGGCCAAAAAACGAGATGTCGGGCAAAATAAAGTCAGATTTATACACCAATCTGCAATGGATAATTTTGAAGGAAACAACTATAATGTCATACTTACGCCGTTCTTCTTTGATAATTTCAAAGAAGCTACTATGCACATCATCTTTAATAGGCTGCACCAAAAGCTTCAGCAGAATGGACTTTGGCTATATGCCGATTTTCAAATAACAGGGGAGGGCAAGTTACTTCAAAAGGGCATGTTATCCATTATGTACACATTTTTTCGCATTATCTGCAATATAGAAGCAAGCCATTTACCTGATGTAGAAGCCCGTTTTGCAACATATAAGTATAAATTAATTCACAGTAAAACATTCAAGAATGATTTTATTATTGGTTCATTCTATAAAAAAAACGGATAAGGTTCTTTAATTTTACTGCTTAATACGTTTTTATTAACACACCTCAGACTGGCAAACTACTTTTAAATCAATTGCTTTTAACCAGCTAAACATTATAAGTCCGGCAGACCTGAAGCAACGCTATGGCTTTATTGAACTGCAGGCAGCTCACTATCCCGTAGAACTGTTGTGCCAGGTGCTCGCAGTGAGCCGCAGTGCTTACTATAGCTGGAAACAACAACAGCAGCAGCCAAGGGGGCAAACAAAAAGCGATTAGAACAGCAGATCATCACCATCTTTGAGCAGCACCGCAGGCGCTATGGAGCGCGCCGCATAGCTGCCGAACTGAAAGCTACCTCCATGGACAAAGCAGGCAGACATACGATACGTAAAATCATGAATGAGCATGGGTTGAGCGCCATTCAGCCCCGCAGCTTTGTGCCAAAGACCACCGACAGCCGGCACAGCTATCCGATCTGCCCCAATCTGCTGCTGGAGCGCAGAGCGCCACAGCAGCCCGATGAGGTGTGGGTAGGCGATATTACCTATATTCCTTTGGCAGGCGGCACTTACGGGTATCTGAGTGTATGGATGGACCTGTATTCCAGAAAGATCATCGGCTGGCAGTTGGACGATAATATGAAAGAAGAGCTGGTGATCGCCTCGCTGAAAAAAGCCCTGCACAGCCGCAAGGTGTCCACAGAGCTGATCATTCACTCCGACCGGGGTGGACAGTATGGAGGCAATCAGTTCAGAGCCCTGATCCGTTTGCCGCAGCAGAGCATGAGCCGAAGAGCGAATTGCTATGACAATGCTTTTATGGAGTCCTGTTTCAGTCGCTTTAAAGCAGAGTTGTTACAGGGAGGTGCTTTTGACAATCTGCAGGATGCCCATACAGAGATCTTTGAGTACATAGAGATGTATTACAACACTAAAAGAAGGCATTCTGCTCTGAACTATGAATCTCCCGTTAACTACGAAAACAACTATTATCTTTATAACACCTAAGAGACTCTACTGTCCGTCAAAATCGACACACCTAGTATCAGTATTTCAAAATCCCTGGTACTCCTTCTCACTCTCTTCAAACATGCAGAGTTATACTTAAGTTATACCTAACTTATACTTAGTTATACCTAACTTATACTTATGTTATACCTAATCTCCTCCTTATCTCCTGCATATTTACTCCTCAGCAACTCCCTGCACACTCCCGCCTTAAGCCATACACACAAGTAACTGACAACTATCAACCGACCTCACTAAAAACTCACTTATTCTCAAAAGCAAGATGTTCTTTACCAATCTCTGTTTTTCTTTATGTCGTCATGTTCTCGTGGCTTAACTCATTTTTTCTGGACAACCTACTTAGAAAAATTTTCCATAATCACAAAAAATATTTTGTGTAACTAAAAAATTTAGTAGCTTGCATGCTAAATAAGTTGGTTATGTCATTTGCCGGAAAAAATCTTCGTTACCTGCGCCGCCTCCGCGGTTGGACACAAGAAGAATTTGCAAATAAACTCAAAATCAAGCGTTCACTTGTAGGCGCTTATGAAGAAGAAAGAGCTGAGCCCCGCCTCGAGGTATTGCAAAACATATGTAGTCTTTTTAAGTTAAGTCTGGATGACTTATTCTTAAAAGATCTAACCGATGAAAAAACAGGTACTTACCTGGACAAGCGTCGGCTGATGAAAATGAATACAGAAACAGAGCTGCGCCAAATACAGTTTGTCCCTGTAAAAGCAGCCGCGGGCTACCTGGCCGGCTATGCCGATCCGGAGTTTTTGGATGAGCTGAACACCTTTACGCTACCTATGCTCGCGCCCGGTCAGTACCGCGCTTTTGAAATTGTTGGTGACAGTATGTTGCCTACCCCAAGCGGCAGTGTGATTGTAGGCGAAAAGGTAGAGAACATAGAAGATGTGAAGCCTAATCAGGCTTATATTGTTGTATCAAAGAATAGTGGTATTGTGTATAAAAGGATCAACCGCAGCAACCGTGTAAAGAATAAACTGATGCTGGTGAGTGATAATCCACAATACGAGCCTTACCCAATCAATACCGAAGATATTATCGAGGTGTGGAAAGCGCAGATGATCATAACTAAAGCCACTTCGCAACCCCGGTGGGATGTAGGTCAGATTGCCGGTATGGTGAATACTTTGCAGGAACAGGTTTCCAGCCTGAAGAAAAAAATGAATTAGCTTTATACGCTGTCTCCGGAAAGGCAGCGTAATTTTTTGCTATGATACGCACTATATTCATAATAGCAATTCTGCTTGACTGTTGGGCTTGTACCAACACATCAGGTAAGAACGTAACTGCTAACTCCGGTACTTCCTTTCATACTTCCAATTCCTCCCGGGTTCTGATTGAACTATTCACTTCACAAGGATGCTCCAGTTGCCCGGCGGCAGACAAATTGATTGGAAATATTATTAGTATGGATACTAATGTAATTTCCTTATCCTATCATGTAGACTATTGGGATAGATTAGGCTGGAAAGATGTCTTCAGCAATCACGATTATACATTGCGTCAGCAACAATACGTGAATGCCTTACATGCAGAGTCACTTTATACACCACAAGCAGTTGTGCAAGGTACTTACGAAATGGTAGGCAGTAATCGTACACGTGTTTTAGATGCAATTAACAAGGTAAAATCACAATCATCTAAGCAAACAATTACGGCTGCACTGGTGGTAAAAGGTAACATGGTAACACTCAATTATCAATTATCTCAAAGCCAGCCAAAACAGCAATTAATAATTACGCTTGTACAAAATAAAGTAACGACATCTGTTGGAAAAGGAGAAAACGCAGGTGCTCAATTGACTGATTACAATGTAGTTCGTAACTTAATTGTTCAACCTGCACATGATAATGGGAGCATAGAAATAAACTTACCAGATGATTTGAAAAGCGATAATGCTTCTATAGTATTATTTACACAAGACGAACAAACAAGGGAGATTGGAACAGTTAGGCAACTTTATTTATAAGTGATTGTTGTTGTATTCAAAAGCATCTACCATCTTTTCTATCTCTCTTTTAGTTACCGGCTTCTGTTGATTATCCAGGTCTATTACAAATAGAAATCCGGTTTCTTCTTCATTCTCTTTTATAAAAGTATTTACAAGATCTAGTTGGTCACTCTGCACAATCTTGCCGGTGTACATATTCCATGTTTCTTTACCACAAAGGCAGCCTAGTGTAGGGGATATAGGATAGTAAGGTTTACCTTTAAAATATTCCGGGTCAATAGTAGTACCATGGGCAATAATTTCACTTCGCCCAGCTTTACCTGCATTAAAGGCCTCCAGCATCGGCAAATAATTCTGCCACTCTAAAGGCATCAAACTAATGTAATTCCGCAATGCATCCTTTAAATAATCGTACTGCCCGCGCCAGTACAAGCTATCATTTTCAAAGGGAAGTACCGTTTGCAAGTTGGGCGAAGGCCCAATAAGCTTATTGATACTTTTAGCCGTGCTCCAAATGCTGTAAATACCCTGAGGTGTGCTGCCACTACTTATAAAATAAGGCATATTGGAGTTAGAGCGTGCTAACTGCTGAAACATCAATACATGACCTGTACTATCGCGTGCAAAGCAACCATCAGGGTTTTGTACAATGGCTATCCCCGGATAGTCCCTGTTCCATCGCTGAAAAGAATAAACGGTGGCAGCCCCTGAAGCTTTGCGATAAGCAAACAACTTATTAATATCGGGTAGTTTCTTCTGTTTATACCCCTGCTCATTATCCAGGTAAGATCTTAGTAACTGCAGCAAAAACAAAGTATCATTTGCTCCGAAGTTCTTTTTCAGTTGTCGTTCAAGTTGCTGTATGCTCTGTTTAGAGGAATCATTCTTATACAAATACATTGCTTGCATACAAAACAGCTTAGGCTCTGTTTCTTTTGCAATCAACTGCCTGAACCAGGCGGTATAATCGTGAAGATAAATGCTATATACTGCCTCTATAAAGGCTCTTTTCGTGTCGATATTGCAAGCTGTCGTAATGTAGGTAAAGCGAATCAAAGCCCCTTTTACAACCTCATTGGCTACCATAAACTGCGATATAGCAAGACAGGCCGATTCATAATAAAATTCCGAATTGCTATCGAGTGGCTCCTGAAAGGTTTTACTAATTACGGTTTCGCGTAGATATTTATCAAATGATTGTCGCTTTGCATATAGTACTACATCAGATTGTATAACATCGGGGTTAAACTGCGCAAAAGCATGTATACTAAAAGCCAATAGAAAGAAAAGAATAAAAGATTTCATCCTTTATGTTTAAACACAGAGTTGCCATGCAAAGTGCAACATTCACCTGAATATTCCTGCTCCGTTATTATTCAATTATGTTAATAATCATTTATAAACAAGAAAATTATTCCTGAGCGATACTATTAACTTGCGCTAATGGATACTGTATTCTCTTACCTGCAATTATACCAGTTTACTGAAGCAGTTTTTAAAAGTATGGGTTGTAGCCCCGAACATGCAGCAACTGCTACTACTGCATTACTGGCTGCCGATGTGCGTGGCATAGATAGTCATGGTGTAGCCAGATTAAGTGGCTATGTAAGGCTTTGGCAGGCAAAGCGTATCAATGCAACACCTGATGTTAAGGTAGTGCACGAGACACCTTCTACTGCTGTAGTTGATGGCGATGCAGGACTTGGGCTGGTAGTAGCGCCATTTGCTATGCAAATAGCAATTGATAAGGCAATAAATGCAGGTACAGGCTGGGTAAGTGTACGTAATAGCAATCACTTTGGTATTGCCGGTTACCATGCTATGATGGCTTTGGAACATGATATGATTGGCATTGCAATGACCAATGCGAGTGCTTTAGTAGCTCCCACCTTTAGTATAGAAAGAATGCTCGGTACCAACCCTATTGCAGTAGCCATTCCCGCAGGAGAGGAACCATCATTTGTTGCAGACTTTGCGACAACTACTGCTGCCAATGGCAAACTGGAAATATTACAACGCAAGGGTGAAGATGCGCCGCCCGGTTGGGTGCAGGATGCTGCAGGAGCACTCCGCTACCGATGCCAATATTCTGAAGAAAGGTGGCGCTATGCTACCCCTTGGCAGCGATAGAGAACATGGCAGCCACAAAGGATATGCATTAGGTAGCATTGTAGATATCTTTTCAGCAGTACTAAGTGGGGCAAGCTATGGGCCCTGGGCGCCGCCTTTCCCAGCTTATGTGCCCGTACCGGAGAATATGCCGGGCAAAGGCTTGGGACATTTCTTTGGTGCCATGCGAATAGATGCTTTTCGCCCCGCAGAAGAGTTCAAAGCGCATATGGACAACTGGATAAAGCGCTTCCGAAGTGCAAAGCCTGCAGAAGGCTATGAAAAAGTATTAATACCCGGTGATCCTGAAAGGGAGATGGAATCCATTAGAATGAAAGAAGGGATACCTGTTGTAAAAAGTGTACTAGAAGACTTAAGGAAAGTAGGGGAGATGATGGGTGTGAAGTTGTAAGGAGAGAAATAAATACTTTTATTGCTTTAATTAAAGCAACGATGCACCACTATAATTTATTCATTCCTATACTTTTCTTTTTTGCCTGCAGCAGCCAGCAGTCATCACAAAATAAAACAGCAGATGCCAGTATAAAAGATACTATTACAGTACAACCTGTAAAAGACAGCTTCCCCACAGGAAAGATCATAGAAAAGGTAGTATGTAAAAATGATGCAACTCAATCCTATGCTTTATACATACCTGCAACTCAAAACAATGCATCTATGCCGGTCATTTATTGTTTCGATCCGCATGGAGATGGTACATTGCCATTAAAGAACTATCAGGCACTGGCAGATGCTTATCATTTTATATTGGTTGGCAGCAACAACTCAAAGAATGGCAATAATTGGAACACTACGCAGCAAATATGGAACAGTCTATTTGGCGATACCCAAAGTCGTTTGTCGCTCAACAGCCATCGGCTATACACCTGTGGTTTCTCTGGTGGTGCAAAAGTAGCTGGCTTTATAGCCATGCATCAGGGTAGCATTAAAGGTGTTATTGCCGCCGGTGCAGGTCTGCCCGAGGATGAACCCATTGCTAACTTCCCTTTCTCCTTTACAGGCATGGCAGGCAGGGGTGATATGAACATGACCGATCTTATTGCTTTGAACAGCGAACTCGATAAAACTACAACCTCACACCGTATTATTTTGTTTGATGGAAAACATGCCTGGCCACCTGCCAGTACCATGCGCATTGCATTTACGGGTTTGCAGTTGGATGCCATGCGCAATAAACCCGTCAACAAAAACGATTCACTTATTCAAGCTTTTACAAGCGTGATGCAGCAAAAGATTGATCAAGATATTGCAGCAAAGAAACTAATAGAAGCGAAGCAGACTTGTGCCCTCGCTATAAATATGCTCAATGGCTTAACACCTTTAACTGATGCTTTTGAAAAAAAAGAAAATACTATAACCGGCAATCCTCTTTACCAGCAACAATTACAGGCAGCGCAGCAATTGTTTGCAACGGAGCAAAAGGAAAAGCAAACTTTTCAGCAGCAGTTCCAGCAAGGCGGTATGCAATACTGGACTTCAACAATCAACAACCTTATAGCGAAAGCAAAAGCTCCAACCGAAGAAGGCGCTATGTACCAGCGCCTTTTGGCTTATCTTTCACTGGCATTTTATTCAATCGGTAATAATCTTATTAATAATAATCAAAACGAGGCAGCACAGCATTTTGTAACACTCTACAAAATGGTGGATGCTACTAATAGTGAAGCCTGGTATTTTTCTGCCCTGCTAAATGCTCGTAGCAGCAATGCAAAAGCAGTCGAGGCGGACCTTCTAAAAGCGGCAGATTATGGCTTTACAGATACAGCACGGATGCTGCAGCAGCCAGAATTTCAAACTCTTTCATCTCTGATAAACTTTCAGTTAGTCGAAAGCAGGATGAAAAAGGTGGAGTAATAAGGGAGATAGGCTCAGATAATAATATTCCCCAAAGATCATAATGGTGAATATTTCCATGCAATCGATTGTGGAATCTCATTCCTCACCACATTTGCTGCTAAAATAATACCCCATTGACCATAGTATACTGTCTTAGTAGATTATTTATTGTAAAGCTTTTGTAAAATGCTAGTTCTATTGACATCAATGGCGAAGGATTTGAATTGCTAATAATATAAATAAAAAGCAACCTATGGAGAAAGATCAAATCCATTTTGGTGATATTAAACGGTGGCTATTCGGTCAAATGCCTCCAGAATTTGCTATTGAAGTGTTTATTCGCACCATTCTGATTTATGTATTTCTGTTATTAATTGTACGGCTAATGGGCAAACGCATGTCCGGTCAGATAACCATTACCGAAATGGCAGTGATGATTACCCTTGGTGCCATTGTTTCGCCGGCTATGCAATTGCCTGATCGAGGATTATTTTTTGGAGTAGTAGGGCTGCTTGTAGCACTTTTTTTCCAGCGCGGATATAATTACTTAGGTGTAAAAAATAGCAAGGTTGAGGATATCACGCAAGGCACCTTAAGCCTTTTGGTAAAAGATGGCGTGATAAACCTGCAAGAACTAGAAAAAGCTCGTGTTTCAAAACAGCAGTTATATGCTATGCTGCGTGAAAAGAAAGTACAGAACCTTGGTAAGGTAAAACGCGCCTATTTCGAAGCATGCGGCGTATTAAGTGTATTTGAAGACGAAGAAAAGAAGCCAGGTCTACCTATCCTTCCGCAATGCGACCCAAAAATTATCCCTGACCTACAGCAGCAGGTAGATCATGGACAAATGGCCTGTAGTAATTGCGGGCATGTACAAGATGTACCTGATATGAAGACTACCCGTTGCGAGGTATGTAACGAAACAGCATGGATAGATGCTTTTGTAGAAAAATAAAAACGGATTATGAAACCAGAAGAAATAAAATTGAGTGACTGGATGCGAATCCTGTTTGGAGACGTGCCGCCGGAGTTTTATGCAGAATTAATCATACGCGCATTTCTTGTGTATGCTCTGTTAATGATAAGTATGCGGTTAATGGGAACAAGAATGTCGGGGCAGCTTAGCAGGCTCGATTTAGCAGCTATGGTAGCTTTGGCTTCAGCAATTGGAGTACCTATACTTTCGCCGGTCAATGGCTTGTTACCAGCGTTTATTATTGCTTTTATTGTGGTTGCTATGAGCAGGGTCATTGCAAAGCTGAGCTTTAAAAATCAGCATTTTGAGCAGGTTACGCAGGATGATATTGATGTATTGGTAGAAGAATCGGTCATGCAGCCCGAAATTTTAAAAAGGACCCGTATATCCCGCGAACGGTTGTTTGCACAGCTGCGATCAGGAAAGGTGTCTCATTTGGGTAAGGTAAAAAGAGTGTACCTGGAGGCGGGTGGCAGTTTTTCAATAATTGAAAATGAAGATTCACAGCCTGGATTGATGGTGTTGCCTGAATGGGATGAAGATTTTATAGATGATACACTTAAAAAGACAGATATAGTCGTTTGCAGAAATTGTGGTGAGAAAAAGCCAGATAATGCACCTGCTAATAAAAGTACAAAATGTCCCCATTGCGGCGATGCGGATTGGACAAGGGCTAGTATTGGAAAAAGTAGGCTGCAAATTAACTATATACCTAAGTTTTAGAGTTAAATTGTTGATATGCTCGGTGGATGTCTCACCATTAATAACTATAATTAATTTAGTTCAGGCGTATTATGCTTCAGCATGTAAAAAAGGCTTTATGAAACAAGTAAAATGGGAATAAACGCATATAACTAGTATCTTTTACCTGCTGATAATTGCTTTATGCAGTTGCAGCCAGGAATATAAAGACAAGGAAATAAAAAAAGATTTAACTTCTAAGGCAAAGAGTGGGAAAGAGTTCATCGGTGTTCGGTTTGTTGTGAATGACGGCATTGTTAGCCTTAGTGGCGAATGCCCTACCTCACAGGCAAGAAGCAAAGTGGAAAACACAGTTAGGGGAGTATATGCCGTAAAAGGTGTATTGAACAATATTACTATTGCGCCAGTAGTTATTGGTACCGATCAGCAGTTAAAACAAAGTGTTGACAGTACACTGAAAACTTACCCGGGTGTAACAGCTATTGTAAAAGATAGCATCGTACAGCTACTGGGAAAAGCACAAAGTAAAGACCAACAGAAATTATTACCAGCCATTCAATCACTACAGCCTAAGCGGTTGGAAAGTGAAGTGGCATTTAAATAGGAGTGATATCAAACTCTGCTAATCTGTTGCTTTACTGCCTTTATCATACCACTTCTGAATAGTTGATTTATCCCTATCTGGAAGTTCTCCACCCTGTGGCATTCTTTTATTTCGTGGACTCGGCGGGTTTATTGTTGTAGCTTTTATAGAAGCTGCTAGTGCCACAATATCATCATCATTGGTTAGAATGACATGCATACCTTGCCCACCTTGTGAATGGCAGGTAAGGCAATTAGCTGCAATAATCTGTTTTACCTTCGTGAAATAAAGACCATTTTCCTGTGGTGGTGTTGTAACATCATGTTTACAGGAGAAAAATATAGCAGTGCAAGCAAAGGCACAACATGCAGCAGTAACACATTTTAAAGCTCTCATAGTAGGCAATTCTTTAATGATGCTTTACAGATACGCCCTACCAGGAGAATGTGTATTGCCCATTTTGATTTACAGCTTCCTTAACACAGCAGCTTAAGGCTTAGATGTGCTACAGAAGTAAGGCTGTTTATTCTATGCATTCTATCACAAATGCACCATTGATTATTGCTACCCTGAATATTTTATCGAACCCTTCTTCGTAAACAGGCACCTCCAGCTTTTTATGTGTACTGATGATGCCTGCTACCGGAATATTTTCTTTGCCAGTTCTGTTTTTATTGCGCGCTAGTGCATCTGCAACGCTTGTATGGAAATAATATCCTTTTACTATAAACTTATAAGTCTTTGCTTTTTCAATGTATGTATGTCGTTCTCTTTTACTGGCATTTGTATTATCTACTACAAACGGCTGCTGTACTACAAGGCAGGTATGCAAAAGCATACTTTCACGGTAGCGTGTTTTTAAGAGATCAAGCGAAATCCGTACATGCGTTTTGAAGAAGTATTCTTCATAAAAAGTAGACTTACCTGAACCTTGTATTCCACAAAAAATGACTGCTTCCATAGCCGGTTGATAAGGGTCTTAAAATAAAAAGAGGCTTGAAAAATCAAGCCTCTTTTTATTAACCCTCAATACTATGCACATACTGTGCGCTGTTCTTCATATTATCTAAATCCATCTCCACAAAGAAATTCTTCACACCTCCAGTTTTTGCGGCAGCAAAAAACGCTTTCCAGTCAATTACTCCCTGTCCAACAGGCACCTGTTTTTTATCAGTTGTCCAGTCTGATAGGTGAGCTGAAATAAATCGCCCGGGATATTTCTTGAAATAATCAGCAGCCTTATAACCAAGATTAATCACTTCTGTCTGAAATTGCATCTTCACAAGATTAGGATCAAAACGCTGCATCAAGGCATCATATATCAACTGCCCGTCTAGTGTTGCGAACTCAAATTCATGATTGTGAAAGCCTGTCTGCAGGCCGGCTGCTTTTATTTTTTCTGCTGCTTTATTCAGCTTATCTGCAGCAGCCTGGTAATCACTAAGTGTAGCCGTTTTGGGTAGCCAGAAAGTAGAGCAAATCATTTGAGTTAAGCCCAACCCATGTGCAAACTCAATTCGGTCATTCAGATTATTCTCGTCAAACTCTCCAAAGCCAAAATGACAACTCGGACACTGCAATCCCGCATCGTTGATAATACTACGTATGTCTGAAGGCTTCATATTGACTAATGATCCAAAGCCACTATCCACATAACCTTTTGGCGAACACATTTCAGTTAATTGGTAGCCCTGCCCGGCCATCATTTTCAGTGTGCCTGCAAAGTCTTTTGATAGCAAATCCCTTATAGGAAACGTTTGAAATCCTAACGGCATTTTTGCTGCTCTGGCCCCTGCTAAAACTTCTTTTGGCATCTGCGACAAAAAGAATGCAGCACCAACTCCTAATGAAGCTTTATTGATGAATGATCTTCTGCTAATTGTTTTCATGATTAATTTCTAAACGGATTAAGATTAATTTTTTACTTTAAGAAGTAGCTTAAATAACATTCCACAACCATTTTCCCCTTTATGGGTAGGGGCTGGCTACTACCATTAAATACTATTTGGTTCCCAACCATTCCTGTACTCCCGGCTTAAATATTTATTTGCTTCCGGTACATTCGTGATCTTCAAATTAGCTGCATCGTATTTCAATAAACGGTTTGATCTTAATGCAACAGCATACAGGTTAACGGCTTCGGTAAGATATTCTGCTTCAGAAAAATTACCGGGGTACTGCTTTCCGGTTTTTACTGCATTTACAAAAAGTGGTAATGCTTCCGATGTCTGTTGCACCTGGGTTCTCTTATCAGCATTGGCATTTGCAGACTTCTCCATTTTTTTCCCAGAAATGATCTGTGGATCCTGAATATTAAAACCCGCTAATATCTTCCCACTATCTCCAACGAACATCATTCCTTCCTCCGGCAATTCTTTGCCGTCGTTTGCCAGCTCTTCGGGTATTGGCGGACGCATACCTCCATCATACCAATACAAATCTACCGGTCCTCGGTTACCGTTAGCCGGATATCTGAATCTTACAGTGCTTGCCATAGGGAAGGAAAAATCATTATTTACACGAAAAGGAACTGCGCCATTGAAGTCGCAAAAATGGCTCCGGTGTGGTTCAACAACTGTTGGTGAAGTCAACTGCAAAGCATTAAATACTGTCCATAAACTATAATGCCCCATATCCGCCATAGAGCCGCCACCGAAGTCGTACCAACCCCTGAATACCATATTTGTATAGTTAGGGCTGTAAGGACGGTCAGCTTCAGGACCAAGCCACAGATCCCAGTCTAGTCCTTGAGGAACCGATGGCTTGTCTGTTGGTAGTTCTGGATATTGGGGCCATACCGGACGGTTAGTCCAATTATGTACTTCTACTAATTTCCCTATTGTTCCGGCATTAATCCAAGCCATTACCTGCTCCATAGATCCATTTGAATCCCATGGTATTAAATGGGTGATAACCTTAGGATTGCTACGAGCCGTCTGGATTACTTTCTTACCTTCCAGCAAACGGTTGGAGAGAGGCTTGTGCACCAATACATGCTTTCCTCTTTTCATGGCAGCAATAGCCAGCACACCATGTAAATGGTCTGGTGTCATTATCTTAACCGCATCCAGATCCTTCTCTTTCTCTAATAGCTCTCGTGCGTCCGCATAAGCTGTACAGCCATTATATTTCTGCCCAGGGCGCACATTAGCGTAATAAGAATCAATAATATCTTTTCCGGTATCTCTTCCTCCGGGAATAACACCGTCACCTCCTGGTGTCCAGTTAGGATTTTTAATGGCTTTGCGGATTTCATCCCTCAAATAAGTCGTTCCCCAATCACGATAACCTACGGCATCTTTATTAGGGTCGGCTACTGCAACCACCTGTATCTCTGGTACTGCAAGCAGGGGCAATAATTCTCTGATACCTTGTGTGCCTACACCTATATATGCCAAAGTCACTTTATCACTTGGTGGTACAAAGCCTTTACCCAGTACATGTCTTGGCACAATGGTAAAAGCCATAGCCGCAGAAGCAGTAAGCTCTACAAATCTGCGACGGTTCATGCCATTACCACTTGCTTTAGGATCTTCATTTTCTGTAAGATTTGCAGAGGTTACATCGTTTATTTCCAATTCTTTTTTCATATAGCAGGTTTGTTATTGAGGAGCTTAAATGTATAGATATTTTATAGAGTTTGATTGGCAATAAATAGCAACATTTGCTCAATAATGAACAACAGCTCAAATATTTACCAAAGGGAAAGTTTTAATGGTACCTTATTGACTAACAGAATGCTCTCTTACTATTACCAGGTTCAGTTAAGTAGCATTATATGCTTTACCCGAAGTTCGCAGTTCATACTCGGCAACTGGTAACCGGTAACTGCTATTAGCTAACCTATTTGAATCTGGTAAAATATGTGTCGCAATCTGGTTGCCATTGAGTTATACCTAAGTTATACTTAACTTATACCTGACATATACCTAACTTATACCTAATCTCCTTGTCATCTCTTCTGTACTTACTCCTCATCAACTCTATATGAACTCAGTATCTGTTAAACAGGCAAGATTATCATAGTTGCTATGATAATTCTTAAATGTAGGTAACAAAGCGCAAAAAAAGCTACGGGTTTATGGAATATAAACTTCTATCAACCCGCTTCAATTCCACATAATAAGGTACCTCAAACATATGAACCATCCGATCTATACCTAACTTATACTGAACTTACACTGAACATATACTGATCTTATACCGAATCTCCTCGCTATTTCCTCTATGTCTTTCTTTCAGAAACTCTTTATACACTCCTTCTTTGACCTAAACCTTTTAAGAGCAGAGAGCTCCATCAGTATTTATCTGTGCTATCTGCGAGATATCTCACAATCCCTTATTTTAAATGCACCAAAAACACAGCATAAAAATTGTAATATTCAAAAATGCTATGAATATTTGTGTAAGATCTACACACTATAATACTCACCATTAAAAATGATTGTTGCTTATGAGATTTATCTTTACACTCACGCTGTTGTTGCTATTAACAGTAGCCAACAGCCAATTGCTTTCCTGGTCTCCCAATTTCATAACCACTAAAACTGTAAATGCAGTTATTACTGCCGATGCTGCTAAAGGCAATCAGGGATTGCTCAATCATACGGCAGATGACGTGTATGTACATATCGGTGTGATAACGACTGTAAGCAGCAGCCCCGGAGACTGGCAACATGTGCAGACCACCTGGACAACTACTGATCCCCGCTTTAAAGCGACACCCATCGGCAACAACAAATGGACTTATACCATTACAGACAGCCTATATAAATATTTTGGTATACCCGCCAACTCTACTGAAAAGATTTTAAAGATTGCTATCCTCTTCCATGCAGGTGATACAAAACTTGCCAATGCAGATGGTAGCGATATGTTTGTGCCGGTATATGATTCTGGCTTGCAAACGAGCATTACA
The DNA here is from genome assembly GCA_963819045.1 of uncultured Chitinophagaceae bacterium. Lineage (GTDB taxonomy): Bacteria > Bacteroidota > Bacteroidia > Chitinophagales > Chitinophagaceae > Ilyomonas. The sequence goes on along the minus strand of CAWFUV010000052.1, from coordinate 71,816 downwards.
CAACCTTACCGCCAGCCATTATTTACACCTGCACCTGAGCCGTTAACTTATAATGCAGGCGATGCAGTACCCATTACAGCTAAATCAAGCGCCATTTCCAATCTTACTTTATATTACAATGGCAGCGTGGTAGCTACTGCTACTGATAGTACAATATCAGCATCGTATGCTGCCGTAAGTGGTAATAATCAGATAATAGTGCAAGCTACAAGTGGTGCTGTCACCAAATATGATACACTCAGCTTTTTCATTAATACACCCGTAATTACAAAAGATTTGCCGGCAGGGGTACGGGACGGTATTAATTATGGAAGCGATGGTACTTCAGTAACACTCGTATTATTTGCACCTGATAAGACACGTGCTGCCGTCATTGGCGACTTTAACAACTGGATACAAACCAACGATTACCAGATGTTCCGCACCCCCGATGGCAACCGCTATTGGATAACATTGCCTGGCTTAACTCCCGGCCAGGAATATGCTTATCAATATCTGGTGGATGGTACCCTTAAGGTGGCTGATATGTTTGCAGAGAAAATATTAGACCCGGTTAATGATCAATATATTGATGCGCAAACATACCCTGATCTAAAGCCTTACCCTGCGGGACAAACGGGAATTGTGAGTGTATTTCAAACATCTAAACCGGCTTATACCTGGCAGGTGCCCAACTTTACAAAGCCTGATAAGCGCAATCTTGTTATCTATGAGTTACTGGTAAGAGACTTTGTAGCAGCGCATAACTGGCAAACGGTAAAAGATTCTATTGCTTACTTAAAGCGTTTAGGTGTAAATACAATAGAAGTAATGCCCTTTAATGAGTTTGAAGGAAATATAAGTTGGGGGTATAATCCGGACTTCTTCTTTGCCCCGGATAAGTATTATGGTACTGAAACAGCTCTGAAGCAATTCATTGATGAATGCCATAAGCAAGGTATAGCAGTGGTTATGGATTTGGTAATGAACCATGCTTTTGGTTCATCGCCAACCGTGCAGTTATACTGGGATCCGGTGAACAACAGGCCTGCAGCCAACAATCCATGGCACAACCTGGTAGCACCACATCCCTTTAGCGTTGGCTACGACTTTAACCACGAAAGCCCTGCTACCCAGGAGTTAGTAGAAAGGGTAGTAGAACACTGGCTCACTAATTATAAAATAGATGGCTTCCGTTGGGATCTATCAAAGGGATTTACCCAAAAGTATTCGGGTGATAATGATAGTCTGTTTGCTGCTTACGATACCAGTCGTGTAGTTACATGGAAGCGCATCTATGATACCATGCAAAACATTGTCCCAGGTTCATACTGCATATTAGAACATTTTGCAGCTAATAACGAAGAGATAGATTTAAGTAATTATGGAATGCTGTTATGGGGCAACATGAATTACAATTATAATCAAGCCACTATGGGGTATTTGGACGATAACGGTTCTGATTTAACGCAGGGTATCTATTCTGCACGTGGCTGGACAAACCCCAACCTGGTTACCTACATGGAAAGCCATGACGAAGAACGATTGATGTTTAAGAATGAGCAGTATGGAAATAGCAGTGGTACCTACAATGTAAAGAACATTCCCACCGGCTTGCAACGCAATGCAATGGCAGCGTCGTTCTGGGCAATGCAACCAGCGCCTAAAATGTTGTGGCAGTTTGGTGAATTAGGATATGATTATTCTATTAATACCTGCGAAGATGGCTCCATTAGAAATGAATGCCGTACAAGTCCCAAACCCATACGTTGGGATTACTTGAGCGATCCTAACAGGTTGGCCCTTCATAATGTATATGCAAATTTATTTGCCTTACGCAATTATGCACCTTATTTACCAGTATTTACTGCTCCAACAAGTATATCATATAGCCTGACCGGAGGCTTCAAATGGGAGAAAATCAGTTCCACACCTTTAGATATTGCAGTAATTGGCAACTTTGATGTGGTGCAACAAACCGGATCAATTACATTCTCACACACTGGAGTATGGTACGATTTCTTAAGGGATAGCGCTTTCAGCATAACCATCCAATCACAAAACTATACCTTACAACCTGGCGAGTACCACATATTTATTGACCATGATCCAAGCTTAGTCTTGCCTGTGCAACTTCTCTCATTCAATAGCAGCCGAAGTGCCAATGTTATCAATCTTGCATGGACAACAGCCAATGAAATCAACATGCAACATTTTGTTGTAGAGCGTTCTCTGGATGGTAGGAGCTTTACTGCAATTGGTACTGTAGCTGCCAACAACAAAAACAGTAACAATTATACCTTAGCAGATAAAGACGCAACTGCCTTGAATGCGCCTAAAAATGTGTATTACCGTTTGAAGATGATGGATAAAGATGGCAAGATCACATATTCAGTTATCATAAGAGTTTTGCCACTGAGCAATAAAAGTGTAATCATCTACCCTAATCCGGCTGAAACAGGGTTAGTCTATATACAACTAAACACCACTGCAACAGGTAGGGCATGGATAAGTATTATAGATGGTACTGGAAAGATATACACTGTACAGAATACGCAGCTAAGCAGTGGTACTACTAAGATTCCTGTAAATATCAGTTCTCTGGCAAGTGGCATATATACTATTAAGGTAGATGGGCCTGGCAAAGAGTCAATCACTCAAAGATTAGTAGTGCGACATTAATCCGTCATACTATAGAATAACAACAAAGGGCGCTGCTTGGCAGCGCCCTTTGTTGTGTGTTTACTTTGGTAAATTATTTAGCTCACCTTAAACATTAAAACTACTGGTCCCCACATCATGAATACATTACCGCCCTCCGGATCAATTACGTACTTTAAGCGCTCATTATAATAGGTAGAACCTGAGTTGGATGGAGACTGCTGTACTTTTACCTTCAAAGCATCCTGAGCCATATTTTGCTTATAACTGTAGGCACCCCATGTATTCCATACCTTATTAAATATAAGCGTCCATTCGTTGCCATGCTTAATAGTAAAAAGGGCATACCTGCCGGCTGGTAATTTTTGACCTTCAATCGTTACATCTTTATCTATAGCAAATGTGGTAGCTTCATTGGCACCTGCACGCCATACGGAATCTTCCATTGGATCAAGGTCTTTACCCACTGTTCGTCCCCATACACCCGGACTGCCATAGGTTAAAGTAATGGTAGTTCCATTCCTCAAAGTTGCTACAAGACTATCTCTCGGGCTGGCAATAGGTTTGGCATCCTTGGAGTGCACACTAAGACTTTGGGTTGGCTGCGCATAAATGGAGGCAGTTGCACATACCGCAATTGTTAATAAGGCAAACAGTTTTTTCATGGTATTTATTTTTTACAAGATTAAGGATGTTTGTTCAAACTTGGTATTTATTACAGGGACTACTAAATACGTTTATAAATCCCCTTTCCCATTAAGAGGATTTTAAATGGTAAGTAAATTTTGGGGATAATGCTGTATATTGTACCGAAACCCTGCACCGGCTACCAAAATCTACTGTTTATCCCTGTTTTTTACCCCATCGATACTGAAATATTCATAGGATATACGGCTCAGGTAAGAAGGAGCTAAGGCTTTAGCATGGCTTCTCATGAACTATCCATGACTTTACCATGGCTTTACTATGGCTTTGGTAGGAAGGGAACATGGGTTTTATTACTCAATTAATATACATAGTCCGTTTTACTCTTTTCTGATTAAATTATTAGAACAATTATTCTCACAAGTTACCAGGATGAGAATTTTAATTACAGTATTGTGCAAGAAGAGATATCTTAAACTATGACAATGTTTGTTGCAAGTGTTTGTTTCTGTTGTTATCTATCAACAGTCATCTGTCATTTAATCTCTAAATGTTTAATTCCTCGAAGCTCTGCTTAGTCTATTAAAAGGTTTATCAATACCTCCCCGGCTCTGCCCGGAAGTAGTTTATTTACAATCTGATATTAGATCAGCACCTGTAACAGCTTTCGTTTACCATATTTTCCCCAGTCTTTCATCACCTCATTCAGCTTTTTTTGAAACTCGTCAGCAGTAAACTTTTTACCTTTTGAGGGTGGAGCAATATCGGCCGCAGTAAGTGGTGTTACTTCCAGCTTTGTAGCAAACCAGGTAGTGTTTATACGCGGAATAGCAACCCCCAGTATCATACCGGGTAAGCCAGTAAAAGATTCAGGACCACCAGGCGTTACAATCTGGTCAGTATAAAAAGCAATAACATACACCGAATCCATTATGCGTCCAACAGCCTTGCGGCACTCGAAGCCGGCAATAGTGCGGGTATCGTTGGTAATTCGCCAGTCAATATGTCTCACAGTGTCTTGTAAAAGCATTGCAGTGCCATAGAAAGTCTTTTGCAGAGTCAACTGCTGCTTTGCCATATCATTATATACAACATTGCTGTTAGCCGGACTCTGTAGCCATTCCGGTATTTTTTGGTCAGCTACTTCTCTGCCTGGTTTGTATAATGTATGGCTTTCATCAAAGTACAGATCAAAATAGGTACTGCTGAACTGTGGCATTGATTTCTTTATGCTTGCTACAAAAGCATCTTCACCCTCGTCATCATCGCCACCCCAGGACTCCATATTTTTATACAGGTTCTCTCTTTTCTCAAATTCTATTTTGCCTTTGGTCACAAAGGTGGCTGCGCAAAGAGTGGTGCAGCAAAAGGGTAGCAGTAAAAGAAGTATGATTATCTGTTTCATCATGTATATTTTATTGTCCTGCGGGTTGTGTACCTGCAGCAGATTTAGAGAAGTTCCATGTAAATGCCAGTACAAAATACCGGCGGAGGGTTTGATAGCTTCGTTCAGTTAATATATTACTGTTAATTGAGCGGCTGTAGCCTTTATTTTGATTCAATAGATCATAGCCTTGTATTTTGATGATGGCTTTATCGTTCTTCAACAGATGCCTGCCGAAGTAAGCATTCCACAAAAACACATTATTATTCCCGGTAAATAACTCTGTTTTTTGCCGCAGGTTATACTGGAAATCACTATTGATTTCCAATTTCCAGGGCAGCGTAACATTTACGAAATGCATTATGCTCCTGCGTCCAATAATTGGTTTGTATGTTTTCCTGGATAGAAGACTTGGAAAAGTTGTAAGTAAAACTGCCACTATAATAGAAATTAAACTTTTTCTCCTTATACTTCTGAAACCCTATACGTACACCCGGAGCTTGATTGTTAGTGGTATTGTCTTGTCCATTCACACGGTTGCTAAAGCGTGATCCGGAATAATCAAAGCCTGCAAATACCATCATATCCAGTTTCTTCAACTTCATATTATAACTGCCACCGGAGTAGTAGTTGAAGTTGCCGTTACGATTAAAATATCTCAAAGTTGTTTTCCCGGTTTTTACATCTGTAAATTGATCAGTAACAATGGCATTATTGGTGGTATTGAAAGAGCCGTAAACATAGAAGCCGCTTTGGGTAAGTACTTTATAAGAATTAAAATTGAAGTAAACGCGATGGTTAAATTCCTGCTTCAAACCAGGATTACCAACTGTTTCTATCAATGGGTTTGTATTATCCTTTACAGGCTGAATTTGATTAATTGTTGGCTGGTTGGTAGAACCATTATAATTAACCTGGATGCGGGAGGTGCTGTTTATTTTATAAGTAAAACTGGCTTTAGGGAAGAAGTTGGTATAGTCTCTTTTATATGCCGTATCATGCATCAAATCTTTTTGTGTAAAGTTGGTAACGCCGACATCACTACCAGCAGAAGCAGTTAGTTTTTTCCCATTATACCGGAAGGCGGCTCCTCCGGTATTTGTGAGCACATCAAAGCTGTAGTCATTACTATAATCATTATTCAACAGTGTGAACTTACCATCATCATCACGATCATAAGACAACCTTTTTGAACTTGCATTATAGCTGCGTAATGCATAATTTACTTCTACAAATAACTTCTTTACAATTGGTTCGGTATATGTTACTCTTGAGGTGAGTGTGCTTATACGGCTGTCATTCTTTTTCACCTGGTCTATAATACTGTCTTTGTACAATGCACCGGTAGTATCGTTATAATAATGGATGTTGGAATACAATGTACCATCTGTATTGCCGCTATTATATAGTTCATTGATATTTACTGATAAGGAACGGCCGACCTTCTTAAACTTCTTACGAAGTAATAAATTGAGGTTCAGGTTTTGGTTATCTCCCGTAGAAGCAGTTTTTCTATAGCTGTCATTTATCTTAACTCCTGCCTCATTAGTAGTAAAACTGTTGTAAATACTGCTGCCAAGCGTAGTACCTGTGTAGCCAGTACCTGTAAATTTTATATTAGTGGAGCTGTCTATTTTCCATTCATAAATACTGCTTACTGAATGCCGCTGGCGGCTGCTGAAACTGCTGCCACTGTCGCGACTTACAAAATAATTATCAGGTAAAAGCGATTTGGAAATCGTGCTGCCAGCACCTAAGGTATTCAGTTTATTGTAGCGATAACTACCATTGAGGTTTTGCTTATCATCATCAAACTTGTTTGATAAGTTAAGCCCGGCACTCCAGCTTTTAGGCAATCCTTCTCCATAGTAAGATGAATTATTTAAGTCATCATTATTATCGGAATTTATATAAAAGCCACCACTTTCATCATCATATTGCATACCATTACCGCTACCATATTTTTCACTCTCATTCCAGTCAAGCCCCGTTTTACCGGTACTGCTCATAATGCCATAAGCCGATACTTTCACATTACCCTTAAAGTTGTTAATCATGGCACTGTTATTCCAATGGTTTTTCCCATCCGATGCCAGGTCCACCTTTCCAAAATTGCCTTTCTTTTTATCTGCTTTCAGTTTAAGGTTGATGGTTTTTGTCTTTTGCCCATCATCAATGCCAGTGAAAGTTGCCTGGTCACTCTTTTTATCAAACACCTGCACCTTTTCTACTGCATCTGCCTGCAGGTTCCTGGTAGCCACAGTAGGGTCATCCCCAAAAAACTCCTCGCCATCTACCAGCACCTTTTCTACCTTTTCGCCCTGTGCAGTTATCTTTCCATCTTTGTCCACCTGTACGCCCGGCAAACGCCTCAGCATTTCTTCAACCGATGCACCTTGCCTTACTTTAAAGCTATCTGCTGCAAATTCCAGGGTATCACCCTTCATGCGCATTGCGGCTATCTGCTGCTGTACAATAACCTCCTTCAGCAGGTTAGCTTTCAATGTCATTGGTATTGTGCCTAAGGTGATAGTAGTATCACCATTAATAGTAACATTATCTATATAATCTGCATAGGTGTCTTCCGTAATTAAAACGATGTATTTGCCTGGAATCACATGCTGCAGGGCAAAACCTCCGTCTTTATCACTACGTGTAAATTTATAGAGTACCGAATCCCTGAAGCGCAGTAAAGCAATAACAGTGTTAGTGAGATGTTCCTTATTAATTGTATCGTAAATAGTACCATTAATAGTTGCCTGCTGTGAACGAGCAGTTAGACTTGCAAGAAGAATAAGCAGAATCAAGGTTAGTTTTTGCGTGGCAGGTTGCATGGTTGAGGTTTGATATGCAATATGTTGAATTCCATTACAAAGTATACCTTCATATTTACTAATTTTACGTTAAGGTGATGAATGGTACTAATAGAAAGTAAGTGGTAGGTAAGGCAACTTCCATTTTTAGAACAGGTTGTATTTCCTGAATTGAATATTAAATAGTATCAGATTCTCAAATGGGTAGCCAGATACCTGTTACTGGTTACCAGTGTGTATGGCTTAAGAATGGAGTAGATAGGGAGTTACTGAGGAGTAAATAGGAAGGAGACAGGGAGGAGATACGGTATAAGTTAAGTATAACTTCAGTATAAGTTAAGTATAACTTAGGTATAGCTCTAATGTGAACAGAAAGAGATTGGTAAAATAATGGTGCTTTTATTGCTAATTAATTAATCGCTGAAAAACACTTCCTATGATAAAATACGAAGACGTACACTTTGTTGACAGCGCAAAAGCCGTTTGGAACTATTCCCTATTTACAGACGAAGATATCCGCAATTTTCAAAACGGTACACACTACAGCCTTTACAAATTATTCGGCAATAAACAAGTAGAAGTGTTGGGCAGAAAAGGTACTTACTTCGCCGTTTGGGCGCCCAATGCCACGAAGGTGTTTGTAAAGGGTAATTTTAACGACTGGCAAAACCATACACATCCACTCTTTGTACGCCTTGACAATTCGGGTATTTGGGAAGGTTTTATACCGGATGTTGACAAAGGTGAAATTTATAAATACCATATCCACGGCTACCAGGACTTACGGCTTGATAAAGGCGATCCGTTTGCACACTTTTGGGAACAACGCCCGTTTACAGCTTCCATTACATGGGGTTTGGAGTATAACTGGCTGGACTTTGAATGGATGGAAAACAGGGGAAAGTACAATTCTACAAATGCACCTTTCAGTGTATACGAAGTACATCTTGCCAGTTGGATGCGCCCGAACAAAGACGATGAAGAAACTTATAACACCTACGGGCAAATAGCCGAACGCCTGGTTCCATATGTAAAGGAGATGGGTTTTACACATGTTGAGTTTATGCCTGTAATGGAGCATCCCTTTGATGGTAGCTGGGGCTATCAGGGAACAGGATTTTTTGCACCTACCAGTCGCTTTGGCAATCCTCAGGATTTTATGTGGTTGGTTGACAGTTTGCACCGTGCCGGCATTGGGGTAATTCTTGACTGGGTACCTTCGCACTTTCCCTACGATTCGCATGGTCTGTTTATGTTTGATGGGACACATACCTACGAATATGCCGATATGCGCAAAGGTTATCATCCCGACTGGAACTCCTATATTTTCAATTATGCACGTAGCGAAGTAAAAAGCTTCCTCATCAGCAGTGCCCGCTTCTGGTGCGATGTATTTCATGCCGATGGGCTGCGTGTTGATGCAGTGTGCTTCTATGCTGCGCCTCGATTATAGCCGTAACGAAGGGCAATGGGAGCCTAACCAATACGGTGGCAACGGTAATCTCGAAGCTATTGCTTTCATTAAAGACCTTAACGAAACCTTATACCGCGACTTCCCCGATATACAAACTATTGCAGAAGAATCTACCGACTGGCCGGGCGTAAGCAGACCGACTTTTGCTGGTGGGCTTGGCTTTGGTATGAAATGGATGATGGGCTGGATGCACGATACGCTGGATTATTTTAAAATGGATCCGCTTTTTCGTCCGTTCATCCAAAACAAGTTCACATTTAGCATGATGTATTTCTATGACGAAAACTTTATGCTGCCGCTAAGCCATGATGAAGTGGTGCATGGTAAAAGCCCGATGATCTATAAAATGCCAGGCGATGAATGGCAGAAGTTTGCCAACCTGCGTCTGCTTTATACCTATATGTTTACGCATCCTGGTGCCAAGCTGTTGTTTATGGGAAATGAATTTGCCCAAACCAACGAGTGGAACTATAAAAGTGAGCTCAACTGGAGTTTACTTCAGTTTGTAACCCATGGCGGTATGAAGTACTGTGTGCAAAAATTAAATGAACTCTATCGTAGTCAGCCTGCCTTGTATGAATTACAGTTTAAACCTGAAGGATTTGAGTGGGTAGATTTAAACCATCGCAATGAAGCCGTGATCGTATACAAACGTAAAGGTTTGCAACCAAAGGATGATCTAATTATTATACTCAATATGACGCCAGTAGTACGCCACAACTGGCAGGTAGAGGCATGTGGTAAAGAGGCCTGGGAGGAAATATTTAACAGCGACAGCAAAGAGTTTTGGGGCACAGGCGAAGTTTATAATTCCGCTATTCCTGTAACGGTGGTGGATGAAGAAACAAAGCATTATCGCCTGAATGTACATTTACCGGCACTTGCAGGTATTGTGCTGAGGTAACGAAAATCATTTATTAAAGAATAGAAATGCAGATTTGTCATGCTTATAAGAAGTCATGCTTAGGATTAGCTTGTAAGTAGTATTGCGCTGAATATGCTGAAAATATTATCATTTCCAGGTAACTACCGCTTGTAAACCTTAACGGTTTATATACGATTTGTTGGTAAGCAAAAAATTATATTTGTTATAGTATGAAGTTTAAGCTATCGTTTGCTGTTTGCCTTTTATTTACCTCCCTTGCTCATGCGCAAAATATGACCGGTATATGGAGGGGCACTTTCTTAACCGGCTTAGGCATGTTCCAGGAAAAGTATAATTATGAGGTACAGATAAATCAACTGTCCAACAAGGCATTGCGCGGTGTTACATACTCTTATCATCTTACTACTTTTTATGGTAAGGCCTTGCTGAAAGGAGTTTATAATACAACTACTAAGAACATTATCTTCAAAGAAGATACATTGGTAGAAATGCGGGCTGGTTTTGGTTCTTCCGCCTGCTTGTTTACGTGCTATTTAGATTACCATAAAGAAGGTAATGTAGAATCACTTCAAGGTACATTCACAAGTGTAAAAATAACTGATGGAGGCGATTGCGGGGGTGGAACCGTATATCTTGAGCGAGTACCGGAATCGGACTTTCACAAAGAAGATTTTTTATTGAAAAAGCAGCCGTCTACCAGGCCAAATTCGTCCGAACCAACCCAAACGCAGCCATCTCAAAAAGGAAAATCTTCTGTTATTACCCATAGGCCAGCACCATCAAAGAAAGATACAAGCGAATTAAGCACCCAACAGCCTGTTCCCCAACCGCCTGTTGCTAAAGATTCTTTACCATCTGTTAAACCGATACCTCCGGCTATCACCAGCAGGGAGAATAATTTGGTAAGACGAATTGTTACTAATTCGCCTGAAATTAAAATCGAACTATATGATAATGGGGAAATAGATGGTGATACCATTACAGTATATCATAATAATGCAGTGGTAGCTTATAAAAAGCTACTTAGCAAAGATCCGATTACTATTCATGTTACAGCTACCGCAAAGGATGATTTGCACGAGTTTGTAATGTATGCTGATAATCTCGGTAAGATACCCCCCAATACAGCTTTAATGGTGATTACTACTGGTGGAAAGCGTTATGAATTGTCTATTTCTTCTTCGCTTCAGAAAAACGCCAAAGTTGAAGTACAGTATCAACCATAAAAAAGCAGATAATTGTTGTAAAAGGAAAGGACATTTTCAATCTCCATATACCCTTCTAAACGAGCTGGTTTTGAAGGGTACTCCTTGTTCAAAAGCATTATAACACATAACAAGTGCAGCCTGTGAAGCTGCACTTGATAAAATTCCTGATATATAGATCAGCCAGATTTATCCATGCTGTACTACGCCCAAACCCAAGGCGGTACTGCCAGTGGTATCTGCAAAAAAGCCTTTTGTAAATAAGGTAAAAATATGTCCGCCACTAAAAGTAATAGTGGTATCTTTAAGTGAGGTGGCACTGGAAGGAGCAAAGATCTGGAATGTATAAGCGCCTGCTTTCATTGGTATAAATGTGTTATTAGCATTCGCAGTGCCTTGGGTTTCGAATGGACGTTGGGCCCATATAATAGATGAGTCTTTTACGCCAACATTTAGAGTTGGTGAGTTAGGTGTAAAGTTGTAAAAGCGCACTTTCACAGAGTCCATCGAACCGGGAAAGCTCACACTATCCGTTACAATAATATTTTTCATCTTACTGGCAGAATCTACAATGAACATGCTATAATATTTTCCAGCTTCTGTATTAAAGTTACTATTTAAAAGTTGCGCAAATGAAATGCTGTAGACTGAGAGGTGACCAGTTCCGGAAGTTACCTGGTTATAAAAATTGGATACGCTGCCATAAGATATATTTAAACCAATAGTGTCACCATTTAAAGCTATAGTCGTATTCTTAGCGTCGGGCGAAAGCAAATCAACTGACACACCTGCGCGGGGAGTACTTACACCACCATCATTTTTCAAACAGCTTGCAAATACTATTGCGGCTAATGCAGCAACAGCTAATATCCTATTCTTCATAATAAAAGATTGATTTAATTTTACTTTTTAGTAAGATGCTATTTCAGGCTTGAAACGTTGCCTGAGTTAAAAAAATTATTCTATGCCTCACGAAGCAATTTCAGTTTTTGATATGTTTAAGATAGGAGTGGGGCCTTCCTCCTCACATACTTTAGGCCCCTGGCGTGCTGCAAGGCAGTTTGTACAAATGCTGGATGAGACATTTTCTTTGGAAAACCTATCTGCTGTCAAAGTATTGTTGTACGGTTCCTTAGCTAAAACTGGCAAGGGGCACGGTACTGACTTAGCAGTGCAAATGGGGCTGATGAATGAAGACCCGGTAACTACAGATGTACATCAAATACAGCCAACCATTCTGCGAATATTTACTGAAAAAAGATTATTAGTGGCTGGTAAAAAATACCTGCATTTCTATCCTGAAGAAGACATAGTTTTTCTAATGAATGAGTCCTTGCCTTATCATCCAAATGCTGTTACTTTTCTGGCAGATTTTTCTGATGGCAATAATGTATGCCAGACCTATTATTCAGTTGGTGGTGGTTTTGTAATAAAAGAGGGCGAGCAGGGGACTGCTGCAAATAATATTGTTGATTTACCATTTCCAATCAATAGCGCTGGTGATTTACTGCACTGGTGTATGAAAACAGGTTTGCCTATACATGGTGTAGTGCTTGAAAATGAAAGTGCCTGGCGCCCTGAACAAGAAACAAAAGAAGGTATTTTACATATCTGGCATACCATGCGCGATTGTATTTATCGTGGTTGTCATACCAGTGGCGAGTTGCCCGGTGGCTTGCATGTACTGCGGAGAGCATATACGTTGAATAAAAAACTGGTTGGCAATAGCACTTATTCCGATTACGAAGGCTGGATACGAGTGATTAAAAGTAGTACTAACAATTTCCAAAATGTATTGGATTGGATTAGCTCTTTTGCTTTGGCAGTTAACGAAGAAAATGCCTCTTTTGGCCGTGTGGTAACAGCACCTACCAATGGAGCTTCCGGGACTATTCCTGCCGTATTGTTGTACTATATTTTATTCTGTAATGGTAATTCAGACGAGCAAATTATCCGCTTCTTGCTAACAGCCTCAGAAATAGGAAGTATTTTCAAAAAAGGAGCTACTATCTCTGCAGCTATGGGTGGCTGCCAGGCAGAAATTGGTGTGTCTTCGGCAATGGCAGCCGCAGCACTTACCGAGAGTTTAGGTGGCACACAAAGGCAGGCTTTGATGGCAGCAGAAATTGCAATGGAACACCATTTAGGTATGACTTGCGACCCGATCGGCGGACTAGTGCAGGTGCCGTGTATAGAGCGGAACACAATGGGGGCTATAAAGGCAATCACTGCTTCGCAATTGGCTTTGCAGAGCACACCTGACTATGCGAAGGTTTCTTGGATGCAGTAGTAAAAACAATGTGGGACACTGCCAAAGACATGAACTTTAAATACAAAGAAACGGCGGAAGGTGGCTTAGCCATCAACATACCTCTTGGGTTGAAAGAATGCTAAATATGTCTGAACCGGGATTTTATGGAATTCACCGGATTAATTTAAGTAAATAGTATTCCATTACAATCATTAGGTTAGCCAATGGTTTAGACAGTTAATCCTCTTTGTGCTTATCTATGCTCCTATTAACCAATGTGTTCAAGACTCAACGGCCTACAGTAATGAAAATACGAAAGCAAAGCACATTTGAAATACGTCAAACATGCTTCACTTGTATATAGTACAATATTATATTTATGCCTTCTTCTTCTGACTCTTAGGCGCAAACATTGCCAACATACGCTTACCTTCCATTTTAGGCATGCTTTCCAGCATACCTACTTCTGCAAGGCGTTCTGCAAACTTTAATAGCAGCAGTTGTCCGCGATCCTGAAACATGATGGCACGTCCTTTAAACTGTACATAAGCTTTTACTTTATTGCCTTCTTTCAGAAACGTTTCGGCATGTTTGGCTTTAAAGTCAAAATCATGATCGTCAGTGCCCGGTGTAAAGCGGATTTCTTTCACCTCACTTTGCTTGGCATTCGCTTTCATTTCTTTTTCCTTGCGCTTCTTCTCGTACAAAAACTTTTTGTAGTCAATGATTTTACAAACGGGCGGATCGGCGTTTGGTGATATTTCTACCAGATCCAGCTCCTGCTGCTGCGCAATTCGGCGGGCTTCGTCGGTGGGGTAAACGCCGACTGTTACGTTTTCGCCTACAAGGCGAACCTGTGGTACGCGGATTCTTTCGTTGATACGATGTTCAGGCTCTGGCTGCCTGTTAAACCTTGGATTAAATCTTCCTCTTGGTGGTAATGCCATTAATTGACGTTTGGTGAATAACTGTTTTTGAGTGATTAATAATTGATTTTCCTTTAAAATGCTTCTACTGGCTTTATAACAATCCTCTACTATAACATGTTTATAGGGTAAAAATAAGGTGTAGTTTTTAAATGTATAATGAAACTACAAAGACATTGTAAAAACATACCTGCCATACTTCTGTCATTCAGGCGAGGCTTTTCAATCTGTTACTTTCAATGTTCCTATAATTTCAATTTGGTAAAAATGCCATCATACAATTAACAACGCTACCAAAAATAAAGACTATTCGCCAGATTTACGCTCTTCTATTTCTTCCACAATATGCTGGCTAAATTCCTCTATTGATTGACTACCAGCGTCGCCCTTGCCTTGCCTGCGTACAGAAAGCTTATTTTCTGTTCATTTCCTTTTCGCCTATTACAAGCATATAGGGCACACGGCTTAACTCTGCTTCGCGTATCTTTCTTCCTATTTTTTCACTACGCTCATCTGTTTCAACTCTTATGCCCTTTTTACGTAACTTTTCTCTTACTTCATTGGCATACGGCAAAAACTTATCGCTTATCGGTAAAATTTTCACCTGTACCGGTGACAACCAAACCGGCAATTTACCGGCATAATGTTCCAGCAAGAAACCGATAAAACGCTCATGCGTGCCCAGTGGCGCACGGTGAATGATCAGAGGTATTTCCGGCTGATTATCAGCTTGGTGTATTGCAGTTTGAAGCTTCTGCCCTGTGAAAAATCTACCTGGTTGGTAGCCAAAGTAAACTCACGGCCGATCACACTGTATATCTGCACATCTATCTTAGGACCGTAAAAGGCCGCTTCATCCTGTACCTCAACAAATGGAATGTTTGATTCGATAAGTACCTGCCTTACCATTTCTTCCGTCTCTTTCCAAAGCTCCGGCTCGATTCACATACTTCATTCCCAGCTTTTCAGGAGAGTGCAGCGACAAGCGCATCACGTATTTATCTATACCAAATATCTTAAAATACTTCAGGTACATCTCATTTACTGCCCTGAACTCATCAGCAAACTGCTCTTTCGTACAATAAATATGCGCATCGTTCATGTGCAGGCAGCGCACGCGCATCAATCCAAACAACTCACCGCTTTGCTCATAACGGTACACAGTACCATATTCGGCAAGACGATAGGGAAGATCGCGATAGCTTTTTGGCTCCGCTGCAAATATCTTGTGGTGATGCGGGCAGTTCATCTGACTTGAGATAATACTTCTCGCCTTCCAGTTCCATTGGCGGATACATGCTGTCTGCATAGTAAGGCAGGTGACCGCTTGTCAGGTACATGCTTTCTTTAGCAATATGCGGTGTCACTACTCGCTTATATCCTGCGGCTGCTTCTGTTTCCTTTGCCAGCTTTTCAAGTTCTTCAATGATAATAGTTCCATTGGGCATCCACATAATCAGCCCGGGCCAACATCATCATCCATTGTATAAATACCCAATTCTTTGCCCAGTTTGCGATGGTCTCTTTTCTTTGCTTCTTCCAGCATTTGCAGGTACTCATCCAGTTCTTTTTGGCTGGGAAATGTAACGCCGTAAATACGGGTAAGCTGTTTATTCTTTTCATCCCCTTTCCAGTAAGCACCGGCAATATTGGTAAGCTTGATAGCTTTGATAAAACCGGTATTCGGAATATGCGGACCGCGGCACAGATCAGTAAAATTTCCCTGTGTATAAAAAGTGATCTCGCCATCTTGCAAACTTTCAACAGGTCCAGTTTGTACTCATCACCTTTTTCTTCAAAATAGGCTACCGCTTCGGCTTTAGAAATAGGCTTGCGGACATAAGCATTATTTTGCTTTGCCAGCTCATTCATCTTTTTCTCCAGCGTACGCAGATCCTCTTCGGTAATTTGCCTGCCACCCAGGTCCATATCATAATAAAAGCCCTTTTCAATAGCAGGTCCAACCCAAAATTTAGTACCGGGAAAAAGGCTTTCAATTGCTTCCGCCATCAGGTGCGCAGATGAATGCCAGAATGTGTTTTGTCCATCCTTATCCTCCCATGTCAGCAAGGTCAGCTTTGCATCCTCATTTATAGGGCGCGTAGCGTCCCATACCTGTCCGTTTACGTTTGCAGTCAGTACTTTACGTGCCAGACCTTCACTGATAGACTTTGCAACATCCAAAGCGGTTACACCAGCTTCGTATTGTCTAACTGCACCATCTGGTAGAGTAATATTAATCATGAAATAGAAAAATCAATTTAAGGGCTGCAAAAGTAGTGAATGATTTCAATCACTTGTTGTATATCATACGAATATAAGAATCTGTTGTAATTTATAATACATTACCCCTGGAAATTGGCTGATAATATAGGAATCAGATGGAGGTACCATTATTCTCTAATGCTGCTAATACGTAATAATACCATTAAATCCTGTGAGCTATACCGGAGTTATACCGTACTTATACTGAACTTATACCGAATCTCCTTGCTATCTACTGCTCATTTACTACTCTCCAATTCTCCATCTACTACATTCCTAAGCCATACACACCCATAACCGACAACTGGTATCTATCTATCTATTTCAATTTGGTATAAGATAGGCATTTTCAGTTAGGGCAACCTAAATACAGATGCTATAATGGTTTAAACCTGTTGAGTTATTGAGAAATGTAGAACACAGAGCAAGAATGAGTTAAATAGACCGCTCTTCTGTGCATCTCAGTGTCATTATGTGCCTTTTTGGTTCAGAAAAAATCACCGCAGCAACATTACTCATCCACTCAACTTTAATAAGCCATTTGTAAGGTCAATAACATAATAGTTAAAGGCTACAGGTAGAGGCATCCCATTATAAGTACCATCTCAGGTTATAGCAAAAAAACGCTTCAACAATTGATTTTGATTGATGTTTTAAAATTAGCAGTATTTTGTTTGTAGATACTACAGTTTTCTACGCTTTATATTTGTGCTTTTATTCATTTTTATAAAGTAATAATCATAATGGCTGAGTCATTATTAGAACAACTACAGGAAACAGCAGCATTTATTCAATCTCAATACACACAGCGGCCAACAGTTGCCATAGTATTAGGCAGTGGGTTAGGCAATTTTGTGAACGAAATCAATATTGAAAAAGAAATTCCATACAGCGATATTCCCCACTTTCCGCAAAGCACTGTAAAAGGGCATAGCGGTAAAATGATATTTGGTAAACTAAACGGTACAACGGTGTTGGTCATGGCTGGTCGTTTCCATTTTTATGAAGGCTATACTCCGCAGCAAGTGTCTTTTCCGGTTCAGGTTATGAAACTGCTAGGTGTGCAAACCCTATTGCTTTCCAATGCAGCCGGGGCGGTAAACACATCTTACAAAGTAGGTGATCTGGTGATTATTACTGACCACATTAGCTTTTTTACAATCAATCCATTGATTGGTAAAAATGAAGATGCCCTAGGTACTCGTTTCCCCGATATGAGTGAACCTTATAGTAAAAAGCTTATTGCAAAAGCTAAGGAAATTGGTGTACAGTATGGCTACAATTTACGTCAGGGGGTGTATGTTGCAGTTACCGGCCCCACTTTTGAGACCCACGCGGAATATAGATTAATCAAAGCAGTAGGGGGAGACGTGGTAGGCATGAGTACGGTGCAGGAAGTAATTGTTGCACGTCATGGCGGAATGGATGTATTTGCTGTTAGTGTGGTTACCGATTTAGGTATTCGTGAAGACGATAACATCATTACACACGAAGAAGTGCTTGCAGCTGCCAATGAAGCAGAGCCTAAACTAACCAATTTATTTAAAGAAATGGTGAATGCATTATAGGGTTATACATCGGGTCTATCTATAAAGGGGTAAACTTAAATACAAATGGCTTTAGCCAAAGTACTTTGGCTAAAGCCATTTGTATTTAATACCAACAGTTATCACGAGAGGAGTTGTATTGCAAAAGGATGCATGCAATGAAATTCTCAATTTTTTCCTATATACCTGAAATTCTTATTTCAATTAGTCCACACAATAGCTCTGCTCACAGCCTCTGTCTTTCAGCTTGTGGCTCCTAACTTCACTTCCGGACTGATTTCCAACGGTCAACGGTCAACTTGATAGCGTCACAGTTTAGAGCTCTTTACTCATTCATTTGTTTAGCAGTCATTGCAATTATAATATTTACTTTTTGCACCAACTCTGGCAATGAAGTAAGCTGCTTTTGCTGTCTTGCATTCAATTCAATCGTGCGGATATCATCCTTTATAGAAGCAATCTTAAGAATGTCAATGCTCGATTTAAGTTTATGGGCCAAAAAGCCAACCTGCGTCCAATCACCGGCACTGCAGGCATTCAGCATCTTAGTTGCATCCGCCGGAGTGTGGTTGATAAATGCATCCTTAATAATACGAATGAACGTTTCATCATTCTGATGAATTTCCCTCAGTCCGGATAAATCATAGAGTTGCTCAATATTGTACATGGTAGATATTGGAATTTAAATTAATTAGTAAGCTTTTTCTGGTACATTCAATTCTTTATTTTTAATTAAGCGATATAAGGTTGATTTTCCCACATTCAATACATGCGCCACTTTCAGCACATCATAATCATATTTTTCCAGGTAATCCTGTAAAAGTTGTAGTGTAAAGCGCCTCAAAGTTACAGGTTCTTCCAATGAAGTAATACTGCCAGGCATGCTCGTAGGCACGCGTTGCGTATGAGCCAGTTCTATCTCTTCGCCATCACTCATTACGCAGCTTAATTCAATAATGGATTTTAGCTCGCGTATATTTCCAGGAAACTGGTAATTGAGCATTTGTTTTTTAGCTTCCAGCGAAAGATACTTTTTAGGTAAATTATTCTCGGCGCAGAATTGATCAATCAAATGCTTAGCAATCAGCAACACATCATTCTCACGGTTGCGCAATGGTGGCAGGTGAATGTTCAAACCAAGTAAACGATAATACAAGTCTTCCCTGAAGCTGCCTTTCTTTACTTCAGCCATCAGGTTACGGTGAGTAGCTACAATAATACGCACATCAACAGGTATTATCTTATTGCTACCTACGCGCGTAATTTCTTTTTCCTGCAACACACGTAGCAGTTTTGCCTGTAGCGTAACGTCCATTTCACCTATTTCATCCAAAAACAGAGTGCCTTTGTTAGCTTCCTCAAACTTGCCGAGACGCTGAGTCACAGCACCGGTAAACGCGCCCTTTTCATGTCCAAACAATTCACTTTCCATTAATTCGGAAGGAATAGCAGCAATGTTTACAGGAACAAAAGACTTGTTTTTGCGTAAGGAGTTAAAGTGGATAGCCTTTGCTACTAAGTCTTTACCCGTGCCTGTCTCGCCGGTTACAGATACCGTAATATTAGTCAGAGCAGCTTTTTCAATTAAGGAAAAAACCTGCTTCATTGGTGTACTGTTACCAATGATTGCTTTCTGAAAATTGTACTTTTTAGAGACTTCAGTTTGTAGTGTTTCAATTTCCTTTTTAAGCGAAATCTTCTCCTTACAATTTTTAATTGCTACCCACAACCGGTCTTGGGTTTCACTATCTTTTACAAGATAATCGTCAGCACCTTTCTTAAGCAGGTCAATTGCCGTTTGTACATCCTGTTGCGCAGAAATAATAATTATGCGTACATCTGGCAATACATCCCTTATTTGCTTCAGTAGTTGCATAGCATTGCCATCGGGCAATGAGTAGTCCAGCGTAATAAAGTCCGGCTTCAGGTGCAGGGCTTTCAGCAGTTCAGCTCCGGTGGAAAATGATTTTACTTCATGCTCCGGATTCAAACTTAGAAAATGGTGCAAGATGGTATTGTATAACTTATCATCTTCTAAAACAAAAATCAAAAAGTTTCTTTCTTTCATAGCCCGATATTGGTTCGTCAGATTTGCGAACATAAATATCGGATTATATTTCCAAAAATGATAATTGTTAAGATTAAACCTGCTTTAAAAAAGTATAAAAAACCTGTGATAACAATTAAAAATACAATTGGTTATAGATATTCATATATAATAGAATTGAGATGTTATTACTTATTATTTGATAAAATCTATCGTCTAATTTAAAATAATATGATTTGGTAACCTTTATTCGTAAATCTTGTCAGCTCCACCAGCCAACTGTATTTTTTGTCTGATGACGATAGCTTTGCATTTTAATATTTTAATATAAATTCATTTTTAATTACTTCGATCGATCTGGTGCCCTTCTTACTATTTGCTCACACCGGATTATACCTGACTTATACTTATCTTATACTTAACTTATACCTAAGTTATACTTAACTTACACCGGATCTCCTCCCAATCTCCGCCATTCTTTACTCTCAGTACCTGCGTACTTCCTTCTTATCTTCCTCCTTTTAGCTTCTGGTATATCTCGTGCCTTTTGCTCTAAACTCTCTCAAAGCTTTATATTTCATCTGCCCCAAGTATTATGCGGATGCTCATCTATGCTCGCCATGCTAAAGGTGGTGGTCATCCTTTAGAGCTAACCTTTACCGTTGCTGTAAAAAAGCCCGCCAGAACAATTTTGTTTCTTTTATTTTTGTTTATATGAAAATTACAGACGAGCTGATTGATGAATTGGCCCACTTGGCAAGGCTTGAGTTTGCTCCTGAGACCAAAGAAGGTTTAAAGGTTGATTTGGAGCGTATGATCAACTTTGTTGAAAAGCTCAACGAAGTAAATACAGATGGAGTAGAGCCACTATTGCATATGAGTCCCCGAATGAATGTCTTACGTGAAGATAAAGTGCAGGGTTCCATCAGTAGGGAGGAGGCTTTGCGGAATGCACCGGCAAAAAATGAAGCCTTTTTCCTTGTACCTAAAGTAATAAAAAAATAATATTTAATTCCGTTTATGCAATCAATCATCCACCTCGAGGACATCCAAAAAAGTTATTTCATGGGTAAACTGGCTATTCCGGTACTTAAAGGCATTTCACTGGATATCCATAAAAATGAGTATGTAGCCCTCATGGGACCTTCAGGTAGTGGCAAAAGTACGCTGATGAACATACTTGGATGCCTGGATACAACCACGACCGGCAGGTATGTGCTCAACGTAAAAGATGTTAGTAAAATGAGTGATGATGAGCTGGCGGATGTGCGTAATACGGAGATAGGCTTTGTATTTCAGCAGTTTAATCTTTTGCCTCGCCTCACCGCTGCCGAAAATGTGGCTTTGCCGCTGGTATATGCCGGCGTAAGCAAAAAAGAGCGCACTGAACGTGCAATGGAGGCTTTGCGAAAAGTAGGTCTTGCCGATCGTAGCCACCATAAAAGTAACGAAATGAGTGGTGGACAAATACAACGTGTAGCTATTGCTCGGGCTATCGTCAATAATCCCTCTTTATTGCTTGCTGACGAACCTACCGGAAACCTCGATAGTAAAACTTCCGTGGAAGTAATGGAAATATTTGGTGCCATCCAGGCGGCTGGTAATACTGTAGTATTGGTAACACACGAAGAAGATATAGCCGCCTATGCCAAACGCATTATACGCCTGCGTGATGGTCATATAGAATCTGATACAATAAATACCAACGTCCATGCAAGAGCAGCAACTCAGGTGTAATTTCTTGCGTAATACATATTGGCAAGAAGTACCATAATGATTAATTAAATAATTTAATAATTGTTCCACTCTGATTATTATATTTTCATCCAACAATACTTCTATTCGTGGCAACAAAAATTTACACTAGGACTGGTGACTCAGGTAATACTTCATTAATTGGCGGCACTAAAATTCCCAAAAGTCACATCCGTATAGAAAGTTATGGCAATATAGATGAATTGAACTCCTATATAGGTTTGGTAAGCGATTACTTGCCAGATGATACCCTGAAAAGTGTTTTAAAACAAATTCAGGACCGGTTATTTACAATTGGTTCTTCACTCGCCTGCGATCCTGAAAAAGAAACCGGTATGCACATACCGGATTTAAAAGAAGTGGACATTCTTTTTCTGGAGAAGCAAATAGACTTTATGAATGATGCTCTACCCACAATGAAGCACTTTATTCTTCCTGGGGGACATACCACTGTTTCTACCATTCACATTACCAGGTGTGTTTGCCGCCGTGCAGAGCGGGGTGTAGTAAACTTATTGCAACATGAACAATTTATAGAGCCTTTGGTAATCAAATATCTAAACCGCCTAAGCGATTACCTCTTTGTATTAGCAAGATATGTAGGCAAACAATTGGGCATAGAAGAGGTGATTTGGATGCCAAGAAAGTAAAACACAGATAAGGCGAATAACACAAATTGCACGAATTGACTCATATTGATTAGTATCAAAGTAATATCACCAGTAGTTTAATTGAGTTAAATGCTTCAAAAAAACATGCAATTCTTGTAATTCATCTCATTCGGGTATTAATAATCCGTATCCCACAAAACAAAAGAGCCGCGCTGTGCGCGGCTCTTTCTTAATGCAATTATTGAAGAAATTATTTTACTTCAACATCAGCACCTGCTTCTTTCAACTTAGCAGCTAATTCTTCAGCTTCAGCTTTAGCCACACCTTCTTTGATTGGTTTTGGAGCGCCGTCAACTAATTCTTTTGCTTCTTTCAAGCCAAGGCCAGTCAGATCTTTTACGATCTTAACTACCTGTAGTTTGTTTGCGCCACCGCTCTTCAGGATAACGTCGAATGCTGTTTTTTCTTCAGCAGCAGGGGCAGCAGCGCCACCACCAGCAGCAGGGCCAGCAACAGCAACAGCTGCAGCAGCAGGCTCAATGCCGTACTCGTCTTTCAAAATTTTAGCTAATTCGTTAACTTCTTTTACAGTTAAGTTAACCAGTTGTTCTGCAAAGGCTTTTAAATCTGCCATGGTTTCAAATTTTTGCCGCCTTCATTGCCTGTGCTCCGGCGGAATGTTTAAAAAAATTTGTCTTGTATTTACCCCTCAGGCTTGAGGCATTTATTTTAATAATTAATTATTATTCAGCTTTTGCTGCTTCTCTTTCTTCTAAAGCTTTGATGATGCCGGCAAGTTTGCTACCTGCATTCAAGCCACTGATTACATTCTTAGCAGGTGATTGCAACAATCCAATGATTTCGCCAATAAGGTCTTGCTTGCTCTTGAGTGTTTTCAGCGTATCTAACTGATCATTTCCAACAAAAATAGCTGTATCAATGTAGGCAGCTTTTAAGATTGGTTTTTCAGTACCGGCATCTTTGCGGAAAGAACTAATGAGCATTGCAGGCTCTTTAGCATTTTCACTAAACATCAATGCCGTTACACCATGCAGGCTGTCGTACACACCGCTGAAACGCTCTGCATCTATTTGTTCCATTGCTTTACGGATAAGCGTGTTTTTAGCTACGGTTACCTCTACATTTTTATCAAAGCAGATGCGGCGTAACTTATTCACCTGATCTACTGTTAAAGCCTCAGTATTGGTAATATAAAAATTATTGTACTGACTGAACTTTTCTTTAAGAACGTCAATCACTTCATTTTTTTGTTCTTTGGTCATAACGCTTTTGTTTGTGCTTCTGAACTATTCAAAACAATAATTCCTAAGCGTTGAAGGATTTTTAGCTTTGAACAGATTTGGTGTCTATAGAAATACCAGGGCTCATTGTGCTTGCCATGCTTACACCTTTAAGGTAAATGCCTTTTGCGGTAGTAGGCTTCAGCCTGATTAATGCATTGATTAATTCCTGGCTGTTAGCAGCAATTTTTTCAGGAGCAAAAGATACACGGCCGATAGAAGCATGCACGATACCTGCTTTATCTACCTTAAACGCAATCTTACCGCCTTTTACCTCATTTATTGCATCGGCTACGTTGTTGGTAACCGTACCTGTTTTTGGGTTTGGCATCAGGTTGCGAGGACCTAATATTTTACCCAGTCTGCCAATTTTAGGCATCACTGATGGTGTAGCAATAATTACATCTACATCTGTCCAGCCACCTTCAATTTTCTGAATGTATTCATCTAGGCCCACATAGTCTGCGCCTGCAGATTTAGCTTCAGCTTCTTTATCCGGAGTGCACAATACCAGTACACGCTTGGTTTTACCAGTGCCGTGTGGCAAATTAACAGTGCCACGTACCTGCTGATCCGCCTTCTTAGGATCTACACCAAGACGAACATGTATATCAACAGAAGCATCAAATTTGGTGGTATTTATTTCTTTAACGAGCGAAGAAGCAGCCTGCAAAGAATAATCTTTGCTTTTATCCACTTTTGCTTCCGCTTGTTTTCTTTTTTTAAAGAGTGCCATTTGTAAAAAAGTTGTAAGAGTTTAATAAATTAAGATTGCCATGGAGCAGTGCCATCTACAGTGATGCCCATGCTGCGTGCTGTACCCGCAACCATTTTCATGGCGCTTTCCAGTGTAAAGCAGTTCAGGTCGGGCATTTTGTCTTTAGCAATAGCTTCTACCTGTTGCCCAGTTTACCTTTACCTACCTTAGCACGATTACTTTCCTTAGAACCTTTTTGAATTTTGGCAGCTTCCATGAGCTGAACCGATGCGGGAGCCGTTTTAATAGCAAAGTCGAAAGACTTGTCGGTATAAACGGTGATAATTACAGGAACTACTTTTCCTATTTTGTCCTGGGTTCTTGCATTGAACTGCTTGCAGAACTCCATAATGTTTACGCCCTTAGAACCGAGCGCTGGACCTACGGGAGGAGCGGGGTTGGCTTGGCCACCCTTTACCTGCAACTTTACGTAGGTTGAAATTTCTTTAGCCATGTTTATAGATTTTTTGGTAATAACGTGGCACTAATGGCACCACTCCCAATTCCTTCACAAAGAACTTTTTGGGAGCGCAAAGGTAAGGGGATGATTATTGAATATAGAAGATTAAAGATTGAATATTTTGTAAAAGTTAGGTTGCTTTTTAGCAAATAAGGGTAATTATTTTCCAAATATCACCCCTCTGTAAAGCGAATTTACTTCAACAAATAATCCGATAGCTTCTATTCCAAAGCTTTCTTCTCCTTTATTATAGGCACTAAATAACCAGTTATTATCCGCTTTTTTTGTATATTTTTCCACCAAAACTTAAGTTGAAGAAATAAGAATATATTCTTTTAAAGAAGATAATCCTCAACATAGTTTGAACTTACTGCCACGATCTTAATCCTGTATAGATCTAGATAGTACTTCAATTATAACTACCGAATTGATAGCAGTGTCAGTTCTGTTCTTTTAAAGTTTTATTGGATCACAAAAGATAGTCAGGTCAGGGTATGTTAACTATGAATTTGCTTCTATATAAACACGCAAATCACTTGGAAATATTTCACAGTCCTTTCCTCTTAAAAAATTATCTATCTCAATAGAGGTATTCCGCACAATTCGGTTGTGCGCTATGCCAGCCCCAGCGATAGCAAATACTTCGCCTTTGTAGTACTCATGCTTTTCTAAAGCTACTTCTTCGGCAGATAAGTAATCTTCAATGCTAATATCTTTACTGGCTGGTGTTGCACTCATATTAAACCTTCTTTGTAAAAGCAGACCTATTCTTTTGCAAAAGAGCATTTGATGCCAAGCTCACTAGAAGTATGCATTATTACATTACCAGGAATTGTTCAATGTTTCCAGTTGAACTGGCATTTTTGGACCATCTTTCAAATTGAATACAATAATTTTGGAAATAAACTTAAACAGTCTGTAAAAGCTTTTCCTTTAAAAAAGCAACGCGGTTTCTAAATGCTTTCACTTCCTCTTTCTGTTGTTGAATAAAGCTATTCTCATCCAGTCTTCCTACTACTTTTTCCATTTCCAGTTCACTTTCATATACCATTTTCCGGAAAGGATTATTGTAATCTTTAGCTCTTGACTCATAAATAGCTGCTGCTATTTTTTCTTTGATTGCAACAGCATCTTCTAATAAAAGATGAATTTCTTCTATAGTCAACTCATCTAATGGTGTTTCTTTTATTTCACTCAAAGAAGCTAATTGATGTACTATTTTTTGCTCTGGATATAGTTTCCCCTGTGTTGTATAAAAGTGGTGCACATCAATCCAGGAGTTAATTTCCCCTTCTTTTATCATACGTTTTGCATTTTCTACTTCTTCTTCCGAAATCAATTGTCCGCCTACATTCAGCCAGTTAGTTCTGCGGGTGTAAGCTGCTTTTTTTAAAAACTGTTGCAATCCATCATAATCATATTGTTCCGCAAATGCCATCAAACCGCAACTGCCATAATAAGTAATCATTTCCCGAAATGCATCATATGCTTGCTGTACTTTGGTTATCAGTGTTTTACGCTTAGCATTCTCAAAGCCTGCAACAGTTATTTCCAGTTCTTTTATAACCTTATTCTTTTCTTGTAATAACTGCCTTCCTTCTAGCTGGCATTGTTCGTCTGTAGGAAGGGTTTCAGGTCTTTTTTCCCTGTAAAAAGCAGCACCAACAGCCGTTTCAAACAAGTTAACAGCATCAAACATCTCGTTCACACTATCCGGAGCTAAGTACTCATTTTCTAAATATTGAATACGTTCCTTCCGCTTGTCTCTGTCGGCATATTTCCAGGCATTTCGTGCCAGCGCATACATGTTGTATAAAAACCAGTAAGCCGGCATTACTATCAATCTATCTTTTGCCACGTCATTGCTAACTAATGCAAAAGGTATTGGTATGTTGAGCTCGTAATTATAATCACCCTTAGCAATTATTGTAAAAGAGGCCACCTTGGTATTATGCTTCAGGCTCACACACAAGCCTGGCCAAAAGCCCCGGCCTGTTATAATTTCACCGTCAGCACCGCGTGAGTTGTGATTGGAACCAATAGTTGCCCCAGCCGGGATGTTACTTTGCCCCATCACTATTGCCGCACATAAGAACGAATTATTATGATGCTGCTCATGCGATGGAAAGATAAGCGAGTTCAATACTTCACAGCAAGAGATGGTAGCATTGTTGCCTAAATAAGAGTTGATCAATCTTGCACCATACTTCAGTTGTGAGTGAGACGCCATGAAAAACCTGACTGCCTTGACACCATAAAACACCCGGCAGCCATAGCCAATGACTCCGTTTACAAGCTCACAGCCTTCTCCAATTTGAGATTGTCCCTCTTCGCCGGAGTTAATGGTGAGATTCTTCAATTTATTTGCACCCTTTATATAAGCATCTGCACCAATCCAAACATCTTTAATAATACCGCAATTCTTTATTACCGTGCGGTCACCTATTTTGCCATAATAGCCACGTGCAACTTTATATTCCTTTTCAGTAAATTCCTTAAAGCGTTGGAGCAGCAGATCATCTTCGCGGTAGCGGCTCCACAGCCAGGCATCACCTGGCTGCATGCTTACAAATGGCATTACTTTTCTTCCTCCGTTTTCATTACAGATTTCCAGCCAGATGCGTAAACTTTCATCCTCACCCTCCTTTACAATGCCATTACCGAACTTAGAGTGATCCAGTAGTCACCAGTTCATCTACATTAGCTATAATTACTTCGCTGCCAGTAATATAATGCGACATATAGTGCACGTTTTCTATTGCTACATTATCACCAAAATCACTGCTGATGATAGTTGAATTGTACAAGCCAACAGGTAGCTTCATATCACTAAAAGCAAGCACATATGGCTCCAGCTTCCCGATACGCACCAGGCCATAGAACTTACAATTCTTTACCAGTTCAGGATTAAAGGCATCCGACACAAGCAGGTTGTTCCAGTTGTCGCTCGTATTACGATTGCGCACCAGCACCTCTATTTCGTAGGCCGTTAATTGTCGGTAGTTGATACCGCTACGGTTTTGCAGGTTGCGTAGGTAATATTCATCCTTGCCCTCAGGTAGGTATTCCTTGGGAATAAAATTATATCCAAGTGCGCCGATGGTGCTTTTAGTAATATTATTCTTACTCATTAGAGCTATTTTAATGATTGAAACGAAAATAGTGGAATACTGAATATAAACTTAATTATTTAATATTATATGATTAATATTAAATATGCAGGCTAATAATGAAAGGAGCAGGAGCAGCTTTACAGGGATTAAGCAAACTTAGCCCCTATGCATAACCCTCATTTCTATGTTTAGCAATGCCAGTCGTAGTTTTAAAATTTTATAGTAAAAATTACATCTTCAATCCTTCTTTATGTAAGCTAACAATTAGGAAGAGATAAATAAGAAGGGATTTAAATTGTGTAAATGTGAAGTGGTCTATCCGCAAATATGGTTAAATGCTTAAAGTTTATATGTATCTCTTCAAATGGGGCATTTATTGAAATGCTGTAGTCTGTTTTCAACATCAAACTTACAAGGCCCCACTTGGGACTTGGTATTCTACCAGCTATATAAAGTTATATTAAGGAATAATATGTCAATAACGTTCATTTTTGTATAAAGGAACTCACATCCGTCATTTTTCTAAAAGGGACTACCAGCCAATCGGTATTTGTTAAAGAGTAGCTGTCTGCCTGTAGGTGCCACAGTATTTAAGCCTATATTCATTCCTAACTCCTCCCTGGCTGAGCCGTACTAAAGCCATGGCAAAGTCATGGATAGTTCATGGGAAGCCATGCTAAGCCCAGACGTGTATCTATCTCTTCCGTATCTAACCCATACCTGAGCCGTCCATCCTACATCTTTACTGTATATGGGGTAAAAAACAGGAGGAGTAATGATAAATATATAGAAATAGCAATTTACTTAGATTTTATACAATGTGCCTGCCCCACCAAAAGCGGTGGTTTGGTTTATGTGCCTGTGTGCCTATGTGGTGAAGTGTGCAGTGCAGTAATATACTGCAGAAAGTTTACTTTCATCGCTGCAGCAGTTTTCATGCTGTGCTTTCTTCAATCCTATCAATCCCATTAGTCATAAAAATCACGATTCAGACAATCCTACAAATCCATCAAATCACCTCAAATCTCCGTTTATCTTTGCCCAAAATGAAACTATGGAAAGTAAAAGAGCAATGGAGAGCTTTACTGTAATGAACGAGATAGTGCTTCCCAACGACACCAATGTTTATGGAAACCTCATGGGAGGACGTATGATGTACTGGATGGATATTGCTGCTGCTATGGCAGCAAGCAAGCACTGCAACTCTGCAAGTATGACCGCCAGTGTAGATAATATCAGCTTTAAAACACCCATTAGGCTGGGTAATTTAGTACATATAGAAGCCAAGGTCACACGCGCTTTTAATACTTCCATGGAAATACATCTGAAAGTATGGGGTGAAGATGTATTGCAACAACATCAATACGAAAGCAACGAAGCCTACTTCACTTTTGTAGCATTAGATGCCAATGGTAAGCCTAAGTCGGTACCTGCTTTGATACCGGAGACTAAAGAAGAGCAGTTATTATATGAAGGTGCTTTGCGCCGCAGGCAGGTGCGACTCATCCTAAGCGGTAAAATGAAACCAGATGAAGCGTCAGAACTGAAAGCTTTGTTCGTGCCAGCAAATGTGTAAAGTTTAATGTTATAGGTTATTCAAACTATTGAGCCTAATCATTGGACTTTAAACAATTAAAATTTACTGGTATTTATATTCGATTCGTCCTACGAGTTGCTGTTGTTTATTATACAGCAACTCTTTTTCTTTCAAACCATTACTGTTATAGCTATACTGCCAAATCATGTAATCACTTCTTCCAGTGGGTACCTGCATCATTTTTATTATACGCCCGTTGGCATCGTAATCGTACAGAAAGTCTGGTAGCATTTTCTTAGCACGGTAATTATAACGTACAATATCAGTAAGCTGATTGTTTGTATTATAATAATAATAATAGTTTTCTACAACTTTGCCTTTGCGTTTCCATGTTTCCTGTGCCACATTGCCGTTATCGTGAGTAAGCATTACCAGGGTGGTATCTCTGCCATCCTTTATTCTGAGCATCTGTGTAGGCTGCCCACTATTATTGTACATCCAAAGATGTACTTCAGTTGAACGGCTGCTCATAAATGTATCCTCTGCCTTGGGTAGTTATAGTAGCAATATTGCCGGCATCATTATAAGTATAAGTAGTTGTGGTACTAACATTCGCTGAACTATCCTGGGTAGATGCTAATCTCCCGTCTTTGTAAGTATTAATATTCAATAGTTTACCAGTAGATGGATAACTCGCATTAATAATAACTGTACTTGCATCTGGCGAAATGGTTTGATCTAATTGAAAGTTTTCAGTAGGCTGGTTATCGCTCTCGTAGCTCTCTGCTGTTACGTGTCTGATATGACTTGATTTCAACGCCTGATATTGCTGTGCTGCCTGTCTGGTTGCAACAATATCGTTGAAATAATACTGACTGTGTACAGCACTTATACAACCAAAAATCAACACTTGCAGCAATATACCTTTTATCCAATTCATATTACAAAAATAGCGTGTGAATTGGGGCAGATGTTGCAGCTGAGAGTTTTATATGATTTTTATGAAAAAGGAATGATTGTAAATGTACGATCTCGTTTGATATGCAAAATAAAACAGAGCAGCAGCGCAACTTAATCCTATAGAACTCTATCATACAATCGAATTACACTTCTTTTCTCCTCAATCCAATCATCTCTAAATCCCTCAATCCCAGCTCAGACAATCTCCGTCTAGAATTGTAACGTAAACGTAGTACCCTCGCCCGCAGCACTTTGCACCGCAATAAAGCCTTTGTGCAACTGCATAATTTGCTTACATAGGCTTAAGCCAATGCCGCTGCCGGTCTTTTTGGTAGTGAAAAATGGTACGAATATTTTGTCCATCACCTCCGGTTCCATACCATAGCCATTATCCGATACTTTAATGATTACTTTTTTATTTGAATTGACTGTTCCGGATAAACTAATAACCGGGTTAGCTTTGTTCTTTACAGCATCAATAGCATTGATTACCAAATTTATAATCATCTGTTCAACCAGGTTTATATCGGCCTCAAGTTGCAGGCTGGTGTCCTTTAAAATAATGTCCAGTTCAATGTTTTTGGCTTCTAAAGTAGGCTCCATCAATTGAAAAAGGTTCTCAAATATATCTCTCACATAAGCCGTAGTAAGATTAAGCGTTTGAATTTTATTGAGGTTGCGGTAAGTGTCCACAAACTTCAATAGGTTTTCACTGCGTCGGCGAATGGTATCTATTCCCATTTCTAAATCTTCCACTGAACTATTGTGGTTTGTTAACTGCGGCAAAGACTCATGCAGTCTGTCTTTAAGTGTGCCGGCCAGGGAGGAAATTGGTGCTATGGAATTCATGATTTCGTGCGTCAGCACACGTAACAGCTTTTGCCAGGCATTGTTTTCCGTTTCATCCAGTGCTTCATTAATGTTCTGAAAGGCAATGAGTTTGTAGATATTGCCATCTGTTTGGAAAGCGGTAGCAGAAAGCAGTATTTTGATTGTTGTTCTTTCCGGGTGTACCTCAGTGATAAGTGTTTCACCTGGTTTTAAATCCTTTACCTGTGCATGTAAGGAGGCATCCCGGATATCAAGCGAGTCAATAGTGCGCAGGTATGGCACCTGTAGCAGGTTCTTCAATGCTTCATTCATCCATACTACTTTACCATCTTCCAGGTTGTAAGAGAGAATACCGGTATCGACAAGTTCCAGTATCTTTTGTAGATATTGATATTGAGTTTCTTTTTCGCGGGCAATCTGTTTAAACGCCATATTAATTTCATTAAAGCCCGCTCTTAATGGCTGTAAGCCCGCAGGTGCCAGCTTTACATTAAAATGACGGGAGAAATCGCGGTAATGAATGGCTTCTACAAACTCCTCTACTTCACGCTGTGCCCTTTTATGAAAAAGATAGAAGTTGAACACCTGGTATATCAGGACAGGTAAGAGCATTATTGCATATACAATCTGGGAATTGACTACGAAATAAGCTTCAATTGAAAGTATAATAAATAAAATAATAACGCGGGAGAGTATGCTTAACTCGTATTTTTTAAATGTCATATTTACTCAATCTCCTGTAGAGTGCAGTACGCGTAAGCCCCAGCTCTTTAGCAGCTTTAGTGATGTTACCGCTATGCTTTTCTATTACCCGCAAAATAGTATTTTTTTCCATATGGCTAAGGTTGCTGTCTTCATCACCGGCAGGAACAGCAATTGGGGCAGATTCAATAGGGGAGAAGATCAAATCTCTGCCTTGCAGCACGTCGCCATCACTCATTATAATTGCACGCTCTATGGTGTACTGCAACTCGCGCACATTACCTGGATAATGGTAAGATTGCAGCTTTTCAATAGCCAGTTTATCAAACTCTACTTCCGGTCTCATGTACTTGCTAGCATATACATCGGCAAAATGTTTTGCCAGCATCATAATATCCTCTTTACGCTTGCGCAGAGGAGGTACTGTAATCTCCACAGTATTGATACGATAGATCAAGTCTTTGCGGAAACGGTTCTCATTGGCTAAATCTGTAAGCGTTACGTTGGTTGCACAAATCAGCCTGATGTCAATGGGAACAGGCTGGTTGGTGCCTAACTTGGTCACCATCCTGTTTTGCAATACACTAAGCAATTTGGCTTGCTGGGTAAGTGTAATATTACCTATTTCATCCAGAAACAAGGTTCCGCCATTCGCACTTTCAAAGCGGCCTTCGCGGTCTTCGCGTGCATCAGTAAAGGCGCCTTTTTTATGACCGAATAATTCGCTTTCAAACAAACTGTCTGTGAGTGCGCCTACATCCACTTTTACATATGGCTGCTTGGTACGTAATGATTTTTGATGAATAGCTTTCGCAATTAAGTCTTTACCGGTACCATTTTCGCCCAATATCAGAATATTGGCATCAGTAGGGGCTATCTTGGATATTTTATAAAAAATATCCTGCATTACTTCACTTTCCCCCAGTAGTTCTGTACCAATAATACTGTCTTTGCTATTGCGCGCTTCTGCCCGTTGCTGCCTGTGGTTTTTTTCCAGTGCATCCTCAATGGTGCTGATGAGCTTTTCGTTGTGCCACGGCTTTACCATGAAGTCGAAAGCGCCTTCCTTAAGTGAGCGTACAGCAAGGTCAATATCAGCATAAGCAGTAATCATAAT
Organism: uncultured Chitinophagaceae bacterium; assembly: GCA_963819045.1. GTDB lineage: Bacteria > Bacteroidota > Bacteroidia > Chitinophagales > Chitinophagaceae > Ilyomonas. Next base: position 38,589 of record CAWFUV010000052.1, on the reverse strand, counting down.
TACCTGGAGGGTGGGCTTTAAGTCTTTTACACGTTTCAGCCAGAACAGGCCTTCATTACCTGTATGAATACTCGATTTGAAATTCATATCCAGCAGGAGCAAATCAAAGTTGTGCTCTTTGAGCAGTGCGGGGATGTTCTCCGGGTTTTTTTCTGTTACAATTTTCTGTACTTCGTTCTTCAGCAACATGCGTACGGCAATCAATACATCCGGGTCGTCGTCAACCGCGAGTATGGAACATTTTTTTAGACTCATATTGGTATATTAGGACAAGAGGTACTTTTAAAATCAGTTCAGTTTCAGTATATAACGGATAAACATACTAAATTGTTACAAACATCTCTTTGAATGTCAATCCATACCAGTTAAATATGGGCAGCGGTTGCTGTAAACACAATTTATGATTGTAAGATAGCTCTTTTTTATGATGAATGGTTGCAAAACGAACTTTATTGTAACATTTAAATGAATATTAATTCTCTAAAGTGATAAAGAAATATCAGATGATTCTTCCAATCGTATTGCAAGTATGCCAATAGGTTTTGGATTGCATTTGATGAATTGTAATAGCTTTTGAAGTTAGTAACCTTACTTTTTGATATAAATAGCTGAATAACTCAGACTGAATAAATCTCTGTCTTTGCTATATTGTTTAATAGTGGGTAAACTATCCAAGGTTTTAAACTGTCTTCCCTTGCACAAAATCACTGCATTGTTGTGTGAGTTTATGTATGCTGCCAGGCTATCTACGCTATGTATGGTAGGAATATAATGCTTTGAATAAAAAACAAATGCATCATTAAATTTATCGTAAGCTACTACATTATCTGCAGAGCTAATTAGCTTTTTATGCTTTTGCATAGGCGATTGGCTGTCGATCGCCGGAAACAGCCATGCAAATATTAGCAGGGATGCAATCATATAAGTGAAGCCAATAATGCGAAGCGATTTTTCTATCCCTTGCTTTGCATATACCAAAGCTATAATACCACCAATAGTAAAAACGAGCAGTGGAAAAGCAATCCAGCTTACATGGTTAACCGGTTCTGTGTTGATAGCCCAGATATAAATACCAACAGGCATTAGCATAGTTAGTATACAGATAACAAGCAGTTCTGGTTTAACCCTTTTGAATGTAAAAGCCGGTAATCTTTCTGCAAGCCAGCATCCAACCATAATAGCAAAAAATGGATAAGCAGGAGTGGTATAATTGAGCAGCCTTGTACTGGAGAAGAAATAAAAGCCCACCACGCACCAGAATGCAATGAAGTTAAATAGTAGAAAATGGTTGGTTTTCCTGTTTTGCCACACATATTTACCTGTACGAATGAAAAAAGCCGAAAATGGGAACATTCCCAATATCACGAATAAAAAGGTGATAATAAAAGGTCCCCCGTGATTATCCACCGGCTCATCAAAGCGGCCGACATTATGCTCGAAAAAAAAGCCTTTAGTCCAGGCACCGCCGGTGCGGATATGTACAAAATAGTACCATGGCACGCAAAAGAGTGCGACTAGTATTATACCAAACCAGGGTTGTAAACGGACGATATTTTGCCATGTAAATTGCCTGGTAAATAAAAGATACAATACCATCGTAAGCCCTGGCAAAGCCAGCCCAACCGGTCCTTTGGCTAAAAAGCCCAGCCCAAGCAATATGTACATCAATGCATACCACCTGAACTGCTGGCTTGTTAGTCCTTCCAGAAAGCAATAAAGCGATAGTACATGGCATAAAATAAGGTAAGGATCGGGAGTTGCTAAGCGGAACTGTACAAGGGCGTGAACAGATGACAGGAGAATAAAACAACTCCACCATGCAGCAGTTGCATTGGCATGTTTGCGTACAAAAAAGAAAGTAGAGATTATAACTATTAAGCCGCATACGGAAGAGAAAAAGCGTGCGCTACCCTCATCTTTACCAAATAGCTTGTATGCAGCAATCATAGCGTAATATTCCAGTGCAGGTTTATCAGTTCTCAACTCGCCATTGAAAGTTGGCGTGATCATATCACCGGTGGTCATCATTTCGTAAGCACATTCACTGTTTCGGGCTTCTGCGACCTGGAAAACGGATGTGCCACCAAGGCGTATAAAGAGGAGAATAACAGCAGTAATAACTATAAACCAGAGACTGTTTATTTTCATGCGGCAAAGAAAAGCAATAGGACACGGATTTTGGAGTACGAATTATTCAAATACGAATTGCACGAATTATTTAATGTGATTTGATGTGAGGCAGAAAAGATAATTTGGGAACTATGACAATGGCGCAATATGCGCTAGTGTATATTTACAGCTCTGCACACCAGCGCTGCCAAAGACTACTCTGTACACCTGATTTCTACTCCATATCAACTGAAAAAGACGTAGGATATACGGCTCAGATACGACTTAGATACGGAGGAGACGGGGAGAAGGTACTTGCTTAAGCATGGCTTCCCATGAACTATCCATGACTTTACTATGGCTTTAGAGTTTATCGACTCAGCCAGGGTGGAAGTAGGACTTTGACTCGTATTAAAATAGCTATACAGGGGAGAGAATTAATCCTGGGATAACTATACAGTGGACAGTGGTAATCCTGCTATCCCGAAAGGGATAGCCTCTTATTATTAAGCACTCTAAGATGCATGGTTGCACTGCGCTAAGACCTCAGGAGCAGAAGCCTGACATTAGTACCTATACTACCGACTCTTGCTTTCTGCTCAAAATGCTGTAAAGACTACGATAGAGATTACTACTACAGATAAAAAATCAACCTATAAATTAAAAAATAATCAGGGTTTTGCAACTTTGTTATGAGCCACTTTTTCAACCACTTTATTAAGCGTAAGTCCCTGCACTATAATAGAAAAGATCACAATAAAATAGCAGCTTGAAAGAATAAACTCCTGGTAAGGGGAAGCCGGAAGTGATAAAGCCATAGCTATTGAAATACCGCCACGCAGACCTGCCCATGTAAGTATAAACAAATTACTGAAGTTTACTTTGTGCAAAAAGAAAACTACAGGTAGTGAAACGCTTACCAGCCTTGCAATAAGGATGATAATAATGGAGAATATACCTACCATCCAGTAATTGTTCAGAAAAGGCATAGTAACCAGCTGAAGACCTATCATCACAAAAAGAATAGTATTTAGCACTTCATCAATTAATTCCCATATCCGGCTGAGAAACCGGTCTGCTATCTGTTTACTATCCAGGTTTTTGTTGCCGATAATTAAGCCGGCACTTACAGCAGCCAGGGGAATGGATGCATGAAAGTTATGAGCAACAACCGATATACCTAAAACAATAGCGAAGGAGATTAACAGGATTGTTTGAAAGTTTTTAACTGATCGCATTAACCACAACCCAAAATACCCGATAATCAATCCTATAGCAATACCGCCAAGCACTTCCTGTGCAAATAATTGTACTATTTGGACAGTAGTTAAGTTTTCTGTTAGTGGGTTAGCGAAGTTGGAGAGAATAACGAAAAGTACAAGTCCTACCCCATCATTAAACAACGACTCGCCGGAGATAATAGTAAGCAGACTCGGCGGGACATTTGATCTTTTAAGAGTAGCGGCAACAACAATTGGATCGGTAGGAGAAATTAAAGCACCAAATAAAAAACAATATACCAGTGGGATGTTTATACTAATCATTTGCATGGCCAGGTAAAGAAGCCCTCCAAATACCCCGGCAGAAACCAATACCCCGATTGTACTTAGCAAGAATACAGGTAAACGTTGTTCTTTCAACTTTTGATACTCAAAATGGAGAGCGCTGGCGAAAAGCAATAATCCTAACATAACATCCAGTAACACTTTTGAAAAATCAATGCTATGTGCAAGCATTGCCATGTTTTTGGTGATGCCATTGCTTGTTTTTCCTACTATTAATATTAAAACAGATACAACTACTGAAATAGCAACCACGCCAATGGTGCCCGGTAATTTTATGAAGCGTTCGTTTAGATAAGAGAATGCTGCGCTAATGATGATGAGTATGGTTATGATATCTAATAAATCCATTGTATCCCGTTTTTGCAAAAAGAGCTGCCTTATTTATTTCAGCAACACAAAACAACAACTAATCCAGTTACTTTAGGATTAATTAGTTGTGTCACGAAAACACAAAGGCTTTTCGCCAGTTCAAGGATGGCAATGATCGCTCCGCCCCACTCTGCATGGCGGAGTTCGGGCCAACACCTTAGCATTGCATAAGTGCATTGTTAGTTTCTAGTAGAAGGCTTGACAGATGATCTTCTCATGGCTTTCCTTGGACTATCCATGGCTTGCCAGTGACTTTGGCATGACTTTGCTAAGGCTTTTGTATGAGTACACCATGGCTGTAAGAGATATTGCATGTGATAATAGGTATGATGCAGTAGGAAGTTTTGAGATGGTTATCTTAAGATTCTAAGATGATTATCATAGAGTATAGATTCAGTACTTGTTGCAACAAGCATTTGTTATAGCTGAGCAAAGTGCTACTATGACGTTTACTTTAAAGAATCCTTTCCAAATCCCAATTTCCTCATTTCCTCTAAATCCAAATATTTGCTTTATATTGAATCCGTTTCCTGCAATGCTTTGTAGGAGAAACAATGCAGCTATGCTTAAACAACCAGATTAATGCCGTCCATTCGAATTTACATCATACTCCTGCTCCTCCTTGTTGCTGTGTACGGGTCGGGGCAACCACCCGAACAGTATGCCTATACCCATTACCGGTTGTCTGATGGTCTTGCCTCCAATGTGGTCAACAATATAGTGCAGGATGAAAGAGGCTTTTTGTGGTTGGCCACCAACAACGGATTGCAACGTTTTGATGGCAACAAATTCATCACCTTCAACAGCGATGAGGGCGATGCCTCAGGTCTGCCTTCTGATGAAATAACCCAGGTGTACTTCGACAAAAAACATAACCTATGGGTTGCCACAGCCGATAATAAGGTGGGTATTTTCAACACCCATTCCTTCCGGTACACCGAAGTACCCATCAGGCAATGGAGCCGGGAGAAGGTGCATCTTGACAAACTCTTCATCGAGACAGATGATAACCGTTTGCTTCTGCTTTTTCGCAAAACCAAAAAGCTATTTCAATATGATACATACACTCATGCTTATATACCCTCCACCTACTTTCCTTTTGTTAACAACTGGAGTATCAACTACATTCTCCCTGACAAGCTGAGGCAACGATTTATTTTCTCCACCGATTCCGGTCTCGTGGTGTACAATCCCAAAAGCCGTATTGCTGATTACGGTGACCACAACCCTGAGAAGGACCCGCTTATAGAGCAATATAAAAGCGAACGGTTTATCAATCCCCTGTACATGGATGCATTTCACCGGCTTTTTGTGGAGCAATGGCCGCCAAACAGCACGCATCCATTTCTGCTCCTTTTCAATTTTAACACAGGAGAGCAAAAAAAGTACGACCTGCAAAAGGAGTATGGACTCAGTTACCACCAGATTAAAGGTTTTTTGCAACAGCGAAGCGGAAAGCTATGGATCTACGGTCTTCCTTTTTTAGCGGAGTATACCAGTGGCGCCGAACCCTTTTATTTCGTGAAGAAAGATTATAACAAGGAGAAAGAACCGAGGTTTAATCTTGTTTACTCCATGTATGAAGACCGGCAACACAACATCTGGGTGTGTTCGGATAATGGGATTTATTTGTTTAACCCCGATGCCCAGCTTTTTCATAATTACACCCTCACCACACCTAAACGCTTTACCGTTGAAGGGCTCTCCCAATCGGCTTTCCAGTGGCCTAACGGCGAACTTTGGATTGGTTACCGCGACCTTGGCATTTTTCGTTTTGACTATCGAATGCGCCCCCTGCCACTTCCGGCAAGCCTTGTTCCTTTACAGGAAGGGAAGTCGGTCTGGGACATGCACCTGCACAGCAGGACCGGGAAACTCTGGATTGCTTTGCAAGGTGGTAAGCTGATTGTTTATGATACCGTGACAAAGCAGGCACAATTACTCGCCCCCGAACCAATGGCACAACGTGCCATCACACAAATCACCGAAGACAGGCAAGGTAATTTGTGGCTGGGGACGCAGGGCGGCAACCTGGTAAAGTGGGACTATGCAGCAACAGGAAAAAACACTGCTGCAGGATTTTCCCTGGTGAAAAAAACAGGTCTTATTGACAAACTATTTACCGATAACAGAGGCTATGTTTGGGTAGGGACAGAAGGAGAGGGGCTTTTAAAAATAGATCCTGCAACAAACCAGGTTGTGGGGCAAATAAATGAAAACAATCCACCGAATTATAACCTTTGGAATAACAATCCAAAAGATATTCTTCAATATAACGACAGCCTGCTGGTGGTAGCCTCCGGCGCTTTGAACATCATTAACCTGAACACACTTCGTGTACAACAAATCAGCCATTACGATGGTCTACCGTCCAATACCGTGCGGAGCGTTGCTAAAGACGCTTCAGGAATGCTTTGGCTGGGAACTTCGAATGGCTTGTGCCGAACTGATATAGCGAAATATTCTTTCACCAATTATGACCAAAGCGACGGGCTAATGAACGAAGGCTTTAACGTAGCAGGCGCACACAACCTTTCCAGCGACAGGCTGTTGTTTATGACTGCCGAAAGTTTTTTGATCTTCGATCCGTCTTTCATACGACGAAAAGATAGCTTCAACATACCATTTATCACTGACTTTAAACTGATGAATCATTCGCTGCCGGTGGACTCTTTACTACAACTGAAACGGATCAACCTGAATTACAATGGTACCAACATGATAATTGAGTTCAGTGCGTTGAATTATAGTATACTCACAAAGCTGGACTACTATTACCAGTTGCAAAATTTTGACACTACCTGGATAAAAAGTGATAACAGGCGCCAGGCGATCTATACATATTTGCCGCCAGGCGATTATCATTTCAAGGTCAAAACCAAAAACGTAGAAGGCACCTCCAGCCCGGAGATCACCTACTTTCATATTAAGGTAAGCCCGCCGTTCTGGAAGACATGGTGGTTCTACTCAGCCATTCTTGCCTGCATTATACTGGTGCTGTATCTCCTCGACAGGGAAAGGATGAAACGCCTTGCCACTTTGCATAACGTACGGTTAAGCATTGCCAGCCAACTGCACCAGGATGTTAGCTCTACGCTCAACAATATCAATATGCTTAGCCAGATTGCAAAACTGAAAGCCGAAAAAGACATTGTGCGTTCGAAGGAACTGATTGATGAAATCAGCGGCAAGAGCTATGACATGATGGTCTCGATGGATGAAATCCTATGGAGTATTGACCCGAACAACGATACTATGGAAAAAACCTTGCTGCGCATCTTTGAATTTGCCGGTACCCTGGAAACGACTTATGGTGCATCCATTGATATTGTGGTACACGAAAAAGTAAAAGAACTACGGCTCGACATGAAGGTGCGTCACGATTTCTTCATTGTGTGCAAAGAAGCACTTCAATACCTTGCCCGGTATTCGTCCAATAAGAATATCATGGTAGACATTGAACTGGTATGGTCAAAGATTGTTGTAAAAATCCTGAGCGTTGGTTCAGAAACTGAAGAAGGATCTTTGCAAATGCAGGAACTGCGCAAGAACCTTATAGAACAAGCTACTGCTATGCAGGCACAGTTGAATTTTGAAATGGGAAAGAGGGATACATCTATTATTTTGACGATCCCGGTCAAGTAGAGTTGTACCTTCCTAATATTAGACGGCCCCGAGCTATAAATGCTAATCAAGGGTTGGAATTTTGTAAAATAGAGCACCAGGTAGAAGGCAGAAAACGCTCAGACATAGAAAAATATGCCTGCCGGATCTTTCGGACTACTGAATTAAATTAGTATTATTTACTAAAAAATAGCTTGTCCTATCTGATTTATATTCATTAAATAAAATTAATGCTGCCATTATAAAGAGGTAGTAGGTCGCTACGCTATAATTTTGCAGCAATGGAACTTGTTTCTAAAGCTACATTACCTCGTGTAAAACACCGTACAGCCACCCTTGTATATTTTTTTATGTCGGGTTTTGGGTATTCTACATGGGCATCCCGTATCCCAACCATACAGGCTCAGCTACATCTCAATGAGGCACAGTTGGGAACTGCCTTATTTGCAGCGCCAGTAGGCATATTAATAACAGTCCCCTTTACCAGCAGCCTGCTAAATCGCTACAGCAGCAAAAGTATAATGATTTTCGGAGCTATTTTTTATAATGCAGTTTTAGGAATATTAGGCTTCATAACTCAATCCTGGCAGTTGTGGTTGGTATTATTTTGCTTTGGTTCTTCGCGCAACCTGCTCAATCTCAGCATGAATGCTCAGGGAGTAGAGGTGCAGCGCCTGTACGAAGAATCTATTATCACCACTTTCCACGCAGTATGGAGCATGGCAGGTTTTGCCGGGGCGGCAGTAGGTCTTTTATTTGTATCTTCAGGGTTGTCGTTAGAAGTGCATCTCCTTTCTGTAAGTATTTTTCTACTATTGCTCTCTATAATATTTTATCCTTATACCTATTACGTAAAGCATGTTCCACAACCACGCAAGAAACTGTTTGTAATGCCCGACAGGCACCTGCTCGTATTTGCAGTTATTGCATTTGCTTCAATGGCATGCGAAAATGTTATGTACGATTGGAGTGGCATTTATTTTAAGAAAGCTGTAATGACCAATAAAGAAATTGCAACAGGTGCTTTTGTTCTATATATGGTTTGTATGACAACCGGGCGTTTTATAGGGGATAAGATTGTAGATAAATTAGGCATTTTAACTATACTGCGATACAGCGGAATATTGATATTTACAGGACTCTTAACGGCCAGTTTATTCCCTTATACTATACCGGCTGCCATCGGCTTTATATTAACAGGCTTTGGCGTTTCGTGCATTATACCTTTGGTTTTCAGCCTTGCCGGAAAGTCGAAAACAATGAGCAGTGGTACGGCACTTGCCTCAGTATCTACCATCAGCTATTTTGGCTTTTTGGTAGTGCCGCCAGGAGTTGGTTATATAGCGCAGTCAATTGGTTTACAATGGTCTTTTGGAATTATTTCAGTTTTTGGAGCTATTATCTTCCTGCTGGTAACTTTTATCAGACAGCAATAGTAATCTTTGCAACTTATACCGTCTAGCAGGTACAGTCATCAACTTAATGCAATTAGTACATGCAAATAAAATTTTTAAAAAGAATACGTCTTCCGAAAAAGATTTACTGGCGAGAAGTACTGGCGGTATTTCTACTGGTTGTTTGTGTTTACTTCTTCCATCAACAACGCCGGGAGGTGCAAGCTATTATACCCTATTTGCACAAGGCAGATAATGGTTGGTTGCTTCTTGCAACGCTGGTCACTGGTATCTTCATACTTTGCCAGTCTGCAATGTACCTGTTCAGCTTTGCTGCTATATACACAAAGTTTCCATTAAACAGAGCCATCGAACTTTTCCTGAAGCGTAATTTCCTTTCTACCTTTTTGCCAGGTGGAGGTGTGAGTGCATTGGCTTATGTGCCTAAAAGTGTAAAGCGGGCTGTACCAGACCGGATGAAAATACACCAGGCATCCGGCTTGTTTGGGTTTGCGGGTGTGCTTTCTACATTTATCATTAGCCTCATCGTATTGCTATTATCTGCTAGTGCGGGCAATGGCAAAGACATAGAGCAAACAGTTATTGGCATGGTAATCATTACCATGTTTATTGCACTGCTCCTTTTTATACTATACAATATCCGTAATGAAAAAGCTCTTTTTCAATGGATAAAAAAACGCTATCCCAAAACGGCACTTACACTACTGGAGGTTACAGGCGCTTCAGTGAATGGTAAATGGTATTTACTTACCGTTTTAGCTTCTTTAGGCGTAGAAGTATGTGGCATTGCACACCTGTATATTGCAATGTTGGCTGCCAATGTACACCCTTCATTACAAGCTGCCGGACTGGCTTATGTTATTTCTGTACTACTCATGGTCGCTTCACCTTTTTTAAGGGGTGTAGGTGCTGTAGAACTATCAGTTGTGTATATTTTAGGCAATTATGGATACACTCCTGTTGAAGCATTGGCCATTGCCCTCATCTATCGTGCATTTGAGTTTTGGCTGCCTATGCTGTGCGGACTGTTAGCTTTTTTGGTAAAGGGCAAAAACTTATTTCTGCAGCTTTTTCCGGCATTTATTATTTTTTTACTTGGGATAATTAATATACTCTCAGTACTAACGCCTCCTATTGCAGAACGTATGCGGTTGCTATACCAGTTTGTAAATACAGATGCCATCCACGCTACTAATACACTAATTATTTACATAGGCATTGCGCTCATTGTTACCGCAGCATTCTTAATCAGAGGCTTACGCAGTGCCTGGTGGCTAGCATTTTCATTTACGCTGGTTTCGCTTGGTGGCCATCTTATAAAAGGACTTGACTGGGAAGAAGCAATGCTTGCATTGTTGGTACTGATAGCACTCCTTTTTTCCAGAAAACAATATACAGCCCGCATTGACCGGAGGCTCATCGGCAGGGCACTTACTTTGGCTGTTATCACCTTTGTAGCAGTAATGGTATATGGTTATATTGGCTTTTATTTCTTACAAAAAAGGCATTTCGGTATTGACTTCACCAGGTATCAATCACTCCAATACACACTACGTATCTTTTTGTTGCAAAAAAGTGGATTAACCCCTCTGACCAATTTTGGTAACGACTTTTTGATCTCAATGTATGCGCTGGCATTTGGCGCATGGGCTTTTTTGTTGTATGCCTTCGTAAAACCTTATTTAAGCAAATCACAGACTACCAAAGAGCAGGGCAGAGCATTACAACTCTTACAGAAATACGGTCGTTCATCCGTTGACTTTTTTAAAATTGCAGAAGACAAACTGCTTTACTTTTCAAAACAGCACGAGGGCTTTGTAGCCTATAGGGTCGAGAACGGGTTTGCACTGGTACTGGATGTTCCGGTATGTGCTGAAGAAAACATATCAATGGTATTAGACGAGTTTTTAGCTTACTGCACCAAATTAGGGTTAAAAATTGCCTATTATCGGGTGGATGAGAACAACCTTTCTTTTTTTGAAAGTAAAAGAATGAAAAGCTTGCTGATTGGGCAGGAGGCAATTGTTAATGCAACAGAATTTGACCTGGCTGGTCGAGACAAAAAATCGTTGCGCAACGGGCTAAATAGTCTCCAAAAGAAAGGCTACATCACGGCTATATACAAACCTCCACATTCACCAGAATTGATACCCCAACTTAAAGCTGTTTCTGACGAATGGCTGAAGGCTACCAACAGGACAGAAATAGTCTTCTCTCAAGGCCGTTTTAATGAGCAGTTAAAAGATCAGGATCTGATTATTACCAAAAATGCGGATGGCATGCCTGTTGCTTTCCTGAATATTATACCAGATTTTGCACCGGACGAATGCACTTACGACCTCATCCGTAAGACAACAGATGCACCAGGTGGTTGTATGGACGCATTGATTATAGAATTAATAAAATATACTAAAGAAAAAGGATGTCGGTTTGTAAACCTTGGACTGGCGCCAATGTCTGGATTAGAAGGGACAGATAAAACATTAGAACGTCTGATGCGTTATGCATACGAGAAGATTCGCCGGTTCCGTCATTATCAGGGTTTGCGGGCGTTTAAAGAGAAATATGCGTCACAATGGCTTAACAAATATCTTGTTTACAACAGTGATTTTGATTTATTGCGTCTCCCGGTAGTATTGAACAAAGCAATGAAACCTATTAACCATGAAGAATAATATAAAAGTTTTACTGATATTTTTTCTTTTTTTTAGTATAAATGGAAAATCCCAGGACCTGCCGATTGATACTCTAAACAGCAGCGATGCTAATAAACCACTCATTTTATATCTGACCGGGGACGGAGGAATGAATTCTTTTTCCAGATCGTTTGTAAAGCAGTGGAATAAACGTGGATATCCAATTGTTGCACTTAATCTAAAATCATATTTGTGGAATGCCAAATCACCTGATAAAGCAGCATCAGATGTAACCGGATTACTCCGAAAGTATATGCGCAGTTGGAAACGCCAGCGCTTAGTTTTTGTAGGCTATTCTTTAGGAGCAGATGTGTTGCCTTTTGTACAAACGCGCTTGGATGATGATGTTAAAGATAAATCGTCGCATCTGGTGCTCCTTTCACCATCTGCTACTACCGATTTTGAAGTGCATGTCTTTTATAGTTCGAAAGGACAAAGCGTACCTGCTGAAATTAACAAACTGACACCACCAACACTCATTATTTTTGGTAACTCAGAGAAAGATACACCTGATAAGGGCATCAGCAATAAAAATGTGACTATTTTAAAGGTCCCTGGTGATCATCATTATAATGATGATGTAGCTTACCTTGTACAGCAAATCAGCAGCAGATTGTAAGTTATGTTTAAGGCAAAGTGGATATTACTATTTTCTTGTTTTACAACAGGACTGTTAAAGTTAGCCGCACAGCCGGAAGACTCTAGTTACATTAAAAGATTCAATAAGCAGAATGATGTAGAACTATTCAATAGTTACAACTCCAACAGGCTTCAGTTTTATACGGCTGAACACCATAACCAAGCTGTTAATTTATTCACCAACGACGGCTTGTTCACCGGTGTTTATTTAGATTATAAATGGGCAACTATAGGCTATGGCATTGATGTGCCATTAACTAGTAGGGATAATAATGTAAAAGACTTTAAGTTATACCGTTTTAACCTGGGTACATACAAAAGTGGATGGGGATTTACAGGCAATGCTAACGTATATAAGGGTTTCTTATCACAGGAATATAAAGATAGATATACTCCTGCGCCAGGTGTGAGATATACTAATTTGAACGCTGATTTATATCACGTAGGCAACTACCAGCAATTTTCCTTTAACGCTGCACGTTGGCTTAGCGAGCAGCAGATGAAAAGCAGTGGTACTTTTATTTATCACTTCAGGCCTACTTATGCAGCACTTAAAGCTGAATCCTCAGGTTTACCCGACAATAATGGCGAACCTCATTTTATAAGTGAAAACCCTCGCTGGCTCTCGCTTACGGGTTCACTTTCTTATGCATATAGCTTTGTTTGGAAAGACGGTAAATGGATTATCAGCCCTCGTATTGAAGCTGGAGGTGGGATATTGTATCAATTCGGTATAGAAGAAAAATTAAAACCAACAGATTTTGGGCGTACAGCACTTACTTCAGGATATAATGGTAACAACTGGTACATTTATCTCAATACTGAAACTATCAATACCAAAAGTATTTTCTCTTCTACCATCATGCGTGAGGATCAGTGGAATGTGTCCTTAACTGCAGGGTACCGGTTAGTAAATTTAAAGAGAAAAATATTGGGCTTGCTGTAATCCTCTCATTTGTAAGTACTAAAGCCTTCTAATTCCGCATTCTCAATAGTGGAACACCCGGAGTTATACTTAACTTATACCTATCTTATACCTATCTTATACTTAAGTTACACCGTAGTTGCTCGCAAAATACTCCTTAGTCACTCCTCTGTAACTCCGTACATACTCCAGATAAAACCATGTTCCACTCCCTCACAAACACAATCAAGAAAGTGCATACATTTCCATGCTAATAACACATTCTTCCATTCAAATCCCCAAAGCATATGGTTTCAACTGTGGGTTAAAGAGTAATAATGCATTACTTGGATGCATTTCAACCATATATTCCTTACCCTATAGCCCTTCAACCCCTTAGATGTATAAGATTACCCTTCAAAATTTTGATCAGTATTATAAGCCAGTCATTTGTAGCATCACTATCCTTGCATTATTATAAACGGGTAGCTGCAAAAATTTGTTAACATACCATTTAACAAGTTTATGATCTATATCATTTCATAACTGACCTTAATTTTTTTACTTTTGCTACTTGCCCTAGTTTGAATTAAGGACAATACTAACGGCATTTTATAGCATTTAAAACCGAATTGTGGCGTTACCCTATCTTACAAAATATATTTATAATAACGGAACGGATGAAGTAATACGTCGTGGCAAAAAGATTCACTTGGCAGGTAATGTGGAACTTGTGAATGTGGATGACCTGATGGGCTCCGTTACTTTCCGTGTGAAGGATGATATGTACTCTACCTATTACAAGGTCTACATTGATAGATATAAAGATGAAAGGAACCTTGCCATCCGTTGTGGGTGTCCGTATAATTTAGGCGAAATATGCCGGCATGAGGCAGCAACCTTGTTTCAGTTGCAGGAAATGCTGGATAGAAATATGCTTGGGGAAAAGAACATTACCTACAACCAACGGCATACTGTAATAAAGATGAAGCAACTGGAAATAAAAATGATAAAGTTGCTGTCATCGCCTGAGTCTTTTGAAGAAGCCCAAGCCTTTTTAATAACGTCCAAAGCTTCTATCCTTGAAGCAAAAGACGAAAGGGTAGTAGCTGAAGTAAAGATGGAAGACGGTACATACAGAGTAGTGATTCAAAAAAATGAAGAACGCAACTTTGATACAAGCTGTAATTGCAACAGCGAGCAAAGGCACCCATTATGCGTGCATAAAACCATTATATTGCTGCAGTTGCTAACTAACTTTGGATCAACCTACTTTGACCGCATCCGCAATTGGGATAAAGAAAAGAATAAACTGCTATCCCTGTATGGCTATTCATTAGAGGATGATATTAAAGGCAAGTTTGAGTTTACTTATAAAGATGATAAACCTTTCCTGCGTGTGCTGGATACCAGCATTAAGCGTATAGCACCCGGCATGGTGCCTGTTAAGCCTAAGCCTGTCCTTGAAAATGTACCTGCTGCACCTGCCGATGATGATTCTTTAAGGAGTCGGGTGCGCCTGGGTATTGTAATTACTTATACTGCACACAATTATCCTTATGTACAAATCGATGTAGTACAGGGAGAACCCAATGAGGAAAACACAGCATTTACAGGTAAAATAGAAAGGCTTGATGTTGCACGTTTTGTAAGTACCGACATTTTAGACGAAGAAGATCGTCAGTTAATGCAGCAGGTACGAAAAATATTAAACAGTGAAGTAAGCCGTTATCTCAATCGTAATTCACCTTTTAGTGGCATTTGGGAGAATATTGTGCAGCAGCACGATGATGAACTACCTGAAGAGACACGGCAGTTAATTATTGAGTACTTGCACCCTAAATATAAAAAACTGTTTACTGATGTGGCAGATAGCAACTTTACCTTCTTTTTGCCACGTAATAAACCTTTGCAAACGGTTAATCTACAGCCGGCTAATTGCTCTATCAACTTTATTACTCCCGAAATAAATGTACATTTTACAGGTACACATTATGAAGTAACGTGTACAGCAAGAACACCGCTTGGCAATAAAAATGTGGCAGATAATGTATTATCTTCTTCGCTTTTGTTTCAGCAGGAAGACCAGTTTTATTTGTGGCAAAAGCCAGAGGATGTATTGCTGGTTGAGAAGTTCTTGCCATCCGGCAAAATAGTAGCAGAACCGCTGGAATGGACCTATACTTTACAGAACTTCATCCTGCCATTAACCAAAGAATATAATGTTAACTTCAGCAACATACAAAAAGAAGAAATACGCGATGTAAAGCCTGAGGTAAAAGTGTATTTGAAGGAAAAAGGCGATTACCTGCTTTTCCAGCCGGTGTTTACTTATCATGGTTATGATGTAAAGCCAACGGATAAAGAAAACATACTGCTGCCACAAGCTAACAAGCTCATGGTCATTCACCGTAACATGGTGATGGAGAATGCATTTGTAGATAAGCTGAAGAACTTACACTCTAACTTTGTAACGCCGGAGAATAATAATACATTGGCATTGAAAGGTGCAGAAGTATTGAAAAATAATTGGTTTTTCCTTTTCATTGATGCAGTGAGGGAAATGAATGTACCGGTTTATGGCTTTGATGCACTGAAGAACTTCCGCTTCAATACCGCAAAACCTTCTACCAAAATCTATATCAGCAGCCATACGGATTGGTTCGATGCAAAAATAGATATACACTTTGGCGAGCAGAAAGTGACAGTGGAAGATGTAAAGAAAGCATTAGCCAATAAGCAACAATTTGTACATCTGCAGGATGGTACATTAGGTATTTTGCCGGAAGAATGGATAAAGAAGTACTCTTTGCTTTTCCGTGTAGGTGATGGCAGAACAGACGATATTAAGCTTAGCAAATATCACTTTAGTGTAATTGAAGAACTATACGAGCAGCGCGATGAGGAAGAGCTCGTGTTCCAGTTGGAAAGTAAATACGAGCATTTAAAAGAAAATTATTCAATTAATCCAATTCCTGCACCTGAGCATTTACAAAAGGTGTTGCGCCCATACCAAACCTCCGGCTACCAATGGCTGAACTATTTGCATGAAGTACAATGGGGCGGCATTTTAGCTGATGATATGGGTTTGGGTAAAACACTGCAAACGCTCTGTTTTTTACAGTATCTTAAAGAAACAAAAGGACTGTTGAAAGCATTAGTGGTTTGTCCAACCACGCTCATGTTTAACTGGGAAAACGAAATAAAGAAGTTTACGCCAATACTTACTTATTATACACATCATGGCAGCCTGCGTGCAAAGGACACATTACTTAAAACAAAGAGTGATATAATCATTACTACATATGGCACTTTACGTAGTGACATCAAACAGTTTGTAGAGGTACCGTTTGACTATGTGATTTTGGATGAAAGTCAGGCGATTAAAAATCCGTCGAGTAAGGTAACTAAAGCTGTTTGCTTGTTACGTGCAAAGAGCCGTTTGTGTTTAAGTGGTACACCTTTACAAAACAATACATTTGATATTTATGCGCAAATGAATTTTCTGAATCCGGGCATGCTCGGCAGTATGGATCATTTTAAAAATGAATTTGCTGTACCTATTGACAAGTTTGGTGAAAAGGAACAAAAGGAACATTTGCGCAAACTATTGTATCCATTTATTCTTCGTCGTACTAAAGAGCAGGTTGCAAAGGACCTGCCTGAAAAGCAGGAAATGATATTGTTTTGCGAAATGGGCGATGAACAACGTGACATTTATGATGCCTACCGGAATGACTATCGCGATAAAATCCTGGGTGTAGTTGAAGCACAAGGCATTCAAAGATCGCAGTTGTCTATACTTACAGGGCTTAATGAAGCTACGCCAGATTTGTGATAGTCCGGCTATCATGAAAGATGAAGAGCAGTTTCCAAATGTATCGGTAAAGCTGGAAGAACTGACAAGAGAAATCACTGAAAATATTGGTAACCATAAAGCATTGGTGTTCTCTCAGTTCCTGGGCATGCTTTCACTCATAAGAGGTAAGTTGAAAGAACTGGAAGTTCCGTTTGAATATTTTGATGGCAGTACCTCAGCAGGTGAGCGCGAAAGAGCAATTAACCGTTTTCAGAATGATGATGAATGCCGGGTATTCTTAATTTCCTTGAAAGCTGGTGGTGTTGGTCTTAACCTTACTGCTGCTGATTATGTATATATTGTTGACCCTTGGTGGAATCCTGCTGTAGAGCAACAGGCAATTGACCGTACCCACCGTATTGGTCAGACCAAAAACATCTTTGCTTATCGGATGATTTGTAAAGACACGGTAGAAGATAAGATCTTGCAACTTCAGGATCGTAAACGTGCATTAGCAGCCGACTTAATAACCGACGATACTACATTTGTAAAGAGTCTTTCTAAGGAAGATATTGAATACCTGTTTAGTTAGTTTTCTTTGGATTAGGATTGTACTGATGTATTTACCTATTGAACAGATAAGATAAAATGAGTTAAGGTCCGGAACTATAAACGTTCCGGACCTTTTTATTTTGTGGTACTCCATGGTTTGAAAGTTTCATGCCTTAATTTACTCTATAATCATATTTATTATTAGTATACCCGAATCCAAATTTGACAATTGACCACTCACAATTGGCAATATCTGTATCATCTGCATACATTTTTTGTTCGCTTCCGTTACACTTTTAAAGGCATTAAGAAATCGTAAACATTTCACCAAATCCGGTTCAAAACCATTCATCCATATCCTATTTCCGCTTGTCCTGTCAAAGCTGCTTTTTGTCCCGCTTTGTCAATTTTACTTATATGCACTGGTACACTCTTGACAGTATAGATAGCAACAAGTTTAAAAATAAAAATCATGAAAAAGCTATCTATATTTTTACCGATCCTGTTTATAGTAACACTAGTATTTGCAAATAAGTTATTCTCCGGAAGCACTTCCAATATGGTAAACAAGAAAATTGACCTTACTATATTTACTGATAACAATTATAGCTCTGCAGCATACGACAGTTCATTAGCACAGGTAGAAGTTACTGTAACAAGAATAAGTGGTAATTCCTCTTACACTGCACTTACAAAAACTTATGATGCCAGGCAGTTAAAGCAATTTGCAACAGACAAAAATGCAGAGGTTGATTTATTAAACATTCAAGGTGTAAAAGATGACAAAGAAGTGCTTGTGGTAACTTATAATGTTACTTATAATACTAAAGGCAGCAAGTTTTCAATCGAAAGAAATGAAGTAGTAGGAAGAGGCGAAACGCAAAAAAGGATTGATGTAGTCATTTAAAATAGACTTCAGGTAAGTTGAAGGCGTACATAGCAGTATGGTTGTGTACGCCTTTTTTTATGTGCTCCCTTTATGTCGTACCTTTCATCCATGCAAATATCTTTTTGGGAACAGGAGAGTTTTTTTGCTGAGCGCGACATTATTATTATTGGTGCAGGCTTATGTGGTCTTTGGTATGCGCATGATTTGAAATTGAGAAATCCAGGATTGAAAATGTTGATATTGGATAGAGGTATTATTCCTTCCGGAGCCTCTACGCGCAATGCTGGATTTGCTTGTTTTGGAAGTCCAACAGAACTATTATACGATGAAGAGGTGATGGGAGCAGAGCGCATGTGGCAAATAGCTGAAATGCGGTATAAAGGCATTCAAAAAATAAAGCAACATTTTAATGCAGGTGCAATAGCTTATGAGGAATGCGGCGGATATGAATGTTTACAAAGCGGTAAACAGGATATAGAGGAATTAGAGGAGAAGCTAGCATGGCTAAATAAAGGAATGCAAGCTATTACAGGAATTAAGGATACATTTATATGGGCTAATGATAAAATGAAATCTTTCGGTCTAGCTGGTTTTGATGCCATGATTGAAAACAAGCTTGAAGGAGCTTTGCACAGTGGTAAATTAATGACGGCATTAACCCGAAAAGTGCAAAGCTTAGGTGTTGATATAATGACCAGCATTGATATACTGCATTATGAAGAAAGAAATTCGAAGATTATTCTTACTTCCAAACAAAACATATTATTTACAGCGCTCCGCTTGATTATTTGCAGTAATGCTTTTACTAATCAATTCCTTACCGATGTAAACATAACTCCTGCACGGGGACAAATCGTGGTGACAGCGCCAATAAACAACCTGGCTTTACGTGGCACCTTTCATTTTGATGAAGGATTTTATTATTTCAGGAATATGGGAAACAGACTGTTGTTTGGGGGAGCACGCAACAAATGTTTTGAAGAAGAAGCTACTACCAGTTTTGAAACTACCTCTGTTATCCAGGAAGAATTAGAACGATTTATCAGCACACATTTATTGCCTTCCCAACACTTTGATATTGAATACCGATGGAGCGGAATAATGGGTTTTACAGAAGATAAGCAGCCAATGATAAAACATATATCAGATAAAGTAACAGCAATCGTTGCCTGCAATGGGATGGGCGTTGCACTTTCTCCGGTTATTTCGGAGCTGTTACAGGTTTAAATCTTTTTCTAAAATCCCCACTGGTGCATAAGTACACTTTCCCTTTGTTCAGGTAAAGAGGATTGGTTGTAATGCCCGGCATTACTCTTTTGTCTAAAAGCTTCATAAATGGTTACTGCACAAGCAACAGAAATATTGAGGCTTTGAATGAACCCAACCTGAGGTATTAAAAAATTACCATCAGAAAGGCTGCGCATTTCTTCACTAACACCTTCTTGTTCATTACCAAATACAAGTGCAATACTGCCGGTAAAATCAATACTATACAGACTTACTGCTTCGGAGGAAAAATGGGTAGTGAGGATTGTATTATATATCTTTCTTAACTCTGCTACACATTCCAGTACATTATCATACTGGTGAACGGTAAGCCATTTAGCTGCACTACTACCACTTTTGAAACTCCATTTCCTGGGTCTTGGTGCTTTATTATTGATGACATAAATATCTTGTACACCAACAGCATCGCACGAGCGCATAACAGCAGAAACATTGTGCGGGTCCATCACATTTTCCATCACTACTGTTAGATTGAACTGTCTTTTAGCCAACACATTTTCCAGCTTTGCTTTGCGTTCGGGAGTCATTGTTTTTATGCTTTGTGGGCGCAAAGAAAAGAAGGATTGGTGAAATGTATGATGTTGGGGTGCCTCACAGATAATATAGATGAAGTCCCAGCATTAAAAGGGGAGTGTATGCTGAAACTGACAGGTAAGTTATGAATGGATAGGGAGTTGATGAAGATTATATACGGGGGAGAGATGGAGGAGATTAGGTAAAAGTTAGGTATAACTTAAGTATAAGTTAGGTATAAGTTAAGTATAACATAGCAGTGCCAAGCTGGAAAATGGAATTGTAAAGGACATTTTAAAACCAGGTAGGTAGCAAGGCTACTGGCAGATTTGGCAAGACTTGTCTCTAATAAGAGAAAGCTGCTGCATAGACCAAAGTAGTACAGCAGTATAGTGATGGCAAAGCGGTAAAGTGGCTATAGTGGTGCTAAATACGTAACATATTTTGCCTTTGGCGATCACTTCTGTATTGAAACTCTCGTTCCAGCAGGTATCATATTAAACAGCTCTATTACATCTGCATTTTTCATGCTGATACAGCCCTGTGTCCAGTTGTCGTAGCGGTCTATCGCAAAGTCTTCATGTGGCCAAGTGCCATGTATGGCCACGCCACCACCAATCCTGGCATTAGGAGGTATAATACCTTGCTGCTTGCGTATGTTGAACTTCTGAATGCTCTCTGCATTGGGAAAATCCAGCATCATCATGCGGCACCATTTTTCATGGACGCGCTTACTTACTATCCTAAAGTTCCCCTCAGGTGTTTCGCGATCTCCTTCCACCATTTTATCTCTTAAATCTTTATTACCAAACACTACAGGATAAGTAGCCAGCCAGCCTTTGGAGTCATACACCATCAGAGCATAGGCGTGCTTTTTTATAATAATGTAATACGCATCGGAAGCAGGTCCTGATGCACCAAAAAAGGATGTATTAATAATAAATAATAGAAAAAGCAGGGCAACAGCTATGCTTCTTTTCATTCCGTTGGATTTTCATATGTAGAAACGCAAAAATGATGTAAGAATTATTTGCAGTGGATAAATTTATTGTGAATTATAAATAAAAAACATGATGTGAATAGAAGTTCCTATAACGTACTTAAATGAAGTTAAAATGACTTACATCTTCCATATCTCCTCTATTTTCGGGGCATGTTTAAAACAGCTATTCTACTAACTTTTCTTTTTGCATTATTTACTACTGCACATTCGCAAACATTCGAACAACAATTAGCCAATAAAATAAGTGCTATGCAAAGCTCACCGCAACTGGAACATGGCATAGTAAGTCTTTGTGTAGCAGATGCAACATCCGGCAATATAATTTACAGTACCAATGAACAAATGGGGCTGATGCCGGCAAGCAATATGAAGGTGTTTACATCTATAGCTGCCCTGGACATTCTTGGTGAGGACTATCGTTTTAGAACTGAAATTGGCTATAGTGGCAAAATAATGGACAGCACTTTATATGGTAATTTATATTTAGTTGGTTATGGTGATCCAACTACCGGAAGCTGGCGTTATAGTGAGACAAAGCCTGATAGCATTATGAGCAACATTAGTAAAGTGCTTAGCAGTGCAGGAATCGACAAGATAATGGGTAATATAATACTCGATGGTTCTAAGTTCAGCTTCAACCCAATACCAGGTGGTTGGGAGTGGGATGACCTGGGCACGTACTATGGTGCGGGCAATTGGGGGCTTAACTGGCATGAGAACCAATACGATATGGTACTAAGACCATCGAGAAGAACAGGAGATTCAGTTGTCATTGAAAGCATAGATCCAGATTTGCCTTATGCTACTATCATCAACAATTTACAAACTGCTGCAGCAGGTTCAGGAGATAATAGCTATCCTTATCTGCCGCCCTACGGGAATATCACTTTCATAGAAGGTACAGTACCTGTGGGAGGACTCTTTACTGTTTCCGGCTCTTTGCCCGAGCCTTTCACACCCATAGCGACAGCATTGAAAAAAATGTTTACAGATAAAAACATTATTCATACAGGTATCATTCAAAGCTCGATGGATTATACGCTGGCACAAAAGAACCTTCCTCATTACGACTCGCTGATTGGCACTTTATACTCGCCACCAATGGATAGTATTATATACTGGTTTATGAAAAAAAGTATCAACTTCTATGGCGAGGATTTAATAAAAACAATGGCTATGGAAAAATACGGTATTGGAACAACCGATAGTGGCGTAGCTATTTTGAGAAGCTACTGGCAAGAGCGGGGCATAGAAAAAAGTGCGTTCCGTGTGGCTGATGGCAGTGGTCTTTCAGCAAAAAACCATGTAACTACCTACGGACTTGTACAAGCATTACTTTATGCAAAAGCTCGTCCCTGGTTTGCTACGTTCTACAATTCATTACCAATATATAATGGTATGCACATGAAGAGTGGCACTATTGGGGGGGTGAAATCGTATTCCGGTTATCATACTTCAGCTAAGGGAAAAGAGTATGTTTTTTCTATGATTGTAAATAACTATGATGGTTCTACAGATGATATATTAAAGAAAATGTATAGTGTGCTGGATGAGTTGAAGAAGTAGAATGCTTAAGATACAAGGGACAAGAAGCAAGGAACAAGCTACAAGAGATAAGAAACAAAAGCCAAGTTACAAGAGACAAGATGCCAAGAGTAGGCTACAAGTAAGGAGCTGTGAGATATTAGTTGAGAGCAGTTATTGTGCTGTTTTATTAAAAAGTGTATTGTTTGTTGACCAGTTATTATATTTGTATTAAAGAGATTCAGCCAAATAAATACAAAGAGCCGTCCTGAACGGCTCTTTGTATTTACAATAGGTTATTATATTCCTTTAGAGATTATCGCCCTTGGCAAAACTTTTGTTGTACGCCTTATAACAGATTCAATTAGGTGGGCTTATAAAAAGTTGTGAGCTACGAGCCGTGAGCTTCTGGCAGGAAGAGCTTCGACCTTAACCAAAGTGTATATACTATTACCTAATTGAAATTGATATTAGTAGGGAAGAATGGTTCTTTTTAGTATTAAAAACAATAATTATTGTTTCAACATTAATAATAGTATAATGGACAAGTACAATTATATTTATGTAATATGGCAATGTTTCCTTGTTCTAATTAGTGGCATAGTAGGCTTCATAGCGGTATGCATTACACCCAATCTGCCTCATGATATATCCCTTCTTTTTGGGCTAATCTTTATACTCTGTATTGTGGTTGGGCTGTTCTTTCTTGCCTGGATAAGACACAAAAGAAAAGAGGAAGAAGAAAACAGACTTATTGAATCGATTGGCGAAGCTGAATAAATATTGCAGTACATATCATTATTTTACAACTATAAGATTTAGTTTACGACATAGGTATCCTTTTCAGAAGCTCATAAAAGTATATTTTCATTCTAAATATCCCTCTCTTTTATTAATCTGCTTCACGAGTAATCACTGCCTCACCACCAACTTTTGCTGCAATACGGGCAAGAACAAGCACAACCACAACAGCAATAATTGTAGCAACAAAGGCATAGATGTATTTTGATGTCAGTGTATCACTGCCTCCAAGTATCCGCTGGATCGTTTCTTTTATTGCATCGTTCCATGCCAAAGCTGCAACAAGACCGAGTGCTGCACTAGAGAGTGCAATCATTGATTGTAATACCATTTGGGTTGTTTTTCTTGTCATAGTTTTTTCTTGTAAATGTAACTCATTGAAGTTGTAATTGATTAAGGTGAAAAATGTAATTACGCACAGGTAATGAGGGTTTTGCAATGTTGATAACGAATGGCTTTCTATTGTATATTGGTTAATACAATAGTTGTTTGTAGAGAGTTCATTCTGAAGTTAGCACTGCATCCATAAAGGATGTCCAAAACTAATATCAACAAGGTTTATGAACTCTCCTCTATTCTTCTGTTGCTTCCTGATAATGCATTTCGGAGAACGGTGCTTTCTTACGGAAATATACCATTGTAGGTGCGACTGATATTTCAACATCCTCCACTACAAAAATATGGTGCTGGAGTTTGGGGCTTGCTACTACATGGGTTTCAACACTTTCAAATTCATCCTCCAGATCTTTCTTGATCGTTTCAAGGTCCTGCATGGTAAATTGGCGAATGGCTTTTCCTACTCCATTTGTCCTAACAGTATTTATTATTTGCAGAAAGTCTTTACAATCTTTTGTAACCGGATAAATGGGAACAGTAGTTAAACTATAGCTTTCTTTTAAGACAATATTGCCTGCCGGAATAAACAATTCTTTTTCCTTTAAAAAACAATAGAACTTTTGCTCATTTGCATTTGGCTGCTCCTGCCAACCGGCAAAGCGGAAGTTATTTTCATTTTCTGCAATAATATAGTGCAGTTCAAGGTTTCGGAAGTCTGGTTGTATGGCATGCAGGTTTACGTTTGTTTCCAGTTGCTGAACATCTAAATTCATAGGAAGGCTTTATGTATCAAAGGTAACTGCTTCCTCTTTAATATTTTATTCAAGTAAACTATTCATATGATATCTCTTAGATACGGCTTAGGTACGGCTCAGATAGGTAGGAGGCACCCTGATAAATACTATTCATATGTAGCCTATGAAATAAAGTCACATGTGCAGTAAACAAGCAAAGAGCATCATCTTTGCTCTATGAGAGCACTATTATTGATCGATATTCAAAATGATTTTATTCCAGGCGGCGCATTAGCAGTGCCGAACGGCGATACAATATTAAATACTATAAACAAACTGCAAGACCATTTTGACTTAGTTATTGCTACACAAGACTGGCACCCTGCTAATCATAAAAGTTTTGCTTCTCAACATAAAGGGAAACAGGTATTTGATGTAGTAGAACTGGATGGATTAAAGCAAGTGCTTTGGCCAAATCATTGTGTGCAGGGAACAAATGGCGCTGCATTTTCTCCAAAGCTAGAGATGAATAGGGTAGAAGCTGTATTTAGAAAAGGTACAGATGCAAATGTTGACAGCTATAGTGGCTTTCACGATAATGGTCATTTGAAGTCTACAGGTTTGGCTGATTATCTAAAAGGCAAAGGAGTAACAGAAGTATATGTTGTTGGTTTGGCAGGAGATTATTGTGTGTATTTCTCTGCTAAGGATGCCATTGCCGAAGGCTTCCAAACCTATTTGATTGAAGATGCAATACGCTCTATCAATGACAATGATTTTGAAAAGGCAAAAGAGGATATTATCAGCAAAGGGGGAAGGGTAATCCAAAGTAGTGAAGTGATGTAAAGAGTAGATTGTTATTATTCTCCGGATATTTTCTATACAGAAAAAAGGTGAATAAACCAGGCTGTTCATTCACCCTTTTGACTGTTTATTCTAAAATTAATTTTCTGTTTTCAGTATTTCCTTTACTGTCTTTAATAAGCAGGGTATAAATGCCTTTACTAAATGCACTAGTGTTGACGGTAGTTACGTTTTCATTAGAAACATTCTTTTTATAAACCGGCTTGCCTGTAGCATCCAATAGCTCTATAAAGGCAATGCTTTGTCCTGCAACCCGGACGTACGTCTTTGCCGGATTTGGATACACCATAAATAATTTACCAGCAATGGTTACCATGTTTATACCGGATAGAGTTGTCTTTCCATCCTTATCCGTTTCTTTCAACCGGTAATAAATGGTACCAGCGTCCAAACCAGTAATATTATCATTAAGTTGATACTTATTAATAGTTGAACTATTGCCTGCTGCATTGACTGTACTTATATCATTGAAGTGTATGCCATCTACAGACCTTTGCACAATAAAATAAGCAGTATTATATTCAGAAGCTGTTTGCCAGTTCAATAGCACATTTTGGTGTTGTAGTTCGGCCTTGAAGGAAAGAATATGTACAGGCAGCACACAAGAGGCAATAGTCATTGGAGTGCCGCCGCCATCAGGATCAAAGCAGGTAGGAACTGTACTGTAGTTCATTTTAACCTGAGCGCCTTCAAATTCAACATTGGATGGTACACGAATGGTAGTTCCGTTAGTAATGCTATAATTCATAACCTCACCGGGAGCAATCCGGTGGGCTAACCCATGTGCATGGCCTAATTCGTGTACAGCAACCGTTTCAAAATCATATTGCCTGGAAGTGGGAAGTGCAGGTCCAAACTGCCAGGTATAGCCATTCATGGGAACAGTTGCAAACCGCATATTTATATCCTGGAGATACCATACCGTATTTTCCTGGAAGCAATCAAAGGTTCCCTGAGCAGCCAGGTCGTAAGAAGTAATTGCAAGGGTACCTGCATCCAGTGTATTATCAAACATTACGACATTTACACTATCTGCTACATTTCCTTCTGATGTAGTGCCGTTTGCTTGCCAGTTGATCCCGGTTTTACATCTCCATGTAGCCATAGCTCTTTCAAAAGCTGCTTTTGCACTGCTATTAGAGCTAAAACCAGAGGTAGTGTTGTATTTAAAAATATAGCCTATGGAGTCAAATAAGTTACGCAGATAGTAGCGCTGCCTTGTGGTATCCTGAAACATATAGAAATCTGAATTTATGTCTTCAAGGGCATAATTGATATTTAATATTTGTGTAGAAATTTTCCCATTTACACTTATAGTACCGGTACCTGCCTGTGCAGGTACTTTTACAGTAATAGAATTATCACTCCATGATACATAATCAGTTTTTGTGTTAGGCACAGTTATATATGTACTGCCTCCGTTATCTGCAGTTTTAAATTCCACTTTACCTGGTACGTTTCCAAATCCGCTACCGGTTATTGTCAGGAAATCATTTGGCTCAATAGTTCCTGCATTGGTAGGATTGGGGGAAAGATTGCTAATAGCAGGGGTGCGAGGGCGATGACCGAGTCGAGACGGGAGGGCTGAGCCAAGGAGAACTCCATCAGTGTCGCCGAGCTGGATGCTCGGTGCGGGGAAGGGACCGGGCAAGCCTAACGGGCGAGCACCGCGGCGACGGCGTCCACGTCCGACTCGTCGTTCCAGTGGTGGAAGGCGAGCCGGA
Organism: uncultured Chitinophagaceae bacterium; assembly: GCA_963819045.1. Lineage (GTDB taxonomy): Bacteria > Bacteroidota > Bacteroidia > Chitinophagales > Chitinophagaceae > Ilyomonas. The sequence goes on along the minus strand of CAWFUV010000052.1, from coordinate 11,242 downwards.
GCCGCCCCGCACGGCCCGACGCGGTGATCCCCGCCGCCCGCAGCGCCGCCAGCGCGGAGCCGGACGCGTCCGGGATCGTCACGATCGCCTGCGTCTGCCGGGCCGACCCGATGGCGTCCGTCAGCCGGTCCGCGAGGCCGGTGGCGTGCCTCCAGGCCGAAGCCGTGTCGAGGGACGCGACGTGCCGCAGGGCGGCGACCGCCCCGGGCCAGGCCTGCCAGGCCGGGGAGACGTCGAACCGGCGGGCGTCGTCGGCGAGCCGCATGGCCGGTCCGTAGCAGGAGGCCCAGACGTCCGCGCCCGCGTACCAGCCGGCCTGGGTCGGGCGCAGCCAGCCGAGCGCGTCGTCCGAGAGGGTCATGAAGGCGACGCCGCGCGGCGCGCAGAGCCACTTGTAGGCGTGGGTGACCGTCACGTCGTACGGCTCGGCCGACACCGGCAGCACCCCGGCCGCCTGGGTGAGGTCGCACAGCGTCCGGGCGCCGACCATGCGCGCGGCCGCGACGACGGCTGCCGAGTCCACGACGACGCCGGTGGCCGACTGCACGGCGGACCAGGCGACGAGCGCGGTGTCGGACCGCAGGCTCGTGGCCAGCGCGTCGAGCGGCACGCTCCGGACGCGGACGCCGCGGTGCGCCTGGGCGAGGAACGGGAACACGATCGAGCTGAAGTCGCCGTCGGGCACGACCACCTCGGCGCCGTCGGGCAGCGCCGCGGCGACGACCGCCGTCATCGCCGAGGTCTGCGAGCCGGTCGCGATCCGCTCCGCGGGCACGCCGACCACCTGGCCGAAGAGCTCGCGGCCCGCCTCGACGAGGCCGCCGTAGCGGACCGGGTCCACGTGGCCGCCTCCCCAGAGGTCGAGGTCGGTCCGCATCGCGGCGAGCGTCCCGTGCGTCGGGAGCCCGGCGGTGCAGGCGGCGAGGTAGCCGTGGCCGTCGACGAAGGAGTCCATGGTCGCCATCGTCGTGCCGGCTCGGTCATCACACCAGGACAGCTTGCTTCGCCCTGCCATAACATCTCGTTGTGGACGACCTCGACCCGCAGCTGCTCCGGACCCTCCGTGCCGTCGCCGACGCCGGCTCCATCACCGGTGCCGCGGCGTCCCTCGGGTACAGCCAGCCCGCCGTCAGCCAGCTGCTCCAGCGCGCGGAACAGCGACTCGGCCACGCCCTCGTGCTCCGCGGTGCCCGCGGCGTGAGCCTGACCGAGGCCGGGCAGGTCCTCGCCGACCACGCCCTGCACGTGCAGGCAGCGCTGACCGCCGCCCGCGAGGACCTCGACGCCGTCGGCGGCCTCACCCGCGGGCGGGTCCGGATCGCCGGGTTCCCGAGCGCGTCGTCCACGCTCGTCCCGGCCGTGCTCGCCTGGCTGGCCGACCGCGTCCCCGGCGTCACGACCACCTACGTCGAGGTCGAACCGCCCGAGGCGCTCGCGATGCTGCGGCGCGGGGAGGCGGACGTCGCGCTGACCTTCACCTACGTGGGCGACGAGGTCGGGGCGGTGCCGGACCCGGGGCTGCTGACGCGGTCGATCGGGCGGGACCCGTTGGCGCTGGTCACGCCGGTGGGGGCAGGTGCGGTTGCGGAGTCGGCGGTCCGGTCTGGAGGCTCGGATCGCGGTGGTCCCGTCGGTGCGGGTGGCGCCGTGGCTGGGTCAGGCGCTGCTGCTGGCGGCCGGTCGGTCGTCGTGGATCTCGCGTCGCAGCGGGACGCCCGGTGGATCGGGGGCTGCCCGCGCTGCCGGGGGCACCTGCTCGCCTCGTGCGCGACGGCCGGGTTCACGCCGGACATCGTGCTCGAGACCGACAACGCCGCAGCGGTCGTGGGGCTCGTCGCCGCAGGGCTCGGGGTGGCGCTGCTCCCCCGGTTGGCCCTCGCGACGACGGTCATCCCCGCCGGGGTGTCGGTCGACCCCGTGGACGAGGACCTGGCCCGCCACGTCGAGGTCGTCGTCGCCCGCGGGGCCGAGCGCGTGCCGAGTGTCCGCGCCACGCTCGAGGCCGTGCGCTCGGCGGCGGCCCTGCTCGCCTGAGCCGCGTGGGTTCGGTCCGCGGCGCGGGTTCGCGGTGCCGAGACTCGGCTGCGCGGACATCGTGCGGGTGCCGGAGCGCGCACGGTGTCCGCGAGGCCGAGACTCGGGCCCGCCTCGCCGCCCGGGGTCAGGCGGTCGGGACGTCCACCGCGCCGCCGAAGCGCCGGTCGCGGCGGGCGTACTCCTCCACCGCGCCCCACAGGTCGGTGCGCCGGAAGTCCGGCCAGAGCCGGTCGAGGAACACCATCTCCGCGTACGCCGACTGCCACAGCAGGAAGTTGCTCGTCCGTTGTTCGCCCGAGCTCCGCAGGAACAGGTCGACGTCGGGCATGTCCGGCACGTAGAGGCGGCGGGCCAGGGCCTTCTCGGTCACCTGGCTCGGCTTGAGCTTCCCCGCGGCGACGTCCTCGGCCATCCCCCGGACGGCGTCGACGATCTCGTTCCGGCCGCCGTAGTTGACGCACATCGTCAGCGTCAGGACGTCGTTGCCCGCCGTCATCCGTTCGGCGGTCTCGAGCTCGTCGATGACGCTCCGCCACAGCCGAGGACGCCGACCGGCCCACCGCACCCGCACGCCCCACTCGTTGAGCTGGTCGCGCCGACGCCGGATCACGTCGCGGTTGAAGCCCATCAGGAAGCGCACCTCCTCGGGGGAACGCTTCCAGTTCTCCGTCGAGAACGCGTACGCCGAGATGTGCTTGACGCCGATCTGGATCCCGCCGGCCACGACGTCGAGGAGCGAGGCCTCGCCCGCCTTGTGGCCCTCGATCCGCGTGAGCCCGCGGCCGTTCGCCCACCGGCCGTTGCCGTCCATCACGATCGCCACGTGCTCGGGGACGAACCGCTGCGGGATCGCCGGGGGCGTCTGCCCCGTCCAGTCGACCGGACGGAAGGGCTCGGGAGCGTCGGTGCGGCGGGGGCTCATGCGGTGCTGGTTCCTTCGTGGACGTCGGGGAGGGCCGGGGCCGGCGTCGCGGCGACCGCCCGTGCCGTCGCAGCCGGCCCGTCGTGCGTGAGCGGCACCGGGGCGGGGTGCTCCGTGCGGTCGACGTGCGGCAGCGACTTGAGCGATCGTTCCAGGTGCCACTGGGCGTACGCGGCGACCACGCCGGAGGCCCGCGACCTGGTCCGTTCGTCCGCCGCGTCCACCGAGGCCCAGTCCCCCGCGAGCAGCGACCCCAGGATGTCGAGCGTCGTGACGTCGAGCCGCGGCGACCCGGGCGGCGCGGCACCGTCCGCCACGACCCCGCCGAGCTGGACGACGAACGCCGAGTGCGGGCCGGGCTCGCCCGTGACCGCGCAGTCCGAGAACGAGGGCGCCCACCCAGCGATGCTCATCGCCCGCAGCAGGTAGGAGTCGAGCGTCGCGGACGGCACGTGCTCGCCGCGGGACAGCGACCGCAGTGCCCCGACGAGGAGCAGGTACTGCTGCAGGCCGGCGTCCGCCTCGCTCAGACGGTCGGCGGTCTCGACCATGGCGCTGGCCGCGGTGTACGCGCTGTAGTCGGCCACGATCTGCGCGCCGTACGCCCCGAGGGACTCGGCCTGCGTGACGATGTCGAGCGAGCGGCCCTCGTAGAACTGGGCGTCGACGACCATGAACGGCTCGAGGCGGCTGCCGAACTTCGACGCCGTCCGCCGCACGCCCTTCGCGACGGCACGGATCTTGCCGTGCTGGCGGCTGAGCATGGTGACGATGCGGTCCGCCTCACCGAGCTTGTGGGTGCGGAGCACGACGCACTCGTCCCGGTACAGCGGCATGCCCCCAGTATCCCCCGCCGCGCCGACACCCCGCTCCAGGCGCCCGGACGGCGCGCGGCAGGTCCTTCCCCGCGTCGCGGGTCCTCTCGCGCGCCGCAGGTCCTTCCGCGCGTGGCAGGTCCTTCCGCGCGTCGCAGGTCCTCCACGCGTCGCAGGTCCTTCCGCGCTCAGCGGGTCCTCTCGCGCGTCGCAGGTCCTTCCGCGCGTAGCGGGTCACTTCTTCCAACCTGCAACGCGCGACCCCGCTTGCCATCGCACCCGTCATGGGTGCGAACGCACCACGGCCGGGAGGCGCGGTGCGGGTCGGACCCGCACCGCGCCTCCCGGCCGTGGTCGCGCCGTCCAGCCCCGCACTCGCACCAGCCCGCGCAACCAAGACCGCTGAGATCGCACTTCGTGTCGGGTCCTCGCTTCGCGAGCCGACACGAAGTGCGATCTCAGCGGGGGTGGGCGTGCTCCGAGCCGCAGAGCGGCGCGGTGCTACGCGGTGACGAGCTCCGGCGACGTCGCGCCGGAGGCGGCGCCCGCGCGGACCGCGCGGTTCACCGCGGAGACGATCGCCTTGAGCGACGCGGTCGCGATGTCGGCGTCGATGCCGACGCCCCACAGCCGGACGCCGTCGACGTCGAGCTCGACGTACGAAGCGGCCTTGGCGTCGCCGGACGCGCTCATCGTGTGCTCCGAGTAGTCGTACAGCGTGACCGCCACGCCCTGCTCCCGCATCACGGCGAGGAAGGCGTCGATCGGACCGGTGCCGACGGCCTCGGCGGTGACGCTGCCGTCGTCGACGCGCATCGCGACCGACAGGTTCGTCGTGCCGTCGAAGTCGCTCGAGGTCGCCGTCTTCGTGATCTCGTAGCGGCCCCACTTGTCCTCGTCGACGGGTGCCGGCAGGTACTCGTCGCGGAACAGGTCCCAGATCTTGTCCGAGCTGAACTCGCCGCCCTCGGTGTCGGTGCGCTGCTGCACGACGCCGGAGAACTCGATCTGCAGCTTGCGGGGCAGGTCGATCGCGTGGTCGGTCTTGAGCAGGTACGCCACCCCGCCCTTGCCCGACTGGGAGTTGACGCGGATGACGGCCTCGTACGACCGGCCGATGTCCTTCGGGTCGACGGGCAGGTAGGGAACGGCCCACTCGACCTCGTCGATGGACTTGCCCGCCGCGGCGGCCTTCGCCTTCATCGCGTCGAAGCCCTTGTTGATGGCGTCCTGGTGCGAGCCGCTGAACGCCGTGTAGACGAGGTCGCCCGCCCACGGCTGGCGCTCCGGCACGGGCAGCTGGTTGCAGTACTCGACGGTGCGCTTGACCTGGTCGATGTCCGAGAAGGAGATCTCCGGGTCGATGCCCTGCGTGAACAGGTTCATGCCGAGGGCGACCAGGTCGACGTTGCCGGTGCGCTCCCCGTTGCCGAACAGGCAGCCCTCGATGCGGTCCGCGCCGGCCAGGTAGCCGAGCTCGGCGGCGGCCACGGCGGTGCCGCGGTCGTTGTGCGGGTGCAGGGAGAGCAGCACGTCCTCGCGGTGCGCCAGGCGGCGGGACATCCACTCGATCGAGTCGGCGTAGACGTTGGGCGTCGCCATCTCGACCGTCGCGGGCAGGTTGATGATCACCTTGCGGTCCGGGGTGGGCTCGAAGACCTCGAGCACGGCGTTGCAGATCTGCAGCGCGACCTCGAGCTCGGTGCCCGTGTAGGACTCCGGCGAGTACTCGTAGTAGACGGTGGTGTCGTGCTGCAGCGTGGCCTCGGCGGCCTTGCACAGCTTCGCACCGGCGACGGCGATGTCCACGACACCCTGGACGTCGGTGCGGAACACGACCTCGCGCTGCACGATCGACGTCGAGTTGTAGAGGTGGACGATGGCCTGCTTGGCACCGTCGATCGCCTCGTAGGTGCGCTGGATGAGGTGCTCGCGCGCCTGGGTCAGCACCTGGATCGTGACGTCGTCGGGGATCGCGCCCTCGTCGATCAGGCTGCGGACGAAGTCGAAGTCCGTCTGCGAGGCGCTCGGGAACCCGACCTCGATCTCCTTGTAGCCCATGCCGACCAGCAGGTCGAACATCGCGCGCTTGCGCTCGGCGTCCATCGGGTCGATGAGTGCCTGGTTGCCGTCACGCAGGTCGACGGCACACCAGCGAGGGGCCTTCTCGATGCGCTTCGTCGGCCAGGTGCGGTCCGGCAGCTCGACCGTGATCTGCTCGTGGAACGGGACGTACTTGTGGATCGGCATCCCGGAGGGGCGCTGGGTGTTCTGCATCGTTTCGTCGCTTTCGTCGTTGCGCTGGTCGTCAGCACTCGCGTGTGTGCGGCCACGACGGACTCCGCGACGAGGTGGGCCGTTGAGTCAGGCCTCGTCGCGGCAGCGAAGGAGGAGGAGCGCCGAGTACATCCCGTTCACCGTAGCACCGCACGTCACCCGTGTGACAGCGCGGCGGGCGCAGGGTCGCCGGGGCGGGGGCGGAGGGCGGGGCGTCGACCGCACAACGGACATCGGCTCGAACCACCGGAGTCCGTGGTTCGAGCCGATGTCCGTTGTGCGGCGACAGAGAACGCCAGCGACGGGCCACGCGGCCGCCGCGTCGGCAGCGCGTCAGTCGACCGCGAGGGCCTCCGTCGGCGAGACGCGCATGGCGCGGCGGACCGGGGCGACCGTGGCGGCGACCGCGAGGACGAGTGCCCCGACGACCACGATGACGATCGTCAGCGGCGGCAGTACCGGTGCTCCGGGTGACCCCATCGACCCGAGCAGCGTCTGCCCGCCGACCCAGCCGTACACCGTGCCGAGCACCAACCCGGTGACGACGGCCGCGACCACCATCTGGACGGCCTCGGTGATGATCATCCGACGGACCTGCGCCCCGGTGAGCCCCAGCACCCGCAGGAGCCCGAGCTCGCGGCGCCGCTGCAGCACGCCGAGCGCGAGGGCGTTGACGACCCCGACGGCGGCGATCACGGCGGAGAAGCCGACGATCACGCTGACGACCCCGTTGACCTGCACGAAGACGTCCCGGAGCTGCTCGACCTGCGCCTTGCCGCCGCCGCCGAACTGTGCGCGGAGCTGTTCCTCGAGCAGGTGCTGCATCATCCCGAGGGCGACGGCGAACGTGACGAGCAGCGTCACGCCGATGACGAGCCCGATGGTCGCCCGCGAGGCACGCCCGGGTGCCCGCAGCGCGTTCCGGCCGGCGAGGAGCACCACCGGGTCCTTCGCGCCGATCCGTCCGATCAGGGACAGGACCGGCGGCATCACGAGCGTGGCACCGACGGCGACGCCGGCGAACGAGATGAACCCGCCGAGTGCCGCGGGGAACACGGCGACCGGGCTGCCGGAGCTCAGGAGGAGGCCGAGCAGCATCAGCGCAGCGCCGCCGGCCATGAGCAGGATCGCCCAGACCTTCCGCGCGAGCCCGGACTTGACGTCGTCGTGGCTCGGCTCGACGACTGACGACAGGGCCTGCAACGGAGTGACGGTGAGCACGCGACGCGACCCGACCGCGAAGGCCCCCCAGGTGGCGAGCACGACGGCGATGACCGGGAGCACGAGCTGCCACGGCACGAGCGTGTACGACGTGTCGGGCAGGAAGCCGTTGCCGCGCAGCACGGCGACGAACAGCGCGCGACAGCCCGGTGCCGACGACGACGCCGATGAGCCCGCCGATCACCCCGACCACGAGCCCAGCGCGGGTGATCCTGGAACGCAGCGTGGCACCGGTGGCGCCGACGAGCCGCTGGAGCGCGATGACCCGCGTCTGTCCGGCGATCAGCGTGGCGCAGGTGTTGGCGGTGACGATCGCCCCGACGTACAGCGCGATGCCGAGGAAGAGCCACCCGACGACGTCGAGCACGACTTCACCGAGGCGACGTCGCCCAGGCCGGCCGCGCGGAGTGCCTCGGTCACGATGCCCGGCGCGATGACCAGCGCGGAACCGAACGTGGTGCCGAGCGCGGCGACGAGGATGGTGGGCGAGAAGTCGCGGACGGCGTTCATGCGGCGGCCTCCATCCCGAGCATCGTGGTGGAGATCTCGGCGGCGCTCATCGCGGGGCGGTCGCCCACGATGCGGCCGTCGGCGAGGAACAGGATGCGGTCCGCGTTGGCGGCGGCGACCGGGTCGTGGGTCACCATCACGACGCTCTGGCCCCACTCGGCGACGGCACCGCGGAGGATCCCGAGGACGTCCCGCCCGGTGCGGGAGTCGAGGGCGCCGGTCGGTTCGTCGGCGACGACGACGGCGGGACGGGACGCCAGTGCCCGGGCGATCGCGACCCGCTGCTGCTGCCCGCCGGACAGCTGGTGCGGACGGTGCGCGAGCCGGTTGCCGAGCCCGAGCTGGTCGACCAGCCGGTCGATCCAGGCGTTCTCCTCAGCGCGTCGGGCTTGCCCGCCGAGCAGGAACGGCAGCACGGATGTTCTCGCTGACGTCGAGCGTCGGGACCAGGTTGAACGACTGGAAGACGAAGCCGAGCCGGCGGCGCCGCGAGTTCGGTGAGGTCCTTGTCGCCGAGCTCGGTGATGTCGACGCCGTCGAGTCGAGATCGCGGCCGGTCGACACGGCGTCGAGCCCGGCTGCGACGTGCATGAGCGTCGACTTGCCGGAGCCGGACGGGCCCATCACCGCGGTGAACTCGCCCGCGCCGATGTCGACGCTGACGTCGTCGAGCGCGGTGACCCGGCGCGCCGCGTCACCGTAGTGCTTGGACACGTGGTCGAGTCGGATGATCGGAGCGTGGCTGGTGGTCATGGTCCAACGATGACGCCCGGAGGCCCGTCCCGCGTCGCGCCGGTCGGCTCCTGTGGATGGACCGTCGGTGCACTTCCCGGTGCAGGACTCATCCTGTCGGATGACGTCGCGCACCGCGGTGCGGGTCAGTCCTTCGTGACGAGGCCGTGCTCGTGGGCGAAGACCACCAGCCGGACCCGGTCGCGCAGGCCGAGCTTCCTGAGGACCCGGGAGATGTGGGTCTTGACCGTCGCCTCGCTGACGAACTCGTGCTGGGCGATCTCGCTGTTGCTGAACCCCGGGCGGCGAGGTCGAAGATCTCGCGCTCCCGCGGCGTGAGGTCGTTGACCGCGGCGGGCGACGTTCGCGGCCCGCTCGGCGGTGTCGTCGTACCGGCGGAGGAGTTCGCGGGTCGCCGACGCCGCGAAGACCGCCGTGCCCGCGTGCACGGTGCGGATCGCTGCGAGCAGGAACTCGGGGTCGGCGTCCTTGAGCACGAAGCCGCTCGCACCCGCCGCGGATGGCCTTGGCAGCGGCCTCGTCGAAGTCGAACGTCGTCAGCACGAGGACCTTGGCGCCGTCGCGACCCGGCCCTCGCCCCCACGATGCGCGCGGTGGCGGTGATGCCGTCCATCACGGGCATCCGGACGTCCATGAGCACCGACGTCCGGGTCGGCGCTGCGGACGAGCTCCACGCCCTCGGCGCCGTTGCCCGCCTCACCCACGAATGCGAGGTCCGGCTGGGAGTCGATGAGCATCCGGATGCCGGTGCGGAACAGCGCCTGGTCGTCGACGAGGGCGACGCGGATGGGGGGTCGGTCATGGCGCGGTGCGCTCCTGGTCGGTCGAGGTGAAGAGTCCGCGGGGCATCTGCCCGGTGGCGGGGTGTCTGGCATGCGGACGGCGACGGCGAAGTCCTGCCCGCGCGGTCCACGCGGTCATCGTGCCTCCGGACAGGGTGGCACGCTCCCGCATCCCCACCAGTCCGTGGCCGGTGCCGGGTCCGGCGCGGCCGTCGTCGGAGCGACGGTTCACCACGGCGTCGATCTCGACGGTGTCGGGGCGGTACGGTCAGGGACGCGTGGACCGGCGGTGCCGCGTTCGCCGTGCTTGTAGGCGTTCGTCAGGCTCTCCTGCACGATCCGGTAGACCGCGAGCTGCGTGCGTCGTCGGCAGGCTGCTGCGGGTCACCGCTCGCGTTCGACGCTCGACCTCGAGGCCGACCTCGCGCATCTCGCCGACGAGCCGTTCGATGTCGTCGATGTCCGGCGGTCGGCGTGGTGCCCTGCTCGTGCCGCAGCGCCCCGAGCAGTTCGCGGACGTCGCCGAGCGCCCGCCCGGCCGTGCTCGAGATCGTGCCGAGCGCCTGGTCGGCCACCGCGGGGTCGGCCTTCAGCGCGTACCGCGCACCGTCGGCCTGCGCGATCACCACGGCGAGGGAGTGCGCGACGATGTCGTGCATGTCGCGGGCGATGCTGACGCGCTCCTGCTCCACGGCGACCGCGCGGTCGGCACGAGCGGCGTCTCGTTCCGCCAGCAGCTGGGCCTCACGACTCATCCGCGCGGTCTGGCGCGTCCGGGCGACCACGCCACCGAGCCACGGCAACAGCAGCAGCGCGAGCACGACGATCAGGACGGCGCCGAAGACCCTCCCGGACTCGATCACAGGCCCGTCCTGGGTCGGTTCGTGCAGGCGCGTGATGTAGTCCGGGATCCCGACGTACAGGGCCGCCGTCAGGGCACCGGCGATCGCCGAGACCGCGCCGGCGACCCGCACTCGCTGGCTGCCGTACGCGCTGGTCGTGTACATGACGCCGGCGATGAAGATGTTCGACGGGTCCGGCCGCCTGACCGGTCACCATCTGGTAGATCGCAGTGATCCAGGCGACCGAGAGCGCCAGACCCGGCGACAGACGCCGGAGGGCCAACGCCGCGGTCATCCCGACGACGATGACCGCCTGGTCGCGCGCGAAGAGCCCGCCCGACGCCACGAGCACCACGAGCCCCCCGAGGCCCACGGCGATGAGGACGTCGGTGACGATCTGGCTGCGCAGCACGGGACGGAACACCCGTCCACGGTACGACTGGCGGGGCACGTGCGCGTCCGTCGGTCGGATGACCGGCGTCAGAAGCCCAGTCGCCCGAGCTGCTTCGGGTCGCGCTGCCACTCCTTCGCGACCTTCACCCGGATGTTGAGGTACACGTGGCGTCCGCCGAGCAGCGACTCGATCTCGGCGCGTGCGCGGATGCCGACGTCCTTCAGCCGCTCGCCCTTGTGTCCGATGACGATCGACTTCTGGCTGTCCCGCTCCACGAACAGGTTCGCGAGATCCGCAGCGGCCCGTTGGGGTCGTCGTCGGGGTCGGGTTCGACCATGTCCTCGATGAGCACGGCCAGGGAGTGCGGGAGCTCGTCGCGGACGCCTTCGAGGGCGGCTTCGCGGATGAGCTCGGAGATGCGCTCCTCGTGCGTCTCCTCGGTGATGGCGTCCGCGCCGTACAGTGCCGGCGACTCGGGCATCAGTTTGGTGATCTCCATGAGCAGGGCGTCGAGCTGGGTGCCCTCGGTGCCGGAGGTCGGCACGATGGCGTCCCACTCGCGGAGTTCCGACACGGCCGGAGCTGCTGCGCGATCTTCTCCTTGCCGGCACGGTCGACCTTCGTCACGATCGCGACCTTCTTGGCGCGGGGGAAGTGGTCGAGGGTCTCGTTGATGAAGCGGTCGCCCG
>CAWFUV010000051.1:0-13898 GCA_963819045.1 uncultured Chitinophagaceae bacterium | reverse complement strand
ATTGACGCAATTGACTTTGTATCCTTTTTTAAAGACCAAAACCCGCTCAACTTAAGCGTGCTCTCCGCATTGCGTATGAATGCAACCTTCCCCTATGTATTGCCAAACGCATGGCTGCCCAGCAATCCTGTGATTGATGTGATTGATGCCGGGCTGCGCGACAACTTTGGGCAGGAAACTACTTTCCGTTTTATCAGTACTTTCAAAGACTGGCTGAAGCAGAATACCAGCAAAGTAATTGTACTGCAGATACGCGACCGGCAAGCTGGCGACTGGGACCGCCCGTTTGAAAACAACAGTTTATCGGGCTTTATTACCAACCCCTTGCTGATGCTGCAAAGCAATATGTTCAGGATGCAGACCTATAATCAACTGGAGCAGTTGGACTATCTAACAGAAAACATGGGTCCCCTGGTTTACCGTTTTAGCTTCCATTATATTCCTTCAAAGAAGAATGCTATAGCTTCGCTTAGCTTTCACTTAACAGCTTCGGAGAAAAAAGACATTGCCGCCTCCCTCAACAGCAGCATCAATACCTCCACATTCAACCAAATAAAAAGCCTCATACAGCCTAAGCAACAGTTGGACGGGGAGTAAATTAATGTATATTTTACGTCCCTGCCCGCCACTTGCTGCCAATGACTACTTGCACCTGTTTTTTACCCAGATATACTGCAAAAAGAGGAAGGATGATCGAAAGATCTCCGGCTTAGGTAGGACTTAGATGGGCGTTAGCATGGCTTCCCATGGACTATCTATGGCTTTGATATGACTTTAGTATGGGACTTTACTACTATGGAGGAGGTAGGTCTTTACTACTTGGGTATTTGCTTAATTCCAGCACATGAGAACCATTGCTGTTAGGGACGCTTGCAGCTTTTACAATTTAGCCGTATAGCCCTGATACGTAGAATTCACTCTTGTCTTAACTTCTAACCCAATATCTAAAATACCTTAAGCGATATAAATTCTGGTGAATTGACGCTACTCAATAGCATGTTTAATGAGAGTGATCAATATTGAAAATAAATTTTTATGAATATATAATATCCTGATGTGAGCGTTTATATTTGTGTTGTACACCCCCAACTGAACAACCTGCTAATGGACTATACCGATATAAATCGCTGCATTCAGATTTTACATGAGAACCCAAAATTGTTTTTCCAAAAGGAAAATCTTGCCGACAAACTTCAATGCTTTGACACTATTCAAAAGGTTGGGACACCAAGCACCATTTACTCTCTTATTGAATTTTTGAGAAGCGGCAATGTCCTCATACAAACAAAAGCAGCAGAAACTATTTTGTTGCTATTCGGGAAGCTAAAGTCGTTGAATGAATATGCCGACACCCTGAAACACTTACCCATAAAAACGGGTGATTTAGACTTTTATCGTGTTGACTTTGATGAAAGAACTTACCAACTATTGTTGGGCATTGCCAGTTTAAACAGCATCGGCTACGTAAGAGAAAAAGCGGTGAAGGAACTTGCGAGACTGAAAAATACAAACGGACTAAAATTTATTCTGTTACGGCTTGGCGATTGGGTTACAGCAGTTAGGAAAGTAGCAACTGAAGCAACATTCTCATTTTTAGAAGAGACTTATATAGACGCTTTATTAAAGCAATTACCAACTATAGATTGGCTTTTAAACGTTGAGCGAGTTGATTTACGAGAAATCCATAACCGCATTATTCAATTCATCCTAAGTCAAGAGTTTTATGAAGAGTTTTACAATAAAATAAAACGACTTGATGATAAGACAAGATCTTCGGTTCTACAAAGTTTTTTTAAGTAATAAACTACCAACCAAAGAACAATTAAAGAGATTGATTAATGATAATAATTTTTTGGTTCGGTTAGAAGTCCTAAAACATCTTTTAAATTTTGATACGGCAACTCAAAAGGAAGTGATTACACTTTTCTTACGTGGCCAGTCCTCAAGGGTTCGGCTTAATACGTTATATGCAAGTAAGCGTTTCAGTCGAGACTTTGACAACGAGGTTTTTGCACTCCTGTCTGATGAAGCTGTATCCATTCGGGAATTGAGCAAATACTTGTCAAAAGACAAAGAAATAGACTTTGCAGCTTTGTACAGGCAACGAGTAGCCAATAAACGATTTCTTTCAGGCAGTTTACTTGGTTTGTCTGAAACAGGCAGTGGCGAAGACTTACCGATTTTTGAACGATACATCCATTCGGAAAGGAGTAAACTCGTTATTGCTTGTCTGACGGCTATTAATAAGTTCAATGTAAACAAGGCGCAGGAGTATTCATTAGAATTACTTGTTCACCCAATCAAACGAGTTCGCGACAAAGCAGTTGAAGTTTTAGCAAAAAACAGCGACAATGAAACTCTGGAAAAGGTTAGAAACATTTATGCAGAAGGCAAATACGATATAAAAAAGACAATATTAAAGCTGTACAACAAAATTGGCGGGTGGAATGTTGTGGGTGACCTTTTACTCGCCATAGCTGACGAAAATGAGAACATTCAAAACCTTGGTTGGCAACTGCTTGACAAGTGGAAACTAAAAGCAATAAGATTATTTACAGCACCGCCAAAAAATGAATTAGAAAGAGCCAATAAAATTTATAGCAGCCTTAATACAAGCAGCTTGAGAATGACACTTAGCAGGACTAATCTCTTTCAAGATTTGAAATTCTATTTAAGATGAGCGACTTTAGCGGCGTACAGCAGTGCTTGTGAGGAATGAGTGGGTAGGATGAAGCTATCCATGGCGCTATTGGCACCAGAGGCTTCCGGTCTAACAGTCCATATGCCTGCTCTTAAGTATTACCAACTAATTTGTCCAAGGTGCTTAAGAGTCTCTTAAAATTATCTTACGGCAGTCCATAGATCCCGGATAGCGCCTAAGCGCCACAGGCAAAGCCACCGCTTATGCAAATGAGTGTAATTGTTAATTGGCTGCATTTCCGGACGGCGCAGCGTGTTCAAACTCTTACACTACTTAAAACTAATTTATCGTAAGCTCTTAACCGTGCACATCAGCTTAATCAATCAATATCAGTAACATCATTATCCCGAAAACCCCTATTTCCCATCCTGCCTACCCGTCGCAATTAAAATAGCCCCTCCCACAATCAAAATACCCCCAACCACCAACTGCCAGGTTAGCTTCTCTTTTAAAAAAAGGGTAGCCAGTAAAATAGTAATCACCAGTGAGCTTCTGTCTATAGAAGATACCGCACCGGCATGCCCGTTCTTTAAAGCGCCAAACTGAAATAAGGATGCAAGCGTAGTGGCAACCCCGGCGCAGCCAAGAAATATCCAGGTGTTTTTATCCATCTTGCTGATCCCGGATTGATGCCCTTTAACAAAAACAGCGCTCCACGAAATAGTCAGTATAAGAATAGATTCTAAGGCAAAAGCAAGTACAGGGTTTACATTTTTTATTCCGGCTTTGGTAAGTGTAACAGAAATTGCGGCCATAAGTGCGTCGAGAATGGCGTAGATTAACCACATAATAAAGTTGGATTTTTAACTGATTGATTTACTTAATACAAAACAATACCAAATTTTATTTATGCTTCAATCAATACCTTTACAGCCTTATATTACCAGGAGTACCATGAGTTTTGCCGATAAATACGAAGCCGTAATAGGGTTGGAAGTACATGCGCAGTTAGCCACTGTCAGCAAATTGTTTTCCGGTGATAGTACCGCATTTGGGGCTGCGCCCAATACGCATGTGAGCCCAATCACACTTGGCCATCCCGGCACTTTGCCTATGACCAATAAAAAGGCAGTGGAATATGCCATTAAGATGGGGCTGGCCTGCCATTGCGAGATAGAGCGTTACAACTACTTTGCCCGTAAGAACTATTTCTATCCTGATCTGCCCAAGGGCTACCAGGTATCGCAGCATACCACGCCCATTTGCAAAGGCGGTTATGTAGCTATTAAAACAGAAAACGGCACCCGCAATATTCAGCTCAACCGCATTCACCTGGAGGAAGATGCCGGCAAGAGTATCCATGATATTGAGGAAGATTTTACCTGTGTGGATTATAACCGTGCCGGTACGCCACTGATAGAGATAGTAACAGAGCCCGACCTCCACAGTGCTGAAGAAGCCTACCAGTATGTAACTGAAGTGCGCCGCCTCGTACGCTGGCTGGGTATCTGCGATGGCAATATGGAAGAAGGTAGCTTGCGCTGCGACGCTAATGTGTCGGTACGGCTAAAAGGGGAGACAAAGCTGGGCACTAAGGTAGAAGTAAAGAATGTCAATTCCATCCGTAACGTAAAGAAGGCTATTGAATATGAGATCTGGCGCATGACTGATCTGCTGGAAAACGGCGAGCGTATTACGCAGCAAACCCGCAGCTTTGATGCTTCCAATGATACCACGTTTGCTATCCGTGATAAGGAAGAAGCCAACGATTACCGTTATTTTCCCGAGCCGGACTTATCGCCTTTCCACTTATCTGAGTCTTTTATACAAAGCATACAGGAAGCCCAGCCAGCACTGCCTCATGAGTTGCAGGAGAAGTACAAGGCATCAGGCTTAAGCGAATACGATGCTGCACAGTTGGTGGCAGAAAAAGAAATAAGTGACTATTACCAAGCGTTAATAAAGCATACGACGCATTATAAAGCGGCTGCTAACTGGATAAACGGACCATTACGCCAGCACGTGAATGATGAAAAGATTTCCTTTGACCAGCTCCGGCTTACACCATTACAACTGGTGGCACTGATACAACTGGTAGAAGATGGCAAAGTAAACTTTTCGGTGGCTTCGCAACGTATATTACCTGTGCTGATAGGTAATCCTGAGATAACGCCTATGGAAGTAGCTACCGAGATGAACCTGTTGCAAACAAGCAACAGCAGCGATATAGAAGCCTGGGTAAATGAAGTCATCAGCAATATGCCGGATAAAGTAACCGAGTACAAAAAAGGTAAGAAAGGCTTAATTGGTTTGTTTGTTGGAGAGGTAAAGAAGAAGAGTAAAGGCAAGGCAGACCCAAAAGCGGTGACCGATTTACTCCAGCAGAAGTTAAACGCTTAAAAGCTGTTTCGGGAACCACGAAGACGCTAAGAAAGGAAGTGACACAAAAAGGAGTACTTTATCATTTTCTATACTTCTTGCTATTTTACTTCGTGCATCTTTGTGCTCCTGGTGCCTTTGTGGTTCATAAAAATTAAAACAACATATATTCTCATAATAATGACAAAGAACATACTGATAGCAGCCATAACGGGTATTAGTTTATTGGCTTGCAAACAGCATAACGCCAGCGGCCAGTTTACCGTAAGTGGTAAGATTGCCAATGTACATAAGCAGCCGGTCTACCTGCAATACCTGCCATCTGATGGCAGCCAGGTGCAGGTAGTGGATTCCAGCACACTTGGTAATGATGGCGCGTATAAATTGAAGACTATAGGTAAAGAAGAAGGCTTGTATTTTATAAGTGTACCCAGTGGAGTACAGACTTTGTTCATCAACGACAACGATGATATTACCCTTAATGTTGACTCGCTCAATGCCCGCCACCCGGAAATAAAAGGTTCGGAGGCTACTACCAATCTGTATAAATTCATGACCACTTTTATACAGAAAGACTCCATTGCAGGCGCTGCCTTCCAGCAGGCACAGACGGCACCCGATAGTGCAAAAGCAACTGCTATGGCCAGTGTGCAGGGACAGGTAAAGCAACTGAACGATTTTATTAAAAGTACGGTAGCCGAATCGAACAGCCCGGCATTAATACAGTTTGCACTAGGTCAGGCTGCCAGCATGCAAACCATGTCTTTTGATGACTTGTACAAGCTGGCTAGTGATGCCTCCAACCGTTTCAAACAGAGTAATGGATTGGCAACACTGAAGGCCAGGTTACAAACAGCTATAGCAGATGCCAAGCCAAAGGCATATCCGCTCGTGGGTAAGCCCGCACCTAACCTTACCATGCAAGACATAAATGGCAAGCCGGTAAGTATCAGCAGTTTCAAGGGCAAGTATTTACTGGTTGACTTCTGGGCAAGCTGGTGCGGCCCCTGCCGGCAAGAGAATCCTAATGTAGTAGCCGCTTATAATCAATATAAGACTAAGAACTTTACTATCCTGGGTGTATCTCTCGATGACGATAAACAGGCCTGGATGGAAGCTATCAAGAAAGATGGGCTGGCATGGAACCACATGAGCGATCTGAAGCAGTGGGAGAGTGCAGCAGTAAATACCTACCAGTTTGATGGTATTCCCTTCAATGTACTGATTGACCCACAGGGCACTATCATTGCCAGCAGCCTGCGCGGACCAGAACTGGAAGCAAAGCTGGCTGAGGTGCTGAAGTAAGAGGTATAATAAAGATTAGAATACTAAAGCTTGATAGGAGCTACTAAAAGACATAGCTCCTATCAAGCTTTAGCTTTTTATTTTACTCCCTAAACTTTTCTACATTTGATATCATTAAACAATATAACAATGGAAGGACGAGTTATCAATATTGATCCTGAAATTTTAGGAGGTACACCTGTATTTTATGGAACACGCGTACCTATTAAAAACCTTTTTGATTACCTGGAAACCGGTGAATCCATATCAACATTTTTGGAAGATTTTGATGGTGTAAAGAAAGAACAGGTAATAAAGTTGTTGGAAATGTCGCAAAAATTAATAGAAACATCAACCGGCATATTGCATGAAAATATTGCTTGATGAGTGTGTGACTAAAAGACTGAAGCTATCCTTGTCCGAATATGAAGTTTACACTGTATCAGAGATGAAGTGGAATGGGATAAAAAACGGTAAACTGATGGCTTTATGCATTGATAATAACTTTGATTTACTATTAACCATTGACAAAAATTTGATGTATCAGCAGAACCTTGATAAGTTCAGCTTGACACTTACTGTACTAAACTCGTCAACAAGCAAAATTGAAGAACTAATATTATTCATGCCGTCTTTTAAGGCGCAGGTCTCACAACTTGAAAAGCATAAAGCTTATCTTATAGAAAAGTAAACAAATAAACAATCTGCTTTGTAGTTCCTTTCTCTTCCCTAACTTGCCTCCCTATCCATCTACATATGAAAACAGTCTTAGTAACAGGCGCTATTGGCAGCCTCGGTACCGCAGTAGTCAATAAGTTTTTAGCAGAAGGTTACAGAGTAATAGGAACCATGAATAAACAGGTGCCAGAAAACAACCCATTTGAAGCAATGTCTGTTGACCTCAATGATGAGGCAGACACTGCAGCAGTAGTAGATACTATAATTGAAAAGTATGGCGCTATAGACGTGCTGGTAGCTACTGCCGGTGGCTTTGCCATGGGTGACATCCATACTACCAGAAGCAGTGATCTTACCTTTCAGTACCAGCTCAATTTTGAAACGGCATACCATGTGGCAAGACCAGTGTTCAGGCATATGATGAAGCAAGGTAGCGGCCATATTTTCCTTGTTGGTTCCCGTCCCGGAGTGGAAGATAAAGGCGCTAAGGATGTGCTTGCTTATGCACTTTCCAAGTCTTTACTGGAGAAACTGGCTGTTATACTAAATGAAGAAGCTAATGGCAAAGATGTAGTCACCAGCCTTATTGTTCCATCTATCATAGATACAGCCGCCAACAGAAGAGCGATGCCCAATGCCAACTTTGATGCATGGGTCAAGCCTGAAAAGATTGCTGAGGTTATTTATTTCTATTGTAGTGATCCGGCTACTATTATCAGGCAGCCGATTATCAAAGTATATAATAACTCGTAATCAGGAGATAAGTGCCTTTTGGAAATTAGTTTTAACTTCCATTAACTTTCAACAATCAATAAGGTAATAAGGTTAGAAATAGTGTTGTGTCAGAGTGAGTTACTAAGGTAATAAGGTTAGGAACTGCTTAGTATAAACTAAATCCCCGGACACTCTTACATCAAGGGGTACATACTAATCAGATTGCACTGTGGCACCAAGAAGACCTGTTTTCTTTGCGTGTTCTATGGCTGCTGCATTGTCATTAAATAAGCAGGTATGTACGCCCAGTTTTTCCAGATCTTGTAATAATTCCCTTGTTTCCGCTTCGTTATCCTTGCGGATATTGCGGATGTAAATGGCATATATCTTTTGCGGGTATTTGTGGACGATAGACGCATAAATGGCAGGGTCGCGCTGTGAATTATCACCCAGTAAAACAAAGTGCTGTTTAGGATAAGCCTTTAAAATCCTCATTACCCTTACCAGTTTGCCGTCGTGTTTAGTTTTGCCGGTTTTCACCAGTTCATGCCAGCGCTTTATCTGGTTTAATAAGAAGATACCTTTTGGAAGACCATTGTATTTAAAAAACTCATTAAGGTAGCTGTACAGATTCCATTCGCTGCTTGATACGTAGAAGAAAGGATTAGGAACTTCTGCCGTAGTATGGGCACTCGCCAGCAGTTCGTAAAACTTCACTACATTGTTGAACACCTTGCGGGTACGTGGGTTTTTGGTAAAGAGTACGCGCAGCCTCTTGCCGATAGTAGCCGAGTGTGACACCAGCACCGTATCATCTATATCCGAAATAAAAGCGTATTGTGTGGAGTGTGGCACAAATACTTTTCCTTCGCCTGTAGCAGCTATCCATCCCCTTTCATCAATATAATGTACAAGCACCTTGTGCCAGCCCGGGCTTACATCATGTGATGCCCATTCAAACTTAAAGAAGCCATCGTCTTCTGCCTGCGAATAATAACTTTGGTTTCTCCACTCCAACTGTACTTTAGCGCAAGGCAGCGGCTCTACAAAAAAAAGTCTTACAAGGTGAAGAATATTTACCAGTACGTTATTGGTGTATTTGCGGCGTATAAACGGTCTGCTCTTAAACACATGTCCATACACTATAAGATCGTGTGCATGCCCGTAGCCATGGTACACTTTTACGGTTGCACGTTTATCTTTGAATAATCCTGCCATATTACATTACTTTTACATAAAATGTAGTGCCATACCGATGTCATCAAATGAAAACAACAGCCTAAAATTACTTTTTATTGTTAATCAAAAGTCAGGTAATAATTCAACAGACTGGCACCAGCAAATACATAGTTACTTCAATGCCTCCAATTATAATATAAGACTGTTTGAACTGACTAAACCTTGTGAGCCCCAACAGATAAAAGAAGCTATTGAAGCATACCAGCCTCACAGAGTGATTGCTGTAGGCGGTGATGGCACCGTTAAACTGGCGGCGCAATGTTTACTACACACCAATATTCCGTTAGGCATATTACCGGCCGGATCGGCAAATGGTATGGCTAAAGAGTTGAACATACCTGTGAATATAATAAAGGCGCTGGATGTGGCGGTAAGCGGAGGAACGAAAAAGATTCACCTGGTTAAGGTTAACAATGAAATATGTATTCACTTAAGTGATATTGGGTTTAATGCTTTTGTGGTGAAGAAGTTTGAGGCTGACCATGGCCGGGGAATGTGGGGCTATATAAAAGCATTCTGGAAGGTGTTGTGGAAGCGCCCATTGATGGAGGTAAAAATACAAACCGATAAAGCGTGGGTAAAGCGGAATGCTGCTATGATTGTAATAGCCAATGCCACCAAGTACGGTACCGGCGCACTTATCAATCCAAATGGAAAGCTGGATGATGAAGTGTTTGAAGTAATAGTGGTTAAAAAGATTTCGGTAAAGGAGATCTTTAAAATGATGTTTACGCACACCCCTTACGATAAAAGCAAGATCGAACTATTCCAGACAAGCTCTTTGCATATACAGTCGCGCAGGAGAGCACATTTCCAGGTAGATGGTGAATATTTGGGTAAGGTAAACAGTATTGATGCTGCTATTCTTACCAATGCTTTAGAAGTAGTTATCCCTGATTAGTATCTCACGGATGGCACAGAGGTGCACTCGTGGAGTCCCGGGGTCAGGTAAAAGTAAAGGTCTATATAGTTGTAGATAATTTTATTAACAAGTGCCAATGGATAAACAATCAAAAGGGCTGCTGCAACGGGTATCGCTGGAGGTGTTGGTGTTGGCCGCTTTGTTTCTGGGTTCTTTATTCATATTTGCATATATCGCGCATGAAGCAGTATTTGAGCGGGAGGATGTGTTTGATACCCGCGTTCATGCTTATTTACTGGCACATACTACGCCGGAACTTATTGAGGTAGCAAAAATCTTTACTTTTATAGGATCCAGCTTCTTTTTATCGCCGGCATACATAATACTGGTGGGTATATTAATCATCTTGAAAAGAAAGCGTTATGCTTTAGATATTTCCATAGTTGCGCTCAGCAGTTTCCTGATGATGCAGTTATTAAAACAAGTATTCCGTCGTAAGCGGCCCGACTTGCCTATTATTAAAGCCATCCACACTTATAGCTTTCCAAGTGGACATGCTCTTTCGTCTTTTATATTCTGCAGCATACTGACTTATCTTGTCTGGCAAGGCAAAGGGCATTTTGTATTTAAATGGGTGCTAACTGTTTTATTGTTCCTGCTGGCTGTTGCAATTGGCATCAGCAGGATTGTGTTGAATGTGCATTTTGCTACTGATGTAATTGCGGGTTTTTGTTTAGGGGTAATGTGGGTGACGCTATCATTCTGGATAATAAGAAAGATCAATCAGCGACAGGCAATTAAAGGATAAGGTGAGATAGAGCTGAACGATTTCATTTACTACTGCAGTTAGATACAATAATCAAGGATTATTTCTCCTACGCCATTCCTATGCATAGGGATGGAAGTAACTATGGAGTGCATCGGGAGTATATAGGGCTCAGATATAAAGTAACATAGGTATAAGTTAGGTATATATTAAGTATAACTTAGGTATATGTCAGGTATAGCTCTGGAAATTTTACCCGATGGCATATCTTTTGCAAAACTTACTTCCAAATACATATTTATGGAAAAAAGGATATTTGGAATAATACTTACTGTTTTGGGTCTTGGAGGGCTTATCTATGCTGCCATCTCTATTACCCAGAGCAGTTCCGGCGCCAAGAATATAGCTGTTTACGGCATTCTTGGTCTCATCTTCTTTTTTGCAGGTATAAGCCTCATTAGGAATACAAAGGACAAGGCTACCTAATCTTACCAGATCGTTTGTTATGTTATTTACATTGATATTTAGCATACAAAAAGGGGCAATTCTAACAATAGATTGCCTCCTTTACCGCAGAGAACAAGAGTAAATAGCGGTTTCTCAGAGTCATTCTCTTTGAAACTTCCCTTCTCTCCTCCTCTCTACAGTGAAAGAAAATCCTTTCACCTTAATCATCATATTATTTAATAACACTACCGAATTTTGTTCAGAGCACACTCAGCATAGAATGAAATTATTGCTTCCCAGGTTGTAATTGAGATATTAAGATCCTTTTGATAATACGGATCACATATTTACCTGCACATCAAAATACTAATTATTCATCACATAAAATTAAAACAAGCATATCTATAAAACTCTTAAATACCTAACCTTGCATTCTTATCAATGAATAACATAATGCTTAGAAAAATTAATGTCTTTCTGCTCTTCTTTTGCCTGCTGTATGTAGCTGCTGCTGCTCAAAGTAAAACAACTTATGACCATCCGGTGTTGAACGGTGATGAGCTGAATGCTTATGGCCGTTACAGCATTGATAATCATAACCTGAAGCTGATTAGTTCTGCCGTGCATTTTGGGTTCACCTTTACCGGCAAGGAGTGCCAGGTATATGCATCTATTAATGATACTAACGGACATAACTACCTGCAATATGAACTGGATGGGGTGTATCAGAAAAGGATAAAAGTAAATGGCGGGGCTGCACAACCTATTACTTTACCGGCAGATAGTGACGGCACCCATACCGTGTGGATATACAAGGCTACGGAAGCACAAACAGGACCTATTTACATACAAAAGATAACCGGAGCCCACCTGCATGCACTTCAGGAGAGGAATGCACCGCTGATAGAATTTATTGGCAACAGCATTACCTGCGGCGCTGCTGCCGATACTTCGGAAGTGCCGTGTGGCGTGGGTGACTACCACGACCACCACAATGCCTATTATGCGTATGGTCCGAGAGTGGCGAGGGCTTTAGGATTCAATTATATACTGAGCAGTGTGAGCGGTATTGGCGTGTACCGCAACTGGAATAGCGACGGCCCTTCCATGCCGCAGGTATATGAAAAAACAGATCTTACCTATGATAGTACACAGCAGTGGAACTTTGCCAAATATACCCCCGCTATTGTAAGTATTGCATTGGGTACCAACGATATGAGCCGGGGGGATGGGGTGAAGAAAAGGCTGCCATTTGACAGTGTACAGTTTACCAGCCATTACATCCAATTTGTGAAGCTTGTAAAGAATAAATATCCCAATGCACAGATCGCACTCCTGAGCAGCCCGATGATGCATGGTGCCGACCGTGAGCTATTGCAAAATTGCCTTACCGCAGTAAAAAAGAGCGTTGATGCTTTATATCCTGCAGCTAAGCCGGTAGCCATATTTTTCTTTGAGCCAATGCAGGCAGGCGGCTGCAGTGGTCACCCGAGTGTGGAAGACCATGGAAAGATGGCGGAGCAGTTATTGCCTTTCTTTAAAGGGTTATAATAGGAAAGCGATCCCCGCCCCCTAAAAGAGGGAGTTCGGAGCCCCAGCCCTAAAGAGAGCAGGGCCATATGGAGTAAGAAGGGAATTAACCAGGCGTAGATGTCGGGGAGATTCGGTATAACTTCAGTATAAATTAGGTATAGCCCCCAGGTGTTCCAATAGTAGGAAAGTGGGCTTTTGGCTTTCTGGTGAAACAATTTATTCGATTCAAACGATAAGAAAAAGGTTCCAAACTTTTAGAAGTCTGGAACCTTTTTCTTGTTTATTACGTATAATAAAGTACAGACAGGACATGCCAGCAGACGGGAATAGGTGAAAAATTGGAATCATTGCAATAAAATGTAACTTTATTGTCTTCTCCCACATTTAAAATCTGAGTTTATGTTATCCCTTCAACGAGTAAATGCTTGGAGCTTAAAACATCAGCCACAATGGCTGGTGATAGTGCGTATAGGACTTGGTTTGTGCCTGCTTGCTAAAGGCATTACTTTTATACGCTACAGCACAATCTTGCAGCAAATCTTTACTACCTCCTCTATTCCGCATGGGCTTTGGTGGCTGGCTTATTTCATCCCGTGGGCACACTTGTTCGGCGGCTTTATGATTGTTATTGGCTTATTTACGCGGCTGGCGGTATTGCTACAGATACCTATATTGATTGGTGCTATCATATTTGTAAATACGAGGACCGGGGTTTATTCGGGACAGTCTGATTTATTGTTCTCTATCCTTGTACTTGCGTTGTTGATACTCTTTTTGATAGAAGGCAGTGGTTCCTATTCTGTTGACAGACAGGTGAAGAACTCGCACCTTTAAGTAGTCGTGTGCTTATTTATAAAGCTATTACCCGGTTCAGGATATAGTTATCTGCCTGGATGGAACACTAATGTACACTGTTATAACCCTATTGTAAGCTGCTTAATATTCTTATGCAATAGCATGAAACAGATATTTATTACAGGCGGAACCGGCTATATGGGGAGAAGATTGATAACCATGCTGCTGAAGAAAGGCTATGCTGTAAAAGCCCTTGTGCGGGATGGTTCTCAGAAGAAGTTACCTGCAGAATGTAATTATGTTACCGGCAATGCCTTCGATGCAGGCAGCTTTGTATTAGCCATTCCTGCCGGCGCTACCTTCATACAATTGCTGGGCGTGCCTCATCCTTCCCCTAAAAAGAAAGAACAATTTAAAACTATTGATCTTGCTTCGGTAAAATCATCTGCAAATGCCGCCAAGGCTGCAGGTATAACACACTTCGTGTATGTAAGTGTAGCGCAAACTCCTACTAAGATTATGCAGGATTTTCAGCAATGCCGTGCACAGGGAGAATCCTA
>CAWFUV010000050.1:0-96509 GCA_963819045.1 uncultured Chitinophagaceae bacterium | reverse complement strand
CCAGGCGTCGAGCGTGTCGTAGCCGAGCCGCGCGAGCCGCTCGCGCGACCTCGGCGGCCAGCTCGCCCTCGAGCGGCAGCCAGTCGTCGCGCGGGCGTGCGTGCCGAACAGCCGGTCGTGGATGCCGTAGATCCGCTGCAGCTCCTCGATCGGCCGCGCGTGCTCGTCGACCCGCAGGTCGACGACGACGTCGGAGAGCCCGCCGTAGCCGCCGTCGCGCTCGACGACGAGGAGCCCGGCCGCCTGCTGGCCGCGCCGGTCGCCGCCCGCGGCCTGCGCCGCGGCGAGGCACGCGATCAGCCGCTCGGCGAGCGGCCGGCCGCGCGGACCCTCGAACGTCTCGGCGAGCGCGTCGACCGTGGCCGCGGACGACGAGGATGTTGCCCTGCGCCGCGTAGCCCGGCCCGGTGCGGCCGCCGGCCCAGTCCATGCACTCGCTGCCCGGTGAACGTGCGCCGCGTCGCCGCGCGCCGTCCACGACGCCGAGCTGGCGATCGCCGCGTCCGGTCGGCCGCCGTCAGCCGCTGCGACGGCCTCCTCGGCGCTCGACGCCCTCGCGCAGCAGCGCCAGCCCTTCCGGCCCGTAGCGCGGGTTCGCGTACGCCTGCGTCGCGACCGCGCCGGCGCCGGGCTCGGCCCACGGCACGAGCGAGCCCGCGGCGAGGAACTTCGACTGCACGGCCACGCCCCACTGACCGGCCTCAGGTCGCAGGCGGCGATCGAATACGTCGCGAGATCGGTCCTAGCCATACGTCAGCTCGGTCAGGTCGAGCTCCAGCAGCTCCGGCCGGTCCTCCGGCACGAGCACGCACGACACCTCGGGCCGGGCCAGCGCCGCCTGCACCGCCTCCGGCGCTCGCGGCGCGGACGACGACCGGCGTGCCCGCCGTCGAACGCCTCCCGCAGCGCCGCAGCGTCGCCGACGTCGTCGAGCACGAGCGCCTCCTCGACGCTCGAGCTCGCCCTCGACCGCGATCTCCGGCACCCGCCGGCCCGTCGCGCCGAACCAGCGCTCCCTCACAGCTCGACGTCCGCCCGGCTCCAGCTCGTCGACCGTCAGTCGGGCGCGAGCTCGCGCAGCTCAGCCGGGCGTGCCGGCGAGCAGCCCGAACGTGCCGTAGTGGCAGGGCACGCAGCGCGGGTTGCCGAGCAGCTCGAGCGCGACCGCGGCCTCGTGCGGGTCCATCGTGAAGTGCCCGCCGATCGGCAGCACCGCGACGTCGGGCTGGTAGATGCGGGCGATCAGCGCCATGTCGCCGAAGACGCACGTGTCGCCGGCGAAGTAGATCGACTTCCCGTCCTCGAGCCGCGACGACGATGCCGGACGGCCTCGCCGAGGTACTCGCCGTCGTTGCTGGAGCTCGAGTGGAACGCGTTCGCGAGCGTGAACCTGATCCCGGCGGCCTCGACCGTGCCGCCCTTGTTCGGGCCGGGCATCTCGCCGATCGCCGCGCCCTGCCGGCCGAGCCAGTCCTTCAGCTCGACGTGGGCGACGATCTCGGGCGAGCAGCGCTTGGCAGCTCGACGGTCTCGCCGACGTGGTCGCAGTGGCCGTGGGTGAGCGCGATCACGTCGATCCGCTCCGGCTCCTGCTCGGACGTCCGGGCACTTCGGGTTGCCGAGCCACGGGTCGACGTAGATGCGCTTGCCGCCGGGCTGTCGAGCCGGAAGCTCGCGTGGCCGAGCCAGGTCAGAGTCGTTTCGGGCATGCCTTCTCCTTGGACTGGGTCGGGCCGAGCCTACTGAGGGAGGACCGTCCGATGCGGACACGAACCTTCAAGGGTGCTCGGCTCGCGGCTCCTGCCCCTGGCGCTCGCGACGGCTGCTCTGGCGGCCGGATCCGCCGGACTCGGCGGGCTCGCACTGTGGCTCGGACTGCTGGCCGTTCCGGCGGCCGCCGCCGCGGCGTTCGTCGCGGCCAGCGACGCGCTCGAGGGACGTTCCGCACGGCGCCAACCGCGAGCATCGCTTGAGTGCCGTTGATCAGGGAAATGGTTTCCTTGGCTTCGAGCGTGATGGGTTTAATTTGCGCAGCCAGCAACGCATCGGCGCCACTCATGCGTTTGCCTTTGTAGAAGGCTTCCCCTTCGCCGATGAGCACCAGGCCCTGGTGCGCGAGCGGGGCCAGATCGCCGCTGGCACCGACGCTTCCCTGCGATGGGATCACCGGATGGACGCCGCGGTTCAACATCTCGCACAGGGTATCGATAACAATTCCGCGGACTCCCGAGCAGCCTTTCGCCAGCGAATTTGCGCGTAGCAGGATCATCGCCCGGCTGATCGCTTCGCTTAGCGGCTCACCTACCCCCACGGCATGCGAACGCATCAGGTTCAATTGCAGGGTCCGGTTCTCGGCGGGCGGAATCCGGACATCGCTCAATTTGCCGACGCCGGTGGTGACTGCATAGGCGAGACGGTCGGTGGCAACCACGTCTTCGATAACCGCACGGGCACGGTCCACGGCCAGACGAGCATCGGGATCGAGCAGTACCGGCCGATTGTCGTATACGACCTCACGCAAGTCATCCAGCGTCAGGGTATTGCCTGTGATATGCAGAGCTTTCATTCAGCCTCAGTTTGCGCTTCCGTCACCTGACCTGCAACCGTGCGGAAAACACTCCTGATATTTTTCGGGGAAAGGCGATTTCTCCATTTTCGCGTTGACCGCGACGTGGGTGCTCTCGCCCTCGGCAAGCAGCAAGCCGTCTTCGGCACGAAGCACCTGGTATTGGAAGGTGATGAACGACGAACGCAGGCGCGCGATGCGCGTCCGGATCGTGATCTCGTCGTCATAACGAGCGGGCGCCTTGTAGCGGCATCGCACTTCCACGACCGGCAGGTGCAATCGATCCTCCTGCTCCATCTCACGATAGGTAATGCCCAGTTGCCGCATGAATTCTACCCGCCCCACCTCGAACCAGATGATGTAATTCGAGTGATAGACGACGTTCATCTGGTCGGTCTCCGCGTAACGTACGCGGAGACGGGTTTCAAGAACCGTAGCCGTGGGATTGGTGGACACGCGGGAACGACACCCTTTCGACGGACGAGCAGAGATCTTCGCATCGAGGCTAGCACAAGCGACTCAATTTCACTTCCTACCACTCTGGCGGGAAGTCCAGCAAACACGCATGAACAAAGACGCGTCCGGTATTTTGTGACATTCACTCACAAACGGCTTGTGACCGCTGCCATAGAGCATGTGTCGCTTGCGCTCTATCTTCGCATCAGTCACAAACAATCTCATTTGCCGGGAAGCAATGATGAAAAGCGTAAATGGAGCAGGGATCAAGAAGTGCTGGCGGGAACGGGTCACAGCGGAAATCACGGTCGCGCACCTGATCGAATTCGCGCGCGAAGCCGGTAACGAGCTTTCGATCGCCCAAGCCGAGGCCTTCCTCAACGAAAACGGCCACGCTTACGAAATGTGGATGCACATGATGCGTGCCGGCGAAGAATTTCTTAAAAGCCACATGAATGCTCGCATGCCGATTCAACCCGCGCACGCAGCAGAAGCAGTACAGATGGTGAACTAGAGATTTCGCCCTTCCATTCGGGCGAACCGCGCAATGAACTGAAAGAATTGGTCGGTGTAAGCGACCGGAACTCCTGATAACGAAGGAACCGGCACCCGCACTCACGATGGAACACCTGAAGGGATGCGAAATTTGCATCCCTTTTCTTATCTTCAATAAATCGCCATCACCATCCAAAATACTTTGTTCGGATAGGAGGCGCTCGAAGCGAAGCAGACGCCCAGCGAATAGCTGGTGGACTCGCGGTCGGAGGCGAGTTGTTTCACCTGTTCCGGGAGCTTCGCCGGATCGGTGGCGGTCCACGCCATTACCCCACGAACATTCTTCAATTTGCGCGGCGACTGCGTATCCAGCTTGTCGCTATTGGCCATCTCGCAAGCCACTTTGCCCAGCGCCGGCGAGGGCTTCTCGACCGCCAGCGGGGCTCCTTCTTTATGGCGAATCTCCAGGTACTTCGTCTTCACCATGTTCGCTGCTTCGGATGCCGAGGTGGTTCCCAACTGCTTGGAGAAATCCTCGGTCACCCAGATCAGGTTTCCGCTGTGCTTCACGCCCAGCCCAACGGCGGTGAATTTTGGATTGAGGATATTCGCGCGATGTCCGGGAGAGTGCATGAACTCGTCATGCGCGTGCTCCGGGGTTGAATCGTAAGCGACATTCTCGCCCGCGATATCGAACACCGCGCCGGCACCGGCCAACCGATCGCGCAGGACTGGCTCGTCCGACAGCTGGTGGGTCAACTCGTGGTGGTCGATCATCAGCTCGGTATGGCGCCGGGCAGCGACGATGAGCGTCGTGTCGAGGCGCACCGGTTCGAGCCCTCGCTCGGCGCGCTCCTTGTTGATCAGGTCCACAATCTGGCTTTCCGCCTGGGCGTCGAAATCCTCTCCGCGCCGGACGGTGGCAAACAGCGGGACACTCAATAGCAGCAAAATAGCAAGACGTTTAAGCAAGATGCACCTGATCAACATGAATATAACTGCGCCCCGGCAAGCCTCCGAGTCACGCAGGTACTAGTCCCTCAGGGACACGTTTCTTCGATGTCCCCGCAGCTATGAACCCGGGTGGCGGTGGAAAAGTTTCGCGGCAGGGGGGCGAAAGAAAAGCGTACAATCTCTGGAAATCGAGGCAAACGGATGGGCTCTTTCATTTTGGTGGGTCTGGTGTGCGCCGCAATCGCGGCGGCCCTCACCTATTTTGCGCTGCGGGCGCAGTCGGCTGGACTTGACGCACGTCTCTCGGGCGCCGAACGGGACCTGGCCGCCGCGCGGCAGGAACTGGTGGCTTCGTGCGAGCGAAATTCCCTACTTGACCGAGAATTGGCCGGCCTGCGCGTCAGCCTGACCAACGAGCAGAAAAATTCCGCGGATAAAATTGCCCTGCTGCAAAATGCCAGTGCCGACTTGCAGAAGCAGTTCGAAAACCTGGCCGCCTCGGCGTTGAAGAGCAACAACGAATCCTTCCTGCAACTGGCGCGAACCCAGCTTGAGGTCTTCCAGAACCAGGCCAAGGGCGATCTGACGGAACGCCAAAAGGCGATTGAGACCCTGGTAAAGCCGATCCACGAGAGCCTCAATAAGTTTGACGGGCAGATCCAGCAGATCGAGAAATCGCGCAACGAGGCGTATGGCTCTTTACTCTCGCAGGTAAAGACGCTGACCCAGACGAACGACCAGCTTCGCGTCGAAACCGGCGCTCTCGTGACCGCGCTGCGAGCGCCACAAGGGCGCGGCCGATGGGGCGAAATCCAGCTCCGCCGGGTCGCCGAGATGGCGGGGATGATCAATCGCTGCGACTTCCTTGAACAGGAACATCGGAATAGCGAAGATGGCGGCCTGCGTCCTGACATGATCGTGAAATTGCCGGGCGGCAAGACGGTGGTGGTGGACGCCAAGACGCCGCTGATCGCATATCTGAATGCTCTTGAGGCGAAGACTGACGCTGAGCGTTCGGAGTTTTTACGGCAGCATGCGGCGCAGGTGCGCGTGCACATCAAGAAGCTTGGCGCGAAAACTTACTGGGAGCAATTCCCTGCCGCGCCGGAGATGGTGGTGATGTTTCTTCCGAACGAGGCATTCTTCAGCGCCGCGCTTGCGGAAGACCCAACCTTGATCGAAGCCGGGGTGGCGGAAAAGGTCATCATCGCTTCGCCGACGACGTTGATCGCCTTGCTGCGCGCGGTGCATTACGGCTGGGCGCAACAGGACATCGCCCGAAATGCGATCGAAGTCAGCAGGCTCGGCAAGGAACTTTACGAGCGCTTGTGCACGATGGCGGCGCACTTCGACGATGTGGGGACGAAGCTGAACAACGCTGTAGGTTCTTACAACAAGGCCGTTTCGTCATTGGAATCCCGCGTCCTCTCCACCGCAAGGAAATTCCCCGACCTCGCCGTTCCGGTGAAGGAAGAGATCCCGGAACTCGCGCAGGTGGAACAGGCGACGAAGAAATTGCAGTCGGGCGACTGGACGGCGCAAGCGGAGCAACTACCGTTCGTCGATAAAGCTGAGGCGTAATGTGTCGCAGCGCCCCCTTGTGGGTGTCAGGAAAGCCAGGAGAGATGGGTGGCCCACCCTCCCTTCGAGAAGAGTGGGGCACCCACAGTCATGCCACTGTGCGATAATCGGCGGCGTTATGAAACGTTTTAATACTGCCTTCCTGCTGCTTTTGTCATGTGCGCTCTTGCCCAGAACCCACCTGCGCCGCCCGACAACGAACCGGCGTTCCTCAAGCAGGCGCACCAACTCATGCATGACGGCAAACTGGCGGACGCCCTCACGGTCTTTCAGAACGAGCTCAAGGCTTCGCCCAATTCCGAAGAAGCCAACATTGGTGCCGGCGTGGTCCTTGACCTCATGCTGCGTGGACCCGAGGCGCGAAAGTATTTCGAGAAAGCAATCGCCGCCGCGCCCGATGAGGAGAAACGAGCGGCTGCCAACCGCGCCATGGCCATGTCGTGGGCCTTCGAAGGCAACTGCCAGATGACGGTGCAGTACGAGCAGAAGGTGCTCGACTACTCCAAAACCAAGGGCGACTTCAATCGTGCGGGAGAAATCGCCGACGAAGAGGGACGAGTCTGCCTCGACGGGAACGATGTGGAGACCGGAGTGATCTGGTACAGAGAAGGCCATGAGCTCGGCCTTAAAGATCCGAATATCACAGAGGCGCGCAAAGATCTCTGGAACTTCCGGTGGGAACATGCGCAAGCGCGCGCCGCTTCGAAATTGCACGACGAAGACGACCCCAAGGAACACGTTGCTGCAGCAAAAGCGATTCTCGATAAGGGTACGAATCCTGAACAGGTGCAATTTCTTCCCGCGCTTATGGGCTACGTCGCCTTCTATCAGCAGGACTACAAGACTGCACTCGATAATCTGCTGAAGGCGAATCAGAACGATCCCTTCATCCAA
This sequence comes from uncultured Chitinophagaceae bacterium, assembly GCA_963819045.1. Taxonomy (GTDB): domain Bacteria; phylum Bacteroidota; class Bacteroidia; order Chitinophagales; family Chitinophagaceae; genus Ilyomonas. Next base: position 89,563 of record CAWFUV010000050.1, on the reverse strand, counting down.
TGCCTGACGGCGCAAACCTACGAAGCGCTCGGCGAGAAAGCATAAAGCCAGGGAGTTCTACACGCAAGGCCGCGGCCGCTACCGGCACATAACCCGGCCGCAGCTTACGCGGTCCCATTGGCGAAGAAGAAATTAGGAATCAAGTAATTAGCGGCAATGGGTGGAGAGATACTGCAGGAACCGCGCGGCGCCTTCGTGATGTTCTTCGTTTGCCCAATCGGGGATATATGCGACCGCCTGACCGCATACGCTGAACGAATCGCCCATCGCTTTGCGCAGATCGGGCACGTCCGGCAGCTCCGCCGCCGATTTCAGTATATAGAGATCGACCTGCGTGATCTTCGACTTATCCAGTAGGAGCGAAGCCGCGTCATTCGCCGTGGTAGCGGCAATCACGAAAGGCGTTCCGCCGTTCAGGCGCGGATCGGTAAATGAAAACTCGCGCTCCGACTGCCGCAGCTTTCCCGGTGTTCGGATTCTGCGCCGAGTACAAGACTCGCACCTGAAATTCCGGGGCTTCGTGGCGGCGGCAAGACACGCAACCGGCGAGCAACATGACAAGAGGAGTACCTCGCTTCACGAAGGCAGCATAACGCAAAGCACGGCGCGGATGCCGGTCTCGCATCCGCGCCGTCAATACCGGCTCTACGCCTTTAGCGCCTTGCGGTCTTTCATTTCCGTCAACAGCTTGTCGATCTGGTCGTCCTTTTCCAGCACGGCCAGGCGATGCTCGATGTCGTCTCCTGCAACCACTTCCACCCGCGCCTGGCTCGAGGCTTCGGCCCGTTGAATGCGAGACTTCATCCTTTCCAGCGTCGCGACCTTGTTACGATCGTCGACCGCCAGTTGTGCGCTGGTCGCTTTATCCATGGAACGAGCGCGCCGCGACTGCGCAAGCAGCACGTCAACCTTGGCGTGAGCTTCGGCGAGCTTCGCGTCCAGTTTCTGCAGCGCGCCTTTCAGGATTTCCACCTGGGTGCGCTGATCGGAGAGTTGCTCATCGAAACTCGCGGTGAATTGCTTGTAACTCAGGGCGCGATCGAGCGCGGCGCGCGCCAGGTCGTCCTGTTTCTTATCGACGGCGAGTTCAGCTTTGCGCATCCACTCGACCTCCTTGTCGGCGTTTTCTTTCTTCTTCTTTTCCAGCAGGTGAAGATCGGCGATGGCAATGGCTACCTGCGTCTTCACTTGCAGGAACTGATTCTGCATATCGAGAATGATCTGCTTGAGCAGCTTCTCAGGATTTTCCGCCCGGTCGACCATGTCGTTCAGGTTCGCCCGGATGAGTGTGCCTACACGTTCCAACAATGCCATACGATCTCCTTCTTCTCAGCGGGCTGAATGCCCTTTCAAAGCTTCGCCTACGGCTCGGACTGCAGCTCTCCCACGACGCACGTGGTGCTATTTCCTGAACGTGCGCGGAAAGCAATGCGACCTCCGCGAGAGACGCCTACACGTGCGATTACGCCCCTGCCCCTTTTGCCTTCGAACTGTCCGGCGGCAACACGTCGGGTTTCGGCGCCTTGTCGCCGATGGTGCGAACCTTTGCGAACAGCTCTTCCATCTTCATGCCACTCAGCGTCTCGAACAGCGCGGGCACCTGCGCGGCCATCTTCGCCATGTCGCCGGTGATCTTGTGCGCGCCGGCCGAGCTGCCGTTGCCCGTCGAGACGATGGTGATCTTGTCCACCTGGCTCAGCGGCGCGGCCAGCGCGCGCCGATCTCCGGCATCCCGTGAGCAGTTTGTCGATGACCGCGGCCTGGTTGTATTCCTGGAAGGCTTCGGCCTTCACGTTCATCGCCTTGGCTTCGGCTTCACCCTTCTTGAAGATGATCTCGGCTTCGGCTTCGCCCTGCGCCCGGATCGACGGCGCGCGGCCTTCGGCTTCCCTCATCAGGCGCTGGCGTTCGGCGCTGGCCAGGGTCTCGATCCGCTGCCGTTCGATCTCGGCCCCCTTCAGCACGGTCGCGATCAGCTCTTTCTCGCGGCGCAGGATTTCCGCCTCCTGCACCTTGACCTGCTGCTCTTTCTCGATCTGCTGCACCTTCACGCTGCTCCGCGATCACCTGCTGCTGCATGATGTTGGTCTGGATCTCGTACGCCTTGTCGGCCTGCGCCTGCTGCCTCTTCACCATCTCGTTGTACTGCGCGTTCTTGATCTTCGAGGTCGCGCTGCGCCTCGGCCTGCTTGGCCTGCGAAGCGTTTCGGCAAACACCCGCTCCTGGTCGGCCTGGGCGCGGCCACGGCGGCTTCGCGCGTGGCCGCGGCCTGCCGATGGCGGTGTCGCGCTCGGCTTCGGCGGTGGCGATGTCGGCGTCGCGCTTGATGCGCGCAATGTCCGGCGTGCCCATGTTGGTGATGTATTCGTTCTTGTCGCGGACTTCCTTGATGGTGAAGAGATGACCTCCAGCCCCATCTTGCTCATGTCGTCGGCGCAGGTGGCGCGCATGCGGTCGCCGACCATCTCCGGCTGCTTCACGATCTCTTCCACCGTGAGCTGGCCGATGATGCCACGCAGGTGGCCTTCCATCACCAGCCGGATCAGGCCTTCGCGCTGTTGCGGGGTCTTGGTCAGGAACTGCTCGGCGGCCGTCAGGATCGATTCGGGATCCGACTTCACCTTGATCTGCGCGACCGCTTCCACCGTCACCGCGACGCCCTGCTTGGTGTAGAGGTCCTGCTGCGGCGCCACATCGAACGACATCAGTTCGAGCGAAAGCTGCAGGCAATTCTGCACCATCGGAAGATCACCGTGCCCTTGCCCTTCACGATGCGCGTGCCGCCGAAAGCCGTAAACTATCAGCGCTTCGTGCGGGCCGGCCTTGCGATAGAGCCTCGCCATCACCATCATGAGGAAGATGATGACGACCGCAATCAGCCCGGCGATCACAAAAACGTCCATTGGAATTTTCGACAGAATGTTCATACGCCCCCTTAGGCGAACATCAAGTACGATCTGACAACACGGGCCTTCGATCGCCCGCTAAACTTTTCCCAAGCACATCGACAACTATCGATGGACGACCGGAGTCATCCGCTCCATCTCGGCGCACCATACGGTCAGCCTCTGCAAGGCCCAGGTAAATCTGGTCGCCCGCCAGCGTCTGCACGTGTACACACCGGTTCCCGCCCCAGATATAAGCCCGCATCCTGCCGATCCCGCGGATGCCCCACCCGCCGAAATCGCGCAATGGATTGCAATCTTCAGCGCGGCAGGTCACGATCTCTTCCGCCGGCACGAACCGCAGCGTCACCCCCAGGGTGCGAATCTCCAGCCCCGCGGTGGTGATGCGATAGCGGAATCCCGACGCGGCCCACATCGCGCAGCCCAGCATTATTACTCCGATAATTACGGGCACGGTTTGCAGCGGACCGTGCAGGCCAAGCAGCACGCTGATGGCAAACATCCCAATACGATCACCAGGAACACCATCCCCATCACCGGCGACGCATGTGTCTCTTCGGCGATGAGTTCTCCATATTCGCGTGCCCGCTTGCGAGCGACCCTGACCCTGCCTACCTCGCCGACCAGCAGTGCCCCGCCCATGATCAAGCTCCAAATCCCGATGGGAAAATCCAGCGTCTTCGCTTCGCCCAGATTTACCTGCAGCGTGCCGTGGGTAATCCCGAACAGGATTCCGATTCCCCAGAACTCCGCGACCATCACCAACCAGCCCAACCCGCTGATCTGCGGAAAACGGCTGAGAATAAAAGTGAACAGGCACAGCAAGCCAAATGAAACTCCGATGATGGTGATGATGACCGACTGCTTCGGCGCAAATCCGTTGGCCACACCCGCTGCATTGAAATGTGACGCGATCACCGCCGGCAGGCTGTCATAAGCACGCCAGATATCCAAAAGCATGGCTACGAATGCCAGCCATGGCACGATCATCGCGATACGCCAGTTCCTGCTGTACATAACTTGCTCCTTACTTTCCGTCCTGCATTTGTGCTGCCTGCGAGGTCGAACCTTCTAGCTCATCCCATGGACGTACTGCAACGTAATAATGGCAATGGCAGCAGCTTTAGCGAAGTGGGTTTATTGGCTGGTATTTCAGCTACGGACTGGAGCTGGTGTCCGCTCTTTGCCGACTTTGATAATGATGGCAATAAAGACTTATTTATTTCAAGCGGCATTGTAAAGCGGCCCGGTAGATCTGGATTATATAAAATTTATTTCGGCACCTATATATACAGCAAACATGTAAACCAATCTGATGCACTCGATGATTGGCCTTGACCAAAATGCCTGATGGAGCTTCTCATCCTTTTTTGTTTAAGGGTAATGGTATTGACTCGTTTAAAGATGTAAGTGAAGAGTGGGGGACAGGGGATATGAGTGGCTATTATAACGGCGCGGCTTATGCCGATCTGGATAATGATGGCAACCTTGATTTAATCATCAACCAAATAGGTAAGCCGGCAGTTATTTTAAAGAACAACGCACCAAAGAAAAATGAGCTAACAATCGCTTTCAAAGGAGAAGGCATGAATAAGTTTGGTATTGGTTGCAAGGCTTATTTGTTTGCTGATGGCAAGATGCAATACCAACAACTAATGCTTACACGTGGCTTTGAATCATCGTGCGAGCCAAGGTTGCATTTCGGGCTGGATTCGGCAAAGCTTGTGGATAGCTTACTCATTGTTTGGCCTGACCAACAGTATCAATTAATAAGAAATATTCCGGCTAATAAACCCATTATTGTTGATCAAATGAATGCAGCAGGCATATTCCAATATAATGCGTTCTTCCCGCCCAAACCAATGCTGTTTGTTGCTGATAGCATACCAATAAAATGGCAACATAAAGAGAATGGCTTTCTGGACTACAATGTACAATATCTTATTCCACACTCAGAAAGTACACGCGGACCAAAGCTGGCTGTTGGAGATGTAAATGGAGATGGATTGGATGATTTTTATGCTTGTGGTGCAAGCGGTCAGCCCGGGGCTTTAATGGTGCAGCAAAAGGATGGCTCGTTTGCTGCTACTGATACGGCTGTATTCAGCAAGGATGCTGGCTGCGAGGATGTGGATGCCATATTCTTTGATGCTAATGGAGATGGTAAACAAGACTTATATGTGGTAAGTGGTGGTAATGAAATTACCGGTAATAATCCTTTGCTGTTAGACAGGTTATATCATCAATGATGGGATTGGGCATTTCATAAAATCGCCTGACGCTTTACCTCCGGTATATGCAAATAAATCCTGTGTTGCTGCTGCCGATGTAGACCATGATGGTGACATGGATCTATTTGTTGGCAACCTTGCTGACCCAGTGAATTATGGCTTGCCGCAAACTTCTTTTTTATATATCAATGATGGTAAAGGACAATTTGCATTAGCTGATAATAATAGAATGGCATTATTTAAAATAGGCATTGTTACGTCTGCTGCTTTTACCGATGTAAATAATGGATGGTTGGCAGGATCTGGTAGTTGCAGGAGAATGGATGCCCATTACCATTTTCATAAACAACAAAGGAACATTTGAAAAAACAGTTGTGCCTAACTCTACCGGATGGTGGCAGACCATTTATGTGGATGATGTAAATGGGGATGGACAAACTGATATACTTGCCGGTAACTGGGGCTGGAATAATAAATTCCACAGCGGTAAAGATGGACCGGTAAAATTGTATGTAGGCGATTATAATATGAGTGGAAGAGTGAGCCAGTTGATGTCTTATACATTGCATGGGGAGGAATATCCCTTCCTTGCAAAAGATGAAGTGGAAAAACCTTTACCAAAACTGAAAAAGCATTATCTCTTATATACAGAGTATGCAGGCGTACCCATGAAGGATGTGTTTTATGGATGGATAGATACCGTGAAGCCATTGATTGCTGAACGATTAGGTTCAGCAGTTTGTTTGAGTAACGGAAAAGGCAGTTTTACAGTGCAGGATTTGCCCAATCAATTGCAGGCAGCGCCAGTGTTTGCTTTCCAGAAAGTGATGTCAGCAAATGGTCGCCAGAGATTATTTGTTGGGAGGCAATTTCTTTGATGTGATTCCTTATGAGGGCAGGTATGATGCACAACCTTTGGACTATTTTTCTATTGATAACAAGGATAGGGTGGTTGCTATGCCACAGCAAAACCTGTTAAGTTTGAAGGGGCAAATAAGGGATATCAAATGGCTGCGAACGGCTAAAGGTAAAGAATTGGTAGTAGCACAAAATAATGGACCGTTGTTGTTTTATAGATATAATGCCAGATAAGCTGTTAGCTGTGAACTACCAGCTTTTTAGTATGCCTTAGAAACCCACCGCCTTTTGGCGGTGGTGGTGTACTTAGGGCTTTGCCGAATGATTACATTTTAAAACTTATAAGATACCGTTGCTGCAAACTGGCGTGGTGCAATAGGATTGATACAATTATCGTCGTGTACATTATAGCTTAGCTGATTGAACAGGTTGGATACTTTAACACGCACTGCGTACTTGTTGTTGGTATAACCAGCATTTACATCAACAGTTGTATAATCGGGTAAAGCCATCAACTTGTTTGTATTGGCTGGGCTGTTGGTAGGATTTCTGCCGGCCAAACGGTCGCCCACATAAAAGGCGCCTGCACCTACATAAAAGCCTTTCAGCCAGGTACTATTGCTGAAGTTGTAGAAAACACTTGCATTAGCTGTATTAGCAGGATTGTAACGCAACCTATCACCTTTAATATTTCCGTTAACGGTATTGCCATTAACCCCTGTGTAGCGCATATCGTTGTAGCTATAACCTGCAATAATGTTGAAGCCCTTGATAGGCCTGGTCATAATATCCAGCTCCACGCCTTTGCTGGTGGTTTCGCCGGTTAGTTCTTTGATGTTACTGTTGGTATTAACGGTTGTACCATCAGCTAAGAACAAAGCAGTTTGAGCAAGATTGCTGTTTACAATTTTATATAGCGTAAGGTTTGCAGATACAGCACCTTTAAACAGGTCGTTCTTTATACCGATCTCAAACTGGTCAATAAGGGATGCTGGTAGTGCCTGGTTATTTACATCTACACCGGTGTTAACCGAAAAGGTATTGGTATAGCTTGTAAATAAGGAAATAGCTTCTGTTGGCTGGTAAACGATACCAAATCTTGGATTAAAAGCATCTGCAGTATAAGCATTGATATAACCTGTGTTCGCTTTGGCTATAGAATCAACAGTAGCTCTTTGATTACTTTGATAAGAATAGCGGACGCCTGCAAGCACTTTTAATTTCTTCGATATAGCTACAAGGTCTTGTACATACATACCATAACGTACTATAGGCGACGTAGTGATAAGGGCAACAGCTAAATCCGGTATGTCTGTTCTTTGATTGAATGTGGATGGATCAAATATATTGATGCTATCGTACACATTCTTATTAGCCCCTGCAATTGCTTCATTCCTATAAGTTGCAAATGCGTAAGAAACTGTATTGTACTTATCAGCATCTGCCCCCACCAGCACTGTATGGTTAAGTTTTCCTGTTTTTAGCTTTGCAGTAAGGTCGAGTGATGCAAAATAATAGTCCTCACTTGTTTTACTCTTTTGCAATCCTCTTAACCAGTTGCCACCTGGCTGCACACCATAAGAAGTGGAAGTGCTTACAGAAGCCGGACGGGAGGCGCTGTACAGTTCATTATCAAAGCCCTGGTAAGAGACAATACCTCTTAACTGCACATTACTATTAAAGTTGTGAGTAGCAGTAGCCGTAGTGGTGTACTGTTTTGTATTTAAATAAGCCCAGGGAACATTCAATGTTCTTGAACGGGGAACATCAACCAATGTATAGTTAATAGCCCCCACCCCAAAATCCGGGGTACGGTTGTCTTTCAGGTAGTCGCCCTCAACCAGTACCTGTGTTTTATTACTCAATTTGAATAATACAGATGGGTTGATATAGAAACGTTCTGATTGTACACCATCGCGAAAGCTGCCCGCTTTTTCATAAGTACCATTTACCCGGTATGCAAGGTGAGTACTATTAGGGAAGGCTCCATACACATCAAAGGAGGGCTTGTAAAGACCATAACTGCCGGTACGGAAACTTATTTCACCACCCTGCTCAAACTTCGGCTTTTTGGTTACAATATTCAATACACCGCCTGCTGCTACATTGCCAAACAAAATGGCACTGCCACCCTTCAACACTTCCACCTTTTCAACAGAGCTAAACTCCTGCATAATGCCGTTGTTGAACCTTGCACCGTTTTTAAAAGTGTTACTGCTGGTGAATGCATAACCTCTGGCTGCAATCTCTTCCTGGTAGCCGCCGGTAGTACCCATAATATAAACACCATTGGTATTTTGTAACACATCACTCATGGTATGTACCTGTTGCCTTTCCAGAATACTCCTGTCAATAACAACCATGCTTTGTGGTAAGTCTCTTTGTGCAACGGGCAGTTTGCCTATTGAAGTGGATTTATCATTCAATCCACGGAATGCTGTAACAACTACTTCGTTCAATTCTTCCGCATTTTCCTGAAGTTTGATATTCAGTTCAACGGTTTTTCCGTTTTGAATATCTACCTTTTGTTCCTGCGTCTTCAGTCCGGTAAACGAAACTACTATGGTGCAGGTGCATTCTTTATCGGTGTTTATAGTAAATGAGCCATCTTCTGATGCAATAATATTTTGTTTGGTTTCCTTAATGGTAATATTTACATAGCGAGCCGGTTTGCCATCGCTGGTAGTGATCTTCCCTGTTATCTTTCCTTGCTGCTGGCACATAACCGTGGTAAAAGAGCAAAGGGCGATGAGTACAATTAGAAAATGCTTCATTTTGTTGTTATTTCTATTTCGGGTGCAAATAACCCCCGAATAGCAAGTATCGTTTACAGATTAGGGAATTCGGGTTACGGAATAAGGAAAATTGTGGTGAGCGGGGCTTTATGCCTTTTATTTATGAAATGAAGTTGCAAACTTCAGGGTAAAAGCCAGCGAAGTTTGGAAACCCTTAATGTTCGAAACCTAACAACTTGCGCATTTTAGCAGTTTAATTCTACAATCAAAGATGCTTTTGTCATCCTGACGAAGGAAGGATCTGTGCTTTACTGTAGATCAAAGTCTGTGTCAATGAGTGATTTATATACAATCCACAGATGCTTCCTGCACCTGCCAAGCCGAAGGCATGGTCAGCAAGACAAACTCTAAGTCTGATTATTGAAGGTAAATGCTATAAAACTCATGTTTCGAACACTTATGGTTTGAAACTTCGCTGAGTCAGGTCGGGCGCTCAAACACCTTTAATAGTTATTTTGATCTTTCCAATACCCACAGATTGCTTCGCATGCGCTCGCAAAGCCCATGTTTCGAACACTAATGGTTTGGAACACTTCGCTGAGTGGGGAATTAGCATTATCTTTTATCACTAAAACTATTTAATACCGTGTTACAGAACTAAGTTTATAAATATCTTTTATTAAACATATACGCTTTACAATTGGAGACGAACCATCGCCTATCCTTCCCACTAAAGAACAGAAATCACCTGACCTACAATGAGCTACGTATCCACCTTTCGGTTTTCCGTTAAGTAAGACTACGCAGTCCAAAGTTTAAGGCCAAAGGCAACCAGCTTCACCTAATCCGTATACATCAAAATCACACATGCACTCTTGTTAGCCCAACCATCCACCTAAAAATAAAGCTGCACCTTAGGCAATGTGGTGGCGTTGGCACGGAAAAACGCGCGGAGCGATCGTGTTTTCCTTGAACTTTTTTGTTTCTTTTTTCTTTCAAGAGAAAAAAGAAAGACAACAACTATCTGTTAGCAAGCACATTTGCAACACCTCAAAAGTATACAGCACCCATAACAGCTTACACTATATTGAATATATTTGTGTAACACTATATTTAATATGAGCACCAAAATCTTTATCCTGCTTATTGCTATCCTGTTTAGTTCTGCTTTATTTGCTCAAAGAGATACATCGAAGGCAAAGGAATACTTCACCATTGAAAACTATTATAAGGTAAAGTGGGGGTATGCAGATGAGTTTATCAATCTATGGAAGACCAATCATTACCCGATCCTTAAAAAGGAAGCAGAGAGAGGTAACATCATCAGCGTTAATGCGGAAAAGCCTGCCCTGCATAGCGGAGAAGATACACGCTGGGATTTTAAAGTGACCATTACTTATAAAGATGCAAGAACGGCTTTTTTACCTTCTGATACTACTATTCAAAAACAACTCTATCCTGACTTAGACAAGCTTAAAAAAGATGAACAGCATCGCTTTGAGTTATTGCTTGCGCATTGGGATGTGATGATTCAGAAGGTTAGTTTGGATTGATAGGGAAAGCGCTCACAACTGCATGTTGGCAGATATAGATGACACATGTGAGGTAAAAAATGAATAATGAACAAGAATCAAGATGCAAGCGGAAAGATACAATGGGGTAAATGGAGCGTATATAGGGAGGCACTGAGGAGTTACACCATTTTGGATTAAGTAGTAATATAAGTAAGCTTTCCTTACGGGTTATACTTAAGTTATACCTAACTTATACCTGACTTATACTTAAGTTATACCTGATCTCCTTGATATCTCCTCCGCGGTAACTCCCCACATGCGCTATAATTAAGCCATATACATCAGTAATCAGCATTTGATACCTGGCTACCTGTTTGAATTGGGTATAATACCATTTTCATGTAGGTAGTATAATATTCACCTTGCTCAAGTTCAAAGCCCTTCCTAAAGCTCATGGCTCACAGCTATTTATAAGACTATCTGGTTGAATCTGGTATAATACTATATTCAGTTGGGTAGTATTATATGCACTGCCCAAAGCTCACAGCTCATATCCGGCAACTGGCAACCAGTAACTGGTATTAGCTAACCTATTTGAATCTGGTATAAGAAGGAGATTAGGAGGAGATTCGGTATAAGTCCGGTATAACGCTGGCTCTTCCAATACCGGGCGTTGACTTTTTATCTATTTTTAGTAAGAAAGTCCTTCGGTTATGGCTATAAATTGTGCAATGGAGATTTTAAATTACCAGTGCAGTTTTGATGTTGTCTGAGTGTTTTTCGGCTTGATAAATGCTATCTTTAAATTTGTCATTTGTCAATCTAAATACAAAATTATGCCCGGCAAGCCAACAAGTATCCAGTATAAAGAATACGCAAACAATATTGTAGGCATGTGGTACAACAGGATTCCTGATGAGATACTTAGATTTTCATTCCTGGATGACTTGATAAATGGTGCTGAATTGCTAACTATACTTTATGGTGAATATACCAGAGCTACTTATAATTTAATTATTACCACTAACAATCAATGGCATTTGCAAATCTGGGGTACAGAAGGTAAAAAGAATGGCGTTTACCGTATAGAAATATTAACTGCCAATATACTTACGGTAATCAACATGGAAAATAAAGTAACTACTTATCACCGGAAAGTAGATTATGCTTTCGCTAATCAACTGCTGGAAGAGGTTGCTGAATGAACGGCTGCTTTTTATCTGATTAGTGTAAGCATAATTTACAACTTATAACAAACAGCATTGATATTCATACCTGCACCTACCGATGCGAAAACAACTATGTCGCCCTTTTGTATAGAATGGTCTTTATCTTTTCCTTTCAACACGAGATCGTATAAGGTAGGTACAGTGGCTACAGAGCTATTGCCGAGATAATGAATGCACATGGGCATAATATCTTCCGGCGCTTCTTTGTAACCGTATAGTTTATATAATTCCTGTACAATAGCTTCGTCCATTTTTTCATTTGCCTGGTGTATAAACACCTTTTTGATATTTTCTATTGGCACACCGCTTTTATCTATGCATTCTTTTATAGCTTCCGGCACATACTTTAAGGCATATTCATACACTTTTCTGCCTTTCATCTTAATGTACTTTGTTTCAGTATCAGCATCCGGCGCGTAGGACTTTCCCATGTAGATATAGTTCACTTCACCGAGGCAATGACTTAATGCACAGCTCGAAAGAATGCCACTCTCATTTATGTCTCTATACTCTACAATAGTAGCACCGGCTCCGTCACTAAAAATCATACTATCGCGGTCAAAATCATCTATCACACGGGACAATGTTTCTGCACCTATCACCAGCACTTTCGTAGCGATGCCTGCTTTAAAGAATGCATCTGCCTGAATGATGCCCTGCAACCAGCCCGGGCAGCCAAAGAGTATATCGTAAGCAATGCATTTAGGATTTTTGATTTGTAGCTGGTGCTTTACCCTGCTGGCAAGTGCTGGTACAGCATCCGATTGAGTACTACATGCATCCACATCTCCAAAGTTTTGTGCAACGATAATCATGTCTAGTGTTTCTGCATCAATACCGCTGTCTTCAATTGCTTCTTTTGCTGCTATGGCAGCAATATCCGATGTATTTAAACCTTCATTTACATAACGCCTTTCTGTGATGCCTGTTATCTTTCTGAATTTTTCAATGATCATCTCCGGTTTAGTATCTATCAGTTGATTATCTTCTGTATAGAAAGGTTGCCTGATGAAGTGTGTATTTGTTTTTATTTCTGTAGGAATATAACTTCCGGTACCAGTAATTACTGTTCTGAACATTATGCTGATAAAGTCTTTTTAATGATAATTGTATGAAGATGCTACAATTGCACACACGTAAAGGCGAGTGATAAACGATCACTTTTAAATCAGAATGAAAAGATGAAGCAGTGAAAACCCGGCTGCTTGTTTTGTATAATGATGAACAAAGAAAAGCAAGATTGTTTATTGCACTTGTTTCCAATATGAACGGCATTAGTGCTTAGAATCTGGTTCCCACATGTTTGATCGTACTATCCCTTCGCATCTTCCTGACCGGGTGTTTTATTTTTATGATTTGGCGGTACAGAAGAAATGTTTCCGTTTTCATCCAAATACGCCAGCATGTCATTAAGGTCTTTACCTTTTTGAGGATTTGCCTTTCGTTCCTGCATTTTTTCTGCTTTATCCTGCCGGTGCTGTATTCTTTGTTTTTCCTTCTCCCTCTTCTGATATGACTGTTGCGATCTACCCATAGTTTCTTAATATATTTAACTAGTTATAAATTTTACTTTTATTTGTATAACCTGGATTATTGTAAAATACTGAACAAATAATTAAAACTGCTAAATGATATGATAATATCACAGCCAGGAAATTATTGTGCTTTTAGTCTAGTAAAGTCTGAACCATTATAAATACGCGAAAGCGCAATATTCCTCGTTTTCTTCCAGTCTTCTATATGTACTTCACTAATAATGCGCCAAAGATTTTTTGACTTCAGTTCGTCAAAATCATTCATATGCACGAAGATGCCGCGTATTGCCTGGCGCTTTTTAAAGCGGATATCAATTACTTTCGTTGTAGTCTCCAGGCTAAGAAACCGTGCAATTTGATCGTTTGTCATAAAATGATATTATATAATAAATAATATAACAGTTAGTAAGTCAATACTTGCCGTTTCACCTGGCAGACTGTTTTGTGTACTGCCTTGATAGCTGATTGAATTATTTATTTTGAATGTTGTAAACAATAAATGAGATGATCTTTTATAACAGCTTTAATTTCTGTTGGCAGATCTGCTGAAGAAGATACTTCTGTAATAAGGGGCTGTCCTGAACATCTGACGAAGTTTACAAACGTTTCCTCTTGTTCTGCAAATACTGCGTAATATTCTACACGGTTATTCATGGCGCTTTCCCACGTAATAATATCTATTATCATCTCCTTTCCATTGTAGGGTACAGCAAACTGCATAACATAGTTTTAATGTAAGGTATTTATTACGTCTTTATTTTAGGATTGCCTCTATGTTGTTTTAGCACAAGGCAATCAAATAACAAGCTATACAGCCTCAAGACTAAAAATTTGTGTATGTTTTTCCTTCAGCCACTGTAATACTGATATTTCGCTTTTACTTTCAAGCGGTAATTCTTTTTGTATCAGGCTTTCAATTCTTTGCGCCTGGGCAATTGTGAGGTTATCTATACAACAATCATAAAGATTTATGATATGCAACATGCATTCACCATCAAATCTGTCAAAGCGCTTACGGGTAGCGCCTTCAGACAGCCGGGTGCTTTTATAATCATTATTCCAGACATAATCACTTGCCAACAGGTGCTCTTTAATGATAGGCATAAACTGGTGTTTTAAAATATTTACATAGGTTGCAGTGTATGTCCTGGTTGATCGGCCGGCCTTAAATAATCGAAGACTGTACTAAAATTGTATTTACAGGTAAGTAAGAGAATAAACATATTCCCTTACTTATGATTAAAAGAACTTTCTTTTACTGGAGCTTCCTTTGTTAGATTGCTCCTTCGGCTTGGCTTCCATTACTTTTATTGCCCTGCCATCTACCATTGCGCCATTTAGCTCTTTAATAGCTTCCTTGCCCGCAGCATCATCAGGCATTTCTACAAAACCAAAACCACGGCTTCTGCCAGTATCCCGATCGGTAATGACCTTTGAAGAAGTTACTTCTCCAAATGGAGTAAAAAATCCTTGTAAGTCGCTGCTTTCTACCTGAAAGCTTAGGTTGGAGACAAAAATGTTCATCTTGTTTTTGATTAAATAATGAATAATGATCTGAGGAAGGAACGAGGTAAAAAAAGTAGCTTATAGCGGAAGAAGTCCGTTTCAGAAATGTTTATTTACGTTGTGCGCTGCCCAAATGATTAATTTAAAGGTAAGATTTATAATTGATTAACGCCTATTTATTTTGTTAATACAGCTCAATGCTAATGTTGCGGAGAGAGGAGGAACCCTGCAACATTAATGGTCGTGTTATTAAGCTAAGGGATGCTGTTTTTACAACAATATTATGTCACTCCTTTTTAGGGTTTGAATTATTCACTTGATTTTGTCTCCTTTATAAATATTTCATCTCGCCCATTGGCGTGTTTCTTTAAAATCTAAACAAAAATGCCTGACTTAATGACTTGCAGGTGGGCGACAGGGGCAAAATGCTTGTCCCGGTTATTATTTGGTACGAAATTGACGGTACTACATTTCAAAAGAGTCAAACATTGCAATGAAAAAGCTTTTTGGTGCCTTATCCATCATGCTGTTAGCAGTTCTTGCCAGCAGGTGTACCGGCAGCACAACTCACGGAAACACGGATACAGTGGGTACTCCGGCAACTACTGATTCCATGCCCGTAGTACATCCCCAGAATATGGATAGTAGCAGTATTATTAAAACTCCTCCGGTAAATGATAGTAATGCGATTATGCCTGATTCGGCAATAAAGAATAAGTAAGCAACATCCTTTTTGCTGCTCCGTTCAACCTACTTTACCACAAACCTGTACTCACCCGAGCTCACTGCTATTACTGCTGTTTCATTTTTGATTGCCACCTTACTCTTCCACAATGTACCGTTCACATAAATAGCAGATGTTGCCTTAGGCCGTAGGTAAATATCAGCTGAGGTATTTACAGGAATGTACACTGCTAAATCAAATTGGTTATTGTCTTTCTTCCAATCCGTACTGATTAAACCATAAGGTGGTACAAAGCTGCCTCTTGCATACGTAATGTTGCCGTCAGTCAGCATAGCAGAAAACCTTTTGTTTTGCGTAGTTGGCATAACTGTAGTTAAAGGCTTGTCAGTTATGTGCACGTCTTGTTGCATTATTGCCATTGTCAGTCTTGAACAACGCTTTCATTGATGTCCAATTAGAGAAAATGGTCATAAAAAAGGCCATCCAGGTCGCATGAAAAATATGATAACCCCATGAATGAGGTTCGTCAAAAAAGATGTTGTCACCAAACAACCAGCCAATCAGCCAGACGAACCAATTAAGAATAAATGCAACTGTTAATTGTTTTGAAGGTGTCAGATTATTGTACCACTTATTATATCTTTTAAACATTACCTCGTTAGTTATTTGTCTATTTACCTTGAAATAGTTGTCAGCAAACATATCAATAAATTGTAGCCTTTCAAAAGTCAAAACTGAAAAGTGCGTTTTAATTGCTGCTGAAATACAGTCTGTCAATAGGTGATATTTAGAATTGTATGGTCACAATAAATGGGTGTGGTAACAGAAATGATCACGCACAACACCTTTCTTAGCCCACACATCGCTCAGCAATAAAGATGCACACTTTAAACAATGTGGGGCAGAGGCACAGACGAATACTCTCTTTTATTAGGGAAGAAGGGGCATTCCTGTATTATACTGACTTTCTGCATTATCCCACCTTACAGGGTGGGGTGAGCAGCCTGTTTTTGGTCCGGACTTTAGCTCAATACACAGGTTAGCTATATGTATCGGGGTACCTTCTCCCTGTCAAAGCCATAGTAAAGCCCTGTCAAAGCCATGGATAGTTCATGGTAAAGCCATGCTAAAGCAGTACCTTCTCCCTGTCTCCTCCATATCTAAGCCGTACCTGAGCCGTATCTAAGCCGTATATCTTACGTCTTTTTTGTATAGCGGGGTTAAACCCAGGCGTAAAGAGGAGTCTTTGGCAGCAGGTATTGTGTGGTGTTTAAACATACAGCAGAACCTGTGGTGCCACAGGCGTGATGACGCTTGTGGCGCAGAGTCTCGCATCCCAGGATTTCTACTATCCTAAGGCCACTGCCTCTGTGATATCTCCCAAGCCCCAAGGATTCTGCGGAAAGTCTGTGTACTTCGGAAAACCTGCGGGTCTGCGGAGAGTCTCCCAAGAAGTCTGTAACAGTGACAATGACCTTCGGAAGCGCTTTAGCAACAAGTGGACTTAAAATCCATACTTCTTCCTCAGGGGAAAGTAGCTTTATAAACTCATTCAACTGATACTTTACTCATGTACTTTACATTACTCCCTGGTGCTTTCTAACCTTTACTATTACTGATTTGGATGCTGGCTGGTTGCTGGCATCTGCTACGGAGCCAATAGGGACTAATACATTCGTTTCGGGAAAATAAGTAGCGATGCATTGCTCAGGTATATCGTATTCCACAACAATAAACTTATAGGCGGTGCGTTCCACACTATCATAATTACTGCAGATGTCTACCACATCACCCGCCTTTAGATTAGCCTTTGCAATATCTTGCTTGTTCATAAACACTACCCGCCTTTCTTTGTGAATACCACGGTAACGGTCTTCATATCCATATATGGTCGTATTAAACTGGTCATGGCTGCGGATGGTCATCATTAAGCAATTCATCCTTCTTTAGTACAGGGACATGCAACTCAGTAACGGTGAAGTTTGCTTTGCCATTCGGTGTATCAAACTTGCGTGTACGGCTGCCATTTGGCAAATAGAATCCTCCTTTCTGCCTTACCCTTTCGTTATAGTTGTCAAAGCCATTGACAACTTTTTCTATATCATCACGTATGTTATCGTAATTCCTTTCATACTTATCCCAGTCTATTACCGACCTGCTGCCTAAAGTGGCTTTGGCTAACCTGCAAACAATTACTGGCTCGCTCAGCAGATCGTCTGATACCGGCTTTAAAATACCTTTTGACATTTGTACTACACCGGTAGAATTCTCACAGGAGACAAACTGCACTATGCCATCATGCTCGTCTTTGTCTGAACGACCAAGGCACGGTAGTATGATCGCTTCTTTGCCATGAACCAGGTGGCTGCGGTTGAGCTTGGTAGAAACTTGAACAGTAAGATTACACTTCCTTAATGCCGCGGCTGTGTAGTTGGTATCGGGAGTAGCAGAGAGGAAATTGCCACCCATGGCAAAGAATACTTTTGCCTTTCCTTCATGCATGGCACGAATAGCATTGACCACATCATAGCCGTGTTCTCTGGGCGGGTCAAAACCATACACTTTTTGTATCTGGTTGAGTAAAGCCTCAGGTGGCTTCTCGAATATACCAACTGTGCGGTCGCCCTGTACATTGCTGTGTCCGCGAACAGGACAGGTGCCAGCACCGGGCTTACCAATGCTACCTTTTAGTAAAAGCAGGTTGAGGATTTCCCATATAGTACCTACTGCATTCTTGTGCTGGGTAATGCCCATTGCCCAGCAGATAATGATCTTGCTTTTGGCTTTTAAAACATCCGCTACTTCTTTTATTTGTTCCAAAGGCACACCGCAGGCAGCAACAAGGCTGTCTAAGCTGTATTTCTTAATCTGTGCTTTAAACTCCTCGTAGCCTGCCGTATGTTCCTTTATAAAGTGGAGGTCAAAGACAGTTCCCGGTGCTTTTTCTTCCTCTTCCAGGAGTAAGTATTCAAGGGCCTTGAGTAAAGCTTGGTCGCCGTTTATTTTAACCTGTAGATATATGTCTGTTAGTTTAGTGCCGATGCCTAATACTCCTTTCAGCTTTTGCGGATTGCTGAAGCCTATCAGCCCTGTTTCGTGCAAGGGATTCACAGAGATAATAGTAGCACCATTAGACCTTCCTTTTTGCAAAGCCGTTAGCATGCGCGGGTGATTAGTGCCGGGGTTTTGGCCAATGATCATGATCACTTCCGCTTCGTAGAAATCCTCCAGCTTTACAGAGGCTTTACCAATGCCTACTGCCTGTGCCAGTGCGAGGGAAGTGGACTCGTGGCACATATTGGAACAATCGGGTAGATTGTTAGTGCCGTATTCTTTTGCGAATAGCTGGTACAAGTAAGCCGCTTCGTTACTGGTGCGTCCGGAAGTATAAAAGATAGCTTCGTTAGGGCTTGCAAGTTTGTTTAGATGATCTGCTATTTTCTTGAATGCATCATCCCAACTAATGGGCTCGTAATTGGTAGCACCCTCCGGCAAGTACATAGGCTGTGCTATGCGACCATTCTTGCCGATATGATAATCATCCAGCTCCGATAACTCCTTTACTGAATGCTGCGCAAAGAAGTCTGGATACAGGGCTTTAGTGGTTGCTTCGTCGGCAACTGCTTTCGCCCCATTCTCGCAATACTCTGCAACGCCGGAACGGTCATCATCCGGGTCGGGCCAGGCGCAGGACGGGCAATCATAGCCCCCTTTCTGGTTGAGCATCAGCATGGCTGCGAGTCCGCGCTTTACTCCCATTTCACCAAATACATGCTGTGCGGCATGATATACTGCTTCTACACCGGCAGCCACTTTCATCGGTTTGTCTGTCTTTAAGTCGCCGGTAAATGCTTCGGGGTTCTCGGCATTGGGTTGCTCCAGTTCTTCGTTATTCATACTTAGCAAGCTTTTAAAGGATTTTCATACATGTCAGACTGATCTTCTGTTACATCAGCATCTATACATTTAAAGTCTTTTTCTATCAACAGGTATAACTGCCTGCCGTTAGGGAGTGGCATGTTATAATCCATTCCTACCAGATCGGTAGATGCCCACTGTTGCAGCATATTTGCGGGGACATATAAGGTGAGGTTTCCATTGACAAAGTCGGCAGACAGGGTTTCACCTGCTGCGCTTTTTACAGCATACACCAAACTGCTGCTTACAAACTCTGTTCTTTCTTCCACATAGCCTTCTTTTGCAAACAGGTCTACTTCCGGTTTGGAGAGCCTTATACGAACGGAGTTGCCTCTAATACGAATTTTCATAAGCCGGGATCATTATTCTTTGTTCACCTGAATAAATATTGAATGCCTCATTTCTCAAAAAGCCAATCAGCGTCATTCCTGTCTCTTCTGCCATTTGCACTGCCAGACTGGATGGTGCGCCTACTGCAGCAACTATTTTAATACCTGCCATCCACGCTTTTTGTATCAGCTCAAAGCTTGCCCTCCCACTTAGCAATAGTAAATATTTATCCAAAGGAAATAAAGACTGTGCAAGTGCTGCGCCAATTAGTTTGTCCAATGCATTGTGCCGCCCCACATCTTCACGCGTTAAAACTAAGCTGCCTGATGTATCAAACAAGGCGCAGGCATGTAAGCCTCCGGTGCTATCGAAAACGCTTTGCCTGCTGCGCAACACTGCCGGCAAGGTATGAATGATATGGGATGAGAACTGCATTGTATCATTGGCGGTATGGGGCAGGCGGCATACGGTCCTTACTGCTTCTATAGAAGACTTTCCGCAAACGCCACAACTGGAGGTAGTATAGAAGTTCCTTTCCAACTTGCCTATATCCACCGGTACATCTTCTTTTAGTTCTACACGTACTACATTTTCGTGCGTACCGTTGCAATGCTTAATGCTTAGGATATCTGCTGCTCCGTGTATGATTCCTTCGGTAAAGAGGAAGCCGGTAGCGAGTTCAAAGTCATTGCCCGGAGTGCGCATGGTTACAGAAATGCTTTGCTGCTTTCTTTGGGATAAAGCGCCAAAGGAGAGCCGTATTTCCAGCGGCTCTTCGGCCGCCAGCCAATCATCCATCTGGTGCGTGCCTGCACGGTTTACTTTGATGACGGATGTATGGGAGACCGGTGATCTGTTGCTCATTAAATAGTGCTTTTGTTTGTTGTGCAGTAGGGATATTGTGGGTTAAAGATACAGCGGTTTGTTGAACCACAGAGGTACGAAGACACAGAGAGGCACAGAGGAAAGATGCCCGTTGCCTAAAGTTGAAGTAGGGTTAAGAGGGAGTCCATTAGTAGTTATTGGCAACTGCCAACCTTTAAGTATAGGGCTACTAAAGCCTGGATCCATCCTGCCTGCGCCCCACCTCCTCCATATCTCCGCCGTACCTGCGCCCTATCTGCGCCGTATATCTCCTAAGCCCGAAGGATCCTGTGGAGAATCTGTGACCTTCGCTCATCCTACGTCTTTTTGTTATGGTTGGGGTAAAAAACAGGGATAAACAGCAGTCTTTGGCAGCAGCTAATGTCATGATCAACCTGTAGAAACAGTAATTCACATATGTCATAAACTATGTGTGTATTCCTTATGTCCCTATGCTCCTATGTGGTAAGAAAGCTGTAAATATACAATGGACTATTTCTCCCAAATCCTAATTCCTAAATCGTATATCCTAAATTTATAGTATTATGACTTCATTGTAATATTATTACAGAGTTATGCTGGTTGATACCAATATTACCCTATTTATTATACCATTAAACACCCTTATATGATAGAAACTGATACAACCACTATTACCTATCCAGCCAGGTATAGTAAAGCCGCAAAGCTGAGCACCTGGCTGCTGCGCTCGACGAGTATTTTGCTGGTAACTACCGTATGGATAAGTGCCGGATTGTTTGGACTATATATTCTCACTTTTTATGCTGCTGCTTTGTACAAGGGCAATATGGAGAAATGGAATGAGGTGTTGCCGGGATTGTACCAGCAAGGGGCTGCTGCCTCTACTTCGGGTATGGGTTTGCACTTCGCGATGGGTGGTATTATCCTGATGCTGGGCAGCATCCAGTTGATTGAAGCTATCCGGGTCCGTTATTCCGCTTTTCATAAGTGGGTAGGGCGCATTTATGTGGTAGCGTGTTTGCTTGCTGCCATAGGTGGATTGGTATTTATAGCTGTAAAAGATACTATAGGAGGTACAGTGATGAATATTGGTTTTGCCCTCTATGGTGTGCTGATGCTGGTGGCAGGGATAGAAACCTACCGCCACGCTGCTGCAGGGCGAATAGAGCAACACCGTGCATGGGCATTACGCTTGTATGCACTGGCTATTGGCTCCTGGCTGTACCGTATGGATTATGGTTTTTGGCTGCTCCTTGCAGATGGATTAGGGCATTACCATAATATGCACGGCCCATTTGACAGAGTCATGTGCTTTTTCTTTTATCTCCCCAATTTACTGGTAGCAGAAGTGTTTATCCGTCGAAAGGGTACCCGTAAACCTGTTCCTTTACTGAATGTGTTTTCTTCCCTTTTGTTGTTGGGCATGACTTTCTTTTTGGTGGTGGGGACGTATTACTTTACCAAATACTATTGGGGACCTGCTATTGTGGGGTGGTTTGTGGGGGAGTGACTTTATGTTAGATATTAGATGTGTGATGTACGATGATGATGTTATTTATGGTTGATAAAGTGGTGCATTTTCTATTGGGCTTGTATTCGGTAGTTAACCTCTGTAATAAGCAAGCCCATCAATAAGAGAAGCGGTAGACCTATACCCTGATCACAAGAACTGAAAATAGTGTAGCCTCGGAAATAAATACATCAGCTTCACTTTATAAGGGAAATAATAAACATAGTAATTTATTATGTTTTTTATTAGCTGATTGATTTTAATTTTAAATAATTAATTGTTGACATTTGAATCAAGCAAATCAACCAAATAACCCAAGACCAAGATTTAAATTGGCTAGTGTTTTAAAATGGATAGGTATTCTTTTTATTGTTGCAGCTATAGTCCTCGTTATTATTTATAAATGTCCGACCAAAAGTCTACAATTTGGTATATATACTCTAACAGGTGTGGGTTTTGCATTGTTATTTGCTAAAAGCGCAGAAAAAAGCAAAGTTAAGTTTCCTATTAAAAATTTTAATATTGTATTATATGGCAGTGTAGGGTTACCATTTGCTTTGTTTATTATTGATCCCATAGGAACATTTAAACCAGATGAGTGCTCTCTATCTTTTAATAAAACAACAATCACAGTATTAGTGCATGATAAAACAGGTAAGCAGGATAAGATATTTTAAGAAAAAAGCAAAAGTGATTATGTACCTAGCCGGAGAACCAATCCCTAAACCGATCAATGAAATGGGACAGGCTTTTTTCCAAAATCTTCATTCAGGTGATACAGTCAAGCTCGATATTGATTTTTCTGAACCATATAAACCCCTTTCCCCAGACTCTAACTATATAATTGAGCCTAATGGTAAAATTGATTTAGCAGTTGCATTACAAGGGATTAGTAAAGTGCAAGGAAAAGTTTTGTATAATGAAGCTCCTTTATCAGGAGTGATTGTTCAGGTAGATAATGTGCCTCCAACGACTAGCGATAGTACAGGATGGTTTAGTATTACTATACCAGACTCATTACAGAGAGAAAGCTATAAGGTATGGGTTATAAAAAAGGGATTTAAAACTAAATCAGAACCAGCTACGCCACAAATTGGAGAATCATTACCCATAATACTGGAAAAGCAATAGTGTAATCTTTCAATATTTCAAGATGTTCATATGAGGGGTCTGATACTTCTATTATCTATCATTTATTGTTTAAATGCAAGTGGTCAGCAGAGTGAAGTAAGGGGTATAATATCTATTCAGAATAGCGAGACTGAAACTGGAAAGCAACAGTATGTATCCAATGCTCAGGTCGAAGATAACTTTGATAAAGCGCAACCAGCATTAACAAATGACTTAGGACAATTTAGGCTTGTATATGTAGGAGTTCCGGAAAAGACTTCTGTTTCTTTTCATGTTAATAAGTTTAACTCTGACTTAGAGGTGGTAAATATTGATGCACTTTCCGCCATAACCGGTCAAACAGACTTAGTAAAGATTAGTATGGCTTCAAAGGAAAGAATAGCAGATTACCGTAAACAAATTTATAAGGTAGGAAAGACAGCCTCGGAGAAAAGACTGGAAGATCTGATTAAAAGTAAGAATAATGAGTTGGCAGCGTTAAGAACTACTAGCACTGAAAATGTAAATAGTATTAAACAGTTAGAGGAAGAATTGGGTAATTTAGAAGAACAAAGAACAAAGATCGAGGAGCAGGCGCAGGAGTTAGCTAACAGATACGCACCTATAAACTTAGATGATGCCTCTTCGCTTTTCAGAGAAGCTTTTGGAATATTTCAGAGAGGCAATTTTGATTCTGCTTTATTGATATTGAATGAGGTTGATCTGGCAAATATGGTTTACCAAATTCTGCAGGAAAGAGAGAAAGTGGCTCTTCTAAGAAAAGAGGTTACTAACAGAGACTCCATACAACGCCAACGAACACAAGATGTCGCACAAGCGTTACAATTTAAAGCAGATTTAAATACGACACTTTATCAGTTTGATAGTGCTTCAGTTTGTTATGAATTATTGGTAAAACTTGATTCTTCTAATGCTGATTATTTGTATGATTATGCAAGTTTTCTTGCCTGGCTTAATCAGCGTGATAAAGCTATTAAGCATTTTTTAAAAGCTTTAGACCTTTATAGAAAGCAATCCAAGTTAAATCCTCGTAGATATGAGCCACTAATCGCAACAACACAAAATGAGCTTGGCATTTTATACAACGATAAGAATGATTTTATAAAATCTGAAAGAGCTTATTTAGAAGCATTAGAAATATTCAGAAATTTAGCTAAAGATATTCCAGATGTTTACAACCCGATTGTTTCAGACATACTAAATAATATTGGTACTTTATACAGGAAAAAGAACGACTTTAAAAATGCTGAAACATTCTACTTAGAAGCATTGGAAATAAGAAAAAGTTTGGTTATAACTAACCCACAAGCTTATGAACCTTTTCTTGCTGAGACGGAGAATAATCTCGGTAATTTATATAGTATCAACAATGATTTTACAAAAGGTGAAGCAGCATTTCTTGAAGCCCTGGAAATAAGAAAACGATTAGCTAACGAGAATCCACAAATCTATGAACCCTTAGTTGCTAAGACTCAAAGCAATCTTGGTAATTTATATTGGACAAAAAAAGATTATACAAGAGCTGAAGCAGCCTGCTTGGAAGCATTAAAGATTTATAGGCGTTTAGTAAAGAATAATCCATTTACATATGAACCTATTTATGCATCTACACAAATGAATTTGGGAAACATCTATAATGACAAGAAAGATACCTCAAAAGCAGAGGAAGCACTTTTAGAAGGAACAAGAATTTACAAACGTTTAGTTAAAGCTGATGCTCAGACATATGAGCCTAATTTTGCTTTGATGCAAAATGATCTTGGTAACCTTTACAGTCTAAAGAAAGACTTTGCAAATGCTGAAGCTGCTTACCTCGAAGCTTTAAATACCTACATGCGATTATCTCAGGAGAATCCCGAAACTGACGATCCTGAAATTGCAGGGGTGCAGTACAATCTCGGTATTTTATATGAGAATATCAACAATATTTCAAAGTCTGAAATAGCATACTCAACAGCAATAGAAATTTATAAGCGATTAATCAATACCAATCCACAGCCTTATGAACCAAATCTGGCGAATGCCGAGAACAATATTGGTAATATCTACTGGAAGAAGAAAGACTTTATAAAAGCTGAAGAGGCTTATGTTGATGCTTTAGAAGATAAAGAACGATTATCAAAGAGCAATCCAGATTTGTATGAATCAGAGGTTGCACTGACCCAAACTAGTCTTGGTATTTTATATATTGGCATCAAGAAGTATTTACCATCGGAGAAACTACTTTTTGCATCATTTAATACCAGAAAGAAATTGATGAAGTCTAATCCCGAGAAGTATACAAATGATGTCATCCAAACCGGGAATAATTTATTGTTTCTTTATTTAAACATATTAGATTCTTTGAAAGAAAAAGTATTTACAGGATCTATAGAACTTAAATTTAATGTAGTAGAAAAAGATCTAAATGAACTAGCTAAAACGCATGGAGACATTAAAACAAATTTAATCCTTTACTATAATTTATGTTCCTGGTATTTATTGTTTGTTTCTAAATCAAAGAATCCGAATTGACAGCAAACAATGTATTAAGATTAGATACAACTCTATTATCACCTAAGAAGAATCTTGCTCACGCTCTCCTTTTTCAAGGTAAGTATGATGAGGCATTAAGTATATATGAATATTTAAAAACAAAGATAACTAAACAGGGAATACATTACTCTGCTCTTTGCCTTGCTGATTTGAATGAGCTGGAAAGTCAAGGCGTGACAAACAAGAATGTAGATAAAGTGCGAGCCTTTCTTTCGGTCGGATTATCAGAGGCCGAAAGAAGTTTTAAGCCTCATAAATAAGCCTCATTTCCTTCTCGTGCAGCGGTCTCCCTCACCCCAACTTCCTCAATATCCAAAAGCACACCACCGCCAATACCACATACTCCACAACAGTAAGCTTCGGCAAATCATAAACATACTTATCAGTAAATTCTTCCACTTTTTCAATAGTATCCTCCTGGTTCATATAATAGCTTTTTAGTGATGAAAAGATACGCAAATATTTAGAACAAGCTCCAAGCTACAAAATGCTGAATGATTATTCTTTAATAATACTGTCTAAGATGGCATGAAAATGCACTGCATGGTTATGCTGTATAGCTGCATTACTTATCTCAGCAGCCGTCTGTACATAAGTATCCTTTTTCAACTCATCCTCTTCACCCATGATCATATTGTCCAGCAGCATTGCATTTACTTCAGGGTGAAACTGGAACCCCCAGCATTTGCCTTTACGAAAGGCTTGATTGGTGCAGGCTTGCGAATAGAACAAGTGCTGTGCGCCAGCCGGCATATCAAATGTATCACCATGCCAATGGAATACAGTCCACTCATCCGGCACGTGTTTTAATACATCTTCTTCCTTTCCTGCAGCGGTTTTATACACCGGGAAAAAGCCAATCTCCTTTTGCTGATGCGGATATACCTTACTGCCCAATGTTGCTGCTAACAGTTGTGCGCCAAGGCAAATGCCAATCACCCATTTATCTGCATCAATGGCTTGCCCGATAAATGCTTTTTCCTTTTTCATCCAGGGGTAAATATCCTCTTCATACACGCCCATTGTTCCACCTAAGATAACCACTATATCAAACGAATGCAATGAAGGGAAATCTCCCTCATGCTCAGGTACAAGCAAGCTGGTAACACTACAATTGTTGTCAGATGCCCAGGTGTAAATATTGCCTGCATCCTCATAAGCGAGGTGTTGTAGAATGAGCATGCGGAGATGATTGCCAGCCATAAGACGCTTTTAGTATTGATTTGTGAATAATGGTATCAGTAAATGTACGACTGAATCAGTCAAAGTATTTACCCCATATTAACTACTGCCCTGTAAGCACTATCCACCACCGCTGTCATTTTATCAAAATCCAGCGTATCTATCGTATCTGTCTTTTGGTGGTAATTAGGATTGCGTACAAATGCCGTATCATTGATCATTAATGCAGGATAATTGAATCGCCAGTAACTACTCTGGTCAGACAAGCCTGCTAACCCTGCCTGCGCATGAGAAGAGGGGAAGTTGATGATCTGAACATCTATCGCCGCATCCTGCTTCATTAACTGGTACACCTTGTTGTTAAATGCTGTATAGGTATCAATACCCACCACGATAATAAAATTAGCTACATGCGGATATAGCTTTGCCAGGTCAGGGGAGGGGAATGGCTGGGAGTTGGGCTTGTCTGAAAAATAACCGATCATTTCATAGCTGATCATACCTATTACTTCAGCCTTGCTGTCGTGTAAAGACTTTGCATGCACATAACTGCCCATGTAATCGGTACCAAAAAAGGGAGGCTCTTCCAGGCAGTAGGCTACAAAGTCTATGCGGTAGTCCAATGTAGGTTTGTTGGTAAAGACCATTCTTGCAGTCTCTAACAAACCTGCTACTGCACTGGCATTATCATCTGCTCCGGGCTGGTTGCCGGCAACATCATAATGGGCTCCTGCTATCAGCCTCCTCTTCTTATCTGTATTGTAAGATGCAATAATGTTTTTGTATGGGGTGCCCTCCGCTTTCCATGTCTGTTCTTCTGGTGTTGCTCCCATCAACATAAATTCTTTCTTGAGGTAATAACAAACCTTTTCTAAAGAATCTTTGTTCAAGTAGTTTCTTGGAGGCTGTAAAGAGGTTAAGAACGCTACGTCTTTATATAAGCGGTCTTTGGATGCTGGCATGGGTAGTGATTATGATTTTATTGATAGCAAAAGGTAGATAATAATTTACTCTTCCAGTATTTCCTGTACCCGCCCGATTTGTCCGTCTTCCAAACGCACTTTTATTCCCCGGTGGTGCGTGGGTGAACTGGTCAATATATCTTTTACAATACCTTCTGTAAGCGTGCCGGTCCGCTGGTCTTTTTTAAGAACAATATTTACCAGCATGCCCCGTTTAATGTTTGCTCTTATCGTTCCGTCCATAATGTTTTTTAGTTTTGTTAAGCTACAGTCTTCATGCCATTAAGTGCGTCTAACGAATTCGTTAGCTCTAATTTAATTTGGCAGTAGGGACAGGTCGAGACCTGTCCCTACTGCCAAACCGTACATTTTATATCGTAAACAGTATTCCCCAAACCTGCCTTGGCTGTAAGCAAGATCGTACCTAATTTGTATACCGTAACTTCCTAAATCTACCCTTCCCAATATTAGGACAACAAGCTATACCTAACTACACTGTCAATTAAATAAATGTACAATAAACATCTACTATCAAATAAATGAAGCTTCCCTAATAGAAGCTAACCAGAAGAGTATCCTCCCCCACTGGAAAAAATAAATGCTCTAACCTGCAATGAGCTACGTATCCACCTTTCCAATCGCTGCTAAGTATGCCTCCGTTGTTCAAAGTGTAAGGCCAAAGGCAACCAACCTGTTCATTAAATACCTGTCCATTAACAAGCAGCACCATGTTAGCCCAACAGAACATACAACCATGATGCTGCACCTTGGGCAATGGGGCGGCGCTGGCCAGCACGGATGCGCGGAGCGATCATGCCGTGCTTGAACTTAGCGAAGCGATCTCATGAATACCATTGAATAATCATTATTCTATTCATAATTTTTTGGTTTCCTTTTCTTCCAATGCCTATCATGAAAAGATAAGGTAAAAGTTAACAACAACTATCTGTAAGAACTTGTACTTAAAACATCTGCTGTGTTCACAGCACCCCAATAGACTTGTTCTAAACTAAAACATATGTAATGTTACAACATACTAAGTTATACCTAACTTATACTGAACTTATACTGAAGTTATACCGAATCTCCTCCCTATTTCCGCCTATGCAACTCCTCAGTAACTGTCTATCTGCTGCGTATCAGTCCTATTCCCCTTTAGGGGTTGGGGGCTTTAGTATTCTCATTGTTGTCTCATCTTTTGTTCCATTAAAGAATTTATTTAATACAGCCTGGAACACCGGGTCGGCATCAGGCAGAGAAGCAAATAGCGTCATGGACGACTTTAGTTTTATATCATCCGGGTAACCGAATATGCTGGATGCACTTTTCTCCGGGAACTGAAGCAGAGCATGGCAAATATTGATAAGTCTTACACCCAGCAATGGGTGTTTTAAATAGGCGATGGCTTCTTCTTTGTTTATTATAGCATAATATCTCGATGTTTCGCTGAAGCCTAAACCTTGTATTTGCGGAAAGATATACCACATCCAGTGGCTTCTTTTTCTACCTTGTTTGATTTCTGCTAATGCAATATCATAGTCTCTCTGCTGAGCAGCAACGAAACGCTGCAGGTCGGGGGCTGTTGACATATGGATTGGTTTTGATGATATGATTTGGAAAGTTACTTATTAATACCGGATGGAGGTAAGTACACTGTCAACTATATAAGGTTACAATAAACATCTGCTATCAAATAAATTAAGCTTCCCTAATAGAAGCTAACCAAAAGAATATTCTCCCCACTAGAAAAAACAAATGCTCTAATCTGCAATGAGCTACGTATCCCCCTTTCCAATCTCTGCTAAGTATGCCTCCGCTGTTTAAAGTGTAAGGCCAAAGGCAACCAACCTAATCATTAAATACCTGTCAATTAACAAGTAGCACCATGTTAGCCCAACAGTGCCACCCGGTAATAAAGCTGCCCCTTAGGCAATGGGGCGGCGCTGGCCCGGCAAACACGAAGTCTCATCGAGACCATTAAAAATAATTATGCACGAGATAAATGCGCGGAGCGATCATGTCTGCCTTGAACTAGCGAAGCGATTTCATGAATACCATTAAAAAGATATCCATTCCATTCATATTTTTTGGTTACCTTTTTTATCAAGAAAAAAGGTAAAAACAAGAACTATCTATAAGAGATTGCACCTAAACTGCTTACCATCTAAACAGCACCCTAAACAGATTTACTGTAGTTAAAACATATTTATGCAACAATGTAGTAAGTATGGTTTGAAATTAGATGATGAATAAAGCCTCTAGTAATGTCGATCTCTGCGTAAGATGTTTATTCTCATTTTGTCTCTTTGCAATAATTGCCTAAATATGTACAATGAAAAAAACAGTTGCTTTTCTCTTCTTTAATCTCTTATGTACACTGGCTGCTGTTGCGCAGGTTTATAAAGGGCAGATTGATTCAACAATATTACCCTCCACCGGACCTGCACATTATATTCCTGAATATGATGATGATGTTTGTACTAACCCGCAGGCATGGACAACTACTACAGCGGGCATGCATGTAGCATTTGGTAGCGAAGATGAATTGTACTTCCGGAAAGAAGTGCCTTCAATTACAAGTGAATCTGCTATATGGCAGGCAACCGGCTGGAAAGGGGAGCGGCTGAATGCACAAATAGTAGTATGGTCTGCGGATACGCTGCAGCAGGTAAGATTTACACTGCATGATCTTACAAATGAAAAAGGACAATTGTTAAGTAAAGGGAATATACAGCTTCATAAGGTGTGTTATGTACTTAGCAATTTCCCTTATGGTTCTAAAGAGCCGGATTGTAACGGATCCACTTATAAGAACGGCTTTTTATTGCCGGACCGGTTTGAAGCATTTGATCGTTTTGATGTACCCGGCAAAACAGCAAGGCCGGTGTGGGTTTCCTCTAAACATTCCTTCAGATGCAGCACCAGGAACCTATACCGGAACTATTGAAGTGCATGCTAAAAATGCACATACTACATTGAATGTAAAAGTCAAAGTACAAAATCAAACACTACCTAAGCCACACGACTGGCATTACCGGCTGGACCTATGGCAAAATCCCTGGGTGATTGCAGACTATTATGGTGTAAAACCCTGGAGCGATGAGCACAAAGCTTTACTGAGAAAGCATATGCAATTGTATGCCGATGCAGGCGGAACTTATATCACCACGTATGCGATACATTCTCCCTGGGGCGATAACGAATATGCTATAGAAGGAGGCATGATAGAATGGATAAAACAGAGAAATGGTTCATGGAAATTTGATTACAATATCTTCGACCAGTACGTAACACTTGCTATGAGCATGGGTATTGATAAGGCTATTACTATCTATACACCGCTTCCATGGGGAGACAGATTCCGCTACATGGATGAAGCTACCGGTAATTATATCTACGAACAATGGCAGCCCACTTCAGATACTTTTAAGTACAACTGGAATATCTTCCTCACCGACCTGCGTGCGCATTTGGAAAAGAAAGGCTGGTTCAACAAAACCTATATCGGCATTAATGAGAACCCCATGGAGCAAACGCTGGCTGCTATAAAAGTGGTAAAGGCGCACTCCAAAGACTGGAAGATAACCTACGCTGGCAACTGGCATCAGCAGTTAGATACTTTATTAACGGATTATTGTTTCCTGTACGGCAACGAAGCCAATATGGAGCAGGTAAGGGAGCGGGCAGGAAGAGGTCAAACCACTACCTATTATGTTGCCTGTGGCCCTGCAAAGCCCAACACCTTTGTATTCTCTCCGCCTGTTGAAGGGCGATGGATAAGCTGGTATGCTTTGGCACATGGCTATAATGGCTTTCTCCGCTGGGCGTATGATTCCTGGCCCGCCGATCCTATGCGCGATGCACGTTATGGCTCCTGGGCTGCCGGTGATTGTTATTTGGTGTATCCCGGTGGCAACAGTTGTATTCGTTTTGAAAAGCTGAGAGAGGGTATTGTGGATTACGAAAAGATCCGCATACTCCGGGAGCTTGCTGCAAGATCTGCTGATGCAACTATAAAGAGTAAGCTGGCTGCACTGGATGCGCATCTGCAAACACTGAATATGGAGAAGACATTTGATGAAGCGCAATTAAAGGAAGAGATTAGGAAAGGCGAGGAGCTAATTAATGATTTGAGTGAGCGGCTGGGGAAGTGAGGAGATATCTATACACTCGCCCCAAAAGTAGTTAATACAACTACTTTCCTGTATTGACCAGAGCCATAGGCTCGAAACATCTGTAGCAACGGGTTTTAACCCGTTGATTAATGCAAACACACCAACACACCAGAGTGCCGTAGGCACGATTCATATCCTTTGCTGCCATAGCACCCTTCATGTCGCCCTGGCACTTCCACTCACAGCCCTTGCAGCATAAATGACGTCCCCGTGGGGTCTTCAACTCCCAGCCTCTGCAGCCTGGCTCAGACCCGCGGCTGTAAGAAATCATTCTTACCCATAGGTAAAACCCCAACTGTTCCATATCTCTAAAATGAAGAGGTCTAAAGTTTATCTGCATTTATTGCTGCGGGACAATATCATTTTAACGAGCGATTCTACAGCCTTTTCTCTCCCTCCACTGCTTTTAAACCTACCATTCTTTATCTACCCACTCCGCTTCCTCCATCCTTTGCCCGATAGCTCTTTTTATCTCAGCAAAATCATCCTCCGCCAGTAGTGCTGTACTTAATGAATTAATATCAGCCAACATCCAAAAAGCACCAAATCTCCGCAGCTATCTTCTTTATTTTATTATATTGCTCCTGCTGTTCAGGTGAAATATCTTCTGAATATGTAGTTACAAGCTCTGCCCATTCATCTTTCATTTGCTTCCAGTGTTTTATATACTCCCCAATCACCTTAGGCTCTTTCAAGTCAATATTCTCCACCCGCACCGGGAATATCTTCTTCAACAACTCCTCTTTCTCCAATCTCGAATTTCGATATAGTTCATACAACTCATCCATACAATAAATCGATTTCAAATACTTAATACTTATAGCAACAACCACAATATCCCCCCTCCCAATCTCTTTCATGAATTCAGAAATAGAGCCTTTATAAGGCAGATCTTCTTTTTATCTCTTACTGCTTTGTATTTGCTATTTACATCCTTCTTCAGGCTATTATTAATTTCCTTCAACAAATTGCTCTCTGTCTTCATTCGTACTATCACGCCAGGCATACGAGAAGTAAATGGTGGATGTACTGTCCTTTTGAGGTTGCATAAGCTGTTTATCTTTTCTTACATCAAATCTTATTTGTTCGTCCGGATGTAAAAATATTCGGTAGTCAACAATTTTAACCCAAGTTCCGTTTTCTGCCTGCACTGCTTCATTTTGTATAGGGCAATTTCTTAAGCTCTCCAGCAAAACAAAAGTTTGCCCGTCCATTAAACACTTTCTATGATGTTTTGTTCATCCCAGTTGATTTCATTTAGCTCGTTTCTTATTTTAGTAAGCAAATTTGTATAGCCCATTCCTTTTATTCTTATCAGCAATCCATTCTTTTAGTAAGCCTCTACCATAGCTGTCCCTTAACTTGTCTTTATTAATATACCTTCCTTCCACATGTAATTGATGTTAGATAGGAATCCGGTACGCACAATAAATCGCTGGATAAGGGCAGCATTAAAAAAACGATGCTTGTATTTGAAGTAGCAGCCTTCTCTTTCCTCAAAGGCTAAGGCAATTTCATTTTCCGGCTTTTCTTCTGGCAAAAGCTGTGGGGCAATAAATTTTCTCTCATAAAATGGAGTATTTTTTTTTCTGGGCTTCTTGCTCGTCAACCTCAAAACATATCTCACATTGTTTCATAAAACTGATAAAGATCTGTTGCTCTTCCAGTGAATAAGTATTCCAAGCTTCCTGCAAATCCATTCCCTCAAAGTATCCACTATTGTGTATCCTTGCAAAATTGCCAGCTCTGTTAAAAAGTGTATATACTGCATCTATCGCCCATTTTTGGTCAATCACAATCTGGTTATTAAAAATGGTTTCTTGATAAAAGAACACACCAGAATTATGCAGGTAATTTAATAACGTATGTGTGGAACTGGGATCCAATCCTTCTTCTGTGCACACCTGTTCAAATTCAGTTAGGGGAATTTGCTTAACTTCCCCTTTTTGCATTTCTGACATTTTTGTTCGTACCCGGTCCCATTCGGGCAGGTATTTCAATACAACTTTTCTGTACCTGTTCAGCTATTAGTTCTCCCATAACATCCTCCAACTCCTTAAAGCCATTAGCTACACTTTTGCTCGATTCTACAGAGACGGTTTTCCATACATTATATTCTCTTTTCTCTTCATCAGCTAATTTAGGTTCCTGTTTCCCATCATCGTCCATTTTGCTTTGTACCACAACAACAGGACTATTGTTACTTTGTGTTTTAATATAACCAAGCCAATAAAGTAGTGGATGATTTTTATATATTATCATTTTACCGACCAGATTTTCAGTCTGTTGGGGCATTTGTTCTGTTTTCATATCCCAAACTAATATAAACAAGGCATGTGTACGCATAAAAAACCGATGCGCGGCATGATAAATATCCTGACCTCCAAAATCCCAGATATTTAGTTGTATTCTCTGCAATCCTCTGTCATCTGCCAGTTCCGGCAATTGCTTTTCGCTTAACTGGATAGCATGTGTAGAGGACTCATCAGGATTAAATGAATTATCCAATAGCCTTTTTACAAGGCTGGTCTTACCTACACGCCCATTACCAACTAAGATGACTTTTGACTCATACACCAGCAAGCTTTCTTTTTTCTGATCCTTAAAATAGTTTTTTAAATCAGTGAGACAATTCTCCTGATTATAAATTTGGGGGGGGACATTACTAATCACATTCCCATACAAATTTAACCTAGTTAGATTAGGTAGACTGTTTAATAACTTTTTATCAAACTGATCGATCAGGTTAACACTAAGTTTAAAGAATTTAGGCTGGTAAGCTTTTCTAAAAAAGAAATATCAGAAATCTGGTTCTTGCTTAAGTCTAAATACTGTAAGTTGGTAAGCTTCTCTAAAAAAGATATGTCTCTAATTCTTAACTCGTTTAAATATAGCCTTTTCAGGTAACTCAATGAGGCAAAGCCAACAGCATGAAGACTATCTAAAAAATTCCCACCTCCTTTATTTTTTGATTGAATTAATGATTCATTTGCATCGTAGTAGGAAGAAGTAAGATTCAATTCTTCCAACCAAACACACCCAAAAAGCTCCTCAGGCAACTCATTTTCAAGCCCGCAATTACCCAAATCCAAAAAGGTTTCTTTAGTACGTTTATTCTCTTCTATCAATTGTAAAGCTAACTCACTCATAGGGTTGTACTTTATCAGCAGAAAGTTAGGTATTTACCAGCAAAACTGTTTTATAATTATCAAGCAGTTCACCTAATATCCAAGCATTCCACGCTATTCCCGGTGTTAGCGCAGCGCACCTCGAAGTAAAAGATAATAGCAGGTTTCTCAACCTACTGTTTATATCAATAAGGTACTAAAGCCCATCTCGTCTCCTTCCTTATCAAAGTCATACAAATCCATGTAAAGCCATGGATAGTTCATGGGAAGCCATGCTATACTACCCTCCTTATCTCCTCCTTATCTAAGCCTACCAAATCTTATATCCTTAGACGATCTTTTGATCTTTGTATCCGTGTAAAAAACTGGGGTAAAAAGTACTTGCCGTAGATTGTATGCAGAGAAGGCTGTAAATGTACACCAGCACTTAAAATAAAATTAGAAAAAGCACTACCAGTATGTAGCAATATTCCCCAGCTATTATCTTTACATCAACAACTCAAATCAAAAACCAACTCTTATACAAGAATTAATACTGCCTTTATAAGTATAATCAAGGCAGCACCTATCTTCAATATATGAAAAGATCAAAAGCAATCCTACTAACCACTGTCTTCGCAGCAGCATTAGTAGCTTGCAACAACCCTGACGATGAATGGATATCCGGCAACCAACCCGACGGACAATCCAAAGACACTACAGTCAATAATAATCACTATCGTTATTATAATGGCTCCTGGTATCCCATTTATAACAATAGGATCAATCCCGGCAGGTACAACGGCGCTTCCTATAGCGATATAGCTTCACCATCCTACACACCCTCCGTAAGGACCGGCGGCTTTGGAGAGTCAGCACATTCATCCGTAGGCGAATAATCACACAAAACACAATGGAATGCAAAGAATCAATGTAGTTCCCCGCAACAACTGGGAAGCAAAAGTTCGCGAACAAGGCTTTGTTTACTACAAAGGCTATTACAACGAAGAGGCAGCTTACCAGTTCACTGCAAAAGAAATAGACAATATAGAAAGCGCTACGGCTGAGATCTTCGACATGTGCCTCAAAGTAGTGCAGTATGTAATAGACAACGACCTGTGGGATGAGTTCTTCATTCCAAAGCAATATGCCGAATTGATCAAATGGTCCTGGAATGAAGATCTAATGTCCTTTTATGGGCGTTTGGATTTAGCCTATAATGGTGATGACATCAAGCTGCTGGAGTTTAATGCCGATACACCCACCTCTTTATTTGAAGCAAGTGTGATACAATGGTACTGGCTGCAGGAATACAACAGCAAGAAAGACCAGTTCAATTCGGTACACGAAAAGCTGGTGGCACATATGAAAGTATGTAAGCCTTATTTCCACCCCGGCAAGCTGTTCTTTTCCTGCGTAAACAATAGCCAGGAAGACTTTATTACGGTCAAGTACATGCAGGACATTGCGGATCAGGCAGGCATACAAAACGACTTTATCTATATAGAAGACCTTGGACTCAACAGGAATAACCAATTCGCCACAAGATCAGGCGAGTTGATAAAAAACATCTTTAAGCTATACCCTTACGAATGGATGTTCCATGAAGAGTTTGGTCCGGCCCTGGTTAACACCAAAGATGAATGCTTTTGGGTAGAGCCTGCTTACAAAGCCATCCTCAGCAATAAAATGCTGCTAAAGTATCTCTATCAACTGTTCCCCGATTCTCCCTACATACTGCCATGTGAGTTTGGCAAGCCCATCACAAAGAACTATGTAAAAAAGCCCGTATTCAGCAGGGAAGGAGCCAATATTACCATCATCAACAACGGGCAGGTAGCCGACGTAACCAAAGGCGAATACGGTGAAGAAGGTTTCCTGTTCCAGGAGTATTTTGATATCCCAAAGTTCAATGGCATGACACCTGTACTCGGTAGCTGGTTGATTGGTGGAGAAGCCGCAGGCATGGGAATCAGAGAAAGCAGCAACCTCATCACCAACAACATGAGCTATTTCTGTCCGCACTTCTTTTAAGTCATTTAATTTAGGCGCATGTGACTCTTCCTTTATCAGTTAATGTCTCACAACTAAAAGTATTCGCGTCAAATAAGTGAATGGATCTGACCATCAATTTCCTTCCATCAAAGGAAACCCCATTTTACCAAGGCACGGTTTTGGAAACATAACCTAAAAACACTATGAAAAAAGGCGATACTGTTCATTGGGAGTGGGGCAAATCCGAAGCTGAAGGGAAAGTTGTAGAAAAGCATGATAAGCCCGTCGCAAAAAAGATCAAAGGCACAGAAGTCAAAAGAAAAGCCAGCAAAGAAGAACCCGCCTATACAATAGAACAAAAAGACGGCGATAAAGTAATAAAGTCTGAAAGCGAACTCAAGAAAGGAAAAAAGAAGTAGTCTGATAAGATGAGCTTACAAACTGTCAAATTTCGAAAGCAGTGAGAGTAGCACTGCTTGGTTTGTAAGCTCAATACTATAAAGAGCTGACCTTTTTAAAGTCTTACTTTCTGTTCATTAATACTTACCACTCCAATCTCACTTTAAAATATTTAGTTTTAAAAGCCGGTTTAGGAGCCCCGGTGGGCTCATCAAAAATGATTTAAGTACTCTTTAATATCTAATTTCATTCTTTTACAAATCCTTATCATATAAATGTATATATTTGCATTGTTATTTACTCCGCCATACTTACCCGATTATATTCTTCTCCAACTTCATCAGGTAAACAAGGATGATGAGCATTTACAAAACAACCGCAACGCTTTCTTTATACTCCAATATACTAGGTTAGGCGTTGATATTTTTGACATTTAATTTATTATCATTTTGACATTTGAACAATTAGGTCTTATTGAACCCATACTAAAGGCACTTAAGACAGAAGGTTACACTTCACCAACTCCCATACAGCAACAAGCTATACCGGTAGCCCTGCAGGGTAAAGATATTTTGGGCTGCGCCCAAACCGGTACCGGCAAAACAGCCGCTTTTGCAATACCCATGTTGCAGTTACTCTCTAAAGATAAAATAACCAAAGGCTATCACTATACACGCGGGTTGATACTCACACCCACCAGGGAACTGGCAGTGCAGATAGATGAAAGCTTCACAGCGTATGGCAGGCATACAGGTTTAAAGCACGAAGTAATATTCGGCGGCGTGCCGCAGACACAGCAGGTTCTATCTATCAGGAATGGCGTGGATATACTCATTGCTACTCCAGGTCGCCTGCTCGATCTTATAGATCAGGGGCATGTACACTTAGATTACCTCGAAATGTTTGTACTGGACGAGGCAGACCGTATGCTGGACATGGGCTTTATCAACGATGTAAAGAAGCTCATCCGCATCTTACCTAAGCAAAAGCAAACCTTATTTTTCTCTGCTACCATGCCGCCGCAGATCCAGCAGCTCGCCAATGCACTGCTGCAACAGCCGGTGCAGATAGAGGTAACGCCTGTTTCTTCTACGGTAGAAACCATTGACCAATCGGTGTATATGGTTGATAAGAAGGACAAGCAGTCTTTGCTGGAACATCTTTTACAGGAAAAGAATATTACACGCTCACTGGTGTTTGCGCGTACCAAGCATGGCGCCGACCGTTTAGCCAAAGCACTGAACAACGCTAACATTAAAGCTGATGCTATCCATGGCGATAAGCTGCAGAATGCAAGGCAACGTGCATTACTCAACTTTAAAAGCGGCAAGTTAAAAGTATTGGTGGCTACCGATATTGCGGCTCGCGGTATTGATGTAGACAACCTCACACACGTTATCAATTTCGATCTGCCTAATGTACCGGAAACCTACGTACACCGCATTGGTCGTACCGGGCGTGCAGGTGCAAGCGGCGTAGCACTTTCATTTTGTGACAGGGAAGAAAAGGCTTATTTAAAGGATATTGTTCGCCTTACTGCACAAGATATACCTGTAGTAGCAGAGCACCCCTACAAGCAGGTGCGCGCTGCTGAACGGTTTATACCTGAAGTTAACAGGAACAACCGTTCTAACAATTCTTACAGGCAAAAAGAAGGTTCTTATAATAAAAGAAGAGGACCACTGGTAAATATTTAACCAAGCTGTATCTCATTAATATAAAAAAGGCAATCTCTTACCAGATTGCCTTTTTTATATGCTTCCTTATACCATTTCCGGTCTGGTAACATACATAAGGATACCTGCTATCCTATAATCCAACTACCAGAGTTCGAAAAGCTCCGGAGGAGCGATATATTTCTGGCAGAAAGACATCACCATCCTCAGAACTCCGCAGGTGCATAATATTTATAGAGGCTCTGCTCAAGGCCTTAACTTGTCTCACAATTTTTATGATAGATAGTCGGTATGTGTTGATTTTGAGAAAGGCTTCAAAGAGAAATCCCTTATTGGTATATGTAGTAATTCAAATCAGTTCAATTCTATTCAATTCTATGTGTCAAGCCTATGTACCTATGCTCCTATGTGGTGAATATTCACCGGCTTATATTTTATGAGACAAGTTAAAGCTCAAAGCTCATAGCTTTTGAAAGATTAGTTTTTACCCATGAACTTTTGTATTTTTAGTTAAGTTTATAATAACAATAAATTTCAACTCCCAACTACGCTATGGCAACGGCTTCCCCCAAACCAACTCCTCCCGATTCTTTAGTCATATCTTATTTGACGCTTCGTAAGCTGATAGGGCTGCTTGGTATTTCGTTAGTCCCCGTTCTTGTACTTGGTTCTTTTATACTTGACCATACTACACATATTCTGCCTTCTGTAAGCGCCTATTATTATACCAGTATGCGTAATGGGCTGGTGGGTATTATATGTGGCATTTCAATGTTCCTTCTTTCGTATAATGGCTATACAAAGCTGGATGCTATTGCAAGCAGATCAGCAGGCATATTCGCATTAGGAATAGCATTTTTCCCAACATCAGAAGTAAGCGGTAAAAGTGATATGATAAGCAAACTGCATTATATAACTGCAGCCTTATTCTTTACTATTCTGGCTTTCATGTCCTTCTTTCTATTTACAAAAAGCGCAGGTAATAGGACGCCAGAGAAAAAGAAAAGAAATCGTGTGTATAAAATTTGCGGTATTATTATGCTTGTTTCTGTCATTGGTATTCCTATCGTTGATAGTTCTCCCATTTACGACTGGATCAATTTTATTAAACCTAAACTAATCCTTGAATTTTTAGCACTCACTTCTTTCGGCATTTCATGGCTAACAAAAGGAGAATTTATACTAGCAGATAAATAGAGAATTACGATTACCTGTTCATGCATACTGTGCTCGTTAATAATATTGTTTTACTCTCCTAATACGCTTACCTATCCTCCAAACACCCTTTCTCAATATTAAAGCTTTCGAAGCTATACCTAACTTATACTGAACTTACACCGAAGTTATACTGAACTTATACCGAACTTCCTCCTTATCTCACCTTTATTAACTCTTTAGTAACGCCCTATAAACGCCTTGCCCGCTCATGGCTCCCTTTAGGGCTGGGGCTCCATTTCCAACTTTGTTTTTAATCCGTTATATTTGTTTAGCTGCATTTATCTATCAGCAAAAATGAAGTAGTATTATGAAGGATGTAATGAAACGAAATAATGTAACTATCGTTGGTAATGGCAGCGAAGTAATGCTGTTTGCACATGGCTTTGGCTGCGACCAAAATGCCTGGCGCTATATCCTCGATGCCTTTACACCCGATTATACAATCGTTCTATTTGACTATGTAGGTGCCGGCAAGTCCGACCTCTCGGCTTATGATAAAGCACGCTACAGCACGCTGCAGGGCTATGCACAGGATATTCTTGATATTTGCGAAGAACTTCACCTAAGAGAGATCATTTTTGTAGGGCACTCCGTAAGCAGTATGATAGGCTTACTGGCTGCTAAAGAAAAGCCCGAATACTTTAAAAAACTGGTGTTTTTAGGGCCATCCCCCCGCTATCTCAATGATGAGGGATACAATGGCGGTTTTGAACAGGAAGATTTGGAGAAACTTTTCGAGATCATGGACAGTAATTACCTCGGCTGGAGCAGAGCCCTCGCACCTGCAATTATGGGCAATAGCAACCATCCTGCACTGGGCGAAGAACTGACCAACAGCTTTTGTGCTACAGACCCCGAGATTGCCAGGCAGTTTGCCCGCGTTACTTTCTTCTCCGATAACCGAAAAGATTTGTCTGGCTTAAAAGTTGAGAGTCTAACCTTGCAATGCTCCGATGATATTATTGCCCCGCAGGAAGTAGGATATTACATGCAGGAAAATACGCCCGGCAATACATTGATCTTAATGAAAGCAAAAGGACATTGCCCCCACATGAGTGCACCGGAGGAAACCATTAATGCCATCAAATCTTTTATATAATACTATTTTGGAGAACCAATTAGATAGTAGTTTGCTCGAGTTAAATAAAGAGTTTTTAGCGTCGCTCATCAATACAGATGAGCTCTATAAAAATGCACCCTGCGGTTATTTATCGTTTCACCCCGATGGTACGATTATCAAGATCAACCGCACCTTGTGCAATTGGCTGCAGGATAAGGAATTTGACATTCTGTACAAGAAAAGCTTTACCGACCTGCTCTCCAAAGGTGGCGCTATATACTACGAAATGGTGTATATGCCCCTGCTTAAAATGCAGGGCTTTGCCAACGAAATCAATTTTGACATCAGGAGGGCTGACAATTCTACTTTCCCTGCCCTGGTGAATGCAGTTGTAGTAAAAGATCCCCGTGGAAATATGCGTGCTGTCAACGTTACTATTTTCGACATTACCGACCGTAAGAAGTATGAATCGGAGCTGTTGAATGCCAAGAAAGAAGCCGATAACGAAAAGAAACGGTTTGAACTCTTGGCGGATCTTACACCCGATATTATTTTCACCGCTACTCCCGAAGGGGTGATTGAGTATGCCAACAAGCGCTTCTACGAATACTTCAATCTTTCTTCCAAAGACTTTAACCAACGGCTGGTACTAAAAAAAATTCATCCGTCAGATAAAGTACGATGCTTCAGGAAATGGATAAATGCTATAATGCAAGGCTCTTTTTTTGAAGTGGAAATACGGCTTAAAAATGCATCTGGCAATTACATCTGGCATCTCGTAAGGGCGGTACCTTATACCAACGATAACACCTCTGTTTTGAAGTTCTTTGGTTCCTGCACCAATATACAGGAGCAGAAAGAAGTACAAAGCAAAAAAGATGAGTTTATCAGCGTAGCCAGCCATGAATTGAAAACACCTATATCAAGCCTGAAAGGGTATATTCAAATCATTAAAAAAGAAAGAGCTGACCCGCTTTTTTCCATTATTATAGACCGGTGTACAAAAGCGGTCAACAATATGCAGTTCCTCGTAAGCAGTCTGCTCGATGTGTCTCGCATCCAAACAGGACAACTTCATTTGCATTTAGCCCCTGCTAACTTATACGACCTGGTACAGGAATGCATAGAGTTAACTGCCATGAATTATCCCAAGCATCGTCATCAGCCTCATCTTTGATGCGGATAAGGATATCCGCGTGTTGGTAGATGCACAGCGCATACAACAGGTTATTATTAATTTGCTGAACAATGGTTGTAAATATTCCCCTGGTGCAAAGGAGGTTATTCTCCGGGTGGAGAAACCGCACAAAGAGCCAGAGGTAAAAATAAGTGTACAGGACTTTGGCATTGGCATTCCTGCCGAAGAGCTAAAGTATGTATTTGACAAATATTACCGTGTAAAAGATGTTGCCCATCAGGCATCCGGGCTGGGTATTGGCTTATACCTCATCAAAGAAATTGTTCAACTGCACAAGAGTAACATAATTGTAGAAAGCGAGGTCAGCAAAGGCTCTACTTTTTATTTTTACCTGCCGATAGTGGTGTAAAGTATGGCACCTCCATTTTCTTTCACCGTAGAGATGTGAAGAGGACAGAGGTTTCGCAGAGATTCTCCGGGGTGAAAAGGATTCTTTTTCCCCTGTCATTCTATCAACCATCATCTGTAAACTTCATAGCAAATGGCTGGCGCATCATTTGCGTTATATCTTTTTACCTAAAACATACACACTATGGCAGCAAATCAATCTCAGCAGAATAATGCACAGAAACAAGAGCAGAAAGGTGCTACTGAAGATCCGCCCGCGAATGTAACAAAGCAAAACGAGCCGGGTAAAGAAGGCACCAGTGAAATAAATGTGCCTAAAGAAGCGGTGGAGAACTATAAGGAAAGCGGTAAAGAAGGCGAAGAGTAAAGTCTGTTTAAAATAAAAGTGTCTGCAGAGGAATGGTTTCCACTGCAGACACTTTTTTGTATTTATACCAAAAGAGTATCCCTAAATATCTGAATAATCTGTCGGGCGCAAGAAGTTAATATCTGCTTTAGATACATTATGCTGGTACTCCGGCGTAGCTAATAAGCTTCTTGAATTCGGGACTGTCTCCAAATGCCTTCCAGTGTGTTTCTCTGTCAGGCATATTCTCAAAGGTAGTCATATACATGAGATTGGGCATGCGGCTGCCAGACAGCACTTCAGCATAGAATACCGAATTAAAGTTTAATTTTTTAAAGAAGCCTACCTCATCTCCGGTATTAAACATCTTTATCTTGCTGGCATGTAGTTTTTCAGTAGCACCTTCATAGCTGCGCAGTTCATACACACGGTCTTTGTGGGGGCTGTTTAACTTCGGCAATTGCATTTGCGGCGCCAATGGAAATGCCTGCAACAAAATAGTTTCCATCCTGGTGTAAGGAGCCGTATCATACGGCGCATTCAGGTACTGGCTGCCGGCCTGTAGGTAAGCTGTATTAGAACTCATTTGAGTGACTAATTTGGAGGCAATATCAGCTACATCATTCAGCGATTTTACCGGCATCAGCACATACATGGTCTTATCTGTAACCGTATCATTTTTCAATGATTTAAATACCCCTACTGTTTTTATATTCATGCTGTGCAGTGCGGGCACTAAGGCATGTTCCAGGTAGTCATCAATAAGTCTTTCCTGCATAGTGTCTTTGAAATGATACACCGTGATCTGGTAGTATTCCTTTTGCTTTGATGACTGGGCTTGTGCAGC
Source organism: uncultured Chitinophagaceae bacterium (assembly GCA_963819045.1). GTDB lineage: Bacteria > Bacteroidota > Bacteroidia > Chitinophagales > Chitinophagaceae > Ilyomonas. Next base: position 45,580 of record CAWFUV010000050.1, on the reverse strand, counting down.
AGTTAGCAATAAGGCGCATAGCAGCAACATGAACAGCTTGTCTTTCATAGTAATTAGTAGCTTTTATTTTTAATGAAGTAATTCAACAATACCGGCATATGCAGGCAAGCAAATTTTTTTGCAATATAGATATTGCAATCAAGAATGTTTTACCTTATTTTTCGCAACTATTAACCAGCAATGAAATTTCTACTATTGATATTCTTAAGCGTTACTACCAGTCTGTCTATCGCCTGTGCACAAGATAGCAGGCGGTCTAAGCATACGGGGCACCCAGCAACTTCCCGCAAGGACTCTTTGAAGTATTTTCCAAAACTGCTGGGCGACAGCATGAGCATCCATTTCGACCCTAATAAATACTTGCCACCCAATACTCAAACAACTGCTACACCTGTGAAAGATACAATCCCGGCTGCCATTACCCAACGCGCAACTAATCTCGTAACTACTTACCAGGTAAGCTCACCGCACATTGTTGTTCAACTGTTTGATGAAGGGCAAATTGACGGTGATGCGGTTTCGGTGTACTACAATGGCAAGGTCATTATCAATAATCAGATACTCACGCATAAAGCCATTACATTTACGATAGAGGCAACTACTGCCAACCGCCACCATGAGTTTATTCTCATTTCGGAAAGTGAAGGCTCTGTACCCCCCAACACCGCCTTAATGCGCATTAAAGCAGGTACTCAGCAGTTTGAATTAAATATCAGCTCCAGCTCTACCCACAACGCCAAAATCGCAATAGATTATACAGGGGAGTAGAATAATACAGTTATAATGTATTATGTTAGATGTAGTATGTACGATGTATTAAGAATAACAAGGTAACTTAAACTACCGTTTCATAAGTCTTTCCTCTACCACATGCATCAATTGCTCCTTAACAGTTCGGCTTACCGGCAAGTGCTGACCATGAATAATAACTTTATTCTTATCAATCTTATCAATCTTGTTAAGCGCTACAATATACGACTTGTGTATGCGCATAAACATTGGCGCAGGTAACTGCTTCTCCATATTGGATATGGTCATGTAACTCACTATCTTTCTGTCTGTAAGATGAATGGCAACATAGTTTTGCAATGCCTCAATAAACTGGATATCGTTGTAGTATATTCTTTCTATCTGGTGATTCACTTTTAAAAAGAAGAAGTCCTTTCCTTCATTAATAGCAGTAGCGCGGTTATTCTTTTCTGCTATAAAGTCCCTTGCCTTTGTAACTGCTTTTAGAAACCGGGTAAAGGAAAAAGGTTTAACCAGGTAATCAATAACATCCAGCTCATAGCCCTGTAGTGCATATTCAGGATAAGCAGTGGTAAATATAACAGCCGGTGGTTGGTGAAGTGATCTTAAAAGATCAATGCCTGATAATTCCGGCATCTCTATATCCAGAAGTAAAAGATCCACTTGCCCCTTGTGTAGTAACGGGTAAGCCTGCACCGCATTATCACAAATGGCTGTCAACTCCAGAAATGGCACTTCTTTAATGTATTCTTCCAACCCCTTTTGAGCCAGTGGCTCATCGTCTACTACTATACATTTAACTTTCATGGTACCTGTAGTTTTAAATGGACAGCATACAAGTCTGGCTCATTGTTTATCTGTAAGTTGTACTTGTTTCCGTACAACAGCTCCAGCCTTCGCTTTACATTCTTTAGCCCTATTCCTTCTGCATCTATTACCGCATGGTTGCTCTTAGTATTGATAACATCAAATAATATACACCCGTTTTGCCGGTGCAGTTGTACTTGTATGTAGTTGTCTTTACCGGTGAAATTAGATACATGTTTAAAAGCGTTTTCTACAAAAGCAATAAGCAATAACGGCGCAATAGTAAAATGCTGCACGTCATCGCTTGTCTCAAAATGAATATTATAGTTCTTCTTCTTACGCAGACGTTGCAGATCAATGTAGCTCTTCAAATATTCAATTTCCTTTTCAATGGCTATAGCCTCCTCATTACATTCATATAATTGGTATCGCAGCAACTCTGAAAACTTTTGTAAAGATTCCACGGGCTTCTACATTGTTTTTATCAATCTGGAAATAAATAGTATTAATAGAATTGAACAGGAAATGCGGATTCATTTGTGCCCTTAGATAGCGCAGCTCTGTTTCTAATTTTTCTATCTGTACTTTTTGTAATAATTGTTGTTGCTTATACCAGTTTTTACTCAATGCCAGCGCCAGTGTAAACGATAAGTAAAATAAGCCAATAGAGAAGTTATAAAAACTGTTATAGAAAATGGATTGCTTTTGGGGATCGCCCAAAACGTAGCTATGCAGCCAGGCATCATGTATGTTTTTAAGTATAGTATAAAGCAACAAACAACCTGTTACAGATAAAGCATACCAGGCATACTTACCCTTTTTGAAAAACTGCGGAAAACAATAGTACACATTACTATAGCAAATAAGCATTAGCAAGCTATTGCGTACAATAAGGTTAAGACTGTATTGAAAGAAGCCGGCTTTGCTTACCAGGTCACTTGTTACTGAGGCATAAAACGCAATAGTAGTAACCCAGAATATCACATGGTCCAGCTTGTATTTCCAAAAGAATCGCATATTTAAATGTAGTAAACTAAGAGGCTTTACCTGTTGTGTTTTATACCAAATGCACTGTTGACATGACGAAATGCAAAGCCTTATAAAGGTAGAAATTATGTTGATGCAGTACGTCAAGTGGTAAATGTAATTGGTCAAACAGATTAGATATTGCTTGCAGCCTTATTTTACTTTGTTATCGTAATCATTTGTTCACCATAAAAACATACTGTTATGCAACACTTACCTGTAAGAAAAAGGCTACTTAAGACCTGCTTATTTCTATTTATTGCGCTTACTGCATTCATGAGTTCCGCAAAAGCCGGATTGGATTATTACAAGATTTTCCTTGGTAAAAAGCTCATTTACGAACGTTATGTAAACAAGCCTTTAGACCTGCAAAGCCTGCCTATCAGCGCAGTGGATGCAAATGAAACATTGACTATCTACTACTATCAATGCCAGATGCCTGACGGAATAGGCAATAACAGAAGCATTGCTCTAAAGGATGAAAACGGTAATACGGTAAAGCAGTGGAGCTTTGCCAATGCACAAGACAACAACAGTGCCATGAAAATACCCTTGAAAGAATTGCTACAGTTGCAAAAAACAAATAAGAACCATGCGCTTGCACTTTACTATACCGCAGAGGGGCGTACCGGAGGTCAGAAATTAGCTTCTATACAACCATCATCCAAAGACGTTACCTACATTCATCCGGAGGATCACCTCGCGTGGACATTATATCCTTTCTTTGTGAGCTATACCTAACTTATACCTAACATATACCTAACATATACCTAACTTATACCGAACCTCCTCCCTATCTCCGTCGTATCTGCGCCGTATCTCAGCCGTATCTGCGTCGTATCTCCTCCTTATCTTGCCCCCTACATCTCGCAGCTTTTTATGAGCCTGCCTGTTTCAATCGGATATAAAGTATAGCTTGCCACTGCAACACTCACAGGCTGACTAAACAATGTGTCTTCTCGTTTAGTGCTTTTCAGGGGGTTTAACCTTCTTGCACCCACCTGCTGTAATAGATTACTCTTGACACTTGTTATAACCTCAGCTATACTGAAGAGTGGGAAAATGAACGAAGTATATAAGGCTCAGATACGGCTTTAATACGGCGCTTATAGGTAGGAGGTTGGAAGTGCAAAGATGGCGAGGACAGAATTATTCAGGTAGGCGCAGGTGTAATTTTAATAAGGAAGAGACAGGAATTTGTTATAAGTTTGCCGTCGGCTTTGATAGCCCTCTTGTACCCGTTACAGATATTACTTTATGCATCTAAATCTTAAATCCATAGTCTCATTTTACCCCGTTGTTTCCATATTTGGGACTGTATTCTACAAGCTGGAGTTTGTAAGATATTGGCAATCAATGCAAGACAATAATGGCATTTACATTGCTTTAACTAAGACCCCTCCATTTGGTTTGTAATGTTCAAACAAAATGATAATAACCGATTAATAGTGAAAAGTTATATGACAAAAGGAACACCATGCTACCGGCAAGAGGAGGTAAATGCTATTTTAGACAATGCTGATCTGCAAGTCAATCTTACATTGTGGCAAGGACTTCAGGTATGCTGCTGGCTAATGTTTAACTATAGTAAAGTGTGTCTGTTCTGCTATCACCTGGAGAGCGGCAGGTCAGCATCTACAGCTTATTTGAAAACGATCAAAGGTGACAATGATTACTACTCAATAGCTTCTTATAACTAAAGGCTTCCCCACAATGGTAATAATGAAACAGTAGCATTTCTAAAATGGATATATTCCTTTTGAATTATGATTGCTGTTTTAACAATACACTCTGCAGTCTGCTTCAACTGTGTACTTTCCCTGCCTTATGCACGTCGTCCATTCTCAAACAGCCACCAAAAGCGTTTGCGTGGTACTATCCTATAGTTGGTTGTGATATAATTGCGGATATGACTCATAGCTTCATCAATATCATCGGTGAGCAGTACAAGGTTCAGATCTGCAGGTGAAATAGTGCCTTTATTTGCCATTTCCTGTATGGTTTGCATCAAGGGGGCATAATATTCCTTTCCGTACAACACAATTGGAAACTGCGTAAGCGTCTTAGTTTGAATTAAGGTGATGGTTTGAAAAAACTCATCCATTGTTCCAAAACCACCAGGCATAATAATGAATGCATAAGAGTACTTAATGAGCAGGGTTTTGCGGACAAAGAAATAATCGAATGTGATAGACTTATGCAGGTATGGATTTTCTTTTTGCTCGTGCGGCAATACAATATTGCAGCCAATGGAGTTACCGCCATTTTCAAACGCACCGCGGTTAGCAGCTTCCATAACGCCTGGGCCACCCCCTGTCATGGTGCTAAAGCCAAGCTGTGCAATGCGCTTACCAAACTCGCGGGCTGCTATGTAATAGGGATGATCTTCCTTAAAACGTGCTGAACCAAACACCGTAATGCAGGGATTTTCGAAATACAATTTCCGGATGCCTGTGAAAAGCTGCCACATTACTTTCAGGAGAAAAACAAACTCATAACCACGGCTGTGTGGGCCATCTAAGTATACATGTTCTTTTGCAGGAATAATACGCTCTGATTCTTTCATATAGTGCCAATCTAAACAAACCACAAACTTAATAGCAGTCTTTATCAGGCAGATGTAACTATTTGTTATAACTATAACCGTCTGCTATACTTTTACAAAAACTACTCCGAATGCGCTGTTCATTTCTGTTGTTTTTCATTATCTTTTTTATTTCATCCCAGGCACAACATACCACTACATTATTTGAACAATCAGGCGGCACCAAAACGCCTACTTATTTCCAGATCATAGACTGGTGGCATCAATTGGATGCAGCATCCCCAATCATTAGCATGAAAGCTATGGACACTACTGATGCAGGCTTTCCGCTGCATTTGATTATGGTAAGCAGTGATAAGGATTTCAATGTAGCATCACTAAGAGTAAAGGGTAAGAGCATCATCTTTATCAACAATGGAATTCATCCCGGAGAGCCGGACGGTATAGACGCCAGTATGCTGCTGGTAAGGGATATTGTGGAAGGTAAATATAAGCTGCCGGGTAATGTGGTGCTGGCGCTTATTCCGGTGTATAATATCGGAGGTTGTTTAAACAGAAGCGAGAACTACCGTGTTGACCAGAACGGGCCGGAAGCATTCGGCTTTCGTGGCAACTCGCAAAACCTGGACCTGAACCGGGACTTTATTAAATGCGATTCAAAGGATGCACTGGCATTCACCAGGATATTTCACCTGCTTGACCCTGACATACAAATAGACAACCATGTAAGTAATGGCGCCGATTACCAGCATATTATTACACTGCTCAGTTCTCAGCACAACAAATTAGGAGGAGCTTTAGGTGAATACCTGAACAAGACACTGGAGCCTGCTGTTTACCAGCTAATGAAACAAAAAGGATACGATCTGGTGCCTTATGTCAACCATTTTGGTGATAATACACCCGATGTTGGCTGGACGGAATTTTGGGATAGTCCACGCTATAGCAGCGGCTATGCAGCACTCTGGAGCACCTTTGCCTTTATGCCCGAAACCCACATGCTTAAGCCCTTTAAGCAACGGGTGGAGGCAACCGTAGCCCTGATGAAGAGCTTTATAGAATTTACAGCAGCGAATAGTAAAACCATCATCCAACTAAGGGAGGAGGCAAAGGAAAAACTAAGGACACAAACCCAATTTCCACTCCATTGGAAAGTGGATAGCACACAACCTTCGCAGATTGTATTTAAAGGCTATGAAGCAGGAAAGAGGACGAGTGATGTTTCCGGCTTACAGGTCTTATTTTACGATAGAAGTAAACCATTTACTAAAACTATCCCTTTTTACAATGAGTATAAAGCAGATGTATTTGTAAACAAGCCTACAGCCTACATTATCCCGCAGGGCTGGTGGAAAGTAATTGACAGGCTAAAGGCTAACGGCGTGCAAATGAAGCCCATTGCACATGATAGCACCATTGATGTAGAGTGGTATACAATAGAAGACTACAAGGCACTGCCACGCCCATTTGAAGGACATCATTTGAACAGTAATGTTGTCACTTCCACACATACAGATCCCATTCATTTCCGTAAAGGCGATTACTATATTCCATTGAATCAAACAGCTAACCGTTTTATAGTAGAAATGCTGGAACCAACGGCGGAAGACAGCTATTTTACCTGGAACTTCTTTGATGCAATACTGGGACAAAAAGAGGGCTTTTCTGATTATGTATTTGAAGGGACTGCTACTAATTATTTACAAACGCATCCTGATGTAAAGGCGGCTTTAGAAGCAAAGAAAAAAGGAGATGCTGCATTTGCTAACAATGCTGAAGCTCAACTGGATTATGTATTCCGGCACTCGCCTTATATGGAGCCGGAGTATTTGCGTTATCCGGTGTTTAGGGTGCTGTGAGAAGGGAAGTGATGTAGCCGATGTATTCATTGGCGGAGAGCATTAACTGCTCTGCTTTTTCTTTAGTCATGGATATGATACTGTTGTAATCACTTTTCATTCTTTGTTGAAGCAAATTGCCATAGAATTCTGACTGTCTTTCATCAAAATTGCCAAACAATACAAAATGTTTATTCAACTCTGCTAGAGTACCTTTATGTGTTTTTGGCGCTATATTCTTAGTTAAAAGCAATGCCAATGTTGCGTGATAGCAGGCATAAAACATGCGGCTAACTGCTCCGTTATAAAAACTATTCTGCATCAAAAGTTCGGCTTCTGCAATTGCAATATTTGCATGCTGCAGTTCTAATTGTATTAGTTCTTCTTTTCTACTCATAATGTTACGAGGTCATCTTTTGTGGAGAGCCATAAGGAGTACCAGCCAGGATGTTGCTCCCAGTCGTTTACATTAGCTACTACTGTTTGTATGACAGAAAAAATTTTAAAACTTATCGGATAAACAGCTTTAAATACCTTATCATCTAATTCATCCGTCACTTCCTGCTCCGTCAGCACCAGAATATCCCAGTCGCTTTCTTCATGCCAGTCGCCACGGGCGCGGCTGCCAAAGAGCATTACCCTTGCATCGGGCACTATGCTTAATACTTTATCTTTAATGGCTGTTAATATCTCTTCTCTCGTCATTGCCATGCTTCAAATTTCGGTATTTTAAAGCAAACGGGCTATCCGCATTGCAGTTTACAATATTTTCGCTCCCTCAAAATGATAATTCATGCGCATCATTTCTTATAACGTCAATGGTATCCGTGCTGCTATTAATAAGGGCTTTGTAGATTGGCTGGCTACCCATCCGGCGGACATTGTTTGCCTGCAGGAAATAAAAGCCTGTAAAGACGATGTGGACTGTGCCCCGGTAGAGGCATTAGGCTACGAAACCTTTTGGTATCCGGCACAAAAGAAAGGCTATAGCGGCGTGGCCATCTTTACCAAAATAAAGCCAGACCATATTGAATATGGCAGCCAAATAGTACAAAGCGATTATGAAGGCAGAGTGATACGTGCCGACTTTGGCAATATCAGTGTATTTAGCGCCTATTTCCCATCAGGTACTGCCGGTGACGAACGGCAGACGTACAAATATCAATGGCTGGATGAGTTTCATCAATACCTGGAATCTCTACGTAAGACCAAACATCAGTTAGTGATTTGCGGCGACTATAATATTGCGCATAAAGAGATTGATATTCACGACCCTAAGGGCAATAAAAAGAACTCGGGCTTTTTACCGGAAGAAAGAGAGTGGCTGACCAACTTTTTCGGCAATGGCTATATTGATACATTCCGGCATATTCACCCTGATAAGCCACATCATTATACGTGGTGGAGCCAGCGTTTCCCTTCGGTACGATTGCAAAACAAGGGCTGGCGTATTGATTACATCAGCGTTACAGATAATCTGAAAGAAAACATAAAGGATGCGCAGATATTACCACATGTAAAGCATAGCGATCATTGCCCCATTTATGTAGAGATTGAGTAAAACAAGAAGGGGAGCTTGTACGTTATAAGTTGTAAGTCTTAACTTGTCCCATAAAATATAACCGGACGAATATTCAGCAGAGACAGGAAGCAGGTATCAAGGGGCGAGATACGAAGGAAATACGGCGCAGATACGACGGAGATAGGGAGGAGATTAAGTATAACTTAGGTATATGTTAGGTATAACTTAAGTATATATTAGGTATAACTCTGAATTTCCAGGAGATCAATAATAAAATTACGGGACAAGTTAAGGTTGTAAGTTTATACAGTATTTTATTTGAAAGTGCTGTATGAACACAATTCTTTTTCAACCAATACAATTGACTTATGGCTGCCCTTGCTGTACTGCTGCTGATTATTATACTTATTATTCTGCTATCTTTTAAAGGTAGTACCAGCCGTAAATTGGCGCAATTAGAGCAGGAAATAAAACTCTTAAGAAAAGAACTTGAACAATCATCTGCATCAGCAGTTACAACAATCAGCACTGCAGAAAAAAAGCCTGTACCTCCCGTTATTCAGTCGGGAAAAGAAGGGTGGACATCCGGCTTTAAGGTGGTAACTGACCTGACAGACACTTTTAGGAAGGAGGACTGGCTTCCTAAAGAAGAGCAGGTACAAAAACATGAGTCCGGAGCTGCTTACACCAAGCTGGAGCAGGAGTCTGTTAAAGAAGAACAATCTGTTCCGTATTCAAAAGCAACCAGTCGGGTTGTACCAGCCAGACCTCCAAAGCCATCCTTTTTTGAGCGCAACCCCGATCTGGAAAAGTTTATTGGTGAAAACCTGGTAAGCAAAATAGGCATTGCCATATTGGTATTGGCTATTGGCTATTTTGTAAAGTTTGCAATAGATAACAACTGGATTGGTCCTGTTGGCAGGGTTGGCATTGGTATTTTGTGCGGTGGTATTTTAATAGGCGTAGCCCACCAGCTACGCAAGAATTACCAGGCTTTCAGTTCTGTACTGGCAGGTGGCGGGCTGGCAGTACTGTATTTTTCCATTACTCTGGCTTATCAGCAGTTTCATTTGTTTTCTCAAACGGTGGCATTCATCATACTGCTGGTGATTACCGCTTTTGCAGTATTGCTGGCCTTGCTGTACAACCGGCAAGAGCTGGCGGTGATTGCCCTGGTTGGCGGCTTTGCATCGCCATTTTTGGTAAGTAATGGCAGTGGCAATTATGTTAGTTTATTCATTTATCTCATTTTACTAAACACCGGCTTACTCATTATTGCATACAACAAAGCCTGGCGTGTATTAAATGTAACGGCTTTCCTGTTTACGGTTATTCTTTTCGGCTCATGGATGGCAACTTTGCCTGACACGACTGGCAGAAGCGTGTATGTAAACGGATTGCTATTTGCAGCCATTTTTTACCTGATGTTTTTTGTTATCAATATTGCCAACAACATCAAGGAGCAAAGGCAATTCCTGGCTTCTGATTTTGGTATCTTACTGGTAAATACCTGCTTGTTTTTCAGTATCGGACTGTATTGCTTAAACAAGATGAATGCTACTGCTTATAATGGGCTGTTCAGTGCAGCAATGGCAGTGTTTAACCTTGCAGCTACTTACTTTTTGTTCAGGAAGAACAACCTGGATAAGAACATTCTGTTCCTGCTGATTGGTATTACGCTCACCTTTGTTTCGCTTACTGCGCCATTGCAGTTGCATGGTCATTTTATTACCTTATTCTGGGCATCGGAAGCAGTGCTGCTTTGCTGGTTATATACCAAGTCGAAAATATCCATTATACAATATGCCTCACTGATTAGTATATGCCGCTATGCTCATCAGCCTGCTGATGGATTGGGTGAATGTATATACGACCGTTCTTTATACCAGCAATCACATATCCTTACTTCCGGTAATTGCTAATAGAGGATTTATTACTTCAGTGTATACCGCAGTAGCCTCGTACCTTTTCTTCTTTATTCTGCATAAAAACGGCATTGAAAAGTATGCTGATCTTGCCTTCGGCAAATACTTTCCGCTTTATCGCAATCGATCTATTGTTTATAGGCGGAATCATTGAAACCAATTACCAGTTCAGTCAATTTCGCTTTCCGGCATAGACGTAGCATTATTATATGTGCAGCTATATATCTTCCGTTTGTACTGTGTTGCTATGGATCACAAAACGGTTTACCCGTTTTACCTGGAACAGCCATTTCCAAATTATATTATTAACTGTATGTATGGTGTTGTATTTTGCACAATTGCCTGGTACAGTAGCAGGCTCAGCAAATATTGTTTCTGAAAGAGAATCAACGGCTACAAATACCTGTTTCATTGGGCACTGGGTAAGTGCTCTATTGATTGCTGCTGATTCTATATAGGTTGATACAGCTGGTAAGTTGCAAGTAAGGGAAAAGATATAGCTGCGTGGCTCTTATGCGGCGCTACTGTAGCATACCTGAGTGCAGAAGTTTATCTGCTGATGAATAACATATTGTTTACAAATACTGCCAGCTCAGATATAGACCGTGTGTTTGTGAAAGTAGTATTGCCGGTGTTGTGGGGCTTTGCTCGTTTGGCTTTATGTGGCTGGGTATGAGGTATCAAGTACAAAACCTTACGTATTATTTCACTTACCTTATTTTCGGTTACTCTGTTTAAGCTGTTTACTTACGACATCAGTAATATTCCAATAGCCGGGAAAATTGCTGCTTTCTTTTGCTTAGGTGTGTTGCTGCTTATTATTTCTTTTATGTACCAGCGGTTGAAAAAAATAATTATTGAAGATGAGAAAAAGCCGGGTATCTAATTATGGCTTCTTTTTATTGGTCATTTCAAGCATGCTGTGCTTTTGTGCAGCAGCACAGCAAAACTTTAGCTATAAGGCAACGCTGGACAGTGTAAAGCAAAACGGCTTCTATACTATTCATTTATCACCTGCAATTGTGGCTGAGTGCCAGGCCCCAGCTTGAGGATATACGGATAAAAGATAATGAAGGCAATGATGCACCCTACATCATAAAACAACAGGCGGTGTGCTTTCCGCACAACAAGTACACTTGATGACAGAGCTGAAATTATTATCGCCACCTAAAATTGTACAGCATGACAGCAGTGACAAAAAAAGCTATATCCACCTGCAGTTTGGTAATAACTACCGGATTGATAAACTTCAATTTTCTTTAAGCGGGGCTAAGTTCTTTAACCGCTTATTTACTTTGTATAATAATAAGAACAGCATTGATAAGTTGGTGCTGGCAACGGGTTACGTAACTTCTGGTGATAGTAGTATAATGCTTACCCTGCATGTGAAAACAAGTGCATTACTGCTGGTAATTAATAATCTGGATAATGCCCCACTCACTCTTAGTCAGGCTAATGCCTATCAACTGCCGGTTGACCTGATTGCTTATCTGGATTCGGGGAAAAACTATAACCTGCTTTTTGGCGACTCCACTATGCGGGCACCTGCATACGACCTCCAATACTTTAGGGATAGTATCCGGGATAATACCTATCCACTAGCCATCAAAAAAGTAGTAAAGGTCGCTATGCCTGCACAAACTGAAGCAAATACACACCTTAGCGGCTGGCTGCTTTGGAGCATTATAATTGCAGTACTAATATTGCTGATTTATCTTTCTTATGCCTTGTTAATAGACATCAACAGAAAAACCACAAATACCAATGCTCATTTATAACATTACGATGCAGGTCGAATGGCAAATACACGCCCAGTGGCTACAGTGGATGAATGACACGTATGTGCCTTATACTATGGGCAGCGGCTGCTTTGAAAAATACCAACTAATGAAGCTACTGGAGGTAAATGATGCAGAGGGGCCTACGTATGCCCTGCAATTATACGCCGCAAGCAAAGCCGACTATAACCGCTACCTGGAACTGTACCTGCCACAAATAGAACAGCAAAGCTTTGAAAAATGGGAAGGTAGCCTGGTATCTTTTGCTACGCTGATGCAGGTGATAGAGTAATATCAGATTCAAATAAGTAGCCTAATGCCAGTTACAGGTTGCCAGTTGCCGGATAAGAACTGCAATCTTCGGGCAGTATAAACCATGCTACCTAACTGGAAATGGAGTAATATATTTTGAATTGTCAATTGTGAATGGTGAATGTGGTGAGTATTGGGGCAACTATTTTTACCATTTCCAGTTTGGTGACATGCTATGCTTTGCCCGAGGCTCATAGCTTCCTACTGTCATTTATCATCTGTCAACTCTTTAGCAACTCAGTATTACACATTAAAAAAAGCGCACTATGTGTGCGCTTTTGTATAATAAAGTTGCTATCTAAAATCAATTTATTGCAGGAGCTACTGTTACTTCCGAAATAGAAGCCATTTGCATTGCTAAAGAAGGCCACTCAAAACGGGCATTCAATACAGGTGAGCTATGCGCATAAATAGGGTCGTTGGTGTAAATAAAGAAGCAGCTTCCACCTTTGATCTTATCTATAATCTGATTACATTCTTTTCGCGGAACAGCAGGACATCCCCAACTACGTCCCATCATGCTGCCGCTGGCAGCACGTTCCCCACAAACATAGTCGCTGCCGTGCATTACTACATCGCGCATGCGCACATTGTCATTAAAGTTCTTTTCCATACCGTCGAAACGCATACTGTAGCCATTATGACCAACATAAGTCTCTGCGGTCACCATAAAGCCTTCGGAGCTCTTATTGGAGCTGTTAAGGTTGGAAAAACTTGTTGCCATAGTATTACCTGAGTTATGCCCATGTGCTACAAAAGTGTTAAACAACAGCTTGCCGGCTGCTAAATCTATTACATACAAGCGTTTTTGGTCACTGCTTTTGGTGAAATCAGAAATGGTAAGCAAATCTGTCTTAGCCAGCTTGTTTTTGCTTAGCAGGTACTGATAGCCTTTATAAGCTTTATAAAATGCATCGCGGCTAAGCCCGGCATCAGCGAGGTGAATACTGGTGTACAACGAATCTACAAGGCTATTAGCCGCAGCAGGCTCTGTACTGTTGCCCAATAAAGAAGGAAAATGCTTGCCATCGTTAGGATCTGTGTCTGTACTAATAGATTTTGTGGTAAATGAACACAGAGAAATGGCGCACAACAGAACAATTTTTCGCATGTATTTTATCTGATTTTTGGATATTGTGACAAAATGGTTGTTCAAGTATATCAATGCTTAAACAACCATTTTATTGTGAGATAACGAAGTTACGACGATTATATTGTGATAAGAAGAGATAAGAAGGATATTAACGTTTGGTTTGCTTACTGCCAAACTCGTTGACATAGATACGTACGAGCAGCACAAAAAGGGAAATAAGAATAGGTCCGAAAATAAGTCCGATAAAGCCAAAAAGACTAATTCCCAATATCACCCCAAATACAGTAATCAACGGGTGTACATTGCCCAGTTTCTTTTGCAGGTAAAACCTGAAAATATTGTCGGTAACCCCAATAATCAGTAAGCCATAAGCAAGTACCGCAATCCCCTTCCAGGTAGGTCCTTGTGCCAGCAGCAGTATACTTAATGGTATGTAAGCTGCTGCTGCACCAATGACCGGAAGCATAGAACCAAAAACGGTAAGTACAAACCAAAATAAGGGGTCTGGCACACCAAAAATAACATAGCCAATTACGCCGACAATCCCTTGTATAATGGCAATAAGTGGTACGCCTACAGCATTATTAAAGGTAAGCTCCTGCAGTTCCTTGCCCATCCATATTACATTCTCATCTTTCAGCGGTATATACTTAATAAGGGCAGCTTCCATTTCCTTGCACTCTGTAAGCATAAAGTACAGCATAAAATACAACATCAGCACAGAGGTAAGTGTATTAAAAGTGGCGTTTAATATGTTGGGCAGCATATTAGTAATGATGCCACTGGCTTTATTAATGTTTTCATTCGATAGTATTTCAAGCCCATATCTCTGTTGAATATTGTCTGAAAAGCGATGGACAATGCTTAATATCTCATTGGAGTGCTTAACAAGGTCTGATATCTTATGACCTACCAATGAAGTGAAAACCCAAAGTGGTACCAGCACCACCAAAATGGAAACCATAATAAGAATAGCGGCGGACAAATGCTTTTTCATCTTACGCTTATACACCATATCCATCATGCTCTTGCGCATAAGTACATAAAAAGTAACAGCCCCTAAAAGGGCAGGTATAAAAGCCGAAAGCCGGGAAAGAATTAAAATACCTAAAGCAACTATCAGCAAGTAAAAAGATATTTGTTTAAGGCGGACTGAAGGCACATGATCCATAACTTAATAAAGTTTTATACAAGTAAAATTTTAATAATGAAGCAGTTAAGTTAAAGTCAAAAAAGATGCCTAAGAAAAGGTGCAAGATGTAAGGGGACAAGGCACAAGGGACAAGATTCAATGGGGCAGATAGGGAGAAGGTAGGTAGTTGCCGGGGAGGAGATTAGGTATAAGTTAGGTATAAGTTAGGTATAAGTTAAGTATAGTTAGGTATAACTTAGGTATAGCCCGGGGCTTTTACTAGCCCGGGATTGAGGGAACTTTGGGCATTTACGAAATACGTCCTTACCTGTAGGGCAGGCAGGTTTGGAGAATTTACGTTATAGTATTTAAGCTATATGGTTTGAGGCAGGTGGGATAATTACTGGTAAGTTGTTTATAAAATTGCTGCTAAATAAGTACAGTGTCAACTAAGTTTGTTTTAGTTTGGAGCAAATGTGTTTTGGATGCTGTATAGATATTAGTTGTTGTAGGTGTACTTGCTGACAGCAAGTCGTTGTCTTTCTTTTTTCTCTTGAAAGAAAAAAGAAACAAAAAAGTTATGAATAGAATAATGATTATTCAATGGTATTCATGAGATCGCTTCGCTAAGTTCAAGCACGGCATGATCGCTCCGCGCATTACTTCGTGAATAATGTTTTTTATTGGTCTCAGTGAGAATAGTTCGTGCAGGCCAGCGCCGCCCCATTGCCCAAGGTGCAGCTTTATTACTGAGTGGCACTGTTGGGCTAACATGGTGCTACTCTTTGTTTGACAGGTATTTAATGATTAGGTTGGTTGCCTTTGGCCTTAAACTTTGAACAGCGGAGGCATACTTAGCAGAGATTGGAAAGGTGGATACGTAGCTCATTGCAGGTTAGATCAGTAGGATATTTAATTGAAACTTTTATAATTTATGTAACAGTGTATTAAGCTTGAAATCAAAAAGTACAAATCGAATTTTTGGTGCAATTGAATTGCAAAACTTATTTTGGGGCTTTTATTGAAAGCTATATCGTCCAGCTGACTGCCGCTAACTTCAGCGATTGAAATGTAGTACATGCTTATCACTAGTATGCTACAATCTCTTTTATAGAAATACAATCGATTGCACAAGGGAATCATTTAACTATATGAATAATTTTTAAAATATTTTTTGCAATCGGTTGCCGTTTCAAAATTTTCTCTCTATTTTAGTCCCGGTTAATTTTTAACAGCATTTAGTTAAAATAAGCGACTTGCATGTAGAAAATATAAATTGCCATAACCTTCGGTTGCTGTAAATAATTACATCAATCCGGTATTGCAGGTCTTAATACCCAGTAATGTGTAAATAATAGCTACAATGACTCTGAACAATGTGTGAGATGAAATTCTTCTGTATTAAACTGGTGTGCATACTGTTGATATCAGTACCTTATTTAAATGCAATTGCCCAGAATAATGCCACCTGGAAAGGCAAACGTTGTGCAGTGGTACTTACTTATGACGATGCTTTAAATGTGGATCTGGACAATGCTGTTCCCCTTTTGGATTCATTAGGGTTAAAAGCAACTTTTTATTTATCCGGTTATTCGGGCACGCTCAATACCAGGTTGAAAGACTGGAGAGCCGTAGCGGCAAAAGGCTACGAGTTGGGTAACCATACGTTGTTTCATCCCTGCTCAGGCAGTTTGCCGGGCAGAGGATTCGTTACGCATGATTACGATCTGGATAATTATTCTGTAAGAAGAATCACGGATGAAATGACTATGACCAACGCTTTCCTGAAAGCTATGGATGGTAAAACAGTACGAACATTTGCCTATCCGTGCGGTGATACTAAAATCCATGATACTTCGTATATAGAACCTGTAAAAAATGAATTTGTAGCAGCAAGAGGTACACAACCTGAAATGCCGGCTATCAGTACGGTTGATTTATACAATGTTGGCTGCTACGCTATCAATGGACAATCGGGCGATGAACTGATCGGTTTGGTAAAACAGGCCATGCAAAAGGGGGCATTGCTGGTATTCCTGTTCCATGGTGTGGGTGGGGGGCATTCCTTGAATGTATCGTTACCTGCACATAGCCAGTTATTACATTATTTAAAGCAGAATGAAAAGGACATTTGGATTGCGCCGATGATACAGGTGGCGGATTTTATAAAACAAAAACAAACACAGAAGAATTAAAGAAAGAAGAAAAATATCTTGCTATTCTAATAATATCCATGCAGCTTTTTTTAGAAAAACAAGTCTATTTAGTTATTGTCCAATATAAATACATTGTAACATAAATATGTTTTAGTTTAGAACAAGTCTATTTGGGTGCTGTGAACACAGCAGATGTTTTAAGTACAAGTTCCTACAGATAGTTCTTTTTTTTACCTTTTTTCTTAATAAAAAAGGTAACCAAAAAATATGAATGAATGGATGTTTTTTAATGGTATTCATGAAATCGCTTCGCTAGTTCAAGGCAAACCTGATCGCTCCGCGCATTTATCTCGTTATTGTTTGTTTTTTAATGGACTCGATGAGACTTCGTGTTTGCCGGGCCAGCGCCGCCCCATTGCCTAAGGGGCAGCTTTATTACTGGGTGGCACTGTTGGGCTAACATGGTGCTGCTTGTTAATGGACAGGTATTTGATGAACAGGTTGGTTGCCTTTGGCCTTACACTTTGAACAGCGTAGTCTTACTTAGCAGAGATTGGAAAGGGGGATACGTAGCTCATTGCAGGTTAGATCAGTAGGATATTTAACCGAAAGCTTTTATAATTTATGTAACAGGGTAATAAATAAATGATTGCTGTAAAATTAAAATCCAAATCATTCAATCAGTTAGGTATGATGTTGAGGTTGCTATCTATTGCTATTGTCATTCATTTCGGCACCACCATATGTAAAGCACAAACCAGCCATTCTTCTTCCGACAGCAGTAAGGGATTGAAAGATTATTATGCCGGTTATTTTCCCATCGGAGTAGCTGTTTCTCCTTTTGCGTTAAAAACAGATGAGGCCAAATTGATTGTACAACAATTCAATAGCCTTACGCCTGAAAACGCTATGAAGATGGGACCTATTCATCCAAAGGAGAATGAATATTACTGGAAGGATGCCGATTCCATTGTTGCGTTTGCACAGCGAAACGGAATTAGGGTAAGAGGACATAACCTTTGCTGGCATAATCAAACGCCCTCCTGGCTGTTTGTGGACAACAAAGGAGATACCGTAAGCAAAGCCGTGTTATTGCAACGGTTAAAAGAGCATATTACCACTGTTGTCAACCGCTATAAAGGAAAAGTGTATGCGTGGGACGTAGTAAATGAAGCCATTTCGGACAAGCCGGATGAGTACCTGCGCCCATCTGCATGGCTGAAGATATGCGGTGAAGAATACATAGCCAAAGCATTTGAATATGCGCATGAAGCCGACCCGGATGCCGTGCTTTTTTATAATGATTATAATGAAATAAGTCCTGTAAAAAGAGCCAAAATAATCAGACTATTAAAGAGCCTGAAAGATGCCGGTGTTCCCATTAACGGTGTTGGCTTACAGGCACACTGGGCGATCAACGAACCTTCGCGTGAGCAATTAGACAGCACCATCCAACAGTTTGCAGCACTTGGGCTGAAAGTGCAGATAACCGAACTCGATATTTCTGTTTATCCCAAAGAACACCAGGCAAGAGCGCGAAAGACTGAAGATGCAGATACTGCATTTTCGCAGGAAAAAGAAGCCAAACAAATGGAAGTGTATAAAATGGCTTTTGAGCTGTTCAGAAAGTACCGCAATGTTATCTCCGGGGTTACCTTCTGGAATATAGCTGACCGGTATAGCTGGCTGGATAATTTCCCGGTACAAAACAGAAAGGATTATCCTTTACTGTTTGATAAAAACCTGCATCCAAAAAAGGCTTATTGGGAAGTGGTGAATTTTTAAAATAAAATAAATGAGTAACTGCTGAATTAAAACAAGAGGATTTGATTTCAAGTTTTTGATAGTTAGTGATCTATAGAAAGTTCTTGACCATTTAATGCGTTACCGGGAAATGCGAGAAGTGGCTAATGCGGAAGTTATGAATTTGAAGGAGCAGTAACAGGCATAAATATCTTAATATATGGTATTGTTATTGTGGCATATAAAATATAATTCTATTAGAATTGCAGCCTATGAAGAACGATTAAGCCTGAAGAACGTAAAAGAATTGCTTCTTCAAACAAATGTAAATGCCTGAAATATTTTGCAGGTTACAGGTGAGGGCATGAAGGATGTGTTTTAAAAATGTATGATAAGTATAATTACCGCATAGCATTATAGGAACATGGAAATATAACACATAGAGATAACTATGTGAAATCTCTGTTTCTATTTGGCCTATGTGTTTCATCATATATTTAAGAACATGACCGCGCCTTAACTAAGTTCAATAAAAGATTGAAAGCCAGTAAGGTTATTTCTTCAGAACATCTTAGTAGGCGAAATTATAATACGTTATGATAAAATAGTATTATTATTTTTGTATACAGATGAGCTTTTATATGTTAGGTAGAGTTGTAAGAATCTGAGCAAAGAGAGTAGAAGGAGCTGTAAAAAATACAACTAAATGATAAAAAAGTATTACTTAGGGAGTAAAAGGTAAAACTATATTTGAGCCGCAAAATTTGCCGTATGAAAAGTGATGATTTTTATCAGGATTTATTGAAAGAGGTTGCAACCATATGAAAATATTATATAATGAAGGATGCCTTTCCTTTTGTAAGCGATAATATCGGATAGTACACTCATATAGAAATAATAAAATCCAAACACAGATTTCAATTTTTTTATTAACAAAAACAACAATTGCTATTACATGGAACAAGCAAAAACTGCTGGTAAGTGGTGGTGGGGCAATCTATTGACACTTGCTTTTATTCTTCTATTTTCAGTTTCGTTGTCTGCACAGCAAGCCGCTACAAAAACGATCACGGGTAGAGTTACTTCTATCCACTCGGATAGTGCTGTTGTTGATGCAACTGTCCTGGTAAAGGGCACTTCGAATGCCGTGACTACAGGAACTACAGGTGACTTTAAAATTCAGGCGAAAGCCGGTGATGTGCTGGTCGTATCTTATATAGGATACCAAACCAAAGAAGTGAAAGTTGGAGAGAATGACAAGCATTTAAGCATTGCATTAAATGAAAGTCAGGGAGCTAGCCTCCAGGATGTAGTGGTAGTGGGTTATGGCAGAATGAAGAAAAGTGACATGAGTAGTGCTGTACTTACCATCTCGAGTGCTGACATTGAGAAAACGGTAAACACCACATTAGACCAGGCATTGCAAGGCAAATCTCCCAATGTGTATGTATCACAAAGTAGTGGTGCGCCGGGAGCCGGTGCTTCTGTTATTATCAGAGGCATAAGTACTGTAACGGGTAACTATCAGCCATTGTATGTGATAGATGGTGTACAGATAAGACCAAGCTTGCCAAGGGGAGGCGCTTATCAAACAGGTTCTGGTGGGGCTGCCAACGAGCTGGCAGGATTAAATCCGGAAGATATAGCAAGTATAAGCGTATTGGAAGGTCCTGCTGCAACCTCTATTTATGGTGCTGCCGGTGCAAATGGCGTATTGGTGATCACTACCAAGCAAGGTAAAGCAGGTGCTACCAAAGTAAATCTTACCGGATTGCTAACACTCCAGGAAAGACCGCAGGGGTTACCGGTGATGAACCTGCAGCAATGGGCTGTTTACAGATTAAAAATGCAGCAGTATGGCTTAGTAGGTTTTAACCCTCCTGAAATAAGTGACCCATCCATATTAGGTGCAGGCACTGATTGGCAGAAAGAATTGTTCCGCAATACACTGATGCAGAAATATTCATTATCACTAAGTGGTGGTAATGAAAAAACGACGTTTTATGTTTCGGGCGATTACCTGGATCAGGATGGTGTTGCAGCAGGGTCTGGTTTTAAAAGAGGCTCTATCCGCCTGAACCTGATCAATACAGTAAATAAATGGCTGAAGTTTAATACCAATTTAAACAGCTTTGTTACTAAGGAAAACGTAAATACGTTCCAGGCTAATATTATTAACATGGCATTGCAGCAAAACCCTTCCATTCCGGCAAAAAATCCGAATGGTACGTATGGGGGGCCCGCCAGTATACAAGAAGCCCAGTATGCCATTGCCAATCCTTTGGCAATAGCTGAACTCAATAATAATTACAATACTTCTTTTGGTATAATTGGTGGCTTGAATATGGATGTAACTCCGTTAAAGGGTTTGTTGTGGCATTCTGAAGTGAATGGTAATTATACCTTTGGCAATAATTACACCTTCAATCCTTCTTACAACCTTGGACCATACTATACCAATCCGAATACGACCGGTAGCCGTGGCAGCAATAATAACTACTGGCTTTCTTTCAATACCAGGGTTCAATATGATTATGCTATAAACAAGCATAGTATTTCGGCAATGGTGGGCCATGAAGCGCAATACTTTGCCTACCAGAGCTTAAGTGCGAGTGGTACGCATTACTCTACTAATTCGATACAGGAGTTAAGCGTAGCTGATCCTTTATCTCCTCCGGGAACCAGCGGTAGAGGTGATGGTGCGAATGAGTCTTTTTTTGCCCGCCTCAATTATACTTATAACGACAAATACATAGGTCAATTTGTTTTTAGAAGAGATGGCAGCTCCAACTTTGGCCCGGCAAACCGTTTTGGTAACTTCCCGGCTGCTTCCATTGCCTGGAAAATATCAGATGAAAAGTTCATGAAAGGCCTCACGTTCATCAATGACCTGAAATTACGTGCAGAATATGGTATTTCAGGAAATTCAGGGCAAGGGGGTGCTATTTATTCTAACCTGTATGCAACAGCAACAGTTTGGGGCGGAGGTTTCCTGCCATCCAACTTTCCTAATCCAAATCTTAAATGGGAGCAGGATAAATCAACCAATTTAGGTTTAGACCTGCATATGTTTAACAACCGGGTGGAAGTTATTGCAGATGCGTACGTAAAGAAAATATCTAACCTCATTCTTCCTGCTACAGGTCCGATGTATATGGGCGGCTACCTGAGTGGTGGTTATGGCGGACAACTTAGTTGGCCAATCGTGAACTATGGTGACATGGAAAATAAAGGTTTTGGCGTGAATGTAAATACAGTGAATATTTCAACAAAAGATTTCCAATGGAAAACAGGGGTTAACTTCTCTATGGACCGGAATAAGGTGAACAAATTGGTATCACCTATCATCACTCAATATACAGCCTGGACTAATGATAAGCAGTCTCAATTTCTTATTGCCGAAGGACAACCGCTCAGCATGATTACCGGTTATATTGCCGAAGGCCTGTTCCAGGATTACAAAGATATTTCCTCTCATGCTATTCAAACAGGAACAAGCGCTTTAACTGTTGACCCTGTGAAAGGATCCTGGGTAGGTGATATTAAATATAAAGACCTGAACGGTGATGGAGTATATAGATCAAAATGACAGAACTATTATTGGCAATCCCTGGCCGAAGTTTACTTATAACTTCACTACTTCCTTTACATACAAAGGCTTTGATCTGATGTTCTTCTTTACCGGCGTTAAGGGGAATGACATCTTAAACTTAGTCAGATATCAGAACGAAACATTGCCACAAGGCGGAGGCGTTTTTGGCAACCACTTTCAAAGCGATATCAACTTTGCAGTGCCCAGCAGTACCAATCCAAACGATGCTTTAACTGCAACACTTACCAATCCTGGTCACAACATTACAAATCTGTTTGTAGATGCAAATGGTAACAACAGGATTTCGCAATGGAACGTGGAGGATGGATCATTTTTGAAACTGAAGAATGTTCGCCTGACCTACAGAGTACCGTCGCCATTCTTATCCCGTACGCATGTCTTTAAAGGCGCGTCGGCATCCTTCCAGGTACAGAATGCATTTACGATAACAAAATATACTGGTTACGATCCTGAAATTGGAATGTATAGCTATGGTGGTATTAATATCGTAGGTATGGATGAAGGCAGATATCCTACTACCCGCTCCTATACCTTAAGCGTTTCACTGGATTTCTAATAAACTAAGTATTGAAAATATTAAGAATGAAAAAGAATATAACAGTTATAACACTATTGGCTCTTGTAGTTGTTATACAATCATGTAAAAAAGACTATTTAAACCGCCCACCTTTGGGTGCACCTACAGCAGGTACATTTTATCAGACCGATGCGGATATATTAAGTGGTACAGGTGGCCTTTACAATGGCTCCTGGGGCGGATACAATGGTACATCACTACAGTATATTGGTGATGTATTGGGAGGTAACAGCACCACTGATAATTATAACGGCAGAGGCTCTTATCTGAACTTCACCGTTACATCTACTGACCCGAGTGGTGCATTACAAAGCTCTTACCAGGCATTCTGGTCTGTGGTCGCTAATGCGAATGTAGTAGCCTATAACATTAAAAATGCCGGAGGCGGAGCAAGTGAGGCTGCCAGAAATGAAGGTTTGGCAGAATGCTATTTTATGCGTGCTTCAGCTTATTATTTCTTAACTCTTAACTGGGGGGCAGTTCCCATATTTATAACAACGCTCAGCAGTTGGGTGATACCAGCATACGCAAAAACAATTTGGCTGATGTATGGCAGTTCATTATCAATGATCTTACCTGGGCAAAGGACAATTTGCCGCCTGCCCCGGCACAGCCCGCACGCGTTACCAAATGGAGCGCAGAAGGTATGCTGGCCCGTGCTTACCTGATCAGGTCTGGCTTAGGTGGTGGCGGTACACGCAACCAGGCTGATTTAGACAGTGCTAAGTTCTATGCAGGTGATGTATGTAAAAACAGTGGTCTTACATTGATGCCCAATTACTATGACCTTTTCACCAGTGCTAATTTCAGTGGCAGTAAAGTTCCTGCTGAATCGCTGTTCTCCTTATTATGGGTTCCAACAGGTCAGTGGTTTGTTCAAAATCACATGCAGGCAAACCTGGCTTATGACAGCAAGATAACACAGACCGGCGACGGCTGGGGTGGTGCTTTTGGTGCTTCACCAAGCTTGATGCAGTACTACATGGCCGCAACAAAGAAGATTCAGTGCGCAGAAGAGCAACGATCTTTATGCCAGGCGATTATTATCCGGATATCAACCAGTCAAATGGTGGATGGCATGTGGATACAACCTTGTTTAACACTGCAACCGATCTGTTACAGGCAAGCCAATAACTGCTCCTACAACAACGGTACTTACTATGGCAATGATCATGCTTATGTAAAGAAATATGTAATTGGCTCGCCGGCTGATAATGGTGGATTGGGTGGACAACAGAATGATAAACCTAAATACCTACATCTTGCGTCTTGCTGATGTGTACCTGATTTATGCAGATGCCATATTAGGTAACAATCCATCAACTTCTGATGCTGATGCACTGACAGTATTTTAATGCGGTAAGACAACGTGCCGGTGTTGCCCCAAAGACATCTATTACCTATGCAGATATTTTCCAGGAAAAGAAAATTGAGTTTGCATTTGAAGGTCATGCATGGTACGATTGGAAACAATGGTATTACTTTGATCCAACATGCTGCATTGAATTATTATAATACTCAAAACAGAGGCACTTACAACATTACCTATAATGACGGTCATCCGTTTGTGACTTACTTTAACGATGCAGACAATCCGCATACAATTGGAGAAAGGCATTATACCATCACTCCTGATAAGGCTGATTTGCCTTATCCGGAAGCAGACCTGTTGATTGCACCCAACCTGGCTTTGCCTCCGGTTCCTTTTGACTTCAGCAAGATTCGAGTATTAAACTTAAAACAAGAACATTCGAACTGTCCTAAAACAAAACATTTATATGAATAAGCAAATATTGTTGCTGCTGATCATTTTGGCAGGACTTGCGCAATTTGCCTGTAAAAAAGATAACGGTGATAGTGGTACCCCCACTATCACTAACATAAGAGTGGTGGATTCAACCAAGCGCGATAGCTCTTTTACCGCTGCCTTACCTGGTACGCATGATCGTTATACAGGGTCATAATCTGGGAGGATTGCAGGCTGTATATTTTAATGATACGGCTGCCTATTTTAACCCGGTTTATACAACCAGCACCAACATCATTGTTACCATTCCAGCCACGGCGCCAACAAAAGCAGCCAACCCGAATGTTCAAAATATCATTAAGGTAGTTACCGATCATGGAACAGCCACCTATTCATTTGAGTTATATCTTGAATCCGCCTGTTATTAATTCCATTTCATTTGATAACAGTGGAACAATGGTTACCATCAATGGCAGCAACTTTCAAGGTATTCAAAAGATAACCTTCCCGGTACCGGGTCCCGATACTGCACTTTCTTATTCAGTGAATAAAGAATTTACCCAGATTGTTGCCGCCATTCCTCCCGGTACTGCTACCCAGGATTCCATTCGTGTGTACTGTACTTATGGTGTTGCAGCTTTTGCTTATCCTCCACCAATGACTGTTACTTCTGTATCAAATGAAAATGGCGCTCCCGGCACAACCATTACGGTCAACGGAACCAATTTTGTTGGCATAAATGAAGTAACATTCCCAGGCGGTATCACCAGCACTAATATTACACCGGTAAGTGTAAATCAGTTCCAGGTTACTGTACCGGAAGGTATTTCAACTGCCGATTACCTGACCGTGACAGGTGGATTAGGGACAGCTAAATCAACACAGCCTTTTGCTACTTATATCACGCATCCATCACCTGGTTATCTTGTACTTTTGAAACTCAATATGAAGCAGATAATACAGGCTTTGTGGGCTGGACAGGTGGTTATGCCGATGCTACTACAGCAGCAGCAACATATCATGGTGCAACAGGTGGTGTTGCGTTTATTGATCAGGCAAGCCCTATGTCTAGCAAATGCTAGGTCCAACTTCGCAAGGGAATGCAGGTCTTATTCAGTTAAATGAAGTTCCCATGGGTTGCTAATACATATGAATCCATTGATAATTACTCTTTGAAATTTGAATTGTATGTAGCCAGCCCTGGAGTGCCGGAGAATCATGGATATGCTATGGGAGATTGGTATGGCTGGAGTAAGTAATTATATGGCAAGATATGCACCGTGGGAAACAGCATCCGGGTGGTAAATATCAGCCATCGGCTGGGTAACAGTTACAATTCCATTAACCAGTTTTATCTTTTTCAGGCAATGCAGTTCTACTCCATACTTCATGGAATGCGTCGGCTCACCTGCATCTAAGTTTTCTGATTATCCCATTACTACAGCTTTTGTTTTGCTGATTGCGAACGATCAGGCATCAACAGATGTTCCTGCCAATAGTATTAACATAGCTATTGATAATGTTCGTATCGTAAAAGGACAATAAATTCTGGTATAAAATAAAAGTATAAGATTGAAAAGAAGATTGAATAGTTATAGTTGCTGGTAGTTTGTTATTGATCAGCAGTGCCTGTAAAAAAAGTACTGCCACTCCCGGCGGTGGTGTAAATCCGCCGCCCGGTGGCACAGACTCTACCTATACGCCGGTTGATCCTGAAACACCTGCTACCATGGGTTTCTTTGGTAATAGCTGGAAGGCAAAGAACTTTACTATTCCTGAGGCAGTTGATGGAACACCATCTACTGCCTCCCCAACTGATTCGATAATTATTAATGTAAATAAGGTACTACAAAAAGTAGTACCTTATGTTTATGGCAATAACTCGAACTTATGGATGGAACAAATAGTAACGCAGCCTTCGCTGATGCAGTACATCAAAGATTTGTCGCCCAATATCATTCGTGCTCCGGCAGGTAGCGTGAGTGATATTTATTTCTGGAATGGCACAGATGCGAATCCGGCTCCGGCAGATGTGCCATCCAATTTGGTGAATGCAGATGGATCAACCAGTAAGCTAAGTCCCTGGTATGGTGGTAATAATGCTGACTGGACATTCTCATTAAACAACTACTACAGCTTATTATCACAAACCAACAGTACCGGTATCATTACCGTTAACTATGGCTATGCCCGTTATGGCACCAGTGATAATCCGGTAGCAGCCGCAGCACATCTGGCTGCTGATTGGGTACGCTATGATAACGGCAGAACCAAATTCTGGGAAATAGGTAATGAATCGTATGGCAACTGGGAAGCTGGTTACCGCATTGATGTAAGCAAGAATAAAGATGGTCAGCCTGAATACATCACCGGTGCATTGTATGGACAACATGTACAAGTATTTGCGGATTCGATGAAGGCGGCTGCCCAACAGATAGGCGCCACCATTTACATTGGCGCTACACTGTACCAGGAAACTCCATATACCGGTGCGTATGCAAGCATACAGACCTGGAACCAGGGCGTACTGGCAAATGCTGCTAATGCTAGCAGACTATTTTATTGTGCATAATTATTTCACTGCTTATAACACAAACTCCACTGCTAGTGATATCCTCAGTACGGCACAAACAGTTCCCGCTACCATGATGTCTTATATCAAGAAGCCAGTTGAGTACAGCAGGTGTGGCGCAAAAGCCAATTGCTTTAACCGAATGGAATATTCAGGCTACCGGTTCAAAACAAAATACCTCTTATGTAGCGGGTGTTCATGCAGCACTTACTTTAGGCTCCATCATTAAGAATGGGTATGGCGAAGCCAGCCGCTGGGATTTAGCCAATGGCTATGCCAACGGAGACGATATGGGCATGTTTAATTCTGGCGATGAACCTGGTGCTCCGTTATGGAATCCGCGTCCTGCTTTCTACTACATGTATTATTTCCAGAAATACTTTGGCGACAGGATGGTGTATGATACAGTACATAGCAGTAATGGTTCAGATGTTACGGCTTATGCATCTACCTTCTCTTCTGGTCAGGCAGGCGCAGTAATTATTAATGCAAGCCAGTACAACCGTGTTGTTTCCATAGACTTCCAGCACTTCCCGGCAGGAAGCAAATATTACTGGTACACGTTAACGGGTGGAACCGATAATGGAAGCTTTTCAGGTCAGGTATTTGTAAATGGAAATGGCCCTTCCACTGCGACAGGCGGACCATTGAATTATGCGACTATCAAGCCTTATTCGGCAGCTTTAAACGGCACTATTAAGCTTACATTGCCACCTATGAGTGTTATCTATCTGGTAGCAGATAAAAAGTAAGTAAAGCAATTCTTAATAATGCGTGAAATAAGATAGTATAAAACATACTTCTTTATTTCACGCATTATTATTTATGTAGTTTGCAACACAAAAATGTTTATAATGTTACTATTGCCGGTAACACAGAATTATCCTTCTCCATGCTCCCTTCAATATCCCGAACACCGACAGGATTAAGTGTAAACAACAACTTTATGAAGTATTTGATTATCAGTGCAGCTTGTCTTTCTCTATTATCCTGCACCTCATCCAAACACAAAGAAGGCATGCATTTCAGCATACTTCCTTCCTCTCATACTAACGTTGATTTCAAAAATACTATCACCGAGAATGATAGTGTCAATATGTTCGTCAATGAATATACCTACATGGGCGGCGGCGTTGGTGTGGGCGATTTTAACCATGACGGATTACAGGATGTCTTCTTTGCTGCAAACCAGGTGAGTTCAAAACTATATATCAATAAAGGGGATATGCAGTTTGAAGATGTGACTGAGAAAGCAGGTGTTGCTACACATGCATGGTGTACCGGTGTAAGTGTGATTGATATCAATAACGATGGCTGGGCTGATATTTATATTTGCGTATCCGGCCGTGTAGCTGGCCAACAGCGCAAGAACTTATTATTCATCAATCAGCATAATCTTACGTTTACCGAAGAAGCTGCTGCTTATGGCCTGGCTGATACTTCTTATTCTACACAAGCTGCTTTCTTTGACTATGATGGTGATGGCAGGCTGGATATGTATCTGCTTAACCATACTTTGAATGACATGCAGCCTAATAATATTCGTGATAACAAAGTGGACAGCAATGCTATTGCCGGCGATAAACTGTATCATAATGAAGGCAACCCCGCAGGCACAAATCATCCTGTATTTAAGGATGTTTCCAAACAGGCTGGTATTGTAGAGGATGGCAATGGTTTGGGCATCTCGGTAAGCGATTTTAACAATGATGGTTATCCCGATATTTATGTAGCGAATGATTATATCCGCAATGATCTGTTATGGCTGAATAACAAAAACGGCACGTTTACCAACTGTATTGCGGGTGCCATGAAGCATCAAAGCTATTCCAGCATGGGCACTGATGCGGCAGACATCAATAACGACCACAATTCCGACATCATTACACTCGATATGCAGCCCGAAACCAATGAGCGCAAGAAGATGATGTATTCCTTTTTAACAGAACAACGTCACCAGTTGGAAATGCAAAAAGGCTACCAGCCGGAATACATCCACAACATGCTGCAGTTGAACAATGGTGTAAGAACCATAAACGGGCAAGCACAACCTTTCTTTAGCGAAGTGGGTGAAATGGCAGGCATTGCAGAAACCGATTGGAGCTGGAGTGTATTGATCGCCGACCTGGATAATGATGGCTGGAAAGACGTACATATTGCAAATGGTTTGGGGCGTGACCCAACTAATATAGACTTTTTAGAGTACCGGCACAACACAGTAATGCAATCCGGTATCCCTGATAATGATGCAGGGCAGCGTAGCGTATTTATGGATCATTTGTCTTCATTGGGCGAAGTGAAACTACGCAACTATTTATACCGCAACAAAGGCAACTTCACCTTCGATGATGTATCTAAAGATGCGGGCATTGATGAATTGTCTATTTCTAATGGCGCTGCTTATGCTGACCTGGACAATGATGGCGATCTTGACCTGATCACCAACAATATCAATGGCGAGGCATTTATCATGCAGAATGATGTGGAGCAAAAGAATGATAAAGGAAACAATTTAAATTACCTCGCAGTTCAGTTGAATGGAGATGCAATGAATAAAGATGGTATTGGCACCAAAGTATTTGCATACAGCAAAGGTTTAACGCAAATGCTGGAGCAATATCCTGTACGTGGCTATCTTTCAACTGTAGATAACCGCCTGCATTTTGGCTTTGCAAACAATAGTATTGATTCTGTAAAGATTGTATGGCAGGATAAGAAAACGCAGGTTATCAGTCATCCTGCTGCTAATACCCTTTTACAGGTAAATTATGCAAACGCAAAAGCAGCAGGTGAAGAAGATGCCCCTTTACCAGCACAGATTTTCAGTGATATAACCAGCGAAGAAAAGATAGACTTCCATCATAAGGAATCCTTTTTTATGGATTATGCCTTTCAGCCATTGATCCAGCAAAAATATTCGCAGGAAGGTCCGTTTATCAGCACCGGTGATATGAATGGAGATGGTCGCGAAGACTTCTTTGTGGGTGGCGCTTATACACAATCAGGCAAAGTGTTCCTTCAAAAAGAAGACGGCACTTTTTTGGGTAACGATCTGGTTACAGGAACAAAGAATGAAGAGGATATGCAGAGTGCGCTGTTTGATGCAGATGGTGATGGTGACCTGGACTTACTTGTGGTGAGTGGCAGTAGTGAATTCGATCCAACTTCATCGTTCTATCGTCCGCGTTTGTACACGAATGATGGCAAAGGACACTTTCAGTTGAATGATAAAGCGATATCCACCATCATCCGTACGATTGGTAAATGTATAGCAGTAGCCGACATGGACGGTGATGGGGATAAAGATGTTTTCATAGGTGGGCGTGTGTCGCTTGGCACATTCCCCAAGCCTGTTAGAAGCTACATTCTGCGTAATGATCATGGAGTTTTTACCGATGTAACAAGGGCTGTTTGCCCGGCGTTGGAAGAGGCTGGTCTTATCAATGCAGCAACATGGACAGACATTGATAAAGACAATAAGCCTGATCTTATCATTGCTGCCGACTGGGCACCTGTTCGCATATTTAAGAACGAAGGCACCACTTTAAAAGAGATAACTAATGAAAGCGGCTTACAGGATTTACCCGGTTTATGGAGAAGCATTAATATAACCGATATAGATCATGATGGCGATCTGGATATTGTTGCCGGTAATGAGGGATTGAATACTCCCTATCATATCAGTGCACAACAGCCCGCGGAGTTGATTGCCAAAGACTTTGATAACAATGGCATGGTGGAGCCGATATTCTGTTATTACATCAAAGACAACGATGGCAAGTATGTTTTATCATCCGGTATATCAAGGGATGAATGGGCAGTACAAATGCCGTCACTAAAGAAGAAGTACGATCAGAACGCGGCTTATGCAAAAGCGGGCATGGATGAGATCATTACACCAGAGATGAAAGAAGGGTGCAATTACGTTGTCTTGTAAAGAAACGCGCAGCGGCTATTTTGAAAATGATGGTAAAGGGAAGTTTACCTTTCATCCTTTCGCTATGGAAGCCCAGATAGCACCTGTGAATGCTATTGTATATACTGATGTCAATGATGATGGGAAGGAAGACTTGATATTAGCAGGCAACGAATACCAGACAAGTGTAAGCGCCGGCCGTTATGACGCTTCTTATGGTTTGCTGCTCTATGGCAATGGTAAAGGGGGCTTTACACCCGTACGACCTGTAACTAGTGGGTTGATATTGGATGGGGATGTGAGGGATCTAAAAATAGTTACGGCAGGCAAAAAGCGTTTGGTACTGGCTGCTATTAATGATGAGAGTTTGAAAGTGTTTGGTATAAAGTAGTAAACAAAAAGAGGTTGAATGTTCAACCTCTTTTTGTTTTATAGCTTTTGTATTGATAGTTGTTGATTGGATGATATAACCCAGGACTTCAGCCTTTGGGTTTGTTATATAAAGGAAATGCTTGCATCCATCTACTTTGTATACATTCTTATTTATAATCCCCTTGCAACACCCATCTCCAATCCCCTCAACTCTGCCAACCCTCTCAACCTCCCGATAGCAGAATACCCCGGATATGTTTTCTTCTTCAAATCATCCAGCATCTGGTGTCCATGGTCGGGACGCATAGGAATGGATACCTTTCTTCGCTGCATGAGTAACACTATCTCCTTTACCACCGCATACATATCAGTATTGCCGTCTAAATGATCGGCTTCGTAGAAGTTACCTTCTGCATCGCGCCTCGTATTACGCAGGTGCAGGAAGTGTATATAATCTCCTAAACGCTGTACCATGCCCACCAGGTCATTGTCTGCTCTTACGCCATAAGAGCCGGTGCAGAAGCATAAACCGTTAGCTGGCGAAGGCGCTGCTTCAATTAGTTCTTTAGCATCCTGCTCAGTACTAACAATGCGTGGCAAGCCTAAAATAGGGTAGGGGGGATCGTCGGGATGGATGGCCATTTTTAAACCCAACTTCTTCCGCTACCGGAACAACTTCTTGTAAAAAATAAAAGAGGTGCTCCTTTAACTTCTTTGCATCTATGCCTTCATAGGTTTTTAGCGCAGCCAGGATTTGTTCGGTGGTAAAGCGCTCTTCACTGCCCGGCAAGCCAAGCAAAGCATTGGTGTATAAGACTTCTTTTTCAGCATCGGTCATGGTACTTAATCTCTGCCTTGCTTTTTCTTTTTCTGCCTCGGTATAATCTTTCTCTGCACCAGGGCGCTTGAGCAGAAATAAATCGAAAGCTATAAATGCACTCTTTTCAAAATAGAGGGCTTTACTGCCATCGGGCATCGTGTGAGCAATCTCTGTACGCATCCAGTCCAGGATGGGCATGAAGTTGTAGGTCACTACCTTGAGTCCGCAGGCAGCTACATTGCGCAGGCTTTGCTTATAATTGTCAATATACTGCTGGTAGTTGCCTGTTTGTTTTTTAATATCCTCATGCACCGGAAGGCTTTCAATTACGGTCCATGTCAAGCCTGCATCTTCTATTTCCTTTTTACGTTTATTGATTTCCTCTACTGTCCATATATCCCCTACGGCAATATGATGCAGGGCTGTTACCACCCCGCTGCAGCCTGCCTGCCGGATATCTGCTAAACTTACCGGATCATTTGGTCCAAACCATCGCATTGTTTGTTCCATTAACATCATACGCTTTTGTTTTGTTGGTTGAGTTTTAGAATAAGCTTATCATAAACAAGTAAGCTTTCAAAAGTAGTTCTTATGATGAATATATCAGTTTTGGGCTTTTGGCAGAATAAGCAGATTCAAATATGTAACGAGCTACCAGAGAAGCTCCCGACGTCTAAAGGGATAATCAAATAGGAAGTACCCAAGGCGTACATCAGGAGTTCATTAGGAGGAAATAGTGAGGACGTTCGGTATAAATTCCATATATATGCTAATCAAGGGTTGGAATTTTGTAAAATAGTGCACCCGGTAGGGGTGGTCAGGTTATATTCTTACAGTCAGGCTGCTATACAAGGCAATAGCCCTTCCTGCTCTTCCCTATGTTGAGAAAGCCCCCTCTAAACAACTGTAAGATCACCTAAATAACTTACCAACATCTTCTTATCACACCTGCTGCTGCCAAGCGCTATCTTCCATGCATTTTAGCTACCCTTGTAGGCACACCCCAAACCCTGCCAGCTTCCTTCCTGAAGCATACCAAAGCCATAGCAAAGTCATGGTAAAGCCATAGCAAAGCCATGGATAGTTCATGGATAAGCCATGTCGCCTTTGGCGCCACGCGGTGCTAAAGCACACTCTAAGCCTATGCAAATCCATTCAAACCCAAAACAAACCTGGCCACTTAGCAAGATCGTACCCCGTACATCACATTCCAACCCTTGATTTGCATTATATAGTTAGGTATAACTCCGGGCTGTCAGCAAAATATCTTTCACATAGCACCCATCTGCTTCATAAACTTTTCTGAATTGGCTTTGACTGGCGCAGGCGGATTCATGCTCAGCGATTTCTTAAAGCAGGCAGTTGCATTTTTCTTATCGCCTTTGTTAAAATAACCTTCACCCAAACTATCCCAAACATTTGGACTTTCCGGGTGACGCTTTGTATTCAGGACAAACAATTCTATTGCTTTATCTGTTTGCTGCTGGTTAAGCAACCCGTAAGCATAAAGGTTCAGCTCGTTTTCAGTTGCCATCTGTACCGCATCAGCCATTATTTTATCCCCTTCCTCTGCCTTGCCCGCCTTTTTAAGCAGGTTAGCTTTAAGACTAAGGGTAGCAAAACTTTTGTTCTGTGTAACAGCCTGGTCTGCCCACACCATTGCCTGTTCAAGGTTTACATTATTTTGCAAAGCATAGTTGGCTGCACTGGCATATCCCTGCCAGGTGAAGCCAACGCTGTTCTTCAATTGTTCAGCTGCATTATCCATAACAATCTTATCCACATCAAATGCTATCTTCACAGGGAACTGTTTTTTCTCCCAGTTAAGTACCAGTTCTGCAGAAGTTTTTGTATTGTTTATGAAGTCGTAGGTAAGCATTTCTGTTTGCGGTATATCACGCAATTGGATTGTTGCACGCATCAGATCATGCGTGGAATCATACCAAAAGCTGCCCCATGATTTATAGTCTTTCGATAAGATGACTTCCCCTGTATTGTCTTTATTGATTACGAAAGATAGACCGTATTCGCCGGCAGGTACCGGTATGTCCTGCACCTTTGCATCATGAGAAAATGTGATAGTGGTGTTTTCATTTGCGCCTGCACGCCAGGGAGCAGCATGCTGTGCACCAAATGCCTGCACATTGTATCCATATGGCACAAGTGAATCCCATATCTTACGGCCTCTTACAGATGGCCTGGAGTAATTTACCGTAACCGTTGAAATGCCTATGGTTTGTGTAACGGATGCAGCCGGGCTTGGTGTTCTTGGTGTGGTGATTACGCCCTGCGCCAATACGGCTGTTGTTAGCAGTATTACTGTGAACAATGCAACTGATCTTTTAAAGTATAACTTTAGCATTTTATGTGGTTTTTTAAAATGAGAGAATAGATTAATGTACACTATTGGTAAGTAGTTATTATACCTATTGAAAAGCTGTATGTATCTGTAAGCCATAAGCCTTAATTACAACAGGGTTATTTTCTCCACGCACTTAAATTACCGGCTTTAGGCTTATACCCACTGGTTATCATGCTGAGCTTTCTTGTCTACAGAATAGTGCATGAAGAGAAATCTCACATCATTAGCTTTACATTGCAGCAAGTACTTACTCCTCCTGTTAACTTAATAGCCACCTGGTGTTACAGGATAGTATGTCATGAGCACTAATTTGATTAAAATTTCAAAAGTCTTTTTGGATATTATACCGAAACGGGAGAATTATGCGCTCAACCGGAGATAGCGCTTCCTGAGGATAGCATTCTACTCGTTGAGATTTTTATTAACCCGTCTGCATACATGAACTGTATAATTGCAGTTAGGTATACCTACAAGATCAAACTAGTGATCCATAAAGGCTAATTCTCTCTGCTTTGTCTGGTGGGATGCTCATCATAGCATAAGAACCCAGCCTTTCAAAAACAAGTGAGTGGATTACCTTTTTAGTTCGTTTACTGTAGGCTGTGTCTTTAATATCCGCAGCTTATAGTACCATCTTTTAAGCCATCCTCTATTTTAATCAACTGAGTAAAGTGCGTGTAGGAAATATGAGGGAAACCCGTTTAACAAATATGCTTTTTCTTCCTTGGTATGCCCCTTACAATTCTTGGGTTGACAACCCAAGAATTGTAAGGGGTGAGTATCAAAGAAGAGAACCAGAAGAGAGCAGGAGTGAATACTATGTTCTTTGATGTGCAAGTGGTAAGATTTCGAAGAACGTATTTGATGATGTAACACTTAATGTAGCTTGCACCTGGTGCTACAGCCCGCAATGTCCCTTGCCTATCCGCACATAAGCTTTAGAGGGAGAGATTGCGGAGAAGGAAGACTTGATCACAGTTGAGTAATAAAGCAGTGGCCTTATAACTCATTTTATGCTATATATTTGAGTTATAAAAGAAAGGTTTATAACTCATGATTTGGAACTGGCAAAAACCGGATTGGCCGAATTTTACCTTTGACCAACAAGCACTGGTTGAATGGGAAGCAATGTTCCTGCGCAATTCTGGTTATTTATCCGGCACCCTGGCGCATATCGCCGACGAAGACAAAACGCTGTTGACCATTGATGCTATGAGCGAAGAGGCGCTCAAGACCTCTGAAATTGAAGGAGAACAGCTCAACCGGGATAGCTTGCAATCATCCATCCGGCGCAATCTCGGCTTGGCTGCCGATAGCCGCAAGGTAAAACCGGCAGAACAAGGGATTGCCGATATGATGACGGACTTATACCGGCATTTTGCCCGGCCGCTGACACATAAAACCTTGTTCAACTGGCACAAGCTCCTGATGCAGGGCAACCACCAGATCAAGGATATAGGCAAGTATAGAACCCATACCGACCCTATGCAGGTGGTTTCAGGCGCAATGCATAAGCCGAAAGTGCATTTTGAAGCACCGCCATCACAAACCGTTCCTGCCGAAATGGAACGCTTTCTTGCCTGGTTCAATAATACCGCTCCAAATGGTAAAAATCCGCTCCCTGCGCTCACAAGGGCTGGAATTGCGCATTTATATTTTGTATGTATTCATCCCTTTGAAGATGGCAATGGCCGTATTGGTCGGACGCTGATCGTAAAGTCACTTTTGCAAAATTTGGATCAGCCGCTCTTGATCGCGCTGTCCTATACCATACAAAAACACCGCAAACAGTATTATGAGGCATTGGAGAAAAATAATAAGGATAACGCTATCACATCCTGGCTGCTTTACTTCGCAAAAACGGTTATCGAAGCACAGGCATACACCCAGCATTTAGTTAATTTCATTGTTGAAAAGGGCAAGCTCTATAACAGGATCAAAGGACAGTTGAACGAGCGGCAGGAAAAGGCGCTCGCCCGGATGTTCGAGGAGGGACCAGATAGCTTTCCTTTTGGTCTGAATGCAGAGAAATACATCGGTATCACAGGTGCATCGCGCGCAACAGCGACCAGGGATTTGCAGGATATGGTTGACAAAGGCGTTTTTACACGGAGCGGCGAATTGAAGGCGACACGGTATCATTTGAACATTTCATCAAAGCAGAGAGAATAAAATACGGAACACTTATCATGGAATGGGGTTTCTTCAAATGGACAGCGCCCATAGAAGTGCAATGAGAAGTTCTATATCATAAACCCCAACTCAGCGAAGTTTTACACCGTAGGTGTTCGAAACCTTAATTTTAAGCTGAAGAGAACAGCAAGCGAAAGCCAGAAGAGCGCATGAGTGGATACTATGTTCTTTGATGTGCAGGGTGGTAAGATTTCGAAGAACGTATTTGATGATGTAACACTTAATATAGCTTGCACTTGGTGCTACAGCCCGCAATGTCCCTTGGCTATCTGCATATAAGCTTTAGAAGGAGACATTGCGGAGAAGGAAAAGAAAAGAAATTTAACGATTTAAATAACTAACGCTATTGCTGATATTTCTTAAATTCTCGTTGCGGAAGGCGCAGCGCATCAGGGTGGCGGCGCCGATCAGCGGCGCATACGGCGTCGTGGCGGCGTCGATCAGGTGGGCGTCGATCATGCGGGTCCTTCGTGGGTGGGATGGGAGAGGCGCCGGCCGGCGCGCAGCACGCCCTCGACCAGGGCGTCGATGTCGGCGGGCGCCGGTGCGGTGGTTGACGATGGCGGCGCGGATCGCGTTGCGGCCGTCCAGCGTCGTGGTCGAGGGCGCGACCCGGCCCGCCTCCTGCAGGTCGGCACGATCCGCGGTTGACGCGCTCGGTGTCGGCGCCGCCGGTAGCCGAAGCAGACGATGTTCAGGGCCACCGGCGCCAGCAGCTCCAGCTCCGGGCTCGGCCTCGACGCGCGCCGCCAGGCGCGCGCGCCAGCGCGCAGGCTGGCCGAGATCGACCGCCCGAGCGCGTCGGCGCCATAGGTCTTCAGCGTGAACCAGACCTTCAGCGCGCGGAAGCCGCGCGACAGGTCCGGCCCGAAGTCGCAGGGCCACCATCGCCGCGCCGCCAGGCCGCGCTCGGCGTGCCGCAGGTAGGCGGCCGGCGCGGCGAAGGTGTCGCTTGTGGGCGCGCGTCGCGCACCAGCAGGAAGCCGGCGTCGTAGGGCACCTGGCCCCACTTGTGGAAGTCGAACGCCAGCCTGTCGGCCCGCTCGATGCCCTGCGAGCAGCGGCGCGACGTCCGGCGCCAGCACGCCCAGCGCCGCCCAGGCGCCGTCGACGTGGAGCCACAGCGCCTTCGTCGCGCGGCGATGTCGGCCAGATCGCACCGAGCGTCGATGGCGCCCATGTCGACCGTGCCGGCCGTGCCGACGATCAGGAAGGGCTTCAGGCCCGCGCGCGCGGTCGGCGGCGATCTGCGGCCGCAGGGCGGCAGGCTGATGCGGCCGTCGGCGTCGACGTCGATGAGGCGCAGGCGGTCGGAGCCGAGGCCGGCCATGTCCATGGCCCGGACGATGCAGCCGTGCGCCTCGCTCGAGGCGTAGGCGAGCAGCGCCGCGCGCGTCGCGCAAGCCCGTCGCGCGCGCACGTCGCGCCCGAGCGCCCGGTCGCGGGCGACCAGCACCGCGCAGAAGTTGGCCATCGAGGTGCCGGTCAGGAAGATGCCGCTCGCGCCTGCGGGAAGCCGAACAGCTCGGCCATCCAGGCGACACCTGGCGCTCGACCTCGATCGGCATGTGGTCGCGGCCGCCGAGGTTGGCGTCGAGGCCGCCGGCCAGCATCTCGGCCAGCATGCCGACCGCCGTGCCGCCGCCCTGCACCCAGCCCATGAAGCCCGGATGGCGGTTGCCGGCCGTGTAGGGAGCGACGTTCGCTGAACTGCGCGTGGGCGTCCGCCAGGTCGCGCCGGGGCCGCGCGGCAGCGGCTGGCGCGGGCGGCGCGCGCGGCGTCCGGCATCGGCTGCCACAGCGGCCGCTCGCGCACGCCCGCGAGGTTGTCGAACATGTCGTCCAGCATCCGGTGGCCCTGGGCGCGCAGGTCGCCCCAGTCTTCGGGGTCGAGCGTGGTTGGGGGGGCGTCGGGCATCATGGGTCCAGATCTGCGATGCCGCGATTATCGCAGGTCGGGACGGATTCGATCCAGGAGCACCTTTTTCCCGTCATCCCGGAGGCGGCCATGGGTCCCGGCCTCCGCCGGGGCGACGGGTCATGCGCGATCGGCCTCGGCCGGCGCCAGGTAGCGCCAGCAGCGCCGCCCTCATCCAGAAAGTAATGGCAGAGCTCGGGCGCCGCCGGCGGCCGTACAGCACCGGCACCAGCTCGTCGAAGCGCGCCACCAGGGCCGGATCGGCGTCGACGTCGACCACGTCCACGCGTGTACGGCAAGCCCTGCGCGCGCCATGCACGCGCGCAGGGCGGCCAGCATGTCCTCGCACAGGTGGCACCAGCTGCGCGAATACGAGGGTGAAGCGCGCGGCTGGCTACATGCGTGCTCACTGGCGCGGCTTGATCACCAGGTACTGCGACGACGTTTTCGCGCTGCACCAGCAGGGCCACCGGCTTGTTCGGATCGAGCTTGGCCACCAGGCCGTTGAACTGGGCGGCGCTGGTGAGTTCGACGTTGTTCATCTGCAGGATCAGGTCGCCCGGCGGATGCCGGCCGAGGCTGCGCGTCCTTCGGCGAACTCGACCATGACGCCGGCGTTCGACCTTCAGCTCGCGCTTCTGGGCGGCGGTCAGGTCGGACACCTGCAGGCCGAGCGCATTGGTCTGCTGCTCCGGCGCCGGCTTCTTCGGCTTCTGGCCTGCCCTTCGGCGCGGCCTCCTCGTCCTGCAGCTCGGCGATCGTCACCGGCAGCTCGATCTGGCTGCCGCGGCGCCAGACGGTGACGGTGGCGCGGCTGCCGACCTCGGTGCCGCCGACCAGGCGCGGCAGGTCGGTGCTCTTGTCGATGTCCTCGCCATTGAATTTCAGGATGATGTCGCCGACCCTGACGCCGGCCTTCTCGGCCGGCCCGCCCGGCTCGACCATCGCGACCTCGGCGCCGTGCGCGCGGCCCAGGCCGAGCGATTCGGCGACGTCGCGCGTGACTTCGCTGATCTGCACGCCGATGCGCCCGCGCGTGACCTTGCCGGTCTTCTTGATCTGGTCGGCCACGCGCATCACTTCGTCGATCGGCACCGCGAACGAGATGCCGTTGTAGGCGCCGGACAGGGTCGCGATCTGGGAGTTGATGCCGATGACTTCGCCGCGCATGTTGATCAGGGGGCCGCCCGAGTTGCCCGGGTTGACCGCGACGTCGCTCTGGATCAGCGGCAGGTACTCGCCGGTGTCGCGCGACTTGGCCGAGATGATGCCGGC
Source organism: uncultured Chitinophagaceae bacterium (assembly GCA_963819045.1). Classification (GTDB taxonomy): domain Bacteria; phylum Bacteroidota; class Bacteroidia; order Chitinophagales; family Chitinophagaceae; genus Ilyomonas. The sequence continues at coordinate 5,588 of CAWFUV010000050.1, read as the reverse complement.
CGTGACCGTGTTTTCGAGGTTGAACGGCGAGCCGATCGCGATCACCCATTCGCCGACGCGGATCTTGCTGGAATCGCCGATGCGCAGGCTGGGCAGGTTGCGCGCGTCGACCTTCAGCAGGGCGACGTCGCTGCGCTTGTCGGCGCCCAGCACCTTGGCCTTGAATTCGCGCCGGTCGGTGAGCGTGACGATGACCTCGTCCGCGCCCTCGACCACGTGGGCATTGGTCAGCACGTAGCCGTCGTCCGAGATGATGAAACCGGAGCCGACGCCGCGCTGCACTTCTTCTTCCTGGGCTGCTGCTGCTGCGGCCGCGGCGCCCGCGCTGCCCGCGCGGCGCCGCCTGGCCGCCGAAGAAGCGGCGCAGGAATTCCTGCATCTCCTCGTCGCGGCCGCCCTGGCCCAGGCGCACGTGCTCGGTCGTGCGGATGTTGACCACCGCCGGGCCGACCTTGTCGACCAGGTCGGCGAAATCGGGCAGGCCGGTCACGGCCGGCGGTGACGACGGGCGCGGCCGCCTGGGCCGCGCGGGGACGAACATCAGGCTCGCGCCCGCAAACATGCAGGGCGGACAGGATCGCGCTTCCGGTTTTGCTCATCATAAATTTATCGATCAGGGCTTGAATTGCACTAATGGTAAGGCAAAAGGCCGCACGTTGTCGCGGCAGGCCGGCACGGTGCTGCGGGCGAAGCGGCGCCGTGCAAGCGCGCGGCGCCGGCCGGCGGCCCGCCTGCAGCGCAGCCTCAGTGCGGCCCGGCGGCCACCGGCGCGGCGTCGGCGCCCTCGCTGGCCGTCGCCGGCGCGCTTGGCCGGGCAAGGGCTCGGCGGCCAGGCGCGCGGCCAGGCGCTCGGTGAAGCCGGGCGACAGGTCGGGCGTGGCCTCGGCGCGCAGGACGTCGCCGATGCGGTGGTAGAGCGTCCCAGGCCTGCTCGCCCTCCGGGCCGTCCAGCGCCGCCAAGGCCAGCTCCAGGTCGGTGTCCGGGCAGTTCGCCGTCGCTGAGCGCGGAAATGTATTCGCGATTTTTTTTATTGTGCATCCATACGTCGTTCACGTTACGTCGGGTCATGCTCACTGCCATGTTGATCATCGCTACCTTACCGACGCTTGTCAGCCGGAATATCGAGCAAGGGTCTCAATTTCTCGGCAATGACTTCGCGCGCCCGGAAAATCCGGCTGCGCACCGTACCGATTGGACACGCCATCACTTCGGAGATTTCCTCGTAGCTCAAACCTTCGATTTCGCGCAGGACGATCGCCGTGCGCAATTCCAGCGGCAGCGCCTCCATCGCGGCATTCACCGTGTAGGCGATCTGCTTGCTGGCCAACACCGATTCCGGTGTATTAATGTCTCGCAAGCTGTCCGCATCGTCAAATCCTTCCGCACGCTCGGCATCGGTTTCGGTCGAGGTCGGCGCGCGCCGGCCCTGCGTGACCAGAAAATTCTTGGCCGTGTTGATCCCGATCCGGTACAACCAGGTATAAAACGCCGAGTCGCCGCGGAAATGGCGCAGCGCGCGAAAGGCCTTGATGAAGGTTTCCTGCACCACGTCTTCCGCCTCGGCCGGGTCGTGCACGAGGCGCGACACCAGCCGCATCAGCCGGCGCTGGTATTTCGCCACCAGCAGGTCGAACGCCCGGCGATCGCCGGCCTGGACGCGCTCCACCAGCAGTTGATCACATTCGCGTTCGGTCGTCACTGAACATGCCCGTTGCTGCGGCGCATGTAAGAGTTGGCCCGCTGCAATAAGTTCATCGGTTGTTTCGAATCCGCTCTCGTCCGCCCGGCCTGCCGATCACGGCCAGCGCGACCGCCAGCGCCCGCCACGCGCCGGCTCCACGCTGTCGCGCCAGACCGGCAGCACGCAGCCGCGCGGCCGCGTCCGTCGCGCCCAGCCGCAACAGCATCAGGCCCGGCCACAGCACCGAACCGGGCAGCAGGCCAGCGGCGCCTCGCGCCGGCAACATCGCCGCTCGGCGCCGGCCGGACCGCCGGCGTGCGCAGATCCTGTTGTACCGTCACGCGTAGTTCGCCGGTTCCAGAAATATCAATCCGGTGCGTCTTTGGCCGCGCAGCGCCGCGCCGCGCAAGCACCAGCCCGGCGCCCGCCAGCAGGGCCGCGATCGGGGCTGCGCGCCGGCGAAGCGCGCGGGCGCGCACCAGGCCGACCGCCCAGGCCGCGGCGCACTGCGCCAGGCCCCAGCCGGCGAGCAGGCACCGGGCCGTGCGCGACGGCCTGACGAAGGCGGACACCGCAATCGACATGGATGAGTCGGAAGAATGGAAAGTCGGACCAGAAAAAACAAACGCCCGCTCCTTAGACAGGAACGGGCGTTTATTGGTTCAGATCTGCTGACGCAGACCGGACGGCCTGCGCAGGATCAGACTTTCGCGAACACCAGGGTACCGTTGGTGCCGCCGAAACCGAACGAATTCTTCACCGCGTAATCGATCTTCATCTCGCGCGCCTTGTTGGCGCAGAAGTCCAGGTCGCATGCCGGATCCTGGTTGAAGATGTTGATCGTCGGCGGCGAGACCTGGTTGTGGATCGCCAGCACGGTGAACACCGACTCGAGGCCGCCGGCGCCGCCCAGCAGGTGGCCGGTCATCGACTTGGTCGAGTTGACCACCAGCTTGCTGGCATGGTCGCCGAAGGTGCGCTTGATGCCCTTCACTTCAGCCACGTCGCCGACCGGGGTCGAGGTGCCGTGCGCGTTGACGTAGCTGCACCTGGTCCGGGTTGATGCCGGCATACTGCATCGCCGAGACCATGCAGCGCGAGGCGCCGCTGCCGTCCTCGAGCGGCGCGGTGATGTGGTTGGCATCCGCGCTCATGCCGAAGCCGACGACTTCCGCATAGATCTTGGCGCCGCGCGCCTTGGCGTGCTCGTACTCTTCCAGCACCATGACACCGGCGCCCTCGCCCAGCACGAAGCCGTCGCGGTCGCGGTCCCAGGGACGCGAGGCCGTGGCCGGATCGTCGTTGCGCGACGACAGCGCGCGGGCCGAGGCGAAACCGCCCAGGCCCAGCGGCGACACGGTCGACTCGGCGCCGCCGGCGATCATCACGTCGGCGTCGCCGTACTCGATCAGGCGGGCCGCCGCGCCGATGCAATGCAGGCCGGTGGTGCAGGCGGTGACGATCGCCAGGTTCGGGCCGCGCAGGCCGAACTTGATCGACAGGTCGCCCGAGATCATGTTGATGATCGAGGCCGGCACGAAGAACGGCGAGATGCGGCGCGGGCCGCGGCTGTCGTACTCCGCCTTGGTTTCTTCGATCATCGGCAGGCCGCCGATGCCCGAACCCACCATCACGCCGATGCGGTCGGCGTTTTCCTCGGTGACTTCGATGCCCGGAATCCTGCAGTGCCTGGATGCCGGCGGCCATGCCGAAATGGATGAAGGTATCCATGTGGCGGCCTTCCTTGCCGGGCAGGTAGTCCTCGACGACGAAGTTCTTCACTTCGCCCGCGAAACGGGTCGAAAACTGCGATGCGTCGAACTTGGTGATGTTGGCGATGCCCGACTTGCCCGCCAGGGCTGCTTCCCACGCGTCGGCAATGGTATTGCCGATCGGGGAGATGCAACCCAGGCCGGTGACGACGACACGACGGTTGCGTGAACTCAAGCGCTTCTCCTGAAATCCTGAAACAGCTTAGGCCTTGACGTGCGCCTGTGCGTACTCGATGGCCTGGCGAACGGTGGTGATCTTCTCGGCCTGCTCGTCCGGGATTTCCATTTCGAATTCGTCTTCCAGTGCCATCACCAGTTCAACGGTGTCCAGCGAATCGGCGCCGAGGTCGTCAACGAACGAGGAATCGATTTTGATGTCTGCTTCGGCAACGCCCAGTTGCTCAGCGACGATTTTTTTAACGCGTTGTTCGATATCCGACATGTTATGGCTCCATTAGGTATGTGTTTCGGAAAGTGCGCGCATTTTAGCAGGGTTTGCGCGTTGAAAAACTATTTTCAGCGTCTGACGCTAATTCGGCTGAATCTACTGCTAAAAGATTAGAATGCGTCGCGATTATCGTGCCAGTCCGGTTCCTTCAATTCATGTACATGCCGCCGTTCACGTGCAGCGTCGTGCCCGTGATGTAGGCGGCCTGCGGACCGGCCAGGAACGCCACCGCGTGGGCGATGTCTTCCGGCTGGCCCAGGCGGCCCAGCGGGATCTGGCCCAGCAGCGCTTCGTGCTGGCCTTCGCCCAGGGCCTTGGTCATGTCGGTATCGATGAAGCCCGGCGCCACGCAGTTGACGGTGATGTTGCGGCTGCCGATCTCGCGCGCCAGCGCGCGGCGTCATGCCGGCCACGCCGGCCTTGGCGGCCGCATAGTTCATCTGGCCCGGGTTGCCGCTCGACGCCACCACCGAGGTGATGTTGATGATACGCCCATGCTTGGCCTTCATCATCCCGCGCAGCACGGCGCGCGACAGGCGGCCGACCGCGGTCAGGTTGGTGGCGATCACGTTGTCCCACTCCTCGTCCTTCATGCGCATCGCCAGCTGGTCCTGGGTGATGCCGGCATTGTTGACCAGGATCGAGATGCTGCCGACGTTCTTGGTGATGTCGTCGATCACGGCGGCGCACTGCTGCGGCGTCGGTGACGTTCAGGACCATGCCCTTGCCGCCGAATTCGGCCAGATAGGCGCGTGATCGCCTCGGCGCCGGCCTCGGTGGTGGCGGTGCCGACCACCTTGGCGCCCTGGCGCGCCAGTTCGAGCGCGATGGCCTTGCCGATGCCGCGCGAGGCGCCGGTGACGAGGGCGACTTGGTTTTCCAGATTCATGTTTGTCCTCTGTCTTTCTTATTATTGCTTGGACGGCAGGCCAGCACGCGCTCGAGCGCCGCCTGGTCGACCAGCGCTTCGCCGACCAGCACCGGATCGATGCGCTTGGCCATGCCGATCAGGGTCTTGCTGGGCGCGCATTCGATCACCTGGGTGACGCCCTCGCCGCCATCTTCTGCATGGTCTCGACCCAGCGCACCGGACCGGCGGCCTGGCGCACCAGCGCGTCCTTGATCGCGGCGGGATCGTTCAGGATAGCCACGTCGACGTTGTTGATCAAGTCGATCTGCGGCGCCGGGAATTCGATGTTCGGCCATGTAGTCGCGCAGGCGGTCCGACGCCGGCTTCAGCAGCGAGAGTGGAACGGCGCCGACACCGCCAGCTTCATGGCGCGCTTGGCGCCCTTGGCCTTGGCGATCTCGCAGGCGCGCTCGACCGCGGCGGTGTGGCCGGCGATCACGATCTGGGTCGGCTCGTTGAAGTTGACGGCTTCGACCACCTCGCCCTGGGCGGCTTCGACGCAGACGGCGCGCACGTCGTCGGCCTGCAGGCCCAGGATCACGGCCATGCCGCCCTGCCCGACCGGCACCGCGTCCTGCATCGCCTGCGCGCGGAAGCGCACCAGCGGCACCGCGTCCTTGAACTCGATCACGCCGGCGGCGACCAGGGCCGAGTATTCGCCCAGGCTGTGGCCGGCGACGACGGCCGGCTTCGGACCGCCGGCGGCGATCCAGGCGCGGTACACGGCCACGGCCGCGGTCAGCATCACCGGCTGGGTGTTGGTGGTCAGGTCCAGG
>CAWFUV010000049.1:0-61902 GCA_963819045.1 uncultured Chitinophagaceae bacterium | reverse complement strand
AATAGTATGGTGTGCTTTAGATAAAAAGTATACCTCAATTGTAAGCGTAAAATGTTTCAGTGTGTTTGAAAATGAGCGAATATGAGTAATGGAAACACTACACCCATGTTATTCCCTTATGAGCCGGAAGAATTTTGGAATCAAATCCGGGCAATCATCAGGGAAGAAGTTAATAAAGTCACATACAACAAAGCTGGCACTGATGTGATGAAAGTAGAAGGATTAACACAAAAGCCTCTTCTTAGAATGAACGAAATATGTACGTTTTTTCAAGTATCAAAGCCTACTATTTATAGCTGGATTGATCATGGAGATTTGAAACCTTATCGCATAAGAAGAAACGTGTATTTTTTATGGCATGATATAGAAAAACTTTTGCAGGCTCCTCCTAACATTTTATAGAGACTACTTTTAAGTAAAATTCATCAACTCTCTAAAACAAAAAAACCATGCTGAGTATTTTAAGGTAGCAGGGATACAATTTATATCCCGCCTATCCTAATTTGAAATATTCAGCTATCTATTCTACTTAAAACTTTCACCTGCTTGCAGCAGATTCTCGTTTTGAGCTTTTATTAGCTTCATATCATTCCTGGATAACCACAATTCTTTAATCTTCCTGGCTGCTTCTTCCGGTGTTATTCTAATGTATTTATAGAAGTCCTTTACATTCTTGTGACCACTTATTTTCATAATTAGTTCAACAGGAGTACCCGCTAAAAACTCATTGGTACAGAAAGAACGCCGTGCGGTATGAGAGGTAATCCACTCATACTTGGGTTTAACTACGGATATGTCCTTATTTCCTTTCTTGTACGAAAATTTGATAGTACGGTTGAGACCTGCCAGCTTACCAATCGTTTTAATATGCCGGTTAAATTCAGGATTGGTCAGCGCAGGTATTTTATCCCGGAACTGGCGGGTAAAAATAAGTTTAGCTTCCTCCCTCAAAGGGATAATGACCCAGTGGTCCGATTTTGCCTGTTTCTTATGCAGCATATCTCTTTTCAGATCTTCAGGCTGTAAGGTGGAGAAGTCAGAAAATCGTAGCCCGGTTAAACATCCTAGTACAAATAAATCCCTGTACTCAATAAGGTGAGGATGAGCAGACAGATCAGTCTGGTAGATTTTTGCGATCTCTTCATAAGACAGGTAAATGGCATCACTTTCCTCTTCAGGGATTTTAAAATCACTTAAATCAATGGGAGGGATGATTTTTCTTTTTACCCGGTCTTTAATAAATACCCTTAAATGCTTGATGGTTTTACCAATAGTATTTAGCTTCAGCCCCGCCAGTTTGGTTTGCCTGCGCATATGGATATGCTCAAAGGTGAGATAGTTTACGAAATCATCATAAAAGGCAAAGTCCAGGCTATCAAAAGTGATTTTCTTACCTCTGTATGCTTCAAAAGCAAGGAGGTGAGCTTTAACATTCCTATACACGCAGATGGTGGCTTTACTCACCTTTCTTTCTTTCGATTTTATGTACTCGTCCAGCTGATAATAAATGTCCCGCTTGTTTTTTTGTTCCACTGCTTTTTGCTCCACTACTGCGGAAGCCTTCTCTTCTGCAGTTGCAATCTGTAGGGTAGGTGAAAAAGACTTCTTGACAAAGCTTCCTTTATCAGGTAACTGCCTTTTGATAGCATGCATAACTAAATCTTCTGCTACTCTTTTGAGCCTGGTGAGTTCCGTCATTTAAGGACTCATGATTTCCGTAGTTCGCAGGTAACTTTTCTGAGATACAAAGCTGTTTTGTATTCCAATACTGTGGTGGAATGGTAATGCCGGTATTTAATAAAGTCCTGTTGGTAGCACTATAGCAATACTGCAGAAAAACAGGTGCAGTACCATCGCGTCGTACTTTGTTTGCCGGGCAAATTGGTTTGAGAGGTAACAGCATAACTTAGTCGATTTTTTAGTCGATTAAAAAACTGTCAACCTGAATAAAGGTAGGAAGATTTAAAGTCCTGAATTGTTGCAAAAGACTGAAAATCAACTACTCTAAAGTAAAACGAAGTAAAAATAAAAAAGGATTACATGGCTGTAATCCTTTATTTAGCGGACCGGACGGGACTCGAACCCGCGACCTCCGCCGTGACAGGGCGGCATTCTAACCAACTGAACTACCGATCCTTATTTGTTCCCGTTGGGGATGCAAATATAAGGGGAAACAATTTTTATTCGACAAAACTTTCTTCAACATTAATTTTTACTTTTGTTTTTATATCTAAAAGAATTTATGCCGCAATATCCTAATAGACAGTTCCTTGATTTTGAAAAGCCGATAAAAGATTTATACGAGCAAATAGACAGACGAAAAAGCTGGCGGCCAAAAATCCAAAGATTGATTATGAACCAACACTCCAGCAACTGGAGCAATCAATATTCGAAAAACGACACGAGCATAACCGAACACCTTACCCCCTGGCAAAGAGTGCAGCTCAGCCGGCATCCCGACCGGCCTTATACGCTGAAGTATATCGAGAAAATGTTTACCAATTTTATTGAGCTGCATGGCGACCGCAATGTGAAGGATGATAAGGCCATGGTGGGCGGCTTTGCCGAGCTGGATGGACAAACCAGTAATGGTTATCGGACAGCAGAAAGGTACTAATACCAAGATGCGGCAGATGCGCAACTTTGGGATGGCCAACCCCGAAGGCTACCGTAAAGCATTGCGCCTGATGAAACTTGCCGAAAAATTCGATAAGCCCATCATTACCTTGATCGATACCCCCGGTGCCTTTCCGGGGCTGAAGCCGAAGAGCGCGGACAAGGTGAAGCCATTGCCCGCAATATTTATGAAATGATACGCCTGAAAGTGCCGGTGATCTGCGTTATTATAGGCGAAGGCGCCAGCGGCGGTGCTTTAGGCATTGGCGTTGGCGACCAAGTACTGATGATGGAAAATACCTGGTACACCGTTATCTCCCCGGAAAACTGTAGCTCTATTCTCTGGCGTAGCTGGGAGAAAAAAGAAGTAGCTGCCGAGCAGTTAAAGCTTACCTCAAAAGACATGCAGGGCTTTGGGCTCGTAGATGAAATAGTACCTGAGCCGGAGGGAGGCGCACACTGGGACTATGACGAAGCTGCAGGAATGCTCAAGGAAGCACTCATACGTAACCTCAATGAAATAAAGAACACTTCCGCAGAAGCGCGCATAAACCAACGTATAGACAAGTTTGGCCGTATGGGCTTTTGGGAAGAATAGATTTTGACGATACAGGCTATTAGCTTTTTTTCAGACTTGCCCATCAGTGTATGAATAGCATATTCATACACTGATGGGCTTTTTATTGGATAGATAAAGGGCAATGCACAAACAGCTGCCTAAGAACATCCTCTCCTCCAGCCCTCAAAAATCATATTCCTAAATTGCAACGCCCCGAGCTATACCTAACTTATAATGCAAATCAAGGGTTGGGAAGTGATGTATGATTTTGCTTATCGGCCAGGTTTGTTTTGGGTGTGAATGGATTTGCATAGGCATTGGGAGTGCTTTAGCACCGCTTATCCATGAACTATCCATGGCTTTGCCAGGACTTTGCTATGGCTTTACCATGGCTTTGGTATGTTTCAGCAAGGAAGTTAGCAGGGCTTGAGGTGTGCCGGTGATGTCCCTATAAATAGAGGTAAGCTATTTAGTTGATCTTATAGTTGTTCAGAAGGTGCTTTTTGTCAACATGGGGAAGAACAGGAAGTGTTATTGCCGTGTATAGCAGCCAGTTTGTAAGAATATAACCTGACCACCCCCTAAATGGTGCTCTATTTTACAAAATTCCAACCCTTGATTAGCATTTATACCTAACTTATACCTAATCTCCTCCCTATTTCCTCTATAGTAACTCCTTGGCAACTCCTTAGTAACGTCCCATATACTCCTAAACCTGTATTAGCAGGTAGGCAGGGTCGTACATCGTATATCTAAAATCGTACATAGTATTACTTCCTGTCGCACCTGTTTACAGCCATGTAATAAAGCAAAATATTCTCTATAAGATTATAACACCTTGATAAATATTAACACCTTGTACTACACCGTCGCATAGCGTAGGTACCAACGGATTTCCTGGTGAAACTTCTTTGAACTGAAATAACTTATTATAACATTTTCAGTTGGGTAGTACCATATGCGCTGCCCTAAGCTCACAGATCATATCCGGCAACTGGCAACCAGTAACCGGTACCAGGCTACCTATTTGAACCTGGTATTATATACTTATTTGGTTGGCAGATTACAAAGCAGTTTCTTAAAATTACATTAGCTTATTTATAAGTAGCGATAGAGTACTACTTTTACCCATTTAAGTACACACCACATTATTAATGGGTATAATTCGCAGGCAAAGCATCTATTCCTCCATCTTCTCCTATCTTGGCTTTGTTGTGGGTGCAGTAAATAAGCTACTCATTTTTCCTTTATTCTTCTCTACAACAGAAATAGGATTAACCACCGTTGCTGTTGACCTCGGGCTGGTATTCGCATCACTGGCTACGTTTGGCAGCCATTCAGTAACCGCAAAGTTCTTCCCGTTTTACAAGGCTTACTTGCCTAAGAAAAAGAATGATCTGCCGGCTATTACTTTGTTTATATGCCTTAGTGGCTGTGTCATCATCACGCTGGCATTGGTAATATTTAAGGGCTTTATCATTCGCAAGTTTGGTCAGAATTCAGCCATGTTTGTAAGCCACTATCATTTGCTCTATCCACTGGTAGTTACTATAGCCCTGTTTCTTTTGTTTGAAGCATTTGCCTGGAGTATTCGCAATACCATAGTATCCAACTTTCTTCGTGAAGTGATGTTCCGCATAGTAGTATTGGTTTTACTGCTCTTATATATTTACAAGATCATCTCACTCGAAACATTCTTTACATTATACTCTTATATCTATCTGCCTTCTGTAATTGTATTGATAGTTTATCTTATCAGCACCGGCAATTTCCCTATCAATTTTACCATCAGCACTGTTACAAGGCGGATGTACAAAAGGATCATTTCATATGGTGCACTTATATTCTCAGGCTCCATGCTCAATGTTGTTTCGCGCACCATTGATGTTATTTTTCTTGCCAGCCAAAGTGCCGGTGGATTGAGCGATGCCAATGTATTTTCTTACGGCTCGTACATGATAAGTATCATGGATGTTCCGCAGCGCAGCATTGCAGCCATTGCCACACCTATTATTTCGCAGGCATGGAAAGATAATAACATGAAGCAGATACATGATATCTATCAAAAAACATCGCTCAACCTGCTAATAGTTGGCTTTTTTATTTGGGGCATTCTCTTTTTAAACATGCACAATGCTATCAAGTATTTAGGCAGTGCGTACGCACCAATGCAATGGATTTTTTTCATTATGGGTATTGCTAAATTAATTGATCTGGGTACCGGAGCTAATACACAAATTCTTTTATTATCCAAATATTGGCGGCTCGACTTTTACACTAACACCTTGTTTGTAGCCATCGCACTGCCACTTAATTATACACTCATTCATAAGTATGGCATCTATGGTCCGGCTTATGCCAATTTGATTGCATTAACTATTTTCAACAGTGTTCGTTTCTTTTACATCTGGAAGCTATTTAAGCTACAGCCTTTTACAAGGAATACAGCATATGCAATCCTGATTGCAGTGGTTTGCATCAGTGCAGTACACTTTGTTCCGGTAATACCTAACTTATATTTAGATATTCTTGTACGTACTATTATTTTCGGGCTGCTCTTTGCAGCAGGCATTTTATACTTCAATATTTCGGGAGATCTGACGGCACTCGTCCAACATGCATTACAACGTTTTAAAAGGAAATAACAATTACCTTCATCGATTATTAAAAGTCATCACTCAGCGCATGGAACGTTTTCAGGGACTCATAGGCATAGCATTGATTTTAGGCATAGCTTTTTTATTCTCTAATAATCGCAAGCGCATCAATTACCGGCTGGTGTTCAGTGGTATTGTTTTGCAAGTCCTTATTGCTGTACTGGTGTTTAAAGTAAAACCTGTTGCGTCCTTTTTTCAGTGGTTGGGCCGTGGCATGCAATTGATAGAAAGCTTTGCATTCAAAGGTGCATCCTTTGTGTATGGCGGTATCGGAGTGCCCAAGGCTGACGGCGGTATTATGGACTATGCCGCTGGCGGATTTGTATTTGCCTTTAATGTGACTGCTACCATTATTCTGGTTTGTGCGCTGGTGGCTATTTTCTACCACTATGGTATCATGCAGCGCGTGGTGGCTGTTATTGCCAGGGCTATGAATTATGTGATGCGTGTGAGTGGCGCCGAAGCATTAAGCAATGTAGCCAGTGCATTTGTAGGGCAGGTAGAAGCGCAGGTAATGATACGTCCTTACCTGCAAGGCATGACTAGTAGTGAACTGCTGGCGAGCATGAGTGGCAGCCTGGCGTGTATTGCAGGCGGTATATTGGTAGTATATGCCAATATGGGTGCGCACGGCAGGTTTAGACCTTGCTCCTAAGCTCATTACAGCCAGCCTCATGGCTGCGCCGGGTGCACTGGTAATATCGAAGATTGTTTTTCCTGAAACAGAGGAAAGCCAGACGATGGGAAGAGTTAAGCTGGAGGTAAAAAGTAATTACACGAATGTAATAGATGCTGTTTCGCATGGAGCCGGTGATGGCTTTAAAATAGCTATGAATGTTATTGCGATGCTTATCGGCTTTATTGCCGTTATTGCCTGTTTAGATTATGTACTGGTGAGAATCGGGCATATCTTCAATGACCACTTTGACCTTTCACTCAATTACATTTTTGGAAAGATATTTTACCCTTTTGCATGGGCAATGGGTGTGCCGCAGCAGGACATTAGCAGTGCTGCAACATTGCTTGGACAAAAGCTAACCATCAACGAATTTGTGGCATTTAAAAGCCTTACTACCAGGCAGGTACCGGTACTTACCCCCAAGGGCTTACTGATTATCAGCATTGCTATTTGCGGCTTCGCCAACTTCAGTAGTGTAGGTATGCAGATTGGCGGCATTGGCGAGCTGGCCCCTGACCGGAGAAGAGATTTGGCTAAACTTGGACTAAAGGCTTTGTTATGCGGCACTTTAGCGAGCTATCTCAGTGCTACCATTGCAGGCATACTTATGTAATACTTTTGTGGGTAAGGAGTTTAGGTGTTGTTATTTTTTAGTTTGAAGGATATCCCTATTTCTCAAAAAATTCATCAACACTTCTGTTCCTTGCACTCATCAGTTGAACGATAAAACAGACTATCAAAAATACAATCAGGTACAACATACACTCGTCTTTTTAATCAATTACAAGGCTGTTAAAGAAAAATCTATGCCAAGTGCTATGGCACTTGCTATAGTTGACTTTACAAATTGTAAAATGTTTAAAACTGTTCTTTGTAAATTGAAAGTGAACAGTAATACTTCTACTATACCTTTATCGCTTTTACCTTCGTTTGGGGAAACAGTTTTTTCACCTTTTCTCTTCCGGTGATTTCCTCAAAGCGTTGTTCATAATCATTGCGCAGAGTGCCCATTACTCTGTCCCATACCAGGAAATACAAGCCATAATTGCCTTTAAAATATTGGTGGTGCAGATTGTGATTAACAGATGTATTTATCCATTTGCCAAGCCAGTGGCGGCTGAAGCCTTCCGGATATAATTCCCATCCCAAATGCCCGTACACATTGTACAGCAACATCACTAAAAAGAACACCACAATGTGGATGATATGAATGGGCATTACAAATACAAACACTACAAAAATGCCCGCTTCTGTTATTGCTTCCAGCGGGTGAAAAGCCAGTGCAGCCCATGGGGAAGGGTTAGTGGATTTGTGATGAACCAGGTGAAATACCTTAAACAGTATAGGATGGTGCAAAGCACGGTGCATCCAATAGAAATAAGTATCATGCAGGAGAAACATTATTGGAAAAGCCATCCAGAAATACAACATGCTGCGCGCATGAATGTCTTTGTAGTAATAGGTGTATTGCTGTATAGGGGGTGATAACAGTATCCAGGGCACTGCTGCAAAAATGAAAACCGTTAAAACAGAATAGCCAATCTCCCGGCAGTAATCTTTGCCTGATGGAAAATGTTGCTGTATTTTCCTGAAAGAGATCTTCTTACGTAAGAACCGGTAATATACCAGCCATGCAATACCAGCAATAATTACATAACGGAGTGTAACAGTTAGTGCAATTGCGAAGTATGAAGAAGCGTGCAACATAGCAAGGTTAGAATCTTAATACAATTTATTAAGATGCCCTTAATAGCAAAAAAGCTGCTTGAGGTTGCTCCACTTTAACTAAAACGTTACCTGCACACCCGCAAAGTAATTACGTTTTGGTGCAGGATTGTAATACCTTCCTCCAAAGGCATTGATATCGTTGCCTAAGCTGTAAGTTTCGTTTAACAGATTATCTCCTCCTATAAAAATATTGTATTGGAAGTACCGGTTGGATGAACGGTGCTGATACCCGATCTTACATTGTAATAAATGATATGGATCGGCATAAGCAGTATTGGCATCATTAAGCGGAATAGAGGAGGTGTAGTTAAAAATAACATTTGCATAAAAGCCCGGCTTGCTCGTTACTTCCACGGTAGAGACATTGATATGGCGCGGTACGCCGGTAAGGCGATTGCCACTATAATCTGCCCCTGCTACTACATACGAAGTAAACTTGTAAGGCTGATAGCTATAACTATTACTGACTGCCAGCGAGTTAATGAAATGCTCCTCATTCTTTATTATTAAAGCACGCAGCCATACTTCTATGCCTTGCTGTTTTGTGTGCCTGCATTTACATAATACTCAGGGTTGGTGTCGCTGCTGCGCCTTACAATGGCACTGCGCAGGCCAAATGAATAGGCAGAAGCATCAAACTGCAACCTGTTTTGTAATACATTACCCTTTACTCCCAACTCATAGTTCCAGCCATATTCCGGTTGCAGCGTATCATTGAAAGTACCATTGCTGGGATGTACTTCTGCTAAGCTTGGGGGCGAAAACCCTCTTGCAGCTACACCATATACATTCACATCGCCAACCACTTTATACAACAGGCTGACACGAGGTGCTGCAAGGCTGTTTGTTCTGCTTTTTACATAGTTCTTTTGCAGCGAATCGGTTAACCGCTTATACTTAATAGTTTGCTGATTGCTGCTGATACCGGCCTGTACGGTAAGGCGGTTTGCCCATTGCATATCTATCTGCGTAAAAAAGCTTGGCTGTGTAGCAAATAACTCATCCTTAAACTGCACATTTCCTTTTACTCCACCATTGTTGTCATAATCATCAATATGCGAATGGTTGTGGAGCAACTCCGCACCTGCCAGCCATTTGAAGCTAATGTCTTTTGTTTCGGTATGATAAGTAAAGTAGGTTCTGCCGCCTACATTCCATTCATTGCGTAATTCATAGTTGGTAGTGAAAGGATTCTTGAAATCTGTATGGTTAGCAGTGATGTGCTGTAGTATTATCGAAGTGTTTGCTGATAGTGGATACAAGGCTTACACCTGCAAATGCCGTCTTGTTGTACACAGCAGCTTTTTGCTGTACGGCTTTTGGGTAAGCAGTGGTATCGGTACCTAACTGTCTTTTGGTAATCCCACCTGGGGTTTGATAATAGAGATCGGAATAGAAAGAAATGAAGGACAGCTTTTCTTTATCCGTTATCTGCCAGTTACCATCCCATTTTATCATATCGCGGCGCATGGATGAGTGATCTCTATAGCCATCACTTTGCAGGTGGGATTGTTGTATGCTTGTCTGAAAGTTCTTACTGCTGTGCGTCCATGCGGCCTGCTCGTTAAACAGCCCATAAGAACCGCCACTTACAGAAGCTCTGAAACTATTTGTTTTTGGGGTAGCATAATTACCCGAATGAAGTATTACAGCGCCCCCGGTGTTAGCACCATATAAGCTGCTCGCGGGGCCTTTAATGATTTCCAGTGACTGTACCTGGCTGATATCTACAAGCTGCAGATAGGTATTGCCACCGGCATCTGTAAGTGGAATTTCATTCCAGTACACTTTTACATTGCGTACTCCAAAAGGGGAGCGTAATAAGCTGCCGCGTATAGATAAGCGATAGCTGCCCGGAGAACGCTCCTCCATTCTTACACCTGGTACTGTATTCAATACCGGCACCAGTGAAACATTATTTAATAGTTGCAGTTGCCTTGGTGTTACTACGGACATGGCTACCGGTGCATCCTGCCAGCGGCTCTGCAGGTTAAAGGCGGTAACCGTAACACTGTCCAATGCATGATTGGCAAGAGAGAATGCGGTTACGGTGGTGTCTTCATGCAGTTGGGTTGTATCTTTTTGCTGCGCTAATATTACGTTGTAAAAAGATACAGATAAGCAGATCAGTAGTATTTTTCGGAGGGGCATATTATTTATTCTCACAAATGACACTCACGGAGTCTCACAGAGTCAGTGACCTGGGGACAGATGAGCACAGATTTAATATTATATTTTATGCAAATATAAGATAGAACATGATTGCAGCACATAGGAACATTATAAGTAAAAGTCCCCGAGTAAGCTTTACTAACCCGGGGACCTACAAATTCCCCTTCGGGGGTTAGGGGCAGGGCCCCTTATTTCTTCATATACATTACTTCTTTCACCAGCTTTACCGTGCGTGGCACATCAGGTATATATGCTGCCGCAAGATTTGGAGCATAGTGCATAGGAGCATCCGCGGCAGTGATACGGCGGATAGGCGCATCCAGGTAGTCAAAACCTTCCTTCTGTATCTGGTAAGCTATTTCGCTTGATACAGAGCACATCGGCCATTGCTCTTCTACAATCACCAGGCGGTTGGTCTTTTGCACGCTTTGCAAAATGGTAAACCAGTCCAGCGGGCGAATGGTGCGCAGGTCAATCACCTCTGCACTCATCCCTTCTTTTTCCAGTTCGGCAGCAGCAGCCATAGCTACTTTCACCATCTTATTATACGAAACAATAGTTACATCTTTACCCGGACGCTTGATATCAGCTTTACCCAATTCTATATAGTATTCTTCTTCCGGCACTTCACTTTTATCGCCATACATTACTTCACTTTCCATAAACATCACCGGATCTTCCTCGTAGCGGATGGCCTGCTTCAGTAGACCTTTGGCATCATACCCGTTAGACGGAGAAACCACTTTGATGCCCGGAATATTGGCAAAATAGCTTTCGTAAGCAGTAGAGTGTTGTGCGCCCAATTGGCCGGCACTGCCACCAGGCCCGCGAAAAACAATAGGACAACCGATCTGCCCGCCGCTCATCGCCAGCATTTTAGAAGCGGTATTGATGATCTGGTCCAGCGCCAGCACGGCAAAGTTCCAGGTCATGAACTCTACTATCGGGCGTAAGCCGTTCTGTGCAGCACCTACGCCAATGCCAGCAAAACCTAATTCGGTAATGGGTGTATCTATCACGCGTTTAGGGCCAAATTCGGCAAGCATGCCCTGGCTTACTTTATAAGCACCGTTATATTCAGCAACTTCTTCTCCCATCAAGAAAACACGGCTGTCACGGCGCATTTCTTCACTCATGGCTTCGCGAAGCGCTTCACGAAAAGCAATTTGTCGCATACGTATTTTTGATTAATCATTGCAAAAAAGCGGGGCAAAAATAGAGTATTCTTATTTATAAAAGTCATTCATTATAGAGTTCACCAGTTTACGGGTTCACGAGTGCGCGGGTTGGAAATTAAGTACACTTAATGCGGTGCTGCTGTATATTTACAGTTCTGCATGCTTCACCACATAGGATCATAGGGACATAGATTGCACACATAGGATAATACCCGGGTGATGTTGCTATATGCTGATCATGATATCACCTGCTGCCATAGACTACTGTTTACCCTTGTTTTTACCCCCTCTATACAGAAAAAGACGTAGGATGAACGTAAGATAGACGTAGGATGGACGTAGGATATACGGCTATGGTACGGCTCAGGTACAGTGGAGCCAGGGCTTTAGTATGACTTTGCTATAGGTCCTTCATAGGAGTAGTGAGAAGCGTGGTGTGTGATAATGGGTATGAGACAGTCGGGAGGTACTAGGATGATTGCCATAAGGTATTGGATAAGTACTTATTTCAACTTGCGCTTGTTGCAGCATAGCAGGATGGGAGAACTGCTTTTCTGTTTACTTCGAGGTACGCTGTGCTAATACCTCGAAGAACGTGGGTGAGGATGGAATTTGTAAACTTATATTCAACCTTGAGGCTTTATTTTTCTTTTTTCGTGCATAAGTACCAAACTTATGTGCCAAACTTATTGTTGCTTTTTTGTTCGATTTACAGTATTTTACATTGCATTATTAAGAATCAACCAAAACTTAATTTATGAGCGATTTTTATCCCTCCTTCCCCATTAGAATGTATTGCTGGGGCAAAGGCTTTGATGTTATGTGTATGACCGGTAATATTAAGATTTATTTCCAACTCGGTTTACCCGAAATTGCACAGGAGCTAAAACGTAAAAGAAATGCAGCCCTACTGAATGTTATCAAGCTCATGCGGCATTATGATTATTCGAAAGAAGCAATAAATGATTCTATCAAATGGATGCTGTGCCATCCATACGGTGAATAATTAATGTATATCATTTAATCCATGCTTTCATTTTCAAAATCGCAATTATTATGATCTATAACAATCCATCTGAAATTAAATTTGACTACAACGGCGAAAAGGTGAACTGCTATATCGAAGGCGAACCTGGTGTTAAACTTTTCATTTCCTGCTCTCACCCTATCTTTAAGAGAAGATTTGATTCTTTCGCTATCGAGTGTAATACTTCTCCTTCTGATTTTCTTCTACTGGACTTTGAGCATCCTGATTTTTTCTTTTTCCATTCTATTGTTAAGGCTCTTACTGAACGTGTTCATTATGACTTTGATAAAGAGACAGGATGGTTAGAGTAAATCATAAATGTTCCATTACAAACGCGAAATATGCTAGGACATGAATCTTGGCTAATAGATGGAAAATTAAAATCTGGAAATACCATTATTTACAGTCTCCATTAATTTGCTCAATACCTTAAATTCACAATTCCAAGCAATCAAATCTAACAGCGTCTTTAATGAAAAGATATGTTTTATTAACCCTTTTAGTCATTGCGACCAATTAGTAATTAGACACAATTTACAACAAGAATCTTTTCTATACCAATCATGGGATTTAAAGACTACTATAAAATACTTGAACTAAATTCAACTGCAACCCAGGATGAAATAAAAAGGTCATATAGACGACTTGCTCTAAAGTATCATCCTGACAGAAACCCTAACGACCATGTTGCAGAAAGTAAATTCAAAGAAGTTGCAGAAGCATACGAAATTCTTTCTGATATAGAAAAAAGAAAAAGTTATGACTTTATCTATAATCGGGAAGAACAATTCAAAAGTTCAAGCAATACTCATCAGCAAAAAAGGCCGGAACAGAAAACTGAAAAAATTACTCCACAAACCTTTCTTTCCATCTTACGAGAGATAAGGCAAAAAGTTGTATCAACTGACAAGAAAAGAATCAATCAGCGAAGGCTTTTTGACTCTCTCAACGAACTTCTTACAGATAGCAATATTGACTTTTTATTGAATTGTGGTAATATAGAAATTAACAGGCAAATAGTTGTTGATGCTTTAATTTGTTGTAAACTTCTTAGTCAAGAAAGACACCCTCTTCAAGGATTTATTTATATGGATGTTATCAATCCCAAATTGCTAAGATTAGCTGGCACAGATAATGAAACGATTCAACAAATTTATATCATCAATCAACAATTTGATTACCGGACTAAATTGTATAGTTATTGGGAAAAGTATCCCAAAGAAATTATTACTGCCATAGCACTTTTGTTAATTATAACTATGGCATTCTTCAATAGTAATAGTTTATCAAATGATACTATATATTCAGGCAATACCGACAATAGACCTCAATCTGGTGACCTATACCTAAATGATTCATTAACAACCGCAAACACCGTAACTCCGATTACCAACAGTAGCAATCCTTCTAATACTGATAGTGCTAACAACTACTCAGATTGGGATGCAAAAGATTATGAAACTGGGAGCAGTCCCGGCTGTTACAATTTTACACCACGATATAATAAATCTTTAAACAACAGGCTAGAGGTAAGTGTTGGCAGCAATACTGACGCAGTAATAAAGCTTATTAATATTCAGACGCACAAATGTATCCGTTATGTTTATGTACGTAGAGGAGATGTGTACAATATTAGAAATATTCCTGAAGGAAAGTACTATTTGAAAATTGCTTATGGAAAGGATTGGCGCCAAAAGGTTGTTGATGGAAAATGTGTTGGGAAATTTGTTACAAATGCACTTTACAAAAAAGGTGAGGAAATTTTAGATTTTAATAAGGTCTATGAAGGTATTAAAACTGAAGGTGATAATTCATTTGAAAGTTATAAAGTACCTTCTTATTCATTGAAACTTGATGTTATAGAAACAGATGTTGCAGACCAGTTTAAGACAGATGAAATTTCTGAAC
Organism: uncultured Chitinophagaceae bacterium; assembly: GCA_963819045.1. GTDB lineage: Bacteria > Bacteroidota > Bacteroidia > Chitinophagales > Chitinophagaceae > Ilyomonas. The sequence continues at coordinate 47,378 of CAWFUV010000049.1, read as the reverse complement.
GCGATTTCAACGATGAGGAATAAGGCACCAACAAAGCTTTGTGTCTTCACGAATCTTCAAAAGCAGAATAAAGGTTTAACTATGGAAGATTATTAGTCAAAGGAATAGTAGTAAATAGAATAGTAGGTACAATTTAAAAATATATAAATGATTTTTAACGATAGGCTAACCTTTATAAGAGAAAGAATTGAACCAGAATTTGACAGGCTCCTACAACTTGCATGGGAAAATCAGAAGCATATTGGAGACTTACTCATTTGGAAAATAAATGGCTTTTACCATGCAGATATCGTAAAATATAATGCTATTTATAACGAGAAAATGAATCCCCACTCCTTAGGTCCGGGAATTGAAGGACATTCAGAATATACTCACTATCAGTTCATTGATCTTTATAGAAAGACAAACATTTCCAAAATCAACTACACAGATTACTTAAAGCTACATGAATGGTCTGAAGATCGTAAGAAGGAAATTGATGAATTATGTTATAGTGAAAGTATTAGTATACAATTAGAAATGCTTGTTTATTTAAAAATTTGGGAGGCAGATTTATTCATAAAAAGGTTGTACCAATTTGTAAGAATATTAAATGGTAACAACTATGACTGGTATTTCAAAATAGCTAAGTTTAATAGAGATTCGTCTCCAAGCACAGGTACACGTAAACACATCTTCAACAAAGAAATTTTAGAGGCTTCAAAGGCGATTTCATCTGTTTTTTACGATTTAATCAAAGGCTCATACATCTCCCAATTAAGAAATTCGATTGCTCATTCCAACTATTCTATAATAAGTAGATTTATTCATTTAAATAATGCAGAGAAAAAAGATGATATTGAAGTTGTATCTTTTGATAATTGGATTGATATTTTTCACCAAACACTGGAATTATATAACCAATACATCCGTCTCACCATACGGATACACAACCATTATGTAAAAATAGCATCAAAGAATAACAATATACTTGAAATACAGGTTACAGAATTAAGCGGCAAAGAATATCCAAAGTACGTAGAATATCGTCCTGTATTTAATGATTGGAAATTTTACTCTGGTGATGCTTCTAATGGTTAAATTTTTACTTCTCGTAATATCTTCATCTACAGTTTATCAATTATTACAAGTTGTTTTATGGCTATGCCTTCAATGCACTTCTATTAAACTGCAACTCATTCTTAACCTACTACATAAGATTCTTAGTAGCTATAAAGATTAATGCGATTACCTTTTATACAACATTTCTGTGTATTATGAAAGTATAATGATCAATAGCAGGAGATATGACACAAGTAATTAAATACTTCCCGGAAAATACCAATATTTCCAAAGGAGGTTGATAGCGGGTTCAATAGCCTTAGTCCTCATTATAGAATACCTGGTAGCAGAAACAGTTGCCGCATTGGCATGGAAGACCCCCGGTTTATAGCTATGCTTACAACTATATCAGTGACCTGGGTGTTTCTGGTCCCGTGGCTCTTTCAAGGAAGGCTGTTGTATTCTCCGCTACACCATGTAATGAATGCCGGCTTTATCATTGAAGGAATACTTTTCGTTGTGGCTGCATTCCTATTACTGCCGCTGTTAGGGGGTAAGGGATGGCGGATTGTTGTTCCCTTACTGGTGGTCTTACATACAATCGGCATCACTATGGTTGCACTGATACATGCGTCTTCCGAAACGCAGGATGATGGCTTCCTTATGTATCATACTATCGGAGCCTTCCTGGCCATTGTGTTTGGAAATTTAGCTTGTATGTGTGCAGGGATAGCTGCCTCCAGAGCTGGTGCGCCTGCACCCTTTAGGTTATACAGCATCTTGTTGTGCATAATTGGTATTGGGGGACTGGTTACATTGATTGCTGTACCAAGGTTACCACCGGGGATACCGGAGCGTGTTGCTGTTTATACTATTACGCTTTGGCAGGTAAGTACCGGTATATTTCTTTTGATTGCTATGTTGAAGCAATCTCCTGCAAAGGGGTAGCGGCAGGTAGGGACAGGTCGCTACCAATGGACAGGTCACGACCTGTCCCTACGATGTTGCGATTTTCATTGATTGTGAGCAGGTCGCAATCTACGGACAGGTCGCGACCTGTCCCTACAGAAGGCATGCATCCCCATTTTCCGGTAGATGTTTATTATTCACATTATTACCAGGATCAATTTATATCAACCCATCAAATTATTTTTACGGCCACGTCATTTTGTAGGGACAGGTCGCGACCTGTCCCTACCATTGTATGTTACAGGACAAATCTTTAAGATAACCTATTTTAGATGGCTACGTTTGTTTACCAAAACAGAAAACCGAACAGATTGCAAGGATATGATTACAGTCGTAGTGCGCTGTATTTTATCACCTCTTGCGTGCAGGACCGGGTTTGTTGCTTTGGACTTATTGAAAATAACAGGATGTTGTTGAATGAATTTGGAAAGATTGCGGAACAACAATGGTTTTGGTTGGCGAAACAATATCTATATGTGGTATTGCATTCATTTGCAATAATGCCAAATCATATTCATGGGATCATTGAAATTGATAGTACAATTGTTGGCGCAGGGACAGGTCACGACCTGTCCCTGCGGGGTGAACATCAGGGAATAAAAATTAAATCGTTGTCAGAATTGATGGGGGCATATAAAACCACCACATCCAAACAAATACATTTGGCGGGATTGCAGGATTTTAAATGGCAACATTCATTTTATGATCATATCATCAGGAATGAACAATCCTATTTTCATATTTCCGATTATATCCAAAACAATCCGCTAAATTGGAAAACAGATACATTTTATAGATGAATTGTAGGGACAGGTCGCGACCTGTCCCTACAATATTGTGACCTGTGCCAATGGGAGGTAAGAAAAATTAATAGAAATAATATATGTCCATCAATGAAAAAGCCCCTCCGGGTAATCCGGAGGGGCTTTTTATTAACAGGCTAACGGAGTTATTCTTTTATAAATTTACCCTGGCTTAAAACAGTGCCGTCCCTCGCGGTTACTTTTATTAAGTACAGGCCTCCCGGCAATGTGCCAACATGCAAGCCAATATTATTGCGCGTTGTACTTTCTTTCATAACGACCTTGCCCATCAAATCAAATACTTCAATTGTTTTTTCATTATTGTAACCGCCTATAGAGATATTCAATATCTGATTGGCCGGATTGGGGTATAAACCTATGCTGACTTTATTGGTGGTTATTTCCTGGATTGTGCTCCTGGTGGCTGTTCCTGTTGCTATTCGCAAAGTATAACAACTACCGGCATTGAATTGTCTATTATTTCTTGGATAGACTGATGCGTAATAGGAGCCGGCCGTTACCGTTCGGCTGATCGATTCATTGGCAGTACCGCTCTTTACAGATGACTGCAATACAGTACCGCTGCTATTGAGTAAGGCAAGCTGATAGTCTGCAGGTAATGTTGTCAGCGATACCGTTATTGTGCCGCCTGTGGCAATATTGAATTTGAAATAATCCTTATCACTCTTAGGATTTATCAGGCCTTTCACATCGGTATTCAAAGGGATCGTGGCGGCGCCGCCAATGGTTCCGTTGGTGGAAATATCGTAAGTCCCCGGGCAGGCAGATCCACTTGTGGTAAACTGTGCTTGTGCAAATGCGCCGGTTGCGCCTGTACAATTAGCCCTTACTCTCCAGTTATATAGTGAGTTTGCCGTTAAGCCGCTTAGATTTACTGAGCGTGAAGTAGTGCCGGTGGCAGCATTGGTCCATGTACCTGACTGAAGCCAACTTATAATCAATGTCATAATTGTTAGCACCATTTAAAGCAGACCAACTGAGAGTTGCCGTTGAAGAAGTGATGGCTGATGAGGTCAAACCTGTTACAGTACCGCAGGTTGCTGTTGAACTTGTAGTAAACTGTGCCTGTGCATACGGACCTTCAAAGGTGCAATTGGCCTTTACTCTCCAGTCGTATAACGTACCTGCTGTTAGTCCACCCAGATTTACGGAAAGAGCGGTAGTCGCTGTGGCAGCGTTGATCCATGTACCTGATGAAGACGGCTTATATTCAACCGTATAACTATTAGCTCCGCTTAATGCCGACCAACTGACCGTGGCAGTGGTAGTTGAAACAGCAGAGGATGTAAGTCCGCTAACTGTACCGCACGAAGCAATTTGAGTGGATGTATTATTCCGGGTGATCAGCCAGGCATTGGGATCTATAATAACCGAAGTAGGAACAAAACCTATTGATTTTAAAAATACTTCGCCATTGCTTATATTGTTCACCACTACCGTTGCCTGTTGCGTTGCATTTTTAAATTGAAGGGCAACGGGCAATTCAAAAAACGAAACAGAAGAATGAGACGTAACCTGGTTCATTTTAATCCATACATTTCCTGAACCGGCATTTGACCATTGTACGTTGTACGTGGGATAACCCTGTCCGCTGAACCATTCGTTAAAAAAATAGGTTAGATCCCGTCCGCTGGCTCCTTCCATGTTTCTTTTCAGGTCGGCCGTAGTGGCAAAGCCATAAATAATAGCCGGATCTGTCTGATAATTCCGGAGCGCAGTAAAAAAGGCATTGTCTCCCAGTATCCATCGCAGCATGTACAAAAGGTGACTGCCCTTTGTATAACTCAGCCGGTCATCAAATATGCGGTTTACGTTCGTTGTGTCATCAACCAATACCGAACCACCCGGCTGGGAAGTGATGCTGTTTATGTCGCTTTGCCTGTTACTGATGGCGGAGGACGGGTATTTATTTTCCATGTACAGGCTGGCTAAGAAGGTGGCAAATCCTTCATTGAGCCATATGTCCTTCCAACTGCCGCAGGTAACTTTATCTCCAAACCATTGATGGCCTAATTCATGTGCAATTAAACTTTCTCCTATGTTAACAATAAAGGTGGAGGTCTGGTGTTCCATTCCACCGCCCCAGCCAAACTGAACATGGCCGTATTTCTCGTTCATAAAGGGATAAGGGCCAAAAGTGGAATCGTATAGTTGCATGGCATTTAAAACATTGGCGGTGCCATTTTGAAAACTGCTCAGGCTTTCAGGATAACAAAAAGTTTGCATTGGCAACACACCTGTACTCAACTGCACGGTATTATTAAAAACAGAGTAGTTGGTTACAGCAAAACAAATAAGGTAAGAGGCAATCGGGTAACGGTGTTTCCAGTGAGTAACCAATTTAGAACCCCCGGAAACAGGGATTTGACTTTGTAAAAGTCCATTGCTTGCGGCTGTATATGCACTGGGATGAGTAATGAAAACATCTATCGAATCAGCTTTATCGTCCAGTCCGTTTTTACAGGGCCACCAGTCACGGGCTCCATAAGGTTCGCTCAGGCTCCACATAACCGGAGTGCTGTTGTGCGTGGATGTGACAAAGGAACCAAAACCGGTATCGGGAGGCACGCCCCCGTAATTAATACTTACCGAATCTAATGTACCGGGGCTTGCAGTAGCAGGGAGATTAATGGTCAGTACATTGTTCGATTGAGATTTTGTCAGCGCCACACTGCGTTGCGTCACACTGTTTACGGTCAGAGCATCCATCAGGTCGAGGGCAATAGAATTAGTTGCTGCAGTAACTACATAGTAAACCGTTACTGTTCCTTTGATGTACCGGATGGCCGGATCTACTTCCCATTCGCAACGGTAGTACTTTACATCGAAATTAGCGGAAGCCAGCGTTGCAGCGGCTGCAGTGGCAATTCTTTGATGACTTTGACGTTCCATAGCAGCTATGTCCTGTACCGTTTTGCCTTCGATATTATGTTGGGCAAAAGTGCTTACTGATACCAGTAATAGTAATGAAAGGAAAACTCTCATAGCAATCGTTTTGAGTAATGAAGTGTTTATGTAACAGGTTTTATAAAGTTAGAATGGATATATTGAATTAGTTGGAAAATTATTTAGAAGGATTTTTTCGTCGCATAAGAGTGTTCATAGCCCAGCCCCGTGCACGACCTTAGCATTGTAAGATCCGGTTTATAGCTATGCTTACAACTATATCAGTGACCTGGGTGTTTCTGGTTGCGGATGGACTAAATTTTGTTAAGCACTTGCAATTGCCTTTGCAGCTTTCAAGGCAGAGAACATGCAACCGCCCAGAAATGTTCCTTCAAGAGACCTGTATCCATGCATCCCTCCACCCCCAAAGCCTGCAGCTTCGCCGGCAGCAAACAAGCCTTCAATAGGTTCTCCATTGATGTTAAGTACCTGCGAATCTAAATTTGTTTCTAATCCTCCTAACGTCTTTCGTGTAATAATATGAAGCCTCACTGCTATTAGCGGACCGGCAGCTGGATCTAAGAGTTTATGTAATGGAGCTGCCCTCACCAGTTTATCCCCTATATAGCTTCTTGCATTTCGAATCGCCATAATCTGCAAATCTTTACAAAAATTGTTTTCCAATTGACTGTCTCTTGCTTTGACTGCTTTTTCAATGTCACTTAGGTTTAATAATGGTTCTGCAGTGAGGCTGTTCATCCCACCAACAAGATCTTTCAGGTTGTCTGCTACAATAAAATCTTCCCCATGTTCTTTAAATGCTTCTACAGGAGCAGTAGCAGTTTTGCCCCAGGCTCTTTTTAGCACCTGCCGCCATTGTTTATTTGTCAGATCAGGGTTTTGTTCGGAACCTGATAAAGCAAATTCCTTCCGAATGATCTTTTGGGTGAGTATAAACCAGGAATAATCATACCCCGTTTTTCGTAAATACTGTAATGTACCTAATGTATCGAAGCCCGGAAAAAGCGGAGCCGGCAGGCGATTGCCAGTGGCATCAAACCACAAAGAGGAAGGGCCTGGCAGAATACGGATGCCGTGATTGCTCCACACAGGCGCCCAGTTTTTTATACCCTCGGTATAATGCCACATGCGATCAGGATTAATGATGCTGGCTCCTGCATGTTGCGCTACAAGCAACATGCGGCCATCTACGTGTTCTGGTACTCCTGATAACATGTGCTGTGGTGGCTTTCCTAATTGTTCCGGCCAGTTTTTCCTTATTAATTCATGGTTGCCACCGATGCCGCCTGAAGTGATGATTACAAAGGGAGCATTCAACTGAAACCCACCGACTACCTCGTCAGAACTTTTCTCGCCGCGTTTAACAGTTGTGGGTTCCAGTACAACACCCTTTCACACCTGTAACGGTGCCGTTGGAGACATCCAGTTCATTTACTCTATGGCGAAAGGCAAATTGAAGAATGCCTTTTTGAGCGGCGGTCTTTACTTTTTTTATGAAAGGCTCTATTACACCCGGACCGGTTCCCCAGGTAACATGAAAACGTGGAACTGAATTGCCATGTCCAATAGCTCCATATCCTCCCCGCTCTGCCCATCCTACGATTGGAAAAAAACGAATACCAAGCTGACGAAGCCAGTTATATTTTTCTGTAGCTGCAAAATGCACGTAAGCCTCTGCCCATTTTCGTGGCCATTTATCTTCCTGCCGGTCAAAGCCTGCTGTTCCCATCCAATCCTGCAAGGCCAGTTCATAGCTATCTTTTATGCCCATGCGCCTCTGTAAAGGCGAGTTTACAAGAAACAATCCGCCAAGCGACCAAAAAGCCTGGCCACCGAGGTTCTGCCCGCCTTCCTGATCAACAAGTATGACGTTTGCCCCTTTGTCTGTTAACTCACTTGCGGCTACAAGACCTGCTAAACCAGCACCAACAACTATGACATCTGTATTTTTCGTACTCCGTGTTGTTTAATTGAACCCAGGTTTCCTGGTATAAAAAGGAGCATAAAGAGGATAGTAATTTTGTATTGCACCCACAAAACTGATCTCTTATGCTCATGGAATATAAAGTTATAGCTATTTGCATCATCCATCGTGGAGAAAGCGACAACAGGTTTTTTATTAAAATAAAGCCTGATGCAGACTGTGAGCTTACCGCAATTATTTGTAACTTTTCATTGCTGTTTCAACTAAAGACCACAAATATTCTAACGATTCATTAAATAACTAAGACCCAAATATCTTCCACTTATGACATATGATTACATCATTGTTGGGGCGGGGTCGGCTGGCTGTGTGCTGGCTAACCGGTTAACAGAAGATACCTCGCGTACTGTTTTGTTGCTGGAGGCAGGAGGGAAGGGGAGCTTTCAAACCGGCATTCCCGGTGCATACCCCAAGTTGCACAATTCTGCTGTGGATTGGGCTTTCTGGACGGAACCACAGCCGCATGTAAACAACCGCAAATTGTTTGTTCCGCGCGGAAAAGTATTAGGTGGTTGCAGCACCACCAATGCTATGGCCTATGTGCGGGGAAACCCGGGAGATTATGACCAGTGGGCTGCATTGGGTAACAAGGGTTGGTGTTACAAGGATGTCTTGCCTTACTTTAAAAAATCAGAACGCCATGAGGTATTTGATGGGCCTTGCCATAGCCAACAGGGATTGCTTAATGTGAGCTTTGCAAAATATCCATCTGTATTAAGTAAACTTTTTGTAGAGGCCTGTGATGAATGCGGTATTCCGCACAATGATGATTACAACAGCGATAATCAATTTGGCGCCAGTTTGCTGCAATACACTATTAAGAACAACAAGCGGCAAAGTACTGCAACAGCCTTTTTGCAACCGGCAATGCAACGTTCTAATTTAACGGTGCGGACAAATGCATTGGTAAAGCGGCTGCTCATAGAAAAAGGCAGGGCTGTGGGCGTGGAATTGCTGACGGGGAAGACATCTTCAGAAATGGTGTATTGCAAAAAAGAACTCATTATTTCAGCCGGCGCTATCAAGTCGCCTCAGCTATTGTTGCTTTCTGGTATAGGAGATGAAACAACTCTGCAGCAGGTTGGTATTGATGTGCAACTCCATTTACCCGGTGTCGGAAACAATTTACAGGACCATGTATGGACGCACGCTAGTAATCTGACCAGTATTGCTACGGCGAACAATGACATCAGGCCAGTTAACCAGGTGAAAGCCTTGCTGCAATACCTGCTTCTTAATAAAGGCCCCCTGTGCAACTCACCCATTGAAGCCACTGCTTTCCTCAAGACAGAGCCCGGACTTACTCTTCCCGACATACAATTCCATTTCGCCCCGTTCTATGTTGGGGACGATTACAAAACGGACCTTTATAACATCAATACCTTTCCCCGGACAAACGGTTTTAGTATCCTTACCGTACTATTACATCCGGAAAGCAGGGGCTTCATCAGTATTAGTACTGACAATCCTATGTGCCCACCTGTGATACAGCCTAATTTTTTTCAAAGGGAGAAAGACAAGACCACTTTACTAAACGGACTGAAAAAAGCAATGGAGGTCGCCGATGCAAAAGCCTTTAAGCCTTATTCTGCAGAGGGGCTGCACCATCCTATCCGGCACGCCCCGGATGAAGTTTTGGGGGATCATATTTGCAAGAGCCTGGAAACCTTGTATCATCCGGTTGGTACCTGTAAAATGGGAAGTGATGCCATGGCTGTTGTGAATGAAAAGCTGCAGGTGCATGGTTTAAAGGGGTTGCGGGTAGTAGATGCTTCTATCATGCCTACTATTGTTTCCGGTAATACCAATGCTGCTTCCATCATGATAGGTGAGAAGGGTGCTGATCTGATCAAAGCTGATTAGGAGGTGCAGATACTTTGAAGCATTAAGTTTAAGTGGCTCGTGGAAGTTACCTAACACTAACGGTTTTCCACTTGCAGTTTGATGATGCAATTAAAATGGATTTACATTTCTAACAGATTGGAACTATCCCTTCATAGACGATAAGCCTAAGGACCTTTAGCCATAAACAAGATCAGTTGTTGCCTGTGATTTTACCTCATTAATATTTGCCCGTGAAAAATACGGTGTGTTATATGGTGTTTTTACTGTAGTTATGGATATGTATATGCTTATACATTAGCATAAGAGAAGTCTTTATCCTATAAGCTGTTTGTATAGATTGTCTGATATGTGTTATAGTGGTTTATCCGACTGTCTCGTTAAAGGTGGGGTTTTCGTTTTAAAAACAATCATCATTCCTTCCAAACAATCAACTCCTTCAGCTTCTTAGTTGAATCTTAATACTAATACGTTTTCTAACAACTTAATCATATGAAAGTACAAGTCATACAACCTCCAACACATACTAAAGCAGAGGATGCTATTCAAAACAAACTGATTGATCACTACCTGAACTTTGATCCGCTAAATCCGGCAACATTCTTAGATAGTTCCAGTCCGCAGCCTTCCTTTCTGATACCTGAAGCTGTACCAACCATTCCGTGGCCTGATAATTTTAAACCCATTCCTCAGCCGCTGCCATCTGCTCCGGCACCCAATTCGGGTTTGCCAAATGCGGATGTTTTGATTGTAACCTGGACTGTAGCAGAAGCACTGGCATTATCTGATGCACTAACACCAGGTTTCAGAAGTAAAACAGACTGGTATAATTATGATCATAACTGGCTGACTGAGTTTAAGCATAAAGTTCATGGATTAGCACCTTCGTTAAAAGCAAACAGGTTAGGTAAATGGTTTTTAACTAAAATAGGCGAAAAGAATGTGATATGTTTTAAATCGGAACTGCACATGGCCCGGGACGGCAAACAAATGCCTGTAAAAGATTTATGGAAGCAACTGATAGCTGAAGTGAACCCTTCTTTACTTATCACTACAGGCACAGCCGGAGGTATAGGGAAGGAGATTCAGCTTGGAGATGTAATTGTTACAAAAACAGTAAGGTTTGATTGTAAAAGAACTTTTGCAAATGAATCCTTCAAGCAAGCTATATACAACTGTAAAAAGAAGATAAATGTAAAACAGGTGCGGGATGCAAATGACACTCTTATGCACTTTACAAAAGACCGGTTACCTATAGCAAACAGAACTGCCCAGATCATTACAAGAGGAAGAAATGGAATTAAGCCAAATGATATTGTAACTACTGATTTTTTTGCCTTTGATGATGATACTAATGATTACCAGCTGCAGGGGCTTGGCGCTACAGTAGAGATGGGAGATGCGACTTTGGGATTGGCTTGCGAAGAACTTGAAGCAACAGGAGAGCAAACGCCTGCATGGGTAGCAATCAGAAATGCAAGTGATCCTCAAATAACGGGAGGAAGCACGTTAAGAGAAAAAGCAGACAAAGCAGGTAGAATTTACGAAAAGTATGGCTATTGGACTACCATCAATAGTGCAATAGCCTGCTGGGCTGTTGTCACCTCTTTATCTTAAAATAAATTCATAGTCTCACACATATCTACGGAAGTTGAGTTGATATATGAAGTAGATTTTTGAAGCTCACTACCCTGTTCTCAGGAAACTGTAACCCAACCACAGCCGAGGTCATTCGGGTTAACCTGGGCTGTAGTTGGATTACCTGTATTGGTGAACAATGTGCTATTCATCCGTTCTGAATGGGGAAGCTGGTAATCCCTCTTTATTATACAGGTTTGGATTTACCGGATCATCTGACCATGCATATCTAACGTATTTCGGGTCGTTTACCTCATCGCTCCATACTTCCACTTTATCACCCACGATTTTGGCTTGTGCCCGAACAAACTTTTTATCTGCTCCAGCAATAGCAAACGCTGCCGGATCTTCATTATCATTGGTCATTAAACCACTGCCTGTATGGCTGAAGGAGATAATAATCTTATTGCCATTAATGGTGGAAGACTCATAGGTTGGGCCTGAATAAACCACGCTATCTCCATACGCCAGCTTTTCGGCAGCGAAAGCAAGCCTGTCGCCAACATCTTTTTTCCTGTCTGGATGGATATCATTCCATTCTCCCAGGTCAATTGCTACTGCCATGGCTGTGTTAGGAACGGACAATGATTTTGCCTGTGCTTCCCTGAACGTAGCCCACTCGCTTTCGGAAGGAAGATAGCTATAATCTCCAAAGCCAGGAAGCTGTACAAATAAGAAAGGAATGTTACCCTCTTTCCAGCGGCTGCGCCAGTCGGCAATCATAGCAGGTTGCAGCTTTGCATATTCAGCAGGGTGCCCGGTGTTGCTTTCACCCTGGTACCATACAAACCCTTTAATGTTGTAGCCAACTATGGGCGCAAGCATGGCATTGTATAAGGCGGTGGGCTGGTTTTGTACGGCAATGCTGCCACCGCCCTTAAATCCATGACGGCGGAGTATTTACCTGGCCTACTTTATATTCCCAATAGCCGGTGAGATCAATGGTGTCTTTGCCGGCTATTAACTGGTAAGGCTTATCGGGCACAAAACCGCCCTTGCCGAAATTGTTGGTTACCCGTACCACAAAGAGATTTTTACCAGGCTTTAAAGTGCCTTCAGGGAGCGGATAGCGCCGTTGCGGATACATGTAGGTAGTATTGCCCACCTGCTTTCCATTGATGTATAACACATCCGCATCTACAATGCGCCCGAGGAACACTTTTGCAGGCACATTGGTCATAGATGCAGGCACCTCTATTTCCCGGCGATACCATACTACGCCATCCACATCGTGAACGCCCTGGTCTTCCCAATAGCCGGGAACGGCAATGCGGCGCCAGCCTTTCGGCACATAAGAAGGATCATACCATTTTTCGGTCATGCCTTTGTCTTCGGGGCGTGGCATCGTTCTGATTTCGTTAAAGGCATTACGGTTGGTCCCGTTAACGTAAGCAGTATCTTTATTCTTTTCGATAGTACTTAAAATATCCGGAAACGTTTTGAGGCTTTCTTCACTCATCAAAGATTCAATAGGAACACCGCCCCAACTTGCATTGATGATACCAATAGGTACATGATATTTCTGGTACAGGTCTTTGGCAAAAAAATAAGCTACGGCTGAGAAGTCCAACACATCGGTTGGATTAGCCCATTTCCAGGAGCCGCCCGGCAAATCTTCCTGCGGGCTTTGCAGATTAGTAACATTGGGAATCCAGAACTGCCGGATTTGAGGATAGTTGGCAGCCGCAATTTCTTCAGGATAACGGACAGCATGCAATGCCATCTGGTGCACCATATTCGACTGACCAGCACAGAGCCAGACATCACCTATCAAAATATCATGCAAGGTAATCCTGTTTTTGCCGGTGATCTCCATGGTATACGGACCACCTGCTTTCATAGGAGCCAACTGCTGCATCCATTTGCCATCAGCGCCGGTGGTTGTTTTGTAAGTTTTACCATTGAATTGTACACTCACTTTTTCGCCTTGCGATGCCCAGCCCCACACATTTATCTTTCTGATCTCTTTGCAATACCATGCTATCCCTAAACAGGCGTGGCAACCTCACCTGGGCATCTGCATAATGAATGATGATCAAACAAAAACAAATTAGGATTACTCTTTTCATGGTCTATATTGGAATGTTATTTAATCTTTTTAGCTTCTTCACTGGAGCCATACCTGTCTAATTGAAATCCTGAAACATTGCCTTTTTCGTCTTTCATAAAATGGATTTTTAAGAAGGAAGAGGTTAGATAGAAATCAGTATCGGATGCAGCAAGCAGGGTAAACTTTGCATTGCCTGTAGAAGCAGTAAGCGCACTGCCTTCAGTTTTCATGGTTACTACCGTTCCATCATGCAATTGATAGCTGCCATTGTATGGTTGGAGGATTGTAGATGATAATTGCAAAGAAGGACGTTTGAAAACAAACTGCAGGCCTCTTGCATACCCTTCACCTTTTGTACCTGAATGCCCTGTGTTTTCCAATACCCTGCTTTCTATTTGCAGGGAGGGATAATGGCGATCATTTAAAAAAGTGGTAAGCTTTTTAAATTCGGGTACACTTGATTCTACCCCGCCTATACACATGAATAGTTTTGCAGGCGGATTGGATGTATGCCCGTAATAGTTCTTTTCATATTGATATAGCACACTGTTGTCCCAGGTGAATGCAGGACTGGCTGCGATATAGCGGTTAAACATGTTAGCATGTGTAAACAACGTATACATGGTGAATAACCCGCCAAGTGAGCAACCCATCAGCGTTCTGTCATTCGTATCAACCCGGTAATTACTTTCAATGAAAGGGAATGCTTCACTTTTTATGAAAGAAAGGAATTTGTCGGCACCACCACTTTGGGGCGATCTTTTTTCATTGGTAGGTGTATAGTCTCTTGCTCTTAAACTATCCGGGTTGGGATGGTCGCCGCCCCATGTAATGCCCACAATGACTGCTTCAGGAATAAAGCCATCAAAATATTGCTGACCATATAAGGCTGTTACCAATGGGAAATCCCATTGCGAATCCATCAGGTAAACAACAGGATATTTCTTGTTACTATTGGCATAACCGGCAGGTAATGAAACCTGTAAATTATATTCCTGTCCGTTTACATTAGTTGAGGTGATGGTTCTTGTTTGTGAACCAGGTATTGTAACGGGATCGGATTGACTAAAACCTGTTCTTACAATCAGAATCGTTAGTAATAGGAACATTAGTTTTTTCATACTGTTATTAATTGATGATAATTGTTTGTTGTAAAGCCTTACTTGTTGTTGATAGCATTTTCACCTCCTTCCAATACTGGATACACCTGAGTTATACCCGACATATACCTAAGTATTAGTTAAATATAACCGAACTTAATTCAGCGTAACGTTATTACTGTAACTTATATCCGTAATTTCCTCTCTTCATCTCCTCCGTATTAACTCCTTATCTCCACCCACCCTAAGCCCTATACACCAGTAACCGGAAACCGGCAACTGGCAACGTATATACTCCGCATCAGTCCCTTGCTTGCACATCAGTTTATGCTGTTTTGCAGTAATTGCTATCACAAATTACTTACTGGCTGCTTTATCTTTTGCAGCAATCACACTATAAAAAGCTGGCTTTGGCTGGAAGTTTCTGTCGAATAATAAAGCATAATTAGTTCTGCCCCTAACCGGAAAGTTGTTCAGCCAGGATTGTCCGTCATCAACACCCCAAAGCGTTACACGGCTTACATTCTTTTTATACTTCAGGAAAAGGCGAAACAGATCGCCATATGCTTTCGCCTGCGCCTGTGCAACTGAGTCGGGCAAGCCATTGGTGTAAGGATTTATGTTGTCGTTGTATGCCGCCGTAGTATTCACATCAGCCGTATTATGTTTAAACGGATTGGGCAGTACACTTAGGTCTAATTCTGTAAACATCACTTCTATACCAAGTGCCCCAAATTCTTTGATGCTTTGTTCAATATCTTCCATGGGTACATGGTCTGCACTCCAGTGCCCTTGTATGCCTACACCATCAATGCGCACACCGGCTGCCTGTATTTTCTTGATCAATGCGATAGCGCCGGCTCTTTTCTTTGGCTGTTCAATATTGTAATCATTGTAGTAAAGTTTGGTGTGCGGAGCCGCTTTTTGTGCTAAGCGAAATGCTTCTACAACATAGTTATCTCCCAGTTTTTGCAGGAAGATTGAATTGCGCATGGTACCATCTTCATTCAATGCTTCATTTACTACATCCCATGAATACACTTTGCCATCGTACCGGCTTGCAACTGTAGTAATATGGTTTACAAAATATTGGCGAACGGAGTCCGCGTCATTCATTCCCCGCATAAAAGAAGGCAATTGGCTATGCCATATCAGGTTGTGTGCATTTACTTTCAAGTGGTTCTTTTGCGCGTAAGCAACCAGTTTATCAGCCAGGTCAAAATTATAGTTATCCCAACCAGGATGTATGATCTGGGCTTTCATAATGTTCTCCGGCGTAAGCGCATTGAACTGCTGTGGAATAAGCCTCGCTGCACCTGTATCTTTCTCTTCTATCTGTGGTGTATTGATAGCAGTGCCAATAAGGAAATCATTTTTAAAAGTCTCTTTCAGAGAAGCCGTTTTCGAAGTTTGCCCAATTGCAATGTGCGGGCCTGCACAACATGCAAAGAGCAATCCAGATGTAAGAGCAGTAAGAAGATAAGATGATTTGTTAGCCATTATTTATTTGTTTGAGTTTGAATAATTGTTTCTTGCGGACCCAGGTAGCTTTGCTTTTCTCCCCCAAAATCCACTACCAGCTTTTGCAGTATCACTGCCGGACTTACCATAAAGTACCTGATGGTATGCTTTCCCTGTTTTTTTATCAACATGATCAGTTGTCTTAATGATCACATTATTCGCTACCCAGCCATTCCATTTTCTGCCATCGTTATCGTCTTTGTTAAGAGAAACCATTTGTGGTTGTTCATCATCAATGGAAACGGCATATTGCAAACCTGTAGAGTCGTTAAGGAAATTGAGTGTAGGGGAGAAGTAGGTATTTAGTTTAATGATGCCCGTATCGTAGCTGTAAAACTCGTATTCGAGATGCGGGCTGTTATTACTAATCTTTTGTTGCTGTACTGTTACAGGAAATGTAGTAATTCCATCAGCATCCCTGCCAATATGCGGTATCACTTTCCATTTAATGTTACCTGCCTCTTTTTTATTGGTGTAGTGTGCCGCTTCAATAGACACATAACCGTTTTGTTCATAGAACAGGTTGCCTTTGCTGGTTGATGGTACCAATGATTTTGCCGTTTTTACTGCAGTATTATTATCCATCTTATTACCGGCAGCAGTGTTTTGTGAAACATATATTACCTCCGGCATCTTCTGTTGCTCTGGTTGTTGCCAGTAGGTATAGCCAATATGTGTTTGATCCATCATGTGGTTCCACTTGCCACCGGCTAAATGGTTATATGCTGCAGAGATCAGCGAATCATTTGTATAATACTGTTTAGCTTTATCGGCATACTGATTCGCTAAAGGATTGTTTTCTTTGGCAAGGCATTTGGTTTAAAGCAACCGCAGTATACAGGTCTTGCAGGTTTGCACAGGCTTTTACAGGATGCAGTACCAATTCAAAGAACGCATCTTTGTATTCATCAGGCAGTTTGCTGTTGATAGTTTCTGCTTCCTTCAAAAGAGTATTCCAGTCGTTTGTTACACGCTGTGCTTCATTATAGCTTTCTATGCTGTAGGTGTTAGCATCTAGTAGCTCGGGCTTTCTTCTTGCACTGTATTGTGAATATTTCTGAATGATGTTTCCAATCTCTTTTGCATAGGTTACTCCAAACTGTTTGGCAGCCCATTCTGTATAGTAATGGTTGATGTTATCCTCATTCCACTTGTTTACATTCCATGCATAATCCAGAAAGAAAGAGATAGGGAATTCCATTGGCTTTAGGTCACCCACATTAACGATCCATACTTGTCTTACATCATATTCATAAGCCAGGTGCATTTGTTCCCAAACTCTGGCGATGTTATTTGTGTTTAACCATTTGTAATTTCTTGGTCCACCCACATAATCAAAATGATAGTAAATACCATAGCCGCCGCTTCGTTGCTTATCAGTTAGCTTGGGAAGTCTGCGCAGATTGCCCCAGTTATCATCACTCAACAATAAGGTTACATCATCCGGCACGCGCATGCCCTGGTCATAATAATCCTGTACTTCCTTATACAAAGCCCACACCTGTGGTGTTTGCGATGCCGGCTTGCCTGTAACCTCTGCAATGATTTTCCGCTGGTCGGCAACGATTCTTTCCAATAGGTCAATAGCAGTGCCTTTTGTCATCGGCTCGTCGCCATCACCTCGCATGCCAATAGTGACAAGGCTTTCATGGTGATCCATATGCTCAATCCCTTTTCTCCAGAACGCGCTCAGTACAGAATCATTCTTGGTGTAGTCCCACGTACCCTTTCCATAACGTTTCCATTCCTGCTGTGCACGCATCATAGGTTCGTGGTGAGAAGTTCCCATTACAATGCCCCATTTGTTGGCAAGTACCGGATTAAGCGTATCGTCATCATTAAAAGCATTACCCCACATAGCAGGCCACAGGTAATTGGCTTTTAATCGTAGCAACAACTCAAACATCTTTTCATATACAAGATGATTAACGCCTCCGAACTTTTCTCTTGTCCAGCCGGAAAAAGCAGGTGCCTCATCATTAATAAATATGCCGCGATACTTTACCGAAGGAGAGCCATAGTTGTATGTTCCGCTTTTGATATAAACCTCTTTCTTCTTTTTTACCGGCACATCTGCCCACCAATACCAGGGAGAAACGCCCATCTGCTGAGACAACTCAAAAGCGCCATAAGCCGCCCCCCGCTTGTCGCTTCCCGCAATCACCAAAGCATTTTGTATCTCTTTGAATGGGTTCGGGATGGTTTGTAGTGTAAACGCCTCCCATTTACCTTTTACACTGTCAGTATTTAGTTGCTTATTATTTGCCAGTTTGCCTATCAGATCGCAACCGTCAACAGTGCCTAAGATAATAAGCTGTTTGGGTGATGAAGAAAGACTTGAGATAATATTCGGTTGCTTTCCTGTTACCATTTCAATATCATGCTGCAGCAACTCAGCCGTTTTATGAACGAGCCAGTCATCATGAGTGTCTGTGTATATAGCAATAGATTGTGTAGCCGAGGCTAATAAAAAAGAATGGGCTCCTTTTTTATCAGTAACAAATGTTTGCGCATACAAGGTGGTGTGGGATAAAATAGAGATGGCAAGCAGGACTACAAAAACAGGTCTCAATTTCATATGGTAGCTTTAAAAAACAATTTAATAAAGTACACTACAACATAAGTAAGAGGAAGTTGTAAACAGGAGTAAATAAAGACACGTGATAATCATCAGGTCAAATTCTACAATCAAACTCTGAGTTTGTCTTGCTGACCATGCCTTTGGCCTGGCAGGCTAAAGGCAGTATCTGTGGCTAATAGATGAATCACTGTTTAAATATACTTTTATGTATCCCATAGCTCTTAAATTCATTTATGTTATAGTATATTGAGTATTCTTTATAAAGAAATGCATTCACTTATCATTTTCAATTAAGTAATATTTTATGCCTTGTCTAATCACTACTGAGCTATACCTAGGTTATACCTAACTTATACCTAACTTATACTTAAGTTATACCTAACTATACCTAATCTCCTCCATGTTTGCTCCTCATCAACTTCCTGCTTACTTCATGTCTGCCTGCTCCCTTAGGGCTGGAGCTGCACTTTAGGCGTCCGGGGCGCCGGGGGCATCCTTTTCAATGATGATTCCCTATAGGCAGCTTTCACATTATCAATAACGACACAGGTGCTATTGGCATGCGCTATAACACGGTCGTAAAAAATGACCGGGACTTTTTTGTTGAAGAACTGATCAAAATGTTCGAGGATATTTGTATCAAAAGCAAGTGAAACAGGCAAGCCATCTACTCTGCTGTCAAACAAAGTTCTTGCACTGGCAGCTTCCTTTTCAAATGTCTCAGATGACTGACTAATAATTAAATTATATCCTTCACTGTTGGCAATGTTTTCAATACCCGAAATGGCAGAAGCCTGAAGGTAGCTGGTCAATTTACTCACAATGACACCTATGGTATTTGTCTTTTGAATTCGGAGATTTCTTACAAAATGGTTGGATCGGTACCCCATCTTTTCAGCCAGTTCAAAGAATCTTTTCCTGGTCTTCTTGCTTACCACCAGGTCATCCTTAAGAGCCCGGCTTAAAGTGGCAATGGAAATATTCAGCTCATTAGCGAGATCATAAATAGTAACATCTCTTTCCTTTTCCATACAATCGTTTGCATTGACGAAGTAAAGCTAAAAGTTAATCTGAGAGAAAATATTTTCTGTAATCGATTTCATTTTTTTAATAAAACATTTTAGTTTAGCGCACTGATTGTTGCATCATGTGTTTGCTGTATAAGAAGGTGTTTGCTTGTAGTTGTAGTAGTGATCGTCTGTAGAGTAGTATGTTTTTCAAATATTTATCGCAATCGGTTTCATTATTATTTGATTAATCGGATTTTATAAAGAATTAGGTAGGCAGAAGTCTTATTTTCTTAGCCTGGTTTTTGATTGCGAAGTTATTATTAACAGTAAACAATATAAATGAACCTATGAATGTCTTTGCCATAAAATCCAAAGAGTATCAATCACTTATGTGGTAGTATATTAAAGATTATTACTCTGACTCTGTCTTTAACCAGTTCCAGAGTGTGATGATTTTAGCAGCGAATTAGAAATCTGTTGAAATCGTGTCATACATGTATTAAGGTGGGGTTACTGTTGGTAGTATTTACTCTTTGCTGGTTTTTATTCTTCAAGGCTTTAAAAATCAATTCTTAAAACATAATCTATGAAAACGTCAGGTACTAACAAGGAAAAGGTATTACAACCGGACAAGCTGCACAAAAAGGAACTTCCTTCAATTGTCTTTACTGTTGTACTGATCCTTTTTACTGCAATTACCGGTAAAGCACAAAATGTCACGGTTACCGGTCATATTACTAACGGAACTAATCAGCCTGTGCCGCAGGCTTCTGTTGTTGTCAAAGGCACAACGAATGGGGTGAGCGCTGATGATAAGGGGGATTTTAAAATAACTGCTCCCGGAAATGGAACATTAGTTATTTCATCGGTTGGCTATACTGATCAGGAGGTAGATATTAAAAACCGCACCAGCATAGCGGTAACCTTAAGCAATCAGGCAACCACTATGAACGAAGTAGTGGTGATAGGTTATGGCAATCAGCGGAAAGAAGCAGTAACAGGCTCGGTTGCTTCTTTAAGTGGAGAGAAGTTGCGTGAAGTACCATCCGCTAATGTCACCGATGCCTTGCAGGGACGCCTGCCTGGCGTGGAGTTGGCTTCAACATCATCCCAACCGGGCGCTGCCATGCAAATCCGTATTCGCGGTACGCGCTCACTTACTGCCAGCAACGACCCCTTGATCGTACTCGATGGTATCCCCTTTGCAGGCTCTATCAACGATATTGACCCCAACAATGTCAAGAGCGTTGATATCCTGAAGGATGCCTCGGCAACCGCTATTTATGGCTCGCGCGGTGCTAACGGTGTTATACTGGTAACAACCATCAAAGGGATAAAAGGGCAAAAAGCAAGAATAAGCTACAATGGCTATTTTGGCGTGAAAAAGGTCTTTGCGGAATACCCCATGATGAACGGTCCGGAATTTATTGCGCTCCGTAAGGCAGCAGGTAAGTTCACAAACGGGGTGGATGAATCCGATAGTGTTAATACCGATTGGCAAGACTTATTTTACAGAACCGGTATAGTAACCAACCACGACTTAAGCGTTTCTGGTGGCAGCGAAAAGGGCAGTTATAACTTCGGTGTAGGCTATTACCACGATGAAGCTGTAATTCCTACCCAGCAATACACCCGCTTTTCATTGCATGCATCACTTGACCAGGAAATAGGCAAATATTTCCGTATTGGGTTCTCTACAAACAATAACTATAGCATTACGCAAGGAACCCAGGTGGGCTTGTATGGTGTCTTAAGCATGTCGCCACTTGCCAGCCCGTACAACCCTGATGGCTCATGGAAAAGAACCGTAAAGCTGCCCCTGGATGAACAGTGGGTATATACAAAAGATATTGTAGATAGTTTAAAAGATCAATGGCTAAACCAAACCAAAGATTATGGAACATACAACACCCTTTACGCCGAAGTGAAAATTCCGGGGGTTAATGGCTTGAAGTATCGCGCCAACATTGGCTTGAACTTCCGCCAGAGTAATGGGGGCAGTTACACAGGAGAGGGGATAGGCAGTTCTAATGCTACAACTCCTTCCACTGCTTCTATCAGCAATTCGCAAACCACTAACTGGACCATTGAAAACCTGCTGACCTACGACCACACCTTTAACGGAAAGCACCAGGTGAATGCAGTAGCATTGTACTCTACCGAGCAATCTACATACAACAGTTCATCTGTAGCAGCAAAAGATATCCCTTCCGATGCATTCCAGTTCTATAATCTGGGACAGGCAACAGGTGAGATCACCGTTGATCCTAACAACCAAAATTACTGGGTGAGTGGTTTAATGTCGTGGATGGGGCGCATAATGTACTCATACGATAGCCGCTATATGCTTACAGCAACCCTGCGTTCTGATGCATCTTCAAGGCTGGCGCCGGGACATCAATGGCATACCTATCCTGCAGTATCAGCCGGATGGAATATCGGGAATGAATCATTTATGAAAGGGATTACTGCGATAAATATGTTGAAGCTGCGTGTGGGCTATGGACAAACCTCCAACCAGTCTATTGCACCTTATGCTACACTTGGACGTTTAAGCACCACCCCTTACAACTTTGGCAATGATACCTACTCAACCGGGTACTATGTATCCCAGCTTCCTAGCCCTGATTTAGGATGGGAGTACTCTGAGACATGGAACTATGGACTGGACTTCGCTCTCCTGAATAACCGCTTGTCAGGTACCGTAGAATATTATGTAACCAACACCAATAATATCCTGCTGAATGTTAATCTTCCCAGCACATCAGGTGTGGGCAGCTACACGGCAAATATTGGGAAAACCCAAAACAAAGGCTTTGAATTTTCGCTCAATGGTCAGATACTGCGCGACCACAATGGCTGGACATGGGAAGCTGGTATCAACATATATCGCAACCGCAACAAGCTGGTACAGCTTGCTTCGGGACAGGATAGGGATGAAGCTAACTGGTGGTTTGTAGGCCAGCCCATCAATGTAATTTACGACTATCAGAAAACAGGCCTCTGGCAAGAGAAGGATCCGTATCTGAATACCCTGGAACCAGGTGGAAATGCAGGTATGATAAAGGTGAAATATACCGGTGGTTATAATGCCGATGGTACGCCTGTAAGAGCAATTGGACCTGATGACCGGCAGATCATGAGTGTAGATCCTGATTTCCAGGGCGGCTTTAACACGCGCGTAGCTTATAAGGGATTTGACCTGAGCGCAGTAGGCGTCTTTACAAACGGGGGTATCCTTATTAGCACCCTCTATTCATCGGCGGGCTACCTCAATTTGTTGAGTGGACGCAGGGGGAATGTAAAAGTGGACTATTGGACACCTGATAACACGGATGCCACCTATCCAAAACCTGGTGGCATAGCCAGCGGAGACAATCCAAAGTATGGCTCTACCCTGGGGTATTTTAATGCATCGTATTTGAAGATACGTACCATTTCACTTGGGTATAACTTCGCCAGGAGCAACTGGGTGAAAAGAGCCGGTATTAGCAACCTGCGTCTTTACTTCACCGCGCAGAACCCATTTGTGATGTTCTCTCCCTTCCACAGTGAAACAGGTTTGGATCCTGAAACCAACTCATACGGTGATCAGAACTCTGCAGTATCTAGTTATCAGCACCGTCTGTTGACCTTAGGCTTCAACACACCTTCAACACGTAACTACCTGCTTGGTCTTAATCTAACATTCTAAAATTCTAACCATGAAACGTATATATATAAAAACATTTACAAGAGGAGCAATAGTACTGTTTACTGTATTCTCAGCAGGATGCTCTAAAGTTTTGAAAGAAGAGCCACGCAGTATTTATGTGCCCAGCTTTTTCCAGACTGAGAAAGGGGTATTAGGAGGATTAACTTCATTATACGCCCACCTGCGCAACATATACGGACAAGCCTATTACTATAACACCTGCGAAACCGGTACCGATGAAGTAACCTACGCTCAAAGCGCAGATCAAAACTTTCAGGTCATGGACGTTTCCGGCCAGGGGGATATTACTTCCACTACCAGCCGTGCCGATGCTATTGTGGGGAGCTGCATTCCCCGACATTAACACCGCAAGTGGTATTATTGAGAATGCGGCCCTGGTGCCAACCATTTCAAATACGCTGGTTGCCGAAGCCCGTTTCTTCCGTGCATTTGACTACTTTATGCTGGTACAAACGTTCGGTGGTGTGCCTTTGGATTTGGGTGCAGGGGAACTGAAGTTCAACACAAATCCCGTGAGAGTCTCTGCACGCAATACCGTACCTGAGGTCTATACCAAAGCTATATTTCCCGAACTGCTGACAGCAGTAAACGATTTGCCGGATAACCCCCGTGTAACCGGAACCGTAACTAAAAATGTTGCCCGCCTCTATTTGTCAAAGGCTTACCTGACTTATGCGTGGTGGCTCGAAAATCCAAACAACATCCCTACTTATCCTGAAACTCCCCGTACTGACCCTGATGGACATGATGCTCCCTGGTATTTTCAACAGGCATACGACATAGCAGCAACCGCCATTGACAATCCGGGTCCTTATGGTTTACAGCCAACGTTCTATGATGTTAATGTGGGCTCAAACGACCGCAATAATGAATTAATGCTTTATGCCGAACACACTGAGACAAGTGAATTTTATAATGGAAGTAGCCTTACTTATGCTAATGGCGGAGGACAGGATAACTTTGCGGGTTGGATGATGCAATGGAATTATCCAACCATTAGAAGTAGTTCTTCTAATACAACATGGACAGGTGTAAGTTCTGTTCAGCGCGAAGCTGCGCAACCTTTAGGACGTCCATGGACACGTATGTGCCCCACCATTGATGTAATTAAAAACACCTTTGCCGATAAAACCAACGATTCCCGTTACGACGGTACGTTTACTACTGTTTACCGCGGCAACTGGAATAAAGCTGGTATCACTGGTTCATTGTATAACGCAAACTTTATGCAGGTGAACCCGGGTGATGCAATACTGACTTTCCTGGATGAGGAACCGGCTACACCTGTTGATTACTCCAATTCAGTATATCAAAGTAATATCGGTGCAGGCGTATTACCCGGAAGAGCCGATTTTGTGATATCCCCAAATGGCATAAGCAGAATAGCATATCCGGGGCTTTGGAAGCTTGGTGAATACCGCACCGATAATAATGGTGGATTAGGCCAGCCGAATGCCGCGAGCACCCGTCCTTTCAACATTGCTAAATTCTCGGAGTTCTACTTTATTGCTGCTGAAGCAGCCGTGAAGGGCGCCACTACACAAGCTGGTAAAAGTGCCGGGGAATTGATCAATATTATTCGTGCGCGTGCCGGAAAATGGCGCTTCAACAATAATGGAAATATTGCCAAAATAGAAGACCATAGTGCAGAAATGACTGCTGCCACACCGGCAACTATAGATATTAATTATATTCTGGCAGAACGTTCACGTGAATATTACGGTGAAGGTTATCGCTGGTACGATTTGATACGTACTCAGAAATGGGGTGAGCTTGCTTCCTCTTACACAATTTGCGGAAGCAACTATGGAGACCATACGCCAACTACAGTAACGCGCAACATTCAATCATATCTCTATCTGCGTCCTATTCCGCAGGGGCAGCTGGATGCTATGCAAATGGCAGATGCAGATAAAACCGCATATCAAAATCCGGGATATGGTAATTAAAAAGGCTTATTAGTAATCAATAGAGAAAGGGGAAGGGTAGTTTACTATTCTTCCCCTGTTTTTATAAGCCAATAGCAGATGTTAAACTGCTAATACCCACGGCTATAAGATGATATTTTCGCTGCCAGATATTGTATGAGAGTAAAACCCAAATATTCAGAATAAACTGCCTAAAGCTATTTCCTTCTTCATCTTAATATCCATCTGGTATTATCTTTTTACATCTTATACTTCGTGCACCTTTGCACCTTTGTGTCTTAGTGGTTCAACCTTCATGTTTTCTGCTATAACAAGGTTCAGTCCATTGGTACCTGTGAATCTGTATGTATCGAAGTGCAAGTTTTCTGTCTTCTCCCTGCCTAAGCCGTACCTGAGCCGTACCTAAGCCGTATCTGAGCCGTTCATCCTACGTCTTTTCAGTATAGAGAAGAGTAAAAAAACTTAAGGTAAAAAGTAGCCTTTGGTAGGAGGTAGTGTGCAGAGGTGTAAATATACAGCCAACAGTTGTACTTACAATTTAATATCCTCATCCTAAATAATGTTGCTCGGTAAACTTATTTAGTTGACACTGTACTGAACTTATACTGATGTTATACTGAACATATACTGAACTTACACCGAATCTCCCCGCCATCTCCTCCTGATGAACTCCTGATGTACGCATTAGACATTCCCTATCTGTCCTACTCCCCTTAAGAGACCGGGTATTCCAGGATTGGAATAAGGTAAATACAGCCATTGAACACCAATAAATACGCTTTGTAAGCTCACGTTCAGTAAGGTTTTAAAAAAAAGCGTGAAATCGATTGCTAATTGAAAAATTTCTCTACTTTAGCACTGCTTTAACCTTTGATTGTCCTTGCTAAAATGTTGTATGAATAGAATAGATTGCTTG
Source organism: uncultured Chitinophagaceae bacterium (assembly GCA_963819045.1). GTDB lineage: Bacteria > Bacteroidota > Bacteroidia > Chitinophagales > Chitinophagaceae > Ilyomonas. The sequence goes on along the minus strand of CAWFUV010000049.1, from coordinate 21,352 downwards.
AATGTTGTTTTTACTTACAACCATATAAAATTAGTGAGTGACCTCACTTGACCTAACGACTATGATTATGAAAATAAAGCTTGCTGATTGGCTGCATCCCAATTTATTAAGATTGTTTATTCGTTCAGTTGTTCAAATACTTTTTACAAGTACTTTGAAGGGCAATACATTTCCAATTTGTATTGCTTTATTGGTTTGACTTTTCTGATTGTATCAGGATTCCTTATTTTTTTCCCAAATAAATTAATTCTAATAATTACACTTATCGTGCTCTTAAACAGCAGAACTCATTCACCATTGCTTATTAGTGCAACATAGTATAAACTGCTTTAGCTTAGAAATCTATGATACCATTAAAAAAGTAAATCGATTGCTGGAAAGATCCATACATAAATTAAAATAAAATTAATTATACCCCGGGCTTACATAATTACTTGCCATTTTCTCACCTTTTAAACTACTATCTATGTTGAACGAATAATACAATAATCTGCTATCGGGAGTGCTGCCATATTCTCCATTTATTAATCGACAAAGCCATGCGCCCTTCAGGCGAATTACACTCACTAGTTAAATTAAAATAATGACAAAAATCAACTGTAGCCTATTATTCATCAGGAATAGTTTTGCTATCAAATCCTTTTTGCTAACGCTGTTTGCGTTATTGATGATTTGTATATCCTCCTTGTCTTCCTTTGCACAAGATGCTAACAGCACCGGGTCTCAAAACCACATAGTTAACGGCAGAGTGCTCGACGCAAAAAGTCAGCCACTTGCCGGTGCAACAGTTGCTGAAAAAGGAGGAAAGAGGTCTGTATTAACAACCAATGATGGAAGCTTCAATATATCAGTACCCGGCAATGCTGTACTGGTGGTATCATATGTTGGATATCAGTCACAAGAGATAGCTACATCAGCATCCAGTAAAGACATTGTTGTGCAGCTATCATCCACTGCCGGATCACTAGACACTGTTATGGTTGTTGTTGCTTATGGCACACAAAGGAAAATATCCTCAACAGCAGCCATCTCTTCTGTAAAAGGAGAGGAGCTAACAAAGTCTCCTGTGGCTAATGTTTCAAATTCAATTGTTGGCCGGGTGCCAGGTGTCAGCATGAGAGCGAACGGAGGCCAGCCAGGAAGTGATAATCCGGATATTCACATAAGAGGAATAGCTACCACCGGAAACAGTGCCCCGTTGGTGGTGGTTGATGGTATTATACGAAATAGTATCAACGAGGTTGATCCAAACGCTATTGCATCTGTAACTGTGCTCAAAGATGCAGCAGCGGTTGCAACATATGGATTGGGAGGCGCCAACGGTGTTTTGGTAATTACAACTAAAAGGGGACAGTCAGGAGCGCCCACTTTATCGTTTGGTGGTTATTATGGCAGCCAGCAGCCGACATACGTCCCAAAAGTTTTAAATGCCCAGGATTATATGCGGCTGCGTAATGAAGCGTACTTAAATGAAAACCCCGGAAGCACGCAACAGCCTTTTGCTCAGGATCTTGTTGACAATTACATCAACCTGAATAAACAGGACCCGGACAAATACCCGATTAGTGATGCTGTAAATACAATACCACATAAAAATTCGCCGATAGGACAGGGCAACTTGCAAATAAGTGGCGGAACAAAAGACGTTAAGTATTTTGCCGGAATTGGTTATTTCGAACAGAAAGGTATGTTTGACCCAGTCGGGTACAAGAGGTACACCTACAACATCAATCTGGATGTAAATGCTACCCGCACTACAACGGTATCTTTTACCCTAAATGGATTTAATGAAATTACAAAAGACGTTGACGCTGCTTCCAGTACAACACAATTGTTTAGAAGCCTTTACAAATTTATTCCAATTGCAAACCTGAACTATAGTAACGGGCTGTGGGGCGAATTTGCCGGTAACTCGCCGGTAGGCGTGCTTCATGGCGACGGCTACTTCCGGCAAGCTACCAACGGTTTTTTAAGTACTATTGCAATAGAGCAAAAACTGCCGTTTATCAAAGGTCTGAGCCTGAAAGGAACATTTAGCTACGACCCATATAACTATGTACAAAAAAGATGGCATACACCATTTTACTACTACTCCCAGGATCTAACCACTACTCCTTATACATACACCAAGCAAATATCTACACAGGAAGGAGGAGCGGCGCCTTACACTTGGCTAAACCAAAACTATTATCAGAACAACAGGTTTACATACCAGGCTTATCTGAATTATCATAACACATTTGGAAAGCATGAAATTACAGGGTTAGTAGTAGCTGAAGAAAAGAATAACAAGCAATTGAATTTTGGCGCAACCAGGAACAACTTCGCGGTAAATATTGATGAGCTAAGTCTTGGCAGCTCCAACAGAAATGATTTTGACAATAGTGGAGCATCATCAACAGGAAGCCAGATAGGGTATGTGTACAGAGTAAGCTACGGCTACGATAACAGGTACTTTTTTGAAGCATCCGGCAGATACGACGGGCATTACTATTTTGCACCGGATAAACGCTGGGGATACTTCCCGGCCTTCTCGGCAGGCTGGGTGCTGTCTAATGAGCAATTCCTGCAAGGTGTATCAGCTATTAATTATCTTAAGCTGAGGGGTTCCTGGGGTAAAGCAGGTAACCTGGCAGGTAATGCTTTCCAATACCTGAATTCTGATACACTGGCTGGAAACGTTTATGCTTTTGGAAACGGTAATCTGGTACAAGGTTCTTATTTACCAAGAGAAGCAAATCTGAATATTACCTGGGAAATAGCTACTAAAACAGATATTGGTTTTGAAGCTAATTTATGGAAAGGTTTATTAAGGCTTGAAGCTGATTATTTTTCTGAAAATAGAACCAATATGCTTTTACCACCGGCCATTACTGTTCCGCAGGAATATGGAGTTAGTCTTTCCGATGAAAACGCTGGTGAAATGAAGAGCCAGGGTTTTGAAATTAGCGCAGGTACTCAGCACACGTTTAGAAATAAGTTGAGAGTTGGTCTTGATGGTAATTTTAGCTATGCAAAGAACAAGATGGTCCAGGTTTTTGAGACCTCAGTAACTAAAAATGATCCCCGGCGCAGCAGGACTGGTCGTCCTCTCAATACCAGGTTTGGATACCATTCGCTCGGCCTTTTTACAACTAACGAGGATACAAATAAAGATGGCGTGATTGACACCAACGATGGGTACAATGTTACTCAATTTGGAACATTGCATCCGGGCGATATTAAATATGCTGATTTAGGCGGTCCTAATGGTGTGCCGGATGGTAAGATTGATTCTTATGATGAAACTGTTATCGGTAATCCCGTTTACCCCGCCATCACCTATGGTTTTACAGCTTCCGCCTCATGGATGGGAATAGATGTGAGCTTATTTTTCCAGGGAGCAGCGCTTTCCAGCATTGATCCCAACGTCAATGGCACTGGCTTTCAAACCATTCCGTTTAACAACAACAACAGTAATGCCGGGTATGAGTATTATAACAATCACTGGACGCCTGAGCACCAGGATGCAAAATACCCAAGAGCCAACCAGTCTCCTTACAGCAATAATACGCAGGCATCAGATTTCTGGATAGTTGATGCCGGTTATCTGAGATTAAAGACTGCAACGATAGGCTACACCTTTCCTGGTAACATGGTAAGAGGGTGGGGTATGAAGAACTTACGTATCTATGCTTCCGGACAAAATGTATTTACCGTAAGTAACCTGAAGTATATGGATCCTGAAGTAGGCTATACTAACGGTGCAACTGCTTACCCCAATCAGAAAGTGTTCACTGTAGGCTTGAATGCATCATTCTAATAACTATCAACATTTAGCTATGAAAAAAATAAATATGCAAAAGATACAAGTAATTGTTTGCTCCATACTGCTATTGTATGGGGTATCCTGTTCAAAAACATTGGATAATACCGACAAAACCAAGCTTACCCCAGACGTACAATGGAGCAGCGAAGGAAATGCAGATATTTTTCTAAACTATATCTACAACAATCTGCCGGATATGTATAACTCGCCTGAGAATCTCGACAATTTTACGGACGATAATGATGCAGGTTTTTATTATGGATCATGGACATTTAAACAAGGTATTATTGATCCCGCCTCGACGTACTATGTAATTTGGGGTGGTAACGCCGGACCGGCAGATATCAACCGGTTCAACTGGCCAGATGCATATACTACCATAAGGAGGTGCAATACTTTTATACAGCAAATTGCATTGCATAAAGAAGTTTATTCAACAGATTGGTATAATAAAAGATTGGATGAGGCAAGATTCCTTAGAAGCTTTTATTACACCCTGCTTTGGCAGCACCTTGGGGGAGTGCCTATTATTACCGAGCCCCTAACACGTAACGGAGATACTGCGGCTTTATACAAGCCACGCAGCACCTATGAAGAAACAGTTAATTTCATTACCTCTTCACTGGATACTGTTGTTAAAGATGCTTTTCTGGAGGTAAAATATAAACAAGGTGATGCAGATGCCGGACGAGCTACATTAGGGGCAGCATTGATGTTGAAAGGATGGGTAGAGTTGAATGCGGCAAGTCCTGCTTTCAATGCCACTACGCCAGCCGCTGGTAATGATCCAAATAAGGTGGCAGGTTACAATAACTATAATCCTGACAGGTGGAAAACTGCTGCCGCTACTTTTAAACAATTCATCGACCAGTATAGTAGTTCTTATGCTTTATTCCCCGACCTTTCCTCATTGTGGTACGAAGCCAATGAGTATAATTCTGAGGTGATCTGGGACCGTCAGTATGTAGCTCAAACAATGGGATCGACATTTGAACAATATGGCGGACCTGTATGGATCAATGGAGCTTATTACACATGGGGCAACTATGATCCTACACAAGAACTGGTAGACCAGTTTTTTATGGCAAACGGAAAAGCTATTACCGATCCCACTTCAGGTTACGATCCGCAACATCCCTATGTAGGCCGTGAACAGCGGTTTTACGACTGGATTGTTTATGATGGAGCTCCTTATAAAATGAACTGGATGACTCAAGGGGACACCATCTACACGAGAATAGACAAGGTGCATCCATCAAAGAATCAAATTGATTTTGGTAATGATGATGTTGGAAATACCGGTTATTACTTCAAGAAGAAACTTAACCCTCTTGTCAGACCAGGCGGCGGGCCTGCAAGTGGTGCAAACTTTATATTTTTTCGATATGCTGAAGTCTTATTGGGTTATGCTGAGGCGCAGAATGAGGCCTCCGGTCCCGATAATACGGTATATGATGCAGTCAATCAAATCAGAAGGCGGGCAGGATTGTCGGATTTAGCAACTGGATTAAGTCAGGATCAAATGCGGGAGGCTATCCGTCACGAAAGAAGAGTTGAACTTTGTTTTGAGGACAAACGTTTTTATGATATTATTCGCTGGAAGATTGCCGAGAATGTTATGAACGTAGATAAACATGGAATGCAGATTACCAATACTTCTCCAACTGATAATAAGGGAGTATGGAAGTATGAGGTTGTGCCATTGAATCATCCTCATACATTTACACAAAAGATGTATCTCAACCCAATACCTCAGCCGGTGTTAGCTCAAAATCCCAAACTGGTACAGAACCCAGGTTATTAGGATATAAGTTATTGCAAAGCGGAATACCCATTCCGCTTTGCTTTACCGTCATGTAATACCAGGTTGCTAACATGTTGACAGATGACAGTCCACAACTCGCAGAGTCCTGCGGAGATCCTGCGGAGTGACAGAAGGAATTGCTATTTACAGCAATTTATTGTTGATAGTTCTTGTAAATAATTCTTTTATATATTCTATTTAACAAGCAATTTGTCCTGCTATGTCTATTGCGGGTCTTTTTAAGACAAAGAGATTTAATTGGAAGGTATTCTTAATGAGCTTTGCCTGATAATAATTTCACTTTTGATGATTTCTTTTTTATCTGTACATGATTCTCCTTTACCCTTCAATATCTTTTCAAAGTAGAGATTTGCGGCACGCCTGCCCAATTCCTTGCTTTTCTGGTCTACTGATGAAAGCGTTGGATTACTTATCTCAGTAAAATCTTCGTTGGCAAACCCAAAAATCCCCAATTGTTCCGGTACTTTTATACCTAACGTACCTGCTACCTGCAAAACTCCTAAAGATTGGTGGTCTGATACAGTAAAGAAAGCATCTGGTGGCTCCGGGAGTGTTAACAGTTCGGTTGCTGCTTCCATTGCCTTTTCCTTTGATAGTGCATCTTCAACAATAAAGTTATAGGGGATAACCAACCTGGCTTCCTTTATTGCCTTTATATAGCCTTCTTTCCTGTTTTTAAACAACGTTAAATGCGCAGGGCCGCCCACATAGGCAATCTTTTTATATCCAGCTTTAATCAGGTCTTTTACAACCTTATAAGATGCTTCCTCATTATCGTTTAAAACTTTGTAACTATCCAGTTTGTCAATGCATCTATCAAACTGTATTAATTCAATATTATTTTCTGTAATGGTTTCCAGATGAGCAGCAGATTGCGTTTCTGCTGAAATGGAAATTAATATGCAATCAACGTTTTGATGAATTAATGTGTCAACTGCCTTGCATTCATGTGCAAAGGACTCATGAGATTGGCAAATAATCAAACTGTGATTATTTTCAAAACTAGCCTCTTCCATGCCGGCAATGGCTTCTGAAAAAAAGCTTTGATTGATATGGGGAACAATCACGCCAATAATCTTTGATGAGCCCTGCCTGAGATTGGCTGCCTGCGAGTTGTGCCTGTAGTTTAATTCAATTGCTTTTTTCTTTACTTTCTCCTTTACTTTTTCGCTTATTGAGGGATGATCATTCAGTGCCCTGGATATATAGGAGGCTGAAATGCCCAATTCTTTTGCCAGATCATATATGGTAACTCGTTTACTACTCATTTTGGTTCACAAATATTTTAAGCGATCGTCCCGTTTTATTTACAACCTTTTGGTTAGTTGTAATATCAAATGTATGATAAATCAACTATTATGTTTACGCATAGCTATATATTACCGGTTTCAATCAGGCAGCTCCAAGGGGCCTGCGGGTCTTATAAAAAGCTGCGAGCCTTAACTTGTCCCGTAATTTCTTTTATTGATCTCCTGAACCTTCAAAGCTATGCCTAAGTTATACTTAAGTTATACCTAACTTATACCTAACTTATACCTAAGTTATACCTAACCTCCTCCCTATCTCCGTCGTATCTGCGCCGTATCTCCTCCGTATCTCGCCCCTTAAAACCTGCCTTCTGTCTCTGCTGAATATTTGTCTGGTTATATTTTATGGGACAAGATAAGGCTGCGAGCTATGAGTAGAGCATCTTATGCTGCGGGTCACAGACTCAGCGAGACGTTTTTGGTTGAAAACGTACTAAGGATATATCTATCCTTTTTAGTTCTCATTAATATAAATATCTGGCTTTACTGCCACAGAAAATGGTAAAATAATCGCAGCTTTTGAAATCGATGAATAGATCTATATTGTATAATCTTTTTATAGTTCCTTCCTAAGCTTTTGATTCCCAGGCAATAAAACAAATGTTGTGAAGGGATAATAAACTGGAACTCAAATAGTGCTGGAGAGATGTACAGTGCTTCTGAATACAATATGGGGAGCTTACAGATAGATTTATGGAAAGGGAAAAGTTTTAAAAAATATTTTGTTAATAGATCCTGAACAATTAGTTTTGAAATCGATTGCAGAAACCTGATTGATTACTGTGCAGGTGTTATCATTCCAGAATTGCTTTTTTAATAATTTACAAGATTGCCATGAAACGATGTTTGCTGCAAGAGAAAACCAATACTTGCGTAAAAAATGATGCGGGGCGTTCTTCAGGAAGTCTCCACCTGTTATTGCTCACCATTTTTGGTTTTTTCTCTCTTTGTGTGTTTGCCCAACAAGGAATAACTGGTAAAGTAGTATCAGGTGATTCAGTTATTGCCGGTGCTACTGTAATGGTAAAGGGCTCACCCATTGCCACAGTTACTGATGCCAATGGTAAATATTCTATTAGTGCACCGGCAAATGCCACACTTATTGTAAGCTTTGTTGGTTATGCAAAGCAGGAAGTAAAGCCGGACAACCACACTGCCGTTACTGTTCAATTGCAATCCATTACTCAACAAGTGGGAGAAGTGATGGTTGTAGGCTATGCTACGCAGAAGAAGGCAATGGTAACCGGCTCTGTTATCACATAGAGCGAATAAACATGCGCAGATGGAAAAAGCATGGATGATAAGTGTCTCTTATACCAGGTTCAAATAGGTAGTCCGAAGGTCACTGACTCTCCGCAGACCGTAGATTAATAATTAATAATAACTTACCTGTTATCAGGAGCTACTAAATGTAGGTCTTTAAAAGAGCGAAAGTGAACTTCTCTTAAAGGCTATATTGTAAATCAAGGTATTGTCCAGGATTTAGAAAGCGGTTTTGGAGGGTAGCAAGGGAATAATTGGCACAGTTAGTATCAAAGAAGAACTTGCAATTTGTGTAGTATTGTAATGTATTAGTATTTCGGTTGGAAATAGTAGTTTGGTAAAATAAAAAGATGGTATATGAGTATACAAAGTAAAAAGCCAGTGGATATACATATGCCACTTGTGATCTTTGGAACCAGTGGATTAGGAAATTTATTTGTGGCACTTGATAATGAATCCAAATTTGAGATCATAAAAGAATATGTACACCAGTCGAAAGGTACCGTGGTCTTTGATTCTGCCGGTAAATATGGTGCTGGTCTTGCGCTGGAAGTCCTTGGCAAATGCTTAAAAAGATTAAATGTTCAACCCGAAAACGTTATCATCAGCAACAAACTGGGATGGGTACGTACAGCATTGAAAACAAAAGAGCCGACCTTTGAGCCAGGCGTTTGGAAGGATTTGAAGTATGATGCTGTCCAAAAAATCAGCTATAACGGAATCATAGAGTGTTTTGAGCAGGGCAATGAACTGCTGGGCGGCTATATTCCTCAATTTGTTTCGGTACACGACCCGGACGAGTATATAGCAGGTGCAAAGGATGAACAACACGCACAAGCGCTTTATAATGATATTCTGGATGCTTATGAAGCCTTGTATGATCTAAAGCAACAAGGCAAAGTAAAAGCGATAGGTGTTGGGGCAAAGGACTGGAAGATCATCCAACGCATAGCAGGTGATGTTTCGCTTGACTGGGTGATGATTGCAAATAGCATGACGGTTAAAAGTCATCCGCAGGAACTGCTGCGTTTTATGGAAGAGCTTGAAAAGAAGAGGATTACTATCATCAATTCAGCAGTTTTTCATTCCGGCTTCTTAACAGGCGGTAATTATTTTGATTACAAACTTATAGAACCTGGTACTACGGAAAACGATGCTTTATATCGCTGGCGAGAAGATTTTTTTGCTGTTTGCGAAGCATATAATATCAAGCCTGCAACAGCCTGTGTGCAATTTGCCTTACACGCTCCTGGTGTAAAGAGTATTGCATTAAATACCACTGACGTAAACCGAATAAAGGAAAACCTTGAAATGGCAAATGTCCATATACCAGTTGAATTTTGGGAAGTTCTGAAAGCGAAAGGATTGATTAAAGTGAATTTATTTAACAAGCTTCAACCTGTTGGGTAAGGTAAAAGGGAGTATTGAAATTCTGGAGATGGATATTGTAAAAGATTATTTTTCCAGCTTTTCAAAAGGAGAGCAAGGGCGGTTCTTTGGGCTTAATGCCATTCATTTTTATAATTTATAAAGTAAATAAGGGAATGAAAACATTGGTATGTACCGAACCAGGTACATTTGAATATACCACGGGAGAAAAACCGGAGTTGAGAGAAGGTCATGCTATTATCAGGATCAAACGTATCGGCATTTGTGGTACTGATTTACACGCCTTTGAGGGCACCCAGCCTTACTTTAATTATCCACGCATTTTGGGTCACGAACTGGCAGGTGAATTAATGGAGTTTGATAATGCACCGGGGTTTGAAGTTGGTGAGGCTGTTACCTTCATTCCTTATTTCTATTGCGGACATTGTGTTGCATGCCGTTCAGGCAAGCCAAATTGCTGCGCTAATATAAAAGTGTGCGGTGTACATGTGGATGGTGGCATGGTGGAATATCTTTCTGTACCTTCTTATTCTTTAGTGCATGGTGAAGGATTAAGCTTTGATGAACTGGCATTAGTTGAACCATTAGCCATTGGAGCACATGGGGTGCGGCGGGCAGGTGTTGAACCAGGTGAGTTTGTGTTAGTCATTGGTGCGGGTCCTATCGGTTTGGGCACTATGGAGTTTGCACGAATAGCAGGAGGGAAAGTCATTGTCTTAGACATCAATGAGCAACGTCTTCAGTTCTGTAAAGAAAGGCTGCAGGTTGCTCATGCTATCAATGCCCTCTCATCTGACGTTACTGAACAATTGATGGAAATAACCAATGGCGATATGCCTACTGTTATTATTGATGCAACCGGAAGCTTAAAAGCGATCAATAATGCTTTTCAATATATGGCTCATGGTGCACGCTATGTATTGATTGGCTTACAAAAAGGTGATATCTGTTTTAGTCATCCTGAATTCCATAAAAGGGAAGGTGCATTAATGAGTAGCCGTAATGCAACAAGGGCAGACTTTGAACATGTAATAGCAAGCATGAAGAAAGGAGAGGTAAAACCAACTACTTATATTACCCACCGTGTGCTATTTGATACCGTAGCAGAAGAATTTGAAAGCTGGTTGAATCCGGGGAACGGGGTTATTAAAGCAATGGTTGAAATGGCTTAAGGAAGAAGATAATGTATGCCAAGTTGCTATGGAGATGACAGATGATAGTTGATAAATGACAGAAGGAATAGTACTTGCATCAATTTATAGTTAATAGTTGTTGACGTCCATATAAAATTTAATGAACCATTCTTTGCGGATATATAATTAACGTGTAACTAATGAGACCAGTATTCTTAGCCTTTTTACTAATTGTTGGGACAGTATGTTTTTCACAAAACAGTTCAGACTTAAAGCTATGGTATAGCAAACCGTCCGGCAGTGTTTGGGAGAACGCCATGCCTATTGGAAACGGCAGGTTGGGCGCCATGATCTATGGAAATGTGGATACGGAAACCGTTCAGTTGAATGAGCATACTGTGTGGAGCGGCAGCCCTAACCGTAACGATAATCCATTGTGCTTTAGATTCTTTAACAGAAATACGCAGACTGATATTTGAGGGTAAACAAAAAGAAGCAGAGAAGCTGGCAAATAAGACCATTATCAGCAAAACATCGCAAGGACAGATGTTTGAGCCGGTGGGCAGCTTGCGGCTGGCGTTTGATAACCATGAAAACTATAGTAATTACTACCGCGAACTCGATATAGAAAGAGCAGTAGAAAAAACATCTTATCAGGTTGGTGATGTTACCTATACAAGAGAAGTATTAGCATCTTTTCCTGACCGGGTGATTGTTATGCATTTAACTGCAAGCAAACCACAAAGCCTCTCATTCACCGCTATTTTTCCCACTCCACAACCTAAAGCAAAAGTAACAACCATCTCCGGAAATGAACTGGTTATTGCAGGTACAACGATTGACCATGAGGGGGTGGAAGGAAAGGTGCGATTTAAAGGCATAGCACGAATTAAAACAGAGGGAGGTAGTCTTTCCTCTACAGATACTTCCTTAATTGTGAAAGATGCAAACGCTGCAACGATTTATGTTTCCATCGCTACCAATTTCAACAGCTATAACGATATCGGCGGCGATGAAAACAAACGGGCAACGGCATACCTGGATAAAGCTTATCCAAAATCTTTTGGAGATATTCAAAAGGCGCATGTTGAGGCCTATCAAAACTATTTTAACCGCGTAAAACTGGATCTTGGAACAACCGAAGCTGCTAAACTTCCAACAGATGAACGATTGAAGAATTTTAGTACCACCAATGACCCACAGTTTGCAGCCACTTTATTTTCAATACGGGCGTTATTTGTTGATCTCGTCTTCACAACCAGGTGGTCAGCCAGCAACCTTGCAGGGTATTTGGAATAATAAACTGTTTCCACCCTGGGATAGTAAATACACGATTAACATCAATGCCGAGATGAACTACTGGCCGGCTGAAAAAACAAACTTAGCGGAGCTACATGAACCCTTTCTGCAAATGGTAAAAGAGTTGTCGGTTACCGGTGAACAAACAGCAAAGGACATGTATGGGGCAAAGGGATGGATGGCACATCATAATACTGATATCTGGCGGGCAACGGGAGCTATTGATGGTGCCTTTTGGGGGACCTGGATCAACGGTGGGGGATGGACCACTCAACACCTGTGGGAGCATTACCTGTACAGTGGTGACAAAGCTTATTTAGCTTCGATTTATCCTGTTTTGAAAGGTGCCGCTACTTTCTATGCTGATTTCTTAATAGAACATCCCAGGTACCATTGGTTAGTGGTTTGCCCGGATATGTCGCCGGAAAATGCACCCCAGGCGCATCAGGGTTCTTCACTTGATGCCGGCGTAACCATGACCAACCAGATTGTTTTTGATGTGTTTAGCACAGCTATACAGGCAGCTCAGATCCTGAATAAAGATGCAGCGTTTGCGGACACATTAAAACAGGTGCGCAGTCGTTTGGCGCCCATGCATATTGGTCAGTACGGGCAGCTACAGGAGTGGCTGGATGATGTGGATGATCCGAATGATCATCACCGTCATATCTCTCATCTATATGGTCTATTTCCTTCCAATCAAATCTCTCCCTACCGCACGCCCCAATTGTATAGCGCAGCTAAAACAACCCTTACAGAACGTGGAGATGTATCAACCGGGTGGAGCATGGGGTGGAAGGTAAACTGGTGGGCGAAAATGCTGGATGGCAATCATGCTTATGTATTGATCCAAAATCAGCTTTCTCCTGTTGGAGTAAATGCTGAAGGGGGTGGTACTTACAATAATTTGTTTGATGCACATCCACCCTTCCAGATCGATGGCAATTTTGGGTGTACTTCCGGCATAGCAGAGATGCTGATGCAAAGTGAGGATGGCACACTCCACTTACTTCCGGCACTTCCCGATGTATGGCAGGCAAGCGGCAGCATCAGCGGACTACGTGCAAGGGGTGGATTTGAAGTGGTAAGTATGGAATGGAAAGATGGAAAACTGGTAAAGGCTATTATCAGGTCAACCTTGGGTGGTAACCTTAGATTGAGAGTTCCGAATGAGTTGAAGTTGAGTAATGGAGCAGTCATTAAAAAAGGCTACTGGTGAGAACTCAAACCCATTTTATCAAACAGAGAAAATACCTGCGCCAATTGTTTCGTCAAAGGCAAGTATTACGCCTTTACAACTGAAGCAAACTTTTATTTATGATATACCAACGCAGAGTGGAAAGGAATACACACTGATTGGTGGTTAAAACACTATCTGCCAAAGGAAATATTGTAAAAGCTGCGAGCTATGAGCCGTGAGCCTTAACTTGTCTCATAAAATATAAACGGACGAAAATTCAGTAGAGATAGGAGGTAGGTTTCAAGGGGCTAAATACGAAGGAGATACGGCGCAGATACGACGGAGATAGGGAGGAGGTTAGGTATAACTTAGGTATAAGTTAGGTATAAGTTAGGTATAACTTAGGTATAACTCTGAAGGTTCCAGAGATCAATAATGAACATTATGGGACAAGTGACGGCCGTGAGCTATGAGCAAAGCATATTATGTCAGCAGGATCCTTCGGCTACCAAACCGGAAATGATATAAGTGTTCAGAAAGAGGCAGTGTAATAACTTGATAAACTCTGTATTTAATCATGATAAAACAACTTTTTCTCGGCTTTGCGGTGTTTATTACCCAAGGATTGATAGCACAGGTGGAGCATGCACAAAACCCAATCATTTATGCTGATGTACCTGACATGTCCATGGTTCGTGTGGGTGATACATATTACATGAGCAGCACCACGATGCATATGAGTCCGGGGGTACCCATTATGAAATCGAAAGATCTTGTAAACTGGAAGCTGGTAAACTATGCCTACGATACTTTGGCTAATCTTGATGAACTGAATCTGAATAATGGGAAAAGCACTTATGGAAGAGGTTCATGGGCAAGCAGCATACGTTATCATAATGGTACGTACTATGTTACGACCTTTGCTCAAACAACCGGCAAAACATACATCTATACAACTAAGAATATAGAAAAAGGACCCTGGAAAGAAATTTCGTTCAAGCCTGCCTATCATGACCATTCCTTGTTCTTTGATGATGATGGACGTGTGTACCTCATCTATGGTAATGGCAGGCTCAGGATAATCGAATTGGATAGTGATGCGACTGGTGTAAAGCCCGGGGGAATAGACCAGGTACTGATTGAAAATGCCAGCGCACCTGCCGGATCGAATGTTGGCCTTGGTGCTGAAGGTTCTCAACTGTTTAAGGTGAATGGTAAATATTACCTGTTTAATATCACCTGGCCAAAAGGCGGTATGCGCACGGTGGTGGTACACAGGGCAGGCAACATCTTAGGACCATGGGAAGGCAAAGTGGCTTTGCAGGATAGGGGCATTGCTCAAGGGGGGCTTATTGATACACCGGAAGGTAGCTGGTATGCTTATCTGTTCCGGGATTATGGTGCTGTTGGCCGCATACCCTACTTAACTCCTGTAACATGGGAAGATGGCTGGCCTGTATTGGGTAATAACGGCAAAGTACCCGATACATTGAATTTGCCTGCCAGTAAAGGTCTGATCCCGGGTATAGTAGCCTCTGATGAATTCAACCGTAGTAAAGGAGAGCCTGCGCTGCCATTAGTTTGGCAGTGGAACCATAATCCAGACGATAAGCTTTGGTCGGTTACTCAAAGAAAAGGATACCTGCGCCTTACTACCGGCCGAATTGATACCTCCTTCTTATTAGCCAGAAACACACTTACGCAGCGTACTATTGGACCGGAGTGTTCGGGTACTGCATCTATTGATATATCCAACATGAAAGAGGGCGACTTTGCAGGGCTCTCCTTGTTGCAGAAAAAGTACGGACTGGTGGGTGTAAGGTACACTAATGGAGCAAAGGTGATTGTGATGGTTAGTGCCGAATCGGGTAATGCTGTTGAGGTTCAAAGTGTGCCTCTTACCCAGAATAAAGTTTATTTGAAAGCTGCATGTGATTTTACAGATAAGAAGGATACAGCCAATTTCTACTACAGCCTGGATGGTAAGCAATGGACGCCTATTGGCTCAGCACTTAAAATGGAGTATACGTTACCCCATTTTATGGGTTACCGCTTTGGCTTGTTTAATTATGCTACTAAAAATGTGGGCGGGTTTGTGGATTTTGATTTTTTCCATTATTCACCACATACCCGCCTGGCGTCGGACAGGGAAACATAGATACATAGGTTTGACCACCGCCTTGCGGGGCAGACACATAGTATAATACCAGATTCAGATAAGTAAGCCTATAAAAAGCTGCCAGCTTTGAGCTGTGAGCTTCGAGAAGGGTATGAAATGTTACTTAAACCGGAAATAGTATACAACCTGTGTAAATCGCTGTAATGTTTTGTTCTTTTATGTTAATCATATAGTTTTATACAACACCTTAATGTCTTCAAATAAACATTCAAAGCAAAAGATAAAAACAGAAGTATGTATAACAGGATAAATAATTTTATGGGGCAAAGGCAACATGCAACACCTGTTTCCAGGATTAAGTACATAGTATACCTGATGCTTTTACTGCTTTTATTTGAGTACTAACTATGTTATTGCGCAAAGCGTGAGCAAATCATCAACACATGCATCAGGTAAAGGCGCTTTTTATACTGATGTTTATCCCAATCTTTTCAAAAAGCTGGATACAGCCAGTCAGATATTGATGCTAAAGTAACCAAAGCTTATCATGATATTTTTGAAGGCCCTAACCGGGTGTATTTTGAGGTGGGTGATTCGATGGGATATGTATCGGACTTGAAGAATCATGATGCGCGTACAGAAGGTCTTTCATATGGGATGATGATCGCTGTGCAGTTGAACAAGAAGGATGTATTTGACCGTATATGGCGGTGGTCGAAGAAAAACCTGCAGCACCAGGATGGACCATTGGAAGGGTATTTTGCCTGGAGCATTAGTACGCAAACTATGAAGAAGAATTCCGAAGGTCCGGCTTCTGATGGTGAATTGTACTACATTACGAGTTTGTTGTTCGCCTCTAACCGCTGGGGTAATAACACCGGTATTAATTACTATAAAGAGGCCCGACGTATACTTGATATTATGTGGAAGAAGGATGGTACCAAGGGCGTTTACAATTTATTCAATACCGAACATAAGCAGATCACCTTTGTGCCTGTAACGGGTGCTTACAACTGGACCGATCCTTCCTATCATTTACCAGCTTTTTTAGAAGTATGGGCAATGTATGCTAAAGATGGCCATGAAGGGTTTTATCGTGAGTGCGCTGATAGCTCCCGTGCTTTTTTACACAAGGCATGTAATCCTGTAACCGGTCTTAACTATGATTATACAGAATTCGATGGAGGTCCGCATGATACAAAATGGATTCCTGACGCGTTTCGCTACGACTCCTGGCGCGTACCTATGAATATTACTATGGACTATGTGTGGTTTGGAAAAGACAGGGTATGGCAGCAGGATTATGCAAAACGTTTACAAGGCTTTCTGAAGTCAAAAGGAATCAACACATTTGAAGACCAGTTTAATCCCGATGGCTCAAGGCCCGATTCCATTCTGCAGGCAGGTGGCTACAAAAAGCTAAGGCATTCGCTTGGATTAGTAGCTACTGCTACTGCTGCTTCTCTTATCACCAAAGACTATAGACTTTGTACATGAACTATGGAATGCTAAACTGGAGCCTTATCCTGATGGCTATTTTGATCCTTATTATGACGGGCTATTATACCTGTTTAGCTTAATGCATTTAAGCGGTAATTACCATGTTATAAAACCGGAGCATCAGTTATAACAAGACGTAATTAAGATGACAGATGATAGATGACAGATAATCATTACCAAAAATAAAATATCATTCATACAAATGAAAAGCCACCATATGAGTTACACAACTTTAAAAAGAAGAAGCCTGCTGCTATGCACAGTCTTCTTTATTGTTATTCATTCTTTTTCACAGGATTCAAAGTTTTACATTTTCCTGTGTTTAGGACAATCCAACATGGAGGGGAATGCAAAGTTTGAACCACAGGATACCACTGTAGACAGCCGATTCCAGGTGATGGAAGCGGTTGATTGTCCAAATCTGAACAGGGTAAAAGGCAAATGGTATACGGCAGTACCGCCTTTGTGCCGTTGCCATACCGGATTGACACCTGCAGATTATTTTGGAAGAGCGCTGATTGCTGACCTGCCAAAAGATGTTAAGGTGGGGGTTATCAATGTTGCTGTGGCTGGCTGTAAAATTGAATTGTTTGATAAAGACCACTACCAGGCTTATGCAGATACTGCACCAGTATGGATGAAAGGGATAATAAAGGAGTATGATGGTAATCCCTATGCACGGCTGGTAGAAATGGCTAAACTGGCGCAGAAAGATGGGGTGATTAAAGGAATTCTTTTGCACCAGGGAGAATCTAATACAGGCGATAGTACCTGGCCTCAAAAAGTAAAAGTGGTGTATGATAACCTGATAAAAGATTTGAATCTGGATGCTAAATCGGTACCATTGCTGGCAGGCGAGGTGGTGAATGCCGACCAGGGTGGTGTTTGCGCAAGGATGAATACAATTATTGATAAGTTGCCACAAACCATACCTACTGCTCATGTTATTTCTTCGGCCGGATGTACAGCTGGGGCAGACCATCTTCATTTCAACGCAGCAGGTTACAGGGAGTTGGGGCAGCGATATGGCACAGAGATGCTGTCGTTGTTAGGGGCTAATGGGAAAGAATAATATCGATACTTAAAACCAGATCATCAAAAACACATCTAAAAATGAACTCGAAAAAACACTACCATTTACAACATCTATTCCTTTTGACGGTCTTTATTACGATATGCCTAGGATCAGCTGCATGCACAAGACTTTGTAAAGCATTCGCCGCCGGGTTTTGATTCGATGCAAAATGATATTCCTCATGGAAACATTGATACCATCACCTATACTTCAAAGACCGTGGCACATCAAGAAGAGCTTTGATTTATACACCACCGGGTTATTCAAAAAAGAAAAAATATCCGGTGCTGTACCTGCTGCATGGCATTGGCGGCGATGAAAAAGAATGGTATTCGCAAGGTCATCCCCAAGTGATACTGGATAACCTTTATGCAGCAAGGCAAAGTAGAGCCGATGATTGTGGTACTGCCCAATGGCAGAGCCATGAAAGATGACCGTGCTACAGGCAATATTTTTGACAGCGCAAAAGTGCAGGCATTTGCCACGCTTTGAACAGGATTTACTGAACGATCTTATTCCTTATATTCAAAAACATTATCCTGTTTATACAGACCGTGAACATCGCGCGATTGCAGGCTTATCCATGGGCGGCGGGCAGTCGTTAAATTTTGGTTTGGGCAATCTGGATAAGTTTGCCTGGGTCGGTGGTTTCTCTTCTGCACCCAACACCAAAACACCGGAAGCACTGGTGCCCGATCCGACAAAAGCAAGGCAGCAATTCAAGCTGCTTTGGATTTCATGCGGTGATGACGATGGTCTGATGAGCTTCAGCAAGCGCACGCATGATTATCTTGTATGCACAACAATGTTCCGCATATCTTTTATGTAGAGCCTGGCGTGCACGATTTTAAGGTTTGGAAGAACGATTTGTATATGTTCTCCCAGCTTCTTTTTAAACCAGTTGATACTTCCCGTTTCAATCAATACAGCGTGTTGGGTTACCGCCTGCAGAACCAATATCCGCAACGCAAAGTATCCGCAGATTTTGCCCGACAGCCGCGTCATGTTTCGCATCAAAGCACCTGATGCAAAGAAAGTGCAGGTTGACCTGGGTAAAAAATATGACATGGTAAAAGATACCGGCGGCTACTGGATAGCCACCACCGATTCTATCAGCGAAGGCTTTCATTATTATTCTATATTGATTGATGGTGTTGCCGTTTGCGACCCTGCCAGCCAAACCTTTTATGGTATGGGGCGCATGGCAAGCGGCATTGAAATTCCTTTTGCCGGCGGCGATTATTATGCGCAGAAAGATGTGCCGCATGGCGACATCCGCATCAAAAAATATTTTTCACCTGTAACCCGCTCCTGGCGGGAAATGTACATCTATACACCACCAGGCTATGATTCTGAATGCAATGCAAAATATCCTGTGCTATACATCCTGCATGGTGGTGGTGAAGACCAGACCGGCTGGGCTATGCAAGGCAAAACAGACCTCATTTTAGATAACCTTATTGCTGAAGGCAAAGCCAAACCAATGATCGTGGTAATGCCCGATGCGAACATAGGCGCGGTGGCTTCAATGCCGGTGGTATTGAAAGCTGCCATGAAGATGTTTGAAAGTGAAATGAAAGGCGCCATTATTCCTTTTGTTGAAAAAAATTATCGCGTTGTGGCTGATGCAAATCATCGCGCTTTGGCGGGCTTGTCACTCGGTGGTATTCACACACTGTACACCGGCATCAACAACACAGATATGTTTTCTTATCTCGGTGTGTTCAGTTCAGGATGGATTGTGCCAATGATGAATGATATAGCCGATAAACAGTATGCTTTTTTGAAAGAGAATGCTGATAAAGTAAACACCAATCTGAAAGCCTTCTGGATATCGGAAGGCGGTAAAGAAGATATTGCTTATAAGAACGGGCAAATCATGTTAAGCAAATTAGATGAACTCAACATTAAACATACTTACTACGAATATCCGGGCGGTCATACCTGGCCGGTTTGGAGAAATGATTTATATCATTTTGCGCAGTTGCTTTTTCAGAATTAAAATCAGAAATGAATCTTGATCAGCAGGAGAGCTTAAGCTTTCGATTGCTGGTAATAATTCATTATAAATATAAAATGTAATCATCTAAAAGCTTGCATATGAAATTAAAACAAGCCATTATTTTTTCAGTAGCTATACTGGCAGGACAAGCCTGTTTAGCCCAGTCTGATGTAGTTGAAGATTTCAAGCCTTCCACGCTAAACCAGCCGGGACAAATGTACCCGCAGGTAAATTCGCAGGGCTATGCCCGCTTCCGCATTGTTGCCCCTTATGCTGATAGTGTAAAGGTAAGCCTTGGATTAGGCGGAAGAGGCGGGACAAGGCTTACAAAAACAGGAGACAGCGTCTGGACGGGCACTACAGAAGGCCCTATGGATGAAGGCTTCCATTACTACCATCTTAACGTAGATGGCGGCACATTTAATGATCCCGGCACCTTGAATTTCTATGGCTCTACCCGTTGGGAAAGTGGCATTGAAATACCTGCTCATGACCAGGATTTTTATGCCCTGAAAAATGTTCCGCATGGCAACGTTCAGCAGGTTCTTTTTCCCTCTAAAAGTACCGGCACATCACGCCGGGCTTTTGTGTATACACCGCCGGGCTATGAAAAAGATAAATCAAAAAAATACCCTGTATTGTACCTGCAGCATGGCTGGGGTGAAGATGAAACTGCCTGGAGCAACCAGGGACATGCCAACCTGATCATGGATAACCTGATTGCGGAAGGCAAGATAAAGCCATTCATCATCGTAATGACCTATGGAATGACCAATGAATTAAAATGGGGGCATTTGAAAGAATTCAAAGTTGACTCATTTCAAACAGTGCTTGTTGATGAATTGATTCCTTATGTGGATGCTAATTTCCGCACGCTTGCCGATCCTTCTCATCGCGCCATGGCAGGGCTTTCTATGGGTGGCATGGAAACCCATGCCATCACACTGAATAAGCCTGATGTATTCTCCTACTATGGTCTCCTGAGTGGCGGCATTTATACACCGGAAGAACTGAAAGATAAAGCAAAGCCAAAGCTCATTTTTATAAGCTGTGGCAGCCGCGAAAGTCCTGACCGTGTAAAGGATGCTGCCGCTAAATTAAAGGACGCTGGTTTTAATGTAGTTTCTTATATTTCGGAGAATACAGCCCACGAATTTCAAACCTGGCGCCGCAGCCTGCATGAGCTGGCACCACTGCTGTTTAAGGATTAACGGCAGTCTTAATACAGTATGAACTAAATAAGTTTTAGCTTAGAACAAATCTATTCTGGAAGCTGTGAACACCGCAGATGGTTTAAGTGCAATCTCTTACAGATAGTTCTTGTCTAACTTTTTTCTTCGCGCCTTGCGCGACAGGCATTGGAAGAAAAAAGAAACAAATAAGTTCAAGGCAAGCACGATCGCTCCGCGCGTTTATCTCATTATTGTTTATCTTTTATTGGTCTCAATGAGC
>CAWFUV010000048.1:0-7349 GCA_963819045.1 uncultured Chitinophagaceae bacterium | reverse complement strand
CAAATACCTGTTTGCATGGTGAAGTATAAATTCAATTTCCTCCTCCATTGGCTTTGGCTCCGGCGTAATTTGATTGATAGGTGTATCCGTAGTACCAAGTATAACTTTATTATGCCACGGCACTGCAAATAATACCCGTCCATCATCTGTTTTAGGAATCATTAAAGCATTTTTACCCGGAAAAAATTCTTTATCCACTACTGCATGTATGCCCTGTGATGGAGCAATCAAACTATCTTTATGCGGCTCATCCATTTGCATTACCGCATCAGCAAATACACCGGTTGCATTAATAAATGCTTTAGCCTTTATCGCTTAAGTTTTATTATTTATTTCATCATTGATTACAACCCCGGTAATGCTATTATTCTCTTTAATAAACGATTGTGCTTTACAATAATTAACACCAGTTGCACCTTGCTGAATGGCTGTTTTTGCTAAATCTATTGCCAGTCTCGCATCATCAAACTGCCCATCATAATACAGTATTCCCCCTTTTAATTTATTACTATTTACACCCGGCAATTGTTGCAGCGTTTCTCTTTTATTCAGCCATTTTGTTTTCCCTAATCGATAATTTGCCAGCCAACAGATCATATACTTTTAAACCAATACCATAAAACCATTTATCCAACCAGCTATATACCGGTACTATAAAAGCCATTACAGAAGTTACATGTGGTGCATTGCGCAATAGATAAGCTCTTTCACGTAAAGCTTCTTTTACCAATTTAATATTGCCTTGTGCCAAGTAACGTACACCGCCATGCACCAGCTTAGTAGAACGGGAGGAAGTGCCTTTTGCAAAATCGTATTGCTCTACCAACAATGTTTTATATCCTCTGCTCGCCGCATCTACAGCACAGCCAAAACCGGTAGCGCCACCGCCAATAATAACGATATCCCATTCGGGAGTTTGCTGCAACTGAGTAAGCATTTCGTCGCGAATCATCCCGAGAAGAGAGAGGATGTTAATTGTTTAAAACCAAATAATTTTAATATCGGTAATCTATCAAAATTGCAACTATTCAATAAATAAATTAATTTATTCATTGAATCATTTGCCCATGTTTGTGCCGCGCGTATAGCTCGCTGCCACTCGCGCGACCATTGTTTGCGTTGCATTTCAGTTGCATATGGTTGAAACACAGTATCTGCTTTCCATTGCTGTTGTATCTCTTCCAGATTCTTCCAATAACCCACTGCTAAGCCTGCGAGATAAGCCGCGCCCAATGCAGTTGTTTCCGTGATTTTAGGACGAATAACTGCGTTCCAAGCAGATCACTTTGAAACTCCATTAATAAGTTGTTGACAGTAGCACCGCCATCCACCCGTAATTCCTGTATGGCAACGCCGGAATCTGCATGCATGGCTTGTAGTACATCCATCGTTTGAAAAGCAATACTTTCAATGCAAGCCCTTGCTATATGCGCAGCCGTTGTACCCCGGGTAATACCAATTATAGTTCCTCTTGCATGACCGTTCCAGTAAGGTGCGCCCAAGCCTGCAAATGCGGGCACTACATACACGCCTTCACTGGAAGATACCTGCTTTGCAAGCGCTTTCTACTTCGGCAGAAGAACGGATTAACTGCAAGCCATCGCGCAACCATTGTACAATAGCACCTGCAATAAACACGCTGCCTTCCAGTGCATATTTTGTACATCCATCAATCTGCCATGCAATAGTGGTGAGTAAATTATTCTTAGAGATAACCGGTTTTTCGCCCGTTTGCATGAGCATAAAACAACCGGTGCCATAAGTGTTTTTTACCATGCCTGGCTCTGTACACATTTGCCCAAATAAGAGCGGCCTGCTGGTCTCCTGCAATACCGGCAATAGGTATATTGTGTGCTGTTAATATTTGTTGCGTATAGCCATATATTTCACTGCTGCTTTTTACTTGGGGCAATATGCTGGCTGGTATATCAAACAACTGCAATAGCTCTTCATCCCAACTCAATGTATGAATATTGTACAGCATTGTGCGCGATGCATTGGTAACATCTGTAGCATGTACAGTGCCCTTGGTGAGCTTCCATAATAGCCAGCTATCCACTGTGCCGAAACATAGTTCGCCATTATTGGCTTTTTCACGTGCACCAGCTACATTATCCAATATCCATTTAAGTTTGGTAGCAGAGAAATAGGCATCTATGATCAATCCTGTTTTTTGCTGGACTAACGGCAAATGCCTTTTGCTTTCAACTCATCGCAATAAGCAGCAGTTCGCCTGTCCTGCCATACAATGGCATTACAAACAGGCTAACCGGTATTTCTATCCCACACTAATAGTGGTTTCACGTTGATTAGTGATGCCAATAGCGGCTATATCTTTAACTGTATACCTGCTTTGGTAATGGCTTCAGCAGCAACGCCCAACTGTGTACTCCATATTTCACTAGGATCATGCTCTACCCAGCCGGGCTGTGGAAATATTTGTGTAAATTCTTTTTGCGCCATGCTTTTTATCATTCCGTTTTTATCAAAAACAATGGCGCGGGAACTGGTAGTGCCCTGGTCGAAAGCGAGAATATATTGTGGCATAGTAAACAATCAATTAGGAGGCTGAAAATAAGGGATTTGGATGGAATAAGTATTAGTATGTGATGCGTTTATGTAAAAATAACTTCCATCTTTCGTGTCTTGTAATGGGAAGTTTAAAGATGAATTCTACTAGAAGAAGGTTTCTTACAACCGTTAGATAAGATAATCAAATTCTATGGTATTATTCCGGTTCAGTTTAAGTACGCTGTAACATAAATAAGCTAAAGTAGATTGCTCTATACTATGTTTTTCTCTATGCTACAGTGTACTGCATTCCGCCTTCCGTTTACGTTAAGTAAGTTTACGCTGCTGCTATCGATTGCCAAAGGCAACTCCATACCATGCTGTATCCTTTAAGACCTACACGCCCCTTGTTAGCCAAACCATCACCACCACCATAAAAGATGCACCTTAGGCAATGTGGAGGCGTTGGCCTGCACGAACTATTCTCACTGAGACCTATAAAAAACATTATTTACGAAGTAACTATTCTCACTGAGACCGATAAAAAACATTATTTACGAACCCGCAACGCGGCTCATTGAGACCTATAAAATTTAATTATTCACGAAATAACTAGCGAAGCGATTTCTTGAATACCATTGAAAAGACATTATTAAATTCATAATTTTTAATTACCTTTTTCTTTCAATGCCTGTCGCGCAAGGCGCGAAGAAAAAGGAAAGACAAGAGATATCTGTAAGCGATTGTACTTATAAAACTTAACATTCATACAGCATCCAATATAAATTTGCTCCAAACTAAAAATACTTACTTGACACTGTATTAAACAGAAGCCTGATACTGCTCTGCATTTATTAGTGAATCTAAGGACAAATAAAGTCAACTATATCCTGATCTGGACTATTCGTAACTAATTAACACAGAGCAGTAAAAGGTCTCAATATGAATAGCCTAAGGTTTCAACCTTTGGTAGAAAAGCGATTGTATGTACAACAACCCAGAAAGAGTTGAATTCATTAGATATGTGCAGCAACTTTATAACTGAAAAGTTATTTATGACTATTTATGGTGCATGTCTATATCCACCTGTAAACGTTTTATTTTCAGGTAAAGTCTCCGCTCCCCCGCTTATCTTTATTACCTAAACTATGCTTACAAGAATATCATGCTTCTTAATCACTGCAATGCTATGCATCAGCCATGCTTTAGCACAACAGTTTGGTGCCACACCAGCCAACATACACTGGAAGCAGATCAATACAGATACTGTACGGATTATTTACCCTTCCGGTCAAGATTCTATCGCGCAGCACATAGCAGCCATTACAAGATTGGAACAAAGGAAATATGCAGGTACCATGGGCAATGAAGTGCATAAAATAAATATTGTACTGCGCAATGAGCTCACATATTTTAATGGTTATGTAGGATTAGGACCCTATCGCAGCGAGTACTATCTGTTTCCACAGCAAAATGCCTTTGAGTTAGGCTCACAGAGTGCTGCTGATATGTTAGCTGTACATGAGTACAGGCACGTAGAGCAATACAGTAATTTCAGAAAAGGACTCAGTAAAGCAGCTTATATATTATTTGGAGAAAACGGGCAGGCATTAGCCAACAATGCAGCAGTTCCCAACTGGTTTTTTGAAGGGGATGCAGTGTATAATGAGACCAAATTTAACAAGGCAGGGTAGGGGTAGGTTGCCCAATTTCTTTACTGGTTTTCAGGCATTAACTGTAGATAACAGGCACTACTCTTATATGAAGCTCCGTAATGGCTCCTTCAAAGACTATGTGCCCAATCATTATCCCCTTGGCTATATGCTCGTAGCTTATGGTAGGCAAAAATATGGAGATGATATCTGGAAAAATATAACCAACAATGCCGTGCGGTTTAAACCGCTCATATATCCCTGGCAGGGTGCAGTAAAAAAGTACACCGGCACCTCTTACCGGCAGTTTGTAAGGGATGCTTTTACTTACTATCAGCAGCAATGGAAAGCGGAAGAGAAGCTTGCTGTGGATTGGATTACTAGGGTGCAAAACAACAACGTCATCAACTATCAGTATCCTTACAGAGCGGATAATAATACTGTTATTGTTTTAAAGAACAGCTATAGAAAAATACCTGCCTTTTACAAGGTAGCTGAGAATGGAATGGAACAAAGGATAGCTGTGCAAAGCATAACCAATGATGATTATTTTTCTTATAACAACAACAGCATTATTTATGCTGCTTACCAGCCCCATTTACGTTGGGGCTACCGGCAATACAGCATAATAAGAATTGTAAATACAACAACAGGCAAGGAGCATAAGATAACTACTCAAACAAGGTATTTCTCCCCCGATATTGCGCACGATGGAAATAAGATTGCCGCAGTAGCGTTGCTACCCAATCAGCAATCAACATTAGACATATTAAGTAGAGCGGGGAAGAAAATACTTTCTTTTTCCAACGACAGTAACGAAGTATATTCTTATCCCAAATTTTCCAATGATGATCAATCCATCTTTGTAATCATCCGCATGCCAACCGGCCAAATGAGCTTGCAGCAGTTTGATCTGCAGACAAAGAATAAAACAGTTATTCTACCATTTGCCAATCGTATCCTTGGCTTCCCATCTGTGCAGGGCGATACACTTTTATATAGCATTACCGGCAATGAAAGCGATGAAGTACATGCGTATATCTTGTCTCAGAGAAAAGAATACAAGCTGGCTGATTACCCCACCGGCTTATATGGTGCTGCGCTGATGCCTGATGGAAAACTAATCAGCACTACTCAAACCGCAGATGGCTATCGCCTTGGGGCATGGAATGCAATAAGACAGCCTATAATAGCAAATGCCTTGCTAACAAACTTATATGTAAAAGTGCCTGCAGTACAGGATACCGATAGTACCATCACCAATATATCGCCTGCCACTTATCCTACATCTGCTTATCGCAAGCTGACCAATCCCTTTAACTTTCATAGCTGGCAGCCCGACTATTCCGATCCCCTGTTTACATTTACTATTTATGGAGAGAACATCCTAAGCACAGTACAAACACAATTATATTACGAATACAATACGGTAGAAAAGTATCATGAAGTAGGTGCCAATATGATCTATGGTGGCTGGTATGTACAGCCATTTATCAATCTGTCCGAGACATTTGATCGTAAGGCTAATTATAATGACACTACACTTACAACTTGGAACGAATTCAATGCAGGTGCCGGCTTACGGTTGCCACTTGATCTTTCGGGTGGAAAGCAATACCGCAGTCTAACTGCTACAGCTTCTTTCAATGTCAGAGGCATACAATTTACCGGGGCATCCAGGGAGCATAATACTAATGAACAGTATAACATTATTGAAACCAGTTTATATTATGCAGGTCAAACGCAACAGGCTTTGCAGCATATTTACCCGCATTGGGCACAAACCGTTTTAGCTCAGTACCGCACATTAGCTGAAAGTAAGAAAGCATATCAATTATTATTGTCCGGCAACTTATATCTGCCAGGTATTTTGCACTCGCACAGTGTAGTGGTGAATGCCGCTTTTCAAACATCCGACACTTTAAGCAATTATCGTTTTAGCAGCAGCTTCCCCTTTTCACGCGGCTATGATCTGATACAGGCACGCGTATATCCAAATATGTACAAGCTGGGCATCAATTATCACTTTCCCCTTATCTATCCCGATTGGGGCTTTGGCAATATTGTATATTTCAGAAGAATAAGAGCAAACCTGTTTTTCGATTATACACAGCTACGTACTAATAACCCCCAGGCATACCAGCCTTCTTCTTTTGAATTTCGATCTACCGGCGCAGAACTATACTTTGATACACGCTGGTGGAATGAGCAAAATATTACGGTAGGCATCCGCTACAGCCACCTGCTCGATACAAAATACATTTCCCAGCAGCCCAACCAATGGACCTTCATTCTACCCGCCAGCATCTTCCAATAATAGACAAAAGGCTCATAATGATTCAGATAGGTCCAGCCCCTATTATCAAATCTCTGTGCCCTCCCGTCTCTCTGTGGTTCAATTCTCTTAATAAGCCTCAGAAGTAATTATAATACAGAAAAGTGAAGCTTTTATTATTATCTCTGTGCTCCTCTGTGCCCTCCCGTGTCTCTGTGGTTCAACTCCCTTCGCGCCTCCGCGTCTTTGCGGTTAAAAAATCATACTCTATAAAACTCCCGGTACCATTTTACAAACTGCTCCACCCCATATTCAATAGCCGTATCCGGTTTATAGCCCAGTTCTTCTATCAAAGGAGTTACATCAGCATACGTCTTATATACATCCCCCGGCTGCAGGGGCATAAAATTTTTAATGGCTTTCTTACCAACTGTATTCTCAATGATCTCAATAAAGTCCAGCAGCTTTACAGGCTTGTTATTTCCAATATTGTATATCTTAAAAGGTGCTGATGAAAACGATGGATCCGGTGCTTCGTCAAATAAAGCTGCATCTCCTTTGGGCGGATGCTGTGCAACCCGCTCAATACCTTCTACAATATCATCTATATAAGTAAAATCACGCAGCATATTGCCGTTATTATACACATCTATAGGCTTCCCTTCAAGGATAGCTTTGGTAAAAAGAGATAGCGCCATATCTGGTCTGCCCCAGGGACCATACACGGTAAAAAAGCGCAAGCCGGTCACCGGCAAGCGGTACATATTACTGTACACATGCGCTATCAGTTCATTACTGCGCTTGGTAGCAGCATATAAAGAAATAGGATGATCTACAGCATCGCTGGTAGAAAATATTTCCTCCTTATTCATGCCATATACACTTGAACTGCTGGCATACACCAGGTGCTT
>CAWFUV010000047.1:0-64675 GCA_963819045.1 uncultured Chitinophagaceae bacterium | reverse complement strand
ATCTGTAAGAACTTGTACTTAAAACATCTGCTGTGTTCACAGCACCCCAATAGACTTGTTCTAAACTAAAACTAACTTACTTGACAATGTATTAAGTGGCAATCCCTTCTGTCAACTTTCAACTATCATCTTTCAACTTCATAGCGGCTTGGTATTACATATTCAATCCTTCCCCAATACCCCAATTATCCATTAACAATATTCAATAAAAAAGCCCTCCCTAGGAATAGGGACGGCCTCTAACGATTGCTTGCCATATGAAACTTTTCACTCACTGATGTTTCTGCAAGCAAAAGAAGCATCAGTGTATAATGTCTTATTTTTTATGTCTGGCTGTTGTTGTAGTATCTTTTCCTTTTAAAGAATCTTTCTTAGCTGCTGCCTCAGAATCGATCTGTGATTTTGTAAGGCTCTTAACAGAATCAATGGTATTCTTCTGAGCTTTTGCAGAAGAATCAACATTTTCCTTCTGTGCATCTGCAGTAGAATCCACTGCATTTACTGAATCCTTGGTGGTATCATTAGTTGAACTACCGCTGCCGCAGGAAGCGAGAGCCGCAAGCGATAAAATGACTAAAAGCTTTTTCATGGTGATGAATGTTTACGAATTATTTATAATTAATTACACTAAACAGAAAAAGTAACCTGTTTTAGGAAAACTTTAAATAAAAATATCTCACTTCGTCGCTCTACAAGGCTGTTACAGTCTTTTTATCCAGGAGTATCTCTGCCATCATACAGCGCACGCTACCCCCACCTACCGTTTCTATGGTATTGATGTTGATAGGTAATAAATTGGTGTGCGCCTGCAGTTGTTGCTTTTGCTGTTCAGTTAAACTCCCAAATGCTTGTTGGCTTAATATAGTGTAGAGTATATTATCACTACTCTTAACCTGCAGCATATTACCGGCATAATGGCGCACCTGCTCCATGGTAATATCTATGATTTCATGGTTCGTATTGGTTAGCGAGTCCACTACCTGCTTGCGCTCTTCACTATCTTTGATAGACTCCAGGCATATTACTGCATAGTCTGCCCCCAAATGCATGATTACATTGGTATGATATATTTGAATGCCTCTTTCATCTGTGGAGTGGAAACTTACGGTTGTATATCCATGTGCCTGCGCAAACTGCTGCAATAAAGCCTTATTTGTTCGTGGTGAAAGGCAGGCATAAATAATCTTATGATCATGATCTATGATCATACTCCCGGTACCTTCCAGGAACAGGCTTTCTGTATCATAAGTAGTCCAGTCTTCGGCATTGGTTACAATAAATTGATCTTTTAATGTTTGTATCAGGTCACTGCGCACTTCTATGCGGCGGTTAGTAGCCTGCATGGGAAACGTAGCAATGGTGCCATCCTGCAATGTGCAAAACCAATTATTGGGAAACACTGCATCGGGCTTAACCGGGTAAGGGGTGTCTTCAATCACCAATACATTAATGTTGTGCGCTCTTAATATATCTACAAACTGGTCAAACTCTTCTACTGCTTTTACCTGCACCTGGTGTTCGTCCATAGATACGCTGCCCTGGAATACATTGCTGGCAGATGTTTCGCTATTAAAGCCAAATGAGGCAGGGCGTATCATGAGTATAGTGCTTGCAACTTGCTTCATTCTTTTTGGTATAAAGTTGTTTGGTTATAAAGGTTTAAAAGTGATGAAATGAGCCAGGTATTATTCATACCTCTTTGTGCTGCTTTTTGCCCTTTGGACCTTTGTGGTTCTGCCATTTTACAACTCCACTCTTAGCAATGGCAGACTCATGCAATGCGCACCGCCACGGGCACGTGAAAGCTCATGACTATACAAAGTAATAATGGTATTTTTTACCTTTTCAGGCGTGAGCTTGCCACTTTCAAACTCTTTAAATAAGTCCTGTGCATTTTTAATGGCAAAGCCAGCCTCTTTAAAGGCTTTCAACGTTTCTTCGTTGCGGTCATAAGCAATGGCTACCCCATCTTTCAAAGCCAGCAGGTTACATGCGTCCGTCCATTGTTCACGCTCATCGTATGGAAAAATATTGTTACCGCTGTAAATAATTCTTACTTCATTTTCCGGTATGTCAAAGTCCTTGATGCTTATATTCCGCAACAGATCTTCCATGCCTTTGAATATAATATCCTGCCGGTAATCAACAGAAGGATTGTAAGCGGTATGTGCCGGTTTGTAAAAACGGAAAATCTCTACCTCTTCAAATATTTCATCGTTGTGGGTGAAATCATCATAATACGAGAATTTACGCTCATTGCGCTCCTGCATCAGTACTTCTGAAAAGCGGCCAAATAGTACCCATACATCTTTACGCACGTGCGTAAACACAGTATCTATGTGCATGATGGCTCGTTGGCTCGGTATCTTTATTACTGTTACTTTCTCAATGCCGGTCTTGTTTTTAAAAACGGCATGTACAATTTTGTCAACAGCACTCGGCGTAGTGCGTTCACTGCAACCAACCAGCAGGTGATTAGAGGCAATCATCATAATATCACCACCCTCAAGGGATGTCCTGCGCTCGTACTTCTGTTTGTCATCAAGCAGGAAGAAATCATTCGATTCGTTGATTTCTATTACATAGTCCTGCTTATCTGCAAACAGCTCATGATAGGCAATATAGCGCATGAGCAGCGACTCTCTTTCGCGGGCTTCGGTGGCAGCCTTGCTTAATAACAGGTGGTTATTGATAACAATGCTGATGTCTCTGGTAAATACAAAATTGGGTAGCGGCTGAAAAACAAACCGCACTCTACGTGGGTCCTTTTGTGGCAATACACCGGTGATGAGCACCCTGGCCAACTCATGCTCGTCTTTTATATCGCACAGTTCTTTTTCGGTCTCGTAGCTGCAGCCCTCAATAGCACAAACCGAAGCAATCAGGCGGTCGCGCAAATTATTATCGAGAAGCACTTTGGCAAGCAGGTATTCGGTATCCAGCACTTTATCACTGTTGAAGTAAGCGGAATGACTCGGTTTAAAGCAATCGAGCTGGCTGCCATCTTCTTTTTGGTTCTTTTCAAAAGAATGGATATAAGGTATTTTTTCAGGGTCTAAGAAATAAAGCAGCAGCTTTACATAGTCATTATACTCTTTACGCATTTGTTTGAGAAAAACAGTATCATCATACAGCCAGTCCTTAAACTTGCTGGGTACAATTTTACCAATGCCCCCATCGGGACTATGAATGATAATACGCTGTAGTGTACCTAACTCTGAGCTTACCTGAATTTTATTATCACTACTCATACAAAATCAAAATATTATAATGCAAAAGAAGCGAAAAGAGCGCGAGCAAACAAAAGAGTGGGATAAAGCTAATAAAGTACACGATAATTACACTACGGCACCCAATCGCTCCTTATTGAAAGGGAGTTATCCAGGTGCTTCAGCCCAATGCCATTAAATTAACGTGAGTTCTGACTATTTATTTATTGATTTCCATAGGCTAAGTTTCCCCCCTCACAATGTTTGAAACGCCCGGAGTTATACTTAACTTATACCTAAGTTATACTGCAATCTACTTGGTATCTCCTCCGTATCTCCGTCGTACCTGAGCCGTATATCCCTCTTGTCACTTTAGTAGAAATCCCTCTTGCCTGGGCAACCCAACTAATCACTTAAGATCACGGGAATATAAGTCTCTGTGGATTAACGCTACTCGATAATATGAAAAGCGCGGATGAATAGCAATGATAATCAGAATTATATAAAAATCAATTTATCTTTAATGGTAGCATTAATATATTTGTTGGTGGCAAGCATATTTGGACACACTCTAACATTTCAAAGCGGACAATGAAAATGATTTATGTAATTATTGCAGTTATTATAATTGGTGGATTTGTTTATTTTTTTTCAAAAAGTAAACGTAACACAAAACAACTACTGAAAATTTAATTTCCAACTCTCAACAGAAAGACACTACTCAACCACAGAAGGACAATCCTTACGATGGACTTAGAAGCATGGCTATGAATGTTACGCCTGACCAATTACAATTGACAATACCAAACGACCAAACAAAAGTTTATGGTGTAGTAATCGATTGGGATGTAGGTAGCGGCATTGCAACTTTAATATCATTTGCCACAGGTGACGCAAGTATGTATTTAAGTTCAGGAGGTGGAATGATTGGAGGCGGACATCACGAGAATGTGTCAAATGCTGCAAAAGCTTTTGTTGACAAAGCACAAACATATCTTGACAAGACAAGCAAAACAGAAACAACCCCTTTGCCAGATAAGAATAGTGTTAGATTTTACTTGCTAACAAACAAAGGAAAATTTTCGGCGCAAGAAAACTTGAACAACTTTGAAAACAATTCATCAACTTGGCTTTCGTTGTTTGAAGAAGGAAACAAAGTAATTTCAGAATTGAGAGTTCTTAATGAAAAGCAATAGTTACTTAATGGACAAAAAATGCCAGCCACCAACAAATTGTATTGCCAAAAGGTGGGCTGACGGAACGTGTCTTTCAACTTTTTGTTTTTCAATTTAGCTGCATATCCAGCTTGACGTTACAAATTTGGCTTATGAATAAATCATCAACAAAAAATTATTATCAGCTTCGGTTGCCGGGCTTGACGGAATTCTATTTCCCACCCTTCGGCAATACCGAGCCGTTGGCAGAAAATTTTTATGAACTTCCCTATTACTTGTTTTTACTGACATTCCTAATACTTCCAGTTATTGAACTCATGCTTTGCCGGTATTTTCCTATACACAGGACACTATATCTGACTAAGCCTTTGGCTGCATTCTTTTTAGTTCATAATGCTCTGTTTCTTCTTATGCTTTTCTTTAAAAGCGTGACTAGATATTGACTATTTAATATATATAAAAATATTTTCTATTTAAATATTCATTCTCGACATTTATCCGATGTTTATACTAAAATATTTATTATTGGCAATTAGTTGGACAATCGTTTTGTATTTTGTAGTAGTTTTTTTTCATTGTATTTCACAAGACTATAAAGCTGACAAGATTTTCATTTTGAAAGCGGCAGTGGCAAGTACGAAACAAGAAGATATAGTTTTGGTTTCGCTCACTTTTGGAGACACCCGTTATACTTTTGAGACTTACCGGGAATATAGCTCATATGCCTTCTTTGAAAGAAAGATTGACAAGACTGATTTTTTTGATGATAAAACAAATCTAAACATTGGCGATAGCACTTGAAATAGACATTCAGACAAGTAACGCTGAGCAACAAATCTTGTTTAAAGACCATCAAGGAAATGTATTCTCAAAGTCGCTTGAGTAAAACTTCTGCCAACAAATGCTTTGCTGTCATAGCGGCTTGACGAATCTCGGCTGACCAGCAGATTTTCTATTAATCTATATAACTATATTTGGGGCTGACGTAATGCTAATGCCGCTACAGGCAGCAAGCCTGAAACGTTGTGCACCATTGAATGGCAGATGTCAATCGCCAAGACAATATGAGATCAATTACTTTCCTTTTGTTAACATTTATCACCGGACATGTTTTTGCACAAGACAAGACGGGTTGCCAACGGAACTTTTCTATCGGTTTGTGTCTTCACCAACTGAAACATTTTTATCTTGGATGTCTAAAATAATATGTAATGAAAAAAATATTACGCAATTCTTTTCTCGTTGCGATAGTTTTTATTGCACAACATCCCGCAGGGAATGCACAGCCAATAACATCAGATCAAATAAAGGCGCAAATGGTTGCTGACTGGCAAAGGGCAAAAACATACACAGTGGCATATATTAATGCAATGCCGGCAAATAAATATTCTTTTCACCCTGTTGATAGCATTAAGCGCACATTTGCCCAACAAATGCTTCATCTTGCCAGTGGAAATATTTTGTTGATGTCTAAAGCAACAGACGCTACACCACCCTCATTTTTTGGTTATGATATAGAAGATGGTTCCGGTTCCCAATCAAAAGATTCTGTTATGTATTATGTAACGGCAAGCTATGATTACTGCATTAAAGCAGTTCAAAATTCAGATGTAAACAAATGGGGAGAAACGATTGAAGGGCTAATAACAAGGTTTGCATTTATGAATAAGGCATTTGAGCATCAAACACATCATCGCGGGCAGTGCACCATTTATATAAGACTGCAAGGCATAAGACCGCCTGGCGAAATGTTGTTTTAATAAATAAAAACATTTAGTGTGATATGGCGTTGAATGAAACTTTTTCCTTCTTGCGTCCCCGTGGGGTCTTCAACTCACAGCCTTTGCAGCCCTGCTGAAACCCCGCGGCTGTAAAAGATCATTCTTACCTTAAGTACCCCCCAACCAGCCATTCCAGTCTTCTATATAAAAAATGAACTCCTACCTATCGTCGAATATAAATCACGCTACAAGATAAGGCTCGCCGTTTTTTTGGAATACCTGTAAATCTCCTATTCCCTACATTTGTTTACAATACCATAATTCATGAGATACTTACTGCTAATCCTCCTTCTATTGCCCCTTTACTTATTTGCACAGCAGGATAGCTTACCTCCCAATGGTCATTATTTTACGTCAAAGGATGGCATCCGCATTTATTATGAAGTGCAGGGCAAAGGCACACCGGTGATACTGGTTCATGGCTTTATGAATACGGGCAATAACTGGAAGCATACATTGCTATATGATACTTTAATTAAAAGTGGTTTCCAGGTAATCACCTTAGACCTTCGGGGTAACGGGCGCTCTGATAAGCCACATACAGATGCTGCTTATGCCAATGATGCAGAGGCAAAAGATATCATGCAGCTTGCAGAGTTATTACACCTGAAGTCTTATAATGTAGTAGGATACTCGCGTGGCTCCATTATTACTGCAAGGTTGCTGGTGCTGGATAAACGTGTTACCAAAGCAGTAATAGGTGGTATGGGCGAGCAGTTTACCAATCCGGAATGGCCACGCCGTGTACAGTTTTACCATGCCCTGGCTGCCGATACAGTAGCGGCATTACATGATATGGTAAGCAATGCAAAAAAGAACGGGTTGGATATACAGGCGCTGGCCTGTCAGCAAAAGGAGCAACCCTCAGCAAGCGCTGCTGAACTATCCGGAGTGCATATACCTGTGGCAGTTATATGCGGAGATAAAGACAGTGCAAATGGTAATGGCGCTACGCTGGCTGCAATGATACCCGGTGCGCTTTTTATGACCGTGCCGGGCGAGCATAATACAGCATGGGGTACTAAGGAATTTGCAGAAAAGGTTCTTGGCTTTTTGAACCACAGAGACACTGGAAGCACGGAGATTAGCACTAGAGAGATTAAGGGCATTTGCATAGGATGAAAACAATTTGTTCCATAGGAACATCTCGTCGGTAGAAATGAGGTAAGTGTGCGATGCGTGCCGTAGGTACGCTTTATTAGGAAAGCCTCCATAAGACGTGCTACTTGCGTAACCCTGGGTCTTCAACTCCAGACCCTTGCAGCTTAGCTGAGCCCCCACATTTGTAGAAAATCAGCCTTACTTTATTTAAACCCCAATCAACTATCTAATACCAATCTCTAAAATAAACAGGTGTAAAGCACTACTCACTACATTCCTTACCGCTAACCTAATTACAGTGTCAACTAAATTACTTCAGATTTCTACGGGGCTGTTTGTGTCCCGGCTGGAGCCACTACTTCTAAACGTATTAAGTAAACCATGTACTACCCCCCACCTTCCGTTTCCCTTAAGTAAGGGTACGCAGTCTGCCACCCGATGCCGAAGGCTACGCCCCAAACAGTACTATATCCATCACTCCACACCTGCACCTAGTTAGCCAAACAGTAAAGTCACAAATAATAGATGCACCTTAGGCAATGGGGACGGCGCTGGCCTGCACGGATGCGCGGAGCGATCTATGCCGTCGCTTGAACTTTATTTATTTCTTTTTTCTTTCAAGAGAAAAAAGAAAGACAAGAACTTGCTGTAAGCGATTGCTCTTATAAACCTTACCATTCAAACAGCACCCAATATGCATTTGCTCCAAACTAAAAATACTTAGTTGACACTGTACTAATTATACCATTTTCAATTAGGTAACATAATAAGCTCTGCTCATAACCAGCAACTCGTATCCGGTAACTGGCATCTGGCAACCTATTGAATCTGGTATTATTCCACTACAGCATCTGCCTCAATCTCCACCAATAATTTATCATCAATCAAAGCATTTATCTCTACAATAGTTGCTGCGGGGCGGATATTGGCAAAGAATTCTCCCTGTGCTTCCAATACTTCTTTATGGTGGCTCATATCGGTAATAAAGATGCGTAGTCTTATAACATTATCCAGTGATGCACCTGATTGCTGCAGTGCCCTTTCTATTTTTTGGTAAATAAAGACTGCTTGTGCATAAAAGTCGTTCTCTCCAACAATATTTCCTGCATCATCTACTGCTGTGGTGCCTGCTACTGCTATGATGTTGCCCACCTTCACAGCGCGGCTATAGCCATATAATATTTCCCATTTGGTGCCGGAAGAAACAAGTTGTCTGTCCATAAGCAGGTTTATTGGTTTTAAAGCCATGAAGGTGAGCTTGGTAAAGCACTTTCCTTTTTATGAACCTTCTTTGCTATAAAATGTCTTTTGAATTTAAAGTTAGAAAAGAAACAGTGTCCGCATTGATCCTTTTCTCTGCATTAGCAAAGATCAGGTTGTGTATTAAAATGTATTGTAATTATAATGGAAGGATTTTCTCTCACTACATAGAATGACTCTGCGAAACCTCTATAAACTCTTGTTCTCTGCGGTGAAAAGTGCCTCACATCCCTACAATGTAATATTAAACTCCCTGTCCAGATTCGCTCTTACCGTTATTTTACCACCTTCTTTCGTAGTAACTGACCGCACAATCTCCGGCTGCTTCTTTTCCTTATAGCTGCCCGGGTCCCAAATGCCATTCCGGTTAGTATCATATAGCATCCGTAGTTCGTACTCTCCCGGTCTTAC
Organism: uncultured Chitinophagaceae bacterium; assembly: GCA_963819045.1. Lineage (GTDB taxonomy): Bacteria > Bacteroidota > Bacteroidia > Chitinophagales > Chitinophagaceae > Ilyomonas. Next base: position 55,738 of record CAWFUV010000047.1, on the reverse strand, counting down.
GAACTTCTGGTAGTATTCATAAGAGGTGAGCGGTACAGATTTTACAATGGCGTCATTTTGCAGCAATTGGAGCACCGGGTGTAAGGCGGTATCTAAATTTTGAAAGCGCAGGCGCAGACCGCCATATTCACTCTCCCTCATAGTAGTAAATTTCAACGTATCATTTTTAGCCAGTATTCTGCCGCTTGAGTCAGCTGCAGCATTGCTATCCACCGTAAGGACGTAAGCAGTATTTGGCTTCCAGGGATAAGACAACTCAATTTTAGTAGCAGTTGAATCCAGCGTAAAATGCATGCCCGGCTGAGATACATAATTCGTGTCTGTTAAATGAAATCTGGTGCTGTCATAACTTTTAAGCGTATCGCTAAAAGTGAGCTCTAAGTTCTTTAAGAAGTCCTGTTTATCGTTTTCAAGACTGTTGGTTACTTTCATTGTCGAGTCCTGGATCTTCTTTGGACCCTTCTTAGGCACATTTTTACTGGTAGAAGGCAATGCGGTTTTCTTCTCTTCTGCTTTAAACTCTGCATATACATATAAGTTCACTTTGGCAGTAGTATCGCTCAGGTACACCGGGCGACCTAAGAACGCAAACAACTTCGTACTGTCGTCATAGCGCTTTGTGTAGTCGTTTGGTAGTGCAAATACATTGAAGCTATCAGTTGGCATATTATAAAAACTAAAGTTGCCTTTGCTATCCACCCTGGCATAGTACCGGGGAGGCAGCTTTTCAATAGCCGTATCATTCAGGTTCTGTTGCAGTACTACTATCAATGTACTATCTGCCCTTCCGGTTTGCGCCAGTAATACTTTACCGCTCAGCCTCTTGTTATCCAGCTTACTACCGGTAGAGAACACATAGCGAAATGCAGAGTCTGCATTGCCCTCGTTAATATCTTTCAGCGATTTACCAAAGTTGATAGTATAAGTAGTATTGGGCTCCAGCGTGTCTTTTAGCTTAATGGTTACGGTGCGCAACTTGCTGGTAATCTCCGGCGGTAGTTTAGGATTAGGCCATATTACCACATTCTCTGTCGGGTTATCCACCTGCACATATTCATCAAAGTTGAGCGTTATTTTATTGGTTTTAAACTGCAGTGCAGAATCTTTAGGTGTAGCGGTAACCAGCACGGGGGGGATTGAATCTCTAGGTCCGCCTGTGGGTGGAATGATATTCGCACACGATGTACTCATCCACATGATGCAAAGCATTATGGAGAAAAGAAGCAACGTAGCAGTTATTGTGTTTTTAATCATTATCAATCAATAGCTGCAAACATAGCGTGTTTAAAAGGGTTGCATCACAGCCCCTTTATTTTTTGCAATATTTTGGAGAGGGGAACGATGCAGGGAAATACTATTTATGGGTTTAGATGTACAGATTATGACTTTGTGGATATTGTAATTGAAAGTTTTTGGGGCAATGTCATCAAATTAAAGCAGACTTGTTCTGTTAGACTCGCGCCATTCCTCAGGATGCTGCGCAAAAGGGTTATAAAAATTGTGCTCCTTTATTGACCAGAGCCGTAGGTTCGAAACATATTGTAGCAACGGGTTTTAACCCGTTGAGAAAGAAAGCCCCACCTTTACACATAGTGCCGTAGGCACGATCCATATCTAAAAATTACAACTTATCAAGCCGCGAGTCTATAGGAACATCTCATCGGTAGAAAGGAGGTAAGTGGGCCATGCTTGCCGTACCTGACCTGTGGGATACTTAACGACGTTGGTCTTGGAAACATGGCTTTTGAGTCCGCGCAAAAATGGTTTAAGGCTTTATTGTTCAATGTTGATGTACGCCCTCAAGCCAGCTTAATAGCATATATCAACATTAAATCTAAACATCTTGTTTTACTTCATCCGTGCTCATCTGCCCCAAGGATCCTGTGGAGAGTCCGTGACCTGCAGACATAATATGTTTTACCAAACTTCGTAGTTCATATCCGGCAACCGGCAACTAGCAACCGGTAACGGATATCAAGCTTCCTACTTGAAGCTGGTATAAGATGTACTGCTCTCAGCTTTTGGCACTTTTTGTGTCGCAAGCATGTGTTCCAGTTGTTTATCTATCTGTGGAAGAGCATTGCATAGTTGTTCGAATGAATCCAGCACGAAATACTTTGACTGAAAGTTGCTAAAGTTGTGTTCAGTATCAAACATCTCTCTGATGTCGAAGGATACTTTCTGAATCTCAGCTTTATATACATTTTCCATTTCCCCGTGGGAAGATATAATGGCAGCGCCGAATATTTTATTCTTTCCGTTTTCATGCAACAGCCCAAATTCAATAGTAAACCAATATACATGTGCTAGAATAGGTATGGCATTAGGCGTATCTATCCACTTCATTGCCAGTTTGCCAAAATTGTGCAGAAACGTGGCATAGGCGCTGTTTACCAGCAAGGGCACATGACCAAGCACATCATGAAATATATCCGGCTCTTCAATATAATCCATTTCTTCAAGCGTACGCAGCCAGCAGGTAGCCGGAAAGGTTTTATTGGCCAGCATTTCGAAAAACACGGGCTCCGGCACTAGTCCGGGCACTACGGTCAGTTGCCATCCGGTATGCTGCTGCAGCCGCCTGGTGGTTTTATCAAAATGCGGGATTTCATTTGCATTAAATCCAATCTTATCTAAAGCATCCAGGTATAGCTGGCTGGCATGTGCTTGTATAGAAGGTAACTGACGCTCATATAGTAGGCGCCATACATAAAGATCTTTTGCTGTGTAAATGCTGTAATCCTGTAACGTAGGTCTTTTTCGTTGCATTATTAAACTCATTAATGGTTATGGGTATAAACTATCGTTTGCTGCGTTGCTTAAAGCTTCTTCCTTATTTACGGAAAAGACTAAGCAGAGAGATGTCTCTGCAATACCTGCCATGTATCGTATACACGACCGTTAGTTAAAAGAGCTGTAGTAATAAGATGTTATTCTCGTTTCATTTTTGTAGTGTTGTTTTGGTGTCTCTTTAAATTTACAGTTAGGGCTATAATGTTAAAATTATCATCTGTCTATGGTAACACCTCAGCCTATACAAGTGGGATACTGTAAAAAGTTTTGCGTCTGCTGAATGGTGATACCGTGTAGCATGATCAATATTTCTAATTTACTGCTAAGGTATAAGAATCCAAATATATCTATTCTTTCTTAATAAATACAAAGTAATGATTTTTAATAATATTAAATAAGATAAGTATGATTAAAAATATATTAATATAATGTTTAATAACTAATTCTGCACCTGAATACTACTGAGGGTTCTTATAAGCTTTAACAATATGGAACAATGGTAGGTCAGTTATTCTATTTGAATCTTGTATTAACTATTCCCGGCGACTCTCCTTAAGTTTTTTACCTGAACAACTCTTTCTACCATCAAAAACTTCCCTTCCCAACCTTGGTCACTATGGAGCTATACCTAAGTTATACTTAACTTATACCTAAGTTATACTTAACTTATACCTGATCTCCTCCTGGTATACTTATAGGTAACTCCTCATCAGCTCCCTATCTACCACCACCCTAAGCGGTATACACCAGTATCAGGCAACAGGCATCTGGCTCCTTATTTGGATCTGGTATATGATCCCAATTCACCATTAACAATTGACAATTGGTAAATGCCCTTTACATTCGCGCAAAAGAGATGTTATGCAATTGTTGCCAGTAACAGATGCTTCTGCAGCCAGGGATTTCTTGAAAGTAAATGTGCTGATAAATGCAGGCAATCCTAATTATATACGTCCGCTGGATAATGAGATTAATGAAGTATTTGATAAAACAAAGAACAAGAGTTTCAAATATGGTGAGGCTGCACGCTGGATTTTAAAGGATGATAATGGCGTACTCGTCGGACGCATTGGGGCGTTTATCAATAGAAAATACATCAATAAAGGAACAGAGTTTGCTACAGGCGGTATCGGCTTTTTCGATTGTATTAACGACCAGCAGGCTGCAAATATACTCTTTGATGGAGCTAAAAGTTGGCTGCAACAGAAGGGCATCGAGGCAATGGATGGACCTATCAACTTTGGTGACCGCGATAAATGGTGGGGCCTGATGGTAGAAGGCTTTGACAAGGAACCTATTTATGGCATGCCTTACAATCCGCCCTATTACATGCAGTTGTTTGAACGCTATGGTTTTAAAAACTATTACAACCAATATTATTATGCTATGGGGGTAGATGACCCCCTGCCTCCCAAGTATCCTGAACGCCACGCTAAGTTTAAATCGAAGCCCGGCTATGAGGCAAGGCATATCAGCATCAGCAATCTTGAAAAGCACGCACAAGACTTTGCTACCGTATATAATGCAGCCTGGGCGCAGCATGGCGAGGCAAAGGAGATCACCAAAGAGCAGGCCGTGAAACTCTTTAACAAAATGAAGCTCATCATGGATGAACGGCTCATCTGGTTTGCTTATTATAAAGAAGAGCCTATTGCCATGTGGATAAACATTCCCGACCTGAACCAGTATTTTAAGCACTTCAATGGCAAGTTTGGCTGGTTGGAAAAGCTGCGCCTGCTATGGATGAAGCGCCAGGGCGAATGCAAAGTATTTACCGGCGTTGCGTTTGGCATTGTACCCAAGTTCCAGGCGTTGGGTGTTGATAGCTTTATGATACAGGAAGGGGGGTATCTTTTTCAACATAAGGGCTGGTATCATACCTATGAAATGGGCTGGGCCGGCGATTGGAACCCAAAAATGGTGAATATCTACAAAAGCCTCGGCGCGCATCAAAGCCGCCGCATGATTACCTACCGCTATATTTTTGATGAGCAAACCAACCCGTTTGAAAGGCACCCCGTGATGGAATATAAGTAAAAGACATAAGATACAAGTTACAATGTTCAAGGCCCAAGAAAAAACATTCAATCTTTAGCTGTGTCTTGCACCTTGTAACTTGTATCTTGATTCTTGCCCCTTATTCCCCCTCAATAAACTTCACATTTCGCTGGATGCCCTTGTATTTGCTCCGCTTAAGAGGGGAGTGCTTGAATATCTGGCGGAAGCTTTCTTCAGTCAATGCCTGCCATTCTTTAGTAGAAAGATTAAGTATTTCGGGTATAGGGGTAAAAGCAACCTCATTGTGAGGCTTGCTGAAGCGGTTCCAGGGACATACATCCTGGCATACATCGCAGCCAAACATCCAGTTTTGAAACTTATCTTTCATTTCACCCGGCAGCAGCATGTCTTTCAACTCAATGGTGTAGTAACTGATACATTGGTTAGCCTGTATCTACTTTGTTGGGCAAAATAGCGCCGGTGGGGCATGCATCTATACAGCGTGTGCAACTGCCACAGTAATCTTTGGCAAAAGGATCGTCCGGCTGCAACGCAAGGTCAACAATTAATGTAGCAATAAAGAAAAAGGAGCCCTGCTGCTTGGTAATGAAGTTCCCATTTTTGCCAATCCACCCCAGGCCGCTTTTAGTAGCCCAGGCACGCTCCAGCACCGGTGCCGAATCTATAAAGCCCCGGCCATTTACAGCGCCAATCGCTTCCTGTATGCGGTACAGGAACTCGTTCAGTTTTTCTTTAATGACCTCGTGATAATCCTTGCCATAAGCATATTTGGAGATGCGTGGTGCATGAGGCTGCTGGGTTTCTTTGGGAAAATAATTCTGCAATAAAGTGATCACCGACTTAGCACCCGGCACCAGCAGCGAGGGATTAATGCGCATATCAAAATACCGCTCCATATACTGCATGTTGCCGTGCTTGCCTTGCTTTAACCACTGCTCCAGGCGCCTCGCGTCTTCAGTCAGTTCTTCAGCTTTCGCAATGCCGCAATAGCTAAAGCTTAAGTCCCGTGCAGTTTTTTTAATGAAATTTGAATGTGCTAAGTGATTGTTCAATATACTAAATACATGATTTTTGTAATATTAAATACTGAAATTCTTTTGTAAAATTACTGCTATGAGCCTTAAATCCTTATTGATTGTGGTGCCATGCGCCTTATTTAGCATTTGTTTATTTGCCCAGAAAAAGAAAAAAGGAGAGATCTCCAACCGGGTAGTATGTACCTATGGCGATGTAAAGCCTGAAGATTTCGCTCCCGCTGCCTACGAAGTAGATTCATCTGCCGATGCTGTTTATCTGTTTGATGGAGGCACGGTAAAATTTGCAGGTAATAGCCACGGTTTTTTTGATGTGGTTTTGAAAGTCCATGAACGCTTACGGTTGATGAAGAAAAATGCTTTCGACAATTTAGGTACTGTAAAAGTAGGCCTGCATGTGCCTTCGTTTAATGAAGACCAACAAAAATTAAATGACCTGGAAGCCGCTACTTACAACATAGAAAACGGTAAAGTAGTAGTAACAAAGCTGGATAAAGGTTCTATATTTAAAGATAAGCAGGGAGATTATGTAACTACTAAGTTTACCTTTCCCAACCTTAAAGAAGGCTCAATTATAGAATACACCTACACTATTAATACGCCCGGCTTGCACCTCCCGTCCTGGACTTTTCAGGGCGCTTATCCAAGGCTTTGGAGCGAATACGAAATAGAAGTGCCGGAGTTTTACGATTATGTAATGCTAAAGCAGGGCTATCATCCTTATGAGATAGATACAGTCCGCATTTCGCACGATAATTATAACATCAGTGATCCGGGTGAAACTGTTATGTCGAGTACCAGATCTATTTCTGCATCTGCCAATACGGTTGATCATATATGGGCAATGAAGAATGTGCCGGCACTAAAGCGGGAGAACTTTACTACTACTATGGATAATCATATAGCACAGATTGAGTTTCAGCTATCAGCTATCCGGTATCCAGATACACCAGTCAAAACAATTATGCACAACTGGTCAGAAGTAAGTGAGGAACTTATGAAAGATGAAGACTTTGGTGCTGCATTGGCACATGCCAATAACTTTTTTGATGATGATGTGAAAGCTGCCATTGCAGGTGCTAAAACAGGAGAGGAAAAGACCGTAAAAATATATGAATATGTGCGTGACAACTTTTCCTGTACCGATGAGGATGCCTTCTATACTTCGCAGCCCTTGAAGAAAACCTACCAAAGTAAAAAAGGGAATGTGGCAGATATCAACCTGTTACTAACAGCTATGCTGCTAAGCCAGAATATAGAAGCGCACCCTGTATTGCTGAGCACTACCGATAATGGCAAAGCACAGGAAATTTATCCTATTCTCTCCAAATACAACTATGTGATTTGCCAATCGAAGGCAGATGGAAAAACGTTCCTGCTGGATGCTGCTAAAAGTAAGTTGGGTTTTAATCAGTTAGGCGCCAATTGTTACAATGGCTTTGCAAGAGTTATAGACCCCGTTATGCCTGAGTTGATACCTTTATTTGCTGATTCTTTAAAGGAGGGCAAATTAACCACTGTCTTTATAAATAATGATAAAGACCATAAACTGGGAGCTTCTGTAAGCAGTACTAAAGGCTATCAGGAATCATTATCACTGCGCGAAGAGTTGAGTAAAGAGAGCGAACAAGACTTCTTCAGGAATGTCAAAAAGGCTTACACCGGGGATGTAACAATCAGCGACGAAAATATAGATAGCCTCAAGCTACTGAATGAGCCGGTGAATGTGAAATATGATATGGCTATGGACAAGGGCGATGATGATATTTTCTACTTCAACCCTATGATGATGGAGCAGCAAAAAGAAAACCCGTTTACTGCTGCTGAGCGTTTCTATCCTGTAGAGATGCCATACTGCTCGGATGAAACATACATTCTCAATATGGAGATACCTGATGGATATGCAGTAGATGAACTGCCAAAGTCGGCAAGAGTAATGCTTAATGAAAATGAAGGAATGTTTGAATACATCATTGCTAAAACCGGCGACCATATACAATTGCGCTCACGGATAAAACTGCAGAAAGCCCTTTACGAGCCGGAAGATTATCAGACCTTAAGAGATTTCTTTGGCTACGTTGTAAAAAAGCAGTCAGAACAAATTGTATTTAAAAAAGTGAAGTAGTTATTATATTATGAAATACCTTTTAATATTGATTGCAGTGGGGTGCCTTACCATTGCTAACGCGCAGGACTACAATGTAGCCCTTATACCCGATTCACTTAAAAAGAACGCTGATGTAGTTGTAAGAAATGAGGAAGTACATGTACAGGTAAAAGCGATGGATAAAGTGATTATTAAGCACAAGTATGCCATAACTATTCTTAACGAAAACGGCGATGAGTATGCTGAATATTCTAACTGGTACGACCCTCATCAGCCTCTTAGCGACATTGATGGCAACTTATACGATGCTACCGGTAAGAAGCTTAAAAATGTAAAACGTAAAGATATACAGGATGCACCCATGCAGGACGGCATTAGCCTGATGAATGATACACGCATTAAAATGCACAACTTTTACTGGAGAAATTATCCATATACGGTCGAATATGAAGATGAACAGGAGTTGAACCAAACTTATGGTATTCCGCGTTGGCGCCCGGTTCAGGGTTTATATCATGCCGTACAAAATAGCAGCTACACTATTGAAACGCCCCTTGATTTTAAAATAAAATACAAGTCACTCAACTTCAGCGGGCAGCCACAAACTGTAACCGGTCGCACGCAAAGTATTACTTGGAATTTGAGAAGTTTCAAAGCACTTCTGTACGAACCTTTCCTTCCTCCTGTTGCTAAACTGGCACCGGCTGTTTTGGTTTCACCGGTCAATTTTTCTTATGGAAGTTACACAGGTAGTATTGATACCTGGAGCGATTTAGGGAAGTTCCAGCTTGCTTTAAATAAGGACAGGGATATTTTGCCCGACAACGTAAAAGGGGATGTGCATAAAATTGCTGATGGCTTAGCAACTACTGAAGATAAGGTAAAAGCACTCTACCAATACATGCAAAGCAACACACGCTATATCAGCATACAGTTGGGTATTGGCGGTATGCAGCCTTTCGATGCGAAATATGTATCGGAGAAGAAATATGGTGATTGTAAGGCGCTCTCCAACTATATGGTATCGCTTTTAAAGGAAGCGAATATCCCGGCATATTATGTGCAAATAAAGTCCGGTGAAAAAACTGCTTCAGATTATCTGATAGAAGATTTTCCTTCAGACTATTTTGATCACATTGTTTGTTGTGTGCCTAATGGTAAAGACAGTATCTGGCTGGAGTGTACCAGTCAAACAGTTGCTGCCGGATTTATGGGGTCATTCACAGGGAACCGCAAAGCTTTATTGATAGCCAGTGATGGTGGGCATGTAGTAAGCACACCTATTTATAAAGCTTCCGATAATCTTCAGTTGCGCAGAGTAGAGGCTACTATTGACGCTGATGGTAACCTGGATGCAAATGTGCATACTACATTTACCGGCGAACAACAGGAACTGCAGCATTCGCTTATGTACGATGCTAATAAGGAACAACGCGAAAAATACCTGAATGAAGCTATCAATCTTCCTACTTACAAAGTAGATAAGAATGATTACTCCGAAGTAAAAAACCGTATTCCGGTTATACAAGAAGATCTGCATATTGCCTCCCCCAACTATGCAGCTATTACAGGTAAGCGCTTGTTTATAAAGCCAGATCTCTTTAATAAATCAAGTACCAGGTTGTCTAAAGACAGCGTTCGTAATTACGCTATTGCCATCAGATCTTCTTATAAGGATGTAGATACGGTAATAATTAAGATGCCTGCGGGCTACACTTTGGAGGCAATGCCAAAGGATGTTGCTTTGGAGAGTAAATTTGGTAAATACAGCATCAGCTTTAAAGTAGGTGATAATGCTATTACAATGCTGCGTACGAACGAAGTATCAGCTATTACACTTCCTGCATCTGAGTACGAGGCGTTGGTAAATTATTACGATGCTATGTATAAGGCTGACCATGGCCAGATGGTGTTTGTAAAGAAAGATAATTAATTCACCCTCTATACACTGCATCAAACGAACGAGCCACCGCCTCCCGGTGGCTCGTTCGTTTTTTCCTCACATAACCATTACAATAAAACTCCTTAATTTGCCCGCAAAGTAGACTATTATGCCAGGTGATACCCTCATGATAAACAACAAAGCCAAAGCACAAAATAGTTACGATGCCATTATCGTTGGCTCCGGCATCAGCGGCGGCTGGGCTGCCAAAGAGCTATGCGAGAAAGGCTTGAAGGTGCTAATGCTGGAGCGCGGCGGGAATGTAACCCATCCAAACTACCCAACAGCAACCATGGCACCTTGGGAATTCCCCCATCACCTGCAGTTATCCATGCAGGATAAGGAAACGCATTTTGTGCAAAGCCGCCATTATTCTTTTCGGGAAGACAACAAACACTTCTACATCAACGATAAAGAAAACCCTTACGAAGAGATCAAACGCTTCGATTGGATAAGAGGGGATGTATTAGGGGGCAGGTCTTTGTTGTGGGCAAGAGCCTGTTACCGTTGGAGCGACCTGGACTTTGAAGCTAACCTGAAGAGATGGCCACGGAGTGGATTGGCCTGTTCGTTATAAGGATATTGCTCCCTGGTACAACTATGTTGAAAGGTTTATCGGGGTAAGCGGCAATAGGGATGGCATACCCCAACTACCAGATGGTGAGTATTTACCGCCCTTTGAAATGAATGTTGCCGAAAAGCACTTCCAGCAACAGGTGTCAAAAAGTTATACAGACCGCCAGGTGATTATAGGCAGAACAGCCAACCTTACCAGGCCGGTACAAGGTAGGGGACAATGCCAGGCAAGGGATTTGTGTCACCGCGGCTGCCCGTTTGGCGCTTATTTCAGTACCAACGCCAGTACCATGCCCGCTGCATATGCTACCGGGAACCTGACGGTAAAACAACAATCTCTGGTAAATAAGGTGTTGTACGATGAGCAGCAACAAAGAGCTACAGGCGTGGAAGTGATTGATAAAGCTACTGGTAAAACAACCGAATACTTTGCAAAGATCATTTTCCTGAATGCTGCTACTGTTGCTACAACGGCAATACTGCTGAATTCTACATCTAACCGCTTTCCTGATGGGTTAGGTAATGGCAGCGGCCAGGTAGGGCGCAACCTGATGGACCATCATAAAGGGCTTTCTGCATCCGGAGAGGTGGATGGTATGGAAGACAAATACTACTATGGACGCAGACCAACACCAGCTTATATTCCCCGGTTTAGAAATGTAACAAAGCAGGATGGCAATTTCCTGCGGGGGTATCATTATGGGGTAAGCGGATTTCGCGGCAGGCAAACTATGGAAGGCATTGGTGCATCCCTAAAAGAAGCTATGTGTGAGCCTGGTGGATGGCAAATCACTATGTATGGTTTTGGGGAAACTTTGCCCAATCCGGATAACCGCATTACACTCAATCATGATAAAAAAGACAAATGGGGCAGACCTTTGATTGCTGTGGATTGTCAATTTGGGGAGAACGAAAAGAAGATGAACGAAGACTTGGGTAACACCGCCCGTGAAATGCTGGAAGCAGCCGGTTATAAAAACATAATTGTAAACAATGTGATGTCCTTTCCCGGCAACGCCAACCATGAAATGGGTACTGCCAGGATGGGGAGGGATCCCAAAACATCAGTGCTGAATGCATTCAACCAAATGCACGAAGTACCGAATGTATTTATCTACAGACGGCTCCTGCATGGCATCAGGCTCGTGTGTCAATCCATCTTTGACCTATATGGCATTAACTGCCAGGGCTTGCGATTATGCTGTAAAGGAATTGAAAAGGATGAATTTGTAGTGGCAGTTCTACCCGGTAATCCAACAATTTAGACGCGCACCACAAGTTGTTATAAAAGCTATCTTTTATTGCCTTTGCACTAAGTACACTGTAACTACTAAGTATACTGTAACTTAAATAAGCTAAAGTTATAAATAGGAGTAAATAAAGCTATTCAGATAATGATTCAGTTAAATTCCATAATCAAACACAGCCTTTGTCCTGCTGACCATGCCTTTGGCTTGGCAGGCTATAGGAAGCATCTGTGGATAGTAGCTAAATCACTGCTGAAATATACTTTGATCTATGCCATAGCTCTTAACCTTATTTAAGTTACACTATACTTAATACCTTGTCAACTAAATAAATTTACAATAGCCATCTACTATCAAATAAATCAAGCTTTCTAATAAAAGCTAACCAAAACGTATCGTCCCCACTGGTAAACATAAATTCTCCAACCTGCAATGAGCTACGTATCCACCTTTCCAATCTCTGCTAAGTATGCCTCCGCTGTTCAAAGTGTAAGGCCAAAGGCAACCAACCTAATCATTAAATACCTGTCAGTTAACAAGTAGCACCATGTTAGCCCAACAGTGCCACCCAGTAATAAAGCTGCACCTTAGGCAATGGGGAGGCGCTGGCCCGGCACAAATGCGCGGAGCGATCAGGCCGTGCCTTGAATTTTTGGTTACCTTTTTTATCAAGAAAAAAGGTAAAAAAAAGAAGCTTATGTAAGCAATTGTACTTAAAACATCTGCTGTGTTCACAGCACTCAAATAGATTTGTTCTAAACTAAAATATAAGTATGTAACACTGCACTAAGCTGCTATTTGCTGCACTGGTATAATCATTCGATTGTTGTATATTGACCAGAGCCGTAGGCTCGACCATCTTGTAGCAACGGGTTTTAACCCGTTGACCAATACCAGCACCCACACATACCCGGGTGCCGTAGGCACGATCCATATCTAAAGTTGATAACTCTCAGTAGCGTAAGCCTCTCAGGCTTACTTGCCCAAATTTTACTCTTGTAATGTAGGTACTCAGGTTTTGCAAACGCATCTGAATAGAATCTCCCCTCACTTCAACCTTTTATCTACCCCCAAAGGCTTTACTTCCACAACCTTTACCAAATCATAATACCCGGGAAACAGTGGGTTTAAAACATAATTATAAGCGTCCGGCAACACTGCAGACCTGGTTTTGATACCCAAAAACTTTTTTTCCATAAATACCTTATCACCCATTTCCTTCAGAGCAATATTCTCCGGTACGCGCCAATCTTCCGGCAGGTCTTCATCTGCAACTGTAAAAACGGGTGCAGTATCTGCTACCTCAATGGTCATAATAAACATATCCGGCGGCAGTTCACCTTCATCCACATGCACCAATACTTCCAGCATGGCAAGTGCGCTATGTTCACTGGTGTACAATGCATAAACACCCTCGCTGTTCCAGCGCCCGCCTTCATTATAAGCACCTGTTCCGGTAAGATCAGTAGTCCGTTTTTCAGACTTTACAATTCTGTAAACCAGCATAGAGCAGAAAAGTGCTAAGAGGATATTTTGTTGTTAAATCAAAAACTCACTTATATATAAAAAGGAAAATTCGTGCTTACTATCTTTTACCATCCTATTTCTTTGTGTCTTCGTGTCTTTGGCTAAACCTAAGTATAAACCCCTTCTTCAATCCTGCCCAGCAGCTTATTCACCATTTTAATACCAGTAGGGTGTATTAAGGAATTCAAAAGGCTTTTTTCCCTGCAATGCCCTGTTTTCCTTTTGCAGCCACCTGCTAAACTTATCCCTGTCTTCAAAAACCGCCAAGCCCCTTTGCAACTGTATTAGCAAGCTCTATGGATAAAGAAGAAGACAAGCTATCCAGTGTATCCGTTTTCTTCTTTCGCCCCAGCGTTTTATACGATACATTCAGCAGGGTGGCCATATCTTTCATAGGTACATCAATCATTTCGGCAAGGTTATGTACAGCCAGTTTAGGGATACCTCTGTTAGTAGCGGCAACATAATCAAGCACAGTTTCAGGGGCTGCAGCCATAAATTGCTTGCCACCCAGTATAGCCCACACCAGTGCATTGATGGAAGCACCTTTTGAAAGATAGCTTTGCAAAGTAACTGCAATAGCCGGTGCTGGTGTATTACCCATTTTACCATTGTCTGATGTTATTGACATAATGGACATTTTACCCAAAGTTAGTAGAAAAATGTCTATTTTAAAAGCATCAACTTACTTATCAAGCTTCCCGACCCCATCTTCCTAATATAGGAAAGGCCAGAGTTATACTTAACTTATACCTAATTTATACTTAAGTTATACCTAACTTATACCTAATCTCCTCCCTATCTCCTCTTAAATAACTCCCGGTTAAATCCTTCTCATCTCCTAACCAACCCAACAGTAAATCTCTGCGAAACCTCTCTTAACTCTTGTTCTCTGCGGTGAAAAATCTCTCCGAAACCTCTATTTACTCCTGTTCTCTGCGGTGAAAATTAGCAACTTTGTACTCAATATGATTACAGCATCTTTTTCTCCCGAAGAACTTTCCCGCTATAGCCGGCATATCAACTTGCCGCAGTTTGGTATGGCGGCACAGCAAAAGCTAAAGGCCGCCAGGGTGCTCGTGGTTGGGTGCGGAGGCTTAGGCAGTCCGTTGTTGCTATACTTAGCTGCAGCCGGTGTAGGCTCTATTGGTCTGGTGGATTTTGACAGGGTAGACGAAAGTAATCTGCAGCGGCAGGTTTTATTTAGTATCGATGATGTGGGCGAGCAAAAAGCAATCGCAGCACAGCGCAGGATTAAAGCATTAAACCCATATATCCAAGCCAGTGTTTATACTGAAATGCTTACTGGTGCCAATGCGTTAAGTATTATCAAAGAATATGATGTAGTTGCCGATGGCACAGATAATTTTCCAACCCGGTATTTAATAAATGACACCTGTGTGCTCCTCGGCAAGCCTTATGTGTATGCCGCTATTCACCAGTTTGAGGGGCAGGTAGCTGTTTTTAATTATACAGATAAAAATGGTACGCTAGGCCCTAACTACCGTGATCTCTTTCCTATACCGCCTGCACCCGAAGCGGTACCCAACTGTGCAGAAGCGGGTGTATTGGGTGTGTTGCCGGGTATTATTGGCAGTATGCAGGCGCTGGAAGTGATTAAAATAATAACGGGTATTGGTGAACCACTGAGTGGTCGTCTCTTCATTTTTGATACCTTAAGCTTTCAGACCAATATTTTCAAGGTTAAACGTAGTAAGGATAATCCTTTAAATGGCGCGCATCCAACTATCACGCAGTTGATAGATTACGGGCAGTTTTGTGGTCCTGTTGCTGCAAACATTAAAGAAGTTACTCCACAACAATTACAAGACTGGCAGCAGCATGAAGAGGTGCAACTCATTGATGTACGCGAGCCTTACGAATATGACTTGGTAAATATTGGCGCACAACTCATCCCTTTAAATACAATTGCTAATAATATTAATAAGATAAATTCCAACAAGAAGGTAGTACTGCACTGCAAGTCAGGCAGCCGTAGCATACAAGCCATTCAAATGCTGGAGAAGGACTTTGGGTTTACAAACTTGTACAATTTAAAAGGCGGTATTCTGCAATACATTGATGAAGTAGCTCCCCATCTCCCCAAATACTAATTTTTAGCTAAGGTGCTTTTCAACTAATGATTCCTGCATTACATTCGTAGTACATCATGAAGCGCAGTGCTGTTATTCTTTGTTTTATAGTATTCATCATTACCGGTATTCATTTTATCAATACCGGTGATCATTCCAGTGCTACGCCTATTCCTTTCATTGTCCCCGGTGGCTGGCCGCAGCCCGTCTATGATTTTAAGCAAAACCCTGTAACTAAGGAAGGTTTTGAACTGGGCAGGAAACTATTTTATGACGGCAGGTTAAGCAAAGACGGCAACTTCCCCTGTGCCGGTTGTCACCAGCAGTTTGGTGCTTTTGCTACCTACGACCATTCGCTGAGTCATGGTTTCAACAATTCTTTTACCACACGCAATGCGCCTGCTTTATTTAACCTCGCCTGGCAAAAAGAGTTTATGTACGATGGCGGTGTCAACCATTTGGATGTGCAGCCCTTGGTACCCATCACTGCCCCCAACGAAATGCATGAAGTATTAGATAGTGTATTGATAAAGCTGCGTGCAGATAAAGAATACCGGCGATGTTCAAAGCAGCTTTTGGCAGCGAAATGTATCAATACGCAACGGCTTACCAAAGCATTGAGCCAGTTTTTGGTGATGATTGTAAGCAGCAATAGTTTGTACGATAAAGTGAAAAGGGGAGAAGCTGCATTCAATTTGCCCCAACGGTTAGGCTACGGGATATTTAAGCAGAAATGCAATGTGTGCCATACTGAGCCTTTGTTTACCGATTTTAGCTATCGCAATGTTGGCATACCGGTAGATAGTTTTTTAAATGATGTGGGGCGAATGCGCATTACCAGGTTAAGCACTGATTCGCTAAAGTTTAAAGTGCCCAGTCTGCGAAATGTAATGGTAACTTTCCCTTATGGGCATGATGGAAGATTCTATAGCATTTTGGATGTAATGAACCATTACCGCAACGGAGTAGTGGATAGCCCTACTACCGACTCACTGGTAAAGAGCATGAAACTTTCCAATTATGAAATAGGGCAGCTTACCGCTTTTTTATATACCCTTACCGATAGTACACTACTTGAATGATATACGCTTTGCACCACCCGGTATTGATAAAATTGCCTCACCTCCGCTGCAGGATATCCACAATTTTAGCAGGCTATATTTCTTATAAGGTCGTTTCAATCATTTCCCTTTGGTAAAATCCTTTCCCTTTTTGAGATAATTTATTCTTAATAATTAGTCTAAAACACTATACAATCTTTAATAATAATAAAGTTGATTTTAATATAAGGAAATGCAAATACCTTCTACATTTGTACTGTTGTTAAACAAATACGACAATCCGGTTTTAAAATCCAATATCAAATCAATAGTTAATGTTACCATTCCAACTGGCGCTCAAAAATCCAAGCAAATCATTCACTACTGGATGGCTGATTCTCTTACCTGAGAAGTAGCCGCTTTGCATAGCCAGTGCAGCCTGCATTCATAGTGTGCTGTGTGCATTGAACTGAGAATAAGGTGTTTTGCATGCAAAGAACAGTAGTAGAAAACTTATATAATGCGGAACTAATGCCGCATTAGCCAACCGTTGGATTTTGGGTAAGAGCTGTCTCACTTTCGTGTGGGGCGGCTTCTTTTTTACTACAAATAGCTTAGGTTTCTCACAGATAACACAGATGGCACAGATAGTTCACTGAACGATTTACTAACTAAATTACTATGGCCGTCTTTTAGAGATCCTAAAACAGCCTTTAAATTTGTCTCTACTCCCCTTTAGGGAGTATAGGATCTTGCATAAAACTACTCCGCCGGTTGCTTTTCTTCCACTGCTATCAGGTCAGCTATTTCAACGTTCATTGGCAACAAACCTATTTGTACTATGGCGCGGCGTGCCACGTATTTCTTTTACTTCGCCAATCTGGTGGTTCTTTTTCATCTTCACCTTCATGCCGGTCTTAATTTCCTCATCTGTTTCCTTGTACTTTTTATCTGCTTTCTTAGCCAGCTTGTTATTAACAGCTGCTCATTCTTTTTAAAGAGCAGGTTCTGCACCTGCTTCATCACCTCTTCTTTATTTTCTGCCTTTCGCCATTCCAGCACAATCTGTTTCAGCTTGCGCTCGGTTTCTTTCATGTTGGCAATACGCTCTTCGGTAATATGGTTTTGCTGCTTCAGAATTTCCACCTGCTGGCGGTGGCGTTCTTTATCCATCACCACTTCCATTTCCTTTTTCAGGCGCTCATTTTCTTTCAGCAGCGGTTCAGTTCTTTTTTCTCTTTATCTATATGCTGCAGGTCCTGCTCGGTTCTGTTGAGCAATTTATCCAGGCGAAAATGGTCTTCGTCCACCAGCTTCCTTGCACGGTTGATCAGCGGCTGCGGCAAGCCAATACGTTCTGCAATCGAAAACGTATAGCTGCTACCCGGCTTGCCAATAATCAGTTTGTATAAAGGTTTTAGATTCACTTCATCAAAAGCCATGGCACCGTTCACTATACCTTGTGTATGGTTTGCCATTACCTTAAGGTTAAGGTAGTGCGTGGTAACAATACCTATCGCATGTCTGCGCGCCAGTTCTTCCAATATTACTTCAGCAAAAGCACCGCCTAAGTTAGGGTCGCTACCGCTACCTAGTTCATCTATAAAAAATAAGGTCTTACCATTCGCATTCTCAATAAAATGCTTCATGTGCAAGAGGTGCGAAGAGTAAGTACTTAATTCAAACTCCAGGCTCTGCGTATCACCGATATGTATAAACAACTGCCTGAAAATACCCATCTGCGAGGTAGGATGCACGGGCACCAGCAAACCGCTTTGCAGCATCAATTGGTTCAGGCCAATGGTCTTCATGGTTACCGTTTTACCACCGGCATTTGGTCCGCTGATGATGAGAATGCGTTGTTGATCATCCAGTGTAATATTAACCGGTATGGTGGACTTGCCTGCTTTATTATTATATAAATACAACAGCGGGTGATAAGCCTCTTTTAATTCTACATGCGCTTTATCCAGCAGGTTAGGAAAATTGCCTTTGATATCTATCGCCAGCTTTGCTTTGGCACGGATAAAGTCGTACTCCCCTACAATTTCAAAATAAGCTTGCAGCAGTGCCGCATACCTGGAAAGTCTTTGAGTTAGCTCACGCAGAATGCGCAGCACTTCTTTGCGCTCATCATTCTCCAGGGAGAAGATATCGTTATTAAGTTCAATGGTTTCTTCCGGCTCTATGAAGGCGGTTTTGCGGCTGTCGCTCTCGCCATGCAAGATGCCTTTTACCTGCCGCTTGTGCTCACTGAACACAGCCACTACGCGGCGCCCATTGCTAAAGCTTTCATCAATATCCGCAGTATAGCCTGCTTGGCAAGTCGTGCCACCACGCGTTCAAATATACGTCGTTGCTCGTTGCGCTTGCGGTACAGGCTCATGCGTATTTGTTGCAATTGCTTCCGAAGCATTGTCTTTTACATTGCCATTCTCATCCAGTACTTCATCTATAAGTGCAGCAATGGCTTTCTCATAATAGGTATTTTCAATCACTTTGGTCAGTGCAGGATATGCCAGTCGCCTTTCTGCATCAAACCACCTGAAAATGCTTCCAATACTTTCTGTCAGCTTGCGCAGGTTCATAAACTGCTCGCCGGTAAGCATGCTACCGCGTGATGCCTAAGCAGCTTAATATCGCTTGCTGAATATTAAGGGTAAAATCATTCGGGAAAATACATGCTGTGCATTTCTACCAGCTTGTATTCATGGCTTTGCTGGAGCTCCAGCTCTATATAGTTTTTATGCGTATGGATACGCAGATTTTCAGCTTTATCTTTAGCAAAGTCTGTTTTGCAATGGGCTGCCAGCAAAGCTCTTTACTTTATCAAATTCCAATTGTACAACTGCCGATTCGGGATATATCTTCATTATTATCCTTACAATCAATTTAAGCCTGCAAAGTTCGTGAATATTTATTTGCGGTAAAAAGGGTTGATAGTAATATAATGTTGTTATTTAGTGAAGAATTTTGATTGATTTTTAAATAGTTTTAAAAGATATTTTAACCCGTCTATTTCTTATATACAATTTGATACATATTAACTTTGGCTTCAATCCAATATCATATGAAATACATTCTTCCAGCCGAAAGAATAAAGATGATGTACTACTTTTATCTTGCTGAATCTACTATAGAGGCTTATGCCAATTTCTCTGAATTCATTATTTGTAAAAGTTTACGTTTCTACACTACAGTTGCACAGAATAGCCCCTTGGTGTTGAATTAACCTGTGCTTTGAATAAATGTGCTCTAAAAGAGACGGAGTGGTAATGGATGTTGTATGGCTGCTCTGGATGCTGGATAGCGCTTAGCGCCACTTGCAATGCTGCAGCTAATTGCATGAGTGCAAGAGTGTATTGGACAAGGCACATGTGGATACAGATTCGCTAAAGACATCACAGATCGTGCCTTTGCCACATAGCTTTCAGATGATGCAGTCGGCTTTGTACTCTGCACAGAAGTGTAAACTAAGTCTATAGCTACTCTTATTTAAAAATAACAGTTCCAAACTGTTTGGTGAGTGCTTCCTGCATCGTTTTCAATTCTTTATGCACTTTGATAAGCTGCATCTGCTCTTCAAATGATTTGCTTTCTTCCATATCGCGCTGGTTTTGCTCAAACATGTGTTTTAGCTTACGCAGCTTAAAGTAGTGGATGCTTTTAAACACATCATCATGGCTGTCTACTACACCAATATTCTTCTTATCACTTTTTTCATTCCATCGCATACTTAGCTCAAACGGGAACATGGTAATAGTTACCACCAGATCACGTATTTCTGCATCTTCGTGATAGAGTAAAGTTTTAGCGCTGGGCTCCAAACCCTGGTGGTACTGTGCTTCATAGATATTGTACAACTTTTCCAGCGTTGGGTTCTCAAAATAGAAGCCTTCCAGTTCATCAAAGATATATTGCGCCATGGTGCGCTGTTCGTCCCAGTGCTGTAAGCCAAATTCCATCAACACACGCAGTACATCACGCTCCTGCTTGTCGTCGCCGTTAATTATTAAATCTATATTGTCCTGCACCAACGCTGCCGGTATAGCAGATGGTTCAACTGCTTCAAAGGGCAGCCTTCCTGCGGACTTTTCTTCCTTAGCAACACGGTCACGCTTGTATTTATTGACAAGTGTTATCAAGCCACTTTCATCAATACGCAACAGTTGGGCGCACTGACGTATATATTCCTGCTGCTTGGTAAAATCTTCCGCTTTATTGATCTTGCTTATCGTTTCGGCAACCTGGTTGACCGCTTCATTCTTTTTGCTTACATCATTACCGGCTTCGCGCAGCATCACTTCCAACTGGAAAAAGATAAAATCTTTTTTATTAGCCGCAATGAAATTCGCTGAAAGGCAGCAGCGCCTATTTTCTTTACATAGCTGTCGGGGTCTTCATTATCGGGTATCAGCACCAGCTTTACATTCAGGCTTTCTTCCAGCGCCATGTCCAGCCCGCGCAGTGCTGCTTTCACACCTGCTGCATCACCATCATAAATAATGGTGAGGTTGTTGGTGTATTTTTTTATCAGTCGCAACTGCTCGGTAGTCAAGTGAAGTGCCGCCGCTGGCTACTACGTTTTCTATGCCTGCCTGGTGCAGGCTGATCACATCGGTATAACCTTCTACGAGCAAACATTCATCCAGCTTATCTATTGCCTGGCGGGCAAAATAAGAGCCGTATAGGATTCGGCTTTTTACATATAGCTCGTTCTCCGGCGTGTTGATGTATTTGGGTGCTCTTTCGGGCGCTTTGCCAATAACGCGCGCTCCAAAGCCAATGATTTTGCCGGTATTGTTATGTATAGGGAAGATGATGCGGTTGCGGTAATTGTCCTGCAGCACCTCATTGCGGCTGGTAACCAGCCCGGTTTTAAGCAACAGTTCTGTATTGAACTGGTTCTGCAAAGCTGCCTTGGCAAAGCTATCCCTTGCTGAAGGGTTGTAGCCTAACTGGAACTTCTCAATGATTTCCTTCGTAAATCCTCGTTGTTCCTGCAGATAAGTGAGTGCAAATGTCTGCCCTTCCTCGGTTTCAAATAACTGCTGCGGTAAAGAATTTTTGTGCAAAGCTGTTGATGATGTAGAGGCTGTCGGTAGCTAACTGCTGCTGGCGCTGGGCATCGCTGACCTCCGTTTCTTCTATCTCTACATTGTAGCGGTTTGCCAGCCAGCGGAGCGCTTCCACATAGCTGTACTTTTCGTGCTCCATCAAAAAGGTGATGGTATTGCCGCTTTTGCCGCAACCAAAGCATTTATAGATTTCTTTTGCAGGTGATACGGTAAACGAGGGCGATTTCTCGTTGTGAAACGGGCAAAGTCCAAGATAATTGGTGCCGCGTTTTTTCAGTTTTACAAATTCGCCCACTACATCAATAATATCAATGCGGCTGGTAATTTGCTGTATGGTTTGCGGCGTAATCATATATGTGAAGCAAATTACAAATTTAGTAGCCTTTCTCCTTTCTTGTTTATCTTACAACCATAGATTTTGATTTAATAATACATAACGTACATGCAGGTAGATAAAACAACTATCAACGATCTTTCCATATTTAATGCAGACGAGACACTCTCGGTCTTTAACAAGCTGGATTTTACCACTACCATTGGTGGTAAAGACTGGCTGCGGGCGTTGCTTTCAAAGACCTATGATAGTATGAAGCAAATAGAGGAGATGCAGCAATTGCTCCAAAGCCTGGTACCCTTACTGGATAATTTTCCAACCATTATATCCAATGGCACTATTATGGTCATTGAGCGGTTTTATGAAACACCGCTGGACGAAATGCCTGACCATGCTAATACACTTAACAGCGTAACCTATAAAGTCTTTCACTCAGCCGATTTCTCCCTTACCCGGTATTCGGTGGAGCATTTTATAAACTTCTTTAAGGGCTTAGACAGCATTGTTCAACTGTGCTCCAATTCCGACTCTACTATTCTCCGGAATATTACCACCCGCATCGCTACGCTTATTTCAAAGCCGGTAATACGGGAGATGGTTGAGTGGGACAAGACACAGAAGCTGCCTTACAGGCTGGTAGTGCAGTTTGGTAATTATATGCGCCGCCAGTACAAGCAAGA
This sequence comes from uncultured Chitinophagaceae bacterium, assembly GCA_963819045.1. GTDB lineage: Bacteria > Bacteroidota > Bacteroidia > Chitinophagales > Chitinophagaceae > Ilyomonas. The sequence continues at coordinate 33,268 of CAWFUV010000047.1, read as the reverse complement.
GGCGCTGGAACTGGTGAATATTTACAGCAGGATGGATGCATACTGCAGCATGGCTACCGCATGCAGGCAGTATCACTTTAGTATCCCTAAATTTGAGGAAAGCAGCCAGCCTTTTATGATAGCAGAGCAGCTTTTTCATCCATTGCTGACAACTCCGGTAGCGTACGATATCCAGCTTACGCAACAGCAGAACTTCTTGTTTATGACCGGTGCTAATATGGCTGGTAAAAGCACGTTTATCAAGGCTATTGGTGTGGCTGTTTACTTAGCGCATATAGGTATGGGGGTACCAGCCAAAAGTATGCAGTTATCGCTGTTTGATGGCTTGCTGAGTAATATACAGGTAGTAGATAATATTGTGCAGGGCGAAAGCTATTTCTTTAATGAGGTGCAGCGTATCCGCAAAACCATTCAGCAGATAAGTGATGGCAGAAAATGGCTGATATTGATTGATGAATTGTTTAAAGGTACGAATGTGCAGGATGCCATGAAATGCAGCACGGTGGTGATAGAAGGATTGCGTAAGATGCATAATGCCCTGTTTGTTTTATCTACGCATTTGTACGAGATCGGGCAGACGCTAAAACAATATGACAATATCCAGTTCCGCTATTTTGAGACAGAGGTGAAGAATGACCAGTTGCTGTTTAGTTATCATTTGAAAGAAGGTATCAGCAACGACAGGTTAGGGTATTTGATATTAAAGCGGGAGGGAGTAGTAGATATGCTGAACCGTATTCCCGATACTTCGCCGGAGGTGGGGAAGAGTGTACAAAGCAATTAATAACAGACCTCATAATAGCTGCGAGCCACGAGCTGTGAGCCTTAACTTGTCCCATATTTGTTTACTATTGATCTCAGGAATATTGAGAGCTATACCTGACGGTAGTGTCTCAGTTTAAAATTTTGCTCTTATTGAGTACCAAAAGGGATAGGATATAAAAAATGGTAAGCAATAACAATTCAATAAATAATTTAGGGTATACTATATCGCCGGATTGTAATGAAAAGAAGTTGCCAAATCCGTCTGCAATTTCGCCGCGCCGTCCGTATATCTTAAGATAAGGCGTAAGGAATAACAAAGTAACAACGAGAAAAATACAATAAAGAAAAGTAGCAATTTTTTGTTTTCTGTTAAGCAGCATACGTTTTGGTTTTAAATTTAGGCAATTACATACCCAGTTGTTGGAATAAAGGCTTTATTTAATTAAAGAAGCTAATCCCTTTGAAATATCAATAAACACTCTGATAATGGCAGGGATTATTAATGCAGTAAAAAGTGTTCGCACAAAAACAATGAAGAATATAAATGCAAGATAAAGTAGAATAAAACCTACCAAGTTGCGTATATCGTCTGGATAATTTCTTATCAGATACCCACCAAGCCATTCAAATAAAATTGCGATAACAAGAACCACCCAAGAGCGAATATCCGAGTATTCTTCTTTTATTTTGTCAGTTCTGATTTGGGCTTTTTTTCAATATCGTTCAAATCATTATTCATTTAGTTTGTTTTGGTATTCATATGCAATTTATCTTTTGAACTCAAAGTAGTTATCTAAAATAGCAATGTAGTAATGTACATCGCTAACCCTTTTTTGAGATTCCTCAAGATTATAATTATAAACTCTGATTATAATCTTAGACTTATAAACAGAATAAATGAAGTAGTTAGCAAGTTTTATTCTTACTATCTCATGCCAACGATAATCAGTGCGCTCTCCCTTTATTGGATAATCTGCACTAAACTCTTTAAAGTCTTTATAGGAGGGGTTCGTTAGAGCAAGCAATAATAAAATAGCGACAGGGACGGCAATTAGCAGCCTTTTAGTTTTGGTATTCATACAAGAGAATTATTGCTGCAACATAATGAAGAGTAATAAATAAAAAAGGCTGACTAATCAGCCAGCCTAAGTAAACTCTTCTTTTTAATTCAATGTTAATCATCATAATGAAACCTACATTGAACGATTGTACAGGCTTTGTTCTCTCCTTTATCCGCCACTTTATAAACAAGCCTATGTTCCCGCGTTATTCTTCTTGACCAAAGTCCTTGCAACTCGTGCTTTAATGCTTCAGGTTTACCAGTTCCTTTAAATGGACTTTGTTGTATTTCCTTTATAAGTCCTCGTATTTTATCTGCAATTTCTGTATCGGTATCCAACCAGTAATTGAACTCTTCCCATGCATTCTGGGTGAAGTAAATATTCATTGAATTTCAACCTATTTAATACGGGGAGATTAAGCATTCTCTAATTCATGATTAAACTCAATAATGTTATCCTCTTGCATTTGCTTGATAGAATCCAATAGCTGCTGTCTATTTTTAGCCGTTGATAAAAGATGTGCAGTTTCGTTCAATGAATTATATTCCTTTATGGACATAATCACAACAGCATCATCTTCATTTGAGCGAGGCACAACAAGAATATCTAAGGAACGGGTAACACAATCAAAGTACTTTTTTATATTGCTTCTCAGTTGAGAAATTGTAATAGCTTGCATAGCAGCCTCCTTTTTTGTACAATCAAACGTACGAAATATTGTACCACAAAAACAAGTATTCAGATAAAAAGTTTTAAAAATTTTTATTAAAATACTAAAATCAAATATAAATGTAAACAGGCACCCCTTCATTTGGTAGGTTCTTGACTTTCGTTTTTCTTCTTATAAATCCCTCTTTTCTTTGGTGCTTCTATATCACTAAGCATTGCAAATTCTTCTAAGGTCATTACTTTTTTAGTTAAGCCTGCCTGCATTGCAAGAGTAACAGAAAGGCTTTTATGTATCTTACACCAATTGTAATAAACAAAATATAAGGCTATTGCATAACAATGATTTTCTAACTTCTTTGTGAAAGCATTTGTAAAGCGTGTAAAACGTCTCATGTGCATACGCATAGTAAGGTTTTGTCTTTCTATGTAGCTTGTAGAAATAAACTTTTCTCTTGGATTACCTTCTATTACTGTTTTGGTTGTACTTGTATATTTAGCAGGGCTATATTTCTTATCGTTAAGGTCTTCGCCACCTTCACCAGTGCCATATATCTTTAACTAATTGTGCAAAGTCTATTTCACCTTCAAAAGCATCTTCTACAGCTTGTAAATAAGCCTTCAATCCATCTGTTGTTAGCTGTACTCTATTAGCTAATTTTGCTGCAATATCTTTCATAAATACGTTAGCTGTATCTGCATCCCTTTCGCCTACTAACCAACCTATAGCCAGTTTATTATCTGCATCTATACCAACCCATTGTCCATACATCACCTGCATTTTTATCTTCTGTATCCTCAGTTACATTCTTTTTCTAAGTTATACCTAACCTCCTCCCTATCTCCGTCGTATCTGCGCCGTATCACCTCCGTATATTACTTCTTTAAATTTGCCCCTTGAAACTTATCTCTTATAAATATTTCGTCAGTTTTCATGTTATGGGACAAGTTAAGGCTATTAGTTTCTAGCAGAATATAGTACCTGACTTATACTTAAGTTATAGCTAACTAATACCTTTACATAAATTATAAATGTTTTCATGTTTAAATATCCTACTGATCCAACCTGCAATAAGCTACGTATCCACCTTTCCAATCGCTGCTAAGTATGCCTCCGCTGTTTAAAGTGTAAGGCCAAAGGCAACCAACCTATTCATCAAATACCTGTCAATTAACATGTAGCACTATGTTAGCCCAACAGTGCCACCCAGTAATAAAGCTGCACCTTAGGCAATGGGGCGGCGCTGGCCCGGCACACGGAATGCGCGGAGCGATCAGTGCCGGTTTGCTTGATTTTTTGTTTACCTTTTTTTTCAAGAAAAAAGGTAAAAAACAAGATCTATGCTGTAAGAACTTGTACTTAAAACATCTGCTGTGTTCACAGCACCCAAATAGACATGTTCTATACTAAAACATATTTAGTTGACACTGTAGTACGTTACCAAATTGGAAATTATATTAGTCTTACCGACACTTTCTGAGATAGCAGTGCCCTTTACTTCTTAAAAGTTGTGAACTGTTGCTTTCTTTGCTGCATGAAATACATCAAACTTGCTGTTATAAGTTTTATTGTTTTATTCCTTATCATCACTGGTATCGGATTACTGTTGCCTGCTACCGTAAGGGTAACACGTAATACCACTATTCACGCAACGCAGGATACTTTATACCATTATGTGAGTGATGTAAAATACTGGAAGCTGTGGATGGAGGTGGCAAAGAACAGTACCGTTACATTTATTTCCAAAAAGACAGCCGGTGCCGGCACCAAAGCATTGATAGGCAGCCAGCGGGTGGATATTACAAATGCAACAAAGAATGAGGTGGTGAGTGTTTGGGAAAGCGGTAATGGACACTTCCAGACAGGGGTGTTTCAATTGACAGGAGATACTACAACAGGAAGTACGAATCTGAACTGGTATTATGAGCAACATCTTAACTGGTATCCCTGGGAACGGATCTCGGCTATATCCAGTGATAAGATCATTGGTCCGGGTATGGAGCAGAGCCTGGATAATTTGAAGGCTATTTTTGAGGGAGGGAATAAATAGCTGGAGAAGTTACAAGGTACAAGGTACAAGGTACAAGATTCAAGGTACAAAGGGAAGACAGGCGACAATGTTGGACAATAAATTACAGACAGTTGCATCGGGCTCCTGTCATCTGTCATCCATCATACTATCATCTCTCATCGTCAACTCAATAACAACTTACACTTATGAGCAAGCCAACCATTAATATTATCTGGTTCAGAAGAGATCTGCGGCTGGATGATAATGCCGCTTTATATTATGCATTAAGAAGCGGTGAGGCAGTATTACCCATCTTCATCTTTGATAAAAACATCTTAGATGACCTGGAAGACAAGTGCGACCTGCGGGTAACATTCATCTACCGGGCATTACAGGAAATGCAGACTACTTTGGAAAAGTACAGGAGCAGCCTCGAAGTGTATTATGGAAAGCCCGCTGCCATTTATGAATCCCTGCTTGAAAAGTACATCATCAGAGCGGTATATGCCAACGAAGATTATGAGCAATATGCTATTAACAGGGATAATGAGATCAGTAAGCTATTACGCAGGCATGGTGGTGAACTTAAGCTCTATAAAGACCAGGTGATTTTCTCAAAGGATGAAGTGGTAAAACAGAATAGCCAGCCTTATACTGTATTTACGCCCTACAGCAAAGCATGGAAAGCTATGCTTACGCCATTTTACCTCAAGAGCTATCCAACAGAACAATACTTCAACCGGCTTTATAAGCAGGAACCTGTACGCTTCCCTTCTTTGAAAAGTATGGGGTTTGAAGAAAGCAAATGCGCCATTTCCACTGAAGGAAATCAACCAGGAAGTACTGCGCCACTATAGTGACACTCGTAACTTTCCCGCTCTTGAAAACGGTACCAGCCGCCTGGGTGTCCATCTCCGTTTTGGTACTATTAGTATCCGGAAAGTAGCAACGGCTGCCTGGCAGTCAAATGCAGTTTATCTTAATGAACTCATTTGGCGCGACTTCTATCAAATGATACTCTGGCAAAGTGACCGGGTACGTAAAGGTCAATCTTTCAAACCCTCCTTCGACAATATAGAATGGCGTAATAATGAAGAGGAGTTTCAACGCTGGTGCAGCGGCAATACCGGCTATCCTATTGTAGATGCCGGCATGCGCCAACTAAATGCTACCGGCTATATGCACAACCGCGTGCGCATGATTACCGCCTCTTTTTTAACCAGGCATTTGCTCATTGACTGGCGCTGGGGCGAAGCATACTTCGCCAGGAAGCTACTCGACTACGACTATGCTGCCAACAATGGCGGCTGGCAGTGGAGTGCCGGTACCGGCTGTGATGCTTCCCCTTATTTCCGCGTGTTCAATCCTACCATCCAAACCCAAAAGTTTGATAAGGACCTGGCTTATATAAAGCAGTGGGTGCCGGAATACCAAAGCCTCCTATACCAGCCAATGGTAAACCATGAAATGGCGAGGCAGCGGGCATTGAAGACGTATAAGAAAGCGCTGGGAAGAGGAGATGACAGATGATAGAGTGAGAGATGACAGATAAGTTGCATACTTGACAGTGATGGACGAGAGCTGTAATTAATCTGCTCTGTCATCTGTCACTCTATCATCTGTCATCTAATTCCTAAGCGAACACCTCATTATACCTCGCCTGCACCGGGTTTAATTGCTCGTATATGTTCAGCAGCTTCATTACAGCTTTTTTACCCTCAATACCGAGGTCTTTAGAATAATTGTTCACATACAGGTTGATATGCTGCTTCATTACATCTTCACTCATTTCCTGTGCGTGCTCTTTAATGTAAGGCGTTAAGTGCTCGTAGTTGTTTGCAAAAGCATATTCCACACTTTGCTTTATCAGCTCATCCACTTTCTTTATCAGGTCTGCGCCAAGCTCACGTCGCATCACAATGCCTCCAAGCGGTATGGCTAAACCAGTATGCTGCTCCCAGTGGTTGCCTAGATCCAGCAGCTTTATCAAGCCCTTTTGCATGTAGGTAAAACGGTTCTCGTGGATAATAACCCCTGCATCTACTTTGCCTTCCAGCACAGCATCCTCAATTTCGTTGAATACCAGGAAGCGCTTGCGCAGGATATTCGGGAAAGCCAATGAAAACAGCATATGTGCTGTGGTATTCCTGCCGGGAATGGCTACTGTAAAGTCACGCTCTATAAGGTTTTCCGCTCCTTGTTTTGCAATCAGCAACGGTCCAACGCCCATACCAAGGGCACCACCGCTGTTGAGTACCATATATTCATTCAGGATCATAGGCAGTACGCCATAGCTTATTTTGGATACATCTAATCTTCCCTGCCGCGCCCAGTCGTTCAATGTTTGCACATCCTGTAGCTCTACTTTAAAGTCAATGCCCTGAGTGTCTATTTCTTTATTTACTAAGGCGTCAAAAATAAAGGTGTCGTTCGGACAGGGGCTAAAACCTAATTGTAATTCCATTTTTATTAAGTGAGTTTTTTACCACAAATTATTTTAGCCGCGAATTTCACGAATTACACGAATTTATTTGGAATACTCATTATTCTGTTCACCAAATAAGTATCCAACAAACTGTTCCATTCATGGGTACTAAAGCCTATGCTCCTCCTTAACAGAGCCATAGTAAAGCCATACTAAAGTCATGGATAATTCATGGGAAGCCATGCTAACCCCTACCTGCTCCCTGGCTCAGCCGTACCCAAGTTCTGTACTATTCAGCATTTGTAGTACTGCTTCATTCAGGTTCTGTATTGCCTCTTTTATCTTCCATTTAGTCTTATCCCTTTCTCCTACATAGTTGGAAATGGCTCTTATTTGTATAAATGGGATGTTGAATAGTTTGCAAACATAATGCAGGGAAGCGCCCTCCATGCTTTCTACCTGTGCACCGTATTTTGTTTGCAGCATTTGTATGGTATCTGTATGTGTTGTTATTTGATTGATAGTTACGCCTGTTACTTCGGGTAGCTGTAGTGTGTTGTATTTAGATAGCCACTCATTGATGATATACTTATTGCTGAAAGGTAATTCATCTGCCTGCTGAAAGCCCATATCAAACACATCTTTCCATTCACCCATTTCCAGTACACCCGTATCTCCGAGGCATTCTTTCTTTACCAGCACCACATCTCCGAGGCTAAGATTTGTATCCAGGCTGCCGGCAATGCCTGCTTGTATTATTAAGTGCGGCTTATGTTGCAGGATGTATTGAGTAAGGTTTACTGCACTTGACAATAGGCCGACCCCGGTATAGAGAATATCGATATCATGCTTGCTTATTTGTTGTATAGTATCTTCCTTTAACTCCAGTCTTGTTGCTGCTGCTATGGTTACCTGCATACCTTGCAAAGGTCGCGGTAATTCGTATTTTCACCACTGCATTGTGAGCTATATGAGAAAATTTACATTATCCTTACTATTCCTTTTTATTGCACCACGATTTGATCTTGCCCTTTACACGCATGCTTAACGAAGGATTGAACGATGCAGATGGCACCGGTAAGTGGGTTTCTGATCAAGCTTGTGAAGGAATAGGGAAGCATTTTTGAACCACATAGGAGCATAAGGCACATAAGGAATACACACATAGGTTGTTAAGTGTCTCTGATTCTCTTTGTGCCGCTCTGTGTCTACAGTGTCTCTGTGGTTTAATCAACTCCTTGTTCGGTCTTCTTTTCCAGCAGCAGTTTTTGTGTATAAACATTATTTAGCTCATCAATCAGTTGCAGCATCTTTGGCCAGTTGGCAGCATGTTCTTTACTATGGTTATATGTTCTGCTTATAGTGAGTAGTACCCTGTTACCATCCTGCCTGGCAGAAGAAATAAGTGAGCCAGTTTCATTGGTAATGCTTTTATTGAAGTTATCCAGTCCTTTCACATTATAGCCATCAGGTATAGTTAATTCAATATTGTATGTAAATGAGCGGGCGGAGTACATGTATATATCCATATTCCGGATGCGGTCTTTTTCTTCTACAGTAGTCACATGTCCAATCAGTTTGCCGGCTTCTACAATATAGTTGTTCCCGGCCTTTTTTACCAGGTTATCCATAGTAAAAGACTCTTTGAAAACAAACGGATCATTCATTATGCCATTGCTATCAATGCTATAGGAGGTTAACTCTTTGGCTTCCTGGCTGTACTGGTCTTTTATTTCGTCTTCAAACGCCTTTTTCTGGCTTGCTTTATCCTGTGCAAAAGCAGCATCAAACTCCTGGGATAATCCTGATGTTTTACTTTTATCACTTAGCTGATCTATCAATCCAGGCTGTTTTACAGCAGTAGCTAATGTTTTTTCTATGTCTCCCGTCAGCAGCAGGTCACGCTGTTCGTTGTGGCGCATAGCACCGGTTTCGGTACAGGTGCGGTTTATTAATAATGTAGTGGGCTCCTGTGGTTTTAGTGATACTTTAAGTACTTCGGTGATGGCATTGGCACTCGCCGGTAGTTCGGGTATTCTGGCAGTATCGGTACTAAAGTTACCACCAAATATATTGCCCTGTGGCTTTATTGTAATAGCCTCTTCGCCCTGTAGCCTTACCGGTATTTCGTTATACTGTAATGCTATATCGTCAAAGCCCATCCAGAGGGTTCCTTTATTGGTATGCAGACGCAGGATCGCTTCCAGATCCCACTGATCAAGGATATTCTTCACTGATGGCCCCTGGCGGGATGGCACGAGGCATATCTCGTGGTCAATATCGTACGTATTTAAAATGGAACTCATAATGATGGCGCTTATCTGACTGTTGGAAGTGTAGTAGGTGAGTGAATTCACATTATTGATATGTCTTTTTACATATCCGGAGAAGCTGTAATAGCGGAAAGCATTATGAAACACATGCAACAGGCTGTCCAGCGATGCATTCTCCATGTTTGCCGCTCCACCAAATGCCGTAGCTACAATATCGCTCAACCCCAACATATTCTTAAGCAGCTTTTGGGTCTTCATTGAGTGGGCAAAACCAGTGTATTGTCGTTTGAAATTTCCTATCAGGTCATCATTTGCATTGTTGTGGTTGATAACACCACGTTCTGTATGTTCTTGCCTTGCCACCGCTTTTGTTGCCCAGGTATATTTGATAGCAATGTAAGGATACTGGCGGAATGGGGAGGACCATAGATTGATCTCTCTTTTAGGGATATTCGGTTGCTCCAGCGATAAAATAAAATTGTCATTATCACTGCTTTCATTAAGTAGTGGCGCTCCATTTGCGGAGATATAAGTTACGTTGGATTTATTATCCAGTACCAGGCGGATAGACTCGTACAGTACAGGATATTCACCACCAATGAAGAAGTTGTATGGACCCCTGGCTTCCTCCATAGACTGTTTTGTTTGCTCGATGCGCACATAATAGTCAAGAATATCACCTACCTGCAGATCGGAAATGGCGAGTTTAGCAGCTTTGTAGCGGGCTTCATTTTGTGTGAGTACTTCTTCATTGGTGTTTACCACTATTTGCTCACCCGAAGGCTTGATGATAGTAGCACCAATATACCGGTTGGTAATATTCTTTATTTTAACCAGGAAGCTAGAAAAAGAACGGTCAATCAGCTTTTTATATTCCAGTGTAGAATATTCATCCAGTGCCGATTTATCGCCAATCTTTATGCGCTGGTGCATGGTCGTTTGGAAGTAAACACCCTTAGCCGTAGAAATACTGCCCTTTACACTGTTGTACACCTCGTAAGAGGTAGCAATGATTACAGCACTTTCGTTTTTCAAAGAGTCGGGTATAGTAGTTACCGAAAATGGCCCGGGTGCATTATTCCATACCTCTTTCTGCACTTCCGATGCGCGTTTATTGTAGTTGCTGCTGCCTTGTGCATTTGCAGTTATGGCAACCACCAGCAGGCAAACAGCTATTTTTAATTGGAGGTTCATGATATATGATTGTGAAAAGATTAAAGTGCTGTTAATACAATTTGTTCGTTATAGGCTTGTGTAAGTTTATTTATATCTGCATTCCAACGGGTAAAGTTGGCTTTGGATATATGAGTGTTACTAAAAGTCAAATACTTACGGTAGGTAATTTTATCACCTTGCTGCGTATAAGTAATACTGAAATGATAATCGTTGCTGATCAATGTCAAGATTGGATGGTAGTGTACCTACTTTGTACCCGGTGGGGATAGTTAATTCAGTTTCTCTTGCAACATTCGCTTTATAGGGCAACCAGAAATCATAATGCCGCTTTGCAGTATCAATAGACATTCCCGACAATTCATTTTTATAATCGAGATCAATGTACTTTTCTTTATCGAAAGAAGAAACCGCATCTTTATACACTACCTCATAAGTGGCAGTAATGTCGCCGTCATAATTGGTTAGATCGGAAGGCTTGAGATCTGTGATAGTGCAGTTGGTGTTGGCATTAGACAGGTAATCTTTAAAGGCTTTTTCCGACTCATCTTTTTTTACACTGTTAAGCGAAGCTAACAGCATTTCTTTATCTTCCCCTTTCCAGCTATCCTGTACCGTTCCCGAGAGGCTGGTACCGTTTACGGTCAGCTTTCTTGTTTCTTTATCCAGGTTTTGCAAGCAGGTAGTAGCAGGCACCTGCGTAAGTATGAAGTTGTCTCCATCCTCTATCAGTACTTGCCGGTTTTGTATGCGCTCGGCATATTCATTGAAGCCGAGATAGGTTTCGGTAGCATCTAAAAAATATGTCTTGCCTTTGTAAAGCAGGGCACATATCATATGGTTATCAACCGCCATAGAGGGCGTGCTATAATTGTAAGCAATATGATTGGTGCCCAGCCAGCAAAGTCTTGCATCAAAGCCGGCGGCTTTCAGCAGCTCTTTTGTAAGGTGTGCCATGCCTTTACAGTCGCCGTATTTTTTCCGCAGCACTTCATCTGCTTTTGCTGGCTTAAAGCCAGCTATACCATCTTCAAAAGCAATGTACCGGATGTTGTTTTGCACCCAATAGAAAATGGCTTTTATTTTCTCCATATCATCCGTTATGCCGGTAGTGATCTCTTTCGCTTTTGCCTGCAATGCTGCTTCGTCATTATCTATATCCTTTACCAGTTGGTGGTACCATGCATACTGATCTGCCAGGGTATTAAAATAGGTAATGTTGCTGCCATTTACTGTTGCAGACTTTGCCAATACCAGCAAATGCGGATATAAATAAGTAGGGCCGGGACAAAACTGCTCTTGCTGCATGGCAGGCACGTTGCTGATATTGAATGTGTAAATATCTGCATCTTCGCTGCCGTTATATTGTATGTTCTTCTTAATACTAAAACCCTCAAAGTTCATTTCTTTCAAGTCTACATGCATCCAGCGGGGTACTTTGACAGTCACTTCTTTATTTATTGTTTTGTAAGCCTCAGAAAAATAAATATCTGTAAAGTACTTTGGATCTTTAACTGTTTTTTCAAAACTTACTTCGCCTGTACTGCCCTGCTTTTGGAGTACTAATGGAAGATAACAGATACGCTCATCGGTATAAAAAATATCATCGCTACTGTAATAGGTATATTGTACAGGGGCATTTTTAATTTTATTGCCATCTATAGATAAACTTACCTTATCTATCTGCTCCTGGTTGTTGTAAAGCTCGGCTACCTGCACCGTTGTTTTAAAGCTATTACAGGTATAGGAGGTTACTAAGTTTTCTTTGACATTTACTGTATTGCTTTTTTTATCACTGGTGAATTCATAATAAGACTTTGCTGATGAGATAATGATATTGGAGTCCTGCGCCATAACTACAGCAGTACAGGCGAGGCAGAGTGCCAGAAGCAAGAAGGAGGGCAAGGTTTTAAAAAACATGGATACTGATTAAGCATGTTGGTTTTGTATGACACAACAAAAAATGATTAATATTTTAAATGTATGACAATTTAAGAAAATGAATAAACAGGACAAGGTGGTTTTTTATAAGAAGAATGTGAAATCCTGCTTTTTAACTGTAAAGCCCCCCATCCCTAAAGGGGAGCATAGAGTTACCAGTTACCAGTTACCAGTTGCTGGTTACCGGTGTTTATGGCTTAGGGACCACGTAAGCATGGAATTACTGAAGGGGAGATACCGGGCAGATGGGGAGGAGAGCAGGTATAAGTTAGGTATAAGTTAGGTATAGATAGGTATAAGTTAAGTATAACTCAGGTATAGCCCAAGTGTTCCAAATATTGGGAGTGGGTGTTTTTGAATGTATGTAGTAAGGGTAAGGACAGGCAGTAGCCTGTCCTTACCGGGAAATTTCCTAATTTGTAGATACTGTCTTATCTATTTTATTAATTAATCCCTGCAATACTTTACCGGGACCAACTTCGGTAAACCGTGTAGCGCCATCTGCAATCATGGCTTGTACACTTTGCGTCCAGCGTACTGCACCGGTGAGTTGTTCAATCAGGTTCTTCTTTATTTCTTCGGGAGTGGTTACGGCGGTAGCAGTTACATTCTGATATACCGGGCAAACAGGGGTGTTGAAAGTAACAGACTGTATAGCAGCAGCTAATTCTTCTTTGGCAGGCGCCATCAGTGGGCTGTGGAAGGCACCGCCAACCGGCAGCAGTAAGGCACGTTTAGCACCAGCAGCTTTCAGTTTCTCGCAGGCGATTGTTACGCCATTTACCGAGCCGCTGATTACCAGTTGACCGGGACAGTTATAGTTAGCAGGCACTACTACTTCGCCTGTTTCCTGCTGTAGGCCAGCACAGATTGCTTCTACTTTGCCGTCTTCCATCCGAGTACTGCCGCCATTGTGGACGGGGTAAGCTCACAGGCTTTTTGCATGGCACTGGCACGGATGCTTACTAATCTCAGCGCATCTTCAAAGCTTAATACGCCATTAGCTACTAATGCTGAAAACTCGCCCAGTGAATGACCGGCAACCATGTCTGGCTTTGGACCAGGCAATGTTTTATAGGCAATCACCGAATGCAGGAATACGGCAGGTTGCGTTACGGCTGTTTGCTTTAGCTGTTCATCAGTGCCGCCAAACATGATATCACTTATTCTGAAGCGGAGCATGTCATTAGCCTTTTCAAATAGTTCCTTGGCGGCATCGCTGCTATCATACAGGTCTTTACCCATACCAGAAAACTGGCTTCCCTGACCGGGAAATACATAAGCGTGTTTACTCATGAGGTGCTTTTATTTAAGAGGTCAAAAATAGAGAGATAAAGTAAAAGAGATTAATTTTGGGTATGATGAATAGGGTAGTAATAGAAGATTTGCCGCATTATAGCTATGAGGACTATAAGTTGTGGGAAGGCGATTGGGAACTGATCCGTGGTATTCCATATGCGATGGCGCCTGCTGCAAGCTGGCAGCATCAGGATTTTGGTGGAGCATTTATTACTGCTTTCATAGAAGCTTTAAAGGAGAAGCAAAGCTGATAACGATTGTAAAGTTTTGTATTCATGCGATTGGATTATAAACAATGATACAATAGTACGTCCTGATGTAATGATCGTATGCGATAAGATAGAAGGTGATTATCCTACCAAGCCACCTGTATTGATATTGGAAATCTTATCTCCTCAAAGTATTCTGAAAGACCGGAATACTAAGTTCAATTTGTATCAATCTTACGGCGTAAAATATTACTTGCTGGCGAATGTAGAAAGACGGCTGATAGAAGTATTTGTATTGAACAATAACCGGTATGAACAGGTAGAAAATATTACTTCGTTTGTATTGACAAACACTTGTGCCATTCAGGTTAATCTGCAGGATCTATTCAGTTAAGCTATTACACTGTCAACTAAATAAATTCTGGAACTAGCGCATAAATCAAAGTATATTTAAACAGTGATTTGCCTACTATCCACAGATCCCTCCTGCGTCGGGAAGACAAAGCTTAAGTTAGATTGTAGAATTCAACTGCATCATTATTCAAATATCTTTATTTGTTCTACCTACATCTTTAACTTCTTTACCTGACAGTGTACTATTCAAACACTACTGTTTTATTTTTATACACGAACACCCGGTCATCGAGTACTAGTTGCAGTGCTTTTGCCAGTACGGCGGTTTCTATTTCTTTACCTGCCCTTACCATATCAGCTATTGTAAATGAGTGGTTTACCGGAATGATCTGCTGCACGATAATAGGACCTTCATCGAGGACGTTGGTTACGAAGTGTGCAGTAGCACCAATCATTTTTACCCCACGTTCATACGCCTGGCGGTAGGGGCTGTGCACCAATAAAAGCCGGTAAAAATGAATGATGGATATTGATGATGCGCCCTGCAAACAGTGCTACAAACTGCGGTGATAAGATACGCATGAATTTAGCCAGTACTATATAATCACATGGATATGCTGAATAGTACTAACCAGCTTTTCTTCAAATAGTTCTTTGCTAATGCCTTCGTGAGGGATGTAATGAAAAGGAACATTGAACTTATTGCATAGCTCCTGCAGTGTATTATGATTGCCAATAACGCATTGCACTTTTGCACCCAGGGTGCCAAAGTAGTTACGTATCAGTATATCGCTGAGGCAATGATATTCTTTAGTTACCAGCACTACAATTTTCTTATCGGGTAGTGGGTTTACTTTGATAGCTGCATCTCCAGGCAATACGGCTTTTAGTTCATCTTCAATAAGATCCGCAGCATAGCTTTCTTCTGTTTCTATGCGCACAAAGAAGCGGTTGTCTTCAGTATTTACAAACTCGCGCATGGATATAATATTAATGCCTTTGTTCTTCAGCACGGTAGTGATTCCCGCAACGAGCCCCACCTGATCTTTACATTGTATAACGATAACCATGGAATATGGTAAATTATGAATTGTCAAATGTGAATAGTTGTTTGCTACTCTAAATCAGAATGCTGTCTTGTGTCTTTTTATTCCTATATCCTTTCTCCCTACTTATAGCTTTCTCTTGAATCTTGTCCACTTGTTTCTTCACGCAAAGATGTGGGTATTTGCAAAACGGGCAAGCCTGTTTGTAAATGCACTTTATATTGCGGCAAATTAGGTGATTGAGTTTTTACGAGTCATTGTATAATAACAGTCCAATATTGCTGCAAAACCTGCTTATTTCTGCTTACGGTTATGGATGGAAGAAAAGGAGGTTGGGTGGTGCATTTCCATCCTCTTATGCGGCTTCCAAAGAAAGAGAATCCTTTACGCGTGCTCAATGGCTGGATCATCAAAACAGGGAATTAAGGAAGCTGCTTATTCATGCTGCAGACCAGGTGCCTTTTTATAAAGAGAAGTTTAAACAGGCAGGTATTACTCTTCAACAGTTGAAAGATTTTACTGTTGAAGATTTATGCCGTTTGCCAATACTCACCAAGGAAGAACTAAGGCAATTTGGAACGACTACTTTACTTAGTAATATACGGGAGAAGAACGGACAGTTTTTTAGCAGTAGCGGTAGCACAGGAACGCCTACTCAAATCCTGCTATCGCATGCTATGCACCAGCGTTGGTTTGGTATTTACGAAGCAAGGGTGCGCAACTGGGCTGGCGTAAGTAGCTTTATTCCACGAGGCATGATTGGTGGCAGAAGAATCATTGCCAGTGCAGCTAACAAGTCACCGTTCTATCGTTATAACTTATTTGAAAAACAGGCTTATTTTTCTGCATATCACATTAGCCAGCAGAATGCAGCGAACTATCTGGAAGGCATTAAGAGATATGGTGTTGAATATATGACCGGTTATGCAGTAAGCAATTATTTGCTGGCGCAACAATTTAAAGAGATAAATGCTGATGTCCCGCAGTTGAAAGCTGTTGTTACGTCGAGTGAGAAGCTTACACCAGCCATGCGGCAGGTTTTTACAGACGTGTATGGCTGTAAAACATTTGATGGCTGGGGCAGTGTAGAAAGCTGTGGTCTGGTAACCGAATGTGAGTGGGGCAGCCTGCATGTAAGCGAAGATGCAGGCATTATTGAAATACTGGACGAGGAACTAAAGCCGGTATCAGCGGGCGAACAAGGTGCGGTGTATTGTACCGGGTTATTGAATTATGATCAGCCATTGATCCGTTATAAGATTGGGGATACCATGATACCATCAGATAAGGTATGTGGTTGTGGCAGGCAAATGCCGGTGATAGAGGAAATCATGGGCAGGATAGAAGATGAGATAGTAGGTAAGGATGGCAGAAAAATGGTGCGCTTCCATAGTGTATTCAATGGCTTGAAAACAGTAAAGCAGGCACAGGTGATACAGGAGAGCCTGAATGATATAATTGTAAAAGTTGTCCCTGCAGGAAAGGTGAGTGCTGAAGAACAAAAGATAATACAAGAACGCATTATCAGTCAGTTGGGGGAAGTAAATGTAATGATAGAAGAAGTGGAAAGCATATCACTTTCTACAAATGGGAAGTTTAAAGCTGTGGTATCGAAGTTAGCAAAACGCTGACAAGGTTCTGAACCCTTCAGCGTTAATATAGAACTATAAGAACCTTCTATAATAATGAACCGTGTAGTACAACAGAAGCAATACTAAAATAAATGACAATGCCCGTAACATCTACTAAGGTAGCTACAAATGGTGCTGATGAAGCAGCGGGGTCGGCACCAAGTTTTTTCAATATAATTGGCAGCATAGAGCCGGCAAGCGTGCCCCAGAGTACAATGCCTAACACAGAAAAGCCAATAGTAACAGCAATAAGGAAATAATGTGGCCCATACAGATCTGCAATAATATGATGGCTCATTAAGAAGTGCCATAAGAGGACCCTGGTAAAGCCTATAAAGCCAAGGATAAAGCCTAAAGTAACTCCACTTAGCAGTTCGCGTCTCATCACCCGCCACCAATCTTGCACAGTTATATCACCTACCGACATTGCCTGTATGATAAGTGTGGATGCCTGAGATCCGCTATTGCCGCCACTACTGGCTATAAGTGGAAGAAACAGCGTTAGCACAGGTATTAGCTCAGATTCAAAGTTGGCCATAGCGCTATAAGTAAGCATCTCGCTTAAAAAAAGCACTATCAGCCAGCCTACTCTTTTTTTAATAAGCTTGAAGAAATTAATATCCAGGTAAGGCTCAGTAAATGCTTCGGTACCACCAATCTTTTGAATGTCTTCACTGTATTCTTCGTTGGCTACCCAAAACATATCATCTATGGTTACAATACCCATCAGTATGTTATTATCGTCGGTTACCGGCAGCGCCACGCGGTTGTTCATTTGAAATACCTGGCTTGCCTGCTCCTGGTCATCATGCACATTCAGTGCAATAACACGCCCGTCTATCAGTTCTTCAATACGCTTGTAAGGCTGGGCTAATATAAGATCACGGATACGCAGGTCATCAATCAGCTCTCCATTCTCATCAATTACATAGATCACATCAATGGTCTCGCTGTTCTTAGCCACTTTGCGGATGATGGCAAACGCCTGCTCTACCGTATTGTATTTATACACATATACATAGTCGGGCGTCATCAGCCTGCCCACACTATCTTCGGGGTAGCCGAGCATCGAAAGGGTGATCTTACGCTCTTCATGATTGAGCAGTTTTATCAAATCGCGAATGGCTGCTTTGGGCAGTTCTTCCAAAAAGTCGGTACGGTCATCAGCAGGTAGTTCATTGAGCAGTTCTGCTGTTTTATGTGATGGTAGTTTTTTGATAATTCTCTTTTGCGGACCAATATCCAATATTTTAAATACCCCTGCCGCACGGTGAACAGCCATAGTTTCAATAATGATGTCTTCATAATCCTCATACTCATAGACCAGATTAGCTACGTCACTGATGTTAAGATGGTTAAGAAACTCGCGCAGAGGCTCCTTATCCTCAAGATTGACCAGTTCTTCAAACCGGTCATTGATTGATATTTCTTCGGTTTCCGTGCTCATGTGCGCAAATTACTTTTTAGCTGTTAAATAAAGCGTGGCGATATATGTTATTTGTTTATTTTCGGCACTTACTTAACTCTCTGTTTACTTAGTTATGATATTACCCTCGTTAGACATAGCAACTGCAGATGGCAAAGGCCGTGGTGTATTTACCAGCAAAAGGATACCAACAGGCACAGTAATAGAAGTTTCTCCGGCACTGGTACTTACTGCTAAAGAGCGCAAGCAAATAGAAGGTACCAAACTGTATCATTACATCTTTGAATGGGGCGAAACCCGCCGCCAGGCTTGTGTGGCATTTGGCTATGTGAGCATGTACAACCACGATTATACCGCCAACTGTGAGTATGAGATGGACTTTGAGGAGATGACTGTGACGGTGCGTACCGTACGCGATATTAAAAAAGGAGAGGAGCTTACCATTAACTATAACGCCAGCCCTAACGATAAAACAAAGGTGTGGTTTGATACCAGTGAGGATTAAAGCATTAAGTCGTCTGTCTACACTCACCCATTCTTAGCCACATACCAATGAAACTGATCACTCAGTGTGATATTAGTTCCGCTTGAAGGTGATAGCGGCTCCGGCGGCGAGCATATAGGTAAATTTTTTGTTTTGCCATGCTACATCAAACGAAGCACTTGCACTACCAAGTATTTAATGTAATGAGCACTATAGAGCCAGCCAGGTTTTTGAAGGCTACATATTGTACAGTGCAAACTATTTTGGTCGTGAGCACCAAACATCTGCAAACAGGTGATTTATAATTGAACTTTTGTAAAAGGATTAATATTGTATCACTTTAGTATGTTAACATTTAAGCAATTACCAGTTATGAAGAAATTCAGATTATTATTTGCAGGAGTACTCTTCTTGCTTTTATCGTTGGGAGCAAATGCACAATCAAAAACTGGTGCTGACTTTTTTGTAGGTAAATGGAATATATTGATGAGAGGAACACCTTTGGGAGACTTAAGAAGAACTTATATTTTTGAAATGAAAGGCAATATGCTTACAGGAGCTGTTCAGCAAACCAATGGGCAGGAGATTGCTAAGTTTTCGAAAGTGGAGTTAAAAGATAATCAAATGACTATTTATTATCGAGCTCACGGACGTGATATCAACGTATTACTAAACAAAAAAGACGACGATCATCTTACTGGAAGAGTAAATGGTATGTTTGATATAGAAGGTGAGCGTATGAAAGAAAGCAGGTAGGCGGTTAAATGGAGACAAGTAACCCCCTATAAACAAAAAAGCTTCGTGTCAGACACGAAGCTTTTTTGTTTATAAGTTCATTATTACTACTCCATATTACTTCTTCGCCTCTTTCACCACCTTATTAATCCAATCAAATACATCATCCAGGTTATAATTACCCATATGTCCCCTGTTTCAGGCTAATGCAAAGTTGGGGTATAACCATGATTGAGGAGCATGGTGTACAGGTTGAATCAGGTAAAAGCGAACCCGTGATAATGTTTTAAATGCGCTCATCCATTAGCTTTGGTGGCCAGAGACTCACTTTAAAACATAAACACACTAAGCCATATGATAGCAGATATCAAAATAGTTGTTAACCATACTTGTTTATTAGGCGAAGGCCCGGTATGGGATGACAAAACCAAAATGATTTGCTGGGTAGACATCCTGAATGGGGAGATACACCAGTTTTCTATATCAACCAATCAACATCGTACCATACCAGTTAACGATATGGTAGGAGCTGTTGCCTTATGTACGAATGGCGATTTTATTGCTGCTTTAAAAAACGGACTGGCCATTATAAACAGAAATAGTGGTGAAGTAAAGATGCTTCACCATCCCGAAGTACACTTGCCCGATAACCGCTTCAATGATGGAAAATGTGATCCTGCTGGCAGGTTTTGGATAGGTACTATGGAGGCTTCGGAAGAGCCTGGTTGTGGCAGTTTGTATATGATTGAAAAAGACCTTTCCTATACTAAAAGAATAGAAGGTGTTTCTGTCTCTAATGGTTTGGCGTGGAGCCCCGACCATAGCACCTTTTACTACATTGATTCTCCTACCCGTAAAGTGGTAGCTTACGATTATGATATAACGACAGGTACTATTAGCAATAAAAGAATTGCTGTCAACATTCCCCATACAGAAGGCTTTCCTGATGGAATGACCATAGATACAGAGGGCATGCTGTGGATTGGGCACTGGGATGGCTGGCAGGTAGCCCGTTGGGATCCCCTATACCGGCGAAAAGCTATTGGGTATTTCTTTGCCTGCTGCCCGTATTACTTCCTGTACGTTTGGAGGAGATGATCTTCGGGATCTATACATTACCTCAGCAAAAGTTGGGCTTACCAAACAGCAGTTAGCAGAACAACCTTTAGCCGGCTCACTCTTCGTTATTAGTGGTTGTGGTTTTCAGGGCATGCCTGCTTTTGAGTTTGATTACCAAAATAAGGAAAACAGTTAAATAACTTGTCATCCAATCCATAGGTAGTAAAAGATGTTTTACTATCTATACTGTTAATTGTATGTGTCCTTTCTATTTATTTGTATTTTACAGGGTAATCTCATAAATGTGGTTACATTGATAACCTCACCTTCCCAATGATCAAACAACCCAGTAAACAATACAACCTTTATGTTAAAAGCTTTAGAACAAATAATACCATCAGCCAGGATCAGGAGCCGCTATATTGACCTGGTATCCTTTGCTTCTGATGCAGGCTTTTATTACCTGGTTCCCGAAGCAGTGGTGCAGCCGGTAAGTGAAGCAGAGATCATTGCTTTGTTCCTGTTTTCCCATCAGCATGCAATTCCCCTGGTGTTTCGTGCCGGTGGAACCAGCCTTTCGGGGCAGTCAATTACTGATGGTATATTGGTTGACTTAAGCCAGTTCTGGAATAAAATACAGATAGAAGCAGAAGGTGACTTGGTAAGAGTACAGCCGGGCATCACCGGCGCTATGGTAAATGCTTATTTGAAGCAGTACCAGCGAAAAATAGGCCCTGATCCTTCAAGCATCAATGCTGCCATGATGGGTGGCATCTTATCCAATAACGCCAGTGGTATGTGCTGTGGCGTGAAGCTGAATTCTTATCATACCACGAAATATATCCGTTTCATCTTACCGGATGGTAAAACGTTTTCTACGGAGAATAAAGAAGATTATACAAGGTTTGAAAAGGAGTGCGGCGAACTCTGTCAAAGTCTCATTGAAATAAGGGAACAGATAAAAGGAGATACATCTCTATACAATAAAATCCGGAAGAAATACCAAACTAAAACAACTATCGGTTATTCCCTGAATGCTTTTGTTGATTATGAGCATCCGTTAGATATACTGGCGCATTTGCTGATAGGAGCGGAGGGTACATTGGCTTTTATAGCAGAGGCTGTATTACAAACGGTGCCTGATTACCGGTATAAGTCAACAGCCCTGCTTTATTTCCCCAATATCTATGCTGCCTGCCAGGCCATCGTACCACTCACAAATGCCGGTGCTGTAATGGTGGAACTGATGGACAGAGCCTCGCTGCATGCTGTTGAAAATATAGAAGGCATGCCTGCTATCGTTAAAACATTGCCTGAAACCGCAGCAGCTTTATTGATTGAATTCCAGGAAAACGATGAGGAGACATTGAAGGAAAGAGTAAAGCAGTTCCTGGTTTCATCCTATGAACTTTCTATGCTGAATGAACCCGTGTTTACCAATGATGCTAAAGAGCAGGATCTCTTATGGAAAATGCGTAAAGGCTTATTCCCGGCAGTAGGTGCGGTACGTGCCAGTGGTACAACGGTGATACTGGAAGATGTAGCTTTTCCTGTTGACATGTTGGGTGATGCTATCTTAGACTTGCAGGCACTGTTTGAAAAATATCATTATGATAATGCTATCATCTTTGGTCATGCTAAGGATGGCAATATCCATTTTGTTGTTACACAATCCTTCAATACCGAAGAAGAAATTATACGGTACGACCATTTTATTAAAGAAGTAGTAGAAGTAGTAGTAACAAAATACAACGGTACCCTTAAAGCAGAACATGGTACAGGACGAAACATGGCACCCTTTGTTGAAACAGAATGGGGTAATGAAGCATACCAGATCATGAAGAAGATCAAGGCTGTAGTTGACCCACAGAACCTGCTTAATCCCGGCGTTATTGTAAATAAAGATGCCGATGCACACATCAGGAATCTGAAAGCTATGCCCTCTGTTGAAGAAGAAGTGGACAGGTGTATAGAGTGTGGCTATTGTGAGCATAAATGCCCGAGCCGTGACATTACCACTACGCCCAGAAGAAGGATTGTAATCAGAAGAGTATTGAAGAACCTGGAACTGGCAGGTGACACAGCCAATTACAAGTTATTACTGGATCAATATCAGTATGAGGGAATAGATACCTGTGCTGTGGATGGCCTATGCGCTATTGCTTGTCCTGTGGACATCAACACTGGTGATTTGATTAAGAGACTGCGGAGTGAAAATCACTCCCCAACTGCAAACAAAAGAGCCTTGTGGATTGCGAAGCACTTTAAAGCAGTAGAATGGCTTACCCGTGTAGCGTTAAGGTCTGGTACAGGTATTAATAAAGTATTTGGTAAACGTGCATTGCTACGGCTAACGGGTAGGATGAAAAGAGTGATTCCTGCTATGCCTTTATGGTCAAATCATCTGCACCATCCGCCAGGCCTTGCTGTTTTAAAGAATAATCACGCCGTAAGGAAAGGAGGAGATAGCACCATTGTATATTTTCCTGCCTGTATCTCCAGAGTGATGGGTACTTATGAAGGAAAGAAGAAAAACCTGATGGAGACCTTTATGAGTGTTTGCAACAAGGCGGGCATTCATGTTATTGTATTGAATAATGTAAAGGGTAGCTGCTGCAGCCAGATATTCTCTTCAAAAGGCTTTAAGGATGCTTATCGTTATACGGCAAATAAAATAGTCAATCAACTATGGCAAAGCAGTAAAGAAGGTGCGTTGCCCATTGTAATAGATGTAAGTTCCTGTGCTTATACCCTGCACCATCTTCGTCCGGTGCTGAGTGATGAGAACAAGCGACAATTTGATGCATTAACTATCTTAGATAGTGTAGATTTCTTACATGATATGGTAATGCCTTTTGTGGATGTAAAGGCTAAGCAGAAAGATATTGTACTGCATCCTGTCTGCTCCTTGCAAAAGATGAAGACAGAAGACAAGTTTATTAAAGTAGCCCAACATTTTGCAAAGACTGTTACTGTGCCCAGGCATGCAGGCTGTTGTGGCATGGCGGGTGACAGAGGCTTCTTATTCCCGGAGCTAACTGCATCTGCTACACATGCGGAGGCTACAGAAGTGAAGCAGCAAAAGTATGATGGCTATTATTCCTCTACCAAAACTTGTGAAATAGCCATGTCTGAAGCTGTGCAAGAAAATTATGAATCTATCCTGTATTTAGTGGATGAAGCAATAGCTGTTATATAGGGGCAGTTTTCTGCAACATGCCAAGAACATCCTTTTCCTCTTGTCGCCCCGGGATCTTCACCTCCCGGCTATTGCAGCTTAGCTGAGACCCCGGATATGTAGAGATCATCCTTGCCTTAGAGTAATCCCCAACCCAGCCATTAAAGGTCTTCACATTAAATGAATTATGATGCCTCATATTGTACATCCAAACACCCCATTCCCAATCTTACATCAACAAGCTATACCTGAGTTATACTTAACTTATACCTAACTTATACTTAAGTTATACCTAATCTCCTCATACCCTACTCCATACCAAAGCCAACCTAAAGCTGGATATAATACCATTTTCATTTGGGTAGTATTATATGCACTGCCCAAAACTTACAGCTCATAACCGGCAACTGGCAACCGGTAACTGGTATCATGCTACCTATTTGAATCTGGTATAACTCCCCCTTTAGGACTCGGGGGCTTGCATCTGTGAGAACTAATGATTGCGTAATGATAACGCATTCCCAATGCTGTTATAACACTACCATAACAGTTCATAACAGTTATGAAATCATGCTTTCTAACTTAGCGTTGTCAAAATAATTATTAAAGTAATGCTTGTCGGATTTGAATTGATTGCTTAAACATCCTTTACGGTAACAATTAAAATTGCTTGTTATGAACATGCTATTAGTCCTCATGCTAAGGCACAGGAGATCTTTTGCCTTATTGTTAGCCTCGTCCTCTCTTTTTAATCTCTACGGGTTCAATTCCCCGCAGCTCTGCTGCGAATAATAAAACAGATGTATTTCATACCTCATCAGCTCTGCTGCGAGGTGATTGATTATTCCCTCTGCCGGCAAGCGAGGCACTATTGAGCCCTTATTTTTAAAAGAAAATTTGAACCATAAAGACACAAAGAGCACAGAGCTGCACAAAGAAAAGTAATGACTATTTCATGTAACTTATGCGCTTCATGTCTTTATAGTTCTAAAAAACAGTTCTTTCTAAAGTGTATTCATAAACGTTCGGACAAGCAATCTCAAAAGTACCCCTGTGTCCACAGGGGTTTTACAATGAATACAAACACGTAAACTCAAGTAAATAAAATAAGCTTATGAATAAATACAAAAGAGCCTCTTTCCTGCTACTGCTTGCTGCAGCTAGCTATCAATCTGCCAATGCGCAGGATACAAAAAGTGATACACTGCTGCAAAGCTTCCAAAATCCCGGTAATGCTGCCCGCCCGCGGGTATGGTGGCACTGGATGAATGGCAACATCACCAAAGATGGTATCCGAAAAGGACTTAACATGGATGTCCCGCTCCGGTATTGGTGGCTTCCAGAATTTCGATGCAGGCTTAACCACGCCACAAATAGTAGAGAAGCGCCTAACCTTTATGACACCTGAATGGAAGGACGCCTTTCATTATGCTACTGCACTGGCTGATTCCTTAGGCCTGGAAATGGCGATTGCCGGCTCACCTGGCTGGAGCGAAAGTGGTGGACCCTGGGTGCCGGCTAAGGACGGTATGAAAAAGCTGGTGTGGCGCGAAGTACGCGTAAAAGGCGGTCAACCTTTTACCGGTAGCCTGCCTAAGCCCCCGGCTACCACAGGTACCTTCCAAAACTTACCGTTACCAGCCGAAGCCAATTTGTTCACTGCTAAAGTGGCTCCTCCGCCGGAGTACTACGAAGATGTGGCGGTAGTGGCATATCGCTTACCGGCAGTCTGATGTTGCTTTAACAGACCTTAATCCGAAGATCACTTCCAGTGGCGGCAACTTTACCCTGCAGCAATTAACAGACGGTGATTTAGCTACAACTAATTTACTGCCCTCAGATACCGCAAAAGGCTATGCCTGGATACAATATGAATTTGCACAACCACAAACCATTAAAGCAGTATCTGTTGTGGGCGGTGGCACCAGGTCTACGTTTGGGCTGGTTGGTCAATCAGAAGACCGCAGTTTGGAAGCGAGTGATGATGGAGTGAATTTCCGTAAGATAACTTTTCTTCCACTCGGCGTTATTCAGCAACAAACCATTGCTATCCCGCCAACTACTGCCAAGTACTTCCGCGTAACATTTAAAAACCCGCCTCCTCCTATGAATTATGGTGCCCTAATGGGCGGTGGAGGAGCACCTCCGAAGGCCGCCTGCAGGAACAGACATTGCCGAAGTTATGTTGTATCCTGTTACCCGCATCAACCATTTTGAAGAGAAAGCGGCCTTTGCAGCAGCTACCGATCTGCCTCAGCATGTTACCCCTGCTACCACCGATGTAATAGCTGAAGGAGATGTAGTAGACTTAACCGGTAAAATGAATGCCGATGGCACACTTAACTGGACTCCGCCGGCAGGGGAGTGGAAGATTGTACGCTTTGGCTATTCACTCACCGGCAAGCAAAACCATCCGGCTTCACCCGAAGCTACCGGACTGGAAGTAGATAAGATGGATGCTACTGCTGTAAAGAACTATTTTGAGAACTACCTGAACCAATACAAAGCTGCTACCGGTGGCTTGATGGGAGCCAGAGGGCTCAAATACATGGTAACAGACAGCTATGAAGCCGGGCAGGAAACCTGGACTCCAAAGATGGCTGAAGAGTTTCAAAGAAGACGTGGTTACAGCCTGCTTCCCTGGATGCCGGTGCTTACAGGAGCAATCATCAAAAGCACAGAAGCCAGTGAGCAATTCCTTTGGGACTGGCGTAAAACCATCTCTGAACTGATCGCAGAAAACCACTATGACCAGCTTACAGATATCCTGGCTGAATACGGTATGAAACGCTATACCGAATCGCATGAGAATGGGCGTACATTCATAGTAGATGGCATGGACGTAAAACGCAAAGCAGCCGTTCCTATGTCTGCAATGTGGACGGCAGGAGGATCCTCCCAGGCTATGGCACAAGCTGATATACGCGAATCTGCCTCAGTAGCACATATCTACGGGCAAAACCTTGTAGCAGCAGAATCCCTCACTGCTATTGGCTTTGGAGCCAATGGAGCCTGGTCATATTATCCCGGAAATTTGAAACCCACTGCAGACCTTGAACTGGCTAATGGCCTGAACCGCTTTGTTATTCATACCTCTGCTCACCAGCCAGTAGATGATAAGATACCCGGGCTTGGTCTTGGACCTTTTGGTCAGTGGTTCAACCGTCATGAAACCTGGGCTAACCAGGCTAAAGCATGGACAGATTACCTGGCCCGTAGCTCTTACCTGTTGCAGCAGGGTAAGTTTATTGCCGATGTAGTGTACTACTATGGTGAAGACAATAACATCACTGCTTTATTTGGAGGAAAACTACCCGATGTGCCCGAAGGCTACAACTATGATTTTATCAATGCCGATGCGCTGATCAATCTGTTATCTGTAAAAGATGGTAAACTGGTTACAGGGAGTGGCATGAGCTACCAGGTATTGGCATTAGATAGTAATGCAAGAAACATGTCATTGCCGGTGCTGCGCAAAATAGCACAGTTAGTGAAAGATGGGGCTACCATCAGCGGTGTAAAGCCGGAAATGGATGCAAGTTTGAAAGATGACCAGCAGGAATTCCAACGCTTAGTAAATGAAGTATGGGGTGCAGGCAATGCAAAAGTGATAACAGGTAAAGCATTGAGTGAAGTATTACCTGCTTTAAACATTCAGCCAGACTTTACCTATACCAAACCTCAGCAAAGCACTAAGTTGCTGTATGTGCACCGTAAGTTGGCTGATGGAGATTTGTACTGGGTAAATAGCCGCAACGACAGTGCTCAGCAGGTGGAAGCTACCTTCCGCATGACCGGAAAGATGCCGCAGCTCTGGCATCCTGAAACAGGTAAAACAGAAGATGTTTCTTATACTATTGCTAATGGTACTACCAAAGTAACACTGCCATTACAACCCAATGATGCAGTATTTGTAGTGTTCAAGGAACCTGCAACAAAGACATCCGTTACACTTCCTCCAACAACAGAAAAAGACATAGCAACAGTAGAAGGTCCATGGAATATAACCTTCCAGCCCAACCGTGGTGCACCTGCCAGTGCCACATTTAATCAAGTTGACTTCCTATACAGAAAACAATGATGCTGGTATCAAATATTTCTCCGGTACAGCCACTTACACAAAGACCATCAATGTGCCTGCCAATGCACTCACCAAAGGTTCGCAAGTATGGTTAGACCTAGGGGATGTAAAGAACCTTGCAGAAGTAACAGTAAATGGAAAGCCATTAGGTGTGATTTGGAAAAAACCTTTCCGTGTAGATGTAACCCATGCAGTGAAAGCTGGTGCTAACAAAGTGGAAATAAAGGTAGTCAACCTTTGGGTAAACCGCCTGATCGGCGATGCACAACCCGGTGTTACCAACAAGATCACCTATACAGCTATGCCTTTCTACCAGGCTAATGCAAAGTTGCAACCATCGGGTTTGTTGGGACCTGTGAAGATTGTGGCTGTTAAGTAGACTAGTAATGATAATGACAGGGTGATTGGCTGAATAAATGGTTTGGCTTATCACCTGTTATTTTAAAAGTGACCATTCAATCAATTCTAAGAAGTAACGAGCATGTGACAATATGCTTGTTACCTCTTTTTGTATGGTGCTGAGGTAACACATTAAGAAATGTGGGTTGAAGTTGCAAACTTCAGTTAAGAGCAGTGAAGCTTTGTGAATTTCGCTGAAATGAGCACTGAAAAAGGTGTTTAAAAAGGCAATTCATCATCTTCATCCTCCGGGAACACTTCTGCCATTTGAACATTGTCATTCACCTTTATAGTATTAATTTCCAAAAATTGTTCTAATTGAAAAGGGAAAAAATCCTTAATAAATTGTTCAACATTATTCAAGTGCTCCCAAAGTTTGATACTACTTTTATTACTGAATGAACAATTTAATACTTCTTCTAGTTTTTTTATATTAAAATGTATTTTATCTATTCCTGCATTTTTTAATAACTTCCAATTTATTGTTAGTTTACTTTTCTCTGTCTTATCATTTCCAATATCAAATAAATACATATCACTCATTTTTAGATCGTTTTCATTGTCAAATGCATATAGCTGAATAATAAATTCATTTTCAAAGTCCCAATCATTTATCACGAAATAATCAAGCTTAAGATGTTTGCATAACTCTATTAAAAGTAGTGCAGTTGCTTTTCCATGATGAGGTATAATTGCTATATTTGAAAAACTTAAATATGTTTGTGCATACTTTTTCTTACCTGTTATTTCTTCAACTTTTTTTTCGATAGCATATTTATAAGCCATTACATCGTTAGGTCCTTCTACTAATAAAACTTTTCTGCTAAAAAGAATTCTATTAAGATTAGGTTCTATTGATTTAATAAAGCTATTATAATCATCCGGGTATTTAAGTGGCATTAGTTCTTCTTCTAAAATATTAATTTTTGGTGAAAGTTGTTTTATATTATTACATCTTATTTCTGTCTGCTTTTTGTTTTCATCAAATTCAATTCTTATAATCGCTTGAGTATCGAAAATATCTACCATTTTATCAGAATGAGTGGTATAGATAACCTGATGCCCCTTTTCTGCTAACTCACATAAAACCATTTTGTAGAAATATTCTTGATGATTCTCGTGTAAAAAGCTTTCAGGCTCTTCAAATAAAAATAAGCACTTGTCTTCTAAATTACTTTCAGCTATTGCCTGAATAACTGCCATAACAAACATAGAAATATAACCATCTCCAAAATGACTTATCGGAACTAGTTTTGGATCTTTATCACTATAACAATTTAGTCCTACTTTAAACATCATTTGAAGAAAAATATCTTCATAGTCAGGAAGACTAAACTTTACTTCACAGTGGTTTTCGCTAATATTCTTCTTATAATACTTCTTAATACAATTTATAAACGTATATAAATTTGAATCTTCCAAAACCTTCATTGTTGCATCACTTACTTCTGTTTCAAAAACTTCTTTTTTCTTTTTCATCCCTAAATCATTATCAACAATCTTCTTTATATGCTTTGCTAAGAAGGAAGTAAGAGTTCCCCCAACTTGTTTTCCTTGTTGAAATCTCATCTTTAATACAATGAAAATTAATATTGAAAATGTTATAGTGTTTATTTGAACCAAAAAATGACTCTTTCATTGTTGATTTTAATTCGTTATCTTCTAATGTAACACTAAGTTTATGAATACCGCTTATGGACTCAATCTCATCTTGCCCACACCAATTTTTACCTATATACTCAGAAGCATCTAAGTCAGAAGTAATTTCAATCAAATTTTTATAATCAAGGTTATGCAAATCTGCTTTAGTGAAAGTATTTTCTGATACAAACTTTTGACCAACTCCATATAAAATACAATTCATTAAATTAGTCTTTCCATAATTTTATAGCCAACAATTGCTACTGGCTTCTTATAATTTTTATTTGGAAAGTAAAATACTTGTTCTTCACCGAAAGAGCGATAGTTTTTGATCTTGATTGAATTAATTCTTATTTCAGACATTTCAATTTATTTATAAGATTTAAAGTGATAGATTAAAATGGGGATAGTGTTTAGTAATTATTATCAACTACTTGGAAAGTAAAGTGCGAAGACAAAAATACCTTGCCGGAACGATATGACATAACGTCCCTGCGAGCATAGAATGTGGATAACTACAGTCTTCATATTGTAAGTATTGTAATTGAGGCGGTGCATAATATTTTCAGGAATTTTTTTGGTAGTAGATTTGTAAAGCGGCATTTTTAAGCCTAAACAAGCTCTGGATAAGATCTCCCTGTTCAGCCAAGTGTTCCGCTTCGCTGGCTTTTCTATGAAGTTTGTAACTTCATTATTAGCAGGATAGCCTTATTCTTATCAGCTATATATCTCCGACACAATTGACACCAAACGGGCAGTAGCCCCATTATTCTAAATAATCCCCTATCAGTAAAAAGTACCACAAAACCCATAAAAACTACCCCTCTTAGCGGTATCCCTCTGGTAGCTTTGCATCAGAAACAGAGGTAATGTCAAAAGGAGTTCTGCCTACATATAGTATCCCAACTTTAAAAGATACACCACCTTCCCTGAAGGATTTTGTAGCAGACTACTTTACACATTACTTGGAGGAGCATAAGAATCTGCATTTCCCCCACAAACATTCCTTTTATCATCTGGTCTATTTCTCAAAAGGAACAGGCAATCATTCCATAGACTTCATCACTTTTCCGGTTGAAGCCGGACAGATATACTTTATGATTCCCGGACAGGTGCATACATGGGATTTTGAGACACAGCCAGACGGGTATATTGTGAACTTTTCAGAAACATATATACAGGCACTGATAGCTGATTCAAGATACCTTGACCAGTTTAGTTTCTTTTCGGGTATTGCAAATGAACAGGTTATTGACATGCCTAAAGAAGGTAGAAAAGATGTGGAACATATCCTTGAAACGGTTGTTCGGGAAGGTAATTCAACAAACGAGTTGAAAGATGATTATGCAAGAGCAGCTTTAGTGCAGTTATTTATCCTGGTTAACCGTTATGCAGGCAACGGAAATGATAAGCATCAGGGCAATTATAATTCCGTCCTTTTAAGGAACTTCCAAAAGCTTATTGACCTGCATTATAAAGAAAAGAAGCTCACTAAGGATTATGCAGCCATGCTGTATGTAACGCCCAATCATTTGAACGCATTGAGCAAAGATCTGACAGGTCGTTCAGCAGGCGAGTTAATAAGAGACAGGGTATTGCTGGAAGCTAAGCGGTTGCTGGTAAACGCAAAAATGACCATCTCCGAAATAGCCCTTGAGTTGGACTTTGCAGATAACTCTTACTTCTCCAAATTCTTTAAAAAGTACGAAGGGGTAACTCCTGAAGTATTCAGAAAACAGATCATTAAAAAATAACAATATGGGAACGGTAACGCTTCATCAAACAAACAATATCGATATGCCTAACAGTGGGCATAAACCCAGCATCTTCAATCTCTTTTTATGTAAATGTCCAAGATGCAGGAGAGGAGATATGTTTCAGGACAAGAACCCATGGCATTTAAAGAACACCATGAAAATGAATAAGGCATGCCCCGTTTGCGGTCAGCCTTTGGACATAGAAGTAGGCTTTTATTTTGGCTCCAGCTTTGTGAGTTATGCACTGACTGTTGCATTGAGCGTAGCTACTTTTATACTTTGGTGGTTGACCATCGGCTTTTCTATTTATGACAACCGTGTATTTTACTGGCTTGCTTTCAATGCGGTATTCTTAATAGCGTTGCAGCCTTACTTAATGCGGGTGGCGCGTACAGGCTGGCTTTCTTTCTTTGTGTGGTATGATAAGAACTGGAAAACAAATCTACCCAAGCCGTTAGAAAGAACCAATAAAGAACAGGAAGGTAACTGGTAGTAAAAGGAGAAAGGTGGCAAAACCTTATCTAATACCAATTTCAGTTTGGTAGTATTGTATATGCTGCTCAAAGCTTGCAGTTCATTTCCGGCAACTGGCAACCGGTAACTGGCATCAGGCTACCTATTTGAATCTGGTATAAGATTTACACCAGCACCCGACAAGAAATAATTATTGATAAATACGATCAGGTAAAAGCTACTTCGGTAGCTTTTATTTTTATGTAAGAACAAATCCTGCAAAAAGTACTTTTTCTTTGTCAACTATCATCTTCTTAGAAAATACCGCCTAAAGTCTATGCTCCTCCATACTAAAGTCATGGTAAAGCCATAGTAAGGTCATGGATAGTTCATGACAAAGCCCTGCCAAAGCCCTGCTTTCTCCCTATCTGAGCCGTATATCCTTTTACGTCCATCCTTCGATCATCCTACGTCTTTTTTAATATAGTTGGGGTAAAAAGCAGTCTTTGGCAGCAAGTAGCGTACAGGGCTGTAAATATACGGTGGTGCAATCTCTCCTAAATCGTAATTCGTAAATCTTGTATCGTAAATTCCACTCTACATCGTACATAATAACATTACTTACTTTTCCAAACCTTTTATCATAACCGTCTTCAACAATAGCTTTGCATCTTAAACCCAATTGCAATGTTTGATTTCAGACTTAAGGTCTTTTATACTGTAGCAAAGCGGTTAAGTTTTACTAAAGCTGCTGCCGATCTGTTTATTACACAGCCGGCAGTAACCAGGCATATACAGGAGTTGGAGCAACACTTTAGGTAGAGTTGTTTGAACGGCAGGGAAATCAAATTAAGCTAACCCAGCAAGGAAAGGTAATGCTACAATACACTGAACAATTATTCC
This sequence comes from uncultured Chitinophagaceae bacterium, assembly GCA_963819045.1. Lineage (GTDB taxonomy): Bacteria > Bacteroidota > Bacteroidia > Chitinophagales > Chitinophagaceae > Ilyomonas. The sequence continues at coordinate 297 of CAWFUV010000047.1, read as the reverse complement.
AGATTTACCGGAAGATGGAGTTTGACTTAAACAGCTTTTCTGACACCCATACAGGCTTATTACATCTTGGTGCAAGCACTACCATCAGCCAATACGTTATACCTTCTGCATTGGCAGAATTCCATAAGAAGTATAAGGAAGTGGAGGTGAAGCTGCTGAATGGCAACACCGAGCAAATAGAGCACGCATTGTTGAATAATGACATCGACCTTGGCTTGATTGAAGGCCAATCGAAGACAAAGGGAATTAAGTACACAGAGTATCTTAGAGATGAACTTGTATTAGTATGCAACGTTA
>CAWFUV010000046.1:0-310874 GCA_963819045.1 uncultured Chitinophagaceae bacterium | reverse complement strand
AATACCCTAGATGTATACAGCATTTAAACACTTTACACTAAACATATTTTTGTAACAACGTACTTAGTTATACCTAACTTATACCTAACTTATACTTAACTTATACCTAAGTTATACCAGATCTCCTCGGTATCTCCTCCTGTCTAACTCTTAAGCAACTCCCTGCTTCCTTCGTATCTGCTCCTGTTATAAAGCTCAGTTGATGCCTCTTTTATGTAGTGCTTGCTCCAAAACAACTAATGCTTTTTGCCTTATTCATAAACTTTCTTAATTACTTAACTTACAGTTTACATTAAGTTCATACTACAGTATCACTTTTGCCCCAGAAAGCTTTTTCTCATGTGCAATGGTGCTCGGTATTCCTGCCGGGCTTTTTTGTTTATTATGAAGTAATCATTAATTGTTTATACAAATAATCACTTACCTTTTTGTCTTAATTACATTAGCTCCCCAAATCAAAAACTATGATTAGTCGCAGAGAACTGCTGAAGCAAACCGGCTTGCTTGCCTTGTTTGGTGCAGGCTTAGGTGCAGATGTGCTGGCGCAAAAGGATAATAAAAGCAACAAAGCTAAAAAGAGAATATTACGCTTTGCACACCTTACAGATGTGCATCTGGAGCCCGAGCTGAATGCACCGGCAGGTTTAGCCAAATGTCTTCACCACCTGCAATCTCAAAAAGATCAGCCTTCCTTTATAATGAGTGGTGGCGACTCTATTTTCGATGCTCTGAAGCAGCCTAAGGATAGGGTAGAGGTGCAATGGAAACTTTGGCAGGACATTTTCAGGCAAGACAATTCTTTGCCAATAGAATATTGTATTGGTAACCACGACTGCTGGGGCTTTGGACAAAAAGAAGACCCGCTGTATGGCAAGCAATACGCTATGGAAAAGATGCAGCTTGCTACCCCATACCGCAGTTTTGATAAAGGAGGCTGGCACTTTATAGTCCTCGATAGTATTCAGCCTAAAACAGATGGTACCTGGTACACCTGTATGCTCGACGAAGCACAATATGACTGGCTGCAAAAGGACCTTGCAGCTACACCTGCCACTACGCCGGTGATTGTTGTATCGCATGCACCCATTATGTCTGCCGCTGTTGTAGTGGTAGATAACAAAATGAAAGAAGATCAGGGCTATGTATTAGGACTTGGCTCAATGCACACCGATGCACCACGTATCATCCAGGTATTTGATAAATACCCCAATGTAAAGCTCTGTCTTAGCGGTCATATCCACCTGTATGAGCAAATAGAGTATAATGGTGTTACCTATATCTCCAACGGTGCAGTGTGTGGTAACTGGTGGAAGGGCATGCGTTATCGTACAGCAAATGGCTATGCAATGGTTAACCTCTATGATGATGGCAGCTTTGACAATGAGTATGTGCCTTATGGTTGGACAGTGTAGATTGAATACCAGGTGTTGTTTTCAATTAGATAAGAAATCACCGGGACACAGTTGAAATAATTTGCTGCCTGCGCGGTTTAGGCGGGAGGTCTTATAGCTTTGTATGTGCTTACTTCTATGTTCCTATGATTCTATGATGTCACCGTGGGGTCTTCTTTACTCCGGTCCTGTGCAGCTTAGCTGATGCCCCGCGGCTGTAGGCGATCATTCTTCCCTTAGGTGAAACCCAACTAACTGTTCCATGTCTTTAAAATGGAAAGGTGTATAAGTACTATATTCACTGCATTCTTTGCTAGGTTCGCATGTCAATCATACTAATACTATCCCCTATTTACAATACTATATCCTTACTATACAACATAAAATCTTTATGCAGATACTCGCATTTTAAAGCGTGAATAATATAAAGTATATACCTGTAATACAAATTGGGTAATAATTACATAAACTTCTGCTAACAATTTAGACACATACATTATCCAACTTGCATGCTATCCTCCGTTATCCAATACAAACGCGTATGAAACAGTCTAAAAAACAAGTTGATGTTGCGGTTATATCCGACCTCCATTTAGGTACTTATGGCTGTCATGCAAAAGAAGTGCTCCAATATCTTAAAAGCATCCAGCCAAAAATACTGGTGCTCAATGGCGACATCATAGACATCTGGCAGTTCAGCAAAAGCTACTGGCCTAAAAACCATATGAAAGTAGTAAAGTACATTATGAAGCTCATCAGCAATGATGTACAGATTTACTACCTGCCGGGCAATCACGATGAAATGCTTCGGAGATTCAATGGCTTTACCCTGGGCTCTTTTAAAATTACCAATAAGATAGTTCTGAACCTGGACAATGATAAAAAAGCCTGGATCTTTCACGGTGATGTATTTGATGTAACCATGCAACACTCCAAATGGCTGGCAAAGCTGGGCGCTCATGGTTATGATACCCTTATACTCATCAACCGCTTTGTAAATTTTATATCCGAAAGGATACTGCATAAGGGTAAAATATCACTATCAAAAAGAATAAAGAATGGTGTAAAGACTGCCGTAAAGTTTGTTAACCATTTTGAAGATACGGCTGCTGATATTGGTATTTACAACGAGTATGATTATGTAGTGTGCGGACATATACATAAACCTGAAATGAGAAAAATTACCAACCAGAATGGCAGTATTATGTATCTTAACTCTGGCGACTGGATCGAGAACCTCACTGCACTGGAATACACCAATGGACAATGGAGTATTTACCAGTACAACGAAACAGACTTTGTAATGGATGAACAGGAAGAAGAACTGCCCAGTAATGAAGAGTTATTTGACGAGATGCTGATAGAGTTTAATCTGATGAACCGTTCCTTTTAGAAACTGTACTATAAGACTTAAAGAAAATATACCTAAATGAAATCTTCTTTATCCTTTGTGCTCCTCTGTGCCTTTTGTGTCTTTGTGGTTCAAATTCTGTGGTTCAAAACATCATATACAACTAATGAAAATACTATATGCCATACAAGGCACCGGTAATGGACATCTAAGCAGGGCAAGAGATATTATTCCACACCTTCAGGAGCATGGAACAGTAGATGTATTGGTAAGCGGCATACAGGCAGATGTAGATCTTGGCTTTCCTATTACTTATAAGCTCAAAGGCTTGAGTTTTATATTCGGTAAGAAAGGTGGGGTAGACCTTGTTGCTACTTACAAAAAAGGCAAGCTAAAGCAACTGTGGCAGGAAATAAAAAGCCTGCCTGTAGAAGAATATGATGTAGTAATCAATGACTTTGAGCCTGTGAGTGCCTGGGCTTGTATACTTCGCCGCAAAGTATGTATAGGGCTTAGCCACCAGGCGGCTGTACTTAATCCGCATGCACCCCAACCTGCCGTATTAGACCTTGCAGGCACGGCATTATTGAGGTATTATGCACCAACTACTAAGCAGTTTGGCTTTCACTTTAAGAGGTACGACGATAATATTTATACACCCGTTATCCGGCAGCAGGTAAGGGCATTAACACCCGCCAGCAAAGGGCATTATACCGTATATCTGCCGGCCTATGATGATAAGCGGATTATTAAAGTATTATCACAGTTTAAAAACATTCAGTGGCAGGTCTTCTCCAAGCATAATAAAACAAAGTTTAAGCAGGATAACATTTCCATTCAGCCCATCTACAACGAGGCCTTTATACAAAGCATGGCTGCCGCAGAAGGGGTATTGTGCGGGGCAGGTTTTGAAACACCGGCAGAGGCTTTATACCTGCGCAAAAAGCTGATGGTAATACCCATGAAAGGTCAATACGAGCAGCAATGCAATGCGGCCGCATTAAAGAAAATGGGGGTGCCTGTAATAAAGAGCTTGAAGAAAAAGCACAGTGATAAAATAAAGAGCTGGTTGCGCAGCAAAGAAATTATTCAGGTGGTCTACCCTGATGAAACAAGAAAGATCATCAACATGGTAATACAACAATACCAGGCTATTGTACTTAAACCCGCAAAGCCTGTTCACTCATTTAAAAAATTCAGGATCCTGTTGTTGAACAAACTGATAGGACACCTGGCCGGTTAACCAATGGAAATATCAAAAAACGCTTTTGGAAAAGATTTTAAATGGGGCGTTTCTACAGCGGCTTATCAAATAGAAGGTGCTTATAACATAGATGGCAAAGGTCCTTCTATATGGGATGTGTTTGCTAATATCAAAGGAAAGGTTGCAGGCAACCAGAATGCTAACTGTACATGCGATTTTTACCACCGCTATACGCAGGACCTCGTGCTTATGCGCAGCCTCAATATCACCAACTATCGCTTTTCTCTGTCGTGGAGCCGCTTGTTTCCGGAAGGCACCGGGAAGGTCAATCACATGGGGCTTGACTTCTACAACCGCATGATTGATTTTTGCCTGGAACTGGGCATTGAACCGTGGGTTACGCTATACCATTGGGATTTGCCGCATGCACTGGAACAAAAAGGGGGCTGGACCAACAGAGATGTAGTTAATTGGTTTAGCCGTTATGCCGAATGCTGCGCCAGGTATTTTGGTGACCGGGTAAAGCACTGGATGGTATTGAATGAACCGATGGTGTTTACCGGTGCCGGTTATTTCTTAGGCATCCATGCACCCGGCAGGAGAGGATTGTCCAACTTCTTAAGTGCAGCACACCATGCGGCACTGTGCCAGGCAGAAGGCGGCAGAGCTGTTAAAAGTGTACTGCCGCATAGTAAGGTTGGTACCACTTTCTCCTGCTCTCTGATAGAGCCCTACAGCAGCAATGAATTGGATATACTGGCTGCTCAAAGAACGGATGTACTGCTCAATAGAACATTTATTGAACCGTTGTTAGGTTTAGGTTATCCCACCAGGGATCTAAGCATCCTGGTGCAGATAGAAAAATACATGCAGCAGCACGATGAAAAGAAGCTGGCTTTTGATATGGATTTTATAGGTATTCAGAACTATACGCGCGAAATAGTAAAGCACACCTATTTTATGCCATACATCAATGCAAAGATCATTAAAGCGAATAAGCGTAATGTAGAAACTACCCTCATGAATTGGGAAATATATCCGGAGTGTATCTACAACATGCTGAAAGCAATATGCTGCCTATGAAGGTGTAAAAGAAATTGTAGTAACGGAAAACGGCGCAGCATTCCCCGATAAAATTATAGATGGCGTGATCCATGATTGCAGGCGTATCAACTATATACAGGAACATTTGCAGCAAGTATTAAAAGCTAAATGCGAAGGCGTGCCGGTAACCGGGTATTTTATCTGGAGCTTTATGGACAACTTCGAATGGGCAGAAGGCTACCGTCCACGCTTTGGATTGGTGTATGTAGACTTTGAAACACAAAAAAGAATCATAAAGGCTTCCGGTAAATGGTATAGTAAATTTTTGGCAGGGTAATAACCTGTTATGTTAGGAAGCCTGGCAGGTAGATTGTAAAGCGTCTGGCAAATGGTGCAGCAGACTTTTAGCTGAATAATAATCTTATAAATCCTGATCCTCATGTCGAAGGTTGTATAATGCGAACCTTTTACCGAATCAACACAATTGTCCCATTTAATCGTAGTGTTTGGTTGTTGGTGCAAATAGAATTCAACAGTAAGGTATAGACATAGGCGCCTGCCGGTTGTTTTTGTCCACCTGTAGAGCCATCCCAGCACTCGCCTGTATTGGTAGTGGAAAAAACTTTTTGACCAAGGCGGTTATAAATAGTGAACTCGAGCAACTGGATAGGTAACCCATTCACCGTGGTTTTCAATACATGTATGCAGTCATTCAACCCATCACCATTAGGGGTAAATGCGGATGCAACAAAATCTTTACTACTGCCTTTACTAAAGTCAACAACTACTTTTACAGAGTCTTCCAATACACAACCGCTGCTGCCTTTAATTTGTACATGATAAGTAGTACTCTCATTGGGTGTGGCTTTTGGATTGGCTATTCGGCTATTAGATAAGCTTTCAGATGGAGACCAGTTGTAAGCCACCCCACCGGAAGCATATAATTGCGAAGCCGGAGTAAGACAGTTAACGATCTCGTTATCGCTATGTACATCAATAATGGGCTTTGCGCCAATATTGACAACTTTAAAAGTAGAATCCGCACATACAACGCCAATATCGTTTACTCTTTCTGCATACAATTTTATAGTATAGATCCCGGCTTTTTTATACAGGTGGGAGTACGTAGGCGGTGAATAATAAAGGTTGTCGTCACCCCAGTATAAACGGTTAAAGTCGCCGGTCTGCTCAGTAATATTAATGCGTGTAGAATCGCCAAGACACAGAAAGTTATTATATGCATTGTCGAGCAGTTCAAACGCTGCTTTCGGGCGTGAGACCACTACTACCTGCTGGCTGTCCGACGCATTACTACACCCATTTGTAAACCTTACATTAATATGATATACGCCTGTATCACTGTATTCATGAGTTATGGAAGCAATATTGCCCGGTAAGGTAGTGCCTGTGCCATCATCAAAGTCCCAGGTACTGCTGGTAGCCCCGATAGTATTGTTGTTGATGGTTACACTGTGCGGCGCGCATCCATAGAGGTTGTCGCCGAAAACATTTATCTGCGGAATAATATTATTAGGAGCAACCACAATGGGTAACAATAAAGTATCGAGACCACAGGTGTTTTCTGCTGCCAGCCGTAAAGTAAATGTATCCAGTACATTTGTCGTGTATTGATGATGTAGCGGGACTTTTGAACTGGTGTTAGTGCTGCTGCCATCCCCAAAATCCCAGTAATACATTTTAGGGTTGCCAAGTGAGGTATTAATGATATTCAGTTGTAGTGGGGAACAGCCAAAGCTGCTGTCAACGCCAAAGCGGGCTACTGGTTTTGCTAATAAGGAAATATTATCTGTATAGGTATCCGTAGCACAAACATTGCTGGCAGTAAGCGATATATGATAAATAGTGTCCCTGCTATTCACCCCGGTATTAAATATAATATTTCCCGGTTGTGGCTCATTACTGGTAAGCCCGTTTCCAAAATCCCATAAGAAATTAATACTGTTGTCTATAATACTGGAGGTGTTAGTAATATTGATACTATCAGGCTCGCAACCTCCCTTGTTGCTTAGCAGGAATTGGGCTTTGATAACATTATTGGTATAAAAGGTAACAGGGACGGTGGTGTCAGACTTACATCCAAATAAGCTGGTTGTAAGTAATTGTACTTTGATGGAATCCCCGGCAGTTACAAATGGGTAAGAAGGTGGTGCACCACTGTTGTTTGTGTCAAAAAGATGATCATTGATATACCAGTTGTATTGGTCGTTTAAAGATTCGTAGGTAGTTACTGTAATAATACTATCTAAATTATAAGGTGCACAGCCAGACCGGAATCTCTCACTGAATTCAGCTTTTGCACCTTCTTTTACTACTATATTAATACTTGCAGTGTCGCTGCAGCCATTTACTGAAGTGCCGGTTACCAGGTATTGAGCATCAGATAGCGGCGTAGCCTTTACACTATCGCCCGATGTAGTACTGAGGTCGGGTGAAGGCGACCATGTATAGCTGTTTGCGCCATTCGCTATCAGTAAGGCGCTATCTCCGCTACACAGGTTTAGCCTGGAAGAAGTGATCTTTACGGTAGGCCCCTTTTTTACTTTCAGATTTACCGTATCGGTTGCTGAACAGCCAGCGCCTATTGAGGTATTTACAACATAAGTATAAGCTGTATCTGCATTATTGCCTGTATAGCTTAACTGAACTGTAGGATCTGCTATGCTGGTGCTGTTTAAGCCAATACCTGGCGCCCACTGATAACTATAACCAGGAATTGAAGGTGCACCAATTGTAATAGATTGCCCACTACAAAAAGCACTGTCTGCACCGGCATTGGCAAGTGGATTTGCTACAACGTTTACATTTGCAGAATCCGTTACTGTACCACAGCCATTAGTTACAGACAATTGGATGGGCTGCAAACCACCAAGCGTATATAAGACTGGTCCCGGGTTCAAAACATTGGTGTCTTTTATACTGGCATTGGTAAAAGTCCATTTATAGGTCGGTTCTTTATCCGAATAACAATCCTTCACAGTTGCTGTTGGGGTGATGCTGCTGTTTATACAAATGACTGGAATAGTATTGATACTTACTGTTGGCTTTCCTTTGATAATAATCGTATCTGCGCTGTTATTGAAGCAGGTATTGCCGGTATGCAGTGCAAGGCTTTGTAGCTGTATCGCATATTTCCCTGGCTGCTTGAACCAAACATCAGGCGAAGCGGTGCTGTCAGTAGTTCTGTTTACAAATTGTGGTGCATCTGTTGGCGCGCAATCGTCCTGCACAGCATTGACGCTCCATTTATAGCTGTCTCCGGAACAGCCGCCGGCTACAGAAGTATTTTTCAAAGTAATGGTATCTGTGCCACACTGGTTAAGTGCGCCAACTGTAAATGCAGCCTCCGGGATATTCCTTACGCAAATGGTCTGTGTTACTTGATCCAGCCCGCACTTCATGTTGGTAATATAAAGTGTGATGTTGTAAGTACCTGTTGCTGTAAACTTGATATTAAGAGTTGGAGAACCATTTTTCCATCTTGTCCAATCTGTTTCAGATCCATTCAATTTGCCTGTATCACCCGATTCAATAGTATATCCCGTAGCCGGGTAAATAGACCATACCTGCTCGCCGGTATTGGAGCATCCGTTACTACCACTGATGCTCCCAAAGTTGGAAGTATTGGCTATGGTAACATTGGTATTTAAGCAGGCAACCGTATCCGGACTAATGGACATACTGGCAGATGGCTTGCCTGATACGTAGAATCTGGGTATGATAATTTGCCGGGTAAAGCATGGATTGGAAATATAACAGGTGGCAGTAAAATATCCGTTTGGGTTGGTACACGACGAGGCTGTAAACCTATGCCTTACTGCACCCGGCGGAGGCTGTTGGTAAATACTATCTACAGAGCCATCATCAAAATGAATCTGGTAAATGGTGCCAGGGGGATTATTTTCAGCATCATTTATAAAAAAGGTGGCGGCACTATCTACGCAAAAATCAAGATCATTGTTGGCTACACCAAATGAGCCTCCCGGTGCCGAACCTAAAAACACATTATATTTCTTGATTCCGATACAGCCGGTTGTGCCGGTTACACTAACGGTAATTACATGTAATCCAAGTGTATAGGTATGCTGTATTGTATCTCCCAGGCCCCAGTTGTCGTGTGTCTCACCCGGAGTGCCGTCGCCCCAGTCAATATTGTATGTTGTATTGATGGAAGTGGTGGAAGACTTGTTTTTAAATATGAAAGTATAATTTGGCAGCCGCTCGCAGTGTTGAAATGTTTCCAGCCCGTTGAAAAGTACCGTATTGAAGTCAGCATTAGCAGGATCGTTGGTTAAAGAGGCATCCGGAACTTTTAAAACAGTGATGTCTTTACTGATAACATCAGAGCAGCCGTTGGCATCCGTCACGATAAGTCTTACTGTAAATGTTTGAGTTCCGCTGGCGCCTACCGCGGTATTAAACTGGTGTACCGGATTGTTTATAGTACTATTAGTGCCATCGCCAAAATCCCAGTTGTAGGTAAGGTTGTTACCGGTAGAGGTATTAGCGAACTGATAGTTCTCACTGGCACATTTATCGTTCGTGTTGGGCGTGTAAGTAAAACCTGCTTTCAGGTTCGGGTCTTTATCAGATACTTTTACAAATACCTGCATCGAGTCTTTTTTATTGCTTGCGCTGGTTACATTTTGTATCGTTTTATACAATCCGGCTTTTGGGTAATTAATACCGAAGGGGCCAAAGCCATTCTGAGTAGTACTGGTTCCATTATCAAAGTTCCAGGCAATATTGTTAACACCGGTTGCTGTTGCAAAGTAGCTGACAGAATTGCCTGTGCACACATGCAGCGTATCTCCATTACTAACGTTTTTACCATTTGCAGTAAAACCGGCTACTAATTGTGCAGATGAGAACAATGGAAACGCCAACATTAGTAATAATGTAATGCAGAGGTTTTGGTATAAGCAGTTGCGTATCGGCAGAATGAAAGGATTGAGGGCGAGAAGATAGGGCTTTTTTGATAAAGTAAAGGTGAATTATTGTGGAACGGGCCATCCCTGTTATCCTTTTGACTTAAAAAATGCTATTAAAGTGTTTTCAATTAACAATTGCGAAGCAATACCTCTCCGTGTTTGGCAATATATAGGTCTTGAAATATATCTTCAAAAGTCTTATTCACTACACTGTCAACTAAATACCTTTACAATAGCCATCATCTACTATCAAATAAATCAAGCTTCACTAATAGAAGCTAACCCAAACGTAACGTCCCCACTGGTAAACATAAATCCTCCAACCTGCAATAAGCTACGTATCCACCTTTCCAATCTCAGCTAAGTATGCCTCCGCTGTTCAAAGTGTAAGGCCAAAGGCAACCAACCTAATCATTAAATACCTGTCAAATAAGGAGTAGCACCATGTTAGCCCAACAGTGCCACCAAGCAATAAAGGTGCACCTTAGGCAATAGGGCGGCGTTGGCCAGCACGAACTATTCTCACTGAGACCAATAAAAAACATTATGACGAATAACTGCGCGGAGCGATCAGCCGTTTGCACCCGTAACGGGCTCACTGAGACCAATAAAAATTTACAAGTATTCACGAAATAAGCCTGCGCGCAACGTTGACTATAAGTCTTATAGAATGCCATCATGAATAAACATTATCCCATTCATATTTTTTGTTTCTTTTTTTATCATAAAAAAAGAAGAATAACCACTATCTGTAAGCAATTGCACCTAAAGTGCTTACCATCTAAACAGCACCCAAATCAGATGTACTGTAGCTAAAACATATTTAAGTTACACTGTATTCACTACGTTGTCTACTAAATTACATCAGATTTCTGCGGGCTGTTTCGTCTCTGCTGGGGCCACTACTTCTAAACGTATTAAGTAAACCATGTACTACACCCCACCTTTCGTTTCCCTTAAGTAAGGGTACGCAGTCTGCCACCCGATGCCGAAGGCTACGTTCCAAACAGTACTGTATCCATCACTCCACACCTGCACCATGTTAGCCAAACAGTAAAGTCCCAAATAATAGCTGCACCTTAGGCAATGGGGAGGCGGTGGCCCGCACGGATGCGCGGAGCGATCAGCCGTGCTTGAACTTTTTTGTTTCTTTTTTCTTTCAAGAGAAAAAAGAAAGACAAGATCTATCTGTAAGAACTTGTACTTAAAACATCTGCTGTGTTCACAGCACCCAAATAGACTTGTTCTAAACTAAAACAAACTTAGTTGACACTGTATTCAATTCAACTTTACCATAAACCTTCCGCCAGTGATTTGAGTAGTGCTTCCATCTGCTTTATAAACTGTTCCTCCAAAAGTGCCCGTTGTAATGCCTGTTGACTTAACATAACTGCTAACAGTTAATGAAAAAGGAAGCGGATTAAGCTTGATAAACATGTCCTTGCTGCCTTTATGGTCATAATAGTAAAATGCTACATTGTGGGTAGTAATATTTGACTTATCCTTATCAAGAGGCACAGGCATGTATGCTGTTATTACAATACCGCTGTCCGTAGAACAGGCAGAAGGACCGAAGAAGGTAAAATCTGTATTTGTAATTATACCTGCGCTGGTGGTAGTGCCACAAAAATAAGATTGATCGTTTTTGAAGTTCCAGGTTCCCAATTTCAAATCATCCTCTTCATTACATAAAGAGCAATATATAATATGCTCCGGTGTTGGGGTACTGTCGTTCTGCGATATGGTATCAGTTATAACTGTGGTATCGGTTATAGCTGTTGTATCACCTCCTTCATAGCTGAATTCTTTGCTGCATCCCCACTGTTGAACACTTAAAACAAGCAGCCCTGCAAATAATAAAACTATATATAGTAGTTTACTGAGGTTCATTGGTAATCGTAGTACTATATGAATATACAAAACATCTTATGAAAGGTCTTGTTGGCCCGTGGGGCATGCTATTACTTGCAGTTCAATCCATTGCTAAAGGTACTTGTTTCAACTCAATCTTCTCCGTTTCCATTACTCATAAATCGTACTATGAATATCCTGAATCCACAATCCTGAATCCACAAATTCCCACCTCCAAAATCCTTGGCCAATTGGGAGCTATACCTGAGTTATACTTAAGTTATACCTAACATATACCTAACATATACCTAATCTCCTCCCTATTTACTCCTATCAAACTCCCTATTTACTCTCCTTCTACTCGGTATCTGTCTTACACCCCCTTTAAGGCTGGGAGCTTATTATGCTTTTTAATCAACTTCTTTCAAATTAAAAAAAAGTTTGTTAATTAGAAAGAAGTGTTTTACTTTACTAAATCGATTTAGCAATGCCATAAATAAAGCTGCACTTCTGGATTTACTGCTTATTAACGAATATCCCATAAAAACATTGAGGTGTGCTAACAGGTTTTATATTCAAAAAAAATACTACCTATGGAAAAGAGGGCGCCTATTCATGATATAGCAACACATCTAAAGGTATCTGCCTTTACGGTTTCTTTTGTATTAAACGGAAAAGCAGGAATACCCCTTATAGCTGCTAAAGCGATGTAGCTCTTAACTCAATTATTTTTTAACCTCAAATTTCAATATATGCAACGATTGCTACCTTTAGCAGCACTATTAATGAGCCTGTTATTTTGCTTGGTAAGTTTTGCACAGGAGACTGTAAATGGTAAGGTTACCGATGATGTGGGAACAGCCGTTGAAGGAGTTAGTGTAGTACAGCAGAATACTTCAAATGGCGTAACAACCGATTCTGCCGGAAACTTTACAATTGTGCTGCTTCCTAACGGGGCTAAAATCCTTCAATTGACCAGTATTGGTCTTGCGCCACTAACCGTTCCTGTTACAGGCGGAACGGTAAATGCCGTCATGCATCGCACATCTTCCTCAATGGATGAAGTGGTGGTGGTAGGTTATACCAGCCAAAGAAGAACATCTATTACAGGTGCTGTCTCTACCGTAAATATGGGTGATGTAGAAAAAAGGAGAGTGTACGATGTTACACAGGCTTTGCAGGGGCAAGTGGCAGGTGTTCAGGTCACCCAAAGCACCGGTGCGCCAGGCGATCCCATCAGTATCCGTATCCGTGGGGAGGGTACCATTGGAAATAACAGTCCATTGTATATTATTGATGGGGTACCTTCCAGAGATATTACTTTCCTGGCGCCATCCGACATACAGTCAATGTCTATTTTAAAAGATGCTTCTGCGGCTGCTATTTATGGCTCACGAGCTGCTGCAGGTGTAGTGGTCATTACTACAAAAAGCGGCAGAACGGGCAAAACAGAAGTGGATCTTAATTATTACTATGGTATTCAGAAGGCAACGAACTTGCCTACATTGCTGAACGCAGACCAGTATCTCGGCAAGGTAGAAGAAGCATGGAACAATTCAGGTTTTACCGGCACCAATCCTTATACCACCTTCAAACAAAATAACAAGTATACCAATACTAACTGGCTGGATGAACTGTTCGAGCCAGGCCATTCCCAAAGTCTGCAGGTTGCTGCCAGTGGTGGTTCTGATAAAGTACAATTTCTCTTGTCAGGATCAGCGTATAAGCAGAATGGTATTGTGGTGTATAATAACGACGAGTATCAGCGCCTGAATGTAAGGGCAAATATTAACGCAAACATGACAGACCGTTTGAGAATAGGTACCAATCTACAGTTGTCTTATTCTGTGCAGGATAAGTTGTCCTCCAGCGGTGATGCACCGGGCGTTATCCGGCATGCCACTGATAAGACCACCTGTGATACCGGTTTATAAAGACCCAAGTGATCCTACTTACGATCCGCAAGATCCTTTTACAGATCTGCCATTCTTTAAGTTACCCTGGAGTAATGCTGATAATATCTTTGAGTTTAGTTCAAATCCCGTAGCCCTTGCCTATTATACCAATGATAAAAGAAGTAATTACAAAACATTTGGTAATGTATATGCCGAATATGCTTTCTTGAAAAAGAAGGAACTAAAGTTCAGGAGCAATGTAGGGATTGATTTGAATTTTAACCATAATAAAGCTTTCAATAAAAACTTTGGTGATAAAGATGGAGGCGGCAGTGATCTGGATGCAGGAACAGGTCGCCAGAACCGTCCTACATCACTTAATGAGAACCGGGGAGAAGATGTTACCATTACCTGGAACAATACCCTGAACTACATCAATACATTTGGTAAGCATGCGATCAATGCACTGGTAGGTACTGAGTTCATCACCAATAAGTCAAATTCCATAGGTGCATCAAGGCAAAGGTATGATTTTACCGATCCCTCTTTTCAGTATATAGACTATGGTGGTGTTACCAGCTTGTACAATGGCGGTAATGGCGCCGAGTGGGCATTATTTTCCGCTCTTTGGCTCTGCCACCTACAGTTACAACAACAAGTATATGGTTACAGGGAATCTGAGAGCTGATGCTTCTTCAAGGTTCTCCGAAAATAATCAATGGGGATATTTCCCGTCTGTATCTGCAGGATGGAGAATTGGGGATGAGTCTTTTATGAAGAGTATTGGTTGGTTGTCAGATATGAAAATAAGAGCCAGCATTGGTAAATTGGGCAACCAGGAGATAGCCAATTATGCTTACCTCACCCTGCTTACAAGGTCAGGAGATCAATATCTCATTTCAAGGTACGGCAACCCCGATCTGAAATGGGAAACAACCACCCAGCGCGATATAGGTGCGGATATAGGGCTATTGAAAAATAAGATCTATATATCCCTTGACTATTTCAATAAAACAACATCAGATATTTTGTTGCCTATTTCATTACCTTCTTTTGTGGGCAATGTTTCACCAACCTTTGTAAATGCCGGCGAAGTAACGAACAAAGGGTTTGAGGCAGCTGTTACTGTAAGAAATAGCAGCAGGAATTTCAGGTACGAAGTGAACGCAAACATCGCCACGCTTGCCAATAATGTTGTAAAACTGCATCCTAACCTGCCGAGCATAATCGGTGATGTCTGGAAAACAGAACCCGGGCATTCCCTTAGCTCTTACTATGGATATGTAATGGAAGGCATTTACCAGAACCAGGCAGAAATAGATAAGCAGTTAACCGGATCTGCGGCTGCAGCGGTAAAACCTGGCGACATTAAGTTCAAAGACCTTAATGGGGATGGTATGATTAATGATAATGACCGTACTTATCTCGGTAATTCTATTCCAAAGCTGACATATGGCTTTGCTATCTCTTTAGGTTATAAAGCTTTTGATCTTTCTGCCCTGTTCCAGGGGGTAAGTGGTGTTTACAGGTACAACGATGCAAAACAAATAACAGACTACGATAGCCGTCCGTTTAACCACAGCACAGCCGTACTCAATAGCTGGCATGGAGAAGGGACAAGCAACACCATTCCCCGTGCCACTTTCAACGATAATGGCAGCAGCAAAAAGTCGAGCATATTTGTGGAAGATGCTTCTTATTTCACGTTTTAAGAATTTAGAGATAGGCTATACGTTACCTGCTATTCACAATTCAGGTATCAAAAACATCCGGGTTTATGTATCCTGTCAAAATATATTTACTATAACAAAATATACAGGGCTCGATCCTGAATCTACTGATTTGTTGGACAAAGGAACTTATCCCGCAATCACAGGCATTCTTATTTGGTATCAATGCTAAATTTTAATCACCTCTTTTAAAATTATCATTTATGAAATCATTATATAAAATAGGCGCTCTTGCACTCCTCTGTTTAGCAGCAGGATGCACAAAACAACTGCATAAAGACCCCATCGGTCTTATTACGCCGGGCCAGATCAGTACAGACCCAACTATGAACACGGTAAATACGGCTGTTACCTCTTCGTACCAAATGCTGGCTAACACATTGAATATTTTAGGGGAATGGCGATGGGATTTAGGGACGGTATTTCGCGACGATTACATCTTGCAGGATATGGCATCGGATGATATGATGAAGAAATGGAATCCTGATGGCGACCAGGCATGGATGGATAATGTTGTATCCTTTACTTTCACGGCCAGTAACCAGGCATTCAACGGACAATGGACCTATGATTATGAAGGTATTTCGCGCTCTAACCAGGCTATAAGTTACCTGACGGATGAAACCCTGATCTCTAAAATAGGCATAGATCCAGCACTTAGGAACAGGCTGTTAGGAGAGGTGTATTTTTTAAGAGCCTTTTACTATTTTGACCTGGTTAATAATTTTGGTGATGTGCCATTGCTGCTAAAGCCGCTTACCACCTTTTCCGATGCTTACAGCGTAGCAAAAAGAGTAAGCAAAGACACTGTATGGGCACAGATAAGTGCTGACCTGGCTGCTGCCAAACCCTTGCTGCCAAACAGTAAATATTCCGACAATACAGATAAATGGAGAGTGTCGCTGGGCGCTGTGTTAGCACTTCAGGCTAAAGTAGCCTTGTTTAAGCAACAATGGAATGACGTTATCAGTGATGTAACCGAACTGGAAGCATTGGGGTTTGCCTTAGATGCAAACTATTTTGACAACTTTGATGTAACGAAGAAATATACAGAGAATGAAGTTATATTGTCTTATAATCATACCAGCAATGCCACTCCAAGAAATGGCAATGGTATTTGCGCACCGCTTGACTGGGGCTTTTTTGCACCCACCACCGATTTCTTAAACGCATTTGAACCTAACGATCCACGCCTTGGGCTTACTGTAAATGTGAATCAGAAAGCTGTATATAAATTATTAGGTGCTACCAATACTTCTTTTAAAGGTAATGACGATGCCCCCAGTAATAAAGTGTATTTCCGTATGGCTGATGCACTATTATGGAAGGCTGAAGCTTATTTGGAAACCGGTAACCTGCATGATGCAATTGTCATTATCAACCAGGTAAGGGCAAGAGCCAGAACTAGCTTGGATGCAACCGGCAACCTGCCGCCTGCCGGTACTTTACCTGACAGAGACGTGAACACAACCGATAAGAATATAGTAAAGGATTGGCTGATGCATGAAAGAAGAGTAGAGCTTGGCTTTGAATCAGAGCGTTTTTATGATCTGAAAAGATGGGGAATTGCCAAACAGGTATTGACTGCTTTGGGTAAAAACTTCCAGGACTTCAATTACCTGTACCCCATACCACAGGGTGAAATTGATAAATCAGGTGGTACTATCGTACAGAACCAGGGGTATTAGTCTTGCAGTTAATACCGGGTAGCAATGGAGTTGACAGATGACAGAAGAAATAAGTAGCAGAAGAAACAAGCTGCGAGCCTTAACTTGCCCCATAAAATCTTAACTTGTCCCATAAGATATAAGCGGAGGAATATCTACAAGAGACAAGATTGTGGAGACAAGAGGTAGGTTTCAAGGGGCAAGATACGACGGAGATAGGGAGGAAATACGACGGAGATAGCAAGGAGATTTGGTATAAGTTCAGTATAAGTTAGCTATAACTTAGGTATAAGTTAAGTATAACTCTGAATGTTCCGGAGATCAATAATAAAAATTATGGGACAAGTATAAGCTGTGAGCTTCGAGCTATGCTAGCTAATTGAAAGTTGATAATTAATTATTAAAGAATGAAGCTGTTTAGTATTATTATTAATTACACCTCATTATCTTACACAGAAACACTAAACAGGTTCTATGTTTTATTACAAACAAAATAAGGCGATGATTATAACCGAGAAACAAATAATAGCAGTATTATCTTTCCTTGTATTGTCTTTTACTTCATTGGCACAAAGTAGTAATACGCTACCCCGTTGGGCATTTGGGGGATTTGTAAGACCTAAGAATGTAAATCCAATTATTGCCCCAAAGTCTGAAACTTCTTTTACAGACCCAATGACGGGCAAGCAGGTACATTGGGAATCCAATGATGCATTTAACCCCGGCGCTACAATCAAAAATGGTAAAATAGTAATACTCTACCGTGCTGAGGATAAATCGGGGGTGGCTATAGGTGAAAGAACATCGCGTCTTGGCTATGCTGAAAGTACAGATGGCCTGACAGTAAAAAGAAATGCTGAACCTGTATTGTATCCTGCCAATGACAGCCAGAAGGAATATGAATGGCCAGGTGGTTGTGAAGACCCGCGTGTGGCAGTTACGGAAGATGGATTATACGTGGTGTTTTATACCCAATGGAACCGTAAGGTGCCAAGGCTCGGCGTGGCTACTTCCCGCGACCTGCTTACCTGGGAAAAGCATGGACCTATTTTTAGAAAAGCATATAATGGCAAATTCTTCAACATTGCATCCAAATCTGCATCCATACTTACCAGGCTGGAGAAGGGTAAACAGGTAATTGCTAAAATAAGGGGTAAATACTGGATGTATTGGGGGGAGGCAGGTGTATTTGCGGCCACTTCCACCGACCTGGTAAATTGGGAGCCACTGGTAGATGATAAAGGCGAACTAAAGGCATTGATCTCACCCAGAAAAGGTCATTTTGATAGCGATCTGACGGAGTGTGGCCCGCCGGCAATCATCACTAAGAATGGAATATTGCTGCTCTACAATGGCAAGAATAATCCGACTTATGGTGACAGCCGCTTCCAGGCGAATAGCTATTGTGGCGGGCAGGTATTGTTTGATCTGAACGATCCTGCGAAAGCCATTTCCAGATTGGATGTCCCTTTTTTCAGACCCATGGAGCCTTTTGAGAAAAGTGGTCAGTATGTGAACGGTACTGTTTTTATGGAAGGATTAGTATACTTTAAAAAGAAATGGTTTTTATATTACGGCTGTGCAGATAGTCGTGTAGCTGTAGCTATATATGATCCTGAAAAGCCTGCACTGCCTGACCTGCTTCCGCAATAGTTTTTAAACTTGTATGTAGTCTATTTTCACCGCAGAGAACAAGAGTAAATAGAGGTTTCGCAGAGACTCTCCTTATATATGTAGAACTGATAATTAAATAACAGTATTAGAATAGGAGTTTATAGAGGTCTTGCGGAGGATTGGGTTGTAAGATCATGGAAGGATATACGGTTGAGGTAGAATTTTAGTACAAAGATGACTGATGACAGATGACAGCAGGGAGTTCACGAGTTTACCGGTTTAGGAGTTTGGAGGAGAAGGTAAGGTTTAAAATTCAGGGTGAGGAACAGGTGCAGCGTTTATAGAGAGGAGGTAAGGCTTTTGCATAGCTTTGACATGGGTTTGTCATGAACTATCCATGACTTTACCATGGCTTTGCTATGACTATACTATGGCTCAGATAGAGAGAAAGCAGGAATTTAGTACACTAATACCTACCAGTAAATATCACTTACCTATACTGCTTGAAGGATATTTGCTACAGTGGTAAACTAATCTGATGCTTTGATATTATTTAATCATTTCACTCCTTCTTCGTTACTGTAGTCTCACACAAGATATTCAGCTTAGTACTCATTTCGTTCAGCAGGTTAAACTGCTTTTCCTGTATCGCATACAAGGTTTTGATTTGTTCTTCGAGCAGCAGGTCCATCTTTTCGTGCAGGCTTCTTACTTCCAGTTCGGCTTTCAGGTTTACCATATAGTCGTTCTCGGCACGCATACGGTCTTTTTCTTCCTGCCGGTTTTGGCTCATCATAATGATGGGAGCCTGTAAAGCCGCAATACAGGAGAGCACCAGGTTCATCAGGATGAACGGGTAAGGGTCGAAGCGTAATACGGTTATTGCGAGGGTATTGAAAAATATCCATGCAATCAATACCAGCCCAAAGATGATAATAAACTTCCAGCTACCGCCAAAGCGGGCTACCTTATCCGATATTTTCTGTCCGCGAGAAAGGATTTCCTGCGGTGGGTTCTTAAGGTTATTGATAATCAGACCTTCTTCTTCTATTGTTTTAGCAACAATGGTATGCAGCTTTTGTAATTGTACATTTTGCGCTTCAAACATTTCCCGTATTTCAGTCGTCTCCATAGTGGTTAATTATTTTGTATTAATAATTGAAATATTGTTTATAGTATATTATAGAAAAAATATATAGACCCGGAGTGCTTTACAACTGCCTGCTAAAAGTTAAAAATACCACCATCTGATAATAACAAACGTGAAAACGGCAGGCTATTTTCGGCACATACGAGAGTGTGGCAAATGTAAGTGGCACTAAATTAGTATTAATAAAGGGCTTTAATTCAGCAACTAAGCCACTCAGTATGATTATGGAGAACGAAAATGCAGGTGCTGTACCTAAAAGAAAGTATGTCCTTTCCCGAAGGGTCGACAACTTTTTCATTGTTATTTATAATGTTTATAAGTTTTGTGCACGTTTTTTTAAAGAGGCATTTGTGCCACCATATGAGTGGAAGGAGGTTATACGTCAATGCTACGAAATAGGCTACAAATCACTGCCACTTATTTCGCTCACTGGCTTTATTACCGGGCTTGTTTTTACCAAGCAGTCACGTCCTTCTTTACAAACCTTTGGTGCTTCTTCCTGGTTGCCTTCACTTATTTCCATAGCTATCATCAGGGCGCTGGCGCCATTAGTAACAGCACTTATCTGTGCTGGTAAAGTAGGCTCTAATATAGGCGCAGAATTAGGTTCTATGAAGGTAACTGAGCAGATAGATGCTATGGAGGTATCGGCTACCAACCCGTTTAAATTCCTGGTGGTTACCCGCGTGATAGCTACATCTGTGATGATACCCATATTGATGTTGTACACCGCTTTTGTGGGGATGATGGGGTCTTTTTTAAATATACATAACAATGAGCAAACCAGCTTTACGGCATTCTTTGAAAGTGCATTCAGTACTATCTCCTTTCTTGATATTATATCATCGGTATTAAAGACAATACTGTTCGGTTTTACTATCGGTATTACCGGCTGTTACCAAGGATATCATGCCAGTAATGGCACGCAGGGTGTGGGCAAAGCAGCTAATACAGCCGTAGTGGTTTCGATGTTTATGATATTTATTGAAGAAATGATTGTGGTGCAGTTTGTGAATGCGATAAGGTAAGAGCATTGTTGATTGTGAATTGTCAATGGTCAATTGTGAATGTGGTGAGTGTAAAGGAAGGAATAATAGACGGCAGGTAGTGAGGTGTTAAGTAGAAATAATGAATTTAAATCTATGTAAACGTGCAAGCGGAAAGTAATGTAATGGAACATAAGCCTGTGCAGATAAACCGCAATAATGCGGTCATTCATATACGGAACCTCAAAAAAGCGTTTGGCACCAATACGGTGCTCAACGGAGTGGATATTGATGTGTTCCAGGGAGAAAACATGGTAGTACTGGGGCGTTCAGGTACAGGTAAATCGGTACTGATAAAGATTATTTCCGGTCTGCTGAAACCAGATAGTGGCATCGTGCAGGTGCTGGGGCAGGAAGTGGAGCAACTTAATGCTGAAGAGCTAAGGGCTTTGCGCCTGCGCCTTGGTTTTTCTTTTCAGAACAGTGCGTTGTATGATAGTATGACTGTGCGTGAGAACCTAGAGTTCCCACTGGTGCGAAACAGGCCAAAGCTTTCCAGACAAGAGATAGATAGTGCAGTAGAGGAAGTATTGGACGGGGTAGGTCTATCGCAGGCTATTAACCAAATGCCGGCAGAACTATCAGGTGGTCAGCGTAAACGCATAGGGGTAGCCAGGACGCTGATTTTAAAGCCTGAAATAATGCTGTATGATGAGCCTACGGCAGGGTTGGACCCCATCACGTGTATTGAGATCAATAACCTGATCAATGAAGTGCGGGAGCGGTACAATACGAGTGCTATTGTTATTACACACGACCTCACTTGTGCCAAAACCGTAGGTAACCGTGTAGCCATGCTGCTCGATGGCAAATTTGCGGCAACCGGCACTTTTGATGAAGTATTTTCAGCGCCGGATGAAAGAATAAAAAGCTTTTATGAATACAACTTTACCGGTGATACAAGTGCACGATATCCTACACCGGTAAATAATAAACCTGAATTATAAGCATTAATGAATAATCTATGAAAGCTACAAGAAATAGTCGCCCGGTAATAGTGGGCATTTTTATACTGCTAGGTATAGCAATACTGGTAGTTGCTGTATTTACGCTTGGCGGGCAGAAAAAGACCTTTGTAAAAGGCTATACTGTAAATGCCGTTTTTGATGATGTAAGTGGCTTGCAGACTGGCAATAATGTGTGGCTCTCCGGTGTGAAGATAGGCACAGTACGCCGGATAAGTTTTTACAATAACACTAAGGTGCTTGTATCTCTGAACCTGGATAAATCTATAGCATCACATATACATAAAGATGCGTTAGCAAAGATTGGCGCAGAGAGTTTTATTGGCAATAAAATAGTAGTGATTTATGGAGGTACCAATGCTACACCTCAAATGCCGGTAGACGGCTTTTTAAACGTAGAACGAGCAACGAGTACCGATGAAATGCTGGCAACCTTGCAGTCGAACAGCCAGAACCTGCTGGCAATCACAAGTTCGTTTAAAAGCATCAGCAGAAAAATTGATAGTGGCTCCGGTACCATAGGCTATTTGCTGAACAATGAGACTATGGCCAAAAAAATGAATGCCTCCATGAACAGTTTACAGTCAACAATGGCTAATTTTCAATCAGCATCGCAGACGAGCCGGGAAGTGTTAGCCAGTTTAGCAGCGTTTACGGAGCGATTGAATACTCAAGGATCACTGGCTAATAAGCTCGCTACTGATACCACCTTGTTCAATGTATTGAAGGGTACCCTCACTCAACTGCGCGATGTTACGGTCACTGCAGCGCAAATAACAGATAATTTAAAAGCTGCCAGCGACCGGTTGCATGATACGACCAGCGTGCCCGGTATATTACTGAATGATGTACAGGCAGGAGCTGCGGTAAAAAATACGCTTATGAACCTGGAAACCGGCAGTCAAAAGCTGAATGAAGACCTAGAGGCTGTGCAGCATAACTTTTTACTGAAAGGTTATTTTAAAAAGATGCACAAAGATGTTAATGGTGAAGCAGTGAAGTAATATTTTTTATGGATAGGCGGCAGATGCATTAAACTATTAATCTTTTTTACATTCTACATTAATTCAATTAATT
This sequence comes from uncultured Chitinophagaceae bacterium, assembly GCA_963819045.1. GTDB lineage: Bacteria > Bacteroidota > Bacteroidia > Chitinophagales > Chitinophagaceae > Ilyomonas. The sequence continues at coordinate 287,940 of CAWFUV010000046.1, read as the reverse complement.
TCATCCGGTTTTAAGCGTTTGCTTACCATTATTCATATTAAAACCTCGCTATTATGACTTCCAGAAGAGATTTTGTAAAATCTGCCTCTTTACTTTCGGCAGGGTTACTTATCAAGCCGTCTTTTTTTAAGTATGATAAATCGCTGATCGGCTTGCAATTATATACCGTGCGGGAGCCCATGGCATCTGACCCTGCCGGTACGCTTGCCAAAGTAGCACAACTCGGCTATAACTCGGTAGAAGGAGCCACTTATACCGGCACTGAGAACTTTTATGGAATGGATGCGGCTGCATTTAAAAAGGTTCTGCAACAAAATGGGTTGATCATGCCCAGTGCGCATTACCGCCTTGGTGAGGAACAACAAAACGGTGCAGACGTAAAGGGTACCATTCTGCACGACTGGCAGAAAGCTGTAGATGATGCTGCGGCTGTTGGTATCAAGTATATGGTGTGTGCCTGGTTAGCGCCCAGTGAGCGGGGAGGATTGGACCATTACAAGCAACTAGCTTCAAATTTAAATAAAGGGGCTGAAGTATGTAAAAAGTCAGGCATCCAGCTTTGCTACCACAATCATGATTTTGAGTTTGAGAAACAGAATGATCAATACCCATACGAAGTATTACTGAAAGAAACGGACAAGGATTTAGTGAAGATGGAAGTTGATCTTTACTGGGTAAGTAAAGCAGGGCAAGACCCCATCAAATTATTCAACGAGCATCCGGGACGTTTCCCGCTGTGGCACGTAAAAGATATGGACAAAACACCGCAGCACAACTTTACTGAAGTGGGTAATGGTGTAATAGATTTTAAAAGCATCTTTAAGCAGGTAGATAAAGCTGGTATGAAATACTTCTTTGTAGAGCAGGACCAAACACCCGGTTCGCCATTCGACAGTATTACACAAAGCATTGCTTATATCAAGAAGAACCTGGTATAAAAGCTTATCTCTGTATAAGTAACAGCCGCTATGTATAAAGTACATAGCGGCTGTTTTTATTCTATTACGAAAGAATACTGTTCTATTTATTTCCACTCATATCGATATTGCTGATAAATGCTAATCCTTTTACTATCCTGCGACCACGAGGGCGTATTCATGGTACCTTGTCCGCCATATACATAGGCTACTACTTTAGGCTGTCCGCCTTCTATGGGCATCACTCTTATATACACATGTTTGTAGAACGGGTGGTCATCCAGTCTTACTTCACCGGGCAGAAAAGAGATAATGGCTATCCATTTGCCATCAGGTGAGATATGCGGGAACCAGTTGTTTAAACTATCGTTGGTTACCTGCTCCTGGTCGCTGCCATCAGGGGTGTATTCCAGCCCATCATCCAGCCCTGTTGCTGTGGTGAGCCGCACTTTCATCTTTTCACAAGGAATATTTTATGAGCTTCCCGGCTTCGGCATCCACATAAACACTTAGATTGATATGATGCCTTAGCAAAGTGGCAGGCAGGTCTTCACTGATTGGATTATACAGCATCTTATACATGATATCAGTTTTGCTCCCTCCACTTGCCAGGAGCAGCAAATGTTTAGCTGCCCGTATAGTTGCCATACCCAGTGTAATGCCCTTATCAATCTGGCGGGGCTCTTTAAAATATTTCTGTCCAATCTGCTGAGTATCCGGATGTATGGCTGCTATATGTGAATGTAAAGAAGCCGAAGTGCCGGGTTCATTCATAGCTATATGGCCATTTACACCAATACCCAGTATGGCTATATCGATACCACCACGTTGCCTGATAAAATCCTCGATCCGCTGGCATTCTTTCTCCAGATCGCTTGCTTTGCCATCAAAGAAGCAAACATGATCTTCTTTTATGTGTAATGGTCGTAGCAGTTGCTCATTCACCTGCGCCCTGCTACTACCTTCATCCTGCTCATTCATCCCATTCCATTCATCAAGCCCCACAAAATACCAGCTAGAGGTATCTAATCCTTTAATTTCAACTAAATGAACTAATTCTTTGTACAGTCCTGCAGGCGAAGCTCCTGATGCAGTACAGATAAGAGGCTGCTCAATTGATTGTAATAATTGGAGCATGTCTGCTGCAGCTTGTTTTGACATGGCTTCGTAGGTATCAGATATGGCTAATTTCATAATTAGTCAAAGATAACCTTTCGGTGTTTACCCGGGTATTTTGATAGCTATTCAAGTATATTAAGGAGGTTAGTACTATTGATTCCTTATTTCGACAGTACTGCATAGGAGAGTGAAGCAGGGCAGGTAGGGGATAACCAAGGAGTTACTGAAGAGTTACATAGGAGTTGATAGGGAGAAGATTCAGTATAAGTTCAGTATAACTACGGTATAGCCAAGCGTGTTCAAGGATTGGAAAGGGGGATTTTAGATAATGATGGTACTCCTGACCGACTAGCATTACTGCCCGTCTGCTGACAGTCAGACGGGAGCCTAGCAGGGATATTTGGCTGATGAAGCTGATCATTAAATAAGGGAACCTGTAAATAATGAAGTTATAAACAGCAAAGAAAACGCAACGAAGTGGAACACTACACTGAGTTGATGGGAGAACCTTATGGCGCAATGATATTAAGTGAAGATATTTATTATCAATTTGCTTGTGAACAGTCTACTTAATGAGAAACTGCTTTCAGCCCTATAATGGAGCCAATAAGTGTCATTAGAAAAACAATTCTCCAGATGTCTGTCGATTCTTTAAAAACGATAATCCCTACCAGGACTGTTCCCACTGCACCTATGCCTGTCCATACTGCATAGGCGGTACCGATAGGCAATGTCTGAGTTGCCTTATAAAGCAAAGACATACTCATTATAAGGCAAGCAAAGAACCCAACAAGCCACCATGTTGCTGTAGCACCTGTGCTTTCGTTTGCCTTTCCTAAACAGGCAGCAAACCCGGTCTCAAAAAATCCTGCAATGATTAATAGTATCCAGTCCATGTAGTGTAATTTATCTCTTTCGCTGTATAGCGAAGCCTGTGCCGCTCATCATCAATATGCTGCTTCTATTTGTTTACGTACTTTTTCCTTAACAGCATCTGATGCAAAGGAATGGTCTATGGCTTCTAAGTTACATTTCTTGAAATGTGTCTTGTCCCAATGAAATACCTGTTCCATTAATTTGTATTCATCTGTAAGCGTCACATTGGATATTGTGCGGGCATCTGTGTTAATGCTCATGGAAATACCTGTATTATAAATTTTATCTGCCGTATGGTTTTCTATACGATCGAAGACATTGGTCTGCACGTTACTGGTGGGGCAAACCTCCAGGTGAATATTATTAGATTTGAGGAATAAGAGCAGGTTATTGTCTTCTGCACTTCTTACACCATGGCCTATCCTGGAAGGGTGGAAGTTCTTTAAAGTCTCCCAAACGCTCTCAGCTCCTTTTGCTTCTCCTGCATGAGCGGTGCAATGAATGCCATTAGCATTAGCAAAGTGAAAAGCTTTGATATGGTTGTCAATAGGAAAGCCTGCTTCATCTGCTGCTATGTCAAAGCCCACTACATGAGTACCCTTGAATTTATTTACCAGCTCTACCGTTTCCATACTTTGGGCTTCTGAATAGTGCCGCAACGTACAAAGGATGATCCCTGCGTCAATACCATATGCCTTTATACCTTCATCTGTTGCTGCATTTACAGCCTCCACTACTTCTTCAGCTTTCAATCCTTGTATAATATGTTGCAAAGGGGCAAACCGTATTTCTGCATACAGCACATTATCCGCTTTTAGTTGACTGAATAGATCCAGTGTAACAAGCCGTAATTGATCCTTTGTTTGCATTAATTCAAATCCCTTAATGGCTCTTTTGATGTAGTCGGCCAGGTCAGTACATTTTGGGGGCGCAATGAAAGATTGTCTGTATTCTTCGAATGTTATAGATGGATTTAATTGTTTTACTACATCATAGCTTAAGGAGCAATCTAAATGAAGGTGCAGTTCAACTTTGGGTTCTTTATTATAATCCATACTTGTTTTATACAGTTATAAAAAAATAAAGGTATTAAGAAAGTTATTCTTAATACCCGATTAGATGCATGTGCTCCTTCATATCAAGCCTTAGAAACCGCTGTTTGTATCTACTCTTGATCTTCCTGTCCTTCACTATTAGCAGCTTGAGGCCTGGTTCCTTCTCCACCCCCAACATGTCCCAGGAAGCCTTCACCGGTTCCATGTCCTTCTTTATCAATGAATCCATCAGCAGGTCCGCCACCGTCAGGTATTCTGCCATCTTCCGTTCCGGGATCTTCCGGAAACTTTGATCCGCCGTCATTACCGCCGGTACGTCCAAAGCTGGCGCTGCCAGTGCCAATATTGTCGTCTGAATAAAATATTCTTTGCATGGTGTAGTATTTTATGGTTTTAAACAGGTAATATGAATAGCAAGCAAAAACTGCTCCCTGTTTAGAGCGTATCCTGTCAGAATAATCTTAAATATGGCCGGCTTACAAGTGGTGAGAATCCCCAAGGGATAGCTATGAGAATTATCACAAGCCCAATGGTGAACCAAATAGCCACCGTCTTGTGTGTTTCTTTATCTGACTGTTTGTGTTTTGCTTTTGCTGAGCCGACTGTGATTAATACCATTGCAGTGAGCATCATTAGACTGTGTTCCATTCCAAAAAAGCGGTATTCCCGTGTGTGAACTGCATCTTTAAAGTTGTACAAAAAGTAGTGAATAATTGGGCTAATGAAATAAAGCCATAATCCTAGCAAAAGTTGGATGTGTGCTATAAATACTGTACAATAACGAACTGAATTATCAAAGCGTGAGTAGGACTTGCCAGTCAACCAACCGCGATATGCATGGTATAGTGCAAATAATAAGCTCGTCAAGACAAGCCAGCGAACAAATGAATGTAGTGCTAAAATGGTAGGATACATAATTTATAAAAAGAGGGCATTGTGGTTAGAACTTCCGTTGATAGAATAATATTGTGTATTCGCTTCCCATTTAGCTGGTTCCATTAATTATCAAGAAATTCTTCAATTAGCGGTACAAAATATTCGACTGCTTTGTTATTATTTCCGGAAGCAAATAATTCTCCCATATAAGTTCCATGTGCACCGGGAAGAATTGCTAACTGGCAGTTAGGAATAGTCCGAAACATCTCTACAGTGTGTTCGGAACTACCAACATCTGTATTGCCATTGATTACGAATGTTGGTGCTTTTATTGATTGAAGCTGTTCATTTGTCCAGTCTTTAAAAGCACGCATACGCTGAACATCTTTGTTAAACATATTAAGCAATGCTTCCGGATTGTTGTTTACTTCCAAGAATGCGTCTTTGTATGGCTGCGGCATGTCGCTGAATTGCACTTTGCCATCATCAAAGCCCTCCCAGAATTGTGGAGCAATCCCACTGCGTTTGTAGAAGGCAGAGCAAAGGATAAGTTTATTTACAATACCAGGATGGCGCAACGCTATTTCAATGGCTGTGTGTCCGCCATTACTAAAGCCTAAGATGTCTGCTTTTGCAATGTGCAGGTTAGTTAAAAGGGTAGCTACATCATCTGCGTCCTGTTCAAATGAAAGGAAAGTGTCTCTGTCATTTGTACGTCCATGAGCCTGTAGTTCAACAGCAATGATTTGCCTGTTTTTAGAAAGGAGTGGAATGATTTTACTAAATGAAGTCTGGATAGTAGAACCACCACCATGTATCAACACAAGCGGTTTACCATCTCCATATACCTCATAATACATCTGAAGACTGTTTACGTTGGAGTAGCCATTTTTAAAGGTCATGTGATAGTTGATTTTGTTTGATAGTGTTTGCTAAAAACACTGCTACATAACTCTTGCAAGCGCATTGCTGATGCCCGTTCTCATCATTTTGCTATATCCGTCGTCAGGAAGAAAACCGGTGAAAGAAGATGCTAGCTGGTAGTGTTTTTTTGCATTATCAAAATCATTTAAATCCTCATAGCATTTCCCAATATTTAAATAAAGAGAAGGTAAAGTTCCTTTGATGGCTTCATCATTAATGTTTAGCGCATGGTATAGAGCTGTTTGATCCCATTGCAGTTTGTCGGGGATGCTTTTTTGATGTCGAGCCACATAATGTGCGGCTGTAAACTTTTCAATATCGTTTACCGCAATATTCCAGGCCTCATTGAAAAGAATGCTTGCTTCTGTTAATTGTCCTTGTCCTTCAAGTTCCATTCCCTTAGCACAAAGTTGGACTACCTTATTATTTTGACTGAATATCATATTATGAGCATTGTTTAAGTCCCCTTTGCAATTCCTGATAATGCTGAAACGCTTATGTTTTTGTTTCAATTAGCCACACGTGTCCAAACGGATCTTTAATCTCTCCTTGCCGGTACCCGTAATCATAAGTTTGTGCAGGTGACACCACAATACCTCCTGCATTCACTGCACTTGCCATAACGGAATCAACATCCTGAACAAACAGACCAACTAAGGCAGTAGTTCCATTGATTGTATCAGGACTAAACTGACCTGCTGTTGTTTTTTCTTCATGGATATGAAACAAAGCACCATCAATAGATAGTTCAGCTACATGCAGAGTTCCATCGTCATTAGTCCAGCGCTTTAGTTCAACAGCTCCAAAAGCTTTTTCATAAAAACTTATATCAGTAACTCCTCCAGGAATGTAAAGGTGAGGAGCGAAGAAGGTTTGGTTATTAACTATCATCAGGTTGCTTTTTAATAAAAGGAATAAATACAGTGTTAGTAACAGGAGGCCACAAAAAGAGGTACTCTAAATTGCTTCAGTTTTACTTTTCTGCTGGCCAAGTAAAGATAAGCAGTTAAGCACCTATAATAAAGCAGCTTTATCATAAATACCAACATTATCCTGCTCTACACTTTCCTTTCTATAAACAATCAAAACCCCAATAATCGCCAGCATCATCACCAATACAAAAGCAGCCAATCCAATGCTTTCAGCTCTTGATTCATATCCTTTTTCTGCTACACCTTCCCATATTCCGGGTTTGCCTTTAAAACCCATTGACCACTGTCCAAAATTCCATGCACTATGAAGTCCTAAGGATAAAGCCAGGCCCTTTGTTTTTAAGGCTGATAAGCCAAATAATATTCCGCCCAATCCGGAACCTATTATAGCCATTTTCCAAGTCATTCCGGCTCCTACATGCTCAAGAATAAAGATGATAGTGATAATCAGTAATGCCAATCCGGATGACAAATAATAATTCAAGCTTCTTAAGGAATAGGAGCGAAAAACCAGTTCTTCTCTGCAGGCCACCAAAAGATAAAGGAGTAATGACAAAATAATCTCTACCACAGTAGTTGATTGCACTATTACTAACTGAAAATGTCCAAAGCTCAATACAATCAACGCTTGTAAAACTGCCATTAACAATCCAATAGTAAGACCAGCTACAAATCGCTTAATGCTGTTTGTACCGGGAACTAGTCCTACCTTATTCAGAGTAAGTTTCTCCCAGTGAGTAAATAATACAATCAACGAGAGTGATACAACTGTTGCTAAAAAAACGGATAGCAGGTCAGCTACTTTTTCAGATAGTCCTTTAGTTATACTTGAAGTAAAAATCAATACAATGACGCTGCATAAGTAAAAGAATAACACGCGGACAAGTGTGTACAACTGTTTTGTACGTGTCTTCGATTTATTAACTATCATGTTGGTTTGGTATGCTGTGAGCTAAAGCTAAAAATTATTCTGTTGGTTATGCAATTTTGTCTATCAGTAAACCTAGTATTCATAATGCTTCAGAAAGCCATTCAAATACATCCTGTACCTGATTCAAATAGTATTTACTCGTTATACTTTTTCTATTAATTGATTTGCCTGCATAATTAAGTAATGCCTTGTTTCAAAATGGTTCTCAGTCTTTAGCCGCTTGTAAATATCAATGTACTTGTCACAACGGCTTTTAAATTCCTCTGTTGAAATAAGGTTATCCAGCCATTCACTAAAGTCAGCAAGTTCAGGTTGTTTACTGGAATACTCAAAGTAATTAGTAAAGCCTGCCACCTTCAGATTAGATCCTTCATATTTGTCAATGGGTATTATAGGTCTGCCGAAGAACTTGTCAAACAGGTAGGTGTTGCCACAATAAGTTTCAAATGCTTTTTTCGCAGCCTCTTTTAACTTGCCGCACTTGAAGAGAATAATTGTCCACTCAAACAAAAAATCGGGAAAGCCGGCGTCATCAGAAAAATCTTTGTTGAACCATTTTAGGTAAGTCAGTCCGCCTTTATAGTCACCAAGCTGAACGAAATATTTTGGAGGCAAGTATCTAAGTCCACGGCTGTCATCGTAGCCACCAAACTTATGCTTCTCGGCAGCAAGTGTCCGCCTAATGTTGGAAATCTTTGTCCTTAGCTTCTCAATTTGTTTGGGTGTCATAGTATATGTTGTTTAACATTAATTCCTTTTAGCCATGAATGGTTAAAGTTGTTTGGGTCAACCATGATAGTCCATTCTCTTTCTGATTTCATTTGCTGATTGTTCACCTGCCCATTTATTGCACAAATAAAGTCCAAGGTCGATGGATGCGGAAACGGCACCTGCAGTTATTACATCATTGTCTTCAACTATTCTATCAATAGAAACTTCATTGCAGTAAGGCTTCAATGCTTCATACTCCTGAAAGTTGGTGGTAGCTCTTTTTCCTTTCAAAAAACCGGCAGCCCCTAAAAGTAAGCTCCCTGTGCAAATGGAGATCTTATACTTTACTTTCTGTGCCGTTTGTAACCAGCCAATAAAGTCCTTGTCAAATTGTAATTGCCTTGTTCCATAACCGCCCGGAACAATGATGGCATCGTAAGCAGCAAGTGAAGGTTGTACCTTTGTTGCATGGATTTCAAGACCAAAACTGTCTTTTATACTTGTTGAAATGGCACAAATATCCCATGTTAAGTCGGGCAAATACTGCATAGATTGTAGCCTGCTTAATGGATCGTAAATACCAATAAAGTCAAGCAAGGTTATGTTATCAAAAATGATATATGCCAATTTCATAAGGTCTGTTTGAAGTTGCTGTTATTCGACTATTGCTTGTTTTTCAAACTATCAAGTGTAATTGTAAATTGTTGAATGTTTCTGCCATGCATTAACTTATTGTTCCTGTCCAATTGATAAATATCACCTACAGCCATGGTGGTGTCCAGTTGTTGAAAATCCTGCCATGGATTAGGATTTCCGGAGTATTTCCATTTCCAATAGTTACTGTCTTTTTCAGCATACTGTATAATGAGCAGTTTGTTGGATATTATGGGTACTGCTTTATCCAGGTTAAGTAACGTAAGTGTGTCTTTGTTTAATATAAACTTACCGGAATGACAGTCTTCCTTATTTCCAACCCCATTACAAATTTGATAAGTATGGTCTTCATACAAATCTAAATACAAAGTGCTAATTCCTCCTTGCATTGGTGCAGCATGAAATATCGCCCTATCTTCACGATGATTATATGATGAAGTACAAGAAAGAAGAATAAAAGTAATAGTAAGGAAGTAAAAACTAAGTTTTGATGAAGTCATATGAAAATACCGCCTATACAAATATAGGTGCTGCAATTTATTCCTGATGTATCCCCAATATGCATCTTCCTTAAGCTTTAATACAAGTAATCTGCAACCAACCTATACTTCCCTTTTCGGACTTACGTACTGAAGAAGGACTTTTTTATTCATTTACTTTGAAATACAAAGTACTCTTATTAGCTTTGTGCTACAAAGTGCTTTTAGGGATATAATTAAATACTTTAAACATACAAAACCAATAATTATCAAAACAGAACATTTATGATTACTAAGAACAAAAGACTTATCGGCATTGTGCTAACGGTAGCACTTCTATTGCTCATACCATTGTTAGCCATGCAGTTTACAGATGAAGTGAACTGGACGCTGTTCGATTTTGTTGTCGCTGGTGTCCTGCTGTTCGGCACTGGTCTAATGTGCGAGTTTGTAATGAGGAAAATAAAGAAAACCGGGTACCGGGTCGCCATTGTTGGAGCTATTCTTATAGCTTTCCTCCTCATTTGGGCAGAACTTGCGGTCGGCATCTTCGGAACACCGCTTGCAGGAAGTTAGACAGTAAAACTATGAAGGATGACGTCATAAAGTCACATATAATCAGTTAGCTATTTGGGATAGCTGTTTCTACAACCCGCTACTTCAAGGTGTTAGCACGGCGCACTTTGAAGTAGCGAGGCAGTTCAAGACCTGCTCCGAAGAAGATACAGGACTCCCGACCCGCTTACTAGAATGCTTCAATAAATGAATTACGATCTCATATTCTCCATTTATATATGAGTTCCAAACCAGCCACTTTACATTCAAACTTACTCTCAAAAAGCCCATTCCAACTTCTGATACATCAAAATGCTTAGAATATACCTAAGTTAACATGAGTTCGGGGTGTTCAAAGTTGCAAAGTAATCTATCAGATACATAGCCTCAGTCCCTTAAAGGAAGTAGCCAGGAAGTACAACAGGAGTTAAACAGGCGTATACGGCGGGGAGATTAGGTATAACTTAAGTATAACTTAGGTATAGCTCTGCCCTTTACGAGATTGGGAAGAAGGCAAAATCAGGTATTGAAAATCAATTAATATACACCCCGAACTTACGTTTAGTTATACCTATATTCCTCTCTATAAACTCCTGTCATTTCCTGCTTTATACTAAATGACTTACACTCTTATACCCTGCAATCATAAAAAATAGTCGTGAACCGTTTAAACAAACAACTCCGCTCATCAAACTTTGATAAATAAGGAACTAAAAATATATAACTTTATATGCGATAATATAATACCAATAAAATATTGGCCTTGTCTTTGCTTATTAGATGAACGATTTCTTCTCAGATTGCGCCAGGAACAACTTCAAGATTACCGGAGATAGTACCGATTGTTTTCTAAACTACTGCTGAACTTTTTTTAAGCTGGTTTTTCAAGAGTGATTGCTGATTTAAATGCTTCCCCAGAATAGGAATTGCTTATTACCACGCCTATCTCTGTCCTTATAGTCTGTTTGCCATTTTCTCTTTTCATTCATAAAATCTCAAATCATGAAAACAAAAAAAACACTACTACTGGCATGCACATTATTTGTCCTGCCATTTATTGCTTCTCATGCTTTTGCACAACAATCCAGAGCAATTCCTTCATCTACAGTTACACAAAAAGTACCTGTAGTTGGTCCTGATGTGTATGCCACTTATCATTCAGGCTTTACAATGCTCCAAATAATACGTTTGCATACGATATACTAAAGAATGGAAAACCAGTATATCGCCAGTTTGTGTTAATGTATTTTTCAGATGAAAGTAATCGCTTTTTTGCCTCAAAGCTACAAACGCAGAAAGCTGCCATAATTGCTATTGAAAAGATAAAAAATGGTCAGCAGCCCACTTTCTCCAAAGAAGAGATAAAAAAATTACTCTCACTATAGCCTGAGCAGTTTTAAGTACAGTTTCTTTTATTACAAAACCTAACAAACAAGCTATTATGAAGAACTTATCCTTATTAATCAAAATTTGTACAATCTTATACTGCATTTTGGCAAGTATAGTATCACATGCACAGAACATCCGTTCTATAGATGTTGAAAAACTAAAGAATGCTTATCCTGCTAATAACGCCTACTCCAATCTCAACATGTTTGCCGAGTTGAATGGAGTTTTTTACTTTAATGCTGATGATGGTATTCACGGCGCAGAACTCTGGCGCAGCGATGGCACCGAGGCAGGCACCTGGCTGGTAAAAGACATTAATCCCGGCGTAACTTCTTCCAATACTAATGACATTATCGCTTCCGGCAGTAAAATTTTCTTCTCGGCAAATGATGGTGTACACGGACCCGAGCTTTGGGCTTCCGATGGTACTGCTGCAGGTACATATATGGTGGCAGATGTATCTTCTCCGGATGTTGAAGAAACCAATCCATCTTTTATAACTGATGTAAACGGGACAGTTTATTTTGTCACCAGCAGTTATTACTATTCAAAAGATCAGCTGTGGAAGACAGATGGTACTCAGGCTGGTACCAGTCTGGTAGCAGATCTCAGTTCTTCTTCTTATTATGGTGGCTCTATAAGCCAACTGACGAACGTAAATGGCACATTGTTTTTTACAGCTAATACATTTGGTGATTACTCTTTTGATAATCAATTGTTTGCAACCGATGGTACTACAGCAGGCACATATCCCGTAAAAGACATTTATCCTGATGGATATGATTCACCCTCTGGTTTAACTGCACTGAATGGTTTGTTATACTTTACCGTACAGGATAGTACCGGTCCGCATTTATGGGTGTCCAACGGAACCACGCAGGGTACAAATGCAGTAAACAATGCCAATAATATTTACACACCCTTACCAGATCCTCTTACAAACAGCCCTCTTACGATAAACGATGAGACTTTGTTCTTTCAAGGTTACAATGCCTCGGGAGATACCGAGCTTTATCGATACAATACATCTGATCCCGGCAATAACATTGAACTGGTAAAAGACATTGTTCCCGGGCAAACAAGCTCTAACCCTGGTAACATTACAAATGTTAGCGGTACTATATTTTTCACAATCAGCCCTGACAGGGCTGATGCACAACTCTGGAAAACTGATGGCACAGAAAATGGAACAACACTCGTAAAAGACATCAACCCGGGTGGTATTAATAGTTATTACGGACTTGTGGGCATGGGAAGTACACTCATGTTTGGATTCTCTAGTAAAGATGTTGGCACTGAGCTATGGAAAAGTGATGGTACCGGAGATGGAACAAAAGTGGTAAAAGATATTTTCCCCGGAATTTATAGTTCTTTACCCGGATACTTTACTTACAAAGCTGGTATGTTTGTCTTTAGTGCCAATGATGGTAATACAGGTTTTGAGTTCTGGAAAAGTGATGGTACCACTGCCGGGACGGTACTTGTAAAGAATATCAACAACAGTTCTACTTCTTCATCGTCTCCTTATGGATTTACAGGTTTGGATAACAATAAAACATTCTTTATTGCCAGTACCGCTAAGTATGGCCGTGAACTATGGGTCACTAATGGTCAGGATATGGGTACCCGTCTGGTTAAGGATATTTATGCTGGCTCATCAGGCTCATTTACTTCATATCCTGATCTCCTTACAAGATTTCAGAATAATATTTACTTTTTTGCAAATGATAGCTCAGGGTACTATTTAGGTAAAACAGACGGAACCCAAGCCGGTACTACTTTATTTCACAAGTTAAACATTAATGACTATGTACAGCAAATGGTTGCAACAGACAATCTGCTTTATTTCATAATCATCAGTTCGAATACCTCTAATCTGGAGATTTGGCGTACCGATGGCACTGCCGCTGGAACTTACGCTGTATTTTCAACCATCATCGGTTATTTCTCCCTTAATCCGGTCGGTGTTGGCAATACTTTGTTTTTCATAAATTTAGGTGACTCAACCGGCCTGGAGTTGTGGAAAACTGATGGCACTGCTGCGGGTACAGGACTTGTAAAAGATATTGCGCCGGGTGATGGTAGCTCCTTTCCATCTAACTTGTATAGTTTCAACGGCAAATTATATTTCTCTGCCGATTATGGCTATGGTTCTTTCTTGTGGACATCAGATGCCACAGATGCCGGTACTAAAATGGTGAAAGCTGTCACAGTTGCCTATAATGCCTCATTTGCACAAGCTAATAACAAATTGTTCTTTAATGGCTTCAATACCACAGCTAAGGGAAATGAATTATATGCTACAGATGGAACTTCTGCCGGTACTCAGTTGATAAAAGATATAAATAAAGGACTCGCCTGGTCTGATCCAAACAATCTTGTGAGCGGTGATACTTTGCTTTATTTTTTAGCTAACGATGGAGTACACGGTGTTGAGCTATGGGCATCAAATGGAACCAAGAAAGGAACACATATAGTAAAGAACATTACACCTGGCAGCAATAGTAGCACCTTAGAGAACATGGTAAATATAAACGATAAATTGTTCTTTACAATGAATGATGCCTTATGGCAAAGCGATGCCACCAAGGCAGGCACACATAAAATACGAGATAAAATACTTAATGGTACTAATACTTTAAGCAATTTCAGCGCTGTAAGCGACAGGTTGTATTTTACTGCTTCTAATTACGCCATAGGCACCGAAGTATATACTGTGAAAGTAAGTGATATGTTTGCACCGGAAATCCCACCTGCACAAGGGCTAATAGCAATTGCACCTGCAACCAATGCTTTTGACGCGAAACTGTTAAGCAATCCTGTTGGCGAACAGTTGAGATTATCGGTAAACATAAAGGAACAGCAGGCTGTACAGGTAATAATCACCGATGCATTGGGCAGGGTATTGACTACTGCCAAACAAATGCTGGCTCCGGGTACTACTATTTTATCTTACAATACAAAGGGGTGGACATCCGGCATATACATGATAAAAGTTGTTGCTGTTAACGGGGCTACCTCTACATTAAAGGCTGTGAAATAAACGCTACAAAAGAATGTCCTGCACTTTCTTTTAGTGCAGGACATTCTCTTATTCTTCACCTTCTTCAAAGTGTTAGCGCAGCGCACCTCGAAGTAAAAGATAGTGGCAGGTATCCCTACCTGCTTGCTGGTAAGTAGTAGGGTATCAAAGCCCTGCTTCCTCCCTATCAAAGCCATAGTAAAGCCATGGATAGTTCATGGGAAGCCATGCTAAAGCCGTACTGCCTCTTTATCAAAAGTGTACCTATGCCTATCTGTCATCTGCAATCTGTCCTTAGTCATCTTAGTATCTGAGCCATATCTCATTCGATGATCCTTCGTTCATCCTTCCTCTTTGCAGTAAAAATGGGGTAAAAGTAGGGTAAGAAGCAGCCCTGTTGCTAGTAAAGAGCAGGGATATAAATATACACAAGCCACCAACAAGTCAACTACAAATCTATTATCCTCCAACGGAAAGAAGATGGTGGCTGTTCATCCGTATTACCAATTCGACACCTACATCGTACATGTAACGTCCTACATTCATCCGTGCTCATCTGTGCTATCTGTGAGAAATCTCCCAAACTTTCACTTTTTACCCGCTCAATTCGCTAAAATGATTAGTATTTTTGCAGCTTACTTATGGCAAACAAGCAGCAAGGTTCTAACGGCATGGCAACGGATATGGAGTGGGCAGAGATGATAGAAGTGTCCGGCGCACGCGAGCACAACCTGAAAAACATAGACATCAGCATCCCAAAAATAAGCTCGTTGTAATTACCGGTATCAGCGGCAGCGGCAAGTCGTCACTGGCTTTTGATACCATTTACACCGAAGGGCAGCGCCGCTATATGGAAAGCTTCAGCGCCTATGCCCGCCAGTTTATGGGCGATATGGAGCGGCCCGATGTGGACAAGATCACCGGTTTGAGCCCGGTCATTTCCATTGAGCAAAAAACCACCAATAAAAACCCGCGCTCTACAGTAGGCACTATTACCGAGGTGTACGACTTTATGCGCCTGCTTTATGCCCGCATTGGCGAGGCCTATTGCTACAATACCGGCAAGAAGATGGTGAAGTTCAGCGAAGAGGAGATCGTAGAGAATATCTATCAGCAGTTTGAAGGTAAAAAGATATCCCTGCTCGCGCCACTTGTACGCGGACGTAAAGGGCACTACCGCGAGCTGTTCGAGGATATACGCAAGAAGGGCTTTCTGAAAGTGCGGGTAGATGGCGAAGTAAAAGACATTACTCCGAAAATGCAGGTAGACCGCTATAAGATCCACGATATCGAGGTCGTGGTAGACCGCCTGGCAGTAACACCCGACATGAAGGTACGTCTTAGCCAAAGTGTACAGCAATCCCTCCGACCGGCAAAGATCTGATGTTTGTATTGGTGAATGATGAAGACAAGATCATTCAATACAGCAAGCAATTGATGTGTGAAGATACCGGCATCTCTTATGAAGAGCCTTCGCCCAATGCTTTCTCCTTCAACTCACCTTATGGCGCCTGCCCTACCTGCAAAGGTTTGGGCTCTATCTATACTGTAAGTCTGGATGCCATATTCCCCGATAAAAACAAAAGCATCAAAGATGGCGGTATTGCACCACTCGGCGAAGAGCGCGAAGCCTATATGTATCGCACCACTGCACAGATATGCGCGAAGAAGATAAGCCTTGATAAGCCCATCAAAGACCTGCCTGAGAAGCCATGAATTTTATATTGTATGGCAATGAGGAAGGTATCATCAATGATCTGGATTACTCAAAGCCCTTTGATGTGTACTCCGGCGACTTTGAAGGTATCGTGAACATGCTTAACCGTTGGTTCAACAGCAGCACCAGCACCGATAATATGCGCGATTGGGTAGAGAGTTTATGGAGCTGAAAACTGTGTCCTACCTGCCACGGCACCCGGCTTGAAAAAAGAAAGTCTTTGGTTTAGGGTGGATAACCGGAATATTGCCGAACTAAGCGACTCGAATTTAGATAAGCTGACCGCAGTGGTTTGCTGGTATTGAAGGACGGCTTTCCAAAAAGCAAAATATAATTGCTAAAGACATTCTGAAAGAGATCCGTGATCGCTTACAGTTCTTGCTGGATGTAGGCCTGAATTATCTCACACTTAACCGTTCTTCCAAAACACTCAGCGGCGGCGAAGCCCAGCGTATACGATTGGCTACGCAAATAGGCTCGCAACTACAAGGCATCACTTATATATTGGATGAGCCTTCTATCGGCCTGCACCAGCGGGATAACCAGCGGCTCATTACCGCACTTAAAAACCTGCGGGATATTGGCAATAGCGTGCTGGTAGTAGAGCACGATAAAGACATCATGCTGGCTGCAGATCATCTGGTAGATATTGGACCAACATGCCGGTAAGCATGGCGGAGCTATAGTGGCAGCAGGCACGCCCAAAGCAGTGCTTAAGTCAGGCAGTGAAACATCCAAATACTTAAGCGGCGAGAAGAAGATAGAAGTACCCAAGGAACACCGGCCGGGCAATGGCAAGTTCTTAACCATCACGGGCGCCAATGGCAATAATCTGAAGAATGTAGATGTGTCATTTTCCATTGGGGAAATTTATCCTGGTAACCGGAGTTAGCGGCAGTGGTAAATCTACCCTGATCAATGAAACACTATATCCATTACTCTCGAGGCATTGCTACAATAGCAAGATGACAGCACTGGATTATAAAAGCATAGATGGACTGGAGCATATAGATAAAGTAATAGAAATAGACCAGTCGCCCATTGGTCGTACGCCACGCAGCAACCCTGCTACCTACTGTGGCTTCTTTACCGATATACGCACCCTCTTTGCAGCCAGTGCCCGAAGCCAAGATACGCGGCTATAATGCCGGTCGGTTCTCCTTCAATGTAAAAGGCGGACGCTGCGATGTATGCGAAGGCGGCGGCATGCGTGTGATAGAAATGAACTTTCTGCCTGATGTATATGTGCATTGCGAAAAATGTAATGGCAAGCGCTACAACCGCGAAACGCTGGAGATACGCTACAAAGGCAAATCCATCTCCGATGTATTGAATATGACAGTAGATGAAGCCGTGGAATTTTTCCAGGCAGTGCCGTATTTATACCGTAAAATAAAAGTGCTGCAGGATGTAGGGCTGGGCTATATTACTCTAGGACAAAGCGCCGTTACACTCAGCGGCGGCGAAGCCCAACGTGTAAAGCTCGCTACCGAACTGGCTAAGAAAGATACCGGCAAAACCTTCTATATACTGGACGAGCCTACTACCGGGCTTCACTTCCAGGATATACAACACCTGTTGGATGTACTGTACAAACTGGTAGACAGAGGTAATACTGTACTCGTAATAGAGCATAACATGGATGTGATAAAAGTAGCTGACTATGTTATAGATATCGGTCCTGAAGGTGGCGACGATGGCGGCAGAATACTATTTACCGGCACCCCCGAAGAAATGGCCAACAATACCGAAAGCCATACAGCCAGGTATGTGAAGCAGGAGTTGGGGCTGTAGGTCTGGACAAGGATTTGGGAGATTTTAGGGATTAGGAGATTAATTACTCCTTAGCGTCTCCGTGTCTTCGCGGTTTACTTTCACCACCGCTCATTCCTTGGCCTCCCGGGATAATGAACAGATGGTTGACCCTTTAGGATAAAAGACAACGTGCACACCACCGATACATAGTTGTCCTTGTTGCCAGGTTCACCTTTCCCTACATTAGGTTTCACTTTCTCAGGGCGAAGAGAGCGCGAATACAACTGCTTCGCAAGAACAGCAGCATCAGGGGAAAGGTATTTGTTAAATAGGTTCGGATCAATATAAGTAGTGCTTACATCATCAATATAATCCGTAAATGTTTTACGGAACAACGCACTAACAGATATCGCCAAACGGTTCTTCATATAATATTTAACACCCAGCGAAATAGGAATATAGATCTGCGTAAGCTTATATTCCTTTCTGTCAGGGTATTCCAGAAATCCTTGTCCTTCCAGGTGCAGCGGATGCAGGTCTATCCACTGACTATTGAGTTGTGCCTGCGGATTAAAGTGAAACAATCCAATACCTAATCCAACATAAGGACTGAACCGGTGCATCTCGTGCAAAGGATCGAGTAGGGGAAGTAACCTTAACTCTCCTATAGCAGACAGCTCAAAGATCCTGGAGCGAAAGCTGTTATTGCGATACACCCGCCAGCGTTCCTGTCCACCTCTCATAGTAATAAGGCTGTCAGCGCCATCCACAACAGTATATCCGGCACCAGCGGTAAGGGAATAACTATTCTCAGGATTCCAACCAACAGATACCCCAATATAAGGGCGTATGGTCTGGAACAGGAAGTCTTTCACAAACGGCTTTCCCTCACCAGGACGTCCACCAAGGTCTCCCAGGAAGTTGGTGCCGCCTAGCGAAATGCTAATCTCTGGCTGAGACTTCACATCATCTATCTCCCGATTACCGCTATAATATTGTGCCTGTACAGCAGAAGACATAAGCAAGCCAATAAGGCACATAATTATACCTGGAAAGTATTTGTAAGCGTACATTAAAAGTTAGTTTGGTTGCAGTTAGTGGTATTATGTTATTTTCATCAGGCAGCACAGAATGCTCCTTGCTCATAGATCACAGCTTCATTCTTCCAGCACTAAATCCATGTGTATGTGAGGGATATTATCTTCCAGGTACACCTCGCCTACAGCAGTAAAGCCAAGCTCTTCATAGAATTTTTTAAGGTATACCTGGGCACCAATCATTATAGGCCCAGTCCCAAACAACTCCCTGCAATACTGCAAAGACCGGCGCATCAGTTCCTTCCCAATCCCCATCCCGCGGTAAGCACGGGCATTAACAACGCGCCCAATAGACGCTTCGGCAAAGGTGATTCCCGGCGCAATAAGGCGGGTATAGGCAACTATTGTATCCCCATCATAGCCGCTCAGGTGATAGCACTTCTTATCCACACCATCTGCATCCTGGAAAACGCATTGCTGCTCTACTACAAACACATCGTTTCTTAGTTGAATAATATCATACAATTCAGAAGGAGTAAGGTCATCAAAAAAACGGCAGCGCCATTCAATATTCATGATAATAAGAATAGTAATTTAATAGAAAGTATTATGCAAAGATGGTGGTTGAAAGTAATTATCAAAATGAGTTTGATTAAAGCAAGGTTTCAGCCAATGTCAGTTAACGTAAGTTCGGGGTGTGTAGTGTTGTAAGCCAACGTATGCCCCCATCCCCTAAAGGAGGGAAAGGTAGTGCAAAGTAATGGGTGTTTGCATGCGGGCAGGTAGGGAGCAGATGAGAAGTTACTATTAAGTAGATATAGAGGAGATAGGGAGGAGATTAGGTATAACTTAGGTATAAGTTAAGTATAACTTAGGTATAACTTAGCTATAGCTCGGAGGGATTCAGATATGGGAATAAAGCAAGCTCAATCAGAAAAAATCTTAAATACTCCCAAACTCGGGTTCATTTAGTAATAGTGGTTAGTGCTTAAGAAAATTATGTCACCCGGCAGCCGGCAGATTCTTCAAAAGCTGCTGGCTGTCGGGGTGACATATAATCTTGAATCCTGACTGAACTAAAGTATAAAGACCTACTCTTACTCCCCAATCTTTTCATACACAAAGTACTGCCATGGCTGCATTTCAAAGGCAACTGTATCGTCAAAATGGAAAGAGAGCTCAGAAAAAATATTACGGAAGATACCTTTCAGGTTTTCATGCTTAATACTAAACTTCACCCTACTTTCACCGGAAAAGTTAAAGAGCATGAGTGCCAGCTTATCTTCATCTTCCTTGTAGCAGATATAAGCCACTACTTTGTTTTCCACACCGGTTGGCAGTAGTACCAGTTCTGCATCGCAATCAAATACAGGGCACCGCTTTCTGAAGGACAAAAGCTTTTTATAGAAATCATGCAAAGCAGGTGGGTGAATGTCTGACCATTCAATTTCATCCTTATCGAAGAAACGAAGTCTTTTTCTGTTGGGCAGTTCCTGTCCGCTGTATATGAGTGGCATGCCACGCCAGGTAGCAGTAAATACTGCAAACGCCATAGCTGCATCTCCATATTTTTCATATTCGGTACCATTCCAGCTATTCTCATCATGGTTGGCAGTGAAGAAAAGCTTTTGTGCATGAATGGTACATTGGTTAGCATATTTAACCAATACATTCATCATCCTCTCAGGCGTTGTTTGATGCCTTACCAACTCGGTGCTTACCTGCATCCATTCCCATGCATAAGATGCGTCAAACACTTGTAAATAATCAGCTTCATCGCTTTCAGCCAGCCAGTACAATGGTTTAATAACATCACATTGCTCCCGGGCCTCTTTCCAAAAGTCGAGCGGTACCAGGTGCGCCATATCACAACGGAAGCCATCAATATCGCAGGTTACTATCCAATGCTGCATAGCAGCTATCATGGCTTTGCGCATGTCTTTGTTAGTATAATCAAGGTCAATTACATCTAGCCCATCCATGTGCGTCGGTAAAGTTACCTGCCGCATCTTTCTTAAACCACTCCGGATATTGCTTTGCCCAGGCACTTCCCCAACCAGTATGGTTAGCCACCCAGTCTATGATCACCTTCATACCAAAACTATGCGCTTGTTGTACGAGGTCTTTAAAATCGTCCATGGTACCAAACTCGCGGTTTACTGCGGCATAATCATCCACAGCGTAGTAGCTGCCCAATGAGCCTTGCCTTTTTTCAAGACTGATGGGTGTAGTGGGCATAAACCAAAGTATCTCCACACCCATATTTTTCAATCTGCGTAAATGTGTTCCAAATGCTTTAAAGGTGCCTTCTTTGGTATATTGCCTGGTGTTTACTTCGTAAATATTACTATTGTTAGCCCAATCTACTGTTTTAAATAAAAGACTCATGTTGGTTTTTTGTTAGGTCACGCAAAGAAACACTATTATTGTGCCTAATCGTTAATTCTCATGCCCGAACAACACTTACAAAAAAGCATAAGCCTGCTGCAGGCTACTGCAATCAACATGATTGATATGGTAGGCATCGGGCCATTTGTAGTACTAAGTGTTGTAGCTGCTGAAATGAAGGGAGGCTGGTTTTTGTGGGCATGGATAGCCGGCGCTGTACTCTCTTTTGTAGATGCCTGTATCTGGAGTGAATTAGGTGCTGCTTATCCACTGGCGGGCGGCAGCTACAACTTTCTAAAGGTGGGCTATGGACCAAAATGGGGTAAACTGATGAGCTTTTTGTTGGTATGGCAAACTATGATACAAGCCCCACTGGTTATTACTTCGGCTTCGCTGGGCTTTGCAAAATACTTTGCCTTTATAGTGCCCCTGAATGAAATAGAAAGTAAGGCTGTAAGCGGTGGATTAGTAGTGCTGATAATGGTTTTACTGTATAGAAAAATTGAAACGATTGGTAAGATAAGCGTGCTGCTCTGGATAGGTGTGCTACTGACTATTGCTATTGTTATTGCTGCCGGTAGTAATGCATGGAAATTTTATACACCCTATAACGCAAATGAATGAGGGGTGCAGACTTTAGCTTTGCAGCATTAGCGGCATTAGGTACTGCAAGTGTAAGCACGGTATATAGCTATCTTGGTTATTACAATGTGTGTCACCTGGGCGGCGAGATCATCAACCCGCAAAAAAACATTCCCCGCAGCATGTTTATATCTATAGCAGGCATAGCTATATTGTATTTGCTGATGAACATAAGTGTTGCCTCTGTATTGCCAATGGAAGCAATTAAGAAAAGCAATTTCGTGGTAAGCGAGTTTATTCATGTGCTCGCCGGACAAGGAGCCGCTACTTTTGTAACAGTGCTGATATTATGGGTGGCATTTGCTTCTGTATTCTCGGCTACACTGGGCTATAGCCGCATACCCTATGCTGCCGCAAAAGACGGCGCTTTCTTTAGGGTGTTTGCAAAGCTGCATCCTACAAAGAACTTTCCATATATATCATTGTTATCGCTGGGATGTATTGCTTTTGTGTTTAGTATGTTGTTTACCAGCGTTGCCAGTGTGGTAAAAGCTATTTTAGCTATGCGTATATTGGTACAGTTTATTGGTCAGGCCATTGGGCTATTGTTATTGCATAAGGCAAAAAGGCACCAGCATTTTCCATGGCATATGCCTTTGTTCCCGGTTCCGGTAGTGATTGCGATACTGATATGGATTGGGATATTTTATTCTACAGGTGCCTTAATGTTGTATGGTTTGGGGGTAATTATTGCCGGCGTTATTGTGTATTTAATAAAAGCCTACTTCACCAAAGACTGGCCTTTCTATAACCCTGAAAGTGAGGAAAAGCAAATAGAACAGCTATTCAGCAATAATCCATAAATAAACTACTGCAAGCAGGAGTACAATTTCTGTTGTCCAGATCCAAAGCAGTTTCCATTTCAGTACTCTTTTTATAATCACATCACCCAATATACATCCGCCAATAACCGGCAATGTGATAAGCGATATGCTGCTCTTCACCTCAGCAGAATCATTATCTAACAGGTAATTTATTAGTATAACAACAAAAGCGGCTGCTGTAATAAGTAGTGGTGTAATGTGTTTTAACGATTTCATTGTAAACGTAGTTACTAAGATGAAGTCTTTGTCTTAGGTGCAAAATAACACTTTGTACAGTTCTACCTATTTCATGATAAACATATTGGTTTATAAACAGGTAAATATAGCTATTGTATACAATGGCATAATAATTGGCTAACCGCATTAAAAGAGTTTTTTTATGAAAAGATTAGGATCATACTTTTTAGTAATAGCTTCTGCTATCCTTTTATTGAATACCTCATGCAGCAATATGAATAAACAGCAAAAAGGCACAGCAGTAGGTGCCGGCGGTGGAGCGGTCGTTGGCGGTGTTATAGGTAAAGTTGCCGGGAATGCTGCTTTAGGAGCCATTATTGGAGCGGTAGTGGGTGGAGCTACTGGTAACGTGATAGGTAAAAAAATGGACAAGCAGGCAGAAGATATTAAAAATACAGTGCCC
This sequence comes from uncultured Chitinophagaceae bacterium, assembly GCA_963819045.1. Lineage (GTDB taxonomy): Bacteria > Bacteroidota > Bacteroidia > Chitinophagales > Chitinophagaceae > Ilyomonas. The sequence goes on along the minus strand of CAWFUV010000046.1, from coordinate 264,497 downwards.
TCAGCTAAGGTGGAAAGAGTAGGCGAGGGGATTACTGTAGAATTTAGCAATGCTGTGATGTTTGCATTTAATAGTTATGCATTAATGCCGGCTGCCGATACTACTCTAAATAGTCTCATAACTATTTTGAACAAGTATCCCAATACAAACATTGAAGTGCAGGGACATACCGACAGCACCGGGACATTTGAGTACAATCAAACCTTGTCAGAAAGCAGAGCTCACTCCGCAGCACAGTACCTGAGAGATCATAGTATCGCTTCTTCCAGAATAACTGAAAAGGGCTATGGTAAAACTGCTCCTAAATATCCCAACTCAACTCCGGAAGGCCGTGCAGGGAACCGCAGGGTAGAGTTTTTAATTAGTGCTAATGACCAGATGAAGAAGGAGGCACAGCAGGAATCAAATGGTAATCAGAAAACGCAGTAGGATGATTATATTTATCTGGATGTCAATTGACAGAAGGGAGAGTTCCTAAAAAATGTAAAGTAATTAAGTCGACTGTATCATCAATTTGAATATTGTGGTATAAAATAGAGGATGCCAGGCTGAAAGTCTGGCATCCTCTATTTTGCTAATAAGAAAATGTAATAAGAACCAGGTTACTTTCTCTGCCAATCCAGCATGCCGCCAACCAGGTTCTTTACATTTTTGTATCCTAATGCTTCCAGCATATTGGCAGCAATACCACTGCGGTTACCACTACGGCAGTAAATGATGATTTCGTCATTCTTCCAGTCTTCAATATCTTCTAACTGCATGCTTTGCAACTTACCCAGGGGCACATGCCTGCCGCCAATGTTAAAATCGGCTCTCTCGTAGTCTTCTCTCACATCCAGTAAATGAGGCTGCTCGCCGGCATCCATACGTTTCTTTAATTCGTTGGTAGTAATTGTTTGCATAGTAAAAAATATTTATGGTGTTGATGTAGTTGGTGGTGGAGGTACTTGCGCAGCAGCAGTATCGGCTACAGGTTGCTGCATACTAAGGTACACATCAATAGCTTGTCCGGGATGTATTTTATTTTGCTGCCCGTCCGGAGATTGGAGAGCAGGATTCTGGTGATATATATATGCATTGTTCCTGATCCGTCACATCGGCATCAGGCACTACGGCGCCGATATCTAAATTGAGGCTGCGTAAGTAGCTGCGTGCGTCTGTAAGCGTCATACCTGTAAGGTCAGGCACATTCATTAAGGCATTACCAATACCATCCCCCAATATCAGTCCAATGGGGCTGCCCATACTTATTTTGGTACCCGGCAGTAAAATAGTATTATTAAAGCGCTGCTCCAGTACGGAGTTGCGGGCTATATCCGGGCGGTAAGTAGTATCTCCGAGCTTTAACCCTATGCTTTTCAAATACATCTCCGCACTTTGAAAGGAGAAGCCGCGCAGATCAGGCATATCAATCAATGGTGCTACAGCACGGTTAATAGTAAGATAAATAGTACGGTTTTTCTTCACAATAGCATCTGCTTCCGGCGACTGCCTGATGACAGAAGCCTTTGCGGCAGTATCTATATACACCGAATCCTGTACTTCCACACCAAAACCCTGCGATTGCAGGAACTGAGTTGCATCATTATATTTCTGCCTGCCACTGATGGTACTTTAATATTTTCATCATGGTGGGTGATCCAGTCAAGTGAATTGAAAAATAAAAAAATGATGAGTACAAACAGTACAATTGCTATCAGCAGATGGACAAAGAAGCCGAACTTTGTGCGAGATTTAAACACGATCTATAATTATTAAGAGTTGTAATATAAACGAAACTTTATGCGGTAGCGCATGTTTCTTCAAGCAAAGCGGTATAAAAATCTTTTAAAGTCCAGCCCATGGCTCTTACCTGCTGTGGCACTACGCTGGCATCACTTTGCCCGGGCACAGTATTTACCTCCAGCATATATGGCTCTCCGGCAGCTTCGTTGTATATAAAATCAATACGTATTACACCGTGGCAGTTGAGGCTGGCATAAATCTTTTAGCTGCGTTTCTTACCTTTTCTGCAATGGCTTCATCTACCTGTGCCGGAGTTACCTCTTCACTTTTGCCTAAATATTTTGCTTCGTAATCAAAGAAAGCATTATGTGATTTCACTTCGGTAATAGGCAGTGTAATGATCTTACCCCTGGTTTTGAACACGCCGATAGTAAACTCCCGCCCCTGTATAAATTCCTCTACCAACACCTGGTCGTCTTCTTTAAAAGCTTTTTCTATCGCTGTTCCCAGTTCCTCAGAAAAAGAATTTACTTTACTCATACCAATGCTGGAACCGCCATTATTAGGTTTTACAAATACGGGGAATGTCAAGGATTGAACAACTTCATCTGCACTGGTGAAATTGTTTTTATAAAGTAATACCGATCGGGCTACTTGGATACCTGCAAAGCCAGCCACCGCAACTGTAAATCTTTTATTAAAGGTTAAAGCTGAAGTAGCTGCATCACAACTTGTATAGGGGAGACGCAGCATATCAAAATAGCCTTGTAGCTTGCCGTCTTCACCAGGTGTGCCATGTATACACATCAGCACTGCATCAAAGTTTATTTTCTTCCCCCCGTCTATCACCGAAAAATCGTTACGGTCAACAGCGCTTTTCATTCCTTCTTCATTCTCATATATCCAGCCATTTGGATTGATGTCTATTTTGTACACATCAAATTTTTCTTTATCCAGGTTGTTATATACTGTTTTGGCGCTCATATAACTAATGGTGGCTTCGCCGCTGTAGCCGCCGGTTACCAATGCTATTTTCTTTTTCATGCAGGTAAAAAATAAGAGCGCAAAGAAAGAGAAATGTTTTGAAAAAGCTGCAAGCGGGAAGATTAGCTCTTAGAGATGACTCAGATGAGCATCCGCAGGTCGCTGACGCTGTGAGATCCTTTGGGCAGTTGATAGAAAAAATGAGTAAGAAACAAGATACAATATGCAAGGGCAGATAGTGAGTATGTAGAGGGACTGTTGTGTATTTACCAGGAGGAGATAGCAAGGAGATCAGGTATAACTAAGCTTGATTTAGGGAGTTACCCAGGAGGAGATATGAAGTATACCAGGGAGAGATCAGGTATAACTTAGGTATATGTTAGGTATAACTTAAGTATAAGTTAGGTATAACTCCGGGTGTTCCAGGATTGAAAAGGGATTTTTGGATAATGATGATACTGATGACAGGCTTGTAAATGGAGCTAATGATGTTACTGATAAGTACATTGTTACAAAAACAAGTTTAAAGGAAAGATGTTTGTTTAGAAAGGGCTTTTTTAGTTGTAAATGTTTAAAGATGATCCTCTTACATAAAATTCTTGTCTTTCTTTTTTCTCTTGAAAGAAAAAAGAAACAAAAAAGTTATGAATAGAATAATGATTATTCAATGGTATTCATGAGATCGCTTCGCTAAGTTCAAGCACGGCATGATCGCTCCGCGCATCACTTCGTGAATAATGTTTTTTTATTGGTCTCAGTGAGAATAGTTCGTGCTGGCCAGCGCCTCCACATTGCCTAAGGTGCAGCATCATGGTTGTATGTTCTGTTGGGCTAACAAGCGTGCTGGTGGGGTGGTGGTGGATACAGAATAGGTATGGTGGGTTGCCTTTGGCCTTAAACTTTGGACGGAGTAGCCTTACTTAGCGGAAAACCGAAAGGGAGATACGTAGCTCATTGCAGGCCAGATGATTGCTGTTTTTTAGTATGATAGATAGGTGATGATTAGTCTCTAATCTGTGAGGCATACCTAGTAATAAGGCTGATGATAGAGCGGCTGTCTGAATGATGTATATGCTTGCATGCCAGGCAGGTGTGGAGAAATATCAACAATAAATTTATGGGACAAGTTAAGCCTCAAGGCTTTCAGCTCGCAGCTTTTTATGAGCCTACCTATTTGAATCTTGTATTATTGCCCTTCACAGCGGAGAAGTAAGGAGAGCACTGTATAGCTTTCCACTCTTCTTTAAAAAGTAGTTGCCGGAATAAGATTAATCTTATTTTGCGATCTCTACATAATCAACAAAAAACCATTGCTTATGCCCGGTATGCAAATAGCTATATGCATCCTTCTGCTTATTGCCATTGCGCTCATTATTTACTTTCGTCCTAAAGGGGGTGGACAGGCTGCTGAGGTAGCCGACCAGTTCAACCAATTGTATAAACTGCTGGATAAGCTCACCTACAACTTTAAGGACGACTTTAAAGCTGCCCGTGACGAGAACAGGGCTACAGCAAAGGAAAACAGGACAGAGTTGAATGATACCCTGCAAAACTTCCGGCTGGAACTAACCGAAACGTTGCGTACCATCATAGCGCAAAATAACCGGGCTAATGAACAGATCAATAAAACACTGGATGAAAAGATTGCCGCACTCATTACCAAAGTGGAAGAAGGCAATAAGGCAAACCGGGAAACCCTCACAGCGAGCCTCCGGGATTTTGCCTTTGAGCAACATACTACGCTGGGCGAGCTTAAAAGAGAGCAGAAAGAGCAGGCAGCAAATACTATTGAAACGCTGGACAGGATCACTGCCAGGGTAGAGGAAAAGCTCACTGCTTTAAACCACCAGTTTAAAAGCGATAATAATGAAATGCGTGAAGCCCTAGCACTAGCCTTCCAGGGCTTTGGGGAAACCTTTGATAAGAATGTAGCTTCCTTCAACGACCTGCAGCGGGAAAAGTTTGGACAATTGGAAGAGAAGCAAAACAAACTGGTAGAAGGCACCGAGAAGAAACTGGAACAAATGCGGGAGACCGTGGAAGAGAAGCTGCATCATACCCTGAATGAACGGTTAGGGCAATCGTTTGAAATGGTACGGGGGCAACTGGAAAGCGTGCAAAAAGGCTTAGGTGAAATGCAGACCCTGGCGCAGGACGTAGGCGGACTGAAAAAAGTACTGAGCAATGTAAAGATGCGAGGTGGCTTTGGCGAGGTGCAACTGCACATGCTGCTGGAGAACATACTGGCGCCCGAGCAATATGAAGCCAATGTAGCCACTAAAAAAGGAAGCAGTGAACGGGTGGAGTTTGCAGTGAAGTTTCCCAACAGGGAAGGCGAACGGGAGTATGTGTGGCTGCCGATAGATGCCAAGTTCCCCAAAGATGCCTATGAGCATTTGCAGCATGCCTATGATGCCGGCGATGCTGCTACGGTAGAGTTGGCGCAAAAAGCATTGGAAGCAGTGATCAAGAAGATGGCTAAAGACATTTGCGAGAAGTATATGGATGCACCTAATACTACCAACTTTGGTATAATGTTTCTGCCGTTTGAAGGCTTGTTTGCCGAAGTAGTGCGCAAAGCCAGCCTGCTGGAAGAAATACAGCGCGACTGCCATGTGGTGATCACCGGTCCTACTACGCTGGCAGTTATCTTAAACAGTTTGCAAATGGGCTTCCGCACGCTGGCTATACAAAAGCGGAGCAGCGAGGTATGGCAGGTATTAAGCGCAGTGAAGAAAGAGTTTAACCAGTTTGGCACCTTGCTGGAAAAAGCACAGAACAACATACAAACCGGTCTGAACCAATTGGATGATGTGGTGGGTAAAAGAACGCGTGCCATACAGCGAAAGCTGAAAGGTGTGGAGGTGTTGAATGATGGGGATGGAAACAAGCTGACTGATATACCTGCGGTGTTGGTGGATGAGGAGGAGTGAGGGGGAAGGGAAAGTAGGGGAATTGGGAAAAAGTATTTAATTTAAGAATATTGAACAAAAAATGTAAATGGAATACAATCCGCAAATACATCATCGCAAGTCTATCCGTTTGAAAGGATATGATTATTCGCAGGCCGGTGCGTATTTTATTACCATTTGTTGTCACAACAGGCATTGCGTGTTTGGTAACATCCTTGTAGGGGCAGGGTTCACCCCTTCCCAAAATGATAAAGGGCAACCACAAGGGATTGCCGTACACCATAAAGGGCAACCGCAAGGGATTGCCCCTACGATGATGGATGCACACGGTTTGGGGCAACCACAAGGGATTGCCCCTACGATGGTTCTGAACGATTACGGCACGATTGCCTGTAATGAATGGCAAAAATTACCTGAACGGTTTTTAAATGTGGAATTAGATGTGTTTGTAATAATGCCTAACCATATGCATGGGATTATTGTTTTAAATGAAAATGATGGTGCAATCAGTGATAATAGGGCAACCATTGATAATAGGGCAACCATTGATAATAGGGCAACCATTGATAATAGCAAGGGTTGCCCCTACGAATAAAACAACGATTGGGGATATTGTTGGTGCCTATAAATCGGTGGTGGCAAATGAATGTTTGAAAATTTATAAATCAAAATGGGGCGCTGTAGGGGCAAACCCTTGCGGTTGCCCTGTATCATCAAGGGCAGGGGTAAATGGTGGATTAAGGGCAGGGGTAAACCCTGCCCCTACGATGGGAAAATTATGGCAACGTAACTATTACGAACATATCATTAGAAATGAACAATCCTATCAAACCATTTGTAATTATGTCCTTAACAATCCTGCAAAGTGGAAGGAGGATAAATTTTTTGCCGGATGAGATCTGTACCAAAATGATATAGAACTGGATTCCTATCTCAAATACAAAAGGTTTGGCATTGAATTCTTGCCGGACTATACCAAAAAGATTGATGATTTGTATGATGCCTACACTTTTGCTAAAACCCATGAATTGAATGACAAAAACGTCTATAGGGCGCATCAATTGTTAAGCAGGCATATTGTAGCAAAACAACAGCAAGGGAAGTACCGCATACAAAACATGTACGTTTCTAAACCTGACGGCAGAATAGAATATGTAGCAGCTTCCCCTTTTGAAGTGGAAAGTGAAATTCAAAAGTTGTGTCACGATGTACAGGTGCTGCTCCAATCGCCTTTAAGCATAGAAGAGGTATTGTTTTTCATTTGCTATATCATCTCTTAACAATTTTCAATTTTTTCAGTGATTACAATGTTGACCTTCAACGGAATTTTAAATTAACGCTGGAGAAGATGGATGAATACAACAAACAGGGATATTATAAGTAACTTCTCTTTGCCACAATGTTTCCTTTCACGGCTTATTGTGTGTTAGCCAAGGTACATTGCGGGAGTGAGGAGTAAGGCAAATTGAATATTGTTCTACACGCAGCCTTTTTTATCTTTCCTCCATGCCTGTAAGATGCGCAATAACAGCACAGAAGCTGTTTACTTTATTATGTTTACCTGTACCAATTGGATAACCCTACTTGCACTTCGCAATATATTGAATAAACTAAAACTTTGTAAACACTTCTTATATTCACTCGTTTCATGGCTAAGCTGCAAAGGCTGGGAGATGAACCCCTTTCGCCTTAGTCTGATTTACTAGTTACAAATTCAACTATCTTATTTTGCACTACTAATTACTAATCCGAAATTCATAGGATCTTCTAATACAACCGTTAAAGAAATATTCTCAGGAATTTTAACATCGAAATATTCGTTGAGTGTGCTTTTTGGATTTTTAACCAGCTTATATCGAAACATTTGATCTGATTGTGCTTTTTGAATAATGTTGCTTTCTATCCTGTTATATCCCTGGCTTTTGAGAAAGTCAAGAAATGTATTGCTCTCGGCAGAGAAGCTATTGTTGATGTGAATTACCAGACCATAATTTGAAGTGTCGCATAAAACGACCGTTAGACAAACATGCTCCGGAATTTTGATATCAAAAAACGCTTCCACGGTTGATTTCGGATCTTTAACTAGCTTCTGCGCAAAGACGGTATCTTCCTGTGCTTTTTGAATAATTGGGTTTTCAATTGCATCTCGTCCTTGGTTTTGAAAAAGGGCAAGTAATGTTTTTCCATTATGCTTAGCATTCTTGTATTCCTTAGATAGGCTGTAGTCATTATCAGGCATAAGTTTAATTCCCAGGAAATCTACAACCTGCTCCCGGGTAAAAAGCCCGTTCGGGTTAGGTTTTGCTGCATCTATAAATATATAGTCGCAACAAGCATCATTTAAAACATAAGTTCCGGTGACATTTTTTTGTATATAATATTCATCCGCTATCCAAAGACTGCAGTCACCATCGCCTTCGTGAAAAAAACAATGATAATATGCAAATTTGTATTGTGCAAGCATGTTCTGTACCCATGGTGTCGGGTATGTATTTGGATCTGTATAATCACTAACCCTATACTCCCAGTTGTAGGGCACCCAATAAAATTCAGTAAGCATTTGTTGCCAGATCTGTTGATCTATACCTATCCCTGCTGCTTCTATAGCCGGTACGTAATTAGTATCGTTTTTCGTCGGAACGTTGGCATTGACAAGATCGGAAATTGCTACAGATTGGTTATTGTATTCAAAGCTGGTGTCCCATGCCTTTTGAACGGTATCAGGATCAGAGCTATTCAATTGTTTGTAGTAGTCAGCCAATTGAGACTTCACATCCAAAAATGATTGATCATACCGCAATTCTAATTCGCCAAATGCGCCATTCAAATCTTCCGGAGGTTGCCCGGTCCAATAGCTCATCATACCCGTCAGGAAGTTCGAAACAAAAGCGCCGCCGGGACCTAGCGCGCCAGCAATTACTTTGAAACCAGCTTCAAGAAGATTCAGCACATACAGTAACCCTTTGTCACTCTTGTCGGGTTCCGAAAGCAAATCGTAAGCATTACCAATTCTCCCCCTGGAATAACTGTGAATAGCATCAGTCAGATCTTGCATCTTCGATAGATTGGTTTGTACCGTGTTGATTTGATCATGTGTAGGTGTAGGCATAATATGACTTGTTTGTTTTTGTGTATTGATTAAAATATGATATACCTTGTAAAGACCAAACATTGGCTTTGCCAAGGTGAATTGCATTAGCTAACTCAGGTAATCAGACACACAACTGCCGTAGCTTTGTAATTGAGGGCTGTTCTGATGCTCAGGATATCTATCTGATTTCTCAATCTTAATTTTGGCTTATACGCAGTAGTCCAAATATACACCATTATATAAATTGTTGGCAATCAATTTCAACAATTGCCTTCGTTGATGTTCTACAGGAATTAGTTAAGGAAAAAGAAGTAACAAGTAAGAGATTCAAAATATATCTCTTACTAAGGTTTAGAATACTTTATTGGTTACGCTTTCCGGGCTCTCTTTGTCGCAATATCTCCTTTTACGGCTTTTGTGTGTTAGCCAAGGGACATTGCGGGAGTAAGGTGTAAGGCAAATTGATTATTGTTCTATCAGCAGCTTTTTTATCTTTCCTCCATGCCTGTAAGATGCGCAATAACATACATAGGAGATTTTTAAGATAGAGGAGGTATTTACTTTATTAGTTTTGCTTCTACTACTGGCTCCTACGTTCTTAATGTTATTGGCGTAGCAAACCTTCAAGTAAGCGCTAAAAGCAGATCTCTGATATGCTCCTGTTTCGCACTCCAATAAACAAGTAATATTATTAATTTGCTTTCCCGTACAGCATATTGGATGATTCTATATAAACCTCTTTATCATGTTCTTCAAGGTACGCTACACTAACACACCTAAGAACAAGGTGATATGCTCATTCGTGCAGACATGTGTATTGACAAAAGTTTACTGGTAAGGAATTTCAATTGCATCAATAATCTCTTATGTTAAATATCAGGCTCCCTTTTACAATGTGTATTATTTACACAATAATGTCGTACATTTGCCATTGTTGAAATAATATACTGACTACTGCTAAAAGATACTGGCAGGCTTTTGATAATCTGCATATCAACAGAAAATGAATGTTTAACCAACATTATTGCTGTTCTTACAGCACCTTACAGGCTATCTTCCGTACTCAGTTTCCGCTATTTAGCTAATGGGTTAGGCTTTATACAGGCTTACCATTAACCTGTTATTTCATTTGAAAATAATATTATGAAAAAATTATTGATACCACTTACTTTGATATTGATGGCAATCGTGGTTGCCTGTTCAGTACAAATAAAACAATGGATATATCCGGAGAAGACAGTAACCAAAGATTTAAATCTCACAATAGTTAATGCAAATTCCTATCGTTCGCATGTTTATGCCCATAGTTCAGCCATGCTGAATGTTGTGGTTATTAGATTAAGAAAACAGCAAATGGATACACTTTTTGTAAAAGATTATCCCAGTTTTAAATTAAGTAGGCTTTCCTCTTATTCCCAAAGCTTCAATCAAAGGATACATGTTCCGGGAGTAACGGATAAAAAAGAAAAAATTATCTTAGTTTACAATATCGTTTATAAAACTAAAGAAAGCATGTTTGTAATGCCATATGTCAATTATATAGGCAAAGGCACAACAAATGATAACTTTGTTATTACTATATAATGCTGTAATTAAATGAAGGCAACAACTGAGCGAAGTTTGCAAAACTTCGCTCAGTTTTAGTTGAAGTTTGTAACTTCCCTTCATGGATGATGCCTATAGCATCAAAGACTAGTTTACTGCTTATTGTATTACATCAACTATGATAGATTTTTCAGGTTTATAAAACTGCTCTCATACGAGCGCTTTATATCCCGGCAGGTTACACAGCTAAAATCCTAACTTACTGTTTTCAATTGGTAGTACACTTTACTCAATACATTACAGGTTATTAACAACCCAACTCTTTGTTTAAATGCAGGGCATGTCAGCTATTTACTTTCGTGCTATAAAAAACAAATAGTATGAATTACCCTTTGCCTCACACCATTGAAAATTGCATTGGCGAAAAACTGATATTTAAAGAAATAATACAAGAGGAAGATGGCGACAAATTGTTGGTTGAAAACTATGTTTTATCAGGAAGTGGTCCGGTAATGCATACACATTGGTTGCAGGATGAGGCATTAACTGTAGTTGAAGGAAAACTTGGCTATCAGATTGAAGGGCAACCAAAAAAATATGCCCGTGTAGGCGAAACGGTACTCTTTGAGAAAGGCACGCCACATAGGTTTTGGAATGATGGAGCGGATGTGCTGCATTGCAAAGGCTGGTTAAAGCCTGCTAATACCATTGTTTTCTTTCTTAGTTCAATTTATGCTGCACAAAATAAATCGGGCAATGCCCAACCAGAGCGATTTGATGCTGCTTATTTAATGATGCGTTACTCTGCTGAGTATGATTTACCAGAGATCCCTGTATTTGTAAAGAAAACAATTATACCGGTGATATATACAATCGGAAAGCTATTGGGAAAATATAGCCATTTTAAAAATGCACCTGAACCTATAACGCATCTACATGCTTCAAAGTAAAAGTGTAGTGAACTCCCATGACCTGGCGAAGTTGAAAACTTCGCCGCATTTTGCATCCAGTTTGTAACTTCCATTTATGGCTGATGCATAAAGCATCAAAGACCATTTTACTGCTCCCCTTTGTCGCAGTATCTCCTTTCAAAGCTTATCGTGTTAGCTAAGGGACATTGCGTGAGTAAGGTGTATGGCAAATTACATATTGTTCCATCAGCAGCTATTTTTATTATTCCTCCATGCTTGTAAGATGCACAATAACAGCACAGAAGCTGTTTACTTTATTACACTTACTTGTACCAACTGAATACCCCTGTTTGTATTTTACAATGATAATGACTTACTAATTCAGTCTTTATTTAGTAAGGTTTTTCTTTTGGTATTAGAGTATATAGTATTATGTCAGATTCAAATAGGTGGGCAGCGATGATTCTACAGGTCACAGACTCTCCGCAGGATCCTGTGGGGGAGATACCGGGATTGCAGGTTACAGGTGTGAATGGCTTAAGTCCGAAGTAAGAAAGGAAAATATGAGCAGTTAGCAGGGGGTAAATATGGAGGAGATTCGGTATAAGTTAAGTATATGTTCAGTATAACTTAAGTATAAGTTAGGTATAACTCCGCCCTTTCCAATAAGAGAAAGGGAAAGTTTTGAGATAAAAGAGGACCGCTTAAGTAAAAACAGACGTATGGCTTACAACCTATTTGAATACCGTAGGCGGTTAAGTATGCAGTCTAACCCTTACTAAATCAGGACGGGAGTAATAACTAAAGCTTCGTGACCACTTCTTATAATTGCGGGGCCTCATGGCTACGCTGCAAAATCCATGAAGATGAAGACACACGAGAACAACAGCTTGTTGTTTGGCTAAAGCCGGATCGTTTCCTTCCTGAAGCCATGACATAAATGCCGGGGCGGCTATTAATCCCTCCTTATTAAGGAAAATCTAAAATGCACCCATTATAAAAATAAAACCTCAAAAGCCAATTTTAAACACTACCTTTACATTGTTCTTTGAGCACTGCACTTTGTAATCAAATATGTCTCATACGGCTCTTGCCATTATAAGTTACTTTCTTTACCTCGTTCCTTACTCAGATTTCAATTCATTAAAAATATTAAATACAAGATGAACATTTTTATTTCCAACTTAGACTTTAAAGTAGAAAGCGGCGACCTGACAGATTTTTTCTCACCTTATGGAGAAGTAGTTTCTTCAAAGGTTATTACAGACCGTGAAACAGGCAAAAGCCGTGGTTTCGGTTTTGTAGAAATGGCCAGCGATGCTGCCGGCAAAGAAGCTATCAGCAATCTCAATGGAGCTGTGGTAGAAGGCAGGGCAATGACAGTAAATGTAGCCCGTCCAAAAGAAAAAAGTAGTAAAAGATTCTTTTAAGCAGGAATATAAAAAAGGAGAAATTTATTTCTCCTTTTTTATTTATATATGTTCCTCAGCAATAGCGCAGCTCAATTCTCCCTTCTTTGCAGATATCCTAGCTTACACTCATCGCCCTTTGTAAGGAGACCTAGCGAAGACAAAAATTAGAAACCAATTACTCTAACCTATACTCCCTTTTTAAAATCATCATTGTCTGCTTAATCTTTTGTAATGCGGGTTCGTTCATGGATATCAATTGAATTATCAATAACGACCGATAGCCTCCCATGATATTTGCTAGTTCCTGATCTGTTTGATGGCTGCGTTCCATCAGCAAAGCATTTTTATTAATCAGCGAGTCATTAAAAGGGTCATAATCCTGTATCCTGATATGTTTCAGATAATAGGGATTAATGTTCGCAGCATAGTAATCCAGCGCTGCCTGTGCAATTCTATTGCAGCGCGGCAGCCAATAATCATAATAATTCTGTAGATGTGCTGTTAACTCCTGGTTTTCTATATACCGCAAAGCACCTGATGTTTTCATCTGGTTGTAAGTAGTAGCTGTAGCAGGAAAATCGAAAACATAAGCAAGCGGAAGCAGTGTTTCCAGGACTTCTTTATCAGTAGCATTAGATTTTTGCGTAAGCTGATAGATAAGCGTATCATACCCTTTCTGCATAGACCGGATATCGCGGTTCCTGTTTTCAAACATTGCGGAATCTTGTTGCAGGTCAGCCAGCAACTGCCTTGAGAATTGCTCCGCCCGTTCATGCTCAATATAATATTCTCTTTTATTCTCCACAAAGAAACCGGCAGTTACAGCCAGAAACAGCATGAGGAATTCGAATAAATAATCCTTCCATTTTTTTGAATGATGTATATGTGGGTGATGTACTTCCATACTATTTTCATTTGGCAGTTGTAAAGTATCCTGTTGCAGTAATGTACTTGCTGTAGTTTCAGCAGGTAAAATCAAAGGGGCAGATTCGTTAGACTGTTGATGGTTGATTTCTGCAGGAGATGATGGTATATCTGCCTGCTGTGCAAGCAATATTTCTTCGCCTGTAATCAGGCTTTCTACCGGCTCTGTGGTATCTGAAGAAGAACTAGTGGCCTCCCTTTTTTCTGAATCAGTGTTTGATTCGCTCATAAGCGGAGTTTCAGTAAAGCTAAATATTTTTTGTAGTATTTAAAAGCTGTTGGTATCTCCTTTTGTTATAGTACTGGGGTGAATGCGTTTTTCATTCCAGGATAACAGAATATTTGCAGGGCTGGGAGATGAAGACTCTGCGAAGTCAAATGTTCTTCTGCACACCACAGGGGCGCACTGCTGATCTGCAGAAGCATGTGTGTGCAGACCCGGGTGATGAAGTTGTAAACTTCAAAGAAAAGCCAGCGAAGTGGAACACTCCGCTGGCCTGTAGACTAGCAATGCAGCCCCCACAGTAATGAAGTTATTAACGCTTATTTATTTTTACTGTAACGACTTTTTCTCATATTTCAACATCTTACTGGCCCACGGTATAAAATACTTAAAGTTCGGAGCATCGGTATGCCCACCATCGTGCTGCCTCCAGGCAAGCTCGCCATTGAGTAAACCTGTTAATACAGGAGGCATTTTCTCTGTCATATAATCATTAGAAACACCCAGATCTTTTGCACCCAATAATTTGAATACTGTTCCTGCTGCTATGGTAGCCATATAACTGCCTTCCTGATCCAGCCATTTTGCATCACCTTTTTCCGGAATGCCATAACTGATGAAGGTAGGCTTTGGAGCAGCGAGTGCAATCAGTTCATGCGAATCCACCGGCAGGTCGCAGCCGGTTTTACTGCCAAACTTTGCTTCAGCAGCACCGTATTTCATAAAGTTACCAGCCATCCAGTAATACTCACCGCCGGTCAGGCTTTCTACAGCTTCTCCAAAATTGCGACGAAGCAGCGTAGCTCCTCCTTTACCCGATGAACCGATCAACCCGACAGCAAAGCGCGGTTCAAAAGCAAGGGTAACCAGTGCTGCCTTTCCATACCGCGATACACCTTCAATGCCTACCTTTTTGGCATCCACCAGGCTATCCGTTTCTAAATAATCCAACGCGCGTGCGGCGCCCCATGACCAGGCACGCAGTGCGCCCCAGTCATCCGGTTTGCGTGGCTGCCCTTTATTTACCAGACCAATAATACCTTTTGTTATGCCCGCACCATTGTCGGCCTGTATGCTGTTGGGGTCAATAGTCACATAGCCCCAGCCTGCTGCCAGCAACTGTTCAGTAGGTGGCGGATCTCCTGCTGGTGGCGCTGCAAAAAAGTTGAAGCCAGGTAGCCTTGTGATAGGTGTATAAGCAGGATATTTATCGAAGATGGCTTTTACTGCAGGGTTGATTTTTATCATCATCTCTTTAAAGGTTGCATTCAGCTTTTCCATATCATCGGGTGAGGGCTGTGCAGGCGCAGGAAACGAAGGCATCCCAAACATCATTAGCACGGGAACAGGACCTTTTACATTCATCGGCACCACAAGCATCATTTTGATGTCTACATTGATCAAGGGATACTCGCTATTGTCCACATGACCTGTCAGTTGCCTGGCAATAACAGGTGTAAAGCCAACAAATTCACGGTCGGTGACCTTTACAGACCATGTAACCTTAGGTATGTTTTTAGGTAGTCTTCCATATACTTCTCTTTCAAAGTCTTCTACAATTTCAGGACGGCGTTGATGCCACCACATATCTGCAGTAGTTACTTTTTTGCCATTCTTCATGGTGAGTATATCCGGCAACTGCGGACAAGGGTTTGCTAATGATGGATCGTAATTGGCATGATTGGGAACAGATTCGTTACCGCTTGGGCCGGGACGCAACGTTTTGATGCCCAATTGTTGCATCATGTTATCGTGGTCCTGTTCGGCAGTAAAGGTTGCAGGGCGCAGGTATTTGCTGCTGTCTATATCAGCAAGCTGTGCAGTAGCTGCATGAATAGTGCCTATAGCAAACAGGAAACCAATAAACGTTTTCATTTGGTCAGGTTTTGAGTGGTTAAATATTTATTAATCCGAACATGAATTAGTACGATCTTCTGTGAATTGGCTTCATACAAAAGTAGAGTGCAAGGATATTGAAATCTTATCTTGTTTGATAGATTAATATTTGACAGGAGTTAATTTTCTATACAGTCTGACAAAGAACAAAGGTGTTCTCCGCTGCTTATCCCCGTTTTCCGGTTGACCGCTACTGAACAAGACGAAGGATGACTCTGGCTGAACTATGGCTTTCTCAGGGCTTTCCATGAACTATCCATGGCTTTACCATGGCTTTGTCATGACTTTGCTATGGCTTTGGTATAGGGAAGCTATGGGATAAGCTGTGCTGTTGTGCCCCATTGCTAATGACGCCACAGGTTCAGGAATGACGGCAGCAGCGTACTCTTATAATATTATCATCTAATATCCTGGAGGCACTTATTTAAACCTATACAATTTTACCCGCTGAATATCCCACTCATTGAGTGGAATACGCAAGTGCCTTCCCTGGTGATCTTCATCACCATTCAATCTCAACAATGATTGCCAGGTACCGTTATTAAATGTTCCGTTTTCAATGGAAACAATACCGGCGCTATAAGAGGAATCAGTACAGGAGAAATTAATAACGATGCCGGTACCGCCAACTATAAACTCATCTGCTGCTGTTTGAATGATAATAGCACCGGTTGCATCCCAAAGGGAGTCTCCTTTGTGACCATTCCATCCTAATGTATTATCATGCGATACCTTAAAAATGTAGTTTCCGAAGGAGAGTGTGTCAATCATATTCTGCTTGTCGAGTAAAACGCCGTCTATTTGTGAAGCGGTGCTTTGAACTATAAAAGGAGTAAGCTGTGCTAATATGGGATATGTTTTTTGCAGCGCATCATTAGCTTTATCGCTGCCCCTTTCAACAGCAAAAGGTGAAAAGCCGAGTGAATGGTAATGACCAATGGTGAACAATGCTTTTGCAGCATCAGAAGAGTCGAAGCGTATCTCGGGAATGAATAAAACATTGTTACGCCTTGTATAAAGGTCACACCAGTATTTTGTATCGGGATTATAAAAATCGGGCGATAAAAGATCTATATGAGGTGCTGCCATTTTCCATATATCCATTACCTGTGGCAATGGACCTGCACTCGGATAATCGCCAGGTAATACACCCGGACGGTTAAGGGCTGTATTCGCATACATTGGAATGTTGTATGCTGCTTTACCTGCCGCTGCAACTTTATCTACATACAAGGCATAGTAATAAGCCTGGAATATTTCGTCGGTTGCCAGGTCGCTTCCAAATACTTCCTGCCAGGTACCTTTGGTTCTATACCCTTGCCTGCTCCATTTCTCCTTTAATTCAGGAACAAGCTTGTCTTTATTACTTTGCAAATACTGCATCAACTCTACAGGCACTTGTTGATTAAACAACTGCAGCGCATCGCCCGTAGTTTCTTTCGCGGTGCTGAGCATTCCCACTTCGTTTTCCACCTGCACCATAATAACAGTTTGCCTGTCTGCATCTATTGCTTTAATATGATTCATTAAAGCAGCAAATGCTTTGCAGTCGGCATCAAGCGCCTCTTTGCTTAACGCAGAAATAATCTCTACACTTCTGCCTTGTTTGTTGATGGTACGCTTAAACCGTTTGGTATCTTTTTTCATCCATTCGGGAACATAGCAACTCATACTATTCTTCCATGTTCCAAACCAAAGCAGAACGAGGTGCAGATGATTGTTAGCCGCATCCGATACCAGACTATCTACCAGTTTAAAATCAAACTTGTTTTCTTCAGGCTCTATCAGTTCCCAGTAAACCGGCATCAGCACTGTATTCAGGTGCATTGCCTGCAGTTTTGTCCATACCGGTTGCATGAACGCACGGCTGGAAGCACTGGAGTTACCTAATTCTCCACCGAGGATTAAAAAAGGCTGGTTGTTTACAATAAGCTGTATAGTATTCCCTTTTGTTTGAAGATGCGGCGTTATTACTGCTGTTTGCGCGGTTGATTTAAGTGCAAGTAGAATGAGGATAGATAACAGGCGAAAGGGCTTTCGCATCCAAATAATATGGTGGCAGCATGATCGTTTCATAATTATTGCTTCATGATTATAGAAGTATATAGCAAGAATAGCTTTGATGGTTACAGCAAAATAAAGATATTTTATAAAAGTGAAACCGATTGCAATTGATATTTCCTAATTCTTGTTACTTTCGTTTCAAGGATAGCCGATTGTATGCCATTGAAAGAAGTTACTATATATGATATAGCTCAAAAGCTGAACATTTCCAGTGCAACAGTTAGCCGTGCACTAAAAGATGATTCTGTAGTAAATAAAAAAACAAAGAAGCTTATTTTTGAAGCAGCGGAAGAGATGGGCTATCGTATTAACCATTTTGCACGTAATCTCAGAAATCAAAAAACCAATACGATTGGTGTAGTCCTGCCCCGGCTTAACAGTTATTTTATGGCTTCTGCTATTTCGGGCATAGAGCAGGTAGCTAATAGAGAAGGCTACAATATTATTATTAGCCAGTCGGCAGAGAGAGGAGATAAAGAGATAGCTAATGCTAAAACCATGTTTAACAACCGTGTGGATGGTTTGTTGGTTTCATTGGCTTACGATACAAAGGATATTGCTCACTTTGAGCCATTCTTCAGGAGGGGGATTCCCGTTATCTTTTTTGATAGGGTAGAAGAACATAAAAACAGTACAAGTGTTTTAATCGACAACAAACGCGCTGCTTGTGAAGCCACCAGGCATTTGATTGAAGAAGGCTGTAAACGAATTGTACATATTACCGCAACACCTACAAGAAATGTGTATATAGACCGGCTTGCCGGCTACAAGCAGGCACTTGCCGAGCGCCACATAAATCTTAAAGAAGAATACCTGATTATCAGCAATCTTAGCATGGAGGCTGGTGCAGAGGCTGCAGATAAAATACTTAACATGCACCCCCGGCCAGATGGAGTGTTTGTAGCTAATGACAACTGTGCGGTAGGATGCATGCTGGCATTAAAAAAAGCAGGCGTTCGCATTCCACAGGATATTGCTTTCGTAGGATTTAATAACGATCCTGTAGCTATGGTAGTGGAGCCAAATCTTACCAGTGTTAGCTATTCCGGCTACCAGATAGGTGAAGTAGCCGCCCGCAATATGATCAGCCATCTGAAAGGTATGTCTATTGATAATACAGGTAGTATTATTCTTAGATCGGAACTGATTATACGAGCATCTTCTAAAAAGAGTGATTATTTAAAATAAAATTCTATAACAAAGACAATAATATGGTTATCCGTTCTATTTGCAGGTCTGCTGCTCTCCCAATCCTGTTGTCTGCTTTCATTGCATCAGCAGGATGTAATAATTCTAATAATAGTGCTGCCAACAACAATGGCGATACTACGCAAACTAAAAGTGAAAACAACTCCGTCACTTATCTATCGCAACCTTTAATTACCAATATTTATACTGCCGATCCATCGGCACATGTATTTAATGGTAAAATTTACATTTATCCATCGCATGATACCGATACCGGTGCACCGGAGAAAGATGATGGCTCTCACTTTGCTATGAGCGATTACCATATTCTATCTATAGATAGCATTCCAGGTCCGGTAATTGACCATGGAGTAGCTTTAGATATTAAAGATATTCCATGGGCAGGCAGGCAGTTGTGGGCACCTGATGCAGCGTTTAAAAACGGGACGTATTATTTGTATTTCCCGGTAAAAGATAAGCAGGATATATTCCGTATTGGTGTGGCAACCAGCACTTCACCAACCGGTCCTTTTAAAGCACAGCCAAAACCTATAGAAGGCAGCTATAGCATAGACCCGGCTGTATTTACTGATGATGACGGTAACTCCTATATGTACTTTGGCGGTATTTGGGGTGGTCAGTTGCAGCGGTGGCATACCGGCAAATACGACTCTACGGCTAAGACAGGAACCAACAGATTCGACAGCACCTGCATTAACTGCTAAAGTGGCAAAGATGAGTAAGGATATGCTGCACTTTGACGGACCTGTAAAGAATATAGTAATTGTAGATAAAGATGGCAAGCCTTTGCGTGCAGGAGACCACAACAGAAGGTTCTTTGAAGCCTCGTGGCTGCATAAGTACAATGGTAAATATTATTTCTCTTACTCTACCGGTGATACGCATTTTATTTGCTATGCCATAGGTGATAATCCATACGGACCATTTACTTACCAGGGTGTAATATTGAATCCTGTACAGGGCTGGACCAACCATGAATCTATTGTGCAGTTTAAAGGCAAATGGTACATCTTTTATCATGATACGCAGCTATCGGGCAAAACACATCTGCGTAATGTAAAGGTTACAGAATTACATTACCGTCCTGATGGAACTATTGAACCGATAACAACGTATAAGCAATAATATTGTGAATAGTGAATGGCCAATTGTCAATTGTGAGTAGGAAGTTTATGATTGCCAATTGGCTTTTCCAATTATAAGGAATGGATGTTTGAGTAATCTTCTACACTCAAACAAAAGCTGTGTTTGTAAGACACTGTTAACACATGATTCGTACTTTTTATTGATGTATTTTATATCCAATGTTTTTAAATAATAGCCATGAGTGAAAATAAAGTAGCGATTGTTACTGGTGGTGGATCCGGTATCGGACTGGCAATTGCTGAGAAGTTTGTAACAAAGAATATTACTACCATTATTATTGGCCGTGACGGGCAAAAGCTTGATGCTGCTAAAGAAAAATTAGGCAGCTTGTGTGTGCCTATCAGCTTTGATCTGAATGAACTGGCTGCTATCCCCTCATTAGTTGAAGGAATAAAGAACGAGTTTGGTGCTATTGATATTTTGGTAAACAATGCAGGCATTAACCAGAAAAAGGAGTTTACAGAAGTAACAGATGAAGAGTTTCAGCGCATTTTATCAACCAATGTAACGGCTGTGTTTGCCTTATCAAGAGAAGTGGTGAAGTGTATGCTGGATAAAGGAGGTGGTGCTATCGTTAACATTAGTTCAATGGCATCGCAGTATGGCATCCCAAAAGTAATAGCTTACACTGCTTCTAAATCAGCTATTGAGGGTATGACAAAAGCAATGGCAACGGAGTTATCGCCTAAAGGCATCCGTGTCAATTGCATTGCACCTGGCTTTATTGCCACAGCTATGTCTGCCAAAGCTTTGAATGATGATCCGGAAAGAAGAATCAAAGTATTAGGCAGAACGCCGATGGGTTTTTTAGGTGATCCATCCGATGTAGCCGATGCTGCTTTGTTTTTGGCAACAGATGCTTCGAAATATATTACCGGGACTATTATAAGAGTAGATGGGGGTAATGCTATAGGCTTTTAAGGAGAATCTTTAGTACAGACTAGACTGATGATCTCCTGATAACAGATTGTACTGATGTGTATCTCAGAAGTCAGATTCTTAAGTGTGGGGCTTAAGCTACTAGCATTGAAGCTACATAAACGCTCATCTTACATCCATATTATATTGTGCATTTTCCCAGGCCTCTTCTACGGTTTTACCTTCGCCTAATTTTTTAGATGATGATTGGAAAGGGTCTAACTCATTATCCTGATATATTGAATATGTTCTTTTGAATCTTTCTGAAATAGTATTCCATGTGTCTTTGTAATGATAGACAGCATTCGGGAATCTGGACTTAACGAAATCTTTAGCTACAGTCATGGTTTTCTTACGTTTTGGTTGGAGTAAATATACGGAATTGAAAATAATCCTCCGCTATGAGCTTCATTTTATCATTTTCCAATGAGGTAATAATACCATATTCGAACAGGTAGCCAGATACCAGTCCAATGGATAAGTGGATAGCCTCAATAGTGTTACCACTACATGGTTTTTCATAAATAGCACTACTTAATTTTGATAATTTGTGGTACATGTAATTATACATAGTGTTGATACTTTGCAACCTTCATCAACAGGATAAAATATTTATACATGAACAAAGACACAAAAGCCTTAATTATTGTTATCATAGCAGTTATCGCAGAAGCTTTTTATATGTTGTTTTTATAATCCGGTTTTAAAATCTAACAAAATTCATTGTTGATATGAATGAGGAAGAACTAAAAGAACTACAAGCCAATCTGCAGGAAGACGCAAAGATGTAGAACGTATCTCATAAATACACCTTATCCTTTATGAGTTGTGAGTAGTAGAGCAGAATATCCAAACAGGTTACATGGTATTAGATACAAGATACAAGGAGCAAGGCATAAGGAACAAGAAGCAAGCAAAAGGCTTTGAGTGATGGGCTTCGTGCAGAGCATATTATGCCCCAGGTCACAGGGGCTGAGCTTCACGCAATGTAGCAATATACGGTTCTATGCTGTCGTCGGTAATATCCTCCGGTTGTATTGAGCTATGGATAAATATTTGTCTTTCGAGCTCTGCTAATGCTATGGCTAATGATTCAAAGCTGTTTGATGTATTGATCTTATCAGGCCTTCCTGCATATCTTTTTCTTCCTTCTTCAAGCCGTCCTTGTATGGTGAGCACTCCATAAGGGCCAACCCGCTGATCAGCATAGTAGCAAATTTTCTTTTCAACCGAGGGATCATTAACCCGCTCGGGCAATTTAGAGAAACCAATAGCATCAAGACAACTCATTACTTTCTCCGGCAATTTGATCTCCCTGGCTATTTCTTTGGTAGCTTCCTCTTCATCTGCCCCATACTTTTGAATGTATTCCTGCTTAACTTTCTTCCAATAGTCTAATCCTTCCGGCTGTATGAATTCCGGAAAATACAAGAGGTCAGACTTAATAATGTTCCCCATATCATGGAAAAGACATGCAGTGACTACGGTTTCTTTATCCACCCCAGGCAGACTATTACAAATCATGGCAGCAACTGCCGCTACCCTAAGCTGATGTTCCTGCAATGCGGGCATAATTTTGTATTCAGCGTAGATATCAGATACCTTTTTCATAGATGCTGCTGATGATTTTTCGTGTCTTTACTTCTCTATTGATTCTCTTGGAAACACAAACTTTATAGCACAAAGTATGTATTAGCTATAACGACTTTGTTGTGGTTTCTGTGACCTCTTCAGGAATCGTACAGAAAGGAATATTCCTGCAAACGTGAGACCGGCAATAAATCCTATCCACATACCTACAGTTCTTAATTTAAAAGTTAAAGCCAAAAGGTACCCCATTGGTAAGCCAATCAGCCAATAAGCTACTGCAATAAGTATTGTCGGAAGCTTCACGTCTTTTATACCTCTTAATAAACCAGCAGCTATAGCCTGAGTGCTATCTGAAATCTGGAAGATAGCAGCGCAAATAAGTAACATACCCGAAAGCTGTACTACTTCTGGATTATTGTTGAATATAAGCGGGAGTTGATTGCGAAAGATTCCAAAGCAAAGTGCACAAAAGGAGCCATATATCCATCCCAATTGTAAAGTGCTCTTGCCAATTGTGGATATTTTACTCCAGTCATTTCTGCCATAAGCGTTGCTTACTCTTATAGAACCAGCCTGTGATAAGCCCATTGATACCATGAATGTGAATGATGCACAGCTTATCGCAATCTGGTGTGCTGCTTGTGCCACTGCACTAATAGTACCAATGATGATTGCTGAAACTGCAAAAGCTCCCGATTCAAACGCTACCTGCAAACTACTGGGAATACCGATGTGCAGCAGATCATTCAATGTTTTTCTTTTTAGATACCATTGGCTTTTGATCAACGCCATATATTCTTTAAAATGCCTGTGCGTAAATACCACCAGTGTAAAAATTAAGAACAGCAAAAGCCTTGTGATCAAAGCAGCCCAGCCGGCACCTGTTAATTCCAGTCGGGGAAAGCCCCAATTGCCATAGATAAGCAGCCAGTTTAAGAAAACATCAAAAGGAATAGCCAAGCAGGGAAAGGACCATTGCAACCTGAGTGATCTGCAAACCATCAGCAAATTGCTTCAGGGTCATAAATAACAGCATGGGAATAATGGACCATGCCATTAATCTCATAAATGGTAGTGCTAATTGAACTACTTCGGCATCCTGCCCGAGATGCGTTAAAAGATTGCTTCCGGCTACCAGTGCACCACTTATTAGGAATGCAGTGAGTGTGCATAGAAAAAAACCGTTGAACAAATAGTGTGATATGGCATTGGAGTCATTGCGTCCATGCGCCATGGAAACCATTTGCGAAACAGAAATGGTCATGCCAAAGCCTAACACCAAAGGGATGTTGATTGCATTGATTACTAAGGCTGCGGCAGCAATATGTTTATAGGAAATAGCACCTACCATAGCAGTATCTATCAGGTGAATAGACATTTGCGCCAGTTCGCCTACAATTATCGGAAATCCAAGCCGTAATGTTTTAAAAGCTTCGCCCTGCATTTGTTTGTTATTCAAGCTGTTTTCTCTGATCTATTTTCTGCGATGTATGATAACAGTCGTTACAAAGTAAACATATTAACACTACTATACTTGCTATTAGTAACAGGTGGCAGTTTTAGATAGTAGTTGTACCAGCCATTACAAATATTGTAATTCTTAGATTATCCTGCGCCTTTCCGTTTTGCTATACTTCTAAAATAAATACTTACATTTAGAAGTAATCTCTGGCAAGTACTAAACAGGGCTCTGACTTTCAATAGGCCTGTTTCCCTTCTTCTACTGTAAACCGGATTAACAATCTACCAACATGCGATTGGCTGATGCAATTACATTGATACAGGCTGCTGATATTAGTAAAGCAGGCCCTGCCACATGGGCCGACCTGGGCTGCGGTAGTGGCATGTTCACATATGCACTGGCTCATCTTTTAGCACCGTATAGCACTATCTACGCAGTGGACAGATCGGTACAGCGGTTACAGCCAGCTACTTCAAATAATGTGGATGTGGTATTTGAGCAGGGCGATTTTATAAGAGAAGCCTTATCTTTTCCACCGCTTGATGGGATTATAATGGCAAATGCACTGCACTATGTACAGGATAAAGCATCTTTGATTGAGCAGTTGAAAACATACTTGGCTGAAAACAGCATGTTCATCATCGTAGAATATGATACCTTAAGGCCAAACCCGTGGGTACCTTATCCAATAGATAGCGCATCTCTGCAACAACTGTTTTCAGTTGCAGGATTTACTACCATGAAAAGATTAGGTGAACGGCCTTCCGTTTATCACCATCGTACATTATACGCCTGCCTGTTTAAAAATAGGGGGTAATACATTCCTGTTGCTGCCTTTTAGCAGGCTTCTATTGTACAAGGCTGATTCCTGTAGATAGTGTGTTGTATTTGATTGCTATTTTATCTATGCATTCACGCATTTCTTCATGTGCAGCAATACCTTTAAGTGTCAGTTCATGTAGTGTTTCTGAAAGATTTTTTAAGCCGGTGGATAGTATATACAGGCTCTCCTTCTGATTTGTTTTTAGCAATAATGTAAGATCCCTTATTTTAAATGAGGCATTTGCAATATTATTTGCATCAACCCCAATCTTGCTATACTTGTTTGTTTTCATAGCAAGGTGAATACTGTTGATCCACTGTTCAATTTGTTGCTGCGCCTGGTGTATTGTATCCAGCAAAAGGGCGTTGTTGGAGGTTGTAATTTCATTAGGTTCTACTGCTTCCACCAGTACAACGTTACTGCCATTTACTGCTGCGGTGTCTTTAGCTGCACTTTGCGGTTCTACAACAGGGTTGGTGCCTTCCTCCACAATAGCACTATCGCTTTTGCTTTCCGGCAAAGACTGCTGCCGTGTTGCTGTTGCATAAGCAGAGTTGAGTGTCTTGCGAAATTCACCTTGCCGCTGCTGTAAACTGGTAAAAGCCCTGGCTAAATATTTATCCTTACCCTGGAAGTCTTTATTTAATACTAATTTTTCAAACTCCTCTGCATCGGTGTGATACGAACTTACGAGTGAGGATAAGCGGTAATAATACTCGTCGGGCAGGTACTGCATTTCTTCTTCTATGGAGTCAGTGTACGCCTTTATATTTTCTGACTGCTGCACGATTGCCTGCTGTTTATCCAGCTTCCATGTTATTACTGATTATCAAAAAGGATTGTTCTATATGCGAGGCATACTGTTTAATGTTATTCAACGTATAATCGGTTGAATCCTGGCTTTTTACCAGTGAGGAGAATAGAATCAGTATAAAAAGGATTAATAGTTTTTGCATAGTATGCCCGTTAGATAATTACAACAAGTGAGAATTGTAATAAAGCCTTTCGTTATACAGACATTGAAAAGTGAAATAAGTTTATGCTGCCTTTCTTATTTGCATAACGTTATAACTTTTGAATAAATTATCTGACAAGTACAAAAAATCACCACATAGTTGCCTGTCGTTACCGGCAGGGAGACAGTGGGGCAGCAATATTGTTATTATCTAAAATCCTCATAATCAGCTGCTTCCCAATCCTGGAGGCTGCTGAGCTATACCTGACATATACTTAACTTATACCTAACTTATACTGAAGTTATACTTAACATATACCTGATCTCCTTGCTATCTCCTCCTGATCTACACCTTGGGTACTCCCTATCTGTCCTACTCCCCTTTAGGGGTCGATCTCGTTAATAATAAGTATAATTGGTGTTTACCTGGAATACTTGTCCCGCCTGGGATCCGTTCGTGAATATTAATTCCCCCGTCTTTGTCACTGGCGCATGATCATCATTATAAGTATACGTATAATCAACCGTGTAGTTGACCCCATCTCCGGTACGTATTTCTTTGCGGGGATTATTTTTCTGTATCCGGAAGCCAGATGGCAAGAAAAGATGATCATGGATACCATCATGCAAAAGCATAAAATCATCTACATTGATTTTGTCGTCATACTGGTCATACTGCGTTACATAAGTGGCCTCCGTCTGACCATCAATGGCAGGCCGGTGTTCTTTGATCTCTTTTACATTACCATCTGTGAAGTAAGTAAATGACAGCGTACGGTCTATAATATAACCAATTTCGCCCACTCTCAGATCCCATTCTATTTCTTTAAGCTGTTGCCCATTGTACCCAAAAAATGCAAGCCTGTAAGTTATTCCTGCATCGTTTATAAATTTAATTGTTGTAACTCTACCCGTATCATCATAGAGGTAGCGAAGGGTATCATGATTAACGATAATATTATTCCTCATCTCGCTAATCCTGTTTCCGTTATAAAAAACATCATACATAGTATAGTTGGAAGCAAAAGAAACTTTAGCAACTGTACTATCCGTATTATAGTCAAAGTGGTAATAAGGTGAGGGAAGATTGGGTATGGTGATATCTTTCAATAATAGCTTTTTAACAGGATCAGGTGGTGGATATGTCTCATGTTCTTTCCGGCAGGAAACAAGGACTATCATAAAACACATGATTAAGGCAATTCCTGACCGCATATTTTTACTTTTAGCAATAAAAATAGTTCACCTTACTGTGCAACTTTGATAGAAACGATTGACGTGCGGAAAAGGCTGTATGAAAGGATGCCTTAAACTTCCTAACGGTATTTAGAGGTGAATAGAAGATGTCTGTATAGCTTTTGCAGAACGCGATGATAAAGAGATAGCATTGTTTCTCTGGCAATGCCAGGTTGATAATATAAACCCTCACGTAACCGGAAGTTAATAATAAATACTAATCAAGACCAATCAAACCACACCTATACCCCGAGTGCCGTAGGCACGATCCATATCCAAAAGTTATAACTAAATAAAGTGCGAGTCTATAAGAACCTTTGATGGATAAGTATATCCTTTAGCCACAATTTAATTTGCACCCAACCTACATACTTAAAACTGTACTTATAAATGGTAAAAACCCCTCCCATTTCCTTCCTATTCAAAACTGCAGTTAGGGCCACAGAATTAATTCTAATTTTATGTTAGCAAATTTTTAGTTGCAGCCTTATTGTATGAATCTTAAAGTTATTGCTTTCCAGATAGCAGACAGTATAGAAGTAAAACAGTTTAAAACTGCCTTTACTGGTCACATTTATTATGAAGATTCCGATGAATTGTTTTATCAGATTGATTCCTATAAATATCTCTATGTATTTAAATACGGTATTGTCTCCTTTCTTGGTTACGACGAAATAGAGATGACTGCTTTCCTGCAATTGATAGCCCCTTATTGCAAAAACTTCTTTGAGCACCGGCTGAGCGATGAATTTGATATAGTAACTGGTACCGCTACTATCCATTTCGGTTATAATAAGATAGAGATACCCACACCAAGTCATGATATCATCCGGCTGATCATGCTCAATGTATCCCAAAGTGTGGCATTGGATTATTATTCCCAGCAAACCAACCTGCTGCTGGAAGAAACTAATTTTCATACACAGGTAATGGAAGTAAAAGGAAAAATAGACCTTGGAGGCACTAAACTTAAAAAATATATTGGGCGCACGCTAAACCTTAAGAATAAGATTGCCGGAAGCTTATACATTTTTGATTCGCCCGAAGAAACATGGGAAGATGAGAACCTGAATAAACTGGATATAGGACTAAAAAAGATATTCGATCTGCAATCACGCTTTCGCACCATACAGGAAGGGCTTGCAAATAGTAAGAGACAACCTGGAACTGTTTAAAGATATGCTTCAATATAAAAATAGTGTGTTGCTCGAATGGGTGGTTATCATTTTAATCCTGGTAGAAGTGATCAATTTGCTGGTGGATAAGTTCTTTCCGTAAGGAGACAAATCAATATTCTTTAGTTCCTTCTCATTCGTTCCGTCATAGTCTTACCCCTTTAATGAATATGGAAGTTCTTACGGATTGGTCCTTTAAATGCAGAAAGTTTAACCGGTCTTTATCCTGTATATAGTTTACAAAATCCTCTTCACTGTCAAACTCCACAATATGTATTTCGTAGGGTTTATCAATACTATACTCGATAAAAGAACTTTCATCGGGTCTAACCCGTAATAAAAGTCGCCCGTTGTACTTCAAAATTGCTGGTATAGCAATATCCTCAAACTGGTGAAATATATCTTCCTGTCCTTCTTTGATGTATATCAATTGTACTATATAAACCATTGCTCTTTTTTGTGAAGTTAACCTGTTGTTTTGTAAGTACGAGCAGCATCGAACTCCTCTTTATTAATCCGGTACAGCACATGCCTGCAAAGCACACTGCTCTTTTCTATTTTTGGGATGGTCAAAATAGCCGATATGTTCATGCCAATTCTTTGCATCACTTTCTCTGACTTAACATTCCCCACTGCCGTAAAGGAAAATACCTTATCAAACCCCAGACTTTCAAAACCATACTGCAAGCAAGCCATCGCTGCTTCGATTGCAAAGCCTTGTCCCCAGGCTTCCTTTTTAAAGCGCCAGCCAATTTCTATACAAGGTGTGAAATAGCTCTCAAAAGTAGGAATAGCAAACCCGGTATATCCGATGAATTCCTTAGTTAGCTTGTTTTCTACAGCAAACAGTCCATAACCATGTTCTTCAAAATGAGCATTAATTCGTGTAACCATTTGGAGTGTTTCCTCATCGGTTAGGGTGTTTGGGAAGTATTGCATAACGGTGGCATCTTTGTTCATGGTTGAAAATGGGGTTATGTCGGAGGGTAGCCATTGGCGCAGGTGCAGTCTTGATGTGGTGATGATGTAGGAATTCATGCGATAGCTTCTTTTGGGAATTGGAAAATTAGCAAAGATTAAAGTAATAAAGTAAACCTCTTCCGCTGCAGTATAGGTCTTATACCATTTTCAATTGAGTAGGATAATATGCTTTGCTTAAGGTCTAAATGTTACCTGTGCTTGTACCTTGATGCTTGCCGCTTTTATCAGTTCATCTGTTTGCATCAGGTATTAACTGTTCACGGCAACTCTCCCAAAGTTTTCTACCTGGACAACACCCTTCTACCCTCAAAAACTTTCTTTCCCAATCCCCGAACGCTATGAGCTATACCTAACTTATACCTAACTTATACTGAAGTTATACCGAACTTATACCGAATCTCCCCGCCATCTCCTTCTATGTAATGCCTAATCTTCTCCCTACCAACTCCTATACAGAGCCCATGCAACTCCCTCTCCAACCCAATGGCAAAAACCCTCCGCTTCCCGCTTGCAGAATGTCAACAAACACTACTGTATTTTCCTTAATCCATAGCTATACTACCATATACCCTCTTCTGCTGTTCGTTTACACTAAACTGCTGTTTATTGACACTGGATTCCGGCGTTTTCTTAAATGGGCTATTCTTGTAGAAGCATTGTTAATTAACCTGCAAAATCTAGCAGCTTTTAAATATAACACCGCAACAATGACCAACATAATACAATTCGGCGAACACGTACAAGGATACTCCATCCCGGTATTAAACGAAAGAGAGATCAGGGCTGCCGCAGGCATCCTGTTTTTAGCCACCTTCATTTCCCTCATGCTGATCCTGTTTAAAGGCAATTTTGTACCCATCAAGTATGTGCTCACGCTGTTCCTTACCGATATGCTGATCCGTGTTCTAATAAATCCCCGGTTTGCTCCTTCCTTGATCATCGGGCGTTTGATCGTGAGGAACCAGGTGCCGGAATATGTAGGTGCTGCACAAAAAAGATTTGCCTGGTGGATAGGTATTGTCCTGTCGGCTACCATGTTCATCTTCCTTATCATTGTAAATGCGTATAGCCCCATAACAGGCATCACCTGCTTGCTTTGCCTGCTATTCCTCTTTTTTGAAGCTTCGTTTGGTATCTGTCTGGGATGCAAAGTGTATAACCTGTTCTATAAACAAAAAGCACAGCATTGCCCTGGTGAAGTGTGTGATGCAAAAGCAAAACAGGATATTCAGAAAGTATCTCCTGTGCAGTGGCTCATTGTTATTGCTTTCATTGCTTATGTGGTGCTGATAGGTTCTGTTGCTGACCATTATTTTAGTAAACAGCCACACAACCTGTTTGCCATTGATCGTTCTGCCCAATCGAAATAACATGCAGACAAGCTCAATAGAATTGCTACCCTCTAAACAGCCTGCAGTGAAGACGCAGTACAGTACATTGGAAGATTATTTCTCCCGATTCAGGAGGCATATCATTGGCAATGGGCAGTTGTTTGATTCTCCCTTTGGAAAAAAAGAGATCGTCTATGCCGACTGGACAGCAACCGGCAGAGGATACCAGCCCATTGAAGACTGTATTCAGCAAGAGATACTGCCTTTTATCGGGAATACTCATACGGAAGCTACTATTACAAGTACGCTGATGTCCCGGGCTTATGAAGAGGCAAAGAGGATTGTAAAAAAACACGTTGGGGCTACCAGTGATGATGCCTTGGTTTTCTGCGGCAGCGGCATGACTGGTGCCGTGAATAAGCTGCAACGGATATTAGGGTTGCGGATTCCGGAACGGATGATGGATTATATGCAAAAGGGGGGTGAATGCATGCAGGTGGATGAAGACCTGAGACCTGTTGTGTTTGTAACACACATGGAGCACCATAGTAACCACACCAGTTGGCTGGAGACCATTGCTACCGTTGAGATCATCAGTCCGGATGAAAACGGGAAAGTTGATATACATCACTTGCGAAGCTTATTGGAACAATACAGGCACCGTAAGAATAAGATAGCTGCTGTTACTGCCAGTTCTAATGTAACAGGCATTCAAACTCCCTACCACCATATTGCAAAGCTGATGCATGAATATGGCGGGTTGTGTTTTGTTGACTTTGCCTCTTCTGCACCTTATGTCAACATCAATATGCACCCTGAAGAAGGGGATGCCTGCTTGGACGCGATTTATTTTTCCTTCCATAAATTCCTGGGTGGTGCAGGTACGCCCGGCGTTTTGATCTTTAATAAAAACATCTATCGCAACAGTATTCCCGACCAGCCTGGCGGCGGTACTGTAGTGTACAGCAACCCATGGAAGGTGCACGACTATATTACCGATATAGAGCAGCGCGAAGATGGTGGTACGCCTCCATTCCTTGGAGGGATAAAAGCAGCCATGTGTGTCCGGCTGAAGGAAGCCATGGGTGTAGGCAACATCCTGCAGCGGGATAGAGAACTACTGCAGATTGCTTTTGACAGGTTCTCCACCATGGAGGGAGTTGACATCCTGCAAGGGAATTGTAAAGAAAGGCTCGGTATTATTTCATTTATTATACACGGTGCACCATACAACTTAGTAGTGAAACTACTGAACGACCGGTTTGGCATCCAGGCACGAGGCGGCTGCTCCTGCGCCGGCACCTATGGGCATGCCCTGTTGCAGGTAAACAAGGCAAGGTCATACCGGATAAGGAACCGGATCCGTAGTGGAGATCTCTCGTGCAAACCAGGATGGATCAGAATATCCCTCCATCCTACCATGACCAATGCAGACAGCCATTTTATTATGGATGCTATTGAGGCTACAGCCACACATTTCACGGAATGGATGAACGATTATACCTATCATCCTAATACTAATGATTTTGTGTTTAATGGAACAGAGAAACAGGGATATAGCCAGGTCAGCAATTGGTTTGCTATCGCGTAATAACCATAGGAAGCAGATGCACAGAACATCGTCATTGCGAGCGCATGCGAAGCAATCTGTGAGTAGTGTAAAGATCAAAATAGCTATTAAAGGTGTTTAAGCGCTACTATAAAGTTCAAACAAAGCTACTTTATTGATTCAAGGCTGAGCACAGATTGCTTCTCTACGACTCGGAGAAGTTGAAAACCACAAGTGTTCACAACACATTATTACGAATGAAATGAAGAAATCTGTGGGTGATAATAAGACCAAAAACAGCCTTTAGTGATTTTAGGCTCAACACAGATTGGCTCTCTTTAGCCGGAGGAGAACTAATAACAAGTTTTCGAACACTAATGATTTTCAACTTCCCCAATTGGAAGTAGGTAAATCGATGCTGCATGCCTGTGCATATCGGGTAGTAAAGCCTTACCTTCTCCCTACCTAAGCCGTATCTAAGCCCTACCTGAGCCGTATATCTTACGTCTTTTCCAGTATATATGGGGTAACAAACAGGTGTAAATAGTAGCAGGTAATGTGCAGGGTGGTAAATATACAGTGTAGGAACAACCATATTTTCCAAATTGTTATCTGAGGAGACCTCCGGCTGTATCAATATCTACTTAACCATTCACAACTACTTTCACATACTCCACAATCGGCACTAACTCACTAATAGCCACTCTGT
The DNA here is from genome assembly GCA_963819045.1 of uncultured Chitinophagaceae bacterium. Classification (GTDB taxonomy): domain Bacteria; phylum Bacteroidota; class Bacteroidia; order Chitinophagales; family Chitinophagaceae; genus Ilyomonas. The sequence goes on along the minus strand of CAWFUV010000046.1, from coordinate 231,726 downwards.
CAGGATACTTATCTCCCGGATAAACATCACTAATGCTAATACTCAGATTATCAAAGGAACCAATAGGGATAGGATTGATTTTTATTTCCTCATTACCATTACCATCATCCTTAACAATTGCATTAGTAACAAACCTCCCATTATACTTAATAGCCAGCGACTTTGCACGCGCAAATTCACTCCACAACTGCTCCGACTTGCGGTAGCCATTCTTAATAGCAAAGCCCACGCATTGTAATTGCTTGTCTCTATACTCCTGGAGGTTGCCAAAAGAAAACCGGAACTCCTCATAGATACCACCATACGCTTCCGTTATCCATGCAGTCTTATCATTATTATCCAGCAAAAAAGAAGGCTTATATTTAGCATTTTCGTCTTGCACCGATTTGTATTCTGTTGCAGTCACCAGGTCGTATGCATATACCGTTTGCAGGTTATTAGCAATACCAAAAGCACTTGCTTCCAGTGGATGATTAACATTATATAAAATGGCTACTAACAATATAAATATCCCAATCGGAATTAGATTCACTGCTCCGTGTAGCTTATACTTTCTCCATGCCACAATGCTGCCATAAATGGCGCCCACCAACAAACCCAGCATTCCCCAGAATAGGAGCGGAGAAGCACTGGCACTAAGCTTTACCAGGTTATCCAGGAACAACATAGCCTGGAAGCTATAGCTGCCAAGTGTTGTTCTGTAATAATAAAAGAGTATAGCAATAAGCAGAACAAAGAGTAGTAACGAACAACCCGCATTATTCCTTTTATTTTTAATGGGACTGTCTGTTTGCTTGCCAGCTATAGTCCTTCTCCTGAAAACGCCAATAATTGCCGCAATGAAGTAAAGAAGTGCTATTAAAAAAAAGATGCTGATAACAGGCATCAGGTTAGGAGCATATTGATAATGGTCTGCTACCAAAAACAAGAGGATCATTAAGATAAGTGCGCCTAGAATATGCTTCATATCTTTTCAAATTTCCGTATTAAAAAGATAGCACCGATCAATCCAGCTACAAGTAGCACCAGTCCTCCAAAATAAGCAGGATAATGTGGTGGCAGGTGCGCAGAATTACCTGTTGTTTCCGGCATAGCAAACCAGGAAGGTTCTTGTGCCAAAACACCCGTTACATATCTCACTACTACGAAAAACAAAGCACCCAGCAAAGCATATTTCAATACCTGTAGTAAATAAGCCTTAAGCGGAAAGACGACCTTTACCTGTAACGGTATTACCAGATTCTGAAATGCAGTGTCAATATGGATATTGGTAGTATAGGTCTTGTTCTTTACTAATTGTAATGCGGCTATAGTGATATTAAGTGTATGATCTGTTTCACCGCCCTGACTCCAAAAACTAAACTGTTGTTTGTTGAGACTAATACCATCTATCTTGTTATTTAAGAAAATGTCCGCCTTGGTAAAGCCTGTATTAGCAAGCCGCAAATGAATAGCATGCTGCACAGTTTTACTGCCTTCAATAGATAGTAGTGTTACTTTCTGCTGGTCGCTTACAATAGTCGGGTAAGCTGCGCTTTTATCTATGATCTGTATCAGTGCCTGTACTGCAGCTAATTGTTTCTCCTCATCCGTATAAATAGCGTACTCACTAATTGTTTGCAGATACTTATCATAGGCATTCATCCAATTCTTCTTTGCCAATACCGGTAAGCCATACCTGTATTTGTCTGTTAGCGGTAGCTTCCGCTATCTTATTCCAGAGCGAAGCATCTGCTTGTGCCTGTTGTACTAATAGTTCCGGTGTATCAAAACGAAGAAAATCAAGATAGAAAGGATGCTGACCATTGATGCTGTACAAGAACTTTAAGAAGCTGTTGTAATCATAACCACCGGTAAGTTTATCTGCATGGATAGGATCGGTTTCATCCAGCCAGATATGAATATGTCCTTTACTATATTGTTCAGATGCAGCTACAAACAGCGTATGATCAGATGCTGTTTTATTAAACAAGTCTTTTACTGTAGCAAAATCCTCATTATCTAAACGGAACGGTAACTCCCGGTTCAGGCGATATAATACTTTCAGGTAGCGCTTATCTAGGTTTGGCTCATTCTCTATTATCCTGGAAAACTCATCCGCCTTCGAAGGGCTTTTGGTAAGTAAAGTAATATTGGGAACGAGATAATTGGTATTGCGCAGAAAGTATTTGGCATCCTCCGGTTTACGCAACGATATTTCTCCCATCTCTTCCAATGAATGCGCCATCTCACCTAGCCACTCTACCGCTGTTTTCTCCCGTTCATATCGCAGCCACGCTTCTTCCGTCATCCAGCGGTTCTTGAAAGAATCGTATTCAAATGCATTTCTTTCTCGCGGTAAGAAGCTTCTCTTTTTGATATTCTGCAGAATATAGTTCTCCACCTTCGGGCGTTGCAGGTCCTGCTCCGATTCCTTTACAATTGTATCTACTTCTTTCTCTGTAATACTGCCTTTTAATATAATTGGCTCCAGCAGCTTATCAATCTTATTATAAGGTCGCCAGTCAATAGACTCGTACACCTTACGAATCCTGCGGGCAAGCTCCGTTCTGTTAATTCCCTGCTCTTCAGCCTCCTTAATGATGTATGGATAATCGGCGATATCAATATCACCTCCATTTACCAGTATAGCCTCTTTTATTTGTTCGTCTAAGCTTTCCAAAGGTTGCATGCCTAATGATTTACCTTATTAGACCATTTAATAATATAAAGTAAAGGCTTAAAGAGAAGTAACTACAATAAATAAGTTATATCCTCTGTGCCCCTCCCTGCCTTTGTGTCTCTGTGGTTCAAATCCTCTGTGGTTCTCATTCTTTGTGCCTTCATGTCTTCGTGGCTCAATTAGCCAAAGCTAATCCTCGCCGGATTAACAATCACCCACTTACCCCCATTCAGCTTTACCGTGCCCGGTGTCTCCGTTTTAATAGTGGCATTACTCCCGGAAGGAAATGAATCATACTGACAGGTCTTACCCAGGAAATATTGTGTATTAGATAAGGCATAACGCTGTCCATCAGGATTGCCCGTCACTTTATACTCACCAGTGTTATTATTTGCTGCAATAGTTATCTCAAAAATAGTTTCACTATCAGGCTTGTCTAATAATTCTGCATTGGAAAAACCATCCCCCAGATCAGCGTAGTGTGCATACTTTACCTTAGCAACAGGTGGCTTAGGCGCTTGTGGTTGAACAACCGGCTTTGGAGCTGGCTTTTCCTTGACAACAGGTACCGCTACTGTAGGTGTGGCAGGTGCCGTAGTTACAGCAGATTGCGGCACTGCTTTAGGCTGCACCTTCTTCATTTCCAGCGATTTTAAGCGGTCTTCCAAAGACTTCCTGTCCAGTTCTGAATCTGCTAGTTCTTTCACCAGTTGCTCCTTCTGGCTGGTTAGTGTAGCAATAGTTTGTGACCTTTGCTGTAGTTCTATTTCAAAGTTGTTTGATCTGTTTTTGTAGTATTCTTTCTTCCCCTTCAGCTTCTTATTCTCCAAATACAGGTAAACTAATGCAAGGATGGCTACTCCTGCAATTATATAAGGAAGCCATATGTATGCAGATGATATATTATTGGTTGGTGTAGCAACTTCAAGTATCCGGTATTGCATGGCAGTTGTTTTAGAGTTTGTTATCTGTTATGTACTTAGACAACTGGTATAAAGCATCTTTAAAGGCAAAGAAAAACAGGGATTCCGGCAATGTATTCTCCTTATCTTGTATGCGCAGATTGTTCAATACTTTGCGGTAACTATCGTACACCAGGCCTTCGCCATTTTCAATATTGCCATCCCATTTCAGCAGGTCATGTACAGCCTTCAGGTTCTTTACCTTAAAGTCATTCAGGAACTCAACAATGCCTCTGTTTGTTAATGTCTTTTCCAGAAAACTATTGACATTATTCAATACTGCAACATTGAGCGGACTGTAAATCTCTTCCGCATCATTAATAATAAATCTGTCCTTACTGTCTTTGTCTTTAATGGCGTTTTCCAATCTCTCTGCGAGCCCTACTGAGGTTTTCGAATTAAAGCCGGGATGAACGAACTGAAGGATTGCTTCATACTTCTGCTTCTCTTCACTGCCTGCCAGGGCATACAATACCGAGCCGTTTGCTGTTATCTCTTTAGGATTATCATTCAAATGGATTTTAAAGCTGTTCTGCAAGGGAAGATCGGTATATGCCTTTATGAGTAGTTTGGTAAAGTCTTCCAGTTCCGTTTCATCGCCACCACATATCATCTTAATATACTGGCTACCCTTGCCTGTAAAGGACAAGTAGCGGGGCAAAGGATAATGCTTCGATTCAATGATTTGTACTATATGATAAATGATAGCACTGTAATGAAGGTACAACAGCAATGAAAGGTTAGGATTGCCTATCGTAATAGAATCGCTAAAGCGGAACTTAGTATCGTATTTAAACAGCATGCTGATTAAATCATCTGCCGTGAGGTTAGGATTGTCCTTACCATTGTTGAAATACCTGATCTCTTCCGAAGGGTTGATATTATTGGCTTTTTGATAAACCATATAGTTCTTGATAAAGCCATTGTCTTTCAGTTTCCCTTTATAGCCGCTGCCCCATATGTCATTGCCGGCAAAGCGGAAGGAAGTGGTCAGGTATTTATCCTGCCGGTTAGCCCCCGCCGATTCCATAAACATCATCACATCGGTAGTACCGCCACCTATATCAATGTTTACCGCATTGGCTATATCCTGTATACCGCTTCCCGATTTGGTTAGGTAGAAATAAGGAGCTACTGATTCAGGGATCGGGTCTTCAAGTGTTGCGCCACTATTACCAAACACTGCATTAAATGCATTGCGCAATACGTTCCTGAGATTCGTTCTGTTACCCCGGTCCATGCTCAACGGCATAGACCAAACAATCTTTAAATCAGCTAGTTTGCCATTGTTCAGGATAGCCTTTGCCTTTATCTGCCAAAAGAGTTGCTGCAGAAAGAGCGTTACCCTGGCTTTGTTGGTATCATCGTTATTGTTTTCCAGCAGCCACTTAAGATTGGTGGTATAACTGATATTGCCTTTCGTCTCTTCCTTGTCTATGTAGTAGCCAATATTGATATGGCTGAATAGATCCACCTTCGTCTTTTCAATATTGCTGAAATCTACTACTTCTCCCGTAGCAGTTTTAAATGGGAAGGAGATATCCGCATTGTCTTTTGAAGTAATAACCGCTGGTACATACTCCCGCCGAATGATCAGATCTATCTCCGGAAAGCGACCATAGGTAGCATACTTTATACTTAAGTCCGTAGTATTAGATGGCTCATTCAATAACACCATTTGCTGATCTGCCGGATCAATCTCAAAAGGGTGGGGCAAGGGCTCGCCATTCTCCATCCATGCTACGTGTGTATTGGAAGTGCCAAAGTCTATAGCAAACGTAAATGATCTGATAAGCGTGCCTTTATTATAAGTCCGGTTAGTAAAATCCGGTACAACCAACCCGCTGCACTGATTGCCTATATCATCAAAGTGGTAAGACAACTCTGCATAATCAAAAGCAGTCTTCAGCCTGTAAAATTTGGAGGTAGCTATAGCACCGCTATCAAATAAAGAACGGATAGTTTGGTTGCTGTCCAGCCTCGTTTCATCTGAAGCAAAATCATTGAAAGAGAAGAATTGCAAGGCTACCTGCTCCTTATTCTTATCCCGTTCTATGCGGTTTGCCAGCAAGATGGTATAATCATTCAGGTCACTATCCGTCACCTGGTAAAAAGGATAAATACCCACATCTGCCCGGCATTCAATCACTGTACCTTTTGCTTTGCTGTAGGTCTTGGCAAATAGAATATCCGGTACACCCTTTCTATTTCTGATAGGTACTTTCAATGCCACCTTTACCTGTCCTTCATCCAGCGTGATCTTCAGATTATTCTTTAAATCAGTTAACGTAAAGAAGTTGAAGTATTCCTTCTTAACAGGCAATAAATACTTGAAATCACCACGGAAGCCGGAATAGAACTTGGAACTGTTAATATTAAAAGGCATTTCCACCAGGTAGTCTTCCAGGAAATCATCTATGGTTATAAACGGATACGTAATGGATTGTGAATTGCCTTGCGGCAGTCTTCTTTCATACAGCGGCACATACTTGTGATAAATATCCTTGATCTTGGTGTTGGAGTTCCATGGCGAATTCTTTTCCATATAATCACCACTGTAGTTCATACCATCTACCAGTACCAATGGTGGGTGTACTGTTTGCACTTCACCTTTCTCGTTCTTCTGCGTGCTGTATTTGTTTACGCTGGCACGGATAAGGAAGTCGCTTACATTTTTTACTTTCTCTTTCTCCTTGCCTTCTTGCTGATGATAAAAATAGAGCCCGTTTATGGTTAAGTATTTATTATCTACATTGGTCAACACTTTATCATAATCCGCATCCATCAGGTTGGTTACTGTGCCATCGTCATCTGTTGTATTAGCTGTATTGCGGAAATCTGCAAACTCATTGCGCCAGTTAGGGAAGTAAGTATCAATCGTTTTATTGATGTACTTTCTCATCCCCTCAGCCTTGTCAAAAGCAGCCTTGTTTTGCAGCATCAGTTTATACAGGTACTCTACAAATACCTTATCTCTTTCGTGCAGTGCCCTGTGGTCTTCATCAAAGAATACATCACCATCGGCACTCTGCGGAATATTTTGAATAAAGCCATCTTTTATATAGCGGCTCCAGTTAGGACTGGTAAACACCAAAGTCAGTGGCGAAGTGCCACCCAGCAACCTGTTCTCATAGAAAATAAGGAAGATACTATCCACATCTGCAAAGCGTGGATTGACTCTATCAGAGAATATCTGCTCCAGTGATTTTGCCAGCAAATAGTTAGGATGCGATTCTCCCTTTGCTTTCAGCTTGTCTATATTCTCTCTTACTTTCCATTCTTTAAACCACACCCTTTTACCAAAGCCGATCTCTGCATTCTTGGTGTTGAAGATCAACTGCAGTACATCCAAACAGTCAGAGACCAACTGGTGATAAATGGTCCTCCCTTTCAGGTTGTTCTTCTGGTCGGTAGCTACAATATGAAAAGCCGTATCAAACAACTCCATACGTGCCAATGGCGAAGGAATAGCCGTGCCTGCTTTAGAAGATCCTTTAGAGAAAACAATATCCTCCACATCAAAACTACCGGTATCTATTACCGTGCTGGGAGTCCAGTCTTTTATTTCATTTGGATTATATCCGGGATATTTTCTGAAGATATGTGCTGGCATAGTATAATGTGTCGTTTAAAATAATTCATTGATTGATGTTCAACTGTATAATCTCAGTAAGAAGCAAGCATCAACTCTTGTGCAGTTCAAGTCAATAATCAAACGTTGCCTTTGTCATCCTGACAACGGAAGGATCTGTGCTTAGTCATTAATCAAAGTATAATACATGGAGCGATTTGCCTACTATCCACAGATGCTTCGTGCCTCAGCATGACAAACTCAGAGAGTGATTTTTATAGTAAATACATAATAAGTAAACCCTTCATTCCTTCATGGCTCACACATCTCTGTGCTCCTCTGTGCCTCCCGTGTCTCTGTGGTACCCTTCCTTCGTGCCTCAAACAACTCTTCGTGCTCCTTAGCTTCTTTGTGTCTTCGTGGTTCCAACTCTTCGTGGTTCAAATACTCAATGAAACACCTCCGAAGGCAATCCACCCAACTTCTCATAGCATTCCTCTGCTATTGCATGCAGCAATCTCAGGAAGCGTTTCTCTCTCTCATTCTCCGGTATTTGCTTCTTCAAATCATCCTCCATCTTACCCAACCGTTCCTTCAGGAAAGCATCTGTTATACCACCACTGGTTACAATACCCAGGACCTTCTTTACCTCTATCTGCCTGCCGCGCACCAGCGAGTTAAGATCTAAATCCACATTAAACGGCTGGAACTTCCGCTCATTCTCGCTCATCTCTTTTAGCCATGCTCTGTAGTGCTTGTCAAAGAAAGCTGTAAGACTTTGATAAAACTGGTCTGAACTCAATTGACTATTCAGGTTAAGCTCTTTGTAAAACGCTTCGCTTTTAAATGCTGGTATCTTTTCCAGGTAAATCTTCATGGCATAGGTAAACAGCGTAAGCGGATAAAAGATAGTATTCTTGGTACCCTCAAAGAAATGCCGGATGTCTACCGACTGGTCTTCGTGCTGTATACCAAAATCATAATACTCTGTTCTGTCTTTTGGCTTAATTGCATTATCTGCCTTATTCGCAAAATCAATGATGGCGGTAGCACCAATCAGTTCAAGAAGATGCGCATTATTTTGCTGCTCCGCGCCACCTTCTTTGTTTTCATACTGCTTCAATGGACGGTCCCAAAGCTGGTAAAAGGAGTTGACCTTTCCTTTTAAGTATTTCGCATAATAGGTAAGCGCCGCCTCTGTCTTAGAGTTAAACCTGTCTGAATTGATAGCACTATTTTTATTATCCGTTACATTGAAATAAGGCATCACGGTAAGTGCTCCAAAAGGATTAGCGCGAATACGCTCTTCCTCCTGTAAAAGCCTCACCAATTGTGGAAAGCCCGATGATCCGGTGCCTCCAAATATGGAGCTGATAATAAAAATGCGGTCGTTCTCGCCAATACTTTTCAACACATACTGAAACTCTTTGGTAGTAGCAAGGTTATTAAATACAACTGTGCCTATATTGGGATTCCCCTTAAAGCCTAAGTCTAAGCGAAGGTTCAGTTCTGTATGACTGAAGTTGTCGTGCCCCGGAGGAGTATTGTCATACAAGGCTTCCAGCAAATCCATGGTAACATCGCCCGCTAATTCTTCTTTGGGGTCAATGTACCTGATGAAGGAGGTCTCTAAGTTTTCAAACTGTAATTGAAAGGAATCATCCGGCTTTTCTGCTCCTCTTATCTCCGAAGTCACAGAGCTAAGCGTATTCAGGTTAGTATGGAAAAAGCCCTCTTTTATTTCTTCCCGGGTGCCATAGCCGCGCTCACGTATCACCCGGTAAGCTTCCAGTGCTTTCAGTGTTCTCGTGGTATCTGCATTCTTTGCATCTACATCAATGATAATAGGTATAATCTTATGTGTATCGGTAAGTTTAACGCCTGCAGCCAGCAGCATCGTGAGCGAGCGAATAATTCTTGCGCCGGTACCGCCAATGCCAAAAACATAAACATTTCTTGTCATTCTAATCAGTTTAATCTATTCTAAAAAGGGGTGCGCTTGGCAAAAATGGAAGCTCGCTTGAGCAAAACGGAAAAGATGAAAAAGTATATCAAAGCAATCACCGAATTAATGATCGCGAACTTATACATAAACGAATCGGCATCTTCACCTGTAGCGCTCTTCGACTGGCTTAATGCCAGGAAAAAAGCAATCACTAACAAGATCACCAAAGTGATGATCCAGTGAGATACCTTATCCCATACCGGCTTCCACCTGCCAAGCAACAGGTAAAAGATAATGGCAAATACAATAGCAATTACTAATGTAAAAAGTCCTACGTTCGGATACACATCAGAAGCATATACCGGGTCGTCATTTCTTCCGCATAACATTTCATATATAGCTGTAAACATGGTTTATTTTTTTATGGGAATAGCAATTGTAATAAAGTCTTGGTTAGGGTTTTGGTAGGCAGCGCGTACGCCATCCACAAGATACTCAAAGCCAAAAGTCTTGCCGGATATATTGGCTACGTTCCTGTCGTCCATGATGGATAACTTCCGGTAAGAGGTATCGTACTGCAGTGGCAAAGCCATTTGCAGCTCCCCACTTGTCTTATACACGTCATTAATGTCCAGTACAAAAATGTGGGTGCTGTTTGCCAGGTCATCCAGTTCATTCTTCTTTAAATCCCCTTTACTCACGTTATCAGCTAATATAATACTTGCCACCTTAAAGTCTGCATTGTCTGTCTTCAACTGCAGGTGCTGATGGAGATAGTTAGTGTCCTGTGCATAAGGCGGCAGTGCCGATAGGTCAACTCCAATGGCAACCTGTGCAGGTTGCTTCTTGGAGATCTTTGCATCGGTCAAAGCTTTGCCATCCGTCTCCCATTCGCCGCCTTTCTTATACCTGAAAAAGACACTGTAATCTGTAACCGGCTTATCAAATACTCCAAAGTTCATAGCCAGGTCCGGCTTAAAGCTTTCCAGTTTGTACAACTGTGCATCAAACTGCTTCAGCAACTCCCGGTTGCCAATTACCCATAAGTAATAAGGACGGATTACCTGTCCTTTCTTAATAGGTACTTTTTCGTTCTGATAAGTATAATAAATACCATTGAAGTCCGACATAAATCCAAATACCGATGCGCACATATTGTTCTTCTGCTGCAGCTTATCAAATGTGCTGGTGATGAGTGGCTTTAAGCCGCCTTCCGCTTTTTCGCGGTTGATTTCCTTATTAGCCCTCACCTCATTATCTGAATAAGAGAGAATACAATCCGATACAAACATGGAAATATCATTGGAGTCCGTTTTATCGGCAACCATTTTAAAGATGTTCTGCATCTCCGAACTTTTTTCTTTCGCCGGCTGCCTGGTGGACATATCAGTGATAAAATCCTCCGTGTTCCCTTTAAAGGGTATAATACTATCGCCTATATAATACTCATGTACTTTTAGTCTGCCCGAGTCTACTTTATGCTCAATAGCCACCAACAGGTTAGGAATTGTCTTTACAAAATCGGTAGAGCCATTCAGGTAGCCAGCCATGCTGCCCGATACTTCCAGGAAGAAGTTTACTTTTTCAATATGGGGTGGAGCGTTTGGAGCCTTTTTCTCTTCCTTTTTATTTCCGGTGCAGGCGGCAAAAAGGAACAGCAGGTAAATACACAGGAGTTTTTTCATTAACAATCTTTGATTATAAATAACTAGCCTTTTCTCAGTATGAGCACATTTACAAAGCAAGCGTATTTTTTGTTACTCGCCTTGTATAACGTTGATGTATTTGACAGGATTGCATATTACTACATCAGCGGTAACTAATTATGCATTAGTTAACTAATCCATGCAGCAATAACAATGCAAGGAATATTTAAAAGGGAATCAGGTGAGCCACGAAGGCATGAAGGCACAAAGAAAAGTATATTGTAAACGTGGGATCTTCAACTCCGGGCTCTTGCAGCCTGGCTAATACCCCGCGGCTGTAGAAGATCATTCTTGCCTTAGTTAAACCCCAGCCAGCTATCAATAGTATTTGTAACGGAATGCTGCCTGATGACCACTTATCTCTGATCGTATATCATAAACTATACATCGTAATTCGTACATCGCAATTCAAAAAGCTCCTCCTTCCCAATCTTAGACTACCTGAGTTATACCTAACTTATACCTAACTTATACCTAAGTTATACTTAACTTATACCGAATCTCCTCCCTATCTTCTCCGTATTTACGCCTAAGAAGCTACCTGTATACCCTATACCTGCACCCTGGTTTCTTTATCGCTCATTTGCCCATGTTTAGTGTTATATTTCCTTCCCGTCAGTAATAGCTCTATACAAAATCTCTATATAAAATAATCCGGTATAATTCTCACAACATACTTACATAAATTTACGCTCCACTTTTTTCTAAAGTTTATGGCTGATCAATATTGCATATATAATGGCAAGCTTTACCCATCCGATACATTACTCATTTCTCCCGATAACCGTTCCTTCCGCTATGGCGATGGTTTTTTCGAAACCATGAAAATGATAAATGGTAAAATCATTTTAGAAGCACTGCATTCAGAAAGGTTATTTCATTCTTTACAAATAATGCAGTTTGACAAACCGGAATATTTTACACCTGCATATATACATCAGCAAATACAGGATCTGGTAGCTGTCAACAATCATCAACAGTTAGCAAGAGTAAGGTTAATGGTGTTCAGGGGCAATGGAGGCTTATATGATGTGGAGGATAATCAACCTTATTATCTCATTCAAAGCTGGGACTTGAAAGGACGTCCAGCTTACAATAGCGAAGGAGCGATTGTAGATATTTATAACGAGGCACGCAAAGCGGCAGATGCTTTTTCGGCTATCAAGAGCAATAGCTACCTGCCGTATGTTATGGCTGCCCTGTGGTGTAAAAGAAAGGGCCTGGATGATGCACTGATCATGAACTGCTACGATCGTATTGCAGAGGCTACTACATTTAATGTGTTTATTGTAAAAGAGGGCATGGTACAAACACCGCCATTGAGCGAAGGTTGTATTGATGGAGTAGTGCGCAGGTATTTATTGCAGTATATAAATGAACATAATATCAGGTATGAAGAAAAGGCACTAACACCGGAAGAAGTATTAAATGCTGATGAATTATTCCTTACCAATGCCGGTTTTTATATTCGCTGGGTACAGCAATGTAGGGAGAAGAGGTACGGCAATGCGTTTTCAAGACAGTTATTTGAAGATGCTATTGTGCCGCTATTCGGGTAGAACTTAAACCATTACCCCAGGGCTTCATTAACTGATTAGCCTGTCAACCACTTCATATACCTTCTTCAACTCTTCCTCACTAATACAATAAGGCGGCATCAGGTAAACCGTATTACCAAGAGGTCGCAGGTAAATGCCATTTTCTAAACATTGTTGTGTAAATACATTGCTGATGTTATTCAAATACTCATCCTTACCTTCCATTACTTCAAAGGCTACAATAGTTCCCAACTGGCGTACATTCTTAATGTTCTGTTTATCCCGGAGTTGTTGAAGAAAACATTGGTGCTGCTTTGCAATCCAAGCTATTCTTTGCAGGCAATCTTCCTGTAATAGCAGATCCAGGCTGGCTAATGCAGCCGTACAGGCTAATGGATTAGCTGTAAAAGAATGACCATGGAAGAAAGTCTTTAGCTTGTCCTCCTGCAGGTAGGCTTCATAGATCTTGTTGGTACAAGCTGTAACACCGAGTGCCATAGTGCCGCCGGTTAAGCCTTTGCTTAAGCAGATAATATCAGGCTTGCAGTCCATGTATTCGCTGGCAAATAGTTTACCCGTTCTTCCAAAGCCGGTCATTACTTCATCAGCTATGCAAATGATGTTTTTAGATTGTACAAATTGGAGCAATTCATTCATCCATGTTGCATCGTACATCTTCATGCCGCCTGCGCCCTGAACTAAAGGCTCGTATATAAATGCAGCTATGCTTTCGTGCTGCTGGTCAATGATAGACTTGATGCCTGCTATATTGTGTTCATCTGGAACATCAATGAAGACCACTTCAAACAGTAAATCATGAAAGGCGAGTGTAAACACACTTCTGTCGCTCACGCTCATAGCACCAAAGGTGTCGCCGTGATAAGCGTTGGTGAAAGCAAGGAGTTTAGTTCTGGTTGCCGGTTGCTGGTTACCAGTTGCCGGTTGTTGATTCCACCAGTATTGGATGGCCATTTTGATGGCTACTTCGGTGGAGGTGGAGCCATTATCGCTGTAGAATATTCTGGAGAAGTTGGAGGGTAAGTATTTGTAATAAACGTTCGGCAAGGGCTACTGCAGGCTCGTGGGTGAAGCCGGCAAAGATAACCTGCTCCAGTTGCAGGGCTTGCTGGTAGAGCTTTTCTGCTATGTAAGGGTGTGCATGCCCATGTAAGGTGACCCACCAGCTACTGATGGCGTCTATATAACTGTTATGCTGTTCGTCATATAATAAGCTGCCTTTGCCGTGTGTAATGGCAATAGGAGTGGGCATATTCTTTTGTGGTGTAAACGGGTGCCAGATTACTCTTTTGTCGCGCGCTGCTAGTGTCATGAGGGCAAAAGTAGCAGGTGCAGTTTATTAGAGGGAGCTTTTTTATTAGGGTTTTGTTTTGCCCTGGAAAAGCTGTAGACTATAATAGTGTATTTCATAACCTTTTCCCGGAGAGAATGGATTGTTTCATTTCCTCCCAGGTATAGGTTTTACTTTCTCCCCGTAACCACCTTTCTCTTCTTTCTTTAAACTGTTTCATTTCTTCTTCTGTAAACCCCTACTCGTCATCTTCATTATATTCTTTTACAATAGCATCCAACATCCTGATAAGCCGGTCATCCACTTCATCTATATACTAATGCAGTTCTTTGCGGATGTCGATTGTATCCATGCTGATTATTTTTTACTAATATAACCAGTACTTACACCTTGGCTGTTTGTGTGCTTTATATTTACAGCCTTGCGTGCTATTTTCTGCCAAAGGCTATTGCTTACACTTGTTTTTTACCCCTTTCTACACTGCAAAGACGTAGGATGGAGGTAAGATGGATGTAGGAAATCCGCTTCAGGTACGGGGGAAGGTGGGCTTTGACATGGCTTTACCATGAACTATCCATGGCTTTGGTATGACTTTGCCATAGCTTTAGTATAGGAGAGGTACGGATAAGCTCCGGCTTTAGCACTTCTTAAAGGCAGACAACTAACTGTTAATGAAGACTTCTTGTCTAATTACTTATTTGAAATTCTTAAAGCTAGATTAGTCTCTTGGAGATTGACGCTACACAATAATATAAGGAATGTGGATAGGGAGTCTTGAAAATCAGCTGCTTAAAAATTGTAAAAATCTGAATGGTAGGGTTTATATTTGTGTTGTAAGCCATTTTAAAAGCAGACACTAAATGACAAAATTTTATTAGATTGCAAATGAAGGAGATGTGCCAATAAATGACTTTGAATTAATGAATTTAGGCAGCAAAATTAAATTTAATAGAATTGTTAACTATGGGCATGGTCATATTGGGGCTTAGCCAGATTACAGACCAACAACATCAAATGATTATGATAAAAGCTTTGCAAATCTGTTATGTGAGATTAGTCCAATTCATAGGGTGCCAGATTTATTAAACTTTCATTTAGACTACTATGAAGGAGATAAAAATGAGTTTTTAGCGCAAATAAAATATATTATATTACCGTTGATAAAAAAAGAGAAAAATAAAGAAGGTCGAGTTGATTTGGTAAAGGATTGGCTTTCTCAAAAAGGCCCAAAACAAAATCAAGCAACTCAACACATCTATAATTACAATATAAAGACTAGGGACATAAACGCACCAACTCAAATTCAGCAAAACTCTGACAATGCAGTTCAAAATCAGAACTTGAATTATAATGAAGCAATAGTAAAAGAGTTGTTTAAAGTGTTAGAAGCTGATATTGAAAGATTATCGACAAATATAAAAGAAGATTTTTCTTCTGAAATGAGCTATGCCTTAAACCAAATGAAAAAAGGCAAAGACATTAAAGGCCAATTATTAAATCTTGGTGCATTAATTTCAAATGTAGGGCTGCCTTTTTTTGTTAATTTAATTTCATCGGGAGCTTTTGAAGTAATGAAACCATATTTAGGTCTACCATAACCTTTTAGGCTAAGACGAAAAACGGCTTACAATAAGCAATTTGGTAAAAGCAAGGTTAGACGATTCTTAATTGAACTTATTATCTTTAATTAACAACAGCAAGCAAGTAAGTGAAGCGGTAAGACAAAATTTCCTTGCCTTTGCCAAGAGTGTTAACCGTTGAATGCAATACAGTTCTAAAATGCATAAATGTTGCACAAATACTTACCGTGGGAGCTATTCAATTTCTGCTCAAAACCCACAGCTCATATCTCTGAGCTTCCTGCCCGCAGCTTATTTCTACATTTAGCTCTTACGCAATTCGTATCTTCGTAGTATAAATTTAGGATGATTAACATGAGTACAGAATTACAAAAACCAGTAATTGGTTTTTCAAGTGGCGACTTGAATGGCATAGGTCTGGAAATAATTATAAAAACACTGAGCGACAACCGTATACTGGAAATGTGTGTGCCGGTGGTGTTTGCCAGTTCCAAGAGTATTAACTTTTATAAAAAGATATTGTCGGATGCTAACCTTACTGTGCAGGTGATAAAAGAATTTACCCGCCTGCCGGGCAAGCAGGTGGCTTGTTTTTCGTGCTGGGAGGAAGACGTACAGATAACACCCGGGCAACTCAATGAAACAGGGGGTAAATATGCCTGGAGCTCGCTGCAGCAGGCTACACAGGCGCTTAAAGAGGGGCATATTGATGGACTGGTTACAGCACCTATTCATAAGAAGAATATACAAAGCGAAGAGTTTAACTATAGCGGACATACGCCTTATCTTAAAGCTGCTTTTGAAGCGAATGATGTGGTGATGCTGATGGCTGCCGACAACCTGCGCGTGGCACTGGTAACGGAGCATGTGCCCATCAGCGAAGTGGCACAACATATTACTAAGGAGGCTATTTTAAGCAAACTGAACATACTGAACTATAGCCTGCAAAAAGATTTTGGCATTGAGAAGCCTAAGATTGCGGTACTGGGTTTAAACCCGCATGCGGGCGATGAAGGTTTAGTGGGGAGTGAAGAAGAAACCATTATCAAGCCAGCTATCAGGGAAGCAAAAGCGCAGAACATGATTGTGTATGGTCCGTACAGTGCCGATGCTTTCTTTGCACGAGGTACCTATGAAAAGTTTGATGCTGTGCTTGCTATGTATCACGACCAGGGGCTGATTCCTTTTAAGTCGCTGCTGTAGGTGAAACGGTTAACTATACTGCAGGATTGCCAGTAGTGCGCACCAGCCCTGACCACGGGACTGCTTTTGATATTGCCGGTAAGGGTATTGCTGATGCATCGGCTATGTTGTCTGCTACTTTCCATTGTATAGATATAGTGCGCAGGCGTACTATTTATGACGAAACACATAGCAATCCTTTGAAGCGTATGAGTCATCGTGTGCTGGCAAATGCTGAGGATGAAAGGGTGGAAGGGGGGCTATAGGTTGGAAGCTGTTTGTGTTAGTTGTTTAGAATGAAGGATGGGAGTTGAGGAAGTCCTGCCGGTTGTTGAATGTTTTTTTTAATGCAGGTGCTCTTTTGCCGGATAGTCCGTAATATGGAACCTGTGGTACGTGGGGACAAGTGCCAGGACATGAGGGCTGGTTGGGGTTTTACCTATGGTAAGAGTGATCTTCTACGACCGCAGGGTCTTAGCCGGGCTGCAAAGGCTTTGAGTTGAAGACCCTGCAGAGATTAAATTCAAGAATACACTAAATTCAATCAATTTCTTACTTCATTGGTAAGAAAATTGTTTTGTTTAACCTTGTGGGCTATAGGATAGTGCTTGTGTTTTTTATAGAAAATTACTTTACCCAATAAACCATTACTTTATGCCTTTCCTTGCCAATGACCATTTAAGAGTAGATATCAGCACGGTGGGTGCGGAACTACAGAGTATTTATAACAAGCACACCAAGCTGGAGTACCTGTGGAACGGGGATCCGGCATTTTGGGCGAAACGCAGCCCGGTGCTGTTTCCTATTGTAGGAGAATTGAAGAATCATCAGTACACTTATAAGGGCAAAACCTACCAGTTAAGTCGTCATGGCTTTGCGCGTGATAAGCAGTTTACCGTATCTGATCATGGTGACCATACTGTAACATTCACCCTTACCGATTCGCCGGAAACACTGGAGGTATATCCTTTCCATTTTAATTTTTCTATCCAATACACCATTGATGACAACCGGGTGTATGTGGTATATGAAGTACAGAATACCGGTACAGAAAACATGTATTTTTCCGTTGGCGGGCATCCGGCGTTTAACATACCCCTTACTGATAAGACCACTTTTGAAGATTACTATGTGTGCTTTAGCCGGGTTGAAAATGTGGGGCGTTATCCGTTGAATGCTGAAGGATTGGTAGAAATGCAGCCCGAACTGATGCTGCACAACACCGAAAAACTGCCTTTGCGGCGCAGTTTATTTTATGAAGATGCGTTGGTGTTTAAACATCTCCAGAGCGCCAGTGTTACCGTAGAAAGTGACAGGACAGACCGGGGCTTTACTGTTTATTTTGAGAACTTCCCCTACCTAGGCTTATGGACTAAAAAAGATGCAAACTTCCTGTGTGTAGAGCCTTGGTGTGGTATTGCAGATAGTGTAAATGCCACAGGTGAATTAACCGGAAAAGAAGGGATTATAACACTTCATCCCCAAGAAATATTTGAACGGCAGTGGAGTGTGGAGGTGTTTTAGGGGAAATACCATTGCCCTACAGCAACAATACAGTTGGTAGGGCAGTTTACACCTGTTTATTTTAGAGACTTGGAATAGTTTAGTTGGGGGTTGATTTAGGGTAAGAATGATTTTTTACAGCCATGGGGGCTCAGCCAGGCTGCAAGTGCTAAGAGGTGAAGCCCTCACGGAAAGTGGAGTGCAATGTCCTTAAGTTAAGGAGGTTCTTCCGTTTACATGTTGGTAGAGAAGAGATAAGAATGCCTTGCGTACCCTAGGTATGCTTATTGAGAACTCAATATTGACGTTCCTTTGCCCGACTGAGTCGTTCAGGCGTGGCTGGAACGTGATTAAGTAGCTGTTTATATACAGGAGTCTTGCTGGAAGACAATGCAGCATCAGCATACTATACCTAGTCTCATGATATATTTCCTGTTTTAAGTTGCCACCCTAATACTCACAGTCTACCATTCATAAAAAATACTTGTCTAAAAACGCCTCATACATATTTCTCCATGGCTGCCATTCGGGTTGTTCAGTAAGAAAGTGGTTATGGAAGATAGTTATGAGCATGCCGTTTACTTGTTTCACGGCAGTGTAATACTGGTCTAATTCATTAGCTGCTTGCTGCGCTGTAAGATGTTGTTCAAAAATGCAATTGGCATCCATAAAACAAAAGGGATGGATAAGCAAACGGGTGACATTATCATGCGTTAAATCGTACCAGGAAAAAGGGGAAGCTACTGATGCCCTGAAAGCCATTGATACTGCCATACCCCATTGAGTAATCATCTGTGATACCAGCATCTATTAATAGCCGTATGTTTGTGGCAGTGTCATTTTTATATAGTGTTGCCGGCTTTGTGTAATGCGCCTGGCGGTAAGGTGATGCAGCCTATTTATCTCTTCCAACAAAATATCAAAACTGCCATTGCTTTGCCAGGATGGATGAATGCCGACAGGATAGCGACTTGCATGTTCTGCAATCAAGTGCTTCATTGCAGGTGAGTGTGGGGAATTGTTCTTGTCGTAAGCCCTGTTCTTTCCGGCTAATAAAAAGAAGTAAACAGGCTGCAGCTGATGCTTTTTGTTGAGTGTATCCAGCCAGCCAAACGTATCGAACGGGTCTTTCTTTTTACCAGCCAACACATCTATCCTTTCGTTGATGGCTTTTATATTGCCTCCGCTTATTTCTTTTATCAAAGCGCCTGTAGTTCTTATGACGCCTTTGTCTTTATAGCTGTAAGCAATGTCTACATCATAGGTTGGGATAAACCGGAAAGCGGTGGATGGACGGTTTAGCGGTGAATACCGGTACTTTTTTGAAAGGAACAAGAGTAATTGATGCCACCATAAATTTACCAATGGCAAGTGCAGGAAGTGTTCTCTGAAAGCCAGACTATTTGAATATGCATACCTGCCAAACTCATCTTTGACATGTGGTAAATACTCCTCGTAGCGGCTGATCAAATAAAAAGTAGCGGCAAAAATATCAAACGAAATATCGCCTCCGGTTCTGAAAAAGACTTTTAGCCCTTGCCAGTCAAAGCATTCAATTGCCTGCGGAGTAATGTTCTTTTCAAATAATAAATCAACCGGTTGTATGTGCAGTTCTGATGAACTGATCCTTTCAGCAGAATAATTGATTTTAAAGCCTTCCGCGTTTTTATATATTGATAAATTAGTAGTGAGTTGTAGTTGTTTATCAAAGAAGGTATCGCTTGCAAAAGCAATAATATATTGCAGTCTTGATGTTATTTTATTAGTAAAAATAAGAGCACTCATAAAGGCTTATAAATGTCTTTTAGTGTAAATGATAAGTGCAGTTGCTCCTTCTCACACACCATTACATCAGGATAAAAATAATTACCATCTGGTGTACGTACTTTATACTTCCAAACGAAATTGTGTAGTTGGTTATTGTTTAAAAGTTGTTTAAGTAATAAGATGAATTGCAATAGCAATACTGTTGTGAAAAACAGATGTTCCGCTTAGTTCAAAAAGGTTTCCATTGATTAGTTCATGCCATAATTCACTCTTTTCTTCATACAAGAAGTACTCTTCATCCGAAGCAAAGTCTATTTTCGTAATCACCCGTTTCATACGGCTGTTTAAAGATGTCCAAATATAAGCAATCTGCTTTCGGCAGTATATTTCATTTATCTATAATACCAGAGTAATCGCCAAACCTTAAAGGAAATATAGCTAAAGTATGGAGTAACTAAGGAAAATATACGGAGGAAATAGGGAGGAGATTAGCTATAAGTTAGGTATAACTTAGGTATAAGTTAAGTATAACTTAGGTATAACTCCGCTGTTTCAGCATTGGGAAGGGAAATTTTTAGGGGGCGAGGTAAGTGCTTAGGTAGAAGACTTTAGGTAGAGTTGTCGTGAATAATTAATAATTGATCCAAAGAGATAATATAAGCTGCAAGCTTATACTCCAAAGGTGTTCGAAACATGTAGTTCTAAGTATTTATTTGTAATAACTGAACTTATATTTTATCATTAATACTCATGAGACATTTGTGACTTGAGATAAATCAACCACTGAATCAGACAATGATTTAATGCCAAGCACAAATACTTCCTTTAGCCAGCCAAGCCGAAGGCATACTCAGGATGACAAAAAGCATCTTTATTCCCAGAGTTAAACTAATAAGTGGAATAATGTATCTTGTCTTGAACAGTTATGGCTACAGATACTTCGAACTTGAGCATTGCAATATTATGCCCGCCGGATCCTTCGGACTACTTAGTTCAAAGTGATATAAATCATTCAGGATCATCTTCAATTGCTAAACAGTCGACCGTTTTGGCTATTTTTTAACCACCTGCTTATCCAATTCAGTTATTTTTGCTCGCCTTAAAATGCTTAAAGATTTGAGGAACAAACAGGATATGAACAACTGCGTAATTAAAAAGCTTCTTCTCGCCATTCTATTTATAATTCCAGCTTTCCTAGTAAAGGCACAGAAAGATACAACAGTAGTACCCAATGCAGCTACCTGTTACTACCACTCCACCTACGCATAAAAAGCCCTGGGAAAAAATTGATCTCAGCAATCGTCCTAATGACCACCTGATGATCCAATATGGCGCAGATAGCTGGGGTTCTGTTCCGGATAGTATCAATACTTCAGGCTTCTCACGCCACTTCAATGTGTATGGTATGCTTGATAAGCCTTTTAAGAAAAACCCGCATATGAGTGTAGGCTTTGGTTTAGGTGTTGGTAGCAGCAACATCTTTTTTGCAGACACCTATGTCAATCTTAAATCAATAACTGCCACATTGCCATTTACCAATGTAACCACCAGCGATATAAACCATTATAAGAAATTTAAGCTCACTACTGTATTTTTAGAATTGCCTGTAGAACTGCGTTTTGCCGGTAATCCTGTTACGCCCGATAAAGGCTTTAAGGCAGCTTTAGGGGTTAAGTTAGGTACTCTGCTGGATGCGCATACTAAGGCTAAGAATGCAATTAATGCAAGCGGATCCACTATTTACGGTACCAAGTATATTATAAAGGAAAAGGAAAAGCATTTTATCAATTCTACCCGTGCAGCAGTTACAGGCCGTATTGGTTACGGTAACTTCTCTTTAGATGGATCATACCAGTTTACTAATTTTCTTAAATCGGGCGTAGGTCCGACCATTAACCCTTATTCTATTGGTCTTACCATTAGCGGATTATAATACTTAAATACTATAAAATGCCTCTGTATTGATAATCGTTACGGAGGCATTTTTATTTACTTTACTACTAAAGTCCTGTTATCACCTGCACTTGCCTTACTGCACTCAGTACATTGTCAACTAAGTATTTTTAGTTTGGAGCAAATGTGTTTTGGATGCTGTATAGATATTAATTGTTGTAGGTGTATTTGCTGACAGCAAGTCGTTGTCTTTCTTTTTTCTCTTGAAAGAAAAAAGAAACAAAAAAGTTATGAATATAATAATGATTATTCAATGGTATTCATGAGATCGCTTCGCTAAGTTCAAGCACGGCATGATCGCTCCGCGCATTACTTCGTGAATAATGTTTTTTTATTGGTCTCAGTGAGAATAGTTCGTGCAGGCCAGCGCCGCCCCACTGCCGAAGGTGCAGCATCATGGATGTATGTTCTGTTGGGCTAACATGGTGCTACTCCTTATTTGATAGGTATTTGATGAACAGGTTGGTTGCCTTTGGCCGTACACTTTGAACAGCGGAGGTATACTTAGCAGAGATTGGAAAGGGGGATACGTAGCTCATTGGAGGTTAGATGAGTAGGATATTTAATCGAAAAACTCTTCCTACTTTGTATATTATACATTCTTGATCCTAGATGTTTAGTATAAACCTATTTAGTTGACACTGTACTCAGTTTGTTGCTTCGCATCTTGCGTTAATTTCATTTTCGGTTCAATTTTGGTGGTTCATTTTTCATTTAAATATTGAATTCTTTTCTTTAAAAATTTCAGACATTGATAGACAGACATCAAAAAATAGAACAGGAAGAAAAAGCCGTTCTGGTAGGACTTATTCAAAAAGACCAGACCGATGTACAGGTGGGAGAATATTTGGATGAACTGGCTTTCCTGGCTGAAACTGCGGGCGCAAAGACTGTAAAACGTTTTACGCAAAGGATGCAGCACCCCGATAGCCGCACCTTTATAGGTAGCGGCAAGCTGGAAGAAGTAAAGAAATATATTACTGACAAAGACATTGACATCATCATTTTTGATGATGAGCTTACTGGTTCGCAGATATCCAATATTGAAAAGGCATTGGGCATAAAAACCATTGACCGCAGTGACCTGATACTGGACATATTTGCCCGCCGCGCCCGCACTGCCCAAGCCAAAGTGCAGGTAGAACTGGCGCAGTACCAGTATATTTTGCCTCGTTTGCGTGGTATGTGGCAGCACTTAGGCAGATTGGGAGGTGGTATTGGTTCGCGTGGTCCTGGTGAAACAGAAATTGAAACTGACCGTCGTATAATAAAAGATAAGATATCGCTGCTTCGCAAGAGGCTTGAAGAAATAGATAAGCAATCTTTTACACAACGTAAGGAGCGTGGGGAGTTGATCCGTGTATCGCTGGTTGGCTATACCAATGTAGGCAAAAGCACTATCATGAACCTCCTGAGCAAGAGTGAGGTATTTGCCGAAAATAAACTCTTTGCAACGCTGGATACCACTACCCGTAAAATTGTTTATGAAAGCACGCCTTTCTTACTAAGTGACACGGTTGGATTTATCCGCAAGTTGCCGCACCACCTGGTAGAAAGCTTTAAGAGTACACTGGATGAAGTGCGGGAAGCAGACATATTGCTGCATGTGGCAGATATTTCCCATCCGCAGTTTGAAGAGCACATAGGGGTGGTAAATAAAACCCTGCAGGATTTGCATGCGTTTAATAAGCCAATACTCACCATCTTTAACAAGATGGATTTGTATGAAGAAAAAACCTTTGATAAGTGGCTCACTGATGACGTAAAAGGGGAGTTACTGCGCGATCTTAAAGAAAAATGGGAGCGTGCTACGGAAGGCAACTGCATCTTTATTTCGGCTACCGAGCGCATGAATATAGATGCTTTACGCGATATGATTTTGAATAAAGTAAGGGAAATGTATCGCGTTCGTTATCCGTATAAAACAGAGTTTTTCTATTAAAACAGCTTGTAGTCGTGCCCCAGCATGCTCGCGGCATAATTACTTATAATCATCAGATATAAATCGTGCCTGCGACAGTCTATGAATGTGTGATTTTCTTTCATCAATGGGTTAAAACCCATTGCTACAAGATGGGGTGAGCCTTCGAGCTGGTTCAATACATAACAACTGAATGAGTATAGAAGAGTAGTGTAATTTCAGGCAAGTAATAGAGATTTATACCAGATTTAAATAGGTTAGCTGATACCAATTACCGGTTGCTTGTTGCCGGATATGAGCTGTGAGTTTTGGGAAGTGCATATAATACTACCCAACTGAAAATAGTATTACTACTGCTGTAGCTTATATAATTACCTAATGGCGTGGGTGTATAGTGTGCCGAAATTCTTTATCTAAGAAACTGTACCTCAGCCGCCTGGAAGCCTAAGTTACCGTAACTATTATTTATTATTCAGCATCGGCATAATCGTTGTTTCTTTGCGGTTCTAAATACTCTGCATGCGTATAGGAATTGTTTGCTATCCTACCTTTGGGGGCAGTGGTGTACTGGCTACCGAGCTGGGTAAAGCACTTGCCGATAAAGGTCATCATGTACACTTTATTACTTATCAACAACCGGTAAGGCTCAACGTTTTCAACACCAATATTTTCTACCACGAAGTACGGGTGCCTACTTACCCCTTATTTGATTATCCACCTTACGAAGTAGCACTTGCCAGCAATATGGTGGATGTGATAATGAACCATGACCTTGATCTGCTGCATGTGCATTATGCCATACCTCATGCTTCGGCAGCCTTTATGGCTAAGCAGATCGTAAGGAAAAGTGGTCGTGATATCCCGGTAATTACCACGCTGCATGGCACTGATATTACGCTGGTGGGGAAGGATAAGACATATGAACCGGTGGTTACCTTCTCTATTAACGAAAGCGACGCTATTACGGCAGTATCGCAAAACTTGCGGCAGGAGACCTATTCTTCATTTAGAATAACAAAAGAGATAGAGGTCATTTATAACTTTGTGGATGTAAGCCGCTTTAGTAAAAAGCCAATTGATGCTTTCCGGAAAGTGATTTCACCACATGGCGAAAAGGTATTAGTACATGCTTCTAACTTCCGTAAAATAAAAAGGGTCAATGACGTCATTAAAATCTTTGCGCAAGTGCGTAAGCAGGTACCTGCCAAACTCCTGATGATAGGGGATGGTCCAGAGCGCCCGGGCAGTGAAACACTGGCAAGAATGCTCAATGTACATGATGATATCCGTTTTCTTGGCAAGCAGGAGCAAATGGAAGAAATACTGGCAGTTTCCGACTTGTTTCTGTTGCCTTCTGAATACGAAAGCTTTGGTTTATCTGCACTGGAAGCAATGGCGGCTCACATGCCTGTTATTAGCTCAAATGCGGGTGGTTTGCCGGAAATTAATATACATGGGGAAACCGGCTACATGGCTGATGTGGGCAATATTGCTGAAATGAGTGCGTTTGCAGTTGAATTGTTGAGCGACGATGAATTGCTACAAGTCTTTAAGCAACAGGCCTACGATCAGGCCTGCAAGTTTGATATTCACAATATTGTACCAAAGTATGAAGAATTGTACAGCCGCTTTTGTGCTATGGAATGCAGTAAGATTAAAGAAGGGTATTGATATTGTCAGGTTACTTGTACAACTTGTACTTTATATAAACAAAAAGAGCTCTTTTGTGAGGAAGAGCTCTTTTTGTGGTGCTACAGGTATGCATATTAGCTATAGGGTGGTATAAGCCTGGATACACTTTTAGTGAATAAAAAAAACGCTGACAGGGATCTGAACCCCGTCAGCGTTACACTTTTGCATCCTTTATCCTTATGTCGTATACAGTACGAAAACTAAAAGAATTTATTAGCTGCTACCACTTGCCGCTGAAGAAATATCCTGCGGGCTATTTCTTGTTCGGGGGCATCAATTTTTAATACAGTGCCAATGGTTTTAAGCAATTCTTCTTCTCCGAATTCGAGCGCATTATCGCTTAAGCCCAGTTCCAGACAATTGGAAAATAAGGCTAACTCGTTTGTAGGATTTATTTGCTTAATGAGGTCTTGTATATACTGTTTTTCATCAATAATCGAATCTCTATAAGAGCGGTAATGCACAAGTTCGTCTTTAAAGTTGAGGTCTTTTTGTAAACCGAGTGTTACAAATTTTGTTGATACTGCATCTATTTCTGCTTCACTGAAATTGCCATCCTTAAAGCAGCAATGTAAAAACAGGTGGCAAACTGCTTTATCCGCTGTGTCTATGTACGTGTTATACATGGTTGTTTGTGTTTTGATTGTGATAAGAAACAAGGATAGTGCCGGGAGGGCTTTTATTGTTTAAAGTTTAGTGTTAAGGCACATGTAGCAAGATTCAATGAGCAGGAGTCAAGGTTTTAAGTTTTGAGTACCTGCATTCCTCTACTTAATACCTTAAATTATCATTACGCATGTATCAACAGCAGTGGAATATTACTGTGGAAAGCGAGTGTTTTAGTATGACTGTGATGGAACAGCCCTTCAAAGAAGTTATGTTTTTTAGGAATAGCTACAATCAGATCTATATTGTGTTGTACTGCAAATTGGTTCACCACTTCTTTGAAATCATTGTGTTCCAGGGTTTGATAATCAGCAGGTATATCTTGAAGTAAGTTCTTTAGAATAGCTTCTTGTTGAAGATGTTCCTTGGTTTCTGCATCGGCATCAACATGAAGTACATGCAGGTGTGCGCCGGTTGCAGTGAGTATATTTTTAAGCAGTGCTACTGGTATTGTTTTCGTAACGTTTTTATAATCACAGGTAAACAGAACCTGTTGTATTGGCTTGTATGTGGCCCCATGCGGAACAATGATAACCGGTGTAGTGGTATGCTTAGCAACATCCAGACTATTGCTGCCTATCAATGTCTCAGTTAGTCCATCTGCTTCGGAAATTCCCATTACAATCATCTCTATGTCTTGCGACCTGCATATTTCAATGATACCATCCCGTAATGTATTATACTCACTAAAAGCTTCTACAATGATACCGCTACTATAGGTATCATTTATTTCTTTTTTGAGATTATCTAAATGCACTTTGTTGCTTTCGGAAAGACCTTCTACATCATATAATCCTATGGTGTTGAAGTTGCCATCGGTAGTAATGCTTATGGGGTCTGCCGGTACTGGTGGTTGAAAGGCATTGTATAAAATAATTTTAATGGCACCTAATTGCTTAGCCAGGCTTAGGGCATAATAAGCAGCGTTTTTTGCAGTTGCTGAATAATCAACCGGCACAAGAATGGTTTTCATTGAAAATGTTTTAGGAAATAAAAATAAGTATCTGTTTCTGTTTCAGGGCTTACTAGATCATCGTTATTTTTCTAGTTCAAATTATTCAGAATAGCTTTAGCAATCTCTTTTTGCTCAGCTACAGGTAAGTTAAGTATGTCTGCAATATTGTAGTCCATGAATACTGTTTTATAATTTAGCCTATATTCTCAATTACCCCCGCAATCCCTTGTCCACCGCCTACACAAGCGGTCACCATACCATACTTCTTTTTCAATCGCTTCATATCTTGCAGCAATTGTATTGTCAACTTAGCACCGGTACAACCTAATGGATGCCCTAATGCAATAGCACCCCCATTGATATTTACAATCTCAGGGTTTAAGCCTAATTCGTTGATGACAGCAATAGATTGTGAAGCAAAAGCTTCATTCAGCTCTATCAACTCAATATCATTCAGGCTCATATTAGCTTGCTGCAATACTTTAGGCACTGCTGCTACCGGACCAATGCCCATGATGCGCGGATGTACACCGGCACTGGCGCAGTTCACTAAACGACCAATTGGTTTAAGACCTAATTCATTGACCATGCGTTCGCTCATCACCATTACAAAGGCTGCACCATCGCTGGTTTGTGATGCATTACCGGCTGTTACAGTCCCATTCAAAGCAAAGGCAGGTTTTAGCTTCGAGAGCACTTCGGGAGTAGTATCAGGAGCGTACGCCTTCATCAGTATCAACTGTATAATGTTTTGGTTTTGCGCTTGCCCTTTTCATCCACATATACCTGCTCTACATTGATGGGCAAAATACCATCTTTAAAGTAGCCGTTAGCAATAGCATTAGCTGCTTTCCGGTGCGATGCAGTAGCAAACTCATCCTGTGCCTCCCGGCTTACCTTAAACTCTTTAGCAACCGCTTCGGCAGTTAAGCCCATGCTTAAATAATAATCAGGCTCGTCTTTGGCAATATTGTAAGACGGCACAGTTTTCCAGCCTGCCGTAGGCACAAGACTCATGCTTTCGGTACCACCTGCAATAATGCATTCTGCCATACCCGTGCGTATTTTGGCAGTAGCCATTGCAATAGCTTCCAGTCCGCTGGCGCAATAGCGGTTAATCGTAATACCCGGCACCTCTATGCCCAAAGCTTTTGCCGCAATAATGCGTCCGAACTGCAAGCCTTGCTCGGCTTCGGGAACGGCATTGCCAACAATCACATCATCTATGCGCTTAGTATCTAATTGCGGCATTGTTGCCACCAACCCTTTTACTACATCTACGGCCAGATCGTCCGGACGGTAAAAGCGAAAGCCACCTTTTTTTGCCTTAGCAACCGCCGTACGAAAGCCACCTACTATATATGCTTCCTGCATTTTTCAAATAATTTTGTGTAGTAAAAATAAGTAATCGGGATGGTGTGGAAGGTGTTAAGGAAGTTATATTTATGTAAGGAAGTGACTGTTGACAATAATATACTTTACTCACACCTCATGGTTCGCAGCTTTTATAAGGTTACCAGTTTGAGATTGGTATTGTCCTATGTGTCAGGTCTATGTACCTATGTGCCTATGTGGTGAATTTCCCCTTTCTCCCAATAATCTCATTATAGTTCTGGTACAAAATCCTATCAAATGTGGATGGTTCAATATTCAATGGCTTACAAATCTTTTCAATAACTTCCTTCTCTGTCCTGTCATAAACGGTTTTATTGGAAAGCCGTGCTTGTGTAGGAAACTCGATACTAAAATGCCTGAATATATTCTGTATGCGTATATCCAAAGCTAAAGTATGGGTGTTGATGCCCATAGATATACACTAAAGGTAGCTCTCAAAATTAAATATCTATTACTGCCTTGATGAATGGCAAAGATGAAGTGCAATCACTGTCGAAGACATTTAAATTACCCATGTCTTTCAACTTATACACTTCAACTGGCATCCAAAAGCAACAAGCCTGAAGATTACTTCAGGCTTGTCTTATAATGTAACTAAAACTCCTTTCATTCAGTAATACACCACATCTAGTCCGGAACTCGCAACTCAAATCTTGCTTCTTGTATCTTGTCTCTTGTACCTTTATAAACAGATTTCCGCAGGCAAATACTTTGCAATCAAATCTTCATAATAAGGCCTCAGCTCGCTTACAACCGGCGGCTTAGGACTCTTGGAATACAAATCATACGGGTTAAACTTATTCACCCATTCAAACATCTTACGGTCATGGTCGTCCATCAAATGCTCGTACGCATGCTCACGGTGCTGTGAGTAGAAAGAGTGGTAACGTATCATGTACAGCGCCGGCTCAGGCAAATAATCCTTTACTATATGGTACAGGTATTCATCGTGGCCCCAGCTCATGTGTACATTTTTCAATCCACAGCCAGGTTCATACACGCCATACTTTGTGTTGTAGCGCTCATCGTATGTATCAGGGTTTGCAGCAAAGTATTCAGGATATACAATCTTATCGGAGTGGGCACAACCAACCGGGAATGTATCACCTACCACTGCCCATTGCGGCTCACCAAAGAGGCATAATACCTTACCCATATCATGAATAAAACCCGTTAGTACAAACCAGTCTGGGTGCCCGTCGGCACGTATTGCTTCTGCTGTCTGCAGCAGGTGCTGTAGCTGGTCAAGGTCAGTATCCGGGTCACTGTCATCCACCAGCGTATTCAAAAACTCCATTGCCTCCCATACTTTTAGCTTTTTGCGGTTAAACTGCAAAAACTCCTTCTTTTTTTCCAGCACAAAGTCATACGTCTGGTACTTGTGGTTCAGCCGGTAAAACTCTCTGACAGTATCTCTTTCAGGACTATCATAATTTCGGTAAGCTTCTTTTGCTTTAGCAGGATAAGTTTCTTCAGGATAACGCGTAAGCAAATCATCTTCCCACTGTTCTATGCTGTGCAACGGATTGACTTGTTCATTTGTTAAAGGCATGGCAGCACTCATGATGAATAATTTTTTGAGTTGTAAATATACTTTTTTACTAAAAGTAATCCGTTTAATTTTTTGCTTTTTAATTAATTGTATGGTAAAACCAGCTTGCAAAAGATCCGGCATTATATAGTAGGAGAGTAGCAGGATTACTATTATACTATCCGTCAAATCATCCATTCCCAAAGTTGGACAACCCCCGAGTTATACCTAACTTATACTCAACTTATACCTAACTTATACCTAATCTCCTCCGTGTCTCCTCTTTATCTGCTCCCAGGTATCTCCCAATATACGCTCACCTTAAGCCATACTCCCGCCAGCCGGCGGTTTGGGGCATCTTTACTCCCCTTTAGGGGTCGGTGGCATCTGTTCTACTCCCCTTTAAGTGGTCGGGGCTCACACCTTCATGTTTTTTTAAACACCCTTTAAGCTCTATTTATGTTGTTTTATTCAGGTGTCCCTTACCTTGCATCGTATCCAATATGACAACTACACACCATTTGGCAGTCGCAGTGGCAGTTATAGTAAGCAGCATATTTGCTGGTTGTCAAAAGCATGCGGCTACCAATCCCGAACAGAACATTTTTTACAAGGTTACTCATCAGGCAGAAACCTTTGGTTATACCGATGAAACATTTCAACAGCTACAGGTTGCATATAACCAGAGCAAGCCGCTTGATTTCAGGCAGGCATTTTACTATTACAACTACGGCTGTGGCTATTATCATACAAATAAGGTAAAAAGATGAGTTAATGGCCCTCAGGTATGCTGATAGTATGCTGCTGGTTTGTGATGACAAAGCTGATCCGGCAACAGACCAGGCTGAAATAGCAATTGCCAATCTATCAGAAGGAGATATACTCTTTGCTCTGAAGCGGTACAACGAAGCACTCGAATATTACTACAAAGGAAAAATGGCTGCTACCAAAAGCGGCGATCAATATATACTAAGTGAGTACAGCTATCGTCTGGGTATGGCCATGTACAGGAAAGATAAATATGATGCTGCTGCTCAGTATTTCATTGATGCATTCGAGCAGGGCGGCCACCGCAACAACAGTTTCTCCGATTTTTACCGCCGGCAGGAAGTGTTGAATAATGTCGCTCTCAGTTATTTGAATGAGGGCAGGAATGATAGTGCCATATGGTATAGCGATAAAGGACTGCAATACATTGCAGATAATGTAAATAAATATGGTGCCGGTAAAAGCGGATTAATTCAGGCCGCTCAGGGCGTGATGTATGGTACTTTAGGCAAGGCTTACCTGCAATCACACGATACAACAGGAGTAAGATTGTTGCAAAAAAGCATTGTTATTAATCAACTGCCCGGGCATGAAAACGAGGATGCACTGCAGGTACAAGCTTATCTGGCGCAATACTATCTGGATACATCCTTTGCCTTGCAGTTGCCCAAAGCATATTCATTGCTTATGGCAATACAACATGGGCTGGATACACTTCACAACGAAGAGGTAACTGTACAATGGAATGAATTGATGAGCCGGTACAGTGCTTTGCAAGGCAATACAGCCGCGGCATACACCTATCTTACCCGTTACAATGCACTGCACAGCCAGCATTGGGCTGCTAATAAAGAACTTGCGGAAACCAACATCAGCAATGCAATTAAACTGATGCAAGATCGCTACGATCTGCAGCTGCTGAGTACCAATAATCAACTAAAAACTATTTACCTGTGGATTGCTGTTATAATATGCCTGCTTACCGGCACTATCCTCTTTTTAATATTGCGCAACTGGAGAAAGGAGAAAGAGAATAGCTATACACTTGCATTGCTCAATGAGCAGATAGCGCAGCAAAAAACAGCCCTGGAAGCTACTGTAAAGCAGCTTGACGAGCAGGTAAAAGCAAAGGATAATATACTGCGGATAGTGGCACATGATCTGCGAAATCCCATTTCAGCCATCAGTACACTCACACGCATTGTATGTGAAGAATACGAAAATGAGGAAGAAAACAAGGAGTTTCTGGAGATGGCGCAATCTGCCTGCAAAGACTCGCTGAAGATGATCGACAGCATCATGCAGTTATCGCAGCAGAACAGTTCAGAGCCGCTTAACCAAAAGGTATTTGATGTAACAGAGGCTATAATGGAATGTGTGGAACTACTGCGCCCTAAAGCCCTGGAAAAGCAACAGGAAATTATATTGCACACGCCTGAAGTGCCACTATACATATTTGCTGATTCCGACAGAATAAGTCGTGTAGTTAATAATCTGTTGATGAATGCCATTAAGTTCAGCTTTTCTAATAGTACTATTCATGTGTTTGTAAAAGATAAAGATGGTAATGTGGAGATAGAGGTAAAAGATGAAGGCATCGGCATACCGGAAGATATGCAGGATAAGGTATTTGATGTATTTACTGAAGCCCGGCGCAAAGGCACATCCAAGGAAAGTACTTTTGGCTTAGGCTTATCTATCTGCAAGCAGATCATAGAAGCCCATGATGGTAAAATATGGCTCGAAAGCAAGGACGGTCTAGGTACATCTTTCTATGTACAACTGCACAAGTATTTAATGCCACAACCTAAGCTTGAACTGGAAGAAGTAGCTGTGTAAAGAAAAGCTACAAGGAACAGGTTTCAAGGAACAAGATTCAAGAACAAGGAGTAAGGAATAAGGTTCAAGGCATAATATTTAAGTCTAAAGTCAGCAAAAATTACATAGCTTCATAGTGAGAACCAAATAGAAAGTATTAATATCCTCACTCATATTAATCAAGCAATCTATTTTTCATCAGGTTCATCAGCTAAATCGCATACAATCCTGGTTCAGACAATCCCTATTAATCACCCCAAATCCCCGTCAGTCTCATACAACCTGCCTTGCCTTAACCTCCAGGTACTTGTTTATAGTATTAGCAGTAAGCTTTTGAGGTGCTGTAAGCATTGCCATAATGCCATGCTTTTGCAACTCTTTTACCATTTGCCTTTTCTCTAAAGCAAACTTATTGGCAATGGCTTTATTATATACTTGTTCCAGTGTTACAGCGTGCTGTTGCTGCAACTGGTGCAGCTCTGTGTTTTCAAAGAATATCACCAGCAAGGCATGATGTGCCGATAACTGTTTCAAAAAAGGCAATTGCCTTTCCAGTCCATACATGCTTTCGAAGTTGGTAAATAATATTAGTAGGCTACGCTGTTTGATGCGGTAGCGGACAGTAGTATATAAAGCCTCAAAGTCAGAATCCGTAAAAGCGGTCTGCTGACGGTATAAAGTTTCTAAGAGTAAAGATAGCTGCGTACTCCTCTTATCAGCAGGCACATACTGGTCTATGTTCTTACTAAATGTAAGCAAGCCCGCTTTATCTTGTTTTAATAGCACAATATTGCTCAACACCAGCGTAGTATTAATAGCATAATCCAGCAAGGTCATGCCTTCAAAAGGCATTTTCATGGTACGTCCTTTATCTATAAGACAAACAATCTGCTGGCTGCGCTCATCCATAAAAGTGTTCATCATCAGGGTACTCTTGCGGGCAGTGGCCTGCCAGTTGATGTTTCGGTAGTCATCACCCGGTACATAGTCCCTGATCTGTTCAAACTCCAGGCTCTGACCTATTTTACGTAATGGTCGTGAGCCACCTTCCTGCAATTGGTTGGTTATCGCCAGTAGCTGATAGCGCCGCATTTGCATAAAAGAAGGATACACTGCTACCGTGTTTGGCTCACCTGCTTTGATATGTCTTATGATCATACCCAATGGGCTATGCACCATCAGGTTAATAATACCAAAATGGTATTCGCCGCGTTCCAGTGGCTTCAGGTTATATTCAATTAATAATGTGGTATTTCCATCAACCGTTAATGTTCGCTCCCAGTTGCGCTCCTGGAATTGTATGGGCAGTTCATCTATCACTGTAAGTCTTATCTTATAGTTGCGATGATTAGTGATCAGCAACTCTACTTTGTTTTCATCACCATTGCTAAAGCGGTCGCTGCATTGCCTCTCAGCGGTAAAGGGTCTCTTGCCTGCAAATGATACGATAATATCTATGATCACCAGCATTGCCAAACAAAGCGCAGCGATATACCCGATCTCTATCAGTGGCGGGAAGAAATAAGCAATACAAAACAACCCGATAATGCAAGCCGCTGTTATATAAAACAGCCTGCTGAAGTAAAATGATATGCTGTATAGTAGTTGTTTGAACATGTTTTAATAGCTATGAGTCGTGAGCAAAGAGCTGCGAACAAGAGGTAAGAAGGCTTTAATCTGTAAGAGGTTTAAGCCTGCAGCTTATAGCTTAAAGCTCGTAGCCCGAAGCTCACGGCTCATAGCTTGTCCCTTGCAGCCTTATCGTGGTATTTCAATACTGTGAACAATCCTTTGTATTACCTCATCCTCTTTGGTACCTTCCATCTCTTTCTCAGGTGTAAGGATAATACGATGGCGGAGTACCGGTGCAGTAGCATTGATAATGTCATCCGGTATTACAAAGTCGCGCCCGCTCATGGCTGCAAATGCTTTGGATGCATTCAATATTGCCAAAGAAGCACGTGGCGAAGCACCTAAGTACACCGATTTATCAGTACGGGTGGCTACCGTTATTTTAGCAATAAACTGCAATAATTTTTCTTCTACAACAACCTGTTTAATCACCTGACGCAACTGCAATATCTCTTCCCCACTCAATACCGGGTTAATGGCATCCAGCACATTACTATTCTCCAACCGGTGGAAGCGTTGCAGGATAATAACCTCCTCCATTTCGCTTGGATAAGGCACTGTTATCTTAAATAAAAACCTGTCTAATTGCGCTTCTGGTAAGCGATAAGTGCCTTCCTGCTCAATGGGGTTTTGGGTAGCAATTACCATAAAGGGGGGTGCCATACGGTGCGTGATGCCATCCATTGTTACCTGCCGTTCTTCCATTACCTCAAACAAGGCAGCCTGTGTCTTGGCTGGCGAGCGGTTGATCTCATCTATCAATACAAAATTGCTGAAGATAGGTCCACGCTTAAACTCGAAGCTGGTGGTGCCGGGATTAAAGATATTCGTACCCAACACATCACCCGGCATAAGGTCGGGGGTAAACTGTATACGGCTGAAGCCTATCTGCAGGCTGCGTGCAACAAGTCTTGCCGTTAATGTTTTAGCTACACCCGGTACACCTTCTATCAGCACATGACCATCTGCCAGCAATGCTGCGAGTATCAGGCGCACCATTTCATCCTGCCCTACAATAATCTTCTTTATTTCTCTTTGCAACGCGAATGCTGCCGTACTTAGTTCACTTAAATCAAGGCGCTGTTCAAACAATTGTTCTTCCATATTACGCTTTACTATAAAAGTTTTCTAACTGTTGGTGGTATTTTAATAATTGTTGTTCACTAATGCGGTCGCTTACTTTAAGAGTATTCAATGTATCTCTTAATTTGCTTAGTTCATCCACGGATACACCCGTCTTTAAAGATAAACGTTGCACAAAACCATCGTTGAGTTCATTTGTCGAAAGTTTGTATTTACTTCTCACATAATCCAGGAAAAAGAGCGTCAGTTTATCTGCAAGATTTTTATGGTCACCCTTTTCGTAATACAGTTTACCAATAGTGGTTACAAACTCCAGTGAGTCATTGGCAGGCTTACTATATTCCGGTATCAACCGTTGCCTGCGCTTTACTTCTGTAAAGAAATACAAGGCAAGCAATATCATTAACATCCAAAAGGCAGCATAAAAGTTCTTATGGCTTAATAATACAGAGAGTAATCCCTTTTCTTCATCATTATTGTTATCCTTGTTTTGCTTATACAATAAGAAATATTCATCCCATACAATCT
The DNA here is from genome assembly GCA_963819045.1 of uncultured Chitinophagaceae bacterium. GTDB lineage: Bacteria > Bacteroidota > Bacteroidia > Chitinophagales > Chitinophagaceae > Ilyomonas. The sequence goes on along the minus strand of CAWFUV010000046.1, from coordinate 196,059 downwards.
TCCTCGCATTAGCCGGAAAAAGGCTCATTAGCTTTTCGTAGTACTGATGATTGTTGTTGTACAGCACAAAGAAGTTAGTGAAGGTAATAGGTGCAGTATGCAGGAAAACAGAGCCATTCTTAGCTTTTAAAGCCAGCAAGTTGGGCATATTATCATCTGCATTATAACCTAAAGGATAGGTAAACATGCTGTCGTATTTAATAAAGCGGTTGTTGTAGGATACGCCAGGATATACAAACTGCAGGGGGATAGTATAATTGCCGCTATCCAGCTTTACAGCAAATGAATCGTACATATCAATAACACCATAATCATTCTTTATGGTAAAAGGGGTATATATATCTTCCTGTTGTACCCTAAAGAATGCACGTGCAGCATCGTTCATTTGCAAACAACTGATGAAGACGTAATTGCCTTGCCGCGCAAAAGAAGTGAGAGCGTTTAATTCACTTAATGTGGGATCAAAATAACTGTTTACAATCAGCACCACCTGTCCTGTAGAATCGTATGAGAGGTTTTGCCACTCCTCAGGTGCATTATGGTTAACATCAATAGTGGCTTTGGGAAATTGTTGTTTCAGTAAATGGTAGGCTGCATAGGTACCATATGGTATTTTGTCTTTTGGGTTAAAAGTGATACGCCCGTCGAACTTACGCGTCTCTTTGTGCATTAACAAAAGCATGATAAGCGCCATCGCCAATACTGCACCTACTATATAAGGCGACCCATATCTTCATCGGTGCAATATTTTATCCTGAATAGTATTAAAGTCGTTCCGGATAATAGTAAAAGCAGGCTCTGATACTGCAAAGCCCCCATACCAAACATATTCGTAATGTCGGGTAATAGCAAAGAAGTCTTTGTAGAACATTGTTGGGGATAGCTGTTTCAGATAGTCCATATTGGTATAATCTGCCTGGAATGCGATGATGTTTTTCTCACTCAGCAGCTTCAATGTTTGCAGGTATAGGATGCGCACAGCCAGGCGGTAGTTCTTTTCTGCATAGGCTTTTTGCAACAGGTCCTGGTAAGGGATCTTGAACAAGTCCACTTCATCGTCTTCTACTGCTGTACTGGTGTTTCCTGAGCCACTGCGTGAGAAGATATTGATCTTATTGGCAAATAAAAAATACACAACTGCAGACAAGAACACAGCTATAATAATACCCCACATAACTGTACCAAGCCATGACGGAAGATTGAGATTGAAGCCGTCTTCCTGGGAGAATTGACGGGCTTCTATATCTTCTTTTCTTCTCTTGGCAAGACTGTCTTTTTGTGCTTTACTGTAGATGACTGCCTGGGGTGAAGACTTAAATTTCTCTATACTTTTTACATACCAGAAATCATCTTCTTTCTTCAGTTTGTTTACTTCTGTATCTGCATGCACGCGACTCCCTATTCTGCTTTGAGTATAATGCTGATTAGTATTTTCTTTCCAGTTAAAGAAGTTTTGGGAAGTATCGTCTGCATGTGTTTCATTTTCAGGGGATGCAACTATAGTGGAGGTATCAATATTGGTTGTATCGCTATAGTAAGAACTTTTTTTCTGTGCACTTCCATTTATTGCTCCTGCAAGCAGTAGTGTGAATATAAACAATTGCCTGCTTTTCAGTACAAGACTCCACCTGTTTTTCATTCGCCTACATTCCTTCATACCACTATGTTGCGAGCTGCTTTGCTTTTTTGCGTAAACGAATAGGATAAATAATAAAGTAACCAATCACTAAGGTAAGGGAACTGCTAATGATGAGGAGCTTGAATGCCAGTGGCATCTCTGTATGCCGTGTAATGAACCCCTCAAATAAGGCAGCTATAAACAGCATCGGAAAATTTGCCATAGCAATAATCAATCCTTCCCTGGCACCCTGCTTTAACGCATCTATTCTCCTCATGGTGCCGGGAAACAACCAGCTTTTTGCCAGCACTAAACCTGATGCTGCTGAAATAACAAACGTAGATAATTCCAGTGTGCCATGTATCAATACGGTAAGTAAACTACTTGCTGTTAAGTTGTGACTGTAAAAAAGATATTCAAAGCCACCCACGCTGATTGAGTTTGCCATTAAACCAATTACAGTAGGAATACCCAGTAAAATGCCTCCGGCAAACTCTTTAAACGATACAAACATGTTGTTGACAAAAAGAGCAGCAAAGCTTAATAGCTCGTTGCCATAGCCATATACACCAAATGGATTACCCTGCCTGATATTATTTTCTGTCATATCTACATAATCATCGCCAAGCACCTGACGCACAAAGGTTTGGTCGCCGGCAGCAGAGAAAAAGCCAATAGCAACAAACAGGGCAAACAGGCAGAAGCATATCAGCAATACACGGTGTTGCTTACCAATAGTAAGGGGTAAAGTGTATGTGAAGAAATAGCGTGCCCGGCTGCTGCTTTCGCGCTGGTTTTCGTAGATGCCTAAGTATTTCCTGGAGGCTTCGGTATTAAGGTATTGTGTAATGCTGCTGTGAGGGTAGAAGGTCTTGCTATAGCCTAAATCTTCTACCAGTTGAATAAAGTCATTGGCTGTATCATCGGGATGGCTTGTTTTATTAGCTGCTATCTGCTGCCAACGTTCTTTATTGCGTTTTATAAATAGAGCCTCTCTCAAGATGCACTTTGTTTAAAAACGGAAATTATTAATTACTTTACAAACAAACTATAATAGTTTGATTAATGGATAAAATAAAAATTCCAACCAGCTTTAATATTGAACTGGAATTTGAACTGGCGGATGTGATGCGGCGTTTTTTTGGCTGGCTCATAGATTTCTTTGTCCAGATAGCATACCTGATGATTGTTTCGGAGATGCTGGAGAGCTATCTGGCAAGTACTAAAAGTACGAATCGAAGCTTGCCCTTTGCATATAATATCAGCTCAGTGGAAATACTGTTGTATGTGCCGTTAATGCTGTATCATTTAATGAGTGAATTGTTAATGAATGGTCAAAGCATTGGTAAAAAGATAGCAGGCATCAGAGTTATCAGCGCCAGTGGCAACCGACCTTCCGTGTACCAGTTTTTATTGCGCTGGCTGATACGCCCGTTTGATACCTACTTCTTTCTGCTGCCCGCATTAATTTGTATGCTGGTGAGCAAGAAAACACAACGCCTGGGCGACCTGGCTGCCGGTACACTGGTTATTAAAACCCGTGTAAAAAGCAGCATCAGCAATACTGTATTCTTTGAACTGGAGGATAGCTATCAGCCACGCTATACGAATGTATTGCGACTTAGTGACAGGGATATGAATATTATTAAAACTATCCTCGACGCCAGCAGAAAGCAAAATAATTACTCCCTTGCCGAGCGTACAAGCGATAAAATACGCACCGCTTTGAATATTACCGAGCACCAGGACCCGATAGAGTTTTTAGAAACGATATTGAAGGATTATAATAAGTTGTCTGAACCGGGATGAAGATATCTGAACTGGGATGTGTTGGATGTTTGAGATGAGTGGGAAGAATGATTTTTGCCTTCTTGTTTTTATATATGTTCTCCTATGTTCCTATTCTCCTTTGTGGCTTGTTTTCACACTTTTAGGTATATTAAACCTTGATTTAATAGTATTACATTCAGAAATCAAACCCGGAGTTTGTTCTGCTGACCATGCCTTCGGCCAGGCAAGCTGCAGGAAGCATCTATAGATAGTAGATAAATCACTCTCTGCATTAGACTTTGATCTGCAGTAAAGCACAGATTCCTCCTTTGTCGGAATGACAAAAGCACCTTTGAATACTGAATTATACTGCTAAAAAGCGCAAGCTATTATGTTTCGAACACTAAAGGTTTCAGACAATAAATAAAAAGAACTGTTGGTACTCAACAGTTCTTTTGGGAAAGCAGTTATTTTATATCTGAATTTAAAACTTAGCAGGTTTGCCGGTTACTGTTGGGCATCTGTAAGAAGTAATATTGAAAGAAACACCTACCTGTCCTAACACATATGCATCTTTTTGCAGACTGTTGCCACGCTGGCGACCTTTAACACCAATGCGTGTTCCTGTTTCGTAGCTTCTGTCTGACAGCAGGTAAGCCGGATTAGGAGTGCCATCAGGCCCAACAACTGTTCCGGTAGAAGGATAAGTAAATGGCTCGTCCGCCACATAAGTGGTACTTACGTCATCCAGGTAATCGGTAGTAGTAAAGCGATAGCCTACCTCTGCAAACAGGTTGGTGCCTTCGGTTATGGCATATTTTACTCCTACTGATAATGGAAAGCAGCCGGCAATGGTGCCATATTGCTTACGATCGGGATACTGAGCACTGCCTTGTCCTTCGGTACCGAGCGGGCGAAGGTAGTATTTGGTTCCCTGGAGATAAGCATATGGGTCGTAAGAGAAAATGCCGGCTCCCAGCGACACATAAGGCGTAAAATTGTAGCCTTCTACACCTGGCATAAAATGGAAAAAGTTGAACTGACCGCTTACTGAGAACTCCCAGATATTGCTGTTGAAGCTCAGGTTGCGGCGACGCTGGGTTTCGTTTTTACTATATTGATCAGAAAAGCCGAGCCTTGCGTAGTTGGCTGCTATCTTCAAACCTACATAATTATTAAACTGCTTGATATAAAAGGCACCTGCCGAAAACTTTGGTCTTTTGAAAGAGGCACGTGTGTTTAAATCACCAAAATAATGACCTCCACCAATGGCTAATCCAAATTCTCCCTGCCTTACATTACTCTCGTAAAGCTGTGCTTTGGTCATAGAGGCTGATAAACACAGGATAAAGGCTATTAAAATATTCTTATACATAAGCTGCAAAGTAAACACTTGTTTATTTAACGAATGTATTAGTTTTTTCTTGTGCAGTAGCCATATTAATTTCTTTTATCCAGTCCCCAGGTGAGCTTGGAACGAAGCGTTGATAAGAAACTATTTTCATTTAAGCGAATGAGACTTACGGTGAAATGCTCTTTTTTTACGGCTAACTGAATATTCTTCTCTACAATCTCTTTGCGAGCATCCAGCGTACAAATAAATTGCTCCATGCGCCCTTCTATTTCGAAAGAAATAATATTGTTGTCAGGTACTATGATTGGACGGATATTGAGGTTGTGAGGTGCTACCGGCGTAATGCAAAAAGACCCGGCGTCGGGAAAAACGATTGGCCCGTTGCAACTCATGCTGTAACCTGTAGAGCCCGTTGGGGTAGAAACCACAAGCCCATCTGCCCAGTAAGAATTCAGGAATTCGCCATTGAGATAAGTGTGAACTTTTATCATGGGCGAAGTATCTCTTTTGTGAATACCAAATTCATTGAGTGCAAAAGGCGCATCTTTAAAGAGTGACGCGTCGGAATCTAAGTGAATGAGCACGCGCTTATCGGCTACATAGGTGCCGTTTGCCAAAGCATCTACTGCAATGCTTAGTTCTTCTTTACCAATGCTTGCCAAAAAGCCCAGCCGTCCGAAGTTGATGCCAAGTATAGGAATGTTTTTATCGCCGATAAGGGTTACGGCATCGAGTATGGTGCCATCGCCGCCGAGACTGATGAGGCAATCGGTGGTTTCGTCCAGCGATGCTTTATCTGAAAACACCGTCATGTCCTGAATGGAGGACATGGCATCCCAATAACGCTCTGCCAGTGATGCTGATACTGCTATTGAAACTTTGTATTTATGCAATTCATTAATTAATGCCAGCAGCGGAACTTGCTGTCTGTCGTCCAGACCGCGGCTATAGATCGCAACCTTCATGTAGTAGTTTTAATAAAAGAGGTGAGGCAAAACTGCTTATAATCAATTGTTTTTATTGCTTTTATAAATCGCCTCTACCTTTAAATGGTCCTCAAAGATACTTGGATTTAATAAAGATGAAGATGGGGATTTGGGGAGATTGGGAAGATTTGGGGGATATGGGTGACCCACAGATAGCGCAGATGAAATACAAAGCTTTGAGCTGCGAGCCTTAACATGTCCCCTAAAATACAAGCTGGCGAATATTCACCACATAGTATCATAGGAACATAGATATGACCACCGCCTTTGGCTGGGCAGGCACATAGAATTGAACTGATTTGAATTACTCCATTTACCGAAGAGGGCTTCTCTGTAAAACCATTCTGACTATCAACGCACACCTCAATATATAGTAAAAATTATGGGACAAGTTAAGGATGCGAGCTTTGAGCGAAAGGCCCAAGATATAAGGTAGATACTATAAGGAGGCAGATATGGAGTAAGTGGGAAGTTAATGTGAAGTATATACCAGGGAGATAGCAGGGAGATTAGGTATAAGTTAGGTATAACTTAAGTATAAGTTAGGTATAACTTAAGTATATGCTCATTACACCGTCACTTAGAATATTTAAACTTATGATTCTGGTAAATGACCTCATTATAGTTGTTGTTAGGAGTGGGGCGTGCCTTTTGAATAGAGCACTGGCAGTGAATTTTGATACCCTCATCATTCCTTTCCTCTATGATTGCCTTGAAATGTTGCATTAATATTTATTTCCCTGATGGCTATTCTTCTGCTAAGATATTGTTGCATAGCCGTCGGAATAATAGTTCATATATCTGATAAGGGATGAGCAATTTCGTTTTATCTACATTGCTTTGGGTTCATCTATTAAAACCTTATTCATTTAACGGTTACATTCTCTTACACATTTATCATACAAATTGCTTTTGTAGCTTCACTTTGCTATTCATTCATTATAGTTATAAAAGGTATTGTTTTCAATTGCATGATGGCAATACCGATATTAATGCCGTAATTTTAAAAGAGAAAATTCTTCATCACCGGGAGCCTTTATAAAGTATGCCTGATAGTTCTTCAATAAAATGAAACTGATTTCAACTATAATGCTAGGGCTCATTTGTATTATTACAAAGGCACAAGACCTTGAACCACGCGCTTACGCAAATGTGCCTAAGGGAACAAATGTGGTAGCTGTTGTATATGCATTTTCAACCGGAGATGTATTAACAGACCCTTCTTTACCAATTTCAGATCTTAAAGTAACAGCAAACAATATTGGGCTTGGATACGTTCACACCTTTGAACTTGCCAATAGGCTGGCAAGAATACAAGTGGTTGCGCCTTTACTGTTTGTGTCAGGAAATGCAAAACTAAATGGTGTAGATACCAACATTACCCGTAATGGACTGGGTGATGCGCGTATTCGTTTTGGTATCAATCTTTTTGGTTCGCCCGCGCTTGATAGGAAAGATTTCAGAAAGTACCAGCAAAAAATGATCATAGGGGCAAGCATTGTGGTTTCGGTTCCTTCCGGTCTTTATCTCAAGGATAAAAGAGTAAACCTTGGAAGTAATCGCTGGGCTCTGAAACCGGAAGTAGGTATATCAAAAAGATTTAAACGCGTGTATGCAGAAGCTTATACCGGAGTATGGTTTTACACTGAAAACAATGAATACCTTACCAGCAAAACATTGAAGCAACAGCCGGTTGTGAGTTTGCAGGCGCATGTTAGTTACTATTTCAAGAATCAAATGTGGATCGGCTTTAATGGCAATTGGTTTAACGGAGGAGAAACAATTGTTGATAATACACCGGCCGGAGAGTTGAAAGACAATTACAGAGTAGGTGCAACATGGTCTGTTCCATTTTTAAAAAGACATGCCGTCAAATTCCAGTTTCATGTTGGTGCGTTTACAAATACAGGCTATGATTATGATATTTTTTCAATAGGATACCAATATGCTTTCTTTTGATCTACAGATGATAATAATGGGAAGTATAGTTTGTTTCACCGCAGAGAGCAGAGAAAAAGGAGGTTACGCAGAGATTAGCTCTGTGGGGTATCTATTTACTCTTGTTCTCCTCAGGTTATAAGGAAACCTCTGCGAAACCTCTATTTACTCTTATTCCAGCAGTGAACATTCATGGATTAAGCCTGTTAAAGTATTCCGCTATTGTTTCGTTATTTGCCTTTGCCCTGTCTCCGCTCGTTCCAAAAGTCAATTCTGTTTTACCCTCTTTCATTTGCTGGAATACAGCTTCTACAAAATCGCTCACTGCCGGATAGGCAGTATGTATTCCTTTGCCGCCAAGGTCTGTATTCAATGCGGGCGGTATCATCTCAATGACTTCAATATTCTTCGATTTCAGCATGTGCCGCAACGAAAGCGTAAACGACCGCAGGAATGCTTTGGTAGCACAATAAACAGGTACTTTCGATAATGGGACAAATGCCAATCCGGAGGTAACGTTAATAATTGTTTTCAATGATGGCAGGTTCAGGAACAGGGTTGTTAAGTGAACGGGGGCTAACGTATTAATGACCATTTCATCTTTAGCCCTTTGGTAAAAGTCATTGTCTGCAATGCTCATCCAGTTTTGAATGCCTGCATTATTGACAAGCACATTCAAATCGCTGTGGTTTTCTGTGATCCAGTTATACAGCCCGATGCGGTCTGCTTCATCTGCCAGATCGCATACTTTTGTAATGACAGCAGGAAATTGGTCTGTTACTTCTTTCAGGGCCTCTTCCCGTCTTCCGCAAATGATAACGGTATTGTTTTCCTGTATAAATCTTTTGGTTAGTCCTAAGCCAATGCCACTTGCCCCGCCCGTGATGAGTATCTTGTTGTTGTGTAACTGCATTTGTTCTTTTTGATTTGATGGCGAAGTTAGGTTGCCACGAAGACAGGAAGGCGCAAAGAATGTAGGAATTATGGTCTACGACTTGCCTGTCAGCCAAGCGGGTTTGAGTTTTGAACGGGTTTGCATAAAACCGGGTACTCCCTTTGCATGGCTTTGTCATGAACTATCCATGGCTTTGATAGGGCTTAGATAGGACTTAGGTATGGATTGGGTATAAGTGATGTAAAGGGGTGTATAAAGGAGCTATTGTACCAACTATGCTTTTTTTAATCTAAAGATTATAAAAGTGTATGGAAGTTGATTGTTTCATTAAAACGTATATCTTTATTCTTTTATTATTCTCAAAACCAATATGTCAGCCTTAACCTATTAAATTTAAGCCAATACTGCAGGTGGTTAAATCTATCAATTTATTGATGTGGTTTTTGCTTCGGAGATGGTGGTTGTAATGGACTGCTGGTGCGATTGAAGATTGCATGTGTAGTTAGCATGCAGGACAAGTTTTTGTTGGTAAAAGACAAGTTGGACACTTATCAAATACATATAGGTAGTGCTAATATATTGGTGGAACCTAATCAGTAGTATCTAGGTGTTTTGCATGATTGTGGGGTTAGGGATGATGGAGAATGTGTTGCTGCTGTTTAAAGGGGCGGTGTGGGGGTTGTTTGAGTAAGGCGTTGATGTTGTGGGAATGCTAGGACTAGGGAGTGAGTATTGGCAAGGGAAGTAGCATGTAAGGAAACCTATAAGAATATTTAATAGTAATGGGGTTCCTGCATTTTTGAGTTATACAGATAATTTTTTAAACTTAAGCAATAAAATGGATTTAAATGCATACACGAGAACGATAAGTACATTATTCTCAACAAATGTTAAATATATTGTTCCACGCTTTCAAAGAGAATACTCTTGGACAAAAGAGGAAGTTTCTGAACTATGGAATGATATCCTAAATAATATTAAGATAGAAGGAAATAAACTTAAAAACTTTGAATATTTTATTGGTTCTTTAGTCCTTATTGGAGAAGATAAATCAACTACTTTATTGATTGTCGATGGGCAGCAAAGATTGACAACGATTACAATTTTTTTGTCGGCCTTGGTACAAACTTTTAATAGTATTGGTCAAAGGGATTTAGCAGAAGGGGTATATAATACATACATTGAAGGTAAAGATGTAAGAAATAAACCTTTTTTCAAATTAGAAAATGAAAATCCAAAACCTTTTCTTCAAGAAGCGATACAACACATCACAAAAGCTGATTCAAAACCCAATACCACAGAGGAAAAAGCCTTATGGGACTCTTATACATTTTTTCTAAATAAATTGAAAAAAGAAAATTTGAAAGGTGAGTTTCCGTATTGGAGCCAGCTATTTAGCAATAATGAATACATCTATACTGTTTTACTTGAATCAATTAGGGATCAAATTTTATTATACTTGAAAGTCATTTATATAACTGTTTCGAGTGAAGATGATGCATATATGATCTTCGAAACCTTAAATGCAAGAGGTAAAGGTTTAACTTCAGTAGATCTTATAAAAAATGACCTTTTTAAAGTCCTTAATAATACTCATCCTGACGATTCAGCAAAAACGAACTGGAAAAAAATTCAGTTCAATTTAATGTCTAGGCAAATCAAGATTAATTTAGAAACCTTTTTTAGACATTTTTGGTTATCCAAGTATAATTTTATTACTGAATCAAAAATTTACAGAAGTTTTAAGATCGAAAGCAGTAAACGTGATTTTGATCATTCTGATTTTTTGAAAGACTTAGTTTTTGAATCTAAACTATACAATGAAATTGCCAACCCTTTAAAATCCGATTGGCCAGACCAAAATGATCATTCAGCTTTTTATTCGCTTGAGGCTCTGAATATTTTTCAAATAACTCAGATACGAACATTTCTATTAGCGTTATTAATAGTAAGAAAAAACAGGGTACTAAAGCATGCTGATTTTTGTGAAATTCTCAAAAACATGGAAAATTTTCATTTTAAGTATTCAGCAATATGTGCGCTCAAAATGAACATATTTGAAGGGAAATGTTCAAAGACTGCTAGAGACTTAAGGAATTCAAAAACAACACAAGAATCGAAAAGGATATTGCAACAGCTTGCAAATTTTTACAGCGAAAGAGAGCCTAATTATGAATTATTCAAGGAGAAGTTTAATAAACTGCGATTTACAAATCAGTATACAAAAGACAAGCGATTGATTCAATATATATTCAGAAAGATTGAGCTTTATCTTAGGGATACTGAAGAACTAACCATTAACAATATTTCATTAGAACACATAGATTCTCAGTCACATGGAAGTCAAAAGATGGGAGAATTAGGTAATTTGTTACCTTTAGATAAGTCATTAAATGAGGATTGTGCAAATAAAATTTTGAAAGAAAAAATGAATGTTTATAAATGTTCTGATTTGAAGATAATGGAATTGTTTTTAAAAGAGTTTCAAGGTATAACACAATGGGAAGAAGCAAATCATCAGAAATGGTTTGACATACTTTCTGAATACGCATATACAAAGGTTTGGCTTGTGAGTTAGATAAATATGTTTATTTCTCTCCATTTCAGTGTAGTTTAGATTCCTACAATATTCTTAGGATTTGTAATCCCCGAATTTTACATTGAAGTTTATAAATTTAAGTTTGTGCCTTCAATATAATCTTTTATTGATTGATAATAGTTTGTTGGTAATTACAGAATTTACTTATTACTAAATCAATTAGACTATATAATGGCTATACAATCTGTCAGAATTGAAAATTTTAAATCTATCAAAGATTCAGGTACTGTAGAATTAAAACCTATAAATGTTCTGATTGGTGCTAATGGTGTAGGTAAAAGTAACTTCATTAGTTTTTTTAAATTTTTGAATAAATTATATAATAGAGAATTACAAGTTTATGTTGCACAAAATGGCAAGCAGATAATTTTTTATTTTTTGGCCGTAAGTTTTCAAATTCTTTAAGTGGTAAAATTTTATTTGATAGCGCGCACAGGAATGAGTATCAGTTTGCTTTAGTCCCTGATCAGAATGGAAACTTTATTTTTTCAGAAGAGTGGAGTAATTCAAGGAGGCGATTTATTAATCAATAGTTCTGGAAGTCTAGAAAGCGAACTTAAAAACCATACTTGGTTTAGATCCGACTTCCTTCTAAGAAATCTTAATTCTTTAAAAATTTTTCATTTCCATGATACTAGTTTCAGTTCTGAATTAAACAAACTTGCAATACTCATGATTATGCATTCTTTCATGAAAATGGTGGAAATTTAGCGGCCTTCCTTTATCGTCTTCAACAAAGAACCAAAAAATATTCGAAATGATTTAGAGAGTTATTCAATCAATAGCTCCATTTTTTGATAGTTTTTTCTTGCAACCTGACGAAATAAATCCAGAGCAAATATTTTTACGTTGGAAGGAAAAAGGGTTTGACCAACTTTTTACGGCTCATAATCTTTCTGATGGAACACTTAGAATGATTTGTTTAACAACCCTTCTACTTCAACCAATCCCCCCGTCTATAATTATTATCGATGAGCCAGAATTAGGTTTACATCCTTTTGCAATTACTAAATTAGCAGGTTTACTACAAAGTCTACCTGAAAAAATACAAATTATAATTTCAACGCAATCAGTTAATTTAGTGAACGAGTTTACTGCCGATGATATCTTAGTAGTTGAAAGACGATCTAATCATGAAACAGTCTTTTTAAGACAATCTGAAGAGTCTTTATCTGCTTGGTTAAAAGAATACTCATTAGGACAATTGTGGAAGAAAAACATCCTAGGAGGGCGTCCTAGATGAGAACAGTTTATATAATGGTTGAAGGACAGACGGAAGAAGAATTCGTAAACAATACAATAGCTCATTATTTAAGAAAATTTGGGATTAACAATTGTGTTCCTATCCTTTTAGAAACTAGCCCTGGCTTTTTTGGTGGTGATATTACTTTCACAAGATATAAGCATAATGCTGAACTGCTTTTAATTTCAGATCCTAACTCAATAGTTACTTCATTGATTGATTATTATGAGTTAAGAAATGATTTCCCAAGAACTATAATATTGCAAATGCTATTTTCGGATGCAGTTCAAAGGGTGCAATATTTAGACCAAGAGATCTTAAACATAATTATTAACAACCGATTAGTGCCATATATTCAACTTCATGAGTTTGAAAGGTTATTGTTTTCTAATATAAGAGGCTTTAATTATATACCTCATGCAGATATAGGTAAAGCACAATACATTATCAATCATTACCCAAATCCTGAGCTAATAAATGACAGCCCAATAACTGCTCCATCCATACGATTAAAAGAAATTATTCCACGATATAAAAGAAATTTCATGGGCCTATAATTGCTTTGGAAAAATGGGATTGCTCCAATGCTTGCAAAGTGCACTAGATTCAAAAATTGGATAGATACAATTATTAGTAAAGCAACCATTTAGGTTTTCTTGTTACAACTGAAGTTTAATGGCATAGCTTACTGTGCGAATAGATGAAACTGCGGGTTTAGGACAAGAAGATAGTAACTCACCTAAATTTGTAACTTTTTAAGTATTTCGAGGTATCACTACAGCGTGCCTCAAAGTAAAAGATAAATGCTGGTCTTTCCTCACCTGCCTTTTTTTACCAATTAGTGTCCCACCAGCCGAAAATATACATATACAATGCTGGCGGATGAGATACCCGCGAGTAGGAAATCAGCTACTATTTGATTTACTTCCAAAATGGAATCAAAACTGTCTTTATTGAAAGCCGGATTTTTGGGATCGGATATCCATAAACCATCCACAACAAATTTGTAGCGATAAGTACCGGGTGCCAGTTGTATCGTAGTTTCCCATGCGCCATTCATCAATGCATAAGCTGCTGTTAGCGTAGCGCATCTCGAAGTGAAGGATAAAGATAAGCCTCCTTATTACCTATCATCTCAACGACCGTCAAAAGCAGGTATTACAATTATGGATAGAATAAGGTGAGATTACCACCGGCTAATACCAGCATTTATTTGGTGTGATGTAAGCCTCCGGTGAAGTACATATTGTAAGATAGCATGGAAGCGTTTTAGTTAGTGGCGTCCAGTTATGCGACAGGAGGTCACTGACTTTGTTGATAGGATGATTAGGTATTGTTTGCAGTTACTTAGGAATAGGTTGATGTGCTATCCTGCCAACCAGGTTCTACATAGAATAAAAAGCTAAATTTTAGAAATACTATTCTGACCTCCAGTACCAGTAAGAAATACAACCTTAAACTATAACAACCCATGCATTCAAAAAGTAAATTTGAGATTGAGTATTAAAAATGTTAAATTGCTTCAGCAATTGACAGTAACTATTTGCTTCACCCTTCCATATTTCACAAAGCCACTTTCAGCTATGAATTTATTGAATAACCTTCCTAAATCAATAACCTTTAAATCTGAAATCCATGAACACACAACCCCTCAAAAACGTATTTTACCTGATTGCATTGATGGTAGCACTATTATTTTACTCACCTAATATTTACTCACAAGCTAATTGGTTTAAGGCGGGTAGTGATCCCGGTAAATACAAAATGGGTGAGGATAGTAGCGTTCAGCATAACCAGCAAAATGCATTTACTATAAGCTCCATTGATAAGGAAATACCAGGTTTTGGAACTTATATGCAAACTTCTCCCCCTGACAAGTATTTGGGTAAGAGAATCAGAATGACAGGCTATATGAAATCAAAGGATGTAACTGCCTGGGCTGGATTTTGGTTACGTGTTGACCAAGCCGGCTCACAGCAGTTTCTTTCTTTTGATAATATGCAAGACAGACCAATTAAAGGAAGTACAGAGTGGAATAAATATGCAATTGTTTTAGATGTTCCAAATAATGCTTCCAGCATTGCATTTGGTGCATTACTGGGTGGAACAGGTCAGATTTGGTTTGACAACCCACAATTTGAAGTTGTTGACAACTCTGTGCAGACGACAGGACTTTACTCCAAAAAAGACAGTGAGTTTGTTGCTGTAACTCCTCAGGGTTGTGAGACTGAATCGACAAGGAAATCATTAAACTCTGATCAATCTACGTTTTTAAGGTTTAAAAACTAATACTTCAGATAGCGTAACAGTATATTGGATTAATTATTCAGGACAAAGAGATACCAGCATTGGACAAATACGTCATATTGCATCCGGAGAATTCGTTGATACGCAAACATTTTTGACACATCCTTTTATTGTAATTGGTTCTGCCGGCAAATGCTATGGCATCTATGAAGCTACAGCAAATGCTTCAATAGCGATAATCAAGGATTAGGCGCTAAAATCTCGACTGAAAAGTATAAAGGCATTAAAACCTGCTCTGCTGCACCTCTAAGTTCTTCGTGGTGTTAGCGCAGCGCACCTTGAAGTAAGGGATAAGGACAAGCCTCAACACCTGTCCGAAGTGCTATTTGGACTTCCACTTTCATCCATTTCGTAAGGTTCTGCTCACATCTAAGCTATTTTAAGTACATTTGTATGTACTGATTATTGTACATGTTTCTGTTAACCACTTATATCTTTAAGTATGCAAGCTGTATCTGTATCTCAATTAAGAGGTAATATTAAGAAGTACCTTGATGATGTCAGTAAGTCGCAGGATACTATCATTGTTTCCAGAAATAACGAGGATGAAGCTGTTGTAATTATGTCTCTTAAGGAGTATAATTCTCTGAACGAGACCGGACACTTGTTATCTACTGAAGCTAACAGAAAAAGGCTCAGAGATTCTGTTAACCAGCTTCAGAATAATCAAACTCATACATTCGACTTATAAGATACCTGTTCAATGAGTTTTGAATTTACTGAAAATGCCTGGGAAGAATTTCAGTACTGGATAGAAACAGATACTGAGATCGTAATAAAGATTAAGGAGCTTTTGAATGACATAAGAAAAACTTTCTTTCAGGGTATAGGCAAGCCAGAGCCGCTAAAATATGACCTGAAAGGGTTTTGGTCAAGAAGAATTAGCGGCGAACACCGGCTGGTTTATAAAATTGAAGGAAAAAAGGGAGTTGACCAGAAATGTTATATAGTGCAGTGTCGCTTTCATTATGCCTAAATGTTGTTAGCCAATTTCATTAAGTTTAGCCTAGCTTGTTTTTTCCTGCAACTTTAGGTACACGTTCTTAGGGATGTCCCAGGATCTGCAAGGTGTTAGCGTAGGCGCACCTCGAAGTAAAGGATAAAGACAGGTATCCCTGCTGTCTAACATGCTGCTTAGGGTTTCATATCCAATTTAAAGAGTTGGTACAAATGTTAGCAACTATTAATAATTCTTCATATCCTCTTATATTTAAAGCCCAAGTCTAAACAGAACCATTACCCCCTATTACCGAAACAACCGGCTATTTTAAGGGCAAAATGGCATCTATATAATATCGTTTCCTATCTTACGCACCTGTCAGAGTATTATCTGATTGAAATAGTATCAAAGAATCTCTAATGAAGCGCATTGTCTGGCTTATGAAAGGTGCAGCCGTATGGTATGCTGTTATGGCATGTACCGGAGGCTGCAAAAATACAACACATACAAACGCCCGTCCCGATTCGCTGGCGATAAGAAAAAGCATTGCTGAAGCACCGCAACTATCCCCGGAAGAGGGGATTAAGAAAATGCACATCGAAGATGGGTTTACTGTAAAACTGGTAGCCTCAGAGCCGCTGGTTGCAGCACCAATAACTATGAGCTGGGACGATAAAGGCAGGATCTGGGTAGTGGATATGCAGGATTATATGCCTGATACTTCGGGCACAGGGGAAGATAAACCCACCGGTAAGGTTGTGATCCTTACTGATACCAATGGCGATGGCGTGATGGATAAGAGTAAGATATTCTTAGACTCGCTGGTGCTGCCGCGCGCCATTTGTTTGATCGATAACGGCATCCTGGTAGCAGAGCCCCCAAGGCTTTGGTATTATAATATTAAAGACGATAGGCCAGTAAATAAGAAACTGGTTGACTCTACTTATGCAGTAGGTGGCAATGTAGAGCATCAGCCTAATGGCTTGTTCCGGGCGCTTGACAACTGGATCTACAGCGCCAAATCTGACAAACGCTACCGCAAACAAGGCGACCACTGGCAGATGGAGCATACGCATTTTCGCGGTCAGTGGGGGATTACGCAGGATGATCACGGGCGCTTGTTTTACAATACCAATTCCGATAATCTGCAGGGTGACTATTTTTCTCCTGGATTTGGGGCAGCAAACACCAATCAGAGAGGTGTGGCAGGCTTTGTAACAACCATAGTGGATGATAACAGGGTGTACCCGGTGCGTCCTACGCCCGGCGTAAACCGCGGCTATATGGAAGGTGTTTTGGATGATAGCCTGCGGCTGGTCAATTTTACTGCTGCCTGTGGACCGGTTATTTACCAGGGCAATAGTTTTGGTGACGATTATAAAGGAAACGCTTTTGTAGCTGAGCCTTCTGCAAACCTGATTAAGCGAAACATTATCACTGATAAGGGGTATATAACAGCAGGAAAAGAAGCTTATAAAGGCAAAGAGTTTTTAGCCAGTGAAGACGAGCGCTTCCGTCCCGTGAATCTAAGCAACGGACCAGATGGCGCCTTATATGTAGTAGATATGTATCGCGGCATTATTCAGCATAAAACTTATTTAACGCCTTACTTAAAGAATGAGATCAAGGAACGGTCATTAACCCTGCCGCTTAACTGTGGGCGCATTTATAAAATTGTTCCTGCAAACAGTACGGAAAAGCCTGTTCAATTCACTAATAATACTAATCAGCTTGTACAACTGTTACAGCATCCCAACGGCTGGGTACGTAGCGAAGCACAACAGTTGCTGATAGATAAAAAGGAGAAAAGTGCAACTACTCCATTACGGCAGTTACTACAACATACAGATCAGCCCTTGCTGCTTATCTATGCTTTATGGACAATGGAAGGCCTGGGTGTATTGGAGGATAAGGATGTAATGCCATTACTGAATCAAAGTGACTGGGCCATCCGGATGCAGGCATTAAGCGTATTGCCTTCAGTGATCAATAAAAACAACTATACACAGTTCGCAGCCATGCTGCAGCAAATGGCAGCCGGAAATGATACGCTTGCAGCGCCATACATCGCTTTCCTGGCACATTATATACAGCCGTTTAATGCCGGCAGTGCTACGCAGCTTTTATTAGCTTTAACCGGGAAATATCCTGATAATGTGTATGTGGCAGATGCCATTATCAGTAACCTGCAAAATAAGGAAACTGCCTACTACGCAGAAGTACTTAAAAAGGAGCCGGATACCAGTCTTGCCATTAACAAGCGATTACGTAAAGTAATAGCAGATATTGCTAAAGCAAAGAGCAGCAGCAACGCTGCAAATCTAGCAAAGCTGTATCCTAAAGGCGCTGCTATATTTCAGTCGCTCTGTCAAACCTGTCATGGTCCCGATGGTAATGGGACAGCCGGTTTGGCGCCGCCGCTAAACGGGTCGAACTGGGTGCAGGGGGATAAAAGCAGGCTGATACCGATTGTTTTGTATGGTTTAACAGGGCCGGTAAATGTTGCAGGTAAAACGTATAAAGCGCCCGAAATAAGCGGGGATATGCCGGGCATTGGTGCTAATAAAGAGTTTACAGATGAGGACATTGCACAGATATTAAGCTATATACGCAACGCATGGAATAATAAAGCTGAAAAGATTACGGCAGCGGATGTGAATACGGTGCGTGCTAAGTATAAAGACCGGCAAAAGACATTTACGATGGAAGAATTAAATGGGATACGTTGAGTTTTCTTTCACCGCAGAGAGGCAGAGAAAATGGAGTTTGCGCAGAGTTTAGCTCTGTGAAACCTTTATATACTCTTACGTAGTGTGACTTTGCATCTTTGCGACTTAGCGGTAACAGGTGAGAATCTCTGCGGAACCTCTACTTACTCTTGTTCTCTGCGGTGAGAAGAAGAAAAGTGCGCTACCAAATTATCATTTTTACTCAGATACTATGATGGAAAAAAAAGTATTACGGGCAGGCATTATCGGCTCCGGCTTTGCCGCCAAATTTCATTACGATGCCTTGCAGCGGGTGTATAATACTAAGGTTGAAATAGTGGGCGCGTACTCGCCTACGCAGCAAAAGCTGACAGACTTTACAGGACCTAGAAACATACCTGCTTTTGAAAATACAGAGCAACTGATAGCAGCCGCTGACGTGATCCATGTATGCACGCCTCCTGTAACGCATGAGCCGCTGGTAATAGCTGCCTTACAGAAGGATAAATACGTGATTGTAGAAAAACCTTTTACCGGCTATTTTGGCAACGGCACAGATACTTTTAACGGGGATACTTTTCCTAAAGAACAAGGATTGGAACATGCCATGGAAAGTGTAGCCAATATGCTGAATGCCGAGAAAGCCAGCGAGGGCAAAATCATGTATGCCGAGAACTGGGTATATGCACCCGCCATTCAAAAGCAAAAGGAACTGCTGCAAAAGACCGGCGCACAAATCATCTGGATGCATGGCGAGCAGTCCCATTCCGGCTCACATTCCCCCACTTATGGGCAATGGAAGTTTTCCGGGGGCGGCTCTATGATCGGCAAAGGCTGTCATCCGCTATCGGCAGCTATCTATTTTAAGCATATAGAAGGTAATGCCCGTAACGGCAAGCCTATACGCCCGGCAACCATCTCGGCACGTACTCACACTATCACCCGGATGCCAAATTTTCAGAATGAAGGTTATTTGCGCACTACCTACAAAGACACTGAAGACTTTGCGCTGCTGCATATTGTATTTGAAGATGGCACCATTGCCGACCTGTTTGCCAGTGAACTAGTATTAGGTGGGGTGCACAACTGGATTGAAGTAAATACTACCAACCACAGGACTATTTGCAATATGAATCCCAATAATGCCATGCAAACGTACACGCCTGCACAAAAACATTTTGAAGAGGTGTACCTGGTAGAAAAAACAGAGACTAAACAAGGCTGGTCGTTTATATCGCCCGATGAAGGCTGGTTTGCCGGTTATCAACACGAGATGGATGCATTTTACAAGTCTGCGGCTTATGGAGGTGCCATTGAAAGCAATAGCAGCCTGGCTGCCGATGTAACCGTTACTATTTATGCAGGTTATATTTCTGCCCAAAAAAAAGGTGAAGAGGTATCCATCCCTATTTTGTAAATTGTACTGTGTTTTGATATGCGCCAACATAGAATCTATGTATTGCTTTTAAATCGTTAAATGACACACAATGATTGCTACACCTGAAAAATCAAAAGCACCTATCTCAAATACTAAAATAGGGAGGTATCGTTGGACCATTTGTTCACTGGTCTTTTATGCCACTACCATCAATTATCTCGACCGGCAGGTGATCAGCTTGCTAAAGCCTACTCTGGAAAAGCAATTCAACTGGACAGAGACTGATTACTCCAATATTGTAGTAGCTTTTCAGTTCAGCTATGCCATAGGTATGATATTCGCCGGAAGGATCATTGATAAGATAGGAACGAAACTGGGCTATGCTATTACTTTAACCTTCTGGAGCATAGCCTCTGTGCTGCATGCCTTTGCTACAGGTGTCATCAGCTTTGGTTTCTATCGCAGCTTTCTTGGGGTAACGGAAGCCGGTAATTTCCCGGCAGCTTTTAAAACAACTGCCGAATGGTTCCCCCGCAAAGAGCGGGCTTATGCTGCCGGCATTTTTAATTCGGGTACCAATGTAGGCGCTATCCTGGCTCCCATTCTTGTACCTTATATTGCTATCCATTATAGCTGGCGTATTGCATTTATCGGTATTGGTGCCATTGGTTTTATCTGGCTTATTTTCTGGTTTATTTACTATGATGTGCCAGCAAAGCAGAAGCGGCTTTCCCAGGCGGAATTTGAATATATCATCAGCGATCCGGATGAGCTATTTGTAAATGAGGGGAGGGAAGAAAAGCCAAAAATTTCCTGGGGCAGTTTGCTGCGCTATAAGCAAACCTGGGCTTTTATTATGGGCAAGTTCTTAACAGATGGCATCTGGTGGTTTTTGTTGTTTTGGCTGCCTGCTTTTTTAAATGCACAATATCATCTTACCGGTATGCAGGTGAGTCTGCCTATTGCGTTTGTATATACCCTTGCAGGTGTAGCAAGCATATTTGGAGGCTGGCTGCCGATGTGGCTGGTAAAGAAAAAGCAGTGGAGTATCGTTCGCGCAAGAAAAACCTCCATGCTTATTTATGCAGTAGTGCCTCTGCTGATCATGTTTTCCCAGGCAGCGGGCAGCTACCATATGTGGTATGCTATCATCATTATTGGTCTTGCTGCCTCGGCGCACCAGGCATGGTCAGCAAACCTGTTTACCACGGTATCTGATATGTTCCCAAAATATTCTGTAGCGTCTGTAACAGGACTTGGTGGCATGGCAGGTGGGCTCGGAGGTATGCTGGTGGCTAAGCTGGCAGGCTTACTGTTTGATTATTATAAAAGCTTAGGCAGCATTGAAACTGGTTATTATATCCTGTTTCTCTTTTGCGGATTGGGTTATCTGTTAGCCTGGTTGCTTATGTTCAAGGTATTAGTTCCAACTATGAAGCCTATCATCATAACGTAGGAACATAGGCTAATGTCCTTAAGTTTAGAGGTTCAATCATTTATAGCCCAGCCTTTTAAGGCGGGGTAAAGTAGCATATTTGTTATGGGCTTTAGCCTAAGGTACTATGAAAAAGCTTAACTTAATGACATGAGTCTAAAGAGGAGTAATAATGATTGTTGGTGCTAATCCTCAACTTAATAATATTGCCAGGAGGAACATCTCATCAGTATAGAAAGATGTAAGAACGTAATGCGTGCCGTACCTGCCAATGGGTACTACTGATTTGGGAAACTTAATGAAGTTGCCAGATGGTACTGACTGTATTTATGAGATCACATGTAACTTCTGCGCTAGTATTTTTGCTGCATTTTCCCCATCCATGGCTGCACTAACAATACCTCCTGCATAACCTGCCCCTTCTGCACAGGGATACAGATTAGTTATCTGCGGGTGCTGCAATGTATCAGAACTACGTGGTATTCGCACCGGCGATGAAGTACGGCTCTCTGTAGCAACTACAATAGCTTCATTTGTATAATAGCCGCGCATCTTTTTACCAAACTCTGTAAAACCATGCTGCAGACTTTTATGAATAAAGGAAGGCAATACCTGTTGTAGTTGCACACTGTTTACACCCGGCAGGTAGCTGCAGTCAGGCAAGGTAGAGGATAGTTTATTATTGCTAAAGTCGGCCATACGTTGAGCCGGTGCTGCAAAGTTACCGCCACCTGCTCCAAAAGCTTTTCTTTCTACCATCTGTTGAAAGTACATCAGCAGCAAAGGATTATTAGCTTGCCAGCCGTTTCGCTTTGCTAATTGTATAAAGTCCTTATCATTCATTACCTCAGCCACATCTACATTCACAACCATGCCACTGTTTGCAAACGGATTATTACGCTTGCTGGGGCTCCAGCCATTTACTACCAGTTCGCCGGGATTTGTAGCAGCCGGTGCAATAATCCCTCCCGGGCACATGCAGAAGCTAAATACCCCTTTATTATTTACCTGCTGTACCAGGCTGTAGGCTGCAGGAGGGAGGTATTCACTCCTTACAGGATTGTGGTATTGAATGGAGTCAATAAGGCTTTGCGGATGCTCTATACGTACACCTAATGCAAAAGGCTTGGCTTCTATCAAGATCTTTTTATTGTGCAGCAATTCAAAAATGTCCCTGGCCGAATGACCAGTAGCAAGTATCACAGCATCGCCTTCAAAACGGCTGCCATCTGCAGTGATAACTGCTGTTATTACATTGTCATTTATAACAAAGTCAACTACTTTCTTTTCAAACAAAAACACTCCGCCGCTTGCTTCTATTTGCGCGCGCATGGCAGTTATAATTTGCGGTAGTTTGTTGGTACCAATGTGCGGGTGTGACTCATATAAAATCTTTTCTTCTGCGCCAAACTGTGTAAATACCTGCAGTATCTTATTAATGCTGCCGCGCTTGTTGCTACGGGTATATAGCTTCCCATCACTATAGGTGCCGGCTCCACCTTCACCAAAGCAATAGTTGCTTTCAGGATTTACAGCACCTTCTTTATTAAGGGCTGCAAGGTCTCTGCGGCGGGCACGTACATCTTTACCTCGCTCCAATATGATAGGCTGAATGCCCTGCTCAATTAGCTGTAGAGCTGCAAACAAGCCTGCTGGGCCTGCTCCCACAATAATTACTTTATGTGGTGCATGGCGCACGTCTTTATAAACTATTGGCAAAAGAGGGCGCTGATGAAAGGGCTCATCAATAAATGCCTGTACGGTAAGATGTATATAAGCCTGCCTGCCACGGGCATCAATAGACTTTTTAATAGGGTAAAAGCCGGTAATATGCTGTGCTTCTTTGCCGGAAGCAGAAGCGATATATTGAGTGATGATATTGCTGTCTTCCGCCTCTTGCGGAAGCAATTTCAATGAGATTGTTTTTTGCATAACTGTGTTAGGTATTTATCCTAAAAGTTGAACTGCAAAATTAGCTATTTGGTACTGCTTATAATAAGGGAATGCTTGTGACAGGCGGATTTAAGAAATGTATTAGAATCAGCCTGTAGATAAAAAGGGAATGGCTGAGTAGCGGCCATCCCCTTTTTTATAAATTATGAAGTAATAGTTTAAAAAGTTCCGGGCTTAATACTGTACGCAAGGCGTAACCCAACAAAATTAATCCCATCATTACCTGTAGTAGCCTCATAGCGGAGACTTACATCCAGCGCCTTTAATTTATCCAGGAACAGACCGGCTGCTGCTGCATAAGTAAAGCCATTACCGGTTTTTACCTCATGGCTCTTACCGCTACTGAAGGAAGTAAAACCAACTTGTGGTTCAACATAAAATCGACCCGGAAAATTATAACGTCCGCACAGTTTCATAAAGCCACCTCCTATAGCCTTTAGCTTATTGCGTTTGTATTCATCTTTAACAGGAAAACTCATATAACCTCCCCGCACCAGCAAGGCTGTATGTGTGTCGAAGTTGTATCCTAAAGTAGCATCACCACCAAAGCCCCAACTGGTATATTGCTGGAGGCTATTGCTTACCGGTACACCGGCATCTGCACCAAAACCTAGTTCAACGCCCCTGCCTTTTATCTGTGCATTCGCAGAACTTATGCATAATAAGGCGAACACAATAATTGCAATTAGTTTCATAGCATGTTTTGGTGGTGGTAAACTGACTTTAAAATGGTAAGTCGTTGCTATTATCGTCAGAAGAGGCTGATTGGTAAGTATTGGAAGCTTCCGCTGGCTGATAAGCTGCCTGTATATGCTCTATGCGCCATGCATCAAGGTTGGTAATATAGTTATCTACACCGTTTTTTGTCCACTTGCTGCCACGGATATTGAAATGTACTTTTACCCGGTCGCCAATTACAAACTTATCAGGTATAGCGGTTCTGTCCTGTGTACACTGAAATTTAATATAGCCTGTAAACACACGTCCGTTGTTTTCTTCACTGGTTTCTATCACAAACTCACGTGTTTTAAAGGTTTCAGAGCGTTGCATGATTGGATATACAGCAATTAGTTTTCCCTCAGTTTCAAAAGCCATTTTTCTCAGTTTTTTGTTGACAAATGTAAGTTTTAATACAAAACAGCCATCTGTCACAATTGGTAAAACGAAATTAAAAGTAGTAAACTATTATTTACAGTGTGGAAGTGATTACATATTACTAATTGGCTATCAGGCATAACAATTCTTATTACAGTATAGTGCAGGTCGTGATCCAAACCATTAACTATTAACTATTACGAACTTCTATACATACTTTTCGCTTCTGTCATCTATCAACTGCTCAACTGTCATCTCAATAGCCACATGGTATAATGCTACCTGCCATAAAAAAGCGGCTGGTAAAACTGCTCGTTTCACCAGCCGCTTTAGCTTATATACCAATTATTTATTTTAATGTAGAAACCTTATACTCGGTAACGTAATGATAAGTTTGCCCCGGCTGCAAGATGGAAGAAGGGAATGCAGGTGTATTGGGCGAATTAGGGAAATGCTGTGTTTCTAAACAAAAAGCAGTGTGCTGATTGATAGGCTGACCATTATCAGTTTTAATAGTGCCAAGAAGGAAATTACCGGTGTAAAACTGAATGCCGGGCTGTGTAGTGTACACCTGCAGTTTGCGTCCGCTGCTGCTATCAGTTACTTCTGCAGCCAGTGTTAGGCTTGTATCCTTTTTATTCAGTACAAAATTGTGATCATAGCCACCAGGTACTTGAGCTATTCTTTCACCTATTTGGTGTGGTGTGGTAAAGTCGAATGGAGTGCCTTTCACCGGTGCTAATTGCCCGGTTGGGATCAGCGTGCTGTCTACCGGTGTATAACGGTCTGCATCAATCATCAGCCTGTCATTGAGAATAGTATTGCTTACGTTGCCCGAAAGATTAAAATAGCTGTGATTAGTCAGGTTAATAGGTGTGGCTTTATCAGTAGTAGCATGGTAGTCTATACGTAAAGCATTATCATCAGTAAGTGTAAAAGTAACGGTAGTATTCAAATTGCCGGGATAGCCTTCCTCATTGTCTTTGCTAAGGTAGGAGAGCGAAAGCTGCGGATTGTTTGCGCTAATAGGTCCTGCTGTCCATACTACTTTGTCAAAGCCTTTAGTACCGCCATGAAGGTGGTTTTTACCATCGTTTGTGGCTAAAGTATAGTTTTGTCCGTTAAGGGTAAACTTACCTTTGGCAATACGGTTGCCGTAGCGGCCAACAGTTGCCCCGAAATAAGGAGGATGGGCTAAGTAGCCATCTAAGTTATTGAAGCCTAAAACAATGCTTTGTTTGTTACCATTTTTATCAGGTGCTATAAACGAAGTAATAGTACCACCGTAATCAGAAATGCTCACCTGTACGCCATTGGCATTAGTAAGAGTGAAAAGATGCACTTGTTTACTATCTGTATTACCCCAGTCTTTCTGGGTAATGCCTTTTGAGGCATTGGTATTGGTCGTATTGGCTGAGGCTGAGGTGTCTTCTTCGTTGCTCATATATTCATCTTTAGTGGTTTCGTCAGATGTGTTGCTGTGACAGGCAGACAAGAACAAAAATACGATGAGTGCGGTAGTTAGGAGCTTTAAGGCTTTCATATAGCTAATGAATGATTTTAATATGATGCGGCAAAGTAAACAAATAATTGAAAAGTGCAGAAATAAGTGTATTCTTTGTTTTTATTATTAGAGTTTATTTAAGTTAGGGGATTATTATATAGTATTTGTCAGAAAACGCCACAATTCTTTATCAGCATTGTCATTATATCTTAAACCAGTTCTCATTAAGTACCAGGGCACCTCAACTAGCGGCTCAAAGCCCGTAGTTCTTTTCCTTATCTTGTCCCATAATTTTTATTATTCATCTCCGGAACATTCAGAGTTATACCTAACTTATACTTAAGTTATACCTAACATATACTTAAGTTATACCTGATCTGCTCCCTATCGCGCCATATCTCCGTCTATCTCCTCCATATCTCCGCCGTATCTTGACCATTGTAACCCTACTTACTTGTCTCTAGAATCTTGTCTCTTGTGGATATTCGTCTGCTTATATTTTATAGGACAAATTAAGGTTCTTTACTTGTAGCTTGTTTCTTGTCCCTTGAGCTTGGAACTTCTGTCTTGTGTTTAATATCCTCCTTGCATAACTTACTAAAGTCTGGTATATCAAATGGTATCTGAAGAAGGAAAACAGGAACAGTTTTCAAAATTCCTTTTCTTTGTTTTAAAATATTAAAAACCTCCTTATGCCATACAACTTACTACAAGGAAAAAAAGGAATCATTTTCGGTGCACTCAACGAGCAATCTATTGCCTGGAAAATTGCAGAAAAATGCTATGAAGAGGGTGCTCAAATAGTATTGACCAACGCACCTATTGCCATGCGAATGGGTGAAATAAATAAGCTGGCAGAAAAATGTGGCAATGCACCCGTGATTGCTGCAGATGTAACGAATAATGATGATCTTAAAAACCTGCTCCAAAAAAGTCATTGAACATTTTGGCGGACCGATTGATTTTATTCTGCACAGCGTAGGCATGAGCATGAACATGCGCAAAAACAATCCTTATACTAACCTCAACTACGATTTCACGCATAAAACATTAGACATTTCAGCACTTAGCCTGCACCGTATTTTACAGTTGGCTTACCACATGGATGCTATTAGCGAATGGGGCAGTGTAGTAGCACTTACTTATATTGCTGCACAACGCATTTTCCCCGATTACAACGAAATGGCGGATGCAAAATCCCTTTTAGAAAATATCGCCCGCAGCTTTGGATATCATTATGCATTAAAGAAAAAGGTGCGCATCAATACAGTATCGCAATCTCCCACGCGTACAACGGCTGGTAGTGGTGTAAAGGGCTTTGAAGGCTTCATTGGTTATGCAGAGAAAATGAGCCCGTTAGGGAATGCGTCTGCAGAAGATTGCGCCAATTATTGTGTTACACTTTTCAGCGATCTGACCAGAATGGTAACTATGCAAAACCTCTTCCACGATGGTGGCTTCAGCTTTACCGGCGTATCAAGAGAAGTAATTGAACAGATGGAAAAATAGTTTATTGGAACACGAAGGATAGAATATGAATCAAACGAATTGCACGAATTTATAATGGTGCAAGATTTAATAAATCTGCCAAACTATAAATAAAAATGGCTTTAGTAGGATTTATACTCACAACTAAAGCCATTTTTTATTATCATGATAATACTATCAAATTAATATAGCAACTTTAAATAAATTCTTGCAATTCGTGTCATCCATCCGTGTCATTCGTGTCTATCAAATTTGCGAAAAGGAAGTCGGCTGCAAAAAGATAGCTGTGATCTTGGATATCAGTTTTGCATCGGCATAATCTGGAATAGATTTCAGCTTATTCCACTCAGGACTACTGCCAAATGTACCCCACGATTTATCATGGTCTGCCATATCATCAAATGTGAGCATGTAAGTCAAATTTGGTTGATTACTTCCAATCAGGCTTTGACCAAAAAATACAGCTCTTAACCCCTTCTTTTTAAAAATATCCATTTCACCTCCTTCATTAAACATTTCTATCTTCTTCAGTCCGGCAGCTTCAGTGGGGCTTTCATAACGGCGTAGCTCAAATATTCTTGGTTTACCGGCTGTTGGAAAAGCCATTGTAGGCATACCTGCAAAAGCATATAATAAGGAGCTTTCAATACGCTCATAGGCCGGTGTCGTAGCTGGCGCATTGAGGTAGGCATTGGCTGCATCCATGTATGTTTTATCATTTATCAGTTTGCTCTTAGCACCGGTAAAATCCTCAATGGATTGATAAGGAATAACAACATACAACTTCGTTTGTCCTTCGGGCTTCAATTCAGTAAACACACCCACATTCTTACTGCCAATCTTATTATAAGCCGGTATAGCCGCACGCTGATAATAGTCTTCCACCAGTTGCTGCTGTGTAGCATCTTTTAAAGTATAAACACGCAGTTCATAATACTCACGGGCAGTTTTTTGTGCCGATGTACTGCTGGCAAATGCTGCCTGTGCTACTGCGGGTATAGCGCCGGATAGGAGAGAAGCTTTCACAAAAGAGCGTCTTTTCATAATAGTGTTTTGTTGAATAAAAGAGATGTAAAGTAAATAATTCTACATACACCGTACAGGTAAAAGAATAATGCCAATTAGCTCAGGATGAAAATTTTCACTACATGGCAGTGCGTGAAGATAAGTTCCAATAACTATTAACTATAAGTTGCTAAAAGTGCTAATTCCTTCTGCCATCTATCAACCTTCATCTGTCAACTGGATAACAACTCGGTATAAAGTTTACTTTTCTCTTCTTTGTACTTCTTAGCGTCTTTGTGCCTTCGCGGTAATAAAATAAAAAAAGCCATGCCGCAAAAGCAGCATGGCTACCCTTTGATACTAATTGCTACACTATTTTATGCTTGAGAGCTTTGGCTACCGCCTCGCTCTTAGAATTAACATGCAATTTGTCATATATATTACGGATATGGCTACGCACTGTATCTATCGAAATATCCATTTCTGCTGCTACCATTTTGTAGCTATTTCCATCTACCAGTAATTGCAACACTTCCTTTTCACGATCAGATAAATTGAAGTTACTTCCTGCCGGAGAAGGTATTGTGGCAAACATTTTTAATACCTGTGTGGCGATAGATGCATTCATGGGTGCACCGCCCTCATATACATCATACAGGTATTCTATAAGTTTTGTTGGGTTGGTCTTCTTCAATAAATATCCATTTGCACCCGCTTTAATAGCTTCAAATACATTCTTGTTATCATCAAAAACGGTAAGCATCAGGATCTTTACATCCTGGTTTTTCATGCGTATATTTTTAACGCCTTCAATACCGGTAAGTCCGGGCATATCTATATCCATCAGCACAATATCGGGCTGTAGCACGGCAATATCAGTGGGGGCCGTTTCGCAGTTATCAAAAGCACCAACTACTTCAAAGCCTTCGGTGGTGCTTATTAAAAGTTCCAACGTCTCCCGCAGTTCCTTTATATCATCGTAAATCAAGACTTTTATCATTCTTTCGAGTATTTTCTGTATCATAACTGCAAAGTTATTTTGCAGCGTATAGCACCCAATAGCATAAGTATGCTATAAAGGTACAAGACACAAATAACAAGATACAATAAGCCCCAGGCTAAAAGTTACAAATTGGAATTAAGGACTTGTAACTTGTACCTTGTATCTTGTGTCTTAAACCGGTATTTTCAATGTTAATGTCGTTCCCTTCCCAAGTGCTGTTTCAATGCTCAGCTTACCACCATGCATGCCTTCGGCTCTTTTTTGCATGTTCTTCAATCCATTACCACGGTGTGCCGCTACTTCTTTATTCGGATCAAAGCCAACACCATTATCCGCTATCCTAATCACAAAACATTTCTTCTGCACTTGCATGCTGATGTTTACTTCGGTACACTTAGCATACTTGAGTATATTATTAATTGCCTCTTTAAAGATAAGAAAAATCCCCCGGCGGGTATCCATATCAAAGCCCAGATCTTTTGCCTCTTCATCAATATTAAATCTATAATTTATATCTTGTGCTTCCAGGGCATTGCCGGCAAATTCTTTCATTCTTGCCGCCACTTTACGCATATTATCATTCACTGGGTTGATGCTCCATACAATATCATCCATGGCTTCCATCATGCGCGAAGAGTTACTACTGATACGCGATATATATTCCTTGGCCGTCTTATGGTCTGTGTCAGCTTTTTTCAATGCCATATTACTTAAGATATTAATGGTACTCAAGGTAGAGCCCATATCATCATGCAGGTCCCGTGCAAGCCGGGTGCGTACTTTTTCTACATGGAGCAAACGTTGTATGCGCAGGTGATGCAGATAATAAAGCAAGCCGGCCATTGCCAATGCTAATAATAAGTAAAACCATATAGACTGCCAGAATGATGGTGTTATTCTTATATGTAGTATGGTAGTATGGTCAGAAAAAATCCCTTCCTCATTTTGTGCGCGAACTTTAAAGGTATAATTGCCAGGTGGCAGTAAGCTGTATGTAGCCTGTAGTAGATCAGCTTCTATCCAGTCTTTATCTGCCCCTTCGAGCATGTAGAAATACGTGAGTTTATGTATCTGGGTAAAGCTGAGCGAAGCAAATTTTATAGTAAAAGAGTTATCGCTGTACGAAAACTTTATTTCTTTTAAATCCAGTAAAGAATCAACCGGCAGGTTATTATTAAATAATTGAAAGGAGGTAATAGATACATCGGGCGGCGATTTTCTTGTCTTAAACTGTGCAGGATTAAAGCTTACCAGGTTTTGATTGCCCGCAAAAACAATATTTCCATTGTTGAGCTTTCTGCTGGTTTCCATTACAAACTTACTGTTGTAAATGGTTATCAATCCATCCCATTGTGTGTATTTGATAAAGCTGCCTGTATAATTGTTGTATTTGTAAATACCCGTCGCAGTACTTACCCAAAACTGTCCCTCATCGTCTGCCTGTACGGCCAGTATATCACCCATTGGCAAACCA
Organism: uncultured Chitinophagaceae bacterium; assembly: GCA_963819045.1. Lineage (GTDB taxonomy): Bacteria > Bacteroidota > Bacteroidia > Chitinophagales > Chitinophagaceae > Ilyomonas. The sequence continues at coordinate 165,366 of CAWFUV010000046.1, read as the reverse complement.
TCAAATCCGGTTGTAGTTGTAATTTCACCCGTATTAATGTTAAGGATATTCAGCACATCACCGGCAATTCCATAAGTGCTGTCATCCATTTGCACCACATTGTGCAGGTGGTTGCTCGATAGGCTGCCATTTCCATGGCCTTCCAGGTACTGTTTCTCTAAGGTATTAGTGGTAGTATTGTACACCAGCAAGCCTTGCCCTTCTGTACTCACCCAAAGCTTGTCTTTACTATCAATGTACAAATAATTAATAATCGCATTCAGTTTTACTATCTGGTGAAAATCAGAATCATTGATATTTTTATTGTAGTTCCACTTTATTACCATCCCGTTCTGGCAGCCAAACCACATATTATTCTTCTTATCTTCTGCTATCTGCCTCACCGTACTTCCATTGAAAATCGCAGGCTGTAAATAAGAGGTAACATCAGTAGCAGGGTTGTAAATGGTTAACTTTCCTCCCTGGCAGCCAATCCATACTTTGTGGTCACGATGGTTCTGCTCCATGTCCCATACTGCCAGGTAGTCTTTATCGGGCGCCTTTTGTTTATAGATATCCACCTTGCTGTAGTCGTAAATTGTTCTGCCAAGTGGTAATACTCCACGGCCTCGGGTGCCAATCCATATATTAGTATCAGCATATTGCAGCACGCAGTTAATAGATGCCGGCTCTTTCTGCTCATCCAGTATTAAATGATTACTAAGGCTATTATTTGCTAATGAAACATACAATCCATTATCTGTAGCTACCCACAAGAGTTGTTCTCTATCCTGTAGTATATCTGTTACATAAGCATACTCAATATTAAAAGAGGCGCTGCTATTGTCTTTTAGACTCACGAAACTGTGATTTTCGTTCATCAGCAAACAATTATTGCCATACACCATAACTATTGAGTCGCCAAACTCTGTAAAATCATTTAACTCATAATAGCCCCTTATATTAGTGGAAATTCCTGTAGTATCTTTAGTAAATTGCCCCTTTGCTTCATCATAGCAGAGACAGTATTGCATGGTGTGTTTAGAGGTCATATCCCGGTAAACAATCCAGTATCGCCTTTTGCTGTCTATATAAATGTTAGTAACGTCCTGTGCAAGCCGCTTGTCCTCAAGCAGGAGATTATGAATTGGATTGTTGTTATGTGTGTATAATTCCTTATGCTGCCAGTCATACATTGCCAGGCCTTGAGTGCCGGCTACCCATGTTACTTTCTTAATTGGGTCATCAATTATTTTAATTACTCCAAAAGAATCACTTATATTAAATGGTTTGGTAGTTTCTTCAAAAGAAAAAGAGACTGGATTGAAATATAACCAGTTATAACCTACGACCAGCAGATACACGTTGCCCCGGCTGTCTTTATGCAGTTCATATTCATGTACATCTTGAATTGGCTTCTTGAAATGCACTGGTACAACGTGAAACATAAAAGTGGAAGTATTAAAAATACCAATGGTTTTATCCTGCCTTATCCACATCCTTCCATCCTTATCATCCAAAATCTGGTGCACTGGTTTTTCAGGTATCTGGTTAGAATTATTATAATACGGATAAAAAAAGCTGTACCCATCGTACCGCTGCAGCCCACTTTCTGTACCCACCCATAAATATCCTTTTTTATCCTGGTACATACAGTTTACAAAATTGGAAGCAAGCCCGTCTTTCGTAGTCAGATGGTTGAAAATGTATTCTTGTGACAAAGCAAATTGGCACGTTAATAAAAAAGCCACCTGCAGGGTCAACCAGCACCTGATCTTTCGGGGTATGATAGTAAAAATATTAGTCATGGCTAATGTGTTCCAAAATTAAGAAATAAAATTTCCGGTTGCTGCTATATCAATCAAGGTTTTCTCTCCCGTGGTAGGGACAGGTCGCGACCTGTCCCTACATTAATAAAGACTTGTCCCTACATTATTGCAACCATTCCTTACAACAACTCTGTTAGTAATTCACCAATTCCACGAACATATTCATCCCCTCATTTCCAATATTAGACAACATAGAGTTATACCTAACTTATACTGAACTTACACCGAACATATACTGAACTTATACTGATGTTCCTTGCAATATCCTCCTTTGGAACTCCATATGTACTCTATATCTGCACCCTTACCTTGCTTTTCGAAACTTGTCTCTTGAATCTTAATCCTTTATCTGTGAGCAACTCCAAATAAAACACCTGGCACACATACCGCATATTTATGCTATTGAAAGAGGGGTAGCTTCGATGGTATTTTTGCTTCAGCAACAGAAGGTAGGAGACAAGAAGCAAAATACAAGATTCAAGAAGGGTAAGCGGCAAATAAAGCTTCAGTGAGTAAGAAATTGGAAAGTGAATAAAGCAGTAAGAAACAAGTACGATAGACAGGCAAATAACCACCTGAATTATGAAGAAAATATTTTTCGCTGCACAAAACAGGCGTGTAGAATTTGTAAAATTATAACTCTATATACATTCTCCCTAAATCCAGGAAAGAACAATAACCCTAAACAGTAAAAATTTAATCTTAAACCCGATAAAGAACAATAACTCTAAACCCTGAAAAAGCTTTTTAACCCTGGATCTTTAAAAGACAGAACCGTAAACCTTTAATAAAACATTTGGCATTAAACCCAGAAAAGAATTTTTAACCCTAAACTTAATAAAGAATTTTTTCAACCTTAAACCCGGAAGACAATACCCACATTAAAGAACAAACGTAAAGGCAGAATACCTTGTTTATTCTGCCTTTCTTTTAACCAAACGTTTTCTTCTGTCGGCACAGATTCAATAGATATGCAATATGCTAAAGCACTATAGCAGCTCTTCTTAATAGCGGATTAATAAGATGGAGATTGTTGATGTTGTGAGACTTGCCAGCTATAAAGGCAAGCATTTTGAAGCAATCTGCGAATACAGTACAATCAATACCTGAGTTTTACTTACACCTTCATTTTTCTAAATGTTGCTTTGTATTACTTTTTGATGGTGGATAATACAATGTAGATTGTAAGTAACGCTCGGTTTGATGGTCATCCAGGCACAGATCACTTTGCTTTTTATAATGATGTTAACCAAATATTTGTATAGTTTAGTAATGTACTATATGCTACCCAAAGCTCATAGCTCAATGCTTTGCGCTTGTAGTTTGAGCCTTGTAGCTTATCTGTTATACCCTCAAAAAAATTTTCTTCTTATACATAAAATACAGGAACAACCACTTGATAAATACATAGCACATTGCCAGTACTACTGCATTGTACGGATTACCTATTAACTGACCCAGCCAGCCAAAAAAGCCCGTAGTAGTGTATTCCCAATTAATAAAATGACCTGACATATAGATAAGTATGGAATTCATACCAATCACCCTGAAGAAGAAAGACCAGCTTTTATAGCCTTTTACATCAATAATGTAGTAAAAAATGGAAAGCAGCAATAAACTAAGTCCACCCACTTGCAACACGAACGAGCTTGTCCACAGGTTTTTATTGATTGGAAAATCTAGATTCCATAATTGCGCAAGTGCTAATGAAACAATTCCTGCAATGGCTAACCAGAGTGCTTTCTTTTCACCACTCATATTATTCCTCTTCAACAGCGTACCTGCAATAATTCCGAGCAGGCCGGTGCCAATAGCCGGAATAGTAGAAAACAAACCTTCAGGGTCGTGAATGCCCAGGTACAATTTTCCCGGCAAGAGTGTACGATCTACATACGAAGCAAAGTTCCCCTGCATCGTAAGATCGCCGGCTGGATAACCCGGGGCTGATGCAAACTTCAATATCAGCCAATAGCCTATCAATAAAGCTCCAAACCAGATCATTTGTGCCCGCTCCTTGGTATAGAGATAAATAATGTTGGCAAACATATACGCCAATCCAATACGCCCGAGCACACTCCCAAATCGTATCTCTGAAATAGGTTTTATTTCCCGCAATCCGTTGTTATAAATAATACCCAGCAGCACTAATATCAGCCCTCTTTTAATAACACGTATCAACAATTCCCGTCGGCTTTTGCCCTTTTCCAGTTCCCGCCCTACAGAGAAAGGAGTAGCTACACCTGCTAAAAAGAGAAATAGCGGAAATATAAGATCATAAAAATGAAAGCCATTCCATGCTGGGTGAGTTAACTGATTTGAAAAAGCACCCCAAAATGACGAGCCGGTAGCTTTGTATAAGCTATTTACAATTTCTTCAGCGCCCATTATCCAAAACATGTCAAATCCTCTTAAGGCATCTAATGAATACAGGCGTTGCTGCGGAACAAAGGTGGTTTTAATCTTTGCCGTTTTTACAGGTTCCCCCAGCGGGGTAAACTCAGTAGTTCTGGTTGAAGTTGGTTGAACATTCATATTGCGATCGTTTATATGACTGTAAAATAACTATTTCACATGTAAATAAAGCTGTTTGGATAAAATAATAGAACTCTTCGTCATTGCGAATGAAATGAAGCAATCTTTAAATTATGGTAAGATCAAAAACCATCAATAGTGAATGTAAGCTTAGTATATTGTCAACTAAGTTTCCTTAAGTTGCGGATCAAATTCGGAGTTTGTCATGCCGACGCAGGAGGCATCTGTGGATAGTAGATCAATCACTGTTTAAATATATTTTGATCTATAGCATAGTTCTTAAACTTCTTTAGTTGACGATGTACTCAGTACATCGTCAACTAAAGAAATGTACAATAAACGTCTACTATCAAATAAATCAAGCTTCCCTAATAGAAGCTAAGCAAAAGCGTATCGTCCCTACCGGAAAATATAAATCCTCTAACCTGCAATGAGCTACGTATCTACCTTTCCAATCTCTGCTAAGTAAGACTACGCTGTTCAAAGTTTAATGCCAAAGGCAACCAACCTATCCATCAAATACCTGTCAGTTAACAAGTAGCACCATGTTAGCCCAACAGTGCCACACAGTAATAAAGCTGCACCTTGGGCAATGGGGCGGCGCTGGCCAGCACGGATGCGCGGAGCGATTATGCCGTGCTTGATTTTTTGGTTACCTTTTTTATCAAGAAAAAAGGTAAAAACAACAAGCATATGTAAGCGATTACACCTAAAATATTTACCATTTCAACAGCACTCAAAACAGATGTACTGTAGCTAAAACATATTTGTGTTACACTGTATTTAGCACAAATCGTAACGGCAATAATTCTTCTTTTAAGTAAAGAATCCATGTTACGAATCCTCTTACCGAGCTTACCTTTATCTCTTTAATTACCTTTTAAACCTGTTTAACAGGTAATTAAACCTTTAAGCAACAGTCATAGGTGTATCTACAATAACTTGCACCCATTAATTATTTAAAATGTCTACTATCTATATACTGGACTATGATACTGATATTGCACATGCCTTATGTGCCTGGTTCAAAACAAACGGGTTTGAGGCAAAGCAATTTTCTACCCTGGAACAGTTACTCCTTCATTTACAGATCCAGCAGCCTGATTTTATAATATTAGATTGCCTGTTTGGCAGGGTAACTTTGACCTCCGGGATTTGCTATACCCTTAGAAATACGTTCCATTACAAAGGCAAAATTTTATTAACCTCTACCTCCGCCATAGCTGCAAAGGATTTGAAATTATGCAATGCTACCGCTTTTATTCCCAAACCGTTTGACTTCAGGAGGATATTGCAGTTAGTAAATGAAATTGCTGATACTACTTTAGCAGAGAGTATAAGTTAATACCCTGTCAGGTTCGGGAACCTGGTAGGGTAGCCATTTATCTATAGCATCTCTCCAACAACCTTCATCGTCTCCACACTCACCCTACATACCCTCATCAACAAATCAATCACCTGCTCCTTGTAATTACTAAACCGGTAAGTATTAAATTGCTCCGCAATAGTCGAGCCGCCAGGTTTCTTTTCCTTACAGTGGTCCAGTACACACTCCAATGCACTGCGGTTGCCCAGTCTGTATTCCCATGCAGTTGCAGGAATGCCCGATAAAGTAGTAAAGGCATCTATCTCTATTTTCCCTTCCTCTTTATATGCTTTAAGTATCGCCCCTTGCAAATTATCAATGTCAACTCCAGATGTAGTCTCCATTACCAAATCTTTTCTTTCCAAAGGATAAGGAGTCACTGTTTCATAGTTAATATGCAAGTCCATCAGCCGTTTACCCCACGAAGCCCATTGCTGAAAATGATCATACATCGGAATACGCGGAAACTCCCGCTTTAAATTCAACTCATATTTCTTTCGGTAAGCAGGATGGTGCAGTACTGCATACACATAATGAAAAATGGCTCCTTTTGAAATACTATTTACCGCCGGAATATCCAGCCTGAATTCTTTTCTCAATTCTGAACTGCCTGCATAGCATACTGGCGAAGAAGGCTCGTTTGGACGATAATAATTGTTGAATAACTGAAATGCCCAATCTGTGATATTGTCTTGTCGTATTTCCTCGTTTTTATAATAATACAAAGGAATACATTGAATATCATCAGTAAAGAGTACGTCACAAATTTTATTTGTACTTAAACAGAAGAAATCCTGTGAATTATTCTTTGAATTAATAACCAGGAAGGTTTCTGATAAATCATCTTTCCAATTGCTCCGTTTAAATTTAACACCACTTGAAGATAGTTGGAAAATTGATGTACCGGTCTTTCCATTTTCCTCTTCCTCACAAATCAAAGAAGGCAGTGTATCCCATTCGTTACCAGATTGATTAATTTCATTGATATTTAAATTCATATGCAGGATTGAACAGTTCCAAATAAAAACAACGAGTACTAAACGTAAGATTATTACTATTGAAGATAACAAGGAAGCAAAATGTATTAATTATATTAGCTCAAATAAACTTTTTACTATTCAACTATAACTGCCTTTCTCGTTTGAAATAAAAGTCTATTTCTGCAGTCTATTTTCCTTTTTAGTACCGAAACAAGTAATAATCCCTTCTTTGAGGCAGAAAAACGCTCCCAAATGATCACTCCCAATCTTGGAACATTCAGAGTTATACCTAAGTTATACCTAAATTATACCTAAGTTATACTTAATTTATACCTATTCTCCTCCTGGTGTACTCCTATCTAACTCTTAAGGAACTCCCGGCCAACTCCCCATCTCTCCGGTAGCTAGCCAAAATAAATTTGGATATACCTCCTTGTTTGATTTAACTTTAATAATGCTTCATTAGCCTGAATCTCTGAATTATGGAAACCGCTAACAGTTATCTTGCAGAGGTTGATTATCTCACAGAGTACGATGCAATTGTAAAAGCTGTACAATATTATATTGATGGGGCACGTGCTGGTAATAGCGATTTAATGCGTTCTGGCTTCCACCAGGATGCTACACTTATAGGCTACGATAATGGCAATTTGATGTTCACGCCTGTTCAGGCCTTATACGATTGGATTAATGCTAATGGGCCAGCGTCTGACATTGAGCCCAATTTCGCCAGTATTGAAATTATCGAAACTATTGCTGTTGTTCACCTTGAAGTAAAGCAATGGTCAGGCAATCTTGCCGGCTCCGGAGTTCTCATGTCCGATCTCTTTAATCTTATTAAGATGGAAGATGGTTGGAAGATTTCTCAAAAGATGTTTTACTGGCATGCTCAGCAAATATAAACCTTAGTTGTGCCCCATTTTATTTTCATAAAGGCAACCCTTTCCAGGGCTGCCTTCTTATATTTGCAGCTGCTATTATTGTTGATCAACAGACCTTTATCCATCAGTGAAAAATACTACAAAGACCTGATGATGTAAAACGCAGGTATAGTACCTACAATCCGGAAAAGAGATTTCATTACAGCAGAATGGAGGCAATCAAATTACTAATCATTATCTATCAACTAATTTATAAGTTCTTGCCTTTAGTGTTATCCATCATCTGTCTACTTCATAGAAATCACTGGCTCGCAAACTCCTTTGGAAGACCAATAGTTTCAACAATTCCTGTAAGCGTAGCTTTCCATAAGAAATTAAAGAAACTCCCGCTATTTCCCCGTTTTATTGTCACTTCAGGACTTCTCGGAGCCTGTTTACCGGTTGGGTTTGCATCTTTTATTATAAAGGTATTGGCAAAAAAGCCAAGGAGACCCTTCTTTTTCAGGTGTCCGTTGTTATCACTATTCTTTAATGGAAAAATCTTCAGATCGTTGTAAAGTATAGTGACTTTTGTGGTTGCATTGCTATTATCACCGTTCACATATACAGTGGCCTCTTGAAAATTACCACTTTTAAGTGTAAACATTCCCATAGGTTCCGCTATAGGATTGATAAGAGTATTAGCTAATGCACCAATATGCATACGGCAGGAAAATGCGCCGGTATGTAGCTTAGAAAGATTAAATTGAATGTTTGCAGTTATAGGCACTTTATTCATAAATAGGCCTTCCGCTGAAGATATAGTAAGTGGATGCGCTTTAATCTGTGCAGGAATATTATTGACATTATCAATGGTCCCGTTGATATTATTAAAAGTCACTACACCAGTTTTCTTGCTTTGCGGACTGTATTCTTCATACGAAACATTTAATTGCTGCACTCGTAACTTTCGTATATTTATTTTAGTTGGCATTTGTGCTATTAATTGTTGTGGAAAATTATCTTTTCTTCCTTTGGGACCGGGAGGCAGCAAACGGTTGAGGTAATCTTTTATAGAGCCATTGCGCACTAGTACCTCATCAGCATACAATTGGCGGCTGTTTACCAATGCCCACCAATCTATATTATGACAAACAATCTCTGGAAACCGTATTGTAAACATGTCCTTTCGATGTTTTACTTTCTTTTCAAATTCTTCTCGGTTTCCATGTGGCTCCAGTACTACTTCTTTAGCTATTAGCGTATGTTTATCGGCTGATACAGTAAGTGAACCTACTTTGTAGATATATAAGCTATCAGCCGTACGGGCTACATAATCTCTGCAGGAGAAAGCAGCATTTTTACTAAATAAAAAGCGGTCTTTATCATATTGTGTTGAGGAATCTATTTTAAGATCAGTTACCTGTATATCAATTCCCTTCAAACGGATTGTTTTCTTTTGTTGTGATAAATTGGTAGAAATAAAGGTGCCCTCTTTTACTACGATCGAATGGATAGCAATGCTGGTAAACTGCTTTGTAAGCTTTTGGTATAAAGTAAGAGAGCTGTCTTTTGCCCTTTGGGTAGCGTTATAAGGTCTTTCTGTATGCGCAACCTGTATGAAGGGTGATGACACAAAAATGGTATCTACATTGATTTGTTTTTTATGAAGAAGATTTGCTATGCTTATCCCGGTTATATGCACTGTATCGAATGATACGGTAAAAACATCATCCGGTGCTTTTTGCTCTGCATCCAGTTTTCGCAAAGTTGCACTATCAGGAATCAGCTTTGCCTTTATTATATCTACCTGGGACGATGTAATATCTGGCTTTAATTGTTCTATTGATAATTGGTACAAACCGTCAGAACCATCTTTTACCAACTGTTGCAGCTTATTTACTATTAGAGGAGTAATATCAATGGGTGATTCTGATTTTGCTGCAGGTTTGGATGCTACCGTTTTTTGAAGACCTATATACACAAGAGCAGCTACTATCAAAAGTACAATGATTGCAATAATAATTCCTTGTTGTTTTGCTCTATCCTTCTGCATTATTTTTTTATATAAATGACATGCCGAAAATTGGGTTTTGGGAATTGTATAGTACCTGTTCTGGTTTTCTTTATTAGGGTTTACTTACTGGTCTTACTAGGATAATAAATTACAAACATTTTACCTGTTGACGTGATGCAGCCATCTCATTCATAGATACAGCCATGCAATGGATAAAAGCCTGGCGTGGCTTAAACATTTACGAAGTAAATCGTGAATTCTCTGTATGCAATTACGCGATTTTGCAGGGTCCGATGCCATAGCTTAGGCTTAGTATTGTTGCATGATTATTTAGCTCAACACGATGGATAATTGCTCTTCCAGAGTGAGGTTAATAAAGTCACGAAAGCCACTTTTACTTTATGGTATTTTCACTAAGGCTTCTCCGGTATTCCATTAAAGCCATGATGAAAAAACAATCAAGTCCCACGTATAGTTATATCTAAAAACAATACGCCACCAGCTATGCAAATGCAAGCAAATAAGAACTAGGTCCTTATTGGTTATTATCTTGAATTATTGAGTTGTTATTTCTTAATATTTGAGTAAAGGATTCACCACTTTATCAAAAAAAGCATGAACTCAAAAGCTATACTGTGGAGTGCTATTTGTGGTGTAATCATCTTTATGAATTACATCTGTCAATGTAGGTTTGCTTGTTTTGGTTCCGTTTTTATATAACTCGATCTTTATCACATTTGCGTGACTTGAAAACATAGTATGATTTAATTCATTTTCAATTCTATTGTACTTACTACCGTCAACTGTATGGTATACTGTAAAAAAATCCGGTGTCAGAATCTCCTGGTGGTTAATAAAAATAGTTTGCATAAAGAATGAGCATTTAATCCTCTGATTTGTAAAATGGAAGTGATGACGTTTAATAAACTTAATACATTAACAATGCCAGAATTGTTAATGTACGTTTTGGTTTTCTTAGCTATGTTTGGGGAGACACAGCACAACTTAAATTATGGCATTAAATAGTAATCGTACGATTGCTGAACAAATATAAATAAATTAATAATACAAAAATATATTAAGCCTGCCTTAATTTACAGGTTTAATTTTGTTGCCTCTTATCAAATGATTATGAAAAAAACGGCTTTCCTCTTTTCATTTATTTTATTATTACAAGTACAACTTTTCTCCCAATCGTTGGGTTCATTGCCCCACAGTACACCCGAAACAGAAGGGGTGTCTGCGCAGGGTATTCTTACTTTTTTGGATTCTGTTGCGCAAAGCAAACACGAATTCCACAGCTTTATGTTATTAAGGCACGGTAAAGTAATAGCCGAAGGCTGGTGGAATCCCTACCGTCCCGATTTAAAGCATGCTTTGTATTCACTTAGCAAAAGTTTTACAGCTACTGCCGTAGGCTTTGCTAATACTGAACATAAGCTTGCATTAACCGATAAAGTCATTTCATTTTTCCCACACCAATTACCTGATACGGTAAGTCCATACCTGTCGCAACTAACAATAAAAGACCTATTAACGATGTCAGTAGGGCAGGAGCCAGACCCCACCGGTATTATTACTGCAGATACTAATTGGGTAAGTCGCTTTTTAGCACTACCTATCAAGCATCAGCCAGGTAGTACATTTTTGTATAACTCTATGGCTACCTATATGCTTTCCGCTATAGTGCAAAAAGTAACCGGAGAAAAAGTGATTGATTATCTCAGGCCAAGATTGTTTCAACCTTTAGGCATTAGCGGTATGGATTGGGAAACTGATCCGAAGGGTATTAATACAGGTGGCTGGGGATTAAGATTGAAGACAGAAGACATAGCCAGGTTTGGACAATTGTTTTTACAAAAAGGAAAATGGAATGGCAAACAAATACTACCAGAAGGCTGGGTAGAAGAGGCGAGTACGGCAAAGATTATCCAGCACCCGGATCTTTCACAATCTAAAAGAGACTCAAGCGATTGGGAGCAGGGGTATTGTTATCAAATGTGGCGTTGTCGCCACAATGCCTTTCGTGGAGATGGAGCTTTTGGTCAATACTGCATTGTTATGCCTGATGAAGATGCAGTTATTGCTATTACTTCTGAAACTGCAGATATGCAGGGGGAATTGAACCTGATCTGGAATATTTTATTGCCTGCAATGCATCAGGACAAGTTGCCTGCTGATAAAAATGGGGATGCAGCACTTCAACAAAAATTAGCATCGCTGGCATTGCCTATACCCGATAATAATCCAGCTTCAGCTACTATCAAAAATATTAATGGAAAATCTTTCAACATCGAGCCAAATGACAAACACATACAAACTATGTCGTTTGACTTTAATAATGGGCTTTGTACAGTAAAAATTAAAACCGATACTGCTACTTACAATTTGAACTTTGGCTCAGGTAAATGGCAAGTAGGCGAAACAACAATGCACGGACCTTACCTGTTGAATGCCGCAAATAGTCAAAAAGGTTTGCCACCGTTTAAAATAGCAGGTGACTACGCATTTTCGGAGGCAAACACGTTAGAACTGATATTGCATTATATTGAAAGTCCACATACAGAAACCATGTTGTGCCATTTCAATGGCAACAATATGACAGTAGAAATACAACGCAGCTTTAGTACCAATGCACCTGGTGCAGTTATCACTTTGAAAGGAGAAAAAGAGCAGTAGAGATTATACAAAGGGTTAGGCATGCAAGTGTTTTTAATCCTATACTTTATAATTATAAGTAAAGGCAATCTGCGAATTAAAGTAGATCATTATTGATGTAGACCTAAACTTTATTAGCAGATTGCCTTTTCTATTTTGATCTTCTAATAATAATAATGCACAACTAATATCTTAATCTCACAACTGTAACATACACGTGTTTATAACCTCCTTTGCTTTTTCATATAAAACAGGATTGCCTTTAGTTATTCTTTTTAGCAATGCCTTATATTCCGGAATAAACTTTTGTGCAAAGTCGGGTTCTTTGTTTGTAACCTCCGGTGCGTTATCAATTATATCTGCATACTTGATGGTTTGTGCTGCTGCACTTGTTTTTTCTAACCGCTCGGCCTCTTTTATCTTTCGTTTTTTACGGTTCCATGCCGGGTAATTTTCTTTTATATAAACGTCAGTTAACTCTACTACCAATTGCACTGTTCTTTTCGCATCTTCATCACCCATAATCTTCAGTAAAAATACTTGCAGTTCTTCCTTGGTAACAGGTGTGTCCTCCAGTACATCGTGCAGGAGCGCAGCGGCAAGTATAGCTATATCATTGGTGTACTCCTTACAGGTTTTCATCACTCTTATAGGATGAACAATGTACCGCTCAGGCGTATATCTGCGCATTTGATTGCCATGTGCTTTGTCGGCAAAATCTTTTATTTCATCTAATATGGCATTTCTTTCCATTCCTGTTTATTTAATGAAATTAGGGTGAATTTTGTTGCTCAAAATAAAGTAAAATTAATAACAGTACTTATCTGCCATGTATTTGATTGCTGGTGAAAGCATTTTTCAAATAAATGCTCACCAAATTTAGCACCAGTACCTTAACCTATAATATCAGCTGTTGGTTACAGTGTGACCTACATTACCAAATGGTTTGAAATTGCAAAAACATTACCTGAGATACCTCAATGCCTATGTCATTACTTGCAGGCCATCTAAATGTTGAGTTCAATTTTAAGGTATTCGATATATGACTACCAACTATTACTAATTCAGTCTTTATTTAGTAAGGTTTTTCTTTTGGTATTAGAGTATGTAGAATTATGTCAGATTCAAACAGGTGGGCAGCGATGATTCTACAGGTCACAGACTCTCCGCAGGATCCTGTGAGGGAGCTACCGGGATTGCAGGTTACAGGTGTGAATGGCTTAAGACCGAAGTAAGAAAGGAATATATGAGCAGTTACCAGGGGGTAAATATGGAGGAGATTAGGTATAAGTTAAGTATAACTTAAGTATAAGTTAGGTATAAGTTAGGTATAACTCCGCCCTTTCCAATAAGAGAAAGGGAAAGTTTTGAGATAAAAGAGGACCGCTTAAGTAAAAACAGACGTATGACTTACAACCTATTTGAATACCGCAGGAGGTTAAGTATGCAGTCTAACCCTTACTAAATCAGGACGGGAGTAATAAGTAGTAATTGATAATCATATATCTAATTAGATCAAGCGAGGTCATTCACTCATATTCAAATAAAAAGCATTACTGTTCTGGTCCGGCGAATAACCGATGGTAGCACTCCAATCATTTGCTGCCACCTGTACACCAATCTTTAGTCCGCTACCTGTTAAGCCTTTTATCTTGCTTCTGCTGATTGCCCACTCGAATTTTAAAACATTGCCATCCTGCTCAACATCACCCATTTTATAGAACTCGTTTATGGATTGGGGATCGTAACTAAATGCCGCCTGATCATTTCCACTAAAATAAAAGGGATCAAGCCAGCCATCAAATACAGTTCCCTCCAGCAACACTTCATAAGCACCGTCTTTAATTTCATTGGTTAAATAACCTGTTGATATATTATTATCGGCATCTATATACAGGTCATAAATGTTACCTGCTGCTTTAGTAGTATTTTGTTCAAAATAGACGTATATATAGTTCGCATCATAATCATATTTAGCTTTGATGAAGTTACCAGAACCAGGACCGGCAAGCACTACATTATGAGTAACGGTATCCCAGTCTGATAGTGTATTATCGTCCAGTTTGATGGCAGAAGTTTTAGCTATATGCAGCACAGTTGATGCTTCAGCTTTTACGCCATCGGCAGAAGTTGCAGACAGGGTTGGAACATATTTCCCTTTGCCGGGGTAAGTATGAGTAGGGCTTTCCTCTGTTGATGTTGTACCATCCCCAAAATCCCATTCATAACTTGCAGCACCTTTTGACTCATTGGTGAATGTAACCGTAGCGCCATCTATACTTACATTATAAAAAACAAATGGCGCAGGCTTAGCTGACTCTTTTTTGCAGGAACTGAAATTAACAGCAGCTAATAAAGCAGCTATTAAGATAACAAGGTTTGTCTTTTTCATGTGAATTAAATTTACCTGCTGTAACTATTTATTATCGTTTATGGGTTTTGTGTGCACAAAGGATTGCTTTGTATTTCGTCAATTGGAATGTAATAGACAATGCGAGGATTATCCGGTTGAACAATCATGTTCGCATAACCTGTTGGCTGCTTTGAGAGATCAATATCTGTTTCTTTTAAGCCGGGCAAATGATAACCCCAGTAGGTCCTGTCCAGTGGCATTTTATTCCTGTACACATCATACATGCGCTGACCTTCAAACGCAAGCTCAATACGCCTTTCATTTAAGACCACCTGCAATGCTGTTGAACCGGCAGGCAGGCTGCCATTATATAAGCTCCCCTCTAATCCGCGGTTCTTTCTTATTTCATCCACATCATCCAATGCAGCTTTTGTATTGCCCATTTTGGCATTAGCTTCTGCACGGTTCAAATACATTTCTGCCAAACGAAACATAATGGGTGAACTCAACGTTGGACTTCCATCCTGGAAAGAAAATTTAGCAATGTAATAGATTGGGATACCGTTCTTCGTTTGAATATTACTATCTGCATCTACTAATGGTACAATATAATTCCAACGTACATCCTGAGGATGAGCACTCATCAGACCACGGATAGATGGCGATGCATATTCTTCACCCCAGCCGCTATTACCATCCGAATAGATCATGGATGCAATTGAACCAAACTTGCCATAATCTTCCTTTGCAGAGAATGCAATACAGAAGATCGTCTCGCTGCTTTGCATAGCATTGGCAAACATGGTAGGAAATGCTGTTTTGATAGCTAATGAGAATTTCCCGGAGGTAATTACTTTGGTTGCATAATCAGCAGCGTTTTGGTTGTCTTCCATATACAAATACACTCTCGATAGTAATGCCCATGCTGCTTCCTGGCTAGCATATTCCACACCCCGTGATTGACCCATCAGGTCAGCGGCTTTTTGAGCGTCTGCTACTATTTGTGTGTATACTTCCTCAACAGTTGACCTTGCTTTTTGTGCAGGATCGCTGGTTGATGTTCTTAATATAATTCCTGGTGCAGATTTATCCAGTGAGTATGGTCTTGCAAATAGCCTCACAAGGTTAAAATGGCAAAATGCACGCAGAAAATAACATTCACCCAATAATTGTTTTCTTGTAGGATCGTCTGTTTGATTAGCTTCAACAGCTTCAATTACTGTGTTGGCATCATTAATTATTTTATAAGAAATATACCAGAAATATCTTGTGTTGGTTTGCGTAGGCGAATGTGCTAAACTGAAGCTATAAAACAAAGGATCTTCCGTTACTTGTCCGCAAACAATATCATCGCTTGCAAAATCTGATAACTGGAAAAACTGGCGCAGATACATGTTATTATCATCTGCAGTGCCATTGAATACCACATGATCTTTAAATAATGCATAAGCGCCGTTCACTGCATTGGTTAAACCTTCTGTTGTTGATGTAAGTGTTTCTGTAGTTATAGAATCACTGGGTGAAACATCTTTTATGCAACTGCTTAAAATAACAGCACATGCAAAGACTATCATAGCAATACTATGTAAAGTAACAGGTGATTTAAATATCTTTATGGAAGTATATAAGTAGTGCCTCATGATTGAATTAGAATTTCAAGTTAATATTTAAAAGATACTGGTGGTTATTCGGATATTTAAAATCACTTACGCCGGGCGTTGTATAAATATCCTGTTGAATGGTTGTTTGTGGATCCTGCCCCAGGAATTTTGTGAATGTGTACACGTTATCTGCGGACAATGAAACTGCAATACCATTCATTCCTAAATGTTGTGCAAAGCTTTGTGGCAGGTTATAGCCTAATGTTATGTTTCGTATAGATAAGTAACTTCCGTCTTTTAAATACCTGGTTGATACTTCAGTTGAGTTGGCTGCATTCTGAGGGCTAGGATTGGTGGCAATATCACCAGGCTTCGTCCAAATGCTGTAACCCGAAGGCAATACAACTTGATTATAATAAGGTTCATTGCCATCGTTCATTACAAAGCGCAGATTGTTGCTGTACACTTTGTTGCCGTACAAAAAATAGGTATTTACTGTAAGCGAGATATTTTTATAGGCAAAGGTATTATTGAAGCCGCCCTGGTATTTGGGTAATGCAGAGCCTACTTCCTGTAAAGTTGCTTCAGCATAAGTTGATGTTGCTTCTTTTGATGTTACATTCCCATTAGCATCTTTTATGATCTTTTGCCACAACGGTGCACCCGTTTGCGGATCAACACCTAACCATACAGGCATGTAAAATTCATACAGGTTTCCACCGTTTCTATATATCTGCGAGATAGCCCATGAGCCTGTTTTTACGAAGCTTGCAGGCAACTCTTTCAGCTTATTTGTGTTGAAGCTGATATTGAAATCAGTTGTCCAAGAGAAGTTCTTGCTTTGAATGTTTTGTGTGGTAAGTGCAATTTCCAATCCTCTATTCTGTATCTCACCTGAGTTTTCCCATCTTGTTTCAAAGCCCACTGACAAAGGTTGTGACACCTGCAGCAAAAGGTTTTTAGTTAGATTATTATATACATCAACCGATAAAGAAATGCGCTTGAAGAAATCTATATCCATCCCAATATTGGTTTGATATTTACTTTCCCAGGTTAAACCAGGACTAGGCAATTGGGAAGGAGTAGCTGCTGGTTGATTATTATATTGGCTGCTTAAAGAATACAAGCCCAGGTAACGCGATGCACCAATATCCTGTGTACCTGTAACCCCATAACCTGCACGCAACTTTAAGTTAGTTATTACATGATTTCCTCTTAAGAAATCTTCATTGCTTGCCAGCCATCCTGCGGAGATCGCTGGGAAGGAGCCATAGCGATTATCCTTTTGGAATGCAGTAGAACCATCAATACGATAAGAGCCGGTAAAGAAGTATTTATTTTTATAACTGTAGTTTACCTGCGAGATATAGGATATCAATGCAGACTGATCATAATAACCGTTCACACTTAAATTGCTTGAGACTACATTCAATACTTTTAGACCAAAAGGCAATCCTCTTCCTGATCCACCAAGAGTTTCTGTTTTACCACCTTCAAACGCCACACCTGCAAGACCACTCAATTGATGATCACCAAACTTGAAATTGAACTTTAATAGATTGTTTGATATACCACTGTAACTTAAAATACTGTTCTCTTCAAGGTAGCCTGTGCCGTGATATTGTCCTGCTACAGCTCCTGAATAATAGTTGGTGCTTTTGCTGTAGCTCGCTGAAACACGATTAGTAGAGGAAAATGTTAGCCAGTTGTTGATGGCATAATTAAAATCAAGATCATAGTTCACATCAAATCCCTTATATGGATGATCTGAATTATTGATGGTGTGTACGGGATTCACTTTATCCCTGCTCCACCATTTGAATGTAGAATTTCCATCCACATAAACCGGATTGCCTGAGCTGTCGTAAGGATTATCCCATGGCAGGTTTAAGAAAGCATAATAAATATCATTATAGTCATAACTTTTACCGGTAACACCACTTATATTAATGGTATTGGTTAAAGATACTTTCGGATTGAAATGCAAAGTAGATGTAGCCCTCAAATTAACACGCTGGAAGTTGGTGTTCATGAAAGTCCCATTCTCATTATAATAAGAGGCGCCTAAGTAATATTCATTCTTCTCTGTTTTGCCCGAAATGGAAACGTAATAGTTCTGCATGAATGCAGGGTTTAAAAATCGTAGTGAGCCAGTCGTGGTTTTGACTGTCTAAACCGAATGGTCTTTCCGCATAAAATTTCAACATGTCTATTTTATAAGAATTGCCAGTATCGGTTGGAATATAATCCCGGTAAAATTCTTTTTGATAATCATACAACTGGCTTCCGTTCATCATATCCAGCTTGCCGAAATCAGGAGTGCGAAAACCTGTTGTGGCTTTAAACTCTATTGCAGTTTTATCTGATTTAGCTTTTTTCGTGGTAACAACAATAACACCTGCATTTGCCTGAGAACCATACATTGCAGTGGCTGATGCATCTTTTAAAACCGTGATGCTTTCAACATCATTTGGGTCAAAGTTGCCACCTATAATTCCGTCAACAACATACAAAGGCGTTTGAGATGCGTTGATAGAGGAGACACCTCTTAATCTTATTTCAGCACTCGCACCGGGCACACCTGAACTATTCACCACCTGTAAACCTGCGACTTTTCCCTGCAGCATACTGCCCACATCATTTGTTGTTACATCTTTTAATTTCGCTGCATCAACAACAGTAACAGAGCTGGTTAATTCACCTTTCTTTTTAGCATTATAGCCTACCACTACTACTTCATTTAAATTCTTATCTGTTTCAGTTAGTGGGATGATAATGTTATTATCAGTTGATTTAACGGCAACTTCTTTTGAAGCAAAGCCGATGGAGCTAACACTTAACAAGAAGTCACCTACCGGTGCTTCGATTCTAAATCTCCCACTGTCATCGGCAATAAAAGATTTCCTGTTTTTTATTGCGAGCGATGCCTTACTTACGGCATGCTGGTCGCTTGCTGATACAACTTTCCCCTCCAGCAATCTTTTTTGAGCAGCAGCTAATATTGTTATCAGAATAAATGGTAAACACAATAGATTCTTCATAAGCATTTAATGGTATTGCGAATGAGCTAATTTAAGCATTCATATAGATTAAAATGAAATACTCTTTCATTTTTTAGCCAACTTCAACTGCCACTTTGACTAATAAAGGGGATATCACCTTATTGTCATGCATTCGTATAGGAGTAAGTATTGAGAACCCCAGCTTAATGTTAGCTATACCTTGTAAAAACCCAGGAGGAACTATTAAGAAACATAGGTATAACATAGGTATAAGTTAGGTATAACTTAAGTATAAGTTAGGTATAGCTTTAAAGATTACAATAGTAGGAATTAGAAGTTTTGGGGTAAATTCAGCCTTATGTGTTAAAGGATGCGTGTATTGCCTCTAAGGACTTTGCCATTTAATAACTGCGATTATATTATGCCGGAGTAATGCCGCTCAATTAAATACACAATACAATGACACTGAAAAAGTAAAGAGTAAGAGGCTGTCTCATAAGTTGACGACAGCCTCTTACTCTTTTATAAATAACTTACGATAGATATTACTACTAATAACCCGAATTCTGGGTTAGGTTGGGATTAAGACCTCTTTCTGCCTCAGGGATTGGATAGAGCTCTTTATCTACTGTCATTGAGGAGTTATACAATCCATGCAATTTGGCACCATTATCCGGATCCTGGTTTGAAATGCTTTTGGCTGGATTCGGTATCATGTTAGTATTACCATCTACTGTGCCGTATGCATTCTTAATAAACTCGGCAGCAACATCAGACCCGGCTCTGCGCAGGTCATAAAAAACAGAGTACTCACCTGACAACTCATGCCTATACTCACTGAGTACCATTTGTAGTGGATCTGCTATTGGAGCGGCAGGGGTACCGTCATATCTTGCACCATCCTGCACAACAGTTGGTGCTGTGCCGCCCCATGCTCTGTCTCTGACTCTTTTTAATGTAGCCATTGCACCATCATTATCCCCAGTACGTACCTGGCATTCAGCTTTATCCAGTAATATTTCAGCATAACGAAGTAATATTTGGTTCTGAGCACCAAATATAATCCCGGCTCCCGAATTGCCGGTAAGTGTTGGATCTCTCCACATTTTCGCACAATAAAAACCGGTGCGCAAACCATCTCCATCAGAACCATACCACGGATTAGATTTTGTTCCGCAGGTATTTATTATTTTTCCATCCTCACCAATATAACGCGCATCACCGGATGTAAAGCCAGATTGAACTAAAGGATAAGACTTTATACCACCTCTGCTAATAATGCCAGGACTTACACTAGAATCACCTGGCCCTATAACAGTAGCCAGCTTGCGAGTATCTCCTTCCTGAAAAGAAAGATACAAGCCTGGATTTGCATAATCATAACCAAAGTTTGATATTTCTTCGGGCCAGCTAAAATCGGAAATCCAGGCTACCTCATTACCGGCACCCCAGCTTTGTGTTCCATTTACAGCAAACTGAACTTCAAAGATTGATTCAGGATTATTCTGATGGTCATATTCATTCACATCAACAAAGTTTGGAAGCAGAGTGTACTTGCCCTCTAGTTGGTTAAAATCTGCTAAAGCCCCCGCATAGTCTTTAATCCACATTTTTGCTGCGCCACCATAAGCCAGTGCTGCACCTTTAGTGGCTCTTCCTAAATCTTCCGGAGTATAATCTTCTTTCCATGGTAGCAGGTTTACAGCTTGCTCCATATCAGATACTACCTGCTGAAATACAGAGTCCTGAGAAGACCTTGGAGCCAAACCATTTGATCCTGTCTGTAATTCCAAGGGCACCCCCCCAAAGCTTCCAGCCAGATAATAGTAAGTCATTCCTCTTAAAAAATAACTCTCACCCAATAAGCGATTCGCTAAATCCTGAGTTAGTACACCTCTGCTTAACATATCCGGAATAACTTCAAGAGCAGTATTAGCTCTTGCAATGCCTACATAAGACCGCTTCCAGAAAGTCCTGATAGGATCGAATGTAGTAGGAATATCATAGTAATTATAGAACCGGTCGTTGCCCCAGTTAAAAAAATCATGAGTTTGAAAGTTAGCATAATACCATATTGATTTTTTGAGCAAGTCTGCATTTTGATAAGTATCGTAAATTGAATTGACTAATGCAATGCCATCTGATGCTTTTTGAAAATAAGCATCCTGAGTGAGCTGTGTATAGTTTTGTTGCTGGAGAAAGCTCTTTTTACAAGCTATTGGTGGCAAAAGCAAAGCCAGCAAGGCCAATATTGTAATTATTTTTTTGTTCATCTTATGCTTGTTTTATACAATCCTTTAAAAAGTTACATTTAAACCAATGGTGTAATATCTGGACAACGGATAATTCCCGGCATCTATACCGGATGCAGTTGCGCTACCACCAGAAACGCCAATTTCCGGGTCAATACCTGAATAGTTAGTAATAGTAAACAGGTTTTGTGCAGAAGCATAAACTCTTATCTTAGGCATTACCGTACTTCCTACGATATGGGATGGTATGGTATAGCCAACCTGAAGATTTTTCAAACGAAGAAAGCTTCCATCTTCCACATACTGGCTGGATGGTACATTGCTGGCAATTACATCATCATTGTATGTAAATCTGGTATAACGGTTAGAGGGGTTACTAGGTGTCCAATGATTTGCAAAGTAATCAGATCCAATATTCTCAACGCCTACAAAACCAGGAGCCTGAAAGCTTTCCAGCATTCTTTCCTGATAATTAAAAATTTTATTTCCATAACTACCGTAAAAGTAAATGTTGACATCAAACCTTTTGTAAGAAGCATCCAGGTTTAAGCCACCAAAGAATTTAGGAAGTGGGCTACCTAAACTCGTTCTGTCAGATGCATCTACATGACCATCACCATTAATATCAGCAAAATAACGATCACCAGGCGCAGTCTGGCTTTTTTGGTAATAGGGTGTACCTGGATCTTTTTCTGCAGCAGCGGTATTCAATGCATCTATCTGGGCTTGTGACTGGAAGATGCCCAGCGATTTATAACCAAAGAATTCCCCTATCGACTGACCTATATATGTGCGGCTAAAAGAACTCCACTGATTTGCGTTTAATCCGGTTACAGTTACCAGATTATCTATGTATGTAAGCGTTTTATTCAGGCTTTCAAGTTTGTTATTTACTGTTGAAAATGTTAATCCTATACCGTAGTTAAAGTCTTTTCTACCTTTACCACTATAATTAACAGCTATTTCAAGACCTTTATTCTTTATCTCGCCTACATTTTGAGCCAGGTTCTGGCTATAACCCGTTTGAGAAGATACTGGCAAGTTTAACAGAAAGTCTTTTGATCTTCTGATATAATAATCCATTGTCAAGGTGAGAGCTCCCTTTAAAAAACCAGCATCTAAACCAAGATCAGTCTGATAATCGGTCTCCCATTTTAAATCGGGGTTTGCTGGCTGTACCGGTGCAAGACCTGCCTGATAAACCTTGTTAAATTCATAGCCGTAATTATCAGCACTGGTTGCAGGACCGCCGGTTGAGTACAAGCCCTGGTATTGGAACAAAGCAATAGACGCCTGATTTCCAACTTCACCATATCCGCCTCTTAACTTCAGTTCAGATAACCAATCAGCAGCTTGTAAAAATGATTCTCCTTTGATTCTCCATGCTACTGAAGCAGAAGGAAACACACCATATTCATGGCCAGGAGCAAACTTAGATACACCATCTCTTCTTATCGTACCAGTAACATAATATTTATCTGCAAACCTGTAGTTGATTCTTCCAAACTCCGAAGCCAACGAGTAGGTTGTTTGACTGCCTCTGACAACGATATTATTTACCTGGCTTAAATCTCTCAATGCATTATTTATCTGCTTATTACCTTCCCCATGTATATAACGGTATGTATTCTCCTGTGCAGAAATCCCCCCTAACAGATCTATAGTATGCTCACCGAAGGTCTTGGTATAAGAAATGGTGTTTTCCCATAACCATTCATAGGTGTTATTTGCATCCTGAGAATAAAAAGCATCTGCATTTGCAGCTCCTAAATTATATTGATCTGCAATACGTGTATCCTGGGGCTGAAAATAATAACCAGAGTAATCACTTATATTAATACCTGCATTTGTTTTTAGTTTAAGTCCGTTTAAAATATTTATTTCAAGAGATGAATTTGCTAAGAAATAGTTAGTTAAGTTTTTGTAATCGTTTGATTCAATCGTATAAAGAGGATTTCCCCAACTCCTGGTATAAATATTTATAGGATTGTAAAAGCCATAATTCCCATTTGCGTCTTTAATCTGATAAGTGAGTTTGTTGCCACCATCTAATGTTGGAATCAATTCCGTTAACTGCTGCAAGGAGCCAGACCCAAAAGGATTATTTTGAGACTGTCGTGCATACTTAGCACTGGTTGATGATTTAAGCCATTTAGTAATGTTATAATCGAGGTTAAGTCCAAGATTAAAGCGTTTAAAATAGGAACCTTCAACAATCCCTTTATGGTCGTTATAGCCTAAAGAAAAGGCTGTCTGAATTTTATCGTTGCCACCTCTAACTGCTAAGTTGTAGTTTTGTCTTAACCCTGTTCTATAGATTGCATCTTGCCAGTCCACATTATGTAGCGATGCTGGATTGCTCCATTCAGGTAACGGTGTGAAACTACCCTGTGATGTATCCTTAGTTATTTCACTTACTACTGCTGCAAATTGCTGCGCGTCCAGCACATTTGCATTTTTTAGGCTTTGCCTGAAAAGATCCATAAGCATCTAATGACACCTGTACTCCATCACGTCTGCCTTTTTTGGTAGTAATAATCACAACTCCATTAGCGGCTCTTACTCCGTAAATAGCGGTTGCTGAAGCATCTTTTAACACATCAATAGATGCAATATCATTTGGGTTGATGTTATTAAGACCTCCACTTATAGGATAACCATCTACCACATACAATGGCTCATTGCCATAAGCAGCAAGGCTACCAACACCCCTTATTTGTACGCTGACTGAACTGCCCGGAGCACCGTCATTATTGCTCACCTGAACACCTGCGGCCCTGCCCTGCAAAGCCTGATCTACAGTATTAACAGGCACCTTCTCAATCTGAGCAGCCGAGACGCTGCTTACAGCGCCGGTTACATCTCTTCGCCTTTGCGTACCATAGCCCACTACTACTACTTGCTGCAGGGATTGCACATCTGCTGCCAGTTGTACAGTAATAGTAGTTTGGTTCTTTAAGGGCACCTCCTGCGTTGTGTAGCCTACTGCACTGAATACCAAAACCGCATTTGCCGGTACATTAAGGGCAAAGTTGCCGTTGTTATCAGTTACAGTACCTGTTTTAGTGCCTTTTACCTGTACACTTACGCCTGACAGCGTACTATCGGTGGCAATTGCACTGGTTACCTTACCTGTTACACTTCGGGTTTGTGCCAGTAACCCAGTGCAAATAACAATTGTAAGTAACAATGCTACTAAAAGCCGCCGGCTTATACTACTTTCATAATACAGTTGTTTTTTCTTCATGTTCTTGGTTTATAAATGATGGGATAATAAGCTTCTGGTTGAATGAAGAAAGCTGTCCTTCATCGCATTCAATGTTAGTTTTTAATATCAGATTTAATGGCAGCACAATTACTGTAATGTTTTCTCAATTTAAATTGCTAAGCCAGCAGGTTTACATTTTTGTATTATAAAGTATAATTTATACTATCCAGTGTACTTTTTATAAGTGCTTTTAAGACACCAGAAAGGATGAATAAGTACTAGCTATTTTAATGTAAACTCTTAATAAAATGCTTACCAATTATTATTCTTGAAGAAAATGGCTGCAATTCTTTTTTGTTTTAATTATTTTATTGACTATCAGATTTTTTAGTTTTAGTTATTCACAGGCATCAGTTAATAACTTGATAAAATTATCAAAAAATAAGCCAACGAAAGTTATATATTCTTAGCAATAACCAATACATAATTAATCAAACTAGAGAAATAACTTACGAAAAGCAAAATAATACGATTTAACCAGGTAGGCAGCTATTAGTCCACAGGATTTTGGGATTGCCGGCTACTTATGTGTATGGCTTTAGGTGTGAGTAAATAGGGAGATAACCTTACACTCTAAAAAGGGGAGCGTAGAGTTACCAGTTGCTGGTTACCGGTGTGTATAGCTTAGGGACCACGTAAGTATGGAATTACTGAGGAGGAGATACCGAGCAAATAGGGAGGAGATCAGGTATATGTTAGGTATAAGTTAGCTATAACTTAAGTATAAGTTAGGTATAACTTGATGCAACCCAAGATTGAGAAGGGAAGTTTTTGAGCGTAGGAAGGGTAGTAAGCCGCTGATAATTTGGTTTGTTTAAGTAGGGTATTCTTATAAAGAATGCTGACAGGATTCTAAATCCTGTCAGCATTAATATGAAAAACTCTTCCTTATTTAAAAGTAGTAATCCATGGACCAAGTGAATTGATTTGAATGGTCACTCCTTCGCTTCCAACAATAACGAAGTGCTCCACAGTAGCTGCATTTACATAAAAACTATTTGCCATGAAGGTTTTTGTTTCTGATGATGCAGTCCTTTCTCCAAACCCCACTGAAATAGATCCATCAAGCACTGTAACAACTTCATCGTTGGGATGATGATGTGTTTTTATTATCAGGTTAGGTGGTAGTTGTAATCGAATTGCAAAAGGTGCAGCCTTTTTAATATCTCCATATAGTACGCAATATTTAGTGCCTTTCGCAAGTACAGAAGAGGTATCAATCCATTGCATGTCGCCGGGAGTAAATTGAACGCAACCTTTAGGTAATGCTGGTTTGTTGTTCGATTGTGAAAAGCTAACTAATGAAATAGAAAGGAATAATATTAGAAGTTGAAGTTTATGTATCATAGCAGTCTTTTATAGGTTGATAACTTTCCGGTAGTAAAATTACAGGTCTTCACTGTATAGAAAGGCAATGTTTAAAAGCACACATCATTAGGATGATGTCCGGATCTATGACCTTTGTTGCTCTGAACACGCGAGGCCTTTATCGGTTTCTTACTGCAATGTATGTTTTAAGAGACTGACTATTACATTAATACCATTTTAGTACCAGATCCTGTTTCAGGATGCTAGAAAGTTTATCAAATCTTTCTGGTGCAATGCCCGCCATAGTAGCTTTTATACTGCCCGCACCGGTGCTCTGGTTTGTAAGTTGGCTCACTTGCCTGTTGTTTTAATACAGAATGCTTTTTAGCAAACGAAAAAGGGATACCTATTCTTATGTTACAGCCCGAAGCGTAAGATTTCAGATTTGTAGTAATGGATTTGTTCTCTGTCCCGGTAGTAATGCTTTTTGTTCCGGTACATAGGCCATTTACACAGTTCAGGCTAATAATAAATTTTGATTGCTCCTCCTGACCAAATTCAAAATTCACACCGGTCAGTAAAGCAGTTGTCCAGTTGCCGGCATTGTATTCATATACAGGCTGTCCAGCTCCGGGTTTTATATAGATGTCTGAGCGAGGCGTATTAGGGAGGTAGGCTACACCAATCAAGGGCTGAATACGCATCCATACCCGTGTGTCTTTAGTTTTTGCATTTGCCTTTACTGTATTATCATTATTGGTGTTAATATGGGACTTTCCGCAACTAAATAGTTGTGCAAGTTTTTGATATTCGCTGCATAAAGAGTGGTGTTCAGCAGGGGCATTACTAAAATAAATACGTTTAGAAGAAAACTGGTACCCACCTTCAAGGCGAAGCTGTGTGGAGCCTTTTGATGCAGTATAAACATTCATCCCTGTTTCAGGATCTGTAAAACCATATTGTACAACTGAACGGCTGGAAGCTACCCCAATAAAAGGACCATGTGCATTTTTAAAGTTATAGCTAAAGCTAACAGCAGCTTGCGGCGATACATTCTCGCAAAACGGTGAAAAAGCCTTTCCCTTATTATATGTTATAGTAGTTTCGGTATTTTCAAAACCGATCTGTGGAAGGATGGTGAATTGGGCTTTTGCTTCGCATGCAAATGCCACTACCAGGCAGAGTAAAATTGCAGGTTTCATAGCGCTTGGTTTTATCCTATTAAGGTAAAGAATTTATGAAAACCAAAAAAGAATTTTATACCTGCGGTAAATGGTAGAGAAGATTTGTTATATGTCTCTTATTGTCAAGGAATAATGTTATCTTTAGAAGAAGTACTTACGATACCTCGCTAAAAGCTGCTACTGACAAGATTGTTCAGAACTTTTCCTCTAACGGCAAGTTATTCATTACTGGAAGCCTCCATCAAACTGACGCAAGGTGCCAATCAAATGGAAGAAAGCCCCGTTGCACTTGAACTGAGAAGAATGCAGATGTTATCAGAAATAGGTATTGATAACAATACGACTACTGTGATTCTTATTCCATACCTACTTCCCATTAACTCCTTATTTACTCACTATCTGCACCCTTGAGTCATGCTTCATTTAAGCTTGCACACTAAGATGTGCATAAATCTATTATATCCATTAACAGTTGCAAGGTTTTATATAAGTGTGGGATGATTAATACTAAAAAGAGCAGGAGAGTAGAATGTGAAGGAAAGTATATTTTGATCTGCTAAATTGATACATTACCTCGCTGAAAGATGCCAGTTATTCGTCTTCTATTGTCCAAGGATCTTATTACTTTGCAAGGGTTGCCGGCAGCAAACACATCAGCAGGTATATCTTTGGTTACAACACTACCTGCACCAATTACTGTTCTGTCTCCTATCGTAACACCAGGACAAATAACAGCACTACCACCAATCCATACATCTTCTCCTATAACAATAGGCTTCGCATACTCCAATCCTGATGCCCTTTCTTTATAGTTTAATGGATGTGTAGCAGTATAAATCTGCACATTAGGACCAAACATCGTGCGGCTGCCGATTTTTACAGGTGCTACGTCCAGTACTATACAATTAAAATTGAAAAACACCTTTTCACCTACATTCATGTTATAGCCATAATCGCAGTAGAATGGTGGTTGTAGCCATAAGCCTACTCCGGCGTGTGGTATTAATTGTTGTAGAATTTGAATCCTTTCTACTATCTCATTTTCACGCGTATCATTAAGCGCTTTTATAAGCAGGCGTGTTCTAAGTCTATCCTCAACAAGTTGTTTATCAAGTGGGTCGTACAGTTCACCCGCAATCATTTTCTCTTTTTCTGTTTTCATATAGTGAAGTTACCAGAGAATTACAATGTTGCAGTTGAACATTTTTCTTGCCAGGTATTATTTGGTTTTGGATATACATGAACTGCTTGGATATATCCTTATTCTTACAGGCATAAATGTTATCGGATTAAAGCTATACTGTACCCTGCTTTTGGCAATAATCTTTCTGTTTTCTCTATACCTGCAAGCATAAGAGGAGTGGGGAAGTATGAAATCAATCATTTTAAAACAAACAATATATACAAGAACAAAACACATTGAATGCAGAACTTAACGGTCGCAATGAGCCGGAGGGTATAAAAGAAGAAATGCTGCAGGAGCATGCTGAAAATTTGGGAGAATTCAACAAAACAAATAATGAAATGAGTGTGGGTGATAGTGAACGCAACTATGGACAAGTAAGCGGCACCACCTTTGACGATCAAAGCAATACAGCTAAGTTTAGTAATATAGGTACAAAGAACCAGGCAATGAAGGGCGGAGGATGCGGTAGTATTGATCTCAATGAATAAGATCTTGCTTCCGGTGCTGGTGGTACCGGTTATTCCAGCTATCTCAATGAAGCACAGCAAGAGTTAATAAGTAGTACTAAGGGCAATTACAGTGTTAGCCAACCTGACAGTAAACCATTTGATGCCATGCAGGGAAATCAAAAGACTTAAGTATTCATAAATTACGATTGAATGGCTTGACATGAATAAATGCCGGGCAAGAAAACTTTAGCCCGGCACATGTATTTATTAAATTGTCAATTATCTTATACAATAGTCCGGAAGTTTTTTCATAACAAACTAATATTGAAGGACTTCTAGAGATCATTTGTAAAACACCAAACAATATGAAAATCAATCTATTAGGTGTAATTTTTTAAAAACTGCCGGAGTATTGCTTATACTATTATACCATTTTCAATTGGGTAATCTAATATGCTCTGCTTGAGGCTCACGGCTCATAACTCGCAGCTTTTTATAAAGCTACCTTAATCGAAACTAATCCGGGTTTATATATACTCATTTCAACTGACGCAAATAAGCAAGGCTTTGTGGTACCTGTTGTTCCGGATTAGGAGACTCATCTTCGATAAAGTAATGTTTAATACCAATTCTTTTTGCCTCTTTCATCACGGCAGCAATATTTACATCACCTTGTCCTAACACAACATTTGTTTCTTCAGGTGCACGACCGTTTTGGTTGCCTTCGGTACCCGGCTTTCGGTCTTTCAGGTGTATGAGTATGAAACGGGTAGGATATTTTTGCATCAAAGCCACAGGGTCTTGCCCGGGATGTTTTACCCAAAATACATCCATTTCAAAATTAACATATTTAGGATCTGTATGTTTTGCTAAGTAATCAAATAGAGTCCCACCTTCATATGGTCTGAATTCATAGCCATGTGTATGATAGCAGAAACTCAATCCTGCATCATGTATTTGTTTTCCGGCAGTGTTGAATACATCAACAGCCTTTTTAATATCCTCAATAGTAAACTCATCACCATTATGTGATATCCATGAGCACATAATGTATTTGGCACCAAGAGCTTTAGCTTCATCAATAGCTGCCTGTGGATCTTTTGCTAGTGTATTGTAATCGGCACCTACACTAATCATTTTCAAACCATTTTGTGCAAGCAGCTTTTTATATTCCTCCATTGGTAATCCATAGGTGCCGCCGCCTTCAATTTCGTGGATGCCCCAGCTTTTTATAGTTGCCAGTGCGCCTGGCACATCGGTTTTAAACTTTTCACGCAGACTGTACAATTCAAGCCCTATTTCCTGAGCATTGATTAACTGAAATGAAAACAAGCATACTAGTAAGTACAAGAAGTGTTTTTGTAATAGAGGATCGAAGTTTCATACGTTTTTACAGGTATTTAAAAATGAATAAAGGCAAAGCAATAATTGCAGGCTAAAATACAGGTTTATACATCAGCATTTCCATTAAGCAGTATATATTTTCCCATTAGCAGCTTTGTATAAACATGTTCGGGTCACATTTGCCATAATCTAAAACATAAAGGTTTCGAACTTTCTTAAGCTCGAAACCTTTATTATTACAAAAACAATCTATCTTACTTAATTCTCCAAATCCTCTCTATTACAAAAATCACCCTAATTACCCTTTAATATCCAGTTGCGCCATCCCGCACTTTTATTTTCTTCTTATTGGAATTTTTCTTTTCATATTGCTGTACTTCCGCCGGCTTGTCCATTTTCTTTTTAGCTATAGCACTTGTATCTGCTGTTGCCGCCGCTCCATCCTGGTTACGTCCTGTAAACGGATCAACTTTTTTATCCATTATGTAATCCTCCGTTTTGGTGATCAAGCCTGTTTGCTGGTCGTAGTATTTCCAGGTGCCTTGTTTATAGGAGGTGCCTTCAACCTTTACTATACGCAGGTCGTACTTGTCAGGGTTTTTCAGGTCATACACCCGTACAGTATCATAAGGATATTCCGGATTTACTGCACGCCAGCTTTCTTCGCGGATCAAGCCCTGCAGCGAATAGTACTGCGAAATGCCGTTTTTATAGCCGTATTTAAAGTTTTCTATAGCCATTACATCACCTTGCTCACTGTAGCGACGCCAATAACCTTCTTTCTTGTTGTTTTTAAACTCACCTTCTTCCTCAAAGCCGGGCTCCCCACGTAACGGAGGTGTTTTTACAACCCATTTGCCTTGTTTTGAACCCCCATTGTCTGTACAGTTGAGCGTATCACCCTTTACACCAATGAAATAAGTTTTACATTGGGCAAAAGATAAATGCGCCACTGCCAGGGCTACTACCATAGCACTATATCTAAGCATGTAGTCCCTTTTTCTTTTTACAACGTATAATCAACAGGTATTATTTTTAATTATTCCTATTACTCTTCGTCTTCTTCATAATATGCATCTTCGCTGCCATTGTACACATTCAGCCACTGCTGAGCCGTTTGGTCAGTAAGGCATTCAATGATGTCATGAATCATATCTGTTTTTTTCACCCATAGCATGGTTGTCGTATCAGCATAATTTACAGCATATACACAATAGTCACTTTTTACTTTTACCTGTAGCAGTGTCAGCGAGTCACCTTCATTCAACTGCACTATGTAATAACAATCCAGTTCTAACAAATCATAAGAATACATAATACAACTTCCTTTTCTTTTATAAACAATAAATCTTTTTCTCGGCTTTTGTCAGGTATAGTAAACATCGGTATCGTAGTTAACTGAGGCAAAAATACCATATTTTGATGTGTAAAAAAATGCCTTTGCCGGTAGAATTAACTAACATTATTAGTATTACGGCTTTGTTACTCTTATTGATCAATGAGAATCAATACACAGAACAGCAGACAGTATGAATAAAAAATTCAGTTATAGTTAGCATGAATAAAAAAGCCTGTAAATGAAAACTACATTTACAGGCTTATAGTGTTAATCTGATGTTAATGTGCTTCCAACCAATTCACCCCAACTCCTACTTCTGCCTCTACTGGCAAGTCACCCGGTAATGGATGCGCAGTTTTCATGTTCTCCAATATCATAGGCTTTAGTATTTCTACTTCGCTTTTTAAGGCATCAAATACCAACTCATCATGCACCTGTAGTATCATGCGCGATTGCAGATTGGCTGCCTGCATAGCCTGGTGAACTTTTATCATCGCCAGTTTTATCATATCGGCAGCCGTGCCCTGGATAGGAGAGTTGATAGCATTACGCTCAGCAAAAGAGCGCACAGTAAAGTTGCCGGAGTTAATATCGCGCAGCCACCGCTTGCGGCCCATGATAGTGCTTACGTAACCATGTTCACGGGCAAATTTGATCATGTCGTCCATGTACTTCGTAATGCCGGCAAATTCCTTTTTATAATTCTCAATGATCTCCTTAGCTTCTGCACGGCTGATGCCTAAATTATCTGCCAGACCAAAAGCTCCCTGCCCGTATATGATCCCGAAGTTAACGCTCTTTGCCTTATAGCGCATTTCTTTGGTTACTTCGTTTTCGGGCACACCAAATACCTTGGCAGCCGTAGCAGTGTGAATATCCTTGTTTTGCATGAAGGCGTCACACATATTCACATCGCCGCTGATGGAGGCAATAATGCGTAGTTCTATTTGTGAGTAGTCGGCACTGATGAGCACATGATTTTTATCTCTTGGAACGAATGCTTTGCGTATTTCCCTGCCTCTCTCAGTGCGGATGGGGATATTCTGTAGATTTGGTGCAGTGCTGCTCAACCTCCCCGTTACGGCTACAGACTGCGCGTAAGAAGTATGTACACGACCAGTTTTTTTATTGATCATCAGGGGAAGAGCATCTACATAGGTTGACTTTAACTTGGATAATTCACGGTAAATTAAAATATCATTTACCACGCCATGCTGATTGGCAAGCTTTGCCAGCACCTCTTCGCCGGTGGCATATTGACCACTTTTTGTTTTTTTTGCTTTAGGGTCCAGTTCTAATTTTTCGAATAATACTTCACCCAACTGCTTTGGTGAGCCGATGTTGAATCGAGTGCCACAAGCTTCAAATATGCGATCTTCTGTGGCTTTCGCTTCTATATCCAATTGTATCGAGTAATCTTTTAGAAAGTTCTCATCTATTTTAACGCCTTCATACTCCATTTCTGTCAATACTTCCAACAAGGGCAACTCTACGTCATAAAATACTTTTTCTACCTGGCGTATTTTAAGTAAGGGTAAGAATTTATCCTTCAACTGCAAGGTAATATCCGCATCCTCGGCAGCGTATTCTTTTATTTTATCCAGCGTCACATCACGCATGTTAAGCTGGTTTTTCCCTTTTTTGCCAATCAATTCTTCTATATGCACTGGTTCATAGCCAAGATATTGTGCACTCAGCAGGTCCATATTACGCCTGCCTTCCGGCTCAATAACGTAATGTGCGAGCATGGTATCAAACAAGCTTCCTTTTAGCTGGATGCCATGCCACTTCATTATGATCATGTCGTACTTAATGTTCTGCCCCACCCAGTTTACATCCGTACGGTCGAAAAGGGGCTTTAACTGTTGTAAGATAGCTTTGGTGCGCTCTTCACTTTCAACGCAGGCAACATAATAACCTTCGCCATTTTTGTAGCTAAAACTCATGCCCACCAGATGCGCATCATTAGGATCAATATTCGTTGTTTCGGTGTCAAAAGAAATCTCTGGCTGCTGCATAAGTTGCTGTAACATGACAGCAATTTCTTCATCGGTTTGGACTAAAACATAATTGTGTGGTGTATTGTGAATGTTTTTATCTACTACCAACCCTGCTGATGGCGGCTCTGGTACATCTCCAGGTGGAGCTTCAGGTGGAATAAGTTCACTCGCATCTTCTGTATTGCCAAACAGGCTTTGCTGTTGTACTGGTGGAGGTGATGGTGGGGCGTACGCATTGAAATCGTCGCCCAGGATGCGCTTACCTAATGTTTTAAATTCCAACTCCATAAATACTTCTTCCAGTGCCTGGCTGTTCCAGCTTTTTAATCTAAAATCTTCTTCATGAAATTGTACAGGTACGTTAGTAATGATGGTTGCCAGCTTTTTACTCATGATCGCATCGTCTTTGCCCTTGCGGATTTTCTCACCCAAAGCACCTTTGATGTTATCGGCATTGGCAATCACATTGTCCAGTGTGTCATATTCCTTTAAAAGCTTTGCAGCAGTTTTCTCCCCAATTCCGGCAATGCCGGGAATATTATCCACCGCATCACCCATTAATCCTAATATATCTATCACCTGTTCTACCCGTTGTATGTCCCACTTCTCACATACTTTTTTTGCATCCAGAATTTCCATTGGTGAGCCCATATAGGGTGGCTTATAAATACACACATGCGGGTGTATGAGTAACTGACCATAATCTTTATCGGGTGTTACCATATATACACTATAGCCGGTATCGGCGGCTTGCCAGGCAAGTGTGCCAATCACATCATCAGCTTCATAGCCATCAACAGCAACTACCGGTATATTGAAGCCACGGATAATACGTTTGATGTCATCAATGGAGTCGCTCAGGTCTTCGGGAGCAGCCTGCCTGTTAGCTTTATATGCTGCAAAATCAGTGTGCCTTTCGGTGGGCGCGCCAGTATCGAAACACACGGCTAAATGCGTGGGTTTTTCTTTATTTATCAACTCGAATAATGTACCTGTAAAACCAAATTGCGCATTGGTGTTTTTACCTTTGGAAGTAATGCGCGGGTTGCGGATAAGTGCATAATAAGCACGGTAAATTAAGGCATATGCATCAAGCAGAAATAGTTTTTTCTCCATCGTAGCGAAGATAATAAGTCTGGACGGGGATTTAGGGAGATTTTTGGGGTAAATGGGCGGTGATTATGTACAATGTATGATTTGTGATGTACGATGTGAAGGCATTCTAAATTTATAAGTAGAGCTTATACCATCTTCTGATTGGTAGCGTTAGATGCTCTCTGCTCACGGCTCATAGCTCGCAGCCTTAACTTGTCCCATAAAATACAAGCAGACGAATGTTTACAAGAGACAAGTATTAAGATTCAAGAGTAAGAGCAAAGAATGAAGGGGTAAGTTTCAATAAACAAGATACGGAGGAGATACAGCGCAGATACGACGCAGATAGGGAGGAGATACCAGGGAGATCCGGTATAAGTTATATGCAGTATAACTTCGGTATAAGTTCAGTATAACTCCAAGTGCTCCAGAGATCAAGTAATAAAAATTATGGGACAAGATAAGGCTCGCAGCTATTTATAAGGCTGCCTAAGTGAAACTGGTGTTATATGCTAATCAAGGGTTGGAATTTTGTAAAATAGAGCACCAGGTAGGGGGTGGTCAGGTGATATTCTTACAAGCTGGCTGCTATATAAGGCAACAGCACTTCCTGCTCTTCCCCATGTTGAGAAAAAGCACCTTCTGAACAACTATAAGATCAACCACATAGCTTACCTCTGTTTATAAGGACATCATAGGCACTCATCAAGCCCTGCTAACTTCCTTCCTGAACCATACTAAAGCCATGGTAAAGCCATAGCAAAGTCATGGCAAAGCCATGGATATTTCATGGATAAGCGGTGCTAAAGCTCGCTCTAAGCCTATGCAATTCCATTCAAACCCAAAACAAACCTGGCCGCTAAGCAAAATCGTACATCACTTCCCAACCCTTGATTTGCATATTATAGAATGTTATAGCAAATAAAAAGCGGAGCCTGAGCTCCGCCTTTTTCTACCCTTCTTATCAGCCACTCTTTTTAACTATTGTTTCTCCAGGTTGTATCTGAACTGGATTTGTTTTCCAGGTTGTCTATATCCACTTCTGTTTTTCTTACGGTGTCGCGCACAGTTTCTGTACGTTGGTCAACATCTTTACCAAGGCTTACTTCTTCCACTACACGGGCTTCTTTGTTTACCACCGGTACTTCAGCATGTTCTGTTACTTCTACCTGACCTTCTTTAAAAGTAGTAAAGTCTGATTCTGAAGCAGGACGGTCTACAGGATTTCTTTGTACATAAACTCTTTCCTGTCGCAGTCTCAGTTCTTCTTCTACCGGCTTCTCTACAATACGGCTTCTTAAACGTACACCACCGGTTTGCACAGTTCTTTTTCCTACTTGCAGGTTCTCTTCTATGATAGGAATTGTCTTATCAGTTATATCACTGTCACTAGTATTTGTAATATCCCTGTCAGAAGTACCCGTATAACCGGTGTCAGATGTTAAACCAGTAGTGGTACCAGTTGTCAACCTTATCGTGCAGTCGTCATATCAGCCAGTACCAGTACCTATAGATGTGCCGGTAGTATCGTTAAAGGCACCCACTGGTGCTGCACCAGAAGTACGGTAATCGGATTCATCAGCATCTTCATCTACGTCAACAGCACCGGCATCATCCAGAATATCTGAAGCCCTTTTGGCTTCTTCGTCTGACATTGCATGTACGGTTACGATTGATTTGCCACGGCTGGCTTTGCTGTATCTGTTCGCATCAGTATCCTCATCGTCGCCAAAGAGGTTTTTAAAGAAACGGGAGATGCCGCTTTCATGCTCATCACGGTCATCAGTGTCAAGGTTAAAGTTAGTGCTACCGGTTGTGCTGCTGCTTGTACTGCTGCTAGTAGTAGCGGTGTTGGCACTTGTAGTACCCAGAGAAATATCTACGTTATCATTTGTAAAACCATTACTTAAAAGACGTTGCACTGCTTGTTGTGCATCGGCAGACTTGTTGAACAAGCCTATTACTGTTTGTCTCATGATGTATTGTTTTTTATGGTGAAAATTTATTATGCAGATGGATTCTCATTATCCGTTGTACGGTTAATGGTAACTGTTTCTTTACGCAAGGAAATATTTACCTGCTCACTGGTAGTTACTATATCTTTTATTATATGTACTTCTTCTACCAGCAATAATCTTTTTACAAATACTTCTTTTACTACCGGAATGATGAGCGTATTGCCTTCATGCCGTACTTGCGGGACCCCTTCATCTACATATTCATTTCTTGTTACCCGCCTGATGGTATATTCATCATGCTGCAGGTTTACATTCACAGCTTCGCTTTTTTCCTCTACCTGTTTTTCAATCCTCACTTTACCGGTTACTACCACTTGCTTATCTACACTGGCAATTTCTTCTATAACTGGTATTATCAGTTGCTGCTCTTTTGGTAAGCTTTCGTTATATATGTTTTCGTTCATTCCCGTAGGATGTTCTTGCGCTAACATGTGTAAGGGAAGATGAAAAACTATGCCGCTATTTCAATTAGGTTGAAATTATCTATCTTACATATTATAACTTTTTCATTAATTGTGGAATAGGTGTAGAATTTTTACCAAAGGAGGTTGGGAAAAAAGTACAATCGCTTTGTAATTCAGATGATTAACACTATTAATCTTGCACAAGGAAGTTTACTGCTGAATGGTGCTATGTTTTATCCATAACAATTTCTTAACTTTCATAAAAACGAAACAGAAGAATATGCGTATAGAGGCTGATATAAAATTGGGTTTTAAAGATGTGATGATACGTCCCAAACGTTCTACACTAAGTACCCGCTCCGAAGTATCGCTGGTAAGGAAATTTAAGTTTATGCATGGTGGGAAGGACTGGGAAGGTATCCCCATCATTGCTGCCAATATGGACACTGTTGGCACATTTGGGATGGCTGCAGCATTGGCAGAGCATAACCTGTTTA
The DNA here is from genome assembly GCA_963819045.1 of uncultured Chitinophagaceae bacterium. Lineage (GTDB taxonomy): Bacteria > Bacteroidota > Bacteroidia > Chitinophagales > Chitinophagaceae > Ilyomonas. Next base: position 127,845 of record CAWFUV010000046.1, on the reverse strand, counting down.
CTGCTATTCACAAGCATTACAGTGTTGAACAGTGGCAGGAGTTTATACTGCATGCAAATGAAAATATTATTGAACACATTGCAGTAAGCACCGGCACAAGTGCTGCCGATGCAGAGAAAACAGATATGCTGTTAAAGACCTTTCCGCAGTTGCGGTTTATTTGTATTGATGTTGCCAATGGCTACTCCGAGCATTTTGTTCGCTTTGTAAAAAAGACACGCGCTAAGCATCCCGGTAAAGTAATTATTGCCGGCAATGTAGTAACCGGTGAAATGGTAGAAGAGCTTTTGCTTGCGGGTGCTGATGTGGTAAAGGTGGGCATTGGTCCCGGCTCTGTGTGTACTACACGGGTGAAGACCGGCGTTGGATATCCTCAGTTATCAGCTATTATAGAATGTGCTGATGCAGCGCATGGATTAGGTGGACAAATTATTTCGGATGGTGGCTGCAAAGTGCCCGGTGATGTTGCGAAAGCCTTTGGTGGCGGTGCCGATTTTGTAATGCTTGGTGGTATGCTTGCTGGTCATGAAGAAAGTGGTGGTGAACTGATAGAGACTGGTGGGAAACAGTACAAACAGTTCTATGGTATGAGTTCTGAAACTGCCATGAATAAGTATGCCGGTGGCATGGCAAACTACCGTGCATCGGAGGGCAAAACTGTTCAGGTACCTTACAGAGGACCTGTGCGTGATACCGTGCTTTCTGTATTGGGTGGATTGCGTTCTGCCTGCACCTATGTAGGCGCCCGGCAGTTAAAGGAACTGACCAAGCGCACTACATTCATCCGTGTACAGGAGCAACATAATGAATGGTTTGAGTAGTGATGCCCACAAATAGTACAGAAACCAATAGATGATTAATCCTTTAATCTAATAGTTATCAACATTATATATTTACGGTTTAGGTGCTACTGCTGAGGTTTGCAAAAATACCGGCCATACACCTGGCACAGGCACACTTACGCCAAGCGTTTTGCCTCTTACCAGTGAATCGCCACCAAAGTGGTACATTGGCCAGCCTCTGTAAGTGTATTGTGTTTTACCATACACATTAATGGTGGTAAAGTCATCCTTTGAAAAAACAGAAGGTACATTTTGTACAGTAGTTCCTTCGAGTATTGGCCAAAAGCCGTTATTACTTAAGTCAGGCTTTGTGAACCTGTTTACATTAAAGCTATCTGGTGAAAATGAATACAGTGTTCTTCCCCAATCATCTGTTATATAAGTACTGAGTGATGTGCCTGGCGTAGAGGTACTGTCATAGTTCACCCCATTTTTGCCCACCAATTGTTTTTTTGCCAGCATAAATGTATAGTCGGGCCTGGCAACAAACCATACACCACCTACTTTATCTCCCTTCACATCACCAGCATTAGTATCACCAGCAAAGTAATACAGCGGCCAACCTTTATATGTTGTTTGCTTTTGTCCGTCACTGCGCAGGATGGTGCTAAAATCAGATTTATCTAATCCGCTCGCTAAACGTAGACTGTCTTTATAAAATACCGGCCAGTTTGCCACACAGTTGCCGCTACAGCCTGAGTTGCCATCAGCATCAATGGAAAAGAAATACAATGTTTTACCCAGGCTATCCGTTAGGATATTACCAAACGTTGCGTTAGAAGATAACAGTACATTATTCTCCACTACCGGAGGACCTGAAGGATTATCATTTTTAGAACAGGCTGCTATCATCAACAGCAGTAAAAGACAATAAGCGATTGTTGCTTTTTTCATAATAGTTTTTATTTGTTTAATGAGGAAAGAGCACCTTATAATACCGTTACCATATTGCTTTGTTTCATGTGAGGATAAAACACTGCTAAATGGTAATAGTACTGCTTACCACAGGGGGGGTAATGTCACAGACGCAGGATGGTTTATGTAGTATGTTTCTCAGCAACACAGCCGCCAGCTTAGCTATAGTTACTGAATGATTTACTGCATTTTATAATTGCAAATGCAGTCAGGTTTTTACTTATTATAAAATACGCTTAATAATAAAAAGGGTTGCCCGGGTATAAAGATTTTTGTAGAGCGTGGATAGATGTATGGAGAGTTTGTTTCAAAGTAATGTAGAATTGTGATCTTGTACCAGATTTAAATGAGTAGCCAGCTACCCGTCTACAGGATTCTGCGGATTACTGGTGTGAATAGCTTAGGGTGAGGGTAACCAGGGCTTACATCAGGTGTTAATCAAGAGGAGACAGGGAGGATATCCGGTGTAAGTTAGGTATAAGTTAAGTATAAGTTAGGTATAAGTTAGGTATAACTCAGGTATGTCTAATACCAGATTCAAATAGGTAGAATGATACCAGTTACCGGTTGCCAGTTGCCGGTTATGAGCTGTAAGTTTTGGGCAGTGCATATAATACTACCCAATTGAAAATAGTATAATACCAGATTCAAATAGATTAGCTGATACCAGTTACAGGTTGCCGGTTGCCGGATTTGAACTGTGCGCTTTGGGTAGTGCATAGAATACTACCCAACAGAAAATAGTATAATACTGGTAAGGAGAAATTCTGAGGCACTTCAACCTTGCGTAGAGTGCAGATTGTATATCAGGCTATATAATTGAAAATGGTATTAGAAATATATCTGCCGCATAGGCTGAAGTATGACTTTAATTGGGAGCAGGATGGAATTAACAGGGGCAGTATAGCTTAGGGTACCTATAATACCTTATATGGTTCCTATATGGGTAGCTGGTCTGAGTTGGAAAGTGGTGTTTTTTAGGGTATGTATCTGGCTGGTGGTGAAGGTAAAATATTAAGTGTAAGTCTGCATGACCTGCTTTCTCATAGTAATATATTCAGTAAAACAATTTACTGATACATGCAACATTTACATCTTAAGCACTATCATGTTTCAAAAGTGTCTATGAAATTATATAAATGGTTACTAATTGTTGCTCTAAGTATTCAACCTTTTATTGGTTGTAAAAAAGACATCTCTACAACAAATAACAAAGTACCTGGCTTGCAAACACTACCTGGCGTATGGGAGTTGAGGTACCTGTATGGTGGTAGTACAGGTTTGGCAGGACCTGACAAAACGAAACCTGGTAATGGTTACATAAAGCACTTTGCAGATACTGCATATTGGTTTACAAGCAAGGGTAAAGTGTGGGATAGTGGGGCTTATAAGCTAACCAAAGGCGTTAACCCTGAAACAAATGCAGTATCAGATGCTATGTTGCTTAATAATGATACACTCTTACCGCGATATTTTCATATTGCCAATGATACACTCACGATTTACACCGGGATTGTTTTTGCTGATGGAAGCATAGAAAAATATGTACGCATTGCCAATCCGTAGTACACGCATTGCTATAGCGTCTGCGCGATACCATTATGGTAAACCAGACAGCTTCTTTCAATTTTGTTAAATTAAAAAATTTTGCTTTATCTTGGAACTTGGTACTAAGCTTGCTTTATTTGCAAAAAAATTGGAATTGTACAAGAGATCGGAATCCATTATCAACTATTTGGCAATAACGACTATACTGATTGGCACAGCGGGAATGTTAGGACGGATATTTAACATACCCCTTTTATATATGTTCTTGTCGAATGGAGCTTCCATGAAGTTTATTACTGCACTTTCAATAGCATCAATTGGTGCTGCCTTGTTTAGTATTTCAAAGGGAAAAATTATTGTTACGCGACTGCTTGCTTCTGTAGTATTACTCATAGGTATTGCCACTTTAGCAGAATATCTGTTTAATATCGACTTAAAGGTGGATATAGTCTTTGCCGGCAACAATGCAAGCAATCTGCCTTATGCAGTACCAGGACGTATGTCGTTGTACACAGCTATCCTTTTTGTTTTAGTTTCCACCAGTGTATTGCTGTTTACTGCTAAAAAGTTTTTTGTAGGACAGTGTATTATGGTGCTTGGAGTTTTGATGACCTACAGTACTTTATTAGGTATTCTTTTCAATATAGGTCATTTATTTACATCCGGCTATTTTTCTACAGTATCCTTTCCTTCGACTGTTGGTTTATTGGCTACTTCATTAGGCTTATTGTTGTATAGTGCCGATGAAGGCTGGCTACTTGAAGTATTTAACCGCCATTCAGCTGCACAAACGGTTCGCTATGCAATACATTATTTTTTTGCAGCAACACCGCTATTTTTGGGTATATTCCTGCTTGCACTTAAGTACACTGACTCTACACCAGAGTTTACCCTGGTTATCCTTATAATGGGTATAACTGCCTGTACGTTGCCGCTAGCTTATATGCTATTGAAAAAAATGAACCATGCTGATAAAAAACTGCATCAGTTGACCAGAAAGCTTAAGAAGCGCACCCTGGAACTAACATATAAAAATGAAGCGCTGAGCCGTATGAACAAAGATTTGGATAATATTATCCACATCATCAGCCATGATCTAAAAACGCCTATTACAAGCTTGCAAGCATCATTGGGTATTTTGGAAATGGCATTAGGTGATACGGCAAATGGGAGCCTGCATAACCTGATAGGCGTTCCAAAAAGATCAGTCAATCAATTAAAAGAAATAATTGAGTATTTAGGGGAAACCATCAAAACACTTAGACCAGAACAAGCACTCCTGGAAGAAATAGATATTTGTGCCCTGGTAGATGAAATGAAAAGTACTGAATTGCAAACGGTTATAAAAAATGCAGGTGCAACAATCCATGTTGATACTGATAAATACATATTGCTTTATGAGCGTATTCATGTGCGTAGCATTTTGCAAAATCTAATATCCAGTTCATTAAAGTACCACCATCACAATAGACCACTTGTATTGTATATCAGTTCAAAAAAGGTGGAGGGTGGCATTCAGCTTTCAGTACAGGATAATGGTCCTGGTATATCTGAAGAAGAAAAGCAGCATTTATTTGGTAAGTACAAACGATTACATCAGCATGGAGAAGGAACAGGTGTAGGATTATATCTTATCAAGCGATTATTAGAAGCCCGTGATGGACATATTAAAGTTGTGAGTAAAAAAGGGGAGGGGACTACTTTCCATGTATTCTTTCCATTTATTAAAACGGAAACATCGAACCTTTTTAACAATATCAATGTATCAATTAATTGAAAGTGAACAAGGCTTACACACGAAACTAGTGATTCTAAAAAACTATTTAATACACCTGCAGTAGTCTAAACAATTATTGGTTTTAGGGACCTGGATCTCCTATGCTATCTCTATAGCGCTATTATTAACAGGTAGTTGCCTTTACAAAATCAGCGTAGCGCTTAAGTTGGAGAACCAAACTTCCTTTGCTTTCCGATTAGTCATAAAAGCACCATTTTCTCTATTTAACTACTTCCTTCGTATGTTATGCAGTAAATTTGCGCGATTCAGTAAAAATGACAACAGCACAAGAGACCGTTCTTCAAGACGTAGTAATAAAATTTGCCGGTGATAGTGGCGATGGCATGCAATTGACAGGCACCCAGTTTACCAACAACACCGCCATGCTCGGCATTGATCTTGCCACCTTTCCTGATTTCCCGGCCGAAATACGTGCTCCACTAGGTACTTTCCAGGCGTGAGTGGCTTCCAGATACATTTTTCCAGTGACCGTGTATATACCCCCGGCGACATGTGCGATGTACTGGTAGCTATGAATGCCGCAGCCATTAAGGTTAATATCAAAAGCCTGAAGCCCGGAGGTAAGCTCATTGCCAATACAGACGGTTTTGATGCAAAAAACCTGCGTCTTGCCAATTATCCCGACGGCATTAACCCATTGGAAGATGGCAGTCTCCACAACTACGAAGTCATTAAAATAGACGTGACTAAACTTACCCGCGAAGCACTGAAAGATTTTCCGGAGTTGGGTATCAAGGAAAAAGACCGCGCAAAAAACATGTTTGTGCTGGGTTTTCTCTATTGGATGTACAACCGCAATTTCGACAGCACCATTAACTTCCTTACTGAAAAGTTTGGTAAGAATGAATTAATTCTGCAAAGCAATATTAAGGTATTGCAGGCTGGCTATAATTATGGTGATACCACCGAAACCTTCACCACCCGTTACCGGGTAGAGAAGGCTAAAATGCCATCAGGTAAATATCGCAGCATTATGGGTAACCAGGCACTGGCTATGGGGTTGGTAGCTGCTACTGTAAAAAGCGGCTTACCGATGTTCCTGGGTACTTATCCTATTACACCAGCTTCCGATATCCTGCACGAACTGAGCAAGCACAAAGCTTTTGGCATCCGCACCTTCCAGGCAGAAGATGAAATTGCAGGCGATCAGCTCAGCTATTGGTGCATCTTATGGTGGCAGTATTGGTGTTACTACCACCTCCGGCCCCGGTATGGCATTGAAAGCCGAAGCAATGGGGCTGGCAGTAATGCTCGAAATTCCATTGGTAATTATCAATGTGCAACGTGGCGGCCCTTCTACCGGGTTGCCTACCAAAACCGAACAAAGTGATCTGCTGCAGGCATACTATGGCAGAAATGGCGAATGCCCGATGCCGGTAATTGCATCGGCTACCCCCAGCGATTGCTTTGATGCGGTATATGAAGCCGTACGCATTGCTGTAGCAGCACATGACGCCCGTTATCATTCTTAGTGATGGTTATATTGCTAATGGCGCCGAGCCCTGGAAGTTCCCGCAAAGCAGATGATCTACCATCAATCAAGTGTGAATTTTAAGACCGAACTTAGACGATGATGAAGTTAAGTTCCAGCCTTACCTGCGAGATGAAAAGCTCGTACGTCCGTGGGCAGTACCAGGTACAGCAGGCCTGGAGCACCGCATTGGTGGGATTGAAAAACAAAACATTACCGGTAATGTAAGTTATGACCCGGAAAACCACCAGTTGATGGTAAAATTGCGCCAGGCCAAAGTGGATAAGATCGCAGAGTATATTCCTGAACAGCAATTGGATAGTGGTCCCGAGAAAGGCAAGGTGTTAGTGCTGGGTTGGGGTAGTACTTATGGTTCCATTAAAAGTGCCGTGTTGGAATTGCAGCAGCAAGGTCATGCCGTAAGCCATGCACATCTCCGTTATCTTCGTCCGTTCCCAAAGAATCTAGGTGAAATATTGAAGAACTTCGATACGGTATTAGTCCCTGAAATTAATAATGGCCAGCTCATAAAAATTATTCGTGACCAATACCTGGTAGATGCAAAAGGCTATAACAAAATTATGGGTGTGCCGATTATGAAATCGGAGTTGGTGGAAGAAATAAAGAAGTATTTGTAATTGAGCGAAATGTGTGAGACGCGAATTATAATGGAAAGAATTATTTGAATTACACGAACGCCATGAATTAGACAATCTGTGGAAATATTTGTGCCGTTCGTGTAATTAGTAAAATTGGTGTTTTCTAATTTGCTTTATTCGTGTTTGTTATATTCGTGAATTACTATGGATATAGAATCACTTCGCTCTCATGCTTTACAACTACCAGATGTAGAAGAAACCCTTCCCTTTGGCCCGGACAATTTAGTTTTTAAAGTAAAAGGCAAAATGTTTTTCCTTTTATCCTTAGATACTTCTCCTATACAGTTCAATGTTAAATGCAACCCTGAAGAAGCTATTGAGTTGCGCGAGCAGTACCCGCAATCAGTCTTACCAGGCTACCATATGAATAAAAAACATTGGAATACAGTTATTGTTGATGGTGTATTATCAACGCAGCAGATACTACAGTTTATTAAAAATTCCTATGATTTAGTTGCAGGCAAGAATAAGTAACACCAGATTTAAATAGATTAGCTAATACCAGTTACCGGTTTCCAGTTGCGGGGTATGAACTGCGAACTTCGGGTAAAGCACATTATGCTACCTAACTGAAAATAGTATAATACCAGATTTAAATAAGATACACTATGAGCAACCAGCAGAGATGCTCTGTTACTTCGTTGAGAATGGTAGGCTATAAGATATGTTGCTTTACATTGTAGTGCTATTCTCAATAGTTTTTCTTTTATTTTTATACTAAAGAAAGTCACATGATATTAAGAATCTGGCACGGCTATACTACACCTGAAAATGCAACTGCTTACGAACAATTGTTGAAAGAGGAAGTATTTATAGGAATCAAAGCAAAAAATATCAGTGGTTTTAGAGGTATTCAGTTACTTAAAAGAAATAGTACTAATGAAGTGGAATTTATAACCATTATGTCTTTTGATAACTATGAAGCAATTAAGCAATTTGCCGGAGAAGACTATGAGCAATCTTATGTGCCCGCTGCTGCAAGAAAGATATTAAGCCGCTTCGATGAAAAAGCGCAGCATTATGAATTGTTGTACCAGCTTAGTTAATTAAAAAGGCTGCATGAACTCGACAGCATTAAATTCTAATCTTTCAATCTATACCTCATTCACCTACTTTTGCAGCAAATTTTAGAATTGCATGCAAAGAGACACGCAGATTTTCAACATTATTCATAAAGAATTAGAGCGCCAGCGCCATGGTATTGAGCTAATTGCATCGGAAAACTTTACCTCCTTACAGGTAATACAGGCGATGGGCAGCGTTCTGACTAATAAATATGCAGAAGGCTATCCAGGTCGCCGCTACTACGGAGGGTGCGAAATAGTGGATCAAAGTGAACAATTAGCCATAGACCGCCTGAAGGAAATTTTTGATATTGAATATGCCAACGTGCAGCCACATAGTGGCGCACAAGCTAATGCAGCCGTAGCACTCGCAGTATTGCAGCCTGGCGATACAACCCTAGGTTTAGACCTTAGCATGGGTGGACACCTTACGCACGGATCACCTGTAAATTATAGTGGTAAGCTTTACAACGCCCAGTTTTACGGTGTTACTAAAGAAGGTATTGTAGACTATGATATGCTCGAAGCAAAAGCAAGAGATCTCAAACCAAAACTCATCTATTGCGGTGCCAGTGCCTACAGCCGCGATTGGGATTATGCACGCATTCGCAATGTAGCCGATGAAGTAGGCGCACTGGTAATGGCTGATATTGCGCATCCTGCAGGTCTCATTGCGAAAGGTTTGTTGAGTTCTCCCTTTGATCATTGCCATATTGTTACTTCTACCACGCACAAAACCTTGCGCGGTCCTCGTGGTGGCATTATTATGATCGGGAAAGATTTTGAAAACCCTTTTGGTATCAAAGACAACAAAGGCAATATCCAGATGATGAGCAAGTTAATAGACCTTGCTGTTTTTCCTGGCACACAGGGTGGACCGTTGGAGCACATCATAGCTGCCAAAGCAATTGCTTTTGGTGAAATATTAAGCGAAGAATTTACTGCATATGCACAACAGATTGTGAAGAATTCCCAGGCAATGGCAAAAGCATTTGTAGCAAAAGAATATAACCTTATTAGTAGTGGTACTGATAACCATTTGATGCTAATAGATTTAAGAAATAAAAACATTACCGGTAAGAAAGCTGAAGCTATACTGGTGGCTGCAGATATTACAGTCAACAAAAACATGGTGCCTTTTGATGATAAGAGTGCCTTTGTTACATCGGGCATACGCATTGGCGTACCTGCCATTAGTACCCGCGGTATGAAGGAAGAACACATGCAGTTTGTGGTAGATAGCATCGATAAAGTATTGATGCATGCCGATGATACTGCACTGATTGAAAAGCTGAAGGGGGAAGTGAATGAGTTTATGAAGCAGTTTCCATTGTATCCGGAGTTGGGGTAAAGCCTTTTGCCGTAATCTTCATAGTGGGAATAAGAAGGCAAAGAGAGATGAATAAGTAATACATGTTAATGGAACGTTAAAGAGGCGGATAAATACTAAACCTGATTTTACTTATTCCTTCTTACATAGTCTCTTGACTATAACAAAATGCAAATTCTATGAAAAAAATCTTTGGTATCCTCACAGTCGCATTAATGCTAACAACAGTAAGTTTTGCACAGCAGTCTCAAACTGATACTACTCACAAGAGTACTACGAAGAAGTCTGCGCATACTCATTCTACTACGCACAAATCATCACATGATTCGACTGGTAAGTCTACTACTAAGCAGCCACAGTAGATTCAGTAAAGAGGGTAACTCCTTATTCGTGTAACATGTCATTCTAAAAGGAAAGTCGTCCACATAGTAATGTGTGGATGACTTTCCTTTTTTTTATACACGTCCATTATTCCTGTTTAACTAGGATAGCGATCTTTAAGATAATTTTCAATCAGATCAAAATTATTTAGTCTTTGATGCAACGTTGTTTGAATTATTTGCATCAACACCAAAGCACTGCATGAATACACACTCACTGGTAAAAGATTGCCTGAAAGGCAACGAACAGGCGCAGAAGCAACTCTATGATGCTTTTGCCAGCCAGATGATGGGGGTATGCTATCGCTTTACCAAATCAATAGAAGATGCGGAAGATGTATTGCAGGAAGGCTTTATAAAAGTGTTTACCAATCTGTCTAAATACAAAGGTGATGGGGAATTGGGCGCATGGATAAGAAAGATTATGGTTAACACCGCTCTGGCATTCTTGAAAAAGCATAAAAGCTACTGTAATGATCTGCTGATAAACGAAGACCATATGCATGTGATAAGCGATGACCACCCCGAGATAAATGTGCATGTAAAAGAACTGATTGAGATGATCCGCCAGTTGCCGGTAGGCTATCAAACCATCTTCAACATGCACGCTATTGAAGGGTATTCACATGTAGAGATAGGACAATTACTTGGCATTAGTGAGGGCACCAGTCGTTCACAATACATGCGTGCAAGAAACCAGTTGATCTGCTGGCTGCAAAAGCAACCGGGTGAATTTAAAAAAACGTCTTATGTCTGACAGGAATTTCGAACAACAGGCACGTGATATGGCTAATGGTTTTGAAATGAAGCCAAAAGCTGAGGTATGGCAAAACGTGCGCAATACAATACAGGAGCCGAAACATAAAAGAAGATTTATGCTTTGGTGGTGCTTATTGCCATTAGGTTTGCTAGGCGGCAGCATTGCATTGTATACATTAAATAAAGGCAGCAAGGAAACGCAGGAAGTTGCAAAAACTATTACAATTCATCAAACAGATACCAATAAAAAAACAATTCCTCCGGAACAATTAAACGAACTGCAAACAGATATTGAAAAGGGAAAAGGAAATGGAGTTATTGCCAAAACTGTTCTTCAAACTAATAGCAGTAAAAGCAATCGTAAACAATCAAAAGCAATAAAAACATTTAATGATATCACTAATAAAGAGGGAAAAACAATTAATGAAGTTTTTGACGAAAATGTTACAGGAACCAGGAAAATAAAAGATTCACAGGATGTTATTAGTATAGAGTTAAGCCAAAATATTACTACACCAAAGCTAACTGTTGATAATAATAAGCTTGTAAATGAAAGTACTGTTGAATTACAAAGTCAGCCAAACTTAGTTCCTAAGAGCAGTTTAGATAGTAGATCACCTAATGTCGACTCAGTACCATCAGCAACAACAATTAATACAAACTTAGATAGTGCTAATAAACCAGGTTCTGTCCATATCGATAAACAAAAAAAGCATACTGGATGGCATTGGGGAATATTGGCAGAAGGGGGCATTGCTACCAGAAAATCATCTTTATTCTCGCTGACAGATATGGAGAAAAGTCTTGATAATCCATCTACTTTACCTAATTCTAATGGTTCAGGTTCTTTAGTTGGGGGATTACCCCAAAGTAATGGCTTTTATTATAACAATGTAATTAAACAAGGTCTTGCTTTTGGCTTGGGAGTAGCCTCTGAGAAAAGACTTTCCAAATGTTTAGATTTTTTTGCTGATGCAGCTTATCATTACCAGTCTTTTAATATCACAACAGCAGTTTATAAAGACAGTCTTGTTTTAAATAATTCTTTTACATCGTTTGCAGGCAGCTATGGTGCTACACAAAAATTTCAATTTGTTTCTCTGTTTGCAGGCATTAACTGGCATTTTATTAATACAAAATATATACAGTTTGGCATAAGTGCCGGTGCTGATAATTTATTACTCTTTGCTGCAAAGCAAAAATTTAATGGCATTAGTAGCGGCAACTTTTCTTCAGTTGATGCTGTACGAATGAGCAATAGTGTTTCTACCAGCAAATATTATTATAAATACCAGCCTAGTCTCTTAACAGGTATTCTGATAAATATACAGACAAGTGACAGACAATTACAGTTCGTACCTTTTATTCGCAGCAGTATCAGACCATTTGATAAAAATACCACAAGCAACAACAACCATTTGTTTTCGGCAGGCTTGAGAGCTGTTTATTTTTTTAAATAATACTGCAACGTTTTTCTTTAAATCATTATCAAACCATAAAATCCTTTTTATGAAATACTGTTCAACGCTCCTGTTGCTTACTCTTATCTGCCTTCTCTTCAATAGCTGTTTTAAAGACACGACTACTAAAAGGTATGTTTATTTTAAGCCTGTATATAAAACAAAGGACGAAGTACGCGCCAATATGAAAAGTGGTCCTGCACAGGAAATAGAAAGTCCGGGAAAGATATATGTAAAAGGCAATTATATTTTCTTGAATGAAATGGATAAAGGTGTGCATATTATTGATTACAGCAATCCGGCTAATCCCAAAAACATTGCATTTATAGCCATACCAGGCAACGAAGACATTGCGGTACAAGGTGATTATCTTTTTGCAGATGATTACACCGATCTGGTAACATTTGATATTTCCAATCCGCTGGATGCAAAATTGGTAGATACAGATGCAGGGGCTTTTCCGGAACGCTACTATTCTCCTGATGCAGACAAAGTCATTGTAGATTGGATAAAAGTAGATACTACAACTAAAGGTGAAGTTAATAGCTGGTGGCAAAGAGAATATGTAGCTTTTCCTGAAGCTTTGGATATGTCAAAGGCTGCTACACCGGGGCAAGCTGGAATAGGTGGCTCTATGGCACGTTTTACGTTGATGAACAATCGCTTATATACTGTTTCTAACCATAGCTTGAATGTGTTCAATATAGAAAACAATGCAAACCCTTCATTTGTAACGAATGTAGATGCTGGTTTTGACATTGAAACCATTTATCCATTCAAAAACCAGTTGTTCATTGGTTCACAAGAAGGTATGTACATCTTCAATGTAGATAACCCTGATGCACCTAATATAATAGGTACATTCACGCATGCCCAGGCCTGTGACCCTGTGATTGCTGACGATAAATACGCGTATGTAACCCTGCGTACAGGAAATACCTGTAATAATGAAACAGAAGATGTGTTGCATGTATTGGATGTTACAGATCCTGCAAATGCAACACTTGTAAAGTCTTATCCCTTTACCAACCCGCATGGGCTGGCAAAAGATGGCAACCTGTTATTTATATGTGATGGAAAAGATGGGTTGAAACTCTTAAATGCTACAGATCCTTTAAACATAACACCTATTACAACCATCGGCAGCTTAGATACTTATGACGTAATTGCTATAAATAAAACGGCTATTGTATCTGCTAAAGGAGGTTTATATCTGGTTAATTATGCAAATCCTGCTGCTGCACAAATTGTAGGACAACTCACAATAACCCAGTAATATGCGCCACTTTATTATTTTATTGCTTTTGTTAAGCACAAGTTGCATTGCAAATGCTCAGAAAAAAATACACTACAGCGGTAGTATTGAGGGGGGTATTTTGAGAGGAAGTAATCCTGCAAATGGCTTTGTATTCACAACACAGGGCATTGCCTGTAACCAATACACGTTTGGAGTTGGCAGCGGTATTGATTTTTATCCGTTTCGTTCTATACCCTTATTTGTTGATGTAAAAAGAAAGTTTAGCAATAAGGCTGTAGCGCCTTTTGTACAAGCTGCGGCGGGCATCAATTTTACAAGCTCCAACAGTAAAGATGCGAAAATGATTTATCAGTATGCCACAGGTGGTCATTTCGGTAATGGCTTTTTTGCAAAGGTTGGTGGAGGACTTATCTTCAGGGCACAAAAGAAGTTAAAGATTTCACTATCAGCAGGTTATAGTTATAAAACTTCTTCTTACAAGTATCAACCATTTACAGGTACTCCGTGGGAATGGCAAATTGTACCTGTAAAAGATGTATATCACTTTAACCGCTGGTATTTTGGAGCAGGTATTATGTGGTGAAGGTGTAGTTATTTTATATTGAATGTTTCAAATAGGTGCTTTTAAATCATAATCCAGGACAATTAATATGAACAAAGCAGTTAGCCCCAACTGAAAGAAAATACGATCAATTACACTGTGATACAGGTATTCTCCGTTACGAATACCTGTCTTTGTTTTTGCACGTATATCAATTTAAATAAGACATTTGCAAATAAATAGGTAATTAACAAGCATATTGCACACTGTAACGAATAGTGTATGGAGAAAACTGAAGAAAACAGCACCTTTAAACGACTACAAAACCGCTACCGCCTTGTAGTAATGAACGATGATACCTATGAGGAAGTCGTTACCTTCAAACTGAGTCGGTTGAGCGTGTACATTGGACTTTGCACCATATTTGTATTGCTGGTAGGATTGACTATCATGTTATTTATTCTAACGCCTTTAAAATATTATATACCTGGGGAAGGTGCCTCAAGGCAGAATAAAATTGAATTACAGAATTTAAAAATGCGTACCGATTCCCTGGAGCAGGCTATCAAATATAAAGACCAATACCTAAACAGTATTCGACAGGTATTAACAGGTAACACCAGCTTGCCAAGAGATACTACCAACCTTAAAGTGCCGAAGTCTGAAATATCGAATGACTAATAATATGGATAAGAAGCCGCAGAAAAATAATTTGCTGATGCAGTATCTTTCCTTTGCATGGCAGCTTATTGCGGGCATTGCCATATTTGTGTATGTTGGCATGCTTGCTGATAGATGGATAAAAACCAGCACACCTTTACTGATATGGATTTTTCCATTGCTGGTTATTGTAGCAATGATGATAAAAGTTATACGCGACACGTCAAACAAGAAAAATGACTAAACTCAAAATAAATAACACCTACTTGCCCTTGATCTTCATTTTTGTATCGGTGAATGCTCTGTGTGTTATTTTCAATGAAAAACTGAATGCTATTGGTATAAATCACTTGGTAGTACAAGGGGCAAACCTGCTACTTTTCCTGCTAATGTTTGTAAGTGCTTATTTACATTTTAAAGCTTTGCGCAACAGCAATCCCCATGCTTTTTTACGTAGCGTAATGGGGGCTACCGTTATTAAAATGTTTGTTATTGCAGGTGCAACATTTATATACTTGTTTGTAGCCGGCGAGCATCGTAATGTTTATGCAGTGCTCATTGGTATGGGGTTATATATCGTATATACAATAGTGGAATTGCGTGGATTATTCAGGATGAACAAGCAAAGCAACAATGTCAAAAGTTGAGCAACCGATGCAGGCACTGGCAGCTTTTCTGCCAGACAATACTTATCCATATGTAGTCGAATACCTGCACCGCTACAAAGTGCATCTTACCGTTGCAAAGGCACGAAGCAGTATATTAGGCGATTACCGCAATGCTTATAAAGACAAGCATCATCGTATATCTGTAAATGGTAATTTAAACAAGTATGCCTTCCTTATAACGCTACTCCACGAGCTTGCGCACTTGCTTACTTTTGAGCAATACAAGCATACTGTGGCCGCACATGGTAAAGAATGGAAACAAATCTATAGCAATCTATTAGCAGTTTTCCTGCAACATAATATTTTCCCGAATGATATCCGGCAGGCATTGATGCAATCCTTACGCAATCCTGCAGCAAGTAGTTGTGCCGAAGCACATTTAACCCGTGTATTGGCTAATTATGATGAGCGCAAGCCTGAATGTTTTTTTGTTAGAACAATTACCGCCACATACGTTATTTGCCACCAAAGACGGGCGTCAGTTTACTAAAGGGAATAAACTGCGCAAACGCTATCGTTGTCAGGAAGTACAAACTGGCGCCATCTATTTATTTAGTCCTGTTTATGAAGTCATGATTGTTAATAGAGATAACGAAAATGATTAGATGTTTCTGCATTTCCACATTTTTGAATCACAAATTAGAGAGTACCTTTTGGTGCTTTTCTTTTAATAAAATGGTAGTGCTATTATAGACCTTTGTTACCACTATTTTATATAAGGATATAATTGCCTGCCCTCTGAAGCCCTCCTTCCAGATCTTGGACAACCCGGAGTTATACTTAACTTATACCTAATCTTATACCTAACTTATACCTAAGTTATACCTAATCCCCTCCTTATCTCCTCCATAGTAACTCCAGATGTACTCCCTACTTACTCCTATAATCATGCATGTCAGGTGGATACGGGTATCCACCCAAATAAACAATGTGGAAATGGAAGACCACAGGCGTTAGAAGGAATCTTTAAATCTTATGAATAAAAAATGCTAATAATACAAGTTAGCTTATATATAGCATGAGGATTGACATCTAGAAAAGAACTCTTGATTTGACAGTTTTAAATGATTTTCAATTGACAACAACTGCATTTTTTGTTACTTTTTGCAATATTGTCAGCTTCTACGAGAGCCTTCGTCAAACATTTGTTAATTGAATTTTCTCTATAACTGTTCAATTCGGCAGATTTGTTTATTTGCTATTGAAAGGAATGCAATTTGCTCTATTGATTGCAACACCAATTTAGTTTAGTAATTTAGTAAAAAATAAAAAAGAACAAATGAAACTCAAAAATCTATTTCTGGTGGTGCTGATAAGTGCGGCCACAGCCGTTTTGAGTGTTTGGGGATACAGCAAATACATGGAAACCCAATTCACAGGCGTTCAGGAACGCAACGGTAAATTGCCTGTAAACTATGCAGGTTTCTTTGGTAACAATGCACCGGCTAGTACTGTAGATTTTACAGCGGCAGCAGCTTCTGCCACACCTGCAGTAGTGCATATTAAAACACGAACCAAAGCACGCCAGGTAACTAATAATCTGCCTCAGCGTAGCAATCCATTCTCCGATTTCTTTGGTGATGACGATCCTTTTGGTGGTTTCTTCAGCGGTCCGCGCGTGCAAACTATTCCTGAGCAGCGTGCAAGCGGTAGCGGTGCCCTTATCAGCGATGATGGTTATATTGTTACCAATAACCACGTAGTAGAAGGTGCTGATGAAATAAACGTTACACTTTCCAATAAGAAGTCTTTCAAAGCTACTGTTGTTGGTACAGATCCAAGCACTGATTTAGCTGTGTTAAAGATTGATGCTAAGAGCCTGCCTTATATGGTTTATGGTAACAGCGACGATGTAAAGCTCGGTCAGTGGGTTTTAGCAATAGGTTATCCGCTTACGCTGGATGTAACAGTAACAGCTGGTATCGTAAGTGCTAAGGCTCGTTCGATAGGTATCAATAAGAGCAAGAGTGCGGTAGAATCATTCATTCAAACGGATGCTGCCGTTAACCCAGGTAACAGTGGTGGTCCCCTGGTAAATACTGCTGGTGAGTTAATCGGTATTAACTCAGCTATTGCTTCACCAACCGGCTCTTACGCAGGTTACTCTTATGCAATTCCGGTGAATATTGTACGCAAAACCGTAAATGACTTGATTAAATATGGTGCAGTACAAAGAGGATACCTTGGTATCTCTTATGTGCCAGACAATTTATCCGAACAGCAGAAGAAAGCAAATGGTATTCCGGATGGCGATGGTATCTATGTAAATGGAGTTGCCGATGATGGTGCTGCTATACAGGCTGGTATCAAGAAAGGCGATTTCATTACAAAAATCAATGGTGCTGCTATCACCAGCAGTGCGGAACTGCAGGAGCAGCTTTCCCGCTACAAACCAGGAGATAAGATTAATGTAACCTACTCCAGAAAGGGTGCTGAAAACACCACTACTGTAACACTGAAAAACAAAGCTGGCACATATGCTCAGGTGCAAGCTTCCGGTGTTACGGACAAATTGGGCGGTGAACTTGCTACAATAGATGCAGCTACCGCTAAGAAGAATGGTATTGACGGTGGTGTGCAGATCAAAAAGCTGGGTAATGGCGCGCTCAAAAACAGCCGTATTCAGGAAGGTTTTATTATCACCAGTGTGAATGGTCAGCCGGTAAGAACGGCAGAAGAATTAAAATCATTATTATCTAATGCAACCGGCAGTGTAAAGCTGGAAGGTATCTATCCGGGTTACGATGAAACCTATGGTTATCCATTGAATCTTGGAGATGATAATAATGGTGAAAATGGTGGAGATAATGATGATAACGGAGGACAATAATCTCTAAAGATCATACCCACAAAATAAAAAGCGGCTACCCAAAGAGTAGCCGCTTTTTATTTTGGTATTGTACCAATTTCAATTAGGTAATAGTATATATACACTTTGCTTAAGGTCGAAGTTCTTCCTACTCGCAGCTCATAGCTTTTTATGAGGCTGCCTATTTTAATCTGGTATTATTCTTTTGCTCAGGAATTGAGTTTCAGAAGTAATGTCTGCTGTTGCTGTTGGACATACTTTAATTCTTCTCACTTAGTACCCGTATTTTTCCTTCCATAATAGCTTTAAAAATCTTCTGAGTTCTTCTTCTCTTGGATTATTACCAGGCTTGTAAAATGCAGTTCCAGCCAACTTTTCAGGCAAGTATTCCTGCTCAGCAAAATTACCTTCAAAAGTATGTGCGTATTTATAACCTTTACCATAATTCATTGCTTTCATTAGCCCTGTAGGTGCATTACGGATATGTAATGGCACCGGCAAATCTCCATATTTTCTTACTGCTTCCAATGCCATCCCAATAGCCTCATAAGAGGCATTGCTTTTTACCGATGAAGCTAAGTAAGTGGCACATTGGGATAAAATAATCCTGGCTTCAGGATAACCAATTTTATTTACCGCATCAAAGGCTGCATTAGCCAGCAACAACGCATTTGGATTGGCATTGCCAATATCTTCACTGGCAAATATGACCATGCGCCGTGCAATAAACTTCACATCTTCACCACCTTCAATCATTCGTGCCAGCCAGTACACCGCACCATTAGGATCGCTGCCACGCATGCTTTTAATAAATGCACTAATAATATCATAATGTTGCTCTCCTCCTTTATCATACAAAGCAATGCGTTTTTGCGCAACTTCCATTACAAGTTCATCAGTGATAACAATTGTTTCCTTTTTACTAAGAGTATTGACAACCAGTTCCAATAAGTTCAATATTTTTCTTGCATCACCTCCCGAAATATTGATTAATGCTGCCGTTTCTTTTAGTTCATATGTTCCAGCTTTTTAGCACATTCATCAGTTGTTAATAGCATGGTGCAATAATTGAATCAAATCTTCTTCGCTTAAGGGCTTTAAAACATATACCTGGCAGCGGCTCAGCAATGCAGAATTCACTTCAAAAGAAGGATTTTCAGTAGTAGCACCAATGAGAGTAATAGTTCCTTTTTCAACAGCCCCCAACAATGCATCCTGCTGTCCTTTATTAAAACGATGAATTTCATCAATAAACAAAATAGCACTTGTTTGCTGTTTAGCTGCATCAATTACCTCGCGTACTTCTTTTACACCACTGCTGATGGCACTTAACTGGTAAAATGGGGTTTGTAAGGTATGAGCGATAATATTAGCAATAGTGGTTTTCCCCACACCCGGAGGTCCCCACAATATCATAGATGGAATACGTCCGCTATCAATAGCTGTACGTAGAATGCTGCCTTTACCGGTAAGGTGTTGCTGCCCAATCAGCTCGTCTAAATTGGTGGGACGTAATCGTTCTGCTAAAGGTATCTGTGTAGTATTCACAAAAGGAAAGATAGGAATTTATGTAAAGGAAAAAGATTACAAGTAATCTATAAACAATATCTAATACCAGATACAAATAGGTAATCAGCTATCAGATGCCGATTACTGATGTGCATGGTTTAGATATAGAGTATTCAGAGATTTACTGTGAAGGAGAAATGGAGGAGATAGCAAGGAGATTTGGTATAACTCAGGTTTATGATAGCTATAACTTAACTATATATGTAAATCAAGGGTTGGGATGTGATATGCGATCTTGCTTAGCGGTCAGGTTCGTTTTGGGTTTAATGGATTTGCATAGGCTTAGGGAGTGCTTTAGCACCGCTTATCCATGAACTATCCATGACTTTGCCATGACTTTGCTATGGCTTTACCATGGCTTTGGTATGCTTCAGGAAGGAAGTTAGCAGGGCTTGAAGTGTGCCTATCATGTCCCTATAAATTGAGGTAAGCTATTTAGTTGATCTTGTAGTTGTTCAGAACGTGCTTTTTCTCAACATAGGGAAGAGCAGGAAGGGCTGATTGCCTTGTATAGCAGCCAGCCTGTAAGAATATAAGCTGACCACCCCTACCGGGTGCTCTATTTTACTAAATTCCAGTCCTTGATTAGCATTATATGTTAGGTATAAGTGGGTATAGCTCCGGGTGTTCCAGTATTGGAAAGGGGGGTTTTTGAGGGTAAAAGAGGGTTGCTCAGCAAAGGAACCTTAGCGGGAGTCACTGTGAACAGTTAATACCAGATGCAAACAGACGAACTAATCTATGCGGCAAGCGCAGGAAATGTTGAGTCATTAAGCAAAGTATCATCTTTGTAGGATCCTGGGATGTGAGATCCTGTGGACTGGTATCAGGCTACCTAATTGAAGATATTATAAGAGTTAACAATGTCCACTGCTACACAAGCTGTACAAAACCATCCACGCTTTTGATCTTTCTTTCCTGCTGTAGGTAGTTAAGCACTTTCCAGAACTTATTTCTATGTATATCCGCCGATGCTGTTTTCAACTGTCTGATGTCAATACCTTGTGAAGGTATGTTTTGTAAAATGTGGTTGATTATTCTGCCAAATTCCTCTTCAGAAATATGCAAACTTTTTTGTGCAATACAGTTGTCACACATACCACAGGCGGTGCTTTCATCATCACCAAAATACTTACCTATGAAGTTGCTGCGACAACTGTTTTCAAGATGTAAATATTGCAGCATTTGCGTGACGCGATTGGTATATACTTCTTTGCGCTGATCATATTGTTTGTAATTGATGATGAGGTATTTAGCAGAAGCACGGTTGTGCAGAAAATGAATTTGGGGTGTTTCTTTTTGCTTTAAGTACTCTAATATACCGAACGATTGCACCTGTTGTAGTTGTTGCCTTACTATTTCTTCTTTTATATTAGAAAGCCTTGCAATCTGTTTTTCGGAAATAGAAACGTGGTTGCCATAAATACCTTCGTATGTACGCAGCAAACACTTAATTATGGGCTCATATTGTGGGTGACTTTTCTCAAACTCATCTAATATGAATCTATCTGCAATAAAACCTACTTGTGCAGGCAAAAAAATGCTTTCATTAAATGTAATGTAGCCTTCCTGCTCTAAAGCTTTAATGCTATTAATAACTAATTGAATATCCAGTTTGAAGTTGGTAACGAATGTTTTTAAATCAAAATCATAGAAATTATCCTCGCCAATGCCAACTGGTATTTCTAAATAGTCGCAAAGATGCTGATACACATTTTTAATAGCATCTATCGAAGGAAAACGCAATGATGGTAAAGCTCTCAATTCACTCTCATCTTTGCTATGATAGAGCAGTACAGCAAATGCCCGCTTACCATCTCTACCTGCCCTGCCTGCTTCCTGGTAATAGTTTTCGAGACAATCCGGCACATCAAAGTGAATAACTGTGCGCACATCCGGCTTGTCTATACCCATTCCAAATGCGTTGGTACATACCATTACCCTCAGATGGTTATCAATCCATGCCTGCTGTCTTGTGTTTCTTTCTTCCTGCGTAAGACCAGCATGGTAGCAATCTGCAGTTATGTTATAATGTGTCAACAGTTTCGCAATGTCTTTCGTTTGCCTGCGGGTTTTGCAGTACACAATACTGCTGCCTTGTACATGGTGTAATATTTCCAGTAGTTTATTCAGCTTACTATCAACATTAAAAACACTGTACGAGATATTAGGTCTTGTAAAGGATTGCCTGAAAATAGCGGGCTTCTCTAATTGAAGTTTTTCAATAATATCCTGCTGCACAACAGGTGTTGCTGAGGCTGTTAAAGCCAGAATGGGCACATGGATAAGACAGGTTATCTTTAAGCTGAACAATACGCAAATAAGGAGGACGAAAATCATATCCCCACTGAGATATACAGTGCGCCTCATCCACTGCCAACAGGTTGATGTGCAGAGCTGGCAGGTATTCTTTAAAGAGATTTGTTTCTAATCTTTCCGGGGATACATATAAGAATTTACAATTGCCATAAGCAGCTCTTTGTAAGGTCTGCTTTACCTCAAACTGAGTCATTCCGCTATATATTGCTAAAGCAGGAATACCCTTTTTCTCCAGATTGCTCAACCTGGTCTTTCATTAAGGCAATCAGTGGACTAATTACAATACAAAGGCCTTCCTTTAGTAAAGCGGGTATATGATAGCATACCGATTTGCCACCGCCGGTTGGCAGCAGCGCAAGTGTATCTTTCCCCTCTAAAACAGATTGAATAATTGCTTCCTGTTTACCGCGAAAAGCAGTATGCTGCCAGTACTGTTGCAGTATGGAAAGGGGTGATTGCATTCTGCAATTAAGTAATTAATTTTTATATCACCTTCTTCCAGTTTAGCCTTACCGAATTAATAGCCAGCACCACATCACTAAAGCCCATAACCAATGCACCAATAGCAGGATTTAGAAAACCTAAAGCTGCTATCGGAATAGCAACCAGGTTGTAGGCAAAAGCCCATGCCAGATTGCTTTGTATCGTTTTATAAGTATGCCTGCCTAAGCCCAGCGAAAGTGGCAAATGTTTCAAGCCATGGTTCATTAATACCACTTGTGCACTTTGCATAGCTATTTGCGTAGCATCACTCAACGAAATACCAACTGTCGCTTTCGCTAATGCAGGTGCATCATTAATGCCATCGCCGACCATGGCAGTAGCCACCTGTGCAGTGTATTTACCAATTTGCTCCAGCTTTTGTGCAGGTGTTTGTTCAGCAATTACTTCATCAATACCTAATTGCCTGGCTACTTGTACGCACTTTGCTTTACTATCACCGCTTAATAAGATGGTTTTAATACCTCTGCTTTGCAGTGAGGCAATCACTTCCTTTGCTTCTGAGCGTACTTCGTCCTGTACGTCTATCCAGCCAAGCAGTTCATTGTTCCGGGTAACGTACAGGCTGTGCGTATCATCGGTCGTTAATGCTTCCACGGTTTTGTAAGAGCCGAGCGTATAATAATTTCCCTCTTTATCCCTCGCCTGCATTCCTAAGCCCTTTACTTCCTCTATGTGAGCCCAACGTATTTCTCCTTTAGTTTTCCATTCCTTTGTAATGCATCGTGCAATAGGATGATTAGAGTACTTTTCCAAAGAATAGGTAATACGTTTGAAATCCTCAATTGCCAATGGCAGATGATCAAGTGTCATTGTATTCTTTACATTTACTGATTTCAAACCTTCGCCGATAGAAGTCTGGACAGTATTTATTAACAGCTTATCAGAAAATCAATTGTATTCCTATCAGTTAAATCATAATCCTTTATAACGAATTGTCCTGTAGTCAGAGTACCTGTCTTATCAAACACTACTTGCTTAATATCCTTAAATACCTCCAGACTTTTAGCATTTTTAAACAATACGCCATTCCTTGCTGCTCTGCCTAAACCTACTGCTATGGCTGCAGGTGTTGCAAGCCCCATTGCACAAGGACAAGCAATTACCAACACCGCTATACTTCGTAACAGACTTTCACCAAGACCAACTGCAGCAAGAAAATAATTGCCTAAAAAGGTAAGCACTGCAATACTAACTACAACTGGTACAAACACAGCACTTATTTTATCTGCAAGTTTTTGAACAGGCGGCTTCTCGGCTTGTGCTTCCCGCACCATTGTCAATATGTTGCTCAATACGGTGTCTTCCCCAACTGCTGTTACGTAGGTTTTTACAGTTCCGCTTTCTAGTATACTACCACCTATCAGCTTGTCATTTATCTTCTTATCAATTGGTGTGCTTTCCCCAGAGATAATGGCCTCGTTAATCAATGCCTCACCCCACAGTATTTTACAGTCCATCGGCACCTGTTCACCACTTTTTATCAGTAATAGATCACCCACATGCAGACTGCTGCTTTCTACCGGAAAAACATGCTCCTCGTGTTTATCATCATAAGCAATCATGTTAGCCATAGTGGTTTGTGAGGTAGCTAATTTCTGCAGCGCTTTTTGTGTGGTTTCAACTGATTTATCTTCCATCCAGTTACCAAGAAACACCAGGGTGATAATGGCAGCAGTAGTCTCATAAAAGAGGTATTTTTCGCCTTGTCCGCTTAGGGTTCCATATAAACTGTACACAAATGCGGCTGTAGCACCAAGAGCAATTAACACATTCATGTTCGGGACACCTTTCATCAGGCTCTTTACTGCACTTTTTCCAAAAAAAGCCATACCTACCACATACACCGGAATAGTGAGCACTAACTGCACATAAGGATACATTAAGAAGCCTATATGCAAGCCAATCATGTGTACCATTAGAGGTAATGTAAACACTAAGCAAAACAAGAAGCGTTGCAGATGGTTTTCAAAAGCAAACAACTTGTTAGTATTGCCTTCACTGCCATTTTTTACTTTGTAGCCAAGGTTATCAATACCTTTTTGCAAGGATATTTCATTCAGGTTATCCCCTTTATCAAAACTAACATCACCACCAATAAAGTTCACTTTTACATTTTGTGCTCCTTGTTTCTCTAAATATTTATGAACGGTAAGCGCACAATTGGTGCAGCTCATTCCTTCTACTTTCCAGTTTAACTTCTCCATAATCTGCTCTGATATTAAATTATCTGCTATCCATCACACTAATGTTTTCTGACGGTCAAAACAGCATTATTACCAACCCACAAATTTACTATTTACTTAAAAGTGCATTATCACAGCACATTCATATCTTTAAAACAGTGTTGCAAATACCATAATATTTAACAGTTTTGGTTACTGATTAATAAGCACAATGTAGGTTTGTGCCATGAATGTAGAGTTTACTCAGGAGGACATTGCTGTTGCAGCACAAAAGATATGGAATTATGGGAAAGAGTATCCGGTCTGGGCTCTCCATGCGCCGATGGGTGCCGGCAAAACTACTTTTATCAGCACACTCTGTACTGCTATATTGGGGGTAAAAGAAAATATCAGCAGTCCTACCTTTGCTATTATCAATCAATACCAAAGCCCCATTGCTGGTATTATTTACCACATGGATTGGTATCGCTTAAAAAGTGAAGACGAAGCCATTCACGCAGGAGTTGAGGATGCTATAATAAATGGCAATTTATGCCTGATAGAATGGCCGGAAGTAGCGCCAGCTTTATTGCCCGAAAACAGCCTGCATATTCATATTGAACTTTTAGGTGATTTCCGACGTCTAATAATAGTAAAATAACCTTTGTTTAGAGTAACTTTGCGTTTTTATACCAATTAGTTATAAAGCTTTTATAAAAGTTTGTTTTAAAACCAACTATATGGCCGTTGCGAAACCTGTTGTTAGTGCCTCCTTTGCCTACGAAACTTTAGAAGAGAAATTGGATATAAGAACTGACGGTGAACGGTTAGATATTGGCATTCCAAAAGAAAATGCTTTCCAGGAAAACCGGATAGGCTTAACGCCCGAAGCAGTAAATGTGCTGGTGAATAACGGACATGAAGTAACTATAGAAACCGATGCTGGTGAAGGCAGCCACTATACCGATAAAGATTTTAGTGATGCGGGTGCTAAAATAGCATTCGATAAAGCAGAAGTATTTAAAGCGCCGATACTTATCAAAAGCGCTCCATTTACATTAGAAGATTGTGGACACCTCCAAATGGACCAGACGGTAATTTCACCACTACATTTTTCACTGCTTAAGAAAGAAATTATTGAAGCTATGATGCAAAAGCGCATTACAGCTTTAAGTTTTGAGAACTTAAAAGATGATAGTGGCACTTTTCCTATTGTACGCTGTATGAGCGAGATAGCAGGTAGTGCAGCAATGCTAATAGCCGGACAATACCTTAGCAGCGCAAATAAGGGCAAAGGCGTATTGCTTGGCGGTATCAGTGGCATACCACCCACAAAAGTTATAATCATTGGTGCAGGTGTAGTAGGGGAGTTTGCTACACGTACGGCACTGGCAATGGGCGCTTCAGTAAAGGTGTTTGATAATAATGTATACAAATTAAAACGTCTTGAAAGCAATATTGGCCAGCGTGTTTGGACCAGCGTGATAGAACCCAAAATATTAGCCAAGCAATTGAAAACCTGCGAAGTAGCAGTAGGAGCATTAAGTACCATCAGTGGTCGCAGCCCTATTGTTGTTACCGAGCACATGGTGGCTAATATGCGTAGCGGCAGCGTTATTATTGATGTAAGTATAGATGGGGGAGGCTGCTTTGAAACAAGCGAAGTAACCACGCATGAGCATCCGGTTTTCCTAAAGCACGATGTAATACATTATTGCGTACCCAATATAGCCAGTGGCTTTGCCCGTACAGCCAGCCAGGCTATCAGTAATGTTTTAATGCCGCTATTGATGGATGCCGGAGATGAAGGTGGCATAGAAGAAATGTTGTGGCACAACTTCAATATAAGGCATGGCGTGTATTTGTATAAAGGGCATCTTACGGATATCTACATCAGCCAGCGGTATGATTTAAAATACACTGATTTGAATTTACTGATAGCGAGCCGTACATAAAGCAGCAGATAGAGGGTGGTTGGTTGAGGTCAACTACCGGGGAAAGAAATAACTAATAAGTATACATAAAAAAGGAGATCTGGTGCAAACACCCGATCTCCTTTTTTATATATTCAATTACAAAATATTCATGCCCTTGGCAAAGTAAGTAAAAGTACCCGGCAATGCCAGCCAGAAAAACTTACGGCTACCACCCACATCACACAACATGATAATTAAAATTACAAGCCATATAAAACACCACAGCCAATATTTTGAGGTTGATGGTCTTGGTTCAATTGTTTCCATGCAAAGAGTTTTTGTACAAAAGTAAAGCTGTAATAAATATGATGCCGGTTTATTTAATTCACTGCAATAAACTGCAATTACTCTTGTAACAGTTTCACTGTGAAAGTTTTCTTATACAGTTCCATAGCTTCTTCTACAATATGCAATGCTCTGCTTTTATCACCAAACTCTTCTACGCTCACGCTCTTATTTTCAAGGCGTTTATATTCTTCAAAAAAGTGCCGCATTTCGCTAAAGAAATGCTTAGGCAACTCTTCTATATTGTTATAATAATTGATAGAAGGATCATTTGCTGCTACTGCAATAATTTTATCATCAGCATCGCCACCATCTGTCATTTGCATTACACCCAATACTTTAGCTTCTACCAAGCACATTGGTTGTATGCTAATGGTGGAAAGCACCAATATGTCCAGCGGATCTTTGTCATCGCCATAGGTTTGTGGTATAAAACCATAGTTAGCCGGATAGTAAAACGAAGAATATATTACACGGTCGAGCTTTAGTAGTCCCGA
Organism: uncultured Chitinophagaceae bacterium; assembly: GCA_963819045.1. Taxonomy (GTDB): domain Bacteria; phylum Bacteroidota; class Bacteroidia; order Chitinophagales; family Chitinophagaceae; genus Ilyomonas. The sequence goes on along the minus strand of CAWFUV010000046.1, from coordinate 100,371 downwards.
TGCTTTGTCTATTTCATACTTGGCTCTTGAGCCTTGCGGTATTTCAATTATTGCGTTTACGATGCGTGGTGCTCTGTCGCCCGGCTCAACGCCATGCCATGGATGAAGTACATTTGTAGTCATTATTGTTGCTTGCTGTTTAGGTCAATATTAATAAAATTTATTCTGATTAAACGCAGTTACATTTTATTTTAATCTGTTAACTGCATTAAAATAACCTTTAACCGGGGAGCAAAGGTAAGGATGTATAAGGGAAAATATGCTATGGAGTTTTAATGCAATGTATCTGAACAGTTTTCATACTTAAATAAATCGTAATTAAAGCGTACACTTACAGATTACCATTGAAAGTATATTTCAAATCCACCTGCCAGGTTCCGTTGCTTTTTACTACACGCGCTTTGCGTGCAATATTATCATACGAGTTTTTATAATTGATAATTTCTGTGCTATCATTTATGGTATCCTCTTCAAGAATGATAATATTAGCCTCTTTATATTCTTTTCTTTCTGATGCACCTCTTGAGCGGTAGTTAACTTTTACTTTATCCAGCAATGCTTTATTTTCATCATCCTGTAGCATATAAAAGCTGGCTTTGTCAAAATCTCCCTTCAGGGATGCATCTATAAATTCTCTTGCTGCATCCAAAGGGTCTTCGGCTTTAGGATAACTGCTGCACGAAAATAACAGCATGGATATACATACAAATAACAGCCATCGCATTGTAGATATGTTTAAAGGTTTGATAAGTTCTGCCAGTTAGTAAATTATCTGGTATTCAATACACTGTCAACTAAATAAGTTTTAGGACTATGCCATACATCAAAGTATATTCAACAATGATTTTTTTATTAGCCACAGATCACGCCCTGGTGTGATGACAAACTCTGAATTTGATCTACAACTTAAGCAAACTTAGTTGCCAATGTATTCAATTGCAAATGTGCTACAAGAAACCAGCTTGCATCTTTTCTATAGAAGCACCCCGCTGTATAATGCCGCCTCCAATCACTTCGTCGCCTTCATAAAAAACTGTACTCTGCCCAGGTGCTATGCTTTTGACAGGCTGAATAAATTGTACTACAATATCGTTGCCTTCATTATATAGAATACTCTCTGCACCAATGTCCTTGTAGCGTATTTTCGTGATGGCTTCTAGGCCATCGCTTATCCCATCATACTTTACCCAATTCAGCTTGCTTACAAGTGCCCGGCTTTCGGCAAGTTCTGCTTCATCACCCAATACAACTGTATTCGTTTCAGGATAAATAGCTGTAACATAAGCCGGCTTACCAAGGGCAATCTCCAAGCCTTTGCGCTGACCAATAGTATAGAAGGGGTAACCTTTATGCTGACCTAATTTCCTGCCTTCCTTATTTACAAACCAGCCACCGGCAACCCTTTCTTCCAACCCTTCGATACGGCGCTTTAGAAAACCACGGTAATCATTATCCGGCACAAAGCAAATTTCGTAGCTCTCACTCTTTTTAGCCAGTTCAGGATAACCAAAATCATGTGCCATTTGCCTGATTTCTGTCTTGCGGTATTTGCCTAATGGCATAATGGTGCGGCTCAACAGTTCCTGGTCGAGTCCCCACAATACATAGCTTTGGTCTTTAGTTTCATCTATCCCCTTGCTTATTACATACCTGCCGTTATCGCTCTTATATACATTTGCATAGTGTCCTGTTGCAATATAGTCACAACCTAAAGCATTGGCACGCTTTAGTAAGGCACGCCACTTGATATGCGTATTGCACATAACGCAAGGATTAGGTGTACGTCCGGCAAGATATTCTTCTACAAAATTCTCAACCACAAAGCCACCAAACTCTTCGCGTATATCCAATATAAAATGCGGAAAGCCATGCTGTACTGCAGCCTGGCGTGCATCATTAAAACTATCGAGGTTGCAGCAGCCGGTTTCTTTATGGCTGCCACCGCTCGTAGCATAGTCCCAGGTCTTCATTGTTATGCCCACTACTTCATATCCTTCGTGATGGAGCATAAGTGCAGTAACGGTACTATCAATACCGCCGCTCATTGCTACCAGCACCTTTCCCTTTTGGCTCATGTGGAATTTTTTGCAAAGATACTTTTTGTCCACAAGGGTACGAAGCATGTATTGTCATGTCCCTGTTAAGATTAGTGAGTAAAGGAAATGTGAAAATGATGTTGTACACTAATGAAATACTTCTAATAAGAAGGCTTTCTTTAGGTATAAGTGAATCAGATTTTAGTACTGATATCATCAATAGAGCTGTACATTTATACTCTTGCACACACGTCAATTGCTGCTATTTCCTCTTACCCTGGCTTTCCAACTAAAATAAACTGAAAAAGACGTAGGATATACGGCTCAGATACGGCTTAGATATGGAGGAGGTAGGGTTCATGTTCCAAGATGAAAGATGAGGGATGAAGATAGGCTTTAATGTACCTGTGATAAGGAGAAGCTAGGCTTTATGCATGGCTTCCCATGAACTATCCATGACTTTACCATGGCTTTGCTATGACTTTGATAGGAAGGAGGTAGGCCATTGGTACGGCTGAAGCAGGGAGAAAGTGGGAGGAATATGGGCTTTTGAATAGTATCTGAAATTGAATTGCTGATCAAACATTTAATTGGTTGACAAAATATAGAGTAATACTTAATGTACCATCTTTGTTATGGATATTGAGCGGTTGTAATTACTAAAACTGTGCAGCAAGTACCAAATGTTTGAACTAATACCTGTGATTAATAGTTACTCAATGAAAGACAATAATATTTAACTGTACGGACTATTAAAGGGTTGTTGTGTGCCAAATCTACTTGGCATGGTTTGTGAAAAGTGTGAAGCAATAATTAAAACAATGTTTATGAAAAAAATTCTTACCCTGTTAGTTATGGCACTATGTGCTGTAACAATTTCCCATGCACAACTTCAAAGAGGCAATATAATAGTTGGAAGTGATCTGGCTGGTTTTGAATTTGGGTTGAAAAAAGGTTCGAACACTGATATTAGTCTTGTTCCAAAAGCAATGTGGTTTATACACGATAATATTGCAGTAGGCGCCTACGTAAAATTTGGCTTACTTACAGCTAAAGATCAAGGAACAGATATTACCTATGGAATAGGTCCTATTGGACGTTATTATATTAGTGATGAAAAGGTAAATCTTTCTGCAACATGGACGTTGGTTTTTTGAAGGTAATGTAGGCATTGAAGGAAGTAATTTATCTAATGGAAACGGTGAAAAATCTAATACCAATGGCTTAGGAATAGGGATTGGTCCGGGTTATGCATATTTTATAACTCCAAATATCGGTTTGGAAACTCTATTAAAGTATAATGGAATAATAGGATTTGGTAATACCACAACTACCAGCACATTGAATTTAAATCTTGGCTTCCAGATTTATTTGCCTGGACGTGCTACAAGAGATAAATTAATGAACGAAGCTAAATAATAGTAGTTTTTAGAATAATTAATTATAGCCTCGCGATTCAGCGGGGCTTTTTACTTTGTATAATTATGGCTTTATAAAAAAAGTCATATTTGCACAAGTCTTTAGTATTGTATAATACTTTCATTTTGATCATGCTAATAGATAAAGTGCGTATCGCTACCTATAATCATCATAAACACTTGATCATTCAATGATCCCTTTTATTGAGTCAGTTCAATCAATCTATGATTATGCTGCATTATTATTGGTCTTCTATGGCTTTTTCAAGCCGGTCTATGACAGCATAGATGCTTTTATAGATACATCGTACCTTCCTGATTATCAAAGCAGACGCAAGCCAGAATGGATATTGAATGATCTAAACGACTTAGAAGTTAAGTATACCATACAGTTTTGTAAGCGAGTACCGATTATAAACAATAACGCTGCAGCATTTGGTGCCTTGTATGTGCTGGAAGGCTCTACATTAGGTGGAATGATTATTAAGAAAATGATTACCGATAAGTTGCATCTTGACGAAGGATTAACTTTTTTTGGTGGATATGGCAAGCAAACACGAGAGCGATGGAATGTATTTATCAACTCGCTAAATACATTAAATGAGAAGAATGTAGCAGGTGAAATGGTAATTCAAACCGCAGCAGCTACTTTTACGTTATTTAAAGAATGGCTGCAGCAATCAGGATTGCACAGTAATAATTTTTATACAGAAACACCAGCTTACAAAAGATGAAAAACCCGGTAGTGGATATTACCAATTGTGATCGCGAGCCTATTCATATACCGGGCTATGTACAAGGGCATGGTTATTTAGTTGCGTTTGATAAGCAGCATTTTACGATACAATACATTAGTGAAAACCTGTTGCAAAAAACAAAGGGTACTGTAGCTACACTGCAGGGTAAAACACTGGATGAATTTTTAGAGATCAGTAATATTCAACTGCAATTGATTTCGTTGGCGCAACTGTTGAACTATGCCAGCGAAACAACTTTTGAGGGTATTAATCCTGTGTCGGTGGAGATAGATGGTAAGCCTTACTACCTCGTTGCCCACCAGTACAACAATTTTTTAATAGTTGAGTTTGAATCGCAGGAGCCTGAGGCAGAATTAGAGTTACAGCGACTAATCGGTCCTTCTTTATCTAAAATACTGGATGGCAAGACCTTACGGATTACTCTTCAAAAAGCAGCAGAGCAGGTTAAAGAGATTATTCATTACGACCGTGTAATGATTTATAAGTTTTTGGAGGATGGTCATGGCGAAGTAATAGCTGAGGCCAGGAAGGAAGATTTAGAAGCTTATCTAGGATTGCATTATCCTGCATCAGATATACCCCAACAGGCAAGAGAACTGTATAAGAAGAATCTCACGCGAATTATTGCTGATGTGAATATGCCTACTTCTCCGATTTTAGCGATAAATGATGTGGCAGTTTCATACCCTATCGACCTTACTTATTCTACACTGCGTGCTGTTTCTCCCATACACATTCAGTACCTCAAAAATATGGGTGTAGCAGCCTCATTCAGCGTATCGCTGATAGCACATGGCGAGCTTTGGGGACTGATTGCCTGTCATAACTATTCCCCTAAGTTTATTAACTTTAAGGCACGTGAGAGTGCACGACTCATTGGACAAATTTTGTCCTCATCCTTAGAGTATCGCGATGAAGAAGAGAGTAAAGAATTTAATAAACAATACCAACAGGCGGCAGATGACATTATTCGCCAAATGACAAAAGACTGGGATGTAGTAAGCGCACTTACAAAAGATTCGCAGTTGTTAGTAAAGGTAACCAGTGCCAGTGGGGCTGCATTGGTATATGAAAACAGTATTTACAAAGTTGGCAATACGCCAAATGATGAACAGATCAGGGAAACTGTAAACTGGTTACAAGCGCATAATACACTACAAATCTTTCATACCGATAGCTTTTACAAATATTATAATCCGGCTAAACTATTTGCCGACACAGCTAGTGGTTTGATGGTGTGTACATTATCGAAGGAAATGAGAGAATACATCCTTTGGTTTAAAGGAGAAAGGATAAAGACCGTGAACTGGGCTGGTAATCCTGGTAAAAACATAGAAAAAGATGAGGCAGGTAATATTACTATATCTCCGAGACACTCTTTTCAAGTATGGAGCCAAATGGTAGAGAATGCCAGTGAGCCCTGGAGCAAAGCTGAGATAAGTACGGTAATGAAGTTGCGGGAAGATATTACACATATTATCAATCAGAAAGCTAATCAAATACGCCAGTTGAATGAAAAGCTGAAAGAAGCATATGAGGAATTAGACACATTTAGTTTTACTATTTCACATGATCTTAAAACGCCGCTGACCTCCATAAAAAACTATACAGAAATTATACTGGAAGAAAATGATTCGCTGAATGAGGAAACACTTAATATACTGCATCGTATAATTCGCAGTGCTGATAAAATGCACCAGCTAATAAAGGAGGTGATGGGGTACTCCAGAATAAGTCGCAAAGAATTGATTAGAGAAAATCTAAATATGCGATATTTATTGGAAGAAATTGTAAATGAGCTAGTTGTTGCATATAAAACGGGTGAAACTAATGTTATCATTAAAAATATGCCGGATTTAAAGGCTGATAAAACAATGATAACCCAGGTATTTACCAACGTCATTGGCAATGCCTTGAAATACAGCAGCAAGTCTCTGCGCCCTATGGTGATAATTGATGCTGAAGTTAAGGGTAATGAAATTGTGTATAAAGTACAGGATAATGGCGTAGGTATTGATGTAAAGTTTGGAAATCAGGTGTTTGATATATTTAAGCGATTGGACAATGTGCAGCAATTTGAAGGTAGTGGCGTTGGTTTATCTATTGTCAAGCGTATCATGGAAAAACACAACGGCAAAGTGTGGTATGAGAGTGAACTGAATAAGGGCACTACATTTTACTTATCCTTCATAAATTCAAAAATATGAGCAGCAAAGCGGATATATTGTATATAGAAGACAATGAGGATTATATTGATTTTGTAAAACGGGCTTTGAAGAAAGTAGATAGTAACATCACTATTTCTACCGCTACTGATGGCAAAACAGCTTTGTCGAAAATAGATAATGCTTCCAGCAATGTGGGCTTTAGGTTAATATTACTTGATATTCATTTGCCCGGGATCAATGGTATTGAACTAGTGCAGAAAATAAGAGAGCAAAAAGCGCTTGCTTATACGCCCATTATTATGCTTTCTACCTCCGATAACCCCAAAGATGTAGAAGCCTCCTACCAACATGGTGCAAATGCTTACCTGGTAAAACCAATAGGTATTCAGCCACTTGTAAATACATTGAAGTCTGTTTGCGAATTCTGGCTAAATTGTAATTACTCAGCTACAAATTAAGCTTGTGCTACCTTTTGCTTTGTTCTTAAATTCGTATTCTTACCATCTCCTGCGGATAATTCTTGTGGGTAGGTGTAAGCCTTAACTCGTTACTTGTATCCTGTTTCTTTCAGGCCTAACTTCCCCCTTGTTTCTTGAACCCCCTTGTTTCTTGCTCATTTACCTTGGCTTATACTTCGCCTCTTCAAAAATCTGCTTTGCAGGCAATTGCAGAAGCTGTTCCGGCGTAGTCTTTTCATGGTCGCTCATCCATTTCTTTACAATCTGCCAACCCACAAACAATCCAATATTTCCCGGTGATGCTGGTCCTAAAGCTTCAGTTCTTGGGCCATCATTTACATAATCTCTGGTCTGTAAGGGATCTGTAATATACAAGAGATCATTTTGTATAAAGAAATTCCAGATACCAGCTTCGTTTTCATAACAGCCTTGCAATTGGCTGGCAGTGTAGCCCGTTTTCAATGTATCGGCTGTCTCAGGCAGTATCAAGTCTAATACATACATGCGCTTACCTTCTTCTACCATTTGTTCGATAAGCGTCTGGCTACCGCTTTTTGGCGGATAGATATCATTAATGATATTCGTCATGCAGTTAACGGGGATATATGCAGCTTCAAACCGCCTGCTTTGATAGGACGGGTATATATTGCTCAGATATTCGGAATGGTAATCGGGAAAATCTTTGCCCATATATAATTGCAGACCTACAGCCAGCCCGCTGCCCGTTAACACATTGCCATAGCCCTCAAGCGGCCCGACAAATGTGATAGCATGTTGAGGTACTTTGTACTGAGGGAAATAATACTTTACATACTGTAAACCCCTTTGTATGTCTTTTTCTTTGGCAGTAAATGATGCAAATTTTTGCTCAGCCGCCTGATATCGCGGGTAATAATCATGAATGAATAACTTTACATTGGCAGTAACGCTGTCGGGTGTAGGCGGCAGAGAAAGAATATTGTAAAGAAAATCATTCAGGAAAGGACCATATTTTTTTTGCAAACCGTTCAAAGATGTTTCGATATGGTTAGTATCTATTGCAAAGAAATCCTTTTCGAACCGCAATGTTGTGAACGGTACTTTTATATTAGAAACATCAGGAATATTCTTTTTGTTGCCGCAGGCAGTAAGCATTACGAGCATGCCCAGTATAAAGCCTATTTTTTTCATAACGCGAAAATAGCGGGCGATGGGAAGAATACTGATAAGAGTATTCTTAAAATGAACTGAATAAAGTCAATGGCCAATTGTAGCCTATTAATTAAGGTGGGATTAACGTATCTGCTGTAAATGAGCATTTATTAGCAATACTCTTTTTATCTTTACACATTGATAAACACCGACATCATTATTCTTGTGTGCTTTGTACAGCATATTACAGACAATCTTAATACCACTAAGTAATGAAAATATTTTTAGCTCAGCAAAACTACCACATTGGCAATTTTGAATACAATACACAAAAAATCATAAAGGCTATTGAAGAAGCTAAAGCACAGGGGGGCGACCTGATTGTTTTTAGCGAATTATGTGTATGCGGCTATCCGCCAAGAGATTTTCTGGAGTTTAATGACTTTATCAATCAATGCTATGAAAGTATCAATCGCATAAAAGAACATGCTGATACCATTGGCGTACTTGTTGGCTCACCAGCACGCAACCTTAAAATAGAGGGTAAAGACTTATTTAATGCAGCTTTTCTATTGTATGAAAAAGAAATAAAAGCAGAGGTACACAAGACTTTGTTGCCGACATACGATGTGTTTGATGAGTACCGGTATTTTGAGCCAGCTATGGAATGGAATGTGGTACCATTTAAGGGTAAAAAGCTGGCAATCACCATTTGCGAAGACATCTGGAATATTGATGATAACCCACTGTATATCATTTGCCCAATGGATAAAATGATGCATCAGCAGCCGGATATTATGGTGAACCTGAGCGCTTCGCCGTTTGATTATATGCACGAAGAAGGCCGGAAAAAAACAATCCGCAATAATGTATTAAAATACAAGCTGCCGATGGTGTATTGCAATGCAGTTGGCAGCCAAACTGAGATTGTGTTTGACGGTGCATCGCTGGTGTTTGACAAGGATGCCAACATATGCAAAGCATTACCCGCTTTTGAAGAAGGAATGCAAAGTGTAATATTGAATGATGATGGCAGTATTTGTGAGCATATTATAGAAACCCCGTCATCTTTACAGGGCAAAGGTGATGCAATACATATTACTCAGCCCGGACTGGAGCCTGAAAGAAACATAGACCGGATCTATATGGCATTGGTGATGGGAATTAAAGACTACTTTGTAAAAATGGGTTTCAACAAAGCCATTATAGGTTCATCAGGTGGTATTGATTCGGCTGTAACTCTGGCCTTAGCCTGCGAAGCATTAGGGAAAGAGAATGTACGCGCAGTATTAATGCCTTCTCCTTACTCTACAGAGCACTCTGTAAACGATGCCGTACAGTTAAGCGAAGCATTACAAAATCCGTATGATATTATACGCATCAATACAATTTATGAATCGTTTCTATCTACAATAAAACCAATCTTCCAGGACCTGCCTTTTTCACTTGCAGAAGAAAATATACAAAGCCGCATACGCGGCAATTTGCTGATGGCTATTGCTAATAAGTTCAGCTATATATTGCTGAATACCAGTAATAAAAGTGAACTAGCAACCGGTTACGGAACATTGTATGGTGATATGGCAGGGGGACTTGGTGTTTTAGGTGATTGTTATAAAACTCAGGTGTATGCACTGTCACGATATATTAATAGAGAGAAAGAAATAATTCCTGATAACATTATTAATAAAGCGCCAAGTGCGGAGTTGCGCCCCAACCAAAAAGATAGTGACAGCCTGCCGGAGTATGATGTGCTAGACAAAATATTATTTCAATATATAGAAAAGAGGCAAGGGCCAGGAGAAATAAAAGCACAGGGATTTGATGAAGCATTAGTTGATAGAACCCTAGCCTTGGTAAACCGTAATGAATATAAGCGTAATCAATTTTGCCCGATTATTCGGGTATCACCCAAAGCGTTTGGCGTGGGAAGGAGAGTGCCAATTGTAGGGAAGTATTTAAGTTAGCAGGAAAAAGGGGTAACTTATTGTAAATACTGCCTGGGCTAAGCGCAGGCAGTATTGTTTATTGCTCAAAGTATGCCAGCGAACTGCCCACCCATTCCTTATCTTTATTATAGCGTACACCAATCATTTTGCCCTTACTAAGCCGCGCTAAATTGTTGGTAGCAATTGGTCTGGGTGCACCATCTTTCCAGAAATAAAAGATGCGTATCTCAGCTTTGGATGGCACATCTGGAGTTTGTATCACATCGGCATATTTCACTTTGCGTTGCAATATCCAATTGTGTGGGTCCTTCACTTTATCAATATCTTCTTTTGTTACATCAATCACCACACCTTGCCCGGCGAAGGAGAATAGGGGCTTTAATACATAGTTTTCTAAATCTGCCGGCAGCTTTTTTACATCACTCAAAAACTTTGTATCAGGAACATATGGGTTATGAATGTAGGGCAAGGTAAATTTACTGACGCGGTAAAACCAGTTAGGATGTGGTACCCATTCTACATCAAGATCTTCAAATAATATTTCGCCTCTTTTTTGAACTTCAGGTGATTGTTGCTGCAAGTCATCGAAAATGATGCGATTATAAATGCGCTTCACTTGTATCTTTTTGCCATCTTTCTTGTAATACAGTTTATTGCCTTCTTTAATCAAATCTGTCAAATCAACTATAGGTATGCGCAGGTAATACTCGCTATAGTAAAAGTCTATTTTCGTTTTTTGCTGGTGGGGGAGTATTTCTAATAAAATGACGTTCTCCGGATTACAATCTTTTATGATAATCTCTTTCAGTAATTGCAAATAGGTTTCTTTGTTAAGCCCGCTTAGATAAGTGGAATAATTTTCCGGTATCTGCAAGTACTTACGTGCCATCTCGTCCTGAAAAACCTGGAAGGCAAACAGGGTAGGGAAGCCCTGCATTTCTATTAGTTGAGGCTCCAATTCACCTTTACTATTCTCACACACACCAAAATCAAATGCAATGAATTGAGTAAATGCATTTTCATTAGGTACTTTTATATCAGGTGGAATGGCATGTGCAGTAAGTATTTTGAAATTGTAACCGGTAATCACATCCACAATACTTTCACAGGCTTCCAACATTTTCTTCGTAAATGCTTTATCAACAAAAATGGGGGTTTCTGCTACGCGAAATTGTAATGCATCAGGGTATAATGAAGATAATGCATGAATATATTGATGGTATGCTTCGGTAGAAAAGTGCATATTATAATACGAGCGAATAGCAGGAACCATATGGTAGTATTTTGTTAGGTTTTAAAGATAAGGAAGAAGATGGAAGTAACAAGACACAAGAGTTTAAGCTATTAGCTATTAGTTGTAAATGAGAAACTCAAAAATAAAACTTAAGGTTTAGAATAGCAGAAGAATGCTGATAAAATAGCGCGGATTCATTCTGGCCTGCGTGCATATAGTTGCGAATAATATTGGAAATTTTTTTTCGTAAATGGCATGGGACGCCCAAAAGAGAAATTTATGAACATACAACAGGCGGCTGATTATATCCGCAAATATGCCATCAGCAAATCATAGTTCTCCCTAAGCTCATTTTCGTAAGCTTCTTCACCAAAGTAATAGCGAATGATATAATCATATCGCTGCAAAGTGGCGAGGATATCGGCTATCTCCATTTTATTGATTTTAATGGTAACAATAAAAAGCCCGGAGCCTACTTCAGTATAAGTATTCAATTGAGTGATGCTGGCATTGTTGGTTTCAACGAGGCGCGATAACTCACCTATAGAATAACTACTACGCTCCATTTCCATTACAATAATTCCACCTGGCTCTTCTACATTTTGAAATGCAGCAGCTACATGCAACAACTCTGTTTGCGTAAGTACACCTTGCACCTCCTGCTCGGTAGTAACTACTGGCAGTATCGTTAGGTCGTTAGCTGCGGCTATTTTAAGTGCCGATAAAAAATGTTCTGTCGGCTGCACCGATAATTTAAGGAATTCTAATTCCAGTGAAGCTATCGTAGCTGCATCATCTTCATCGAGCAAATCGTCTTTTGTTACAACACCGGTGTATTTGTCATTATTTGTTACAGGCAAATGTTGTACTTCGTAGTCCTCCATAAACTGGAGTGCCAGCGAAACCTTATCAAATAAATGAATAACCGGGTAGTTAGCTATCGTACATTGGCTTACAAGCATTAAATATTTTTTAAACAAGACAAGGAAATCTATGCCAGTGTTGCAGCAGGTTGCTTCAATTTTTCAAGGAATGTATCCAAAATCTTATTGAACTCTTCAGGTACTTCCATCATGGGCGCATGCCCACACTTATCAATAAAGTGCAGCTCACTGTGAGGAATGAGCTTATTGAACTCCTCTGCTACAAATGGCGGAGTTATCGTATCATTCTTTCCCCAGATTAAGAGTGTGGGTTGCTGTATCTGGTTTAATTCTTTGCCTAAATTATTTCTTATTGCGCTTTTAGCAAGCGTAATTATTTTTATAACCTTGAGGCGATTATTCGTTATTTCAAACACTTCATTTACCAACTCTTCGCTTGCCGTGGCAGGGTCATAAAAAGTAAGCTGCGTTTTGTGGCGGATATATTCCTTATCACCCCGCTTTGGATAAGTATCTCCCATCCCACTTTCAAACAAACCAGAACTACCTGTGAGTATGAGTGATTTGATGCGTTGCGGATGTTTTAAGATGTGCACTAAAGCTACATGCCCGCCCAGCGAATTACCCAGCAAATGAATATTATTTATGTTTCTCGCTTCTATAAACTTACAGATAAATCTTTCCAGCCCACCGACTGTTGTGTGGAATATATCCAACTCGAATAAAGGAAGTATTGGAACTATTACTTTATAACGTTTTCTAAAGTGTTCAATTAAGTGTTCGAAATTGCTGAGTGCACCAAACAGGCCATGCAGCAGCAGCAGCGGTTCGCCACTACCTTCTTCAATAAACTTGAACTTATCCTGTTGTTTTATATTATACGTCATGTGTTTCTTAGTCTTTCTGCATTAAGGCTCAGCTATTCAAATATAGTTAATGCTGCTAAAATAAATGTTTTGCCTTTAACAGCGATATTCATGCAGCTTTTTTAGCAATGTTATCAAAGAAATGTTCCAACTGCTGAAACATATTTTCAAATGCCGGAATGAGCATCGCGAAAACATGAATAGCCGCTGGTCCCCAAGGCTCTATAAAGTTGTAACACTGAGACGTTGCAATGGTATCTTGCCCTATAAAATCAATTTTTACAGCAAAAAACAATACCACACTTAGCAAGATAGTGTACAATACAGCATATAATACAATGCCGGCAGCTTTGTTGATAAAACCCAGCATTGCTATCTGCAGTGTGTTTTGAATGAGTAATCCACAAAGCCGCACCAACCATGCCACAACAATCATTACCAATATAAAAGCTAATATCGGCAAAAAGCGTGCACTAACATTAATATTGGTTCCCAACCATCCGGCAACAACTGCAGATAATTTGAGCGCTGCAGCCAAACCAATAATCACTGCAAAGAAAGAAAAAATAGCTATGATAAAGCCTTTTTGCAACCCCCTGAAAACAGCCAGTACTAAAAAGCATAAATAAGCAATGTCAATGATCATAAGCATGAAATGCAAGGTGTGAGAAGTGAGCAAAGCAACATAGTAACCAAATCATTTTATATAGGTCTATTCTTTTACTTACACTTTTCGCCGCTTACATATTTGCCAGCAATTCTTTAACTGCTGTAGAAATTGCTTTCCCTTCTGCTTTGCCAGCAAGTTGCTTTGAAGCTATAGCCATTACTTTGCCCATTTCATTAGGTGTGCTGGCACCAATATCATTAATAATGGTCATTAACACCTCTTTCAGTTCTTCAGTGGACAATTGCTTAGGTAAAAAGCGCTCTATAACTGCCAGTTCTTCCTCTTCTTTTTGGGCAAGATCATGGCGATTTTGTTGTTTAAAAATCTCCAATGAATCGCGGCGCTGTTTTGCCATGCGTTGCAACATTTTGAGTTCTGTTTCCGGTGCTATTTGTCCGTTCGCACCTGGTTCTGTTTTAGCTTTAATGATTTCGGCCTTGATAGCACGAAGACTGCGCAATGCGGGTTCATTTTTTGACTTCATTGCGTCCTTCATTTCATCCATTACATTAGCTTCTAAGCTCATAATATAATCTTTTATATTTCAATATATTGGTACACGAATTATTAAGCAAGATGCCTAAACCAATCACACGAATTTATGGAACACTGATAAAGAGATTGTAAGTACTATAAAGGTTAACGAATTAACTTGTGTTATCCATTTCATTCGTGATCAATCATTTTCCCTTCATTTCTTTAGCCTGTAAGTCCCTGAATTTTGCATAAAAGTTTTTGGCAAATGTCTTTATATCGTCGCTTAATTCTTTGTATTGTGTAGCCCGGCTGTACGTATCTGCCATACTAGAAAAGGTTTGATAAAAAAAATCACTCATTTCATCTACCATCATATCTTTTGTCCACAAGTCAATGCGCAGGGCGGATTTATCTGCAGCATCCCAAAAGGCAACCATCATGGCTTTAGATACTTGAGCTGCTTCGGCACTGCTGTCTGTAGCCTGCCATGTGATTTTTTCCGGTACTTTATTGTCATCTAAATGCACGTCTATTATAATAGTGGATGTAGGCATAATCTTTTGCTATAAAAAATAATGGTGCAAAAATAGCTATTAAAAATGGTTGTCGTAAAGTTGAGTGTTAAGTGAAAATGCAAACAAAGAATTATGTATAATGTGTTTGGATGGCCCCTATAGACCACACTAAGTACGGCTTTGGTAGAGCTCATACCATTTTCAATTAAGTAGCCCGAAGTATCCTGTGGGCATAATATGCGTTTTGCTCAAGGTCGAAACGCTTTTGCACTTATGTCAGTTAATCTTTATGTAACTGGTGTTCCATCGTAACCTGTACTTCTCAAACCTACCTGGCTGGCAGGCAAGGTCCTAAATCCAAAATTGTAAATCCCAAATACCCTCAAAACTTCCCTCCCAATCTTAAGAAGCTCCGGGTTATACCTAAGTAAACACAGTCTGCGCCGCATGCTCAAGGCCATCTTCTATCGCTTAAAACGGGTTGTCAGTGGAGTATGCTGCCGCACAACTTCCCTAAGTGGCAGAGTGTCTACTACTACTTCAAACAGTGGCGATTCAATGAAGTGATTGAAAAGATTGAGCAATCAAGCTGGTCACTACCGTCCGGCAGCAGCGCAAAAGAAAGCCTCAGCCCAGTGCTGCCATCATCGATGCCCAGTCGGTCAAGAGTACGCTGGTGAGCAGCGGCAGCCACACAGGATATGATGGAGGCAAGAAGATCAAGGGCATCAAGCGCCATATTGTGGTTGATACTCAAGGGTTGCTGCTGGATGTAGTGGTGCACTCTGCAGCTATCGCTGACATTAAGGGAGGGAGGCTGCTGCTGGAGAAGTTACGCAGTGATAATCAATGGACTGACATCGAGAAGATCTTTGCGGACAGCGGCTATTTGCCCCCCAAACACAGGACCACAAAAACGGAGTCTCAACTGGCAGGCTATCAGTTGGAGATTGTCAAAAGACCTGCAGCAGCAGAGGGCTTTCAACCCGTGCCGAAGCGTTGGGTAGTAGAGCGGACCTTTGCCTGGCAGGACACCAACAGACTCCTCAAAAAAGCTTTGAAAGGCTGCCCTCAACAGAAGAAGCTATGGTAGAACTCTCTGCCATCCGTACCATGCTTAAGCATTGCTCTAAGGCCGTTAACAAATAATTATGAAACACTTAAGTTATACCTAACTTATACTTAAGTTATACTGAACTTATACCGAATCTCCTCCCCATCTCCTCCTAATGAACTCCTGATGTACGCCCTTGATACTCCCTATCTGCCTTATTCCCTTTTAGGGATCGGGATCTTCTCTGGTATCTGGCTACCTACTTAAATTTGGTATTATACCAACTGGTTATTAAGCTGGGGATTTAAATTACAGTGCAGTAGCAGTACATGAAGAAAAATCTCTAACTACCAGATATAGCTGTAGGTAGCAATTCCTTCTGTCATCTTTCATTTGATGCGACTTGGTATTACATAGTGCTTAGATAGGGAGAAGCTATTGCTTTACCACTCCTATACAAACAGCAACCATTTACCTGATACCTCTTAACTGAAAGCTCCTTTGATGTGGAAAACGGATTGCAGCCTTCATACAAGAATGAATGATGTCTGGCATTGAATTGCTTATTATACTTTGAACAGGTGGACTGAATAATGAATAAGAATTATTTATAACAACAATAAATCGAGTCAATATAATTGCAAAAACAATAATTAATTAACCAGGCGTCCAGGCAGTGTTTAGTTTAGCGATATAAATTTTAAAATATAATCGCTTCTAATGCCTGCGAAGCCTTTTCTTTTGAAAGCTCCTTTGTCTGTAAAGCGCAGTTTTCTACCAGTTTGCCACGCAGATTTTCGTCTTTATACATCAAGATCATCTGTTGAGTAATATCTGAAAGAGTATCCGTTGTGGTGAGCCCTGCATTGACAACATACTCTTTTGCACTTACTGCTTCTGTAGTAAGCACCGGTGTGTGGCATTGTAGTGATTGTAGCAATGGCAATAAGTCATTATCCTTTTTAGGTAAATGAATACAAGCGTAAGCGCCGGCAAGCAGCTTTGCTTTTTCCTCTTCCTGTATATTATTGTTCACCAATACATCTTCCCGGTATCTATAAGTACCCAATTTCTCTTCCCAATCGCTTGATGGTACATACAACTTGCCTGTAAGGACTAACTTCATGCCGCTTTGTTGCCATTTCTTAAAGCCGGAAAAGGCCTTTAATAATTGTAGAATATCATCAATGCTATTAAAAGACTGAGGATTAATAAAATACTCACTCCCCTCTGTATAATCAATTTTTACCTGCTGCTTCATACTCCAGTTGATTGGCTGGAATACGGGATCAGCAAAAAAGGGAATTACATGTATAATATTGGTGAATCCTTTGTCTATCATCGACTGCTTAGTATGTTGGGAATAGGTTAGCAAGAATATCTTAGAGAAGCTTATCTTCTTGATTGCTGGTAATTGGTCTATATCATCTGCAATAAGTAGCTGAGGGATTCCTTTTTGTTTGATAATAGAGCCTGTGTTTTGAATAAGCAGATCAAATTTGTTCTTTATAATAAAAGACTTAAGTCTTTGTTGTTGCAGAACTTTATTAATAAATGAAGCTTGAGGGATTGTTATAAAGGTAATAGCATTGCCTGCTCCTGAGAGCTCTTTAAAGCTATCTGTAATTATAACTTTATAATCATGTCTGCGACCTATGTCTTCAAGCAAAGTGTGAATACAAGTAGTATAACTGTTTTTATGTTTGCTGTTCCTGATTACTAAAATGCGCATAACTATTCTGAAAATGAATGCCTTGAAAAGTGTTATAAAGCCATGCTCCGTGGATTTGCTGTTTGCAACAACTTATTTGAACCACTAAGGAGCAATAGGAGCAAAGGTGCACAAAGAATTAAAAAGATAAACAAAACTCCTTTATATAGCTAAAAATGCTTACAGAAATGCATTGTTGATTGTATTGCAAATAAACAAGCCTTTATGTGGGATGATTATAAATACCTATAGCTTACCTTATGATGGTAACGCCGCCGGTTTCTATAATATTATTCTTTCTGCTATGCGCACGTATAACATACAGATATGTACCAGGAGGTAAAGGTTGGTTATCCATAGTTCCGTTCCATGAAGTTGGATAACCTTTGGAGTAAAAAACGCGGTTACCCCAGCGGTTGTAGACTTCAACAGTACAGTCTGAATAACCTTCGATATTAAAGATATGCCAGGTGTCATTGAGCCCATCTCCATTAGGTGTAAATGCACTGGGTATGAAGAGCTTTTTTTGTATTCTGACGGTAGTAGTAGCGCTTGCCTTGCAGGGTGCATCGGCAGCAGAAGCAGAAATGTTATAAGTAATATCGGAAAGTGGAGATGTGATAGGCGAAGGGATTATGGAACTATTAAGATAAGTAGCAGGTATCCAGTTATAGCTTTTAATATTACCTATATAGTTGGGATTAATCTGCAGAGTGTCACCCTTAGGAACATAAAAGATTGGTGGCAGGGATATTTCAGGTGTTTTATAAATTTTTATAAGTTGAGTAGCAGTATCAGCACATCCATGCTTAGTTTTAGCAATCAGATTTATTTTGTAGTTGCCACTGTCGGCAAACTGTTTAACCAGGCTTGATGAGCGGGTAGCTGTTCTGTCTGAAAAACTCCATTGCCATTCTGCCAACTCATCTGCTTGTACAGATGCGGTGCTTTTGAAAAGCATATCTTGTTTGCTACAGGCATTACCAGATATTATAAAAGAAGCCGCCGGACGGTGATACATACCTATCGTTTTTACTGTATCAGCATAGCAGCCAGCATCATTTATGGTTCTCATTTGCATAGAGTACACACCATAATTGTTATATTGAAGCTGCGGGTTTTTCTCATCTGATATTCGCCCGTCACTAAATTTCCAATGCCATTCTATCAACTTGCTGTTACCGAACGAAAGTGAACTGTCGTTAAAGTATAAAGCACCATTGATACAGCTATTGTATATGGCGCTAATTCTTGCAAGAGGTTTTTGAATAATGTCAACTAAAAAATCATACTGTTGTTTTACGATACATCCTTTTCTATCAGGGTAGTATGCTACTATTTGAACTGGCATTTGCTCTATTACGCTGTTTTGATAAATTTCAGGCAGATAGTAACGGTAAAAAGTACTATTGATACTATCAACAAAATAGCTGGAATCAGGTCGAATGTTAGTTAGCCACACCTCTGTGTTAGGGAGCAAATTACTGTTATTGCTCAAATTGCAGTAGAGGCTTAGCAGTTTAACATCTACATCAAAATACATTTTGAATGGTGTGGCAGTGCAGGTTGTAGTTGTTGAAGATGTTGATTTATATGGATTACGCACGCCTAAATAGGCATCTATGTGTCTGGTAGAAAAGCCTCCATTATAACCATAACTCTCTAACTTGCCATAGCCATAAGCGTAAGTATTAAAACCTGAATCACACTCTAATACATGCCGTCCGGGGGGTACTGGTATTTGGGCAATAGCATACGTTGCGTTACGGTTATATACTTTGAATACCTCAGGCATAGCAGTTCCATCCAATTTAAAAGAATCTACATCACTTGCTTTCATTACCACATTTATAAAATGGGAATCAATATCAGAATGCCTGGTAGAATTAATAATAGTGCTATTAATGCCATTGTTAGCAGGTGATAAAAAAATCATCTCAGGGTCACCCACATCTTCTCCTGCCGTTGTATTACCACATTGCCCGGCACTGGTAATATACTGTGCTACTGCTATAAGGCTATCCGAGCGGATCGTGCTTGCTGTATTTGATTTAAACTCATAATAGCGGTCGTTAACAATATTGGTTAGCAGCCTCCCATTTAGCCACACTTTTTGCTTTGGG
The DNA here is from genome assembly GCA_963819045.1 of uncultured Chitinophagaceae bacterium. Classification (GTDB taxonomy): domain Bacteria; phylum Bacteroidota; class Bacteroidia; order Chitinophagales; family Chitinophagaceae; genus Ilyomonas. The sequence continues at coordinate 80,919 of CAWFUV010000046.1, read as the reverse complement.
TTTACTACAATTGCTCTGTACCTATTAGTTTCCATATTAAGTGTAGGTACTGCAATAAACATTCTGCCCCAGCTATCTATACAAGGTATTTGTTCAAAAACAGGATCGGAGGAAATGTCGCCTGCACTTTCCCCGCTTGTTTCTTTACATAAAACACTGGTGGCAGTAGAGCCACTAAATACTTCTATTTTCTTACAAATTTCGCTATCTTTCTGAACCACAGTATGTATATAAGTGCCTGAAAGATCAGCACCGGTGTAGATACTGTCTTTACTGCCTGTGCCAATGCCAAATAAGGTAAGTACTTCTCCTTTGTTGAGCCTTTGAGAAAAAGGTACACCTGCAGGGTGGCTGAGTGTATTGGCTGAAGGTGTTACTTCTATTTCGGTACTGTCATCAGTTGCTATCACCAGGCAATAGGAGCGACCATTGGGATCAGTAGATTCCTGGGTATAACCTAAGGTATAATATTCCTGTCCGGATATATTAACAGGAATCAATAAAGTAGTAGCAGAGGATTTCTTGTCGTAAATATGACAGTATGCTGTAATCTGATCATCACTGGTGATATGGATACCTTTTTTGGAAACTCCTTCATTTAAAAGACGTATATCCTGAGAGCCAGTCTTTGGCATTTCATCGGTTTCTGTGGTTTTGCTGGCAGTCACTTTATAGGTTTTCACCCAACCGATCGCAGGAATTTCAACAGTTACAGTAGTAGTCTTATTACTAAGGAAATAAAAAACCATTTTTTGGTTACCGCCATTCTCAAAGAGATCACCATTTGTTTTATACATGCTGGAATTTGCCCCATAGGCTGCCCAAAATTCAACACCCTTGGTTGTAAAGTTTTGAGCCATAGCTATGTTGAGGCAGCATATATATGCAAGAACAAGAATTATAGTTTTGGCCAGATTAACAAACATATTAGATTGGATTTAGTCCAATTTAAACGTAAGCAGTAATAGGTTCCTGAAAAAGTCTCCCTTCTAATGCACGTACAAGATACAATTTTTATTATTTATAGCACCCTTTTCAAAACACATCTTTTTATTAATGAGATAGTTAACTAAACAGACTTTGGGCTACAGTAATACTTTCTGGTCTGCCAACATCTACAAAGAAGTAGCCATCGTGCTTAAATGCCTGGATTATGTTACTTGCAGCATTTTTAAGATAAACATCTATAATAGAGAACTTTCCTTCAAATGCACTCAAACACTTTAGAAAACCATTACTAATAACGTGGATACCGCTGAATGCCTGCTGGGTATAATTTTCAACAGGTCTTGCTATCTTTATCTCTCCTGTATTAATATTTTGCCAGCCACACAAAACATTATGATCATCAAATAAGAAATAGCGCGATGTACTTCTATTGCTGGTAGCAACTGTTGCGAGTGGCTGATGCTGAATATGTTGAGCTATCATTTTATCAAGCGGCATATTGGTAAGTACGTCTGCGTTCATTAACACAAAATGGTCACTATTTTCAAAAAAAGAGGAAGCATATTTCAGTCCTCCGCCGGTTTCCAGTACCTGTTCTTCATATGAAATAATGACGTTACTTCCCCAACCATTATTAGATAAAACGGCTTCTTCAATTTGCGAAGCAAAATGATGTGTATTGACTATCACATCGTAGATATTGTATTGTTGTAAATATTCGATATTACGCTGAAGCAGACTTTTGCCGTTGATAAGTGCCAACGCTTTGGGATGTTTATCTGTAAATGGCTTTAGCCTTGTTCCCAAGCCGGCTGCTAATATCATGGCTCTAGTACCCCTTGAGCCCCCGTCTCCTAAAGGGGAGTATTTACATTGATTTAATACAAAGTTTAATTTCATTAGCAACCTGAAAAATCTTTTTTGATCTCTTTAAGTTTGGTGATTCCTAAACCCCCTTTAGGGGATAGGGGCTTCTGCTTTCTCTTTTACCCAATTCTCCTGATTATTGTGTTTTACTAAAACTTTTACCTTGTATTTATTTTTCAAATGCCTGGCTGTTTGTTCAGCAGCATAAACACTGCGGTGCTGTCCGCCGGTACAGCCAAAGTTGATCATCAGGCTTTCAAATCCGCGCTTAACATAATCTTCTACTGATATATCCACAAGATTATATACGCTGTTTAAAAATTCATTCATACGCGTATGCTCTTCCAGAAACTGCTGTACATTTTTATCCAGTCCGGATGAAGTTTTAAATTCCTGGTACCGTCCGGGATTTAGCAGTCCACGGCAGTCAAATACAAAACCGCCTCCATGCTCTGCAGTGGTATTTGGAATTCCCTTTTTATAAGAGAAGCTATTCACTTCTACCACCAATGGCGTTTCCTCTGTAGCCTGCACATTTTCAAAACGGCTGATTATATCTTCTTTTACAATTAATTCCAGTACACGTGTAAACTCAGGTGCTTCAATGCCTAACTGCAATTGGTTTGATACAAACCACTGCAGGTTTCTCAAAGCAAGTGGAATACTGGTTAAAAAGTGCGCTTTACGTTCAAACAAGCCTCTAAAACCATATGCTCCCAACACCTGTAACAGTCGCAACAGCACATACCCGTTAAACCGTTTTATAAACAACTGTTTATCTACAGGTGCAGGCAATAGTTTATTGGCTTCATCTATGTAATGAAGTAAGAGATTTTGTTTCCAGTCGGCACTCAAACTTGCGCGTGCCTGCCACAACAAGCTGGCAACATCATATTGCAAGGCACCTTGCATGCCGCCCTGGTAATCAATAAAGTGCACCTGATCGTTATGTACGATTATATTACGACTCTGGAAGTCACGAAACATAAAGTTACTATAAGTTGCATCGGACAAGAAGATGCTGATGTTTTCAAAATCCTCCATCATTGCCTGCTTGTCGTAAGGCAATTTTAATGTATCAAGGAAATAATATTTGAAGTAAAGCAAATCACTCCAAATAGCTTGTTTACCAAATACCTTCGCCGTAAGGCAAAAATTATAATCTATTCCTTCATGCCCTTTTATTTGCAGTTGCGCAAGTTTTGTAAGGCTCTGCTGAAATAAGCTATATACATACTCATTTTGTCCTTGTTGTTCCAATACATCCAATAATGATGTAGTGCCCAAATCCTCCTGGATGTAAATGGTGTATTCGTTATTCACTGCATAAATCTCTGGCACCGGCAATCCAAGTTTTTTGAAATGCTGGCTAAAGTAGATGAATGTTCTATTTTCCTGCACATGGTTATTCCAGGTAGCAATCAGCGTTTCATCGTTGAAGTAGATTCTAAAATAAATACGGTCGCTGCCGCTTTGCGGTAGCTTTACAATACGGGTACTGCCCTGTGGGTGAATGGTATACAGCAAGCTTTCTATCTGCAATTCAATTGCTTCCATAAAAAAAAGTGGATGGCGGTAAATATAAATACTTTACAAAAATGTGCCTTATCTTTTATTGCGAAGGGCAGGCGGAGTTGCAGTTTTCTTCTAAAATAATAATAAATCAGTTTGCGAAAGGGGAGCAATTGCACTTTTGCAGATGGGAGAGTAGCCATAAACAAGAAGGGTAAAGGTGGAACTTATATGAATTTAGTGAGGAGTTACTAAAGGGAAGATGGGGAGGAGATTAGGTATAAGTTAAGTATAACGTTAGGTATAACTTAGGTATAAGTTAGGTATAACTCGGGGTATTCTAAGGTTGGGAATACAGAATTATGGCTGTTTGGGACTCTATAAAATTAGTTGGCTGTTCTTAAATAAACAATCTAGCCGGTTTCTGCTGCAAGCATTACTACCAACTAAATATCCCGACATGATTTTTAATCTTTGAATTTAATAATTCATTTGATCGGCTTATCAATTTTCATCACATCTTTGAGAAAACATTATTTATGAAGAAGTTGGTTGTTATACTATTGGTTTTCCTTGTTGGCGCAGCTCAAGCACAATCTGCAGATAATGACACTGTGCCGCCTTATAAAAAGACTACTAAAATTCCAGAGTTTGCTATTTTGCAACCTGATAGTACATGGTTTACCAATAAGCAGCTTCCTGAAAATAAACCATTAGTCCTTGTTTATTTCAGCCCCGATTGTGGTCATTGCCAAATGACAGCCCAGGAATTTGTGAAGGACATGGATAAACTGAAAAATGTAGAACTTGTTTGGGTAAGCTATCATTCACCACAACAAATTGGAGAATTTGCTGAGACTTACAAACTCAAACAGTTTTCTAATGTAGTATTAGGTCGCGACCCCAATTATAAAATTCCTGTATTTTACAAAATTCAGTTTACGCCTTTCATGGCAGTATATGACAAGAAAGGTAATTTTTTGAATGCTTATCCACAAGGCACAAGCCCTGATGCGATCGCCAAACTAATAAAGAACGGAAAATAATCAGTAAACCTCACTGTAACCCATACATTTGCAAATAGTACTAACCCAATAAAACCGACTGTATATGAAAATAACGATTGTAGGAGCAGGTGCTGTTGGAGCTACCTGTGCCGACGAAATTGCACGCGCTGCTTTATGCGAAGAGCTTGTACTGCTCGACATAAAAGAAGGGCTGGCCGAAGGCAAAGCTCTTGATATGATGCAAACAGCAGCCTTAGTTAATTTTGATACACGAATTACAGGCTATACTAACGATTACAAGGCTTCTGCCAACAGCAATGTGGTGGTAATAACATCGGGCATACCTCGTAAGCCTGGTATGACACGGGAAGAACTGATTGGTACCAACGCTGGCATTGTAAAAAGTGTGGTGCAAAACCTGTTGCAGCATTCCCCCGATGCAGTAGTTATTATAGTATCTAATCCTATGGATACTATGACTTATCTGACCCTGCAAACTACCGGCTTACCAAAAAACCGGATAATTGGAATGGGCGGTATATTGGATAGTGCAAGGTTTAAATGTTACATCAGCCAGTCACTAAATTGCTCTCCACACGACCTGAATGCTATTGTAATTGGTGGTCATGGCGATACAACTATGATTCCTTTAATACGCTATGCTACCTGGAATAGCGCACCTATATCTTCATTCATAACTGAAGAACAATGCAATAAAATCGTATCTGATACAATGGTTGGTGGTGCAACGCTTACCAAACTTATCGGTACCTCGGCCTGGTATGCACCCGGTGCAGCCGTAAGGGTTTTGGTAGAATCTATTATACATGATCAAAAAAGACTGATGCCTTGTTGTGTAGCTTTGGATGGGGAGTATGGACAAAATGATATTTGTCTTGGTGTACCTGTAGTGATTGGCAAAGACGGTTGGGAAAAGATTATTAATTTCCAACTGAACGAAAAGGAGCAGGCACAATTCAATAAGAGTGCAGATGCGGTACGTAGTATGAATGATGTATTGAAAACATTGTAGACTTGCTATCAAGTTGTTAGATGACAGTTAACAGAAGCAATAATAGGTGCATGAAGCTTTACATTTTTTAGTCGAAAATTTCGTTATACACTCTTCTGTAATAAAGTTTATCAGCTTGATGATCAGTTGATGATATAAAGAAAAGACCTCAGCAATTCACAAATGCTGAGGTCTTTTCCATTCAGCACTTTAAAGCTATAATATCTTAAAGCCTACACCAAACTGTAATTGCTGATTTTTCCATTTGTTAGGACTATTTACATCGCTGATATTGGATAATCCAATATTGTAACGCCCATAAATACGGAATTTACTTATATTAACCTGTGCACCCAATACAGCAGCAAAATCGCCACTCTTAAATGCATTTTTACTGTTAGTCACCAGGCTTTCATTGTGATTTACCAAAACGCTAAACTGCGGACCTACGTGGAATGTAAGCAGGTTACCAGCGTTTATCCTTAACAGGATAGGAATATTTAAATAATTAAGCTTTACATTAGGATTAATTAACTGGCCAGACAAATTTTCGTAAGTGGCTTTCCAACCTGAGTCCACTTTTGAAGTAGTTTGACTAAATAATAACTCAGGTTGAATACCCCAATTTTTATTGAAATCAATCTCAGCAAACCCACCCAACTGGTAATTGAGATCATATGCCTTGGAGAATGCTACACCTTGTATTTTAGTAAGATTAGCGCCTAGTTTGGCACCAATATCAAGCCGTTGTGCCGAAGCTGAAATAATACCTGCCATGCTAATTGTGACCAATAACATTAATTTTTTCATAAAGGATCTTTAGTTTAATAATTTAATTCTGTAGCAGTAAGACTACTTCATCTAAATAACGTTTAACATCGTGAATTGTTACGTAGATGAAAAATTTTACTATATAGTCAGAGTTACATTGGATGGTAAATATTGCATTAATGTGCAGCTACCTACTAAACTATTATTAGACTAATTCAATTACTGTTATTTCGGGTAAAATACCTACACGTCCCGGATAACCAATAAAACCATAACCTCGATTTACATATAAATACTGCGCGCCTTCTTTGTATAAACCTGCCCATTGTTTGTACACCCATTGTACCGGACTCCATTTAAACCAAGGAGATTCTACACCAAATTGCATTCCATGAGTATGTCCGGCAAGTGTTAAATCTATAGCGCTGTATTGTGGTCTCACCTGGGCATCCCAGTGACTTGGGTCGTGGCTCATCAGTATTTTAAAAGGATATTTTTCGGCACCGGGATACGCTAAATCCATCCTGCCATATTTGGGAAAGCCTACTTTAGCACCCCAGTTTTCGATACCAATCAAAGCAAACGCCTGCCCATCTTTTTCAATTGGTACATGCTCATTCATTAGTAAACGCCAACCCAAACTGGCATGGATTTGCTTTAAATGCTTCATGTTATTTGCCTTATCAATAGCTGCCTGGCCCTGTGGATTAACTCCCCAATAGTAATCACCATAATCATGATTTCCAAGGGTGCTATATACGCCATATGGAGCTTTGATGCGACTAAAGACATCTACATAATCCGACATCTCTATAGCGCGGTCGTTTACCAGATCGCCTGTAAACAAAATCAAATCCGGATTATGCTTCAGCACCATATCCACACCTCTGCTTACAGCCTCTTTATTATTAAAACTGCCGCTATGTATATCACTTATTTGTACAATCCTGAAGCCCTTGAATGCCGATGGTAAATTGTTGAAGCTGAGCTTTATTTTTCTTAAGTGATAGTCGTATTTATTAGAAAAACCATATACGAGCGAGCCAAACAAAGTGCCTCCACTTAAAAATCCAAGCCAGCTCAAAAAAGACGAACGACTTATCACTGTATCCTCCTGCACATAATCTGCGCCAGTACGCCGGAATAGTTTGCTCATCAGCCACATAGCGCCACGTCGTATATCGTCGACCAGGAAGAAGATGGTAGCTAACAATTTCGCAAATACCAGTCCCAGAATGATAGCAAAAATATACTCGGTAAGATGCTTGTAAGCCGTTTGACCGCGCCAGTAGGGAAATGTAATTAATGCTATGATAGCCAATAAACTCAGCAGCCAATAACTACCGAATAAAGCAATACGCCATTTATCTGAAAGACTACCTGACATTGCACGTATTACCCAAAAAACGTAAATATCAAGTAATAACATAATTAATGCTATCATCCATAAACTTCCGGCATTTCTCATGGAAAATTGTATTTTATATTACCTGCAAACCTTAATAAGCCCCGTACACGCTGCAATATACATGCTGTAATTGCGTTGTAATAATTTATAAGCGCGTTTGCTATTGAAAATGAATCTTATATACAGGTGTTGATAAATAATTACATAAAATTTGTAAAATATTTAGATATTTAGAAAAATGCTTTCTTTAAATTTGAGTTATGAGAAAGAGTGAAACTATAAATTACAAGTTTATAGTTTATACCAGATTCAAATAGGTACCCAACTATCAGAGAAGCCCCGGGCCCTAAAGGAGGAGTAGGACAGATAAGGAGTAGCATGGGAGAAGATGAGGAGTTGCATAGGAGGAAACAGAGAGGAGATTAGGTATAACTTAGGTATATGTTAGGTATAACTTAAGTATAAGTTAGGTATAGCTCCTAATGTTTTAGGATTGGGAAGGAAAGTTTTGAAGGTAGAAGCGGTCTGATCAGGTAAAGAATTTTTAGGAGAGTCGCCGTGAAAAGTGGATACCAGATTTAAACAGATTAACCAAGATAAGCGGCAAAGGGCAACGTTTAGACCTTTGTAAAACTAAATGATACATAGAGGTCACAGCCTCTACGAGATACTGCGGGCTACTCAATTGAAATTAGTATTGGTCTGGTTCCGATTTAGAAAAGCCTGAAGGGTACAATTGAGCTATAGAGCAACATTCAAAATGGATTCAGGAGGAGTAAGCCAAGTAATCGAAAAATTAAAAGCAGGGCGAGTTAGACTAAACGATATATCAAAACAGGTGATTACGTGGCTTTATATTCCATTATGTCATGTTGATGTGGTTTTTCAAGGCCTACCATCCGGATTTGGTAAATGGAGGAATGTTATTCAACTGTGCCTTATCTTTAAATACATTCTAATTTTAGAATAATTATTATGGTAGCAGTAACAATATCTGGCTTTGATGCTGATAATGGCACTCTAATATTCTACATTTGCGATTCGATAGACTGGAATTTAAATAAGAGAAGAAGGAATTTTTAAATTGATATTGTATTAGTAGCAATATTTATTCCGACAAAGTGAATGTGGTTATTAGTGTTTGCAGTTTTGTAGTGATTTGATTTTTATCTTTCTCTTTCTCCAACCATTTTTTTCGTCCTATTCCTTTAAACAGGAGAGGGGGAGAAGAGAGTTTTAATAATAAATAATTCATCAAGTACATTTGTAGCTTAAAATATTTATGGCAAGAATAATTGGCGTAGCAAATCAAAAAGGCGGTGTAGGCAAAACAACCTCTGCCATCAACTTAGCGGCAAGTTTTGCCGTGCTGGAATTTAAGACCTTGCTGGTAGATGCCGATCCGCAGGCAAATAGTACTACCGGCGTGGGCTTCGACCTGCATAATGTAACCCATAGTTTATACGACTGTATGGTGAACAATGTGCCTGCAGGCGAAGTAATATTAAAAACAGAAATTCCGAATCTTGATTTAATTCCCTCACATATAGATCTTGTAGGTGCCGAGATAGAAATGATCAACTATCCTAACCGTGAGATGGTAATGAAGAACTTATTACATGCAGTAAAAGATCATTACGATTTTATAGTGATTGATTGTTCGCCTTCTCTAGGTTTGATAACTGTAAATGCACTTACAGCATCCAACAGTGTAATTGTGCCGGTTCAATGTGAGTTTTTTGCTTTGGAAGGGTTGGGTAAATTACTAAATACCATCAAGATTGTACAAAGCAGGCTAAATGTAAACCTGCAGATTGAAGGCATTTTAATGACCATGTATGATGGTCGCCTGCGCCTGTGCAACCAGGTAGTGAGTGAAGTAAGAAGGCATTTTGAAGAAATGGTTTTTAGTACTATCATTCATCGAAATACAAGATTAAGTGAGGCGCCCAGCTTTGGTAAGCCGGTAATCCTGTACGATGCCGACAGTAAAGGGGCAGTGAATTACCTGAATCTTGCTAAAGAAGTATTACAAAAGAATAATCTGACAAAAATTACTAAAGAAGAAAGAATAATGGGATAGGAGTAAGTGTTGTTTTTGTAAGAAGAAACATTTACAATTGTTTAAATAACAAATATCCTTCTACCATATTCCATTTACAATCATTAATGGCTACACCCAAGTTACCAAAGGATGCATTAGGCAAAGGCATACGTTCGCTGTTGCAGAATATTGATTCGGACTTAAAAACCACTACGGGGGGTCTTAAAAACAATATAGTAGAGCAGGCGACAGCAGTTATTCGCGTGCCACTTGATCAGATACAACTTAATCCAAAGAATCCAAGAAAAGATTTTGATGAGCAATCATTAATTGAGCTGGCAAATTCTATTACAACTTTTGATATAGTTCAGCCGCTGACAGTATGCAAGTTGACTGACGGACAGTATCAATTAATTGCTGGGGAGCGTAGATTCCGGGCAGCAAAAATTGCCAACCTAAAAGATGTGCCAGTGTATATACGCCTGGCAAATGATAATGAATTATTGGAACTTGCACTGCTGGAAAACCTCCAACGTGAAGACCTTAATGCTATAGAAATAGCATTGAGTTATAAACGTATGATGGATGAACTGGGATACACACAGGAGCAGGTTGCAGACCGGATGGGGAAGGAGAGGAGTACAATATCCAATTACATTCGTTTATTGAAATTACCACCTGATATCCAGCTAGCCGTCCGCAATGGAAGCATCAGCATGGGGCATGCACGCGCACTGATAAACATTGATGTAGTAGACAAGCAGTTATTTATTTTTCATGAAATTCAGAACAAGAACTTAAGCGTAAGGCAGACGGAGGAATTGGTGCGAAATATGTATAAGGCAGAGCAAGGGCATGTTAAAACTCCGGTAAAACATACACTTTTGCCTGCATACAAGCGCATAGAAGATAATTTAGCTTCGCATTTTAGTACTAAAGTAAAGTTATCTCACAATAACAAAGGCGCTGGCAGCATCAGCATTGAGTATTACTCGCTGGAAGAATTGAACAAGCTGCTTGAGATGATGAATGTACAGGCAGGCTAAATTATGACATTATTAAACAAGATTATTCTTTGGATTGTATGCGCTGTTTTATGCGCCAACTTTGCATTAGCACAGGATACAACGAAATCTTCTAAACAAGTAGCTCCTTTATTTAACAGTCCAACCAATAGCGTACAAATAAAGACTGATTCTACTAATATTGTTCCGACAAAGGGTAAATCTGCGGTAAAACCTGATTCTGCTACAAAGCGTACACATGATCCGCATAAAGCTACTTTACGTTCAGCTATTATTCCCGGCTGGGGGCAAGCATATAACCATGAGTATTGGAAAATACCGATAGTATATGGTGCTTTGGCAATACCTGCGGCATTATATATTTACAACAACAACTATTATAAGATGACGAGGTTTGGTTACAATGCGGTTTATGCTGCTACGTTGGAAACCCCCATAGACAATTCACAATTACTAAGGATTGATCCCAGAGTAATGGGTAAGAATTTACAGCCGCTTGATTTAAATAGCTATCAGCAGTACAGAAACAGTTTTAAACGCAATAAGGATTTTAGCTTATTATGGTTTTTTATTGTGTGGGGGCTCAATGTAGCGGATGCCACAGTTTTTGGTAATCTTAAAGACTTTGATGTAAGTGATAATTTAAGTATGCGTATGCAAGTGCAGCCTACTTTTATTCCTGAAACCAAAAGCTCGAATATAGGTTTGGTTTTCAACCTGCAAAAACCAGTGCACAAATTATTGCCGGTGCCGCAGCAGTAAATATGCAGTTAGTTTATTCAACTTTACTCAGATATTATATTTATAAGCAAACTACATATTCTGTATACTTTTGAGTACCTATTAAGCATTCACATTAACTCTAAAATTCAAAATCATAATAATTTAAGCCAATGAAGATTGCACTTATTGGTTATGGCAAAATGGGCAAAGCAATAGAAGAAATTGCTTTGCAAAAGGGACATGGTATTGTATTAAAAATATCATCTCAAAATACAAAAGAGTTTACCAAAGAGAATTTAGAAAAGGCTGACGTTGCTATTGAATTTACTAATCCTCACAGTGCTGTAAACAACATTAAGAAAAGCCTTGATGCAGGTGTGCCTGTAGTAAGTGGCTCTACTGGCTGGTTGCAACAATGGGATGAAGTGAAGAGCTATTGCAATGAAAAAAACGGTGCATTGCTCTATGCCAGTAACTTCAGTATTGGCGTTAATTTATTTTTTGAATTAAACACCTTCCTGGCAAAACTCATGGCTGCCTATCCGGATTATGATGTACTGCTTGAAGAAATTCACCACACGCAAAAGAAGGATGCGCCAAGCGGTACTGCTATTACTCTGGCAGAGCAGATCATACAGCAAATAACGAGTAAAAAAAGATGGGTAAATGTGGTAAGTAATAACAAAGAGGAGCTTTCTATTATTAGCAAACGGATAGATCCGGCACCAGGAACCCACACAATAAAATACACCAGTGCCATAGATGATATTGAAATAACTCATACTGCTCACAATCGCCGGGGCTTTGCAAGCGGGGCTGTTTCAGCTGCCGAATTCTTGCATGACAAGAAAGGTATTTACTCCATGAAGGATGTTTTACATTTGTAAAAGGGTATATAATAAAAAGTCCGGTGCGCTTAGGAATGTGCACCGGACTTTTTATTATATCTAATATATTTACTGTCTAATAGTAATAATAATACTTACATGCTCCGAATCATTGTTTATTTCTACTACATGCACCAGCGCCTTAGCAGCAGGAGGTGTAGGAGGTTGGGCTGGTGGTTGTACTTGGGTTGCAAAGCTGTAAACTGAATGTACTTTGTCATTATTACCATCAGCTTCATCTGTAGCCTTTTCTACATACACAGGGTTTGTATATACCCAATTTGCGATTTGATCTTCGGGATTACCAGGTATATTATCCACATTTTCATTCCTCCTTTTGGGGCATTTGTTTTCTTCTGTTAAATTATAATTGAAATCAAAACCTTGTACACGTGGTGCAGTGCTACTTTCCAGTAATCGTTCATATAAGATTTCACTTTGCCTTTGCTTTTTCCTTTTCTCCGTGTTCAATCTTTTTAAGGCAGTATTAGTATTGGTACTTTTCTCATTCCATATTTTAATGAAATCATTGCTGTTTATCCAAGCAGTTGCATTATTAATTGCCTCGTTCAAATTAGATTGATCAATCAATGCTTCAAGGTTCTGTTTTTTCAACTTCATTAGTTGTTGCTTAGATAGTACAAGAGCTTGTCTGACTTTGTCCATGTCAATAGTTACCTTGCTTTTATCAAGTGCCATAGTTACAGCATTGGTAACAAAAGTAGAATCCACAAAAGGAGATACCTGTTGTATTTCGGTCCACTTTATTTTCTTCAACTCTTTTTGTGCATCTTTCTTTGCCTGTTCAATGCAGATACTAGTATTAATCTTATCTAGTTCATGTAAAGTAGTAGGTGTTATGGCTGCTAAAGCTTTATCAGCTTCATCCAGTCCAGTGTTCATCGCTTCATGCAATTCGGTTTTGGCAATTTCTTGTGTAGCTTTTTGTACTTCCTCTTTCAATGGCTTCGCCAAAAAAGCAAGTGGATTAAAGAATGGATTATTAATTTGTACTGTCATGGGAGCCACTACCACCGCTTTCCTGGGCTTTGTAGCAGCGGTTTCCAGAGGATGTTTTGCAGTTTTTGCAGGCTGTAACCAGGCAACTGAAATGAGCATGCAAGTAGTAATTACCAATGCAAGCATCTGCTGGCTGTAATTAAATTGTTTTTGTTGATGGTTGAGTAACCTTTTTACTCGCCACAGCAATTCGCCTTCGCCTTTTCCCTCTGCTTTCATGGCAATAGCCGGGGAAGCTTGCATAGATGCTATGCGAAGTAAAGCTTCAGCATACATAGGCGCATTGTATTCAAACTGTAATACCCAATCATCGCAGCAATGCTCTCTTTCTTTATTAATATTTTGGCTAATGAGGCGCGTAAACGGATTAAAGAACAAGATTGTTTCTATAACATTTAGCAGCAGGTTAATTAAATAATCTGCACGCTTAATATGCGCCAATTCATGTAACAATACTGCTTCTAATTGTTGAGTAGTTAAATGGTTAACAGTAGCAATAGGCACCAGTATAATTGGCTTCAAAAAACCAATTGTAAGTGGGCAGTTAATCAAAGTAGATAGATAAACTTTTACCTTTTGTTTAATACCCAGTTGAGATGCCATATTTTGAACAAACAAGCGCATGTCCATATCCGCTTTCTTCAGTCCTTCATGCTTCAGTAAACTGGTATATCTATAGCTTTTGAACCATCGGATAGCGAGCACCCCTAATAAGCATAAGTAAGCAAGTGACAGATAAGGGAGCAACATTTCTGCCTTAGTGATAAACGATATAAGATTATACTGGTTATTTACCATATCCTGCTGATAAATAACTGTATTCTGTTGTAAGAGCAGTTGTACATCAGCCATCGATTTAATGCACTGCTGATAATAGAACTGCAGTGTAACAACAAACCATGCAAAGCCAGCTAGTTGAGCACTGATGGCAACACGATAGCGGTTGTGCGATGATAACTTGAAACACGCATTAATAACTAAGGTAATTAACCAAAGCAATGCAACTTGCCAAAAGCTGTTAGCAATGGCATAGCCCAATGCCTGCAAAAAAGAAGATTGGGATAAGACTTGCATGTTACTGTTTTTTCAGATTGTCGAGCATTTGTTGTATCTCTTTCAATTCATCGGCAGATGGAGCATTATTGCCAAGCGCGTGCATAACCAGTTGTGTAGTTGAACCTCCAAACAGTGTATCCATCATTTTACCTAGCATCTGTTTTTGCGTATGTTCTCTAGATACTGCTGCCTGGTAAATGTGCGTTTTACCAGAGTCATTTCGTTTTACCAATCCTTTTTCGTGCATAATCTGCAGCAGCTTAAGTGTAGTTGTATAGCCACTATCTTTGAATTCGCTCAAGACTTCATGCACTTCGCGCACAGTTGCTTCCCCCTTATCCCATAATACCCGCAAAATCTCCAACTCACTTTCAGTAGGTTTTATGTTTTTCATTTCACTCATCGTACGATTTTTTTCGTAATGCAATATAAAATATAATTTATAAAGAGTTGCTAAAGAAAGTTAGCCAGAAGACAACTTTTTGATGAGCGGCAGTAAATAAGGATCTTTTGAATAATAATAAATGCAAATCAAGGGTTGGAATGTGATGTTAGATTTACGGTGTACGATCTTGGTTATCGGGCAGGTTTGTTTTGGGGGTGAATGGATTTGCCTAGGCTTAGAGCGTGCTTTAGCACCGCGTGGCGCCAAAGGCGACTGGCTTATCCATGAACTATCCATGACTTTACCATGGCTTTACCATGACTTTGCTATGGCTTTGGTATGCTTCAGGAAGGAAGCTGGCAGGGTTTGGGTGTGCCTGCAATGTCCCTATAAGGTGCCTGTAAAGTTACTATAAGGGTAGCTAACATGCATGGGAGACGGTGCTATGCAGCAGCAGGTGCTATAAAAAGATAATGGTAAGCTTTCGAATTGATCTTATACCAGATTCAAATAGGTAGCCTGATACCAGTTGCCGGTTACCAGTTGCCGAATATGAGCTGTGAGCTTTGGGCAGTGCATATAATATTACCCAACTGAAAATAGTAATAGAGTTGTTCAGAGAGGTGTTTTCTCATCATGGGGAAGAGCAGGAAGGGCTATTGCTTTGTATAGCAGCCTGCCTGTAAGAATATATCCTGACCATCCCCTACGTGGGGTTCTATTTTACAAAATTCCAATCCTTGATTTGGATATTAAGTTGAAAGGAGCATATTATCTATCAGTCGAACACCTTTTAAGTATGCTGCAGCTAGTACTATCCCTTCTGTTGATTCATTTATTCCATTTAAAGATCTTAAAGTTTTAGCATCTGCAATGACTATATAATCTATTTTTTCAAAACCAGCAGTAAGCAATTTGCTTTTAGCTTCTTCGATTAAAGAAGCAATATTATTTTCAAAAAGGTGTTCTTTTATATATAATAGTGTATGATACAAAGCAACCGCTTTCTTGCGACCTTCTACACTCAGGCGAGTGTTGCGGCTGCTCATTGCCAAGCCATCATTTTCTCGCATAGTAGATTGAATAGAAACTTTGACTGGCAACTGCTTTAATTCAATAAGCTTGCTAATAACCATACACTGCTGGTAATCCTTTTTGCCTAAAAACAGTATATCAGGTTGCACAATATCTAATAATCTACTCACTACCTGACATACACCTTGAAAATGGTTAGGGCGGTATTTTCCTTCTAATATATTTTCTAGTTCACCCAATTCAAAGTGCGGTAAGTTAGTTGTACCATCAGGGTATATCTCGTTTAAAGAAGGAAGAAATAGTATGTCGGTACTATGCTGAGTTAATAACAATATATCTTGCTCAATTGTTATCGGATATTTCTCGAAATCTTTAGGGTCATTAAACTGAGTTGGATTTACAAAAATGCTGCAAATTGTTGTATCACACTGTTCCTTACTTGCCTGTATCAGGCTTAAATGTCCCTGATGCAGAGCACCCATCGTTGGTACAAAGCCAATGGTTCTGTTTTGTTTTAAGTGATTGATATATTGAGTTAATGCTGTTGCTTTTTTAAATATGATCATTATCTCTGGTTCAATAACGCGCAAAATTGCTATAAAGATGTGAGATTTTGTTAAAGTAAGTTCGGTAAACAATCAAAAGCATAACATATTTTGGAATTACAATTTGCTAAGGAGGCGGTTGGGCCTACCTATTATGAAGTTATAAACTTTAAAGAAAAGCCAGCTAAGTGGGGAGAATTCGCTGAGTCCTGAGTCGTAAATCCAGGCACTGGCTACTTGTGGGGCCAAAGTCGACACAGATTTACTCCATCTTGAATTTATTTATGTTACAAAGTATTGAGTATTTCCGGAAATCAGCTTCGCTAATTAAATCATCCACCAACAAAAAAATACAACTCCTGCGTAACTTGCAGGGATGCCTGCACAAAACCACTATTTCCTTACGCTAACCGATGGAAGAAAGCTGAGTTATGCTTTGTACGGACCTGTAAATGGTAAACCTGTATTTTATTTTCATGGCACACCCAGTTCCAGGTTAGAGCCTTTACTGCTGAATGTGCATAATAAAGACCTGGAGCAGTTACTACAGCAGTACAATATTCATTTGATAGCTGTTGACCGCCCCGGCTTAGGGCTTTCCACTTATAATTCTAACAATAGTTTCCGTTCCTTTGCCGGCGATGCAGAGCAATTAGCTGTTCATTTACATATTACCCGTGCAGGTATATTAGGATGGTCAGGAGCCGGTCCGTTTGCACTTTCTTTAGCTTACCACTACCCGGAGCTTATAAATGGAGTGTACCTGCTTACCACCTTTACAAGGAGCTTTAGTGAGGACGGCGTTTTTAAAGTAATGCATGCCAATAAATACTATTTCGGCACTGCCCGCTATGCCCCATGGCTGTTAAGGGCAGTAATGAATACAATTAGCAAGAAACCGGCGGATAAACCTATTCCTAAATGGTTATCAGGCATGCCTGAAGTAGATTACAATTGCCTTAACAAACCAGAAGTAATAAAGCACTTTAACTTTGTTACTATCTGTGAGTCGTGCGTTACCGGAAGCAGAGGTGCAGTGCAGGAAGCGACGCTCTATTTCAATCCACTTGATTACAAGATTACGCAAATACAACAGCCCATCCACTACTGGTGGGGCACTGCAGATAATGTAGTACCTGTTGTTCATCCACAAGCTATTGAAGCACAAGTACCGAATGCTACTATGCATTACAAAGAGGGTGAAGGGCATGTATCCATATTCATCCGTTACTTTGAAGAGGTACTGGAAACCATAGCAAAGCAGTCGTGATACCTGTGGTAAGCTTATATACTATGGCTTAAAAAGGAGCTTATATACTACTGCGCTCTCTGCAGGATATGTTTTAGAAGGTTCTATTGCTAGCGCATCTGCTTTTTGCGTCCACTTTATCTTTTCATTACTGCCCACCATTTCAATGGCAGCTACTGCTCCATTCTTTGCAATAGTGCCTAACGCTTTAATAGTAGTAGCTTCCTTTGGTAACCCTAAAGTAATAGCATACAAGGTATCTCCTTTAGTGGTGAAGCGTATGTCTTTTGCGGTAAAAGGTATTTTCTGATCTGCAAAAGAGCCACTTGCAGATTCTGTTGGACCTTCGCCAAATATCTTCCAGGGACGTGTGGCATAAATAGCCTCTCCGTTTACTTCCAGCCATTTGCCAGTACCCAGCAATGTTTGTGTTTCTTCATCTGTGATTGTACCATCTGCCCGTGGTCCAATATTTAAAAGCAGGTTGCCGTTTTTACTTACAATATCAATTAAATTGGTAATCACATATTGCGCATTCTTAAACGTATTGCCTGCTGCATACCCCCACGATTGGTTGCCTATGGCATCATCTGTTTGCCAGGGTATCTGGCGAATACCGGCAAGCTTACCACGTTCCATATCCAGTACAGCAGTGCCATCGGGAAAAGAAACATTCTTATAGTTAATTACTACGCCCTTCTTCCATTCAAGTCCTTTGTTGTAATAAAATGAAGCGAAGGTTTTCCGGTAGGGAGTCCATGGCAGGCTGCTCAATCCACCAGTCGAACCAAAAAAGCTGTGGCTGGTAATTATTTACCAATTCGGTGCAACGCATCAGCCAGTCATTCATATATTCAGGAGAAGGCGTTTCGCTTTCTTCCCTGGCAGGCCCGTAAAAGTCGTTGTACTTATTATCCAGGATATCCGACTCGAATTTGCGGCCGCCATTCATAAAGAACCAGTGCTCAATCCTGTGAGAAGATAAGCCGAATATCAAACCTTGCTTTTTTATTTCCTGCGCCAATTCTCCTATTATATCACGCTTAGGTCCCATTTCATAAGCATTCCACTTAGACAATGCAGTTTTGTACATGGCAAAGCCATCATGGTGCTCTGCTACCGGCACTACGTATTTGGCGCCTGCCTTTTTAAAAAGTGTAACCCACTGCACCGGGTCAAACTTTTCGGCTTTAAACATCGGTATGAAGTCTTTATAGCCAAACTTGCTTTGAGGTCCATACGTCTCAACATGGTGCTTGAATTCTGGTGAACCTTGCTGGTACATATTCCGCGGGTACCACTCACTGCCAAAGGCAGGAACCGAATAAACACCCCAGTGAATAAAAATGCCAAACTTGGCATCCCGGAACCAATCTGGAGTCTGGTATTGTTTTAAAGATTCCCAGGTAGCCTGGTATCGCTCTTGCGCTGTTGCAGGTTGTAGCATTACAAATAAGGATAGTAGAGCAGCAAATAAGTAATAGATATTTTTCATAAGGCAGTCCAGGTAATGTTTTTATAATGTGCAATCAAAAGACCTATATATCCAGTAGCACTGCATTCCCCGCTCGAAGCTCAAGGCTCTTAGCTCACAGCTTTAAGGGCTTGCAGCTTATAACTTAAAGACTTGCAGCTATTTCTTCTTATATACCCGCACATAGTCCACATACATATTAGCAGGTAGTTTACTATCATCAATGGTTTGCCCGGGCCAGTCGCCGCCCAGTGCAAAGTTCAGGAGAATAAAGAATGGTTGGTGAAACTCATCAGTACTATTTACATTATTAGCAATACTCACCTCGTGGTATTTTGTTTTATCCAGATACCAGCGGATAGAAGAGGCATCCCATTCTATGGCATATACATGGAAGTCTGACGGCGAAGAAGGGATTGTATCGCCCTTTTGCATATGCCCGTTGTTATCCCAGTGCAGCGTGCCATAGATAAGGCTATCTTTATTAATATGCTCCATAATATCCGTTTCTCCGGAACGTGGCCAGCCAACTGTTTTTATATTACTCCCCAGCATCCAGAATGCCGGCCAAAAGCCTTGCGCTACCGGCATTTTAATGCGTGCTTCTATTCTGCCATACATAAACTCATGCTTGCCCTGTGTAGTCATTCTCGATGAGGTGTAATGATTAGCGCCTACATTTTCTTTCCTGCCGGTAATGACCAGGTTGCCGTTACTCACCGTTGCATTAGCAGCCTGGTAATATTCCTGCTCGTGGTTACCCCCGCCTTCTCCACCGGTCTCAAAGTTCCAACTGGTAGTATCTACTGCATTACCATTAAACTCATCAGACCATACAAGCTGGTAGCCAGGCATATTAGCACTGGTATTATTAGCAGTAGGAGCGGTATTAGTTTTTGTTCCTTTACACGAAGTAATCAACAGCATAAGAAGGAAAGCTAATAACGTATAACACCGGCGTAATGACATTCTTTTCATAATGGCAGATTATTGTAGATAGATAAAGAGAAGGCAATATAAAGCGGCTTGTGCATACAAGTACAACAATTGCTTGTAAATTTTAAACAGATGCTCCTTATACCGTTTCCAGTTAGGTAGCCCGAAGTATCTCCCGAGGAGTCTGTGACTTGTGGACATGATATGCTCAGATCGAAGCTAAGAGGGCATATCAGGTAACCAGCAACTGGTAACTGGTATCAGGCTATCTATTGTATCTGATATTACGTCCTTTGCAACCTTGTACCCAGCAATGAATAACCTATGGACGTAAAGAGACAAATAATTGCCAGCATCCACCATACCATACTGTAGCCTTTATCTGCTGCCAGCTCGCTGCCGAGGATGGGTGCCATAATCTGTGCAATACTCCACGCTATTGCATACATAGCTGCATATTGACCACGGTTTGCCTGCGTAGTACGGCTTATCCAAAAGGAATTCATAAAGGGCATGGCAAATATTTCACCCAGCGTAATAACAATTATCGAAAACACTGCCGTCCATGCACCAGGAGGTAAGACGTTGAGCACGGCATAGGCAATGCCTATGAGTAGCACCCCTGTACGGATAAAAGTGGTTAATGGCTTGGTGCCTTCGAGCGAATACACCAATATCATTTCAATAGCTACAATAATAACACCGTTAAGCGCCAGTAGTATGCCAATGAATTGCTCGTTCAGTAGCCATTGTGTTTTATAAAACACCGGTAGTATAGTAAATATATGAAAGAAACAGTAGCCCAACAAAATGGTTAGTGCGATGAATACAAGATACACTTTGTCTTTATAGGCAGGTTGCTGAATAGTTGTCTCCTTAGTGTCACTGTGGTTAGAGCCACTCTTTACATAAGGCAATAATTTTAATAATAGTAGTGCTGCTACAATATTTGTACAGCCATCTACCCAAAACAGTAAATTGTAATTGACCGATGCAATAAAACCGCCCGAAGCGCCGCCTACTGCCCAGCCCAGATTAATAGCCAGCCTGTTGAGCGAAAAGGACCTTGTCACTTTATCAGGACTGCTGTAATGAACTACAGCCGTTGCATTGGCAGGACGGAACGATTCGTTACAGACCGAGAGTATAAAAGTACCTATACATAGCGAAGTAAATGAGCGCAGATAACCGGTAACGATAAACATAATACCGCCCAACAGCAATGCTGCTACCTGCTGCGGATAAAAGCCAAACTTATCGGTGATCCTGCCGCCGATATAAGCCCCTGCAATAGCACCAAAGCCGAACAAGCCCATCACAAAACCTGCCTGCGTAAGACTGAAGTGTAGTGCTTGTGTACAGTAGATGGTCATAAAGGGCAACACCATAGTACCGCTGCGGTTGATAAGCATCACTACAGACAAGTACCAGGTATGCAGCGACAGACCTGTATAAGCATTTTTATATAACCGGCGGGTTGCACTGAGCATAGTAGGACTGCTAAATTAAATTAAATCTCTTGCTGTTATATGAATTGTGATGTATGGTTATAGAAGTTTATGTTTGTATTAATGCCAATGTTCAAGATGACAGCTGATGGTCCACAGTTCACTGACTCTGTGAGATCCTGCGGAATGACATACGACTGTAGGGAATGCTGCAATAAGCTGCAAGCGGAAAATACTTTGACCAAAACGTATATTAGTGTGAATAAGGATATATTTAAGTTTTTCACTGACTCAATTTGCCTTATTCCATATAATGGGACACCTGGAGTTATACCTAACTTATACCGAATCTCCTCCCTATCTACTCCTCCTGAACTGCCTACATACTCGCTATCTCTCCGCTCCCTTTAGGGCTGGGGCTCCTTTACTCCCCTTTAGGGGTTGGGGGCCAATGCCTATTTTACTCCGGGAATAACAGTATATTGTTTACCGGAATTAATAAGATTTTCCAGTTCATTCATGATGTACTCTTCTTTTACAATAATAGTAAAATCATCAACAGGAGAAATGGTTGAAACTATACCCGCAAACCAAACACTTATTTGCCCATTATTTGTAGAAGAGAAAAATACCGGGGAGCCCGAAGCACCCTGGGCATATTTTGGATTGGCTACATAATTCAAAGAATCTACTCTAAACCTGGTGTGCATATTTAAAGGATGTGGCAGCAGCCAATTGGCTTTTATATTTATATCAGATACATCCATTTTTAATTTGCCGGCATAAGGAATAACATAAGATGGGCTGTCAGGATTTGTATTTGTAATCTTGACTATATCTCCATTAGGCCTAATGCTTGGAAAGCCATAAGAATACATCAGCAGTGGAGAAGATATTTCATTGGCCTCTTTTGGAATAAAAGCTTCTATCGAATTTATAAATGGATTATTATACTCTCTGGCAGGCAATTCATAAACAAATAAATCCGGGTTAATCATTACATTGATATCGTCTGAGTTTAGTATACTCTTGTCTATTGGAATCATTATCCGAACATTTTCCGGGTATTCCGGATATAAATTAATTCGCACCTCTCCCCCTATTATTGGTTTGAACTTTTTACCCGGCATTACATCCGGCTTGAATGCAAAAACGTGATAGGCTGTAACTAAAAATAATCTGCTACTCTTCCTGATAAAAAAGCAGGTTCCATGTCCTGTATAATAAAACGTATCTTTTATTCCTGTATTTACGTTAATAGAATCAGCTTCTACAGTGAGGAAGATGGGATAGCTATACTTTCCTAAATCATACAATTGCTTTACCGGCACTTGCGAGAAGTTCAGGGTATACATAAAAGTCATCACCAATACAAACAATACAGTCTTCTTCATCTTCTATAAAAATAGTATATACAAGTAAATTATTATCCATGAATCTTTTTACTCTGCTCTCTACAAGAGAAAGTAGCAAGGAAGACTTTGAAGAGGTAACGCGTTCTAAATGCCGTATTGTGCGTATGCACCTATCAGAGAGTTATAAATCAACTATTGGATTATTACAATGTATCTATCCACGCAATCCCTCATATCCCCAAATCTACGTCCCCAATCCCGGTTCAGACAACCTCCTGCTTCAGTGCCTTTCTCACTGCTGGTGCTACTTCCGTTCCAAACAGCTCTATAGAGCGCATCATTTGCTTATGAGGCATGGCACCCACGCTCATTTGCGCCATGAAACGGGTATGACCAAAGAGTTCATGCTCATACAATATTTTGTCAACCACCTGTTGAGGACTGCCCACAAGCAGCGAGCCTTCCGGACTGCGCATATAGTCGAACTGCTGCCTGGTAGTAGGCGGCCAGCCACGCTCTTTACCAATCCTGCTCATCATTTGTGCATAAGAGGGAAAGAACTGATCGGCAGCCTGCTGGGAAGTATCAGCAATAAAAGTGTGCGAGTTGATGCCTAATTGGAATTTAGATACATCATGACCGGCTTTCGTATAAGCGTCACGATACAGCTTGGTATGTGGTGCAAAATGCTTTGGGCTTCCACCTATAATAGCCAGTGCCATCGGCAAGCCTAAGGTGCCTGCACGTACAATAGACTCCGGCGTACCACCCACAGCTATCCATATAGGCAGCTTCTCCTGGTAAGGTCTTGGATAAACACCAAGGTTATTAATAGGAGGACGATGCTTACCTTTCCAGGTAACAAATTCCCCTTGGTTAATATTTATCAGGAGCTCCAGCTTTTCTTCAAACAAGGCATCATAGTCATTCAGGTCGTGACCAAAGAGGGGAAAGGACTCTATAAAGGAGCCTCTGCCTGCCATGATCTCTGCCCTGCCACCTGAGATCAAATCAACAGTAGCAAACTGCTGGAATACCCGTACCGGGTCATCGGAACTTAATACCGTAACGGCACTGCTGAGCTTTATCTTTTTGGTTCTTTCGGCAGCAGCACCCAGCACTACAGCCGGCGCCGATATTAGATATTCCGCACGGTGGTGCTCACCAATAGCAAATACCTCTAAGCCTAGTTCATCTGCCAGTGATATTTCTTCCATCAGGTTGCGCATACGCTGATAGCCGCTTATCTGTTCGCCGGTACCGCATCCGGCGTTACTTCCACGAATGTATAAATGCCTAATTCCATACAAGATGATTCTATTGGTACAATGAGTGAATGAATTTAAAGCAGATTCAGATTATACCATAAACAATGCCGGGAGCTTATAAATATACGGCAATGATTATCCACTTTGCAAGTAATTGGATATAATTAGTTCAGATTGAAAGGGAAATACTAACTCAAGGTTGAAGGATAATGCCTTTAGGTTAAGGAGGTAATCATTTGCTACATCATTATGCCATCTGCCAAAGTGAGTAGGATACTTTACACCTCTTCATTTTGGAAACCTGGTACAGCTAGTGAGGTTTAACCTAGGGCAAGAATGATCTCCTACAACCGCGTGGTCTCAGCCAAGCTGCATAGGCCCGGAGTTGAAGACCTTCACGGCGACGTGAACGACTATTACTGGGTACTTTTGTAGCACACTATATATCAGGCGCTATACAACTTCTCCTCCAAAAACACATTCCTGAACTTCCCCTGTGGATCATATTTAGCAACCAATTGCTTGAAATCAGCCAGCTTAGTATAACGTGAATCCAATGTATTTGGTGCCATAGTAAACAACTTACCCCAGTGCGGTCTTGGATTAAAAGGTGCTAACGCCTGCTCTATTTGCGGCAGCAGTTTACTTACCGCATCCCATTCCTGCTTCCAGGTAAAATGCAGCGCTACGGAATCCTGCTGGTAGGCAGGGCTCATCCATAAGTCGTCTGCAGCAATAGTGCGTATCTCAGAGATAAACAAGTGCGGGGTAATGGATTTACCCAATTGCTGTATAGCCATAATAGCTTTTACGGCATGCTGGTGGGGAACGAAATATTCCGTTTGCAACTCTTTACCGCTGCTGGGGGTAAAGCCCATTTTAAAGTGCGGCATCCGCTCGTACCAGGCACCCGGTACACCCATTTGCTCCGTACAGTTCTCTGCCGATAGCTCTATTATGGGGTGCACATTTTTAGTAGCGGGTTTTGCACCAAAGAAGTCATCCTTCGCAGTACTGTTGGCAGCATCATCTACCCGGCTTTTGATCCATACTTCGTTGATACTATCGGATCCCCAATCGGTAAATAAACTTACACTATAGCCTGCCCCTATTATTTCATCAAAGTGCTGCTGCAGTTGCTGCAAAGGGAGCTTTTGATACACATATTGCCGCATCATAAAGGCAGGCAGAATATTCAATGTTACTTTGGTTACCATACCCAATGCACCAAGTCCAACCACCGCTGCTTGAAAAGTATCACCGTCTTTCTTTGTAAGATGGACGATGCTGCCATCTGCCAATACCATTTCCAGTCCACTCACTGCGGTAGCCAGGTTACCATTCTTTATGCCCGAGCCATGGGTGGCAGTAGCAATAGCACCAGCAACCGAAATATGCGGCAGCGAAGCCAGGTTATGCAAGGCATAGCCTTTATCATTGAGCCATGGACATAGCTCGCCATATTTGATACCACCTTCTACCGTTACCGTATGAGCATCCTTATCCAGTGATATTATCTTGTTGAGCTTGCGCGATGAAACAAAATAGTCTTTACTGTCAGCAATGCGGTTGAAGCAGTGCCTGGTGCCCAGCACTTTTAACTTGCTATGTTTTTTTACTAATTGCTGTACTTCTTCCACCGATTCAGGATAGCTTATATTACCGGTGCTGTATTCTATATTACCTGACCAGTTTACCAGCTTTTCATCTTGTGCAAAGTCCTTAATAGGTAGAATGATGGGTGCCGCCATTAGTGTAGTGGATAATTTGATAAATGTTCTTTTGTTCATAAAAGAGGTACTAAAGTAGTTGGAAATGGTTTGAATAGGATATTAAAAATATAAAGAGCTATTGGAATAGCAATAACAAATGTTGTGTTTGTTGGGTATACGGTGAAATCAGGTAGGGAATAGCAAGGGAGTTGCTGAGGAGTTAACAGGTAGGAGATAGCAAGGAGATCAGGTATAACTTAGGTATATGTTAAGTGTAACTTAGGTATAACTTAAGTATAACTCAACGTGCTCCAGTATTGGAAAGAGGGCTTTTGGGGGTATTTAGCGTGTGGGTGGTAAGTTGGATATTAAGTTATATAAAGGTGAATAGTGGCAACTTACCTATAATGATGATGAAAACTTCCAGGGAAAGCCAACAAAATTTTGAAAGCTTCGCTGAGCCAGGGACAAATCTGTTTCTATAACTGTACAAAATAAGTTACTACCTGGCTATAGTTCGAGGTTCGCTACCCAACACCGACGAAGAACGTAAGATGCAAATGCGTTATTTAATCAAATATTCAGAATGTAATATGTGCTTCTTCCACCACCTTCAGCAATCAGCACATCCAGTTCTACTAGTTGTTGCAGATCACGTGTTGCCGTTGCTTTGGAGATCTTTGCAATAGAGATGTATTTCCGGGCATTCATAACGCCTTCAAAACCTTGCGTGCCTTCTTCCAACATCCTCCTGATCACCGATAGTTTGACTATCTACTTGCTTTATTATTCTTATAGTACTTAATAAGATAAACAGCAGTAGTTACGTTTTTGAAATATTATTCCGTTATGATGGAGTAACATATTTTAGTAGTGGCGATAGTGACTACAGTGTCAACTAAGTAAGTTGAGGAATATGCTTTAGATCAAAGTATAATTAAACGGTGATTTTCCACTGGATCCTGCAGGATCTACTATATACCGATCACGCTCCTGGCGTAATGACAAACTCCGAATTTGATCCACCATTTAAATGTATTAAGTTGACCATGTACTCAGTAAGTGTGAACTCAATAAGTTTGTAATGCCGCAGCAGTGCTGTACATCATTTGTCAACTATATATTTACCCCCTTCACGCTTCACCAGCGCTAAAGACTACTCTTTACCCCTTGTTTTTTACCACATATATACAGAAAAAAACGTAGGATGAACGGCTTTGATACGGTTCAGGTACGGCTTAGATATGTAGGAGGTGGGGAGGAGCCAATTAGCTTATACTATATCCTTATGAGATCTGTTGTAACATCAAACTAACCTGATCTTTGCATAATACTATGCTGTGTGCAACTTATTTTGATGGCAGAGTACTCAATCGTTGCTAATTTTAGCCTCTTAAACCAATGATAATGCAATACAGAACATTTGGACGAACCGGCTGGAACATAAGTGAAATTGGGTATGGCATGTGGGGAATGGCAGGCTGGACAGGCTCAGAAGCAGAAGAAGTAAATAGTCTCTTGACCGTGCAGTAGAAATGGGCTGCAACTTTTTCGACACTGCCTGGGCTTATGGTGACGGCCTGAGCGAAGAAATACTGAACGCACTGATAAAAAGGCATGCGGAAAAAAGTTGTATGTAGCTACTAAAATACCCCCTAAAAACCGTAAGTGGCCTTCTAAACCAGAGTTTAAATTGGATGATGTTTTTCCGGCAGAATATATTATTGAATACACAGAAAAAAGCCTGAAGAACCTTGGGGTTGAAACGATAGACCTGCAGCAGTTTCATGTGTGGGAAGATGGCTGGGCAGAGGAAGATGAATGGAAAGAAGCTATCAATAAATTAACACAGCAAGGCAAAGTAAGTGCATGGGGCATAAGCGTTAACCGCTGGGAACCCAATAACTGCTTGCAAACTTTAAGAACCGGATTGATAGATGCTGTACAAGTGATCTATAACATTTTCGACCAGGCACCCGAAGACGATTTATTCCCGCTTTGCCGCGAGTTGAATATTGGGGTGATTGCCCGTGTGCCGTTTGATGAAGGAACACTCACCGGCACTATGACCAAAGAAACTACTTTCCATCCGGCGACTGGCGGGGTACTTATTTTGTTCCGGAGAACCTGCATGCCAGTGTAGACCATGCTGATGCCTTAAAGCCTTTGGTGCCGGCAGGGATGACTCTACCGGAAATGGCACTTCGCTTTATTATTAGCAACCCCGATGTTTCTACTACTATACCAGGCATGCGCAAGCTGAGAAATGTGGAGGCCAATATGCGTGCAAGTGATGGTAAAGGATTGCCACAAGAACTGTTACAGGAATTGAAGCAGCACCGATGGGACAGGGAACCTACAGAATGGTCACAGTAGAATATTGTACTAGATTCAAACAGGTAGGCTGATGCCAGTTATCGGTTGCCAGTTGCCGGATATGACCTCTGAGGTTTGGTGCTACCAAACTGAAAGTTGTATTATATAGATAGGTTACTGATTATTTTGTTGCCTCCTTTGCAGTTAATAATTGCAAAGGAGTTTTTTATGGTGTCACCTTGAGATCTTTACCTCATAGTCCGCTTTAATTACCTGTTTATGCCATATCATTATTAGTTTAACATTGCTCAATTAAAAACCATTTCCGATATTCACTTCATGAAAACACTGATTGTTGTACGTCATGCGAAAAGTAGCTGGAGTGACTCTGATAAAGATGACCATGACCGCCCATTGAATAGCCGGGGTAAAAAGGACGCTCCTGAAATGGCTAAGCGGCTGAGGATGAGGGGCATTAAAGTAGACTTATTCGTGTCCAGCACAGCGTTGCGTGCACGTACTACTGCCCAGTATTTTGCCGATGAGTATGGTGTTAGTAAAAAGGATATTGTACCGGAAGGGAAATTATACCTTGCCCCTGCGGAAGCTTATTATGAAGTATTGTCCGCGCTATCCGACAAGCACGATATAGTAGCCGTTTTTGGCCATAATCCCGGCATTACAGCGTTTGCAAATACCCTTAGCCAGGTGCATGTGGATGATATGCCTACTTGTGCTGTGTATGCCATAGCAGCCGATACAGACAAGTGGGCTTCGTTTGAGAAAGCAGAAAAAGATTTCCTCTACTTTGATTATCCCAAGAATCCGTTGGACAGTTAATGAGTATAGCTATTACCGGCTGAGCATTACTTTATCATATAGTTGTTTTACCTGTGAATCGCCAAAGCCGTAGATGCCTTCTCTTTTAAAGAACTCCACATAAACCGAAGGGAAATTAGTAGCGGTTCCCTCTACCAATTCTTCTACCACTCTTTCAGGACGGCCTTTTTCTCCCTGCTTAGGAAAGCGTTCAATATGTGCTTTGCATACTTCTTCAAGATAAGGGAAGGCGTTTGAAGGCTGTTTGGACAATTGTTCTAATGCTATTAAATCACCATTTTTGAATGCAGTCCACAGAGCATCTCCTAGTTGCAGGTCTACGTTATTAAGGGCTATTCTATTCTTAAAACAAGCAATTAAATCTTTTGGTGTGGCAGGACCAAAGTCTTTCCAGATATCGTTCCCTTGAAGGTAAGAAGGATATATAACGAATACCTGCATCTCTATTGATAAGTGGTATAAAAGCGAAAGCAGGTACCACATGTTGGCTCTGCAAAATAAATCGTAACCAAACCAAAGGTTGAACTCAGAATGATCAGGTGCAGCATTCAGCTTTTCAAACTGGCTTACAACACGTGTATAATAATCTTCCTTATCTGCACCATAGGTTTCCGATAAGTATGCCGCTCTCCATTTGTAGAACGCCGGTGGCTTATCTCCTGCCAGGCTACCCTCTACGAGGCATTCTCTCATGACTATTACCTCCCCGGCTAAGCCTGTATCAGTGAATGTGTTTATTAATGCATCGCCATTTAGAATGTGGTATGTCATGATGTGCGTTTTTGGAAATGATTATTTATTTGAGTTTTATAACCGGTGGATGCCTTACAAAGCTAGGACAGTTATCGGGACAAAAAGGAAATAGCATCTTATTTCTATGCCTGAGAATGGGAGTATATCAGGCGATACTGAGGCGCTAGCCAGGAGGAGATAGGAATGAGATCAGGTATAAGTTTGGTATAAGTTAAGTACAGTAAATTAAGTATATGTCAGGTATAGCTAGGGGCTGCTCAGGATTGGGAAGGAGATAGCTCTTACTGATAAAACGGATGATTATGTACGATGCAGGATAGGACATACAGGGTGGTTGTAAGTAAGAAATGCACGTATTCCGGCAGACAAAGACACCACATAATTTTAAATATTACATCTAAGCTATCTGATTGACTTAGTGTACAACATGGTTGCCGGATGAAACGCTTGCCAGGAGTGCCAGAATTCCTGTGATGCCTGTACAGGTTGTAGTTGAGTGCCTTTAAGGCTGCCTTCTATACATATACCAGCCATGTTCCAGAGAGAATGGGTTTCTATATCGGTTAATACATTTGTCTGCCCATTCTTAAAAGATAGTTTATCAAAATGCAATGTTTGATTGGTAATATACCTGTTATACACATGAAACGAAGCAGTATCTTTTTCCAGAACAATTATTAAAGGTAAACCGGGTAAAGAATCTTCAATCACCTGCTCTTGTACCAACTCATTCCAGTCGTAAGCTTTGGACAACTGATCATGTGCTACGCCTATTACCCATGACTTCATTTTCCAGGAACCGGAGTCCCGCTTTTCAAGACTGCTTTTTATCGTTCCGTTGTCATAGAGTGCAAGGTCTTTATATTCTTTTGTAAAAGAACTATCAGGCTGTAAAATAGCAGCATTTGGATACTGTCGCAGCCATGCAGCAAGTGTCATTTGCTGTGAAGGAATCTCCTGCAATGCAGTGCCCTTTAAAGGTCCGGTTATTGCAACACCGGTTGCCTGCTGCCACCAGCTTTTGGTAGTAGCATCCTCAAACATCGCATTAAAGTGATCCATGCCTACCAGCCGGAAAGTCTCCGGCCTGCCTTGACAAATGGCTTATAAGCACGCCCGGTGCGGCATACCGTGCAATAGGTAATCATTACCGGCTCACCACCTATAGTATCTCTTACCTGGTGGTGATAACCAATAATCTGAATAGGATATGCCTTAGCTTCTCCCTTGATAGCAACGCCAATCACCAGCTTGTTGGTATCTATGCTGCTCTTATCAGCAAAGGCAAAGTATTTATGCTCCGGCTGATAAAACATTTTATCTGCCTCAAACCGGAAGTTGAAGAAAAAGAAAATCAATAGCATATAACAGAGATCAATGCTGAAGACAAAACCTTTTGCCATATCTTGTATTGCTTCCATCTGTAATGAGTGGATAGGCTATTAACCACAGGCTTATTATTCTTATCCACCAGGTATTATTGTTCAGCCAATAGGCTATATCAATTGTATTCTGGTGCTGGCTGCCGGGGAAAGGCATGATGAAATACACCCTTGCCATTTCCACAATGAATAAAATAAGGAAGCCTGTGATTAATAGTAATCTTTTCATAATGTAGATCTAAATAGTTCGATAATAGCGTTAGCTCGTCAATTATTGTTCAGTTACCGGCAATGGAAATGTAGTCCATACATCATCTCCTGCACGGTCAATTGGCAGTTCATTCAAACGATTGTACCTGCGCAGATCAATCCAGCGATGCCCTTCAAAATACAGCGAATACCTGCGCTGCTTTAGCATTTCAGTGATTAAAGCATCCTTTGTTTCAGCACCACTATAATTTGGTAAATTATGCCTGGTGCGTATAACGTTAATTGCTTTTACACCTTCACTTAAATTGTTCAACTGAATATTAGCTTCTGCATAAATCAATATCAGTTCTTCATTCCTGATAATAGGTATGGGTGCGGTACTGGAAGTGTACACCCACACATCACGATTGCTACTCAATCCATTAAGCGAGGCAGTAGCCGTGCGAAGCGTTGCTTTATTAATACGGTCATCACCTGAATCAATATCTGCTGCATAAGAAGGATGCGCGACGCGCACTTCCCCATTTTGGTTCTGTGGGAAAAATACAGGGTTTAGCTGGTCGCCCGAGCCTGTGCCGAATACATGATAAGCACCCAGGTAAAAGTCTTTAAGTCAGCCCATAGAAAGAGCCATTTAAATCGGTTAATGCATCACCCCAGCGCTGCTGGTAAACCGCTACACGGGCTGCTAATGCGTTGCATACCTGTATTAAGCCTGCAGCATCGTTAAAGCCGGTAAAACCAGCTAACGGGAAAGCTCACGGTTGCACCGTTCAAGGAAGTTTTTGCGCTGTCCAGCAAGGCTGCGATAGCAGTCAGGCCTTCGTTGTAATTTACAAATGGTCCTAAATGGTCGGGATCTGCCACATCTATACGAATACCATTGCTATCGGTGAGGTTTAAATTCATTAGCAACTGGTAGGCTTTTATCATTTGAGCAAAGCCAACATAACCTTTCTTTTCTTCTGCTGTGATATTGGAAGAATTGGTGACAGCCTGTATGAGCACATTGCAGTTCTTTACCACACGATAGCGTGCTGCCCACGGCTGAGTAATATAAAAGTTACTGCCGGTAAGCACTGCATTGCTTGCCCCCAGCAGGTCGCTATTATAGCGTGGTTCTGATATTGCAAAATGATAACATTCTCTTCCTATTACGCCTATATCATCCAGGTAAAAGTTGATTACATTACGCATACCCGATTCGGTTCCGCTTACAAGGTTATTCAACTCTGCAGCCGTAGCATTGTTATAAAATGATTCAATAGTAGGACCATTTAAGTTGCCATAGTCTTTTTTACATGCAGTAAAGCATACAATAGTGGCAGCAAAAAGCAGTATATATAAAATGGTAGTTGTTTTCATGATAATTGTTTGTGTTAAAGGTCAACAGATAGGTGAAGCTCAGCACGCTTGCTGGCAGGATATGGAGTAACGTCTACACCCGTTGAGAATCCGGTACCGAAGTTGGATACTTCCGGGTCGTAAGACTTATAGTGTGTGAAAGTAAGATAGTTGTTGAGCGATGCACCCACGCGTATACCCTTAATAAAATTGACACGAACTTTATTGAAAGTATAATATACACCAATTTCGCGCAAGCGCAGGTAGCTGGCATCCTGCACAAATATCCTTGCAGTGGTGCCTATCTGCGAAGGACGGTATTGTCCGTTGGGTATCCCTTCTTTGTTGGTTATTTCATCATAGTCGACAGTAGTACCACCACCATCAGTTGTAAGTGTAGTCAGATTGATGTTATCACCACCATTTTTCCAGTGCAGCAAAAAGCGAAGGCTCAGGTGATTGAAGAAAGTGATCTCATTAAAAGTATTCATCTGGAAGTCAGGCTCAGCATCACCTATAACACCTACACCATTAGCGCCATCCAAACCTACTATTTGAGTTGCCGATTTACCCTCCTCTATCTGGAAGGAGCCCAATACATAACCAAAAGAACCTTGCGGGATAGGAGGTATCAGCAGTTTAGTGACCTTAGACCTGTTCATCCAGAAATTAACCGAAGTGTTCCAGGTCACCTTTTTAGTTTGCACAGGCCGTGCATTCATACCCAGTTCAACACCCTGGTTACGGAGGTCGCCGGCATTCACCCATTTGCTGGTAAAGCCGGATGAGGAGGGCAGGTTTTGCTGCATCAGGAAGTCTTTAATAGTCTTGTTATAGTAAGTTAATTCAAACCCTAATTTTCCTTTCAATAAGCTGAAGTCTATGCCGCTTTCAAATTCTGTTTGCCGTTCAGGTTCAATGGTTGACTGACCTTCCTGTATGTTTACAATCACACCGGGGTTGCCTGCAATATTAGAGATCACCATTCCGGTAAACTTACTGCCATAAGCAGGCACATTATTAGCCTGCCCATAGGCTGCACGTAGCTTTACATTATCAAATAATCCTTCTTTAATGATGCCTGCCTTAGTAAGATTAAAGGACACGCCTGCTTTTGGATAGGTGTAAAATTTGGAAGCATCACCATTATTACTGCTTCTGTCGAAGCGTACACCGCCCGTTAAAGTAAGCTCATCAGCTATGGTAGCTTCTTCCTGCACAAAAATGCCGGTGTTTAAGAACTTATTACGAAACTGGGTAGCAGTCAAGGCACCTGCCTGGTCTACATTAGACTGCCCTGCAATGATCTGGGTAGCGATATCCAGTATGTTATTGTAATCGCCTGTTTCCTGCGTAATACCAGCCGAAGTGTTCAGCGATACATTATTAGAGGGAGTATAGGTATTTACCAATGATAAGATATAGTTCGTGCTCAGGCTTTTGGTAAACCCTTGTATGGAAGTGCCTTTGTTAACTGCCTGCCACTGAAGGATACCAGGAAATAAGACATTGGTTTGAAGATTGAAGAAATCAAAGCCACCGCGGGCAATGAATTTAGTAGTGCTGCGGTTACTTTTTTGTAAGGTTGCATCAAAGCTTAATCCTGTAATAAGCCGGTTTACAGACTCTTTATTGCGCATTAAAGCAATGGTCTGCAAGGGATTTGCGGCAGCAAAAGGATTGCTGGGGTAATTGCCGTTTGCATCAGGGTGTAGCTCTGCAAAGGAGGGGGTAGAAGCAAGGGCAATACCATTGGTAACGCCTACGTTATCGTTGCCAAACAATCCCCTGTCTGAAGAGGAGTTGATATAAGTGGTATTGACACCGATTTTGATATTATCTGTTATGCGATGGTCCACATTCAACCGCATACTGGTATTGCGGTAACCGGTGTTCTTTACTATTCCGCCTTCATCTTTTTGGGCGGCAGAAAAATAGAAAGTGGTTTTCTCACCTCCGCCATTGATGCTGATGGACGTATTTCTTGCAAAGCCTGTGTTACCGTATATCTCTTTTTCATAATCATAAATATGACCCGCAGCTTGTGCATCTGAAAACTGCTGCCGCAAAGCCACCTGGGCAGCACTATCCTTGGATAAGCTGGCAGCGCGGTCGGCAGTAAATTCACGCACGCCTACTAGCTTTCTTACTGTTATCCAACCTATATCCTGCGAAACGTTAACAGCAGTTTTACCCTGTTTACCCCGTTTAGTGGTAATCACAATAACACCGGCTGCGGCTCTGGAGCCATATATCGCTGCGGCAGAAGCTCCCTTTAAGATCTCTATGTTCTCAATGTCTTCGGGACGGATGTCTGCAATACGGTTGGAGGGATTGTCCTGGGTAGAAGTAGCCAGGCCTCCAGCCGCTGCTTTTGTAACAGTATTTAGCCCTGCAGATGTAGAACTGTTGTCTATAAACACGCCATCCACTACATACAGTGGCTGTGTAGTGCCATAGACTGAAGTAACGCCACGCAGTTTTATTGATATGCCACCGCCCGGTGCACCTGAGTTGGAATTGATATAAGCGCCGGGAATTTTGCCATTCAGGGCTGCATCCAGTGTTTGTGCAGGCGCAGTACCACTTAGTTCTTTGGAAGAAACAGTGGCTACTGCATTCGCAAGGTTCCTTCTTTTTACAGAGGTTGCTAATCCGGTTACTACCACTTCATCAAGGCGCGCTACGTCTTCTTCCAGTTGTACGGTAAGATTGGTAGTAGTAGCATCTGCCTTAATGGTCTTTGATTTAAAACCTGTAGCGCTGATGGTAATAGAAGCATTCTCCGGAACAGACAACGTAAACTTTCCATCGACATCTGCGGCAGTAACTATATTAGTATTTACAACACTAATGCTGGCGCCTGCAACTGCCGCGCCGCGCACGTCTGTTACCTGCCCGGTGATAGTTCTGGCTTGTGCAAATAAGATAACAGGGAGTAGCAGCAAGCTAAGCCACCCTGTTGTAGTAAGCAGTTTTTTTTTCATATCGTTTGGTTTAAATAAAAAAGAAATGTATTTGACTGTTATTCCATCCTCAATTAAGCAGCATTATATGTTATCTTCTGTTCGAAACTGAGGCTCATAGCTCATAGCTTTTTACTATTTGCCCTATTTCGGAGTATAATTCCTATATCAAAGATTGCTTTTGTCATCACGCCACAGGCGTGATCTGTGCTTTACTTTAAATCAAAGCTCAATTTATAGAGTCCTGGTGTTCCACTTCCCACTTCGCTGGCTTTTCTTTGAAGTTTATAACTTCACTACTACGCAACTTTACTCCCCTGCCACCCTAAATCGTAAATCGTTAAATTCCCCCTATTCCCACTATCAGACACGTTAGAGTTATACTTAACTTATACCTAACTTATACTTAAGTTATACCTAACTTATACCGAATCTCCTTCCTCTCTCCTCCTCACTAACTCCCCGGTATCTCCATATCCGCCCCTACTCCCTTTAGGTTGGGGTTGCTATCTCTTACTCCCCTTCAGGGGTCGGGGGCCTGGCTTTTTATACGGGTTGTTTAGATGTAAAAATGTAATTACCATAGCCCCTTTCTGCTATCTGTCCTGCTCTTAAAGGATAAGTAGACAGATCTGTAGGGGTATTAGCTGCAAGCCCGTCTACATATCGGTTAAACATGCAGAAGGTCGCAGCTATTAATACCGTATCGTGAATATCTCTATCGGTAGCGCCTTCTCTTTTTGCAGCTTCTATTTGCGCTGCAGTTACAGCTTTACCGCTTTTTTGCACACTCCCTGCAATGCTGAGTAAAGCTTTTAGCTTATCGGAGATATCTGCTTTTGTATAATCATGCTTTACCTGCTCTACAAGTTCATTATCTCCATCCAGGTAGCAAACAGCGATAGCTCCGTGTGATTGCTGGCAATAAAAGCAATCGTTGAGGTAAGATACATAAGTGGCTATTAGCTCCCTGTCTGCCATACTCAGGCCTTCATTGCTGCGCAATAATAAATTGGCAAGTTCACCCATAGGTTGGGCTGTTTCGGGGCTAAATGCCATTAAAGACCGGATACCGGGTAAGTTGTTATCTACATTAATATGTGCCATATGTTGTTATTTATTTGTATAGTTTAGAAAGTTTTTCTTCTGCAAGCTTAGTCCCTTTAATACGTGCAGTGATCTTTGCAAACGCAGTATCTCTTGAAGTAGAAATGTCATCTGCAAAAGGCGAGAACCCGCAGTCGTCTGTTGTACCGAGCTGTTGTGGAGGAATGATCTCTGCTGCTTCCAGAATAATATCCCTTACTTCCTCCGGTGTTTCTATACGTGGACGGATCACATTTATTACTCCCAGGAATACTGTTTGAGAAGGACGCAGGTTTTCCTTAATACATTGCAGTACCGGTTGCTTTTTTTGTTCTGCGGCATATTCCAAATAAAAGTTGCTGGCATTCAGTTGGAATAATAAGGGGAGTAGTTCATTATAACTGACGTCAGCACTATGGGTAGAGTTATGGTCCGCACCGGGACAGGAATGTACCCCGATTCTTTTTCTTTCTTCTTCTGTAAAACGTGCAAGTACCTGGTTGTTGAGGTCAATGAAAGACTTTAGTAATTCCTTACTCGGGTCAAGCTTTAAAGCTAGTCTCGCTTCTGTAAAGTCAATCTGCACATTATAGGCGCCTCTTTCCAGACAGCGCCGGATATCCGCCTCCCCTTCGTTCAGTAGATCATTGATGAACTGTTCGTGGCTGTAGTTTAGAATACCTTCCTGCGGGTATAATAGGCTCATAGCAGATACTGCAATTACTGCTTGTTTAACAGGAAGCCTTGTAAACTCCTGTGCTTTGGTAAGATAATCATCAGCATAGGTGCTATAATGAAAACGGCCTGCTGTTAATTTTGGTAGTTGCCTGCTATGTCCGTCTGCAAACGGGATAACTACGCCATCCGGCCTAAGATTGGGAATATTAAAGATGGGATAGGCAACAAAGCTGGGCTTTGTTTGTTCGCCATCTGTAATAACAGGCGAACCTGTTTCTTCAAAACGATGAATGGTATCTCTTAATGCCTCATCCATTAACCGGGTTAATTCCCTTTCTGTTACTTGATATTTGGTAAATGCCTCCAGGGCATATACCAGGTTTTCCGGGCGGGGTATGCTCCCGATAGGTTCCGTTGGCAGTTTCATAACGCTAAGAGTATTTAAGATGAACGCCCAATTTACTTATTAAAATTCATGTTAGCGTAACCATCCTGCGCACGCATAGGTGCACGGTCTACATACACCTGCCTGTCCGGCGGCGCCCAGGTGTTCAGTCCATCTACATACCGGTTGAACATGCAAAAGGCAGCAGCTATCAGCACCGTATCATGTATTTCTTTGTCGGTAGCTCCAAGGCTTTTCGCCTGCGCTACCTGCGCTGTGGTTACAAATCTGCCGCCCTTTTGTACACTGCCCGCAATGCTGAGCAGAGCTTTGAGTTTATCTGGTATTGGCATGGACAGGTAATCCCGCTTGATGTCATCAATAAACTGCATGTCACATGCAAAGTAGTGCTGCGCCATAGCACCATGTACGTTCTGGCAGAAGAAGCAATCGTTGAGAGAGGATACATAAGCACCAATCAGCTCACGGTCTCCGCGGGAAAGCGTGTTATTATCATCGTGCAGTAGAATCTCTGCAATATCATTCAATACCTTGCCGGTTTCAGGACTATAAGCCATAGGACCTCTGATGCCCGGCAATTCATTTTGTAAATTAATATAAGCCATAAGATATAAGCCCTCATCACCTAAAGGGAATACCTGCGAGGGGAGGCAGGTTATTTTATTTTGATTATGTTCTTAAATGTATGATGATGTATAAGCTGTTGGTAGCATTACTTCATCATTTATATTGAGAAGACTGAGTGAATAAGTGCATTCTCAATTCTATTCTCTTATCTTCACTACAAGCCTGATTGCTGCTCTGACAAACCACCATTTCCCTCCAAAATTACTTACCCTTATAGAGACATCATAGGTACCTAAAGCCATGCTTTCTCCCCACCTTAGCCATAGTAAAGCCATAGTAAAGTCATGGATAAGCCATACTAAAGCCAACCTTAAGCCTATATACATCCATTCAAAACCCAACCTTGCCTCTCAGACTGGCAAAGGCGTACATCGTACATCACTAATTACATCGTACATAGTACATCTCACATCATACACTCTTCGTGCCTTCATGCCTTAGTGGCAATTAAAAGCTCCCCTTTAGGAGCTGGGGGCACATAGCCTTTTTCTGCCATGCGCTTACCCATTGCATCGTATTCCTGCTCGTCTGTTGGTGTAAAGGAGGCAAGGCCATCCACATACCGGTTGAACATAGAAAAAGGCCGCAGCTATTAATACTGTGTCATGCAGATCCTTATCGGTAGCACCAAGTGCTCTTGCTGCATCTATATCTTCCTGGGTTACTTCCTTACCTAATATTTGCACCTTGCCGGCAATGTTCAATAATGCTTTCAGTTTGTCACTTATAGGGGCATGTTCCATATCGCGCAGCACTACATCTACTATGTCTTTCTCATCGCCATATAAATGGCGTGCGGCTGCAGCATGACTCCTCACGCAAAACTCAGTATTGTTGCGCCCGGATACATAAGCCGCTATCAGCTCTCTTTCTGCTTCTGTAAGCGGTGATTCGCCTCTTAATAATACCTGTGCTAATTCATATAAAGGCTTGCCTGTTTCAGGTCTGAACATTACCAGGCTTCTGATGCCCGGTACACCTTCCGGTACTTGTATATGTGCCATATTATTTGTAGTTTAAATAAATGTATTCAATCAGCAAAAGCAGTCAGCAGTTCAGCTTTATCTGCTCCTGCTCCTGTTTTGTCTTTTGAGAAATAAGTGAAGAGTAACCCTATTAAAAAGATGAATGAAAATGTAACAATAGCATTGCCATAGCCGCCTAAAAAAGAAACCAGTGCCCCGATAAAGAATACCACTGTGGCAGTAAATATTCTGCCGATATTAAAGCAGAAACCGGTTGCCGAAGCCCTGATAATGGTAGGAAATAATAGCGGTATAAAGACAGATAATGAACCCTGGCTAATGCCAAAGAAGAAGCCCAGTATACCCATTTCAACAAACGTGAGCGATGAAACAGCAGTATTGAGTTTAAACACAACAACCGTCATAATGAAGCAAACGGCAAAGCATAGCATCATGGTTTTGCGCAGTCCTATAGCATTAGCAATCCAGCCCGATATCACACTGCCACTCAAACCGGAAACTGCAGAGCATCATTGTGATGCCACGGAGATCCTGTGCCTTTGCATCATTGCCTGTAATACTTTGTATCCATGTAGGCGCCCATGAAAAAACAGCCCACAAGCCAATGAGCATTGCTCCAAAAATAACGGAGCCTCGCAGCAGGTTATTCTTATATGCAGGCGCAAAGAGCTGATTACTGAGAGGATTGCCATCTGCAGGAGTTTGTTTATTACTTTCCAGCTTTCTGATTCTGGTAGTATAAATGCTCCAACTACAGCAACTGTTAAGGGAACAATACCGGCTAAAAAAGCATGGTGCCAGTTGGGCAGCAAATTATTCATGGCGCCGGCTGCAATAAAGCCAACCGGCATACCGGACGACACAATGCCAATGACCACCGCTCTTCTTTTTTCAGGCCAGAGTTCTGCTACCAGGATACTGACTGTTACCAATATTCCCCCAACTCCAAAACCCGTAAAGAAGCGGTAAATGCCTATTAATAACCAGGAGGATGAAAAGGCGGTAAGCAGTGTAAATAAACCATACAATCCGGTGGACAGTATAACAGCCCTGGCACGACCGATCTTATCGCAGATAACACCCCAGGTAAAGCCGCCAAACATGCTGCCGAACAGGAAAACGGCATTGATATAAGCGCTGATGGTATTCATCCTTTCATTGCTTACACTGTTGTAGCAAGTCTTTTACTACAACAGGTAAATACACCGACATCAGCATGGAGGTAATACCGCTGAAGAGCATACTTAGAAAGCAGATGATAAAAGCTGATGTAAGTTTACTGTTTACACGAGCACCACCATGCGGCGTAGTTCCGTTTGATTGCTGCTTTTCTATTGTTAGAGTATTCATTGAGATACAGTTTGTTTCTTTAAATGGTCATAGCCCTGCGACAAACGGTTATAGCCATGCTCTTTTAATCGCTCGCCCAGCCCTTCATAGAATGCGGGCTCGCCGGGTGTTACTGTTGCCAATCCATCCACATAGCGGTTATAGAGGCAAAAGAGTGCGGCTATCAGTACAGTGTCATGTATTTCAATGTCGGTAGCACCTGTGTCCTTTGCCTTTTGAATGGATTCCGGAGTTACTGCTTTACCACTTTGTGCTGTTTGTGTAGCAATGGTTAGTAAGGCTTTCATTTTATCGCTTACCGGTGCAGTCGTTACATCCCCTTTTACTTTGGCAGATGTTTCCTGCTCACCAAGTAATATATCCGCAGCCGCGGTGTGTGCAGCCGTGCAGAACCTGCACTGGTTACTGTTGGAGACTACAGTGGCAATCAGTTCACGCTCTCCTTCCGTTAAAGTAGAAGGACCACGCAGTAAGATCTGGGTAAGTTCTCTGATAGGTGCACCAGCTATCTTGTCGTACTCCAGCAGCCCGGTAATACCAGGCAAATGCTCTTCCAAAGGAATATAAGGCATAGAATAGTTATTGAATAATAGGAATGGAAAAAGGCTAATGACCGCAGACAGGTGATTGCTGATACTGTGTTTGACAAGCCAGTATGATATATGCTTTGCACAAGGCCGGAAAGCTAAGCTCCAGCTT
The DNA here is from genome assembly GCA_963819045.1 of uncultured Chitinophagaceae bacterium. Taxonomy (GTDB): domain Bacteria; phylum Bacteroidota; class Bacteroidia; order Chitinophagales; family Chitinophagaceae; genus Ilyomonas. Next base: position 39,589 of record CAWFUV010000046.1, on the reverse strand, counting down.
GTAGCTTTAATCTTGAATCTTGTAGTGCATTATTGCCATCACTTGTTAACAGTAAAATAGAAGAATGGTTAAGCTAACTCCGGAGGCTGTACAGGAAAAGGGATAAAAACAAGTGCAGGTTTTGACGAGATAAAACCGGTTGCCTGCTTAGTAGAGGTCATGTTGTTATTAAACTGGTATAGGGAGATAATATTGTTATATTCCCATATAAGCCCTCCCTTCTTCACCAGTGAACCAGCATCCTTTTTATTAGATGGAATATCGTTGACAGCTTTGGTAAAGTTGGATTTTGCCTTAACCAGTTCTGTTTTTGCTTTGTTGGGCAAGCACAGGAGGTATAAGGTATCATTGCTCACCTTACGCTTCACATAGTTGTATTGTATGCCTTTGTATTCAATCTGTCCATCTACGCGTTCAAAATCGCTGTTGATTACATAAGGCATGTGCAGCGGAATTTGTACCTGCAGCAGTTCATTATCCTTATATTTATTCGCGTCTATCCGCCTGGTTATTACCTGGTCTGTCTTGTCCATGTAGTATTGGAACAGGAAGGTATAGCCTGTGAGATTAAACAGGTGTATGCAAAGCAGTAGTATGGCGAATAACCTTTTCAGAATAAATGCGTCAGAGCGTTAAAAGTAGGAGTTTTTTGGAATTTCCAAATGTTATATACAAAATATTTTATTAGTACCGGGATATGTAGGTTTATAAAAAGCTGTGAGCTATGAGCCGCTGTCTTTGGGAGGAGAATATATCAGGCTGCCAAATTGGAAATAGGGTTAGATAAGAAGGAGGAGTAGGGCTTTAGCACCGCTTCCCATGGCTTATCCATGACTTTACCATGGCTTTGCTATGGCTTTGGTATAGCTCAGGAATGGCTGATGTATGTGTACCAGGGGAAGGTAATTCAGTAACGCACCTAAGTTCGTTATCTCCTTAAAGGGTAATACCAGATTCCAATAGGTGCATGGATAAGCTGCGAGCAATTAGCTGTGAGCCTTAACTTGTTCTGTAATTTTATTTCAGCTATTCGATAGGTGTTGAGTTGCAATATAGCCTTCAAAAGAAGTTCGCCTAAGCTCGTTAATAACCATCCGTTTAGTGGCTGATTTCAGCAGATAAACTATTATTAAAAAATTATATTAATACACTGTGCAAGCTTCTGTAAACCACCTTATTACTTTTATGTACCAGAATACTCCTTTGGCAATTTAATGGGACAAGTTAAGGCTGCGTGCTTCGAGCAAAGCAAATTATACCCCAGCAAACTAAAAATGGTATAAGGCTTTATTCCCTCTTACACTTCATAATTAAATCAACTTGCCATTTAACGGTTAAAGGCATTTCCAATGCATTACTTTCCATCATAGCTTTGAGTGTGAAATTTATATAAATAATTATTTAATCATTTAAAAAGCAAATCATGAAAAAACTTTCAATGGTGGCACTGCTGGTTGCCATATCCGCTGTTTCTTTTGCACAAAGTGAGGCTCTACGTACAATTAAAGCTTCAAAACCAATCGATGAGAAACTTACACCCCACCAGGTGATTGATACACTAAAAAAACATTTCCCTAACGCAGAGGCTGTTCATTATTATGAGACATCCGCTGCGGCAGCGAAAGGCTGGACAGTAGCAGATGATAACATCAACTATAGTGAAAAGTCAGAGTATTATACAATCAAGTTCAAAAGAGAAGATTTTGAGTATTATGCATTATTCGAGGCAGACGGTACTTTGATAAAATCCGAATTTCAACAGAAGAATGTTGAACTACCGGAAGCAGTATTAACTTCTTTAAAAAAATTAAAGGCGGAAAAATATCCGGATTATCAACTCCTCACAAAAGATTATTTCAAGTATGAGAATTATGATATGCATAAAGATTATTATCAAATAACAGCAGTGAAAACAAGCGATAACACTCAAAAGAAGGTCGTTACGGTGGATGCAACAGGTAAAATTATCTCAGTGAAATAAAGCTGTACCATCATTTTGTTTATACCATTTCGAGTCATGATAATCGATCGGGCTGTCTCGTTTTGTACTAATGTATTTTAAAGCGTATTGGCGGCATGGCGCTTTTGGCGACACAAATTCTGCTAAAGACGCCACAGGTTGTCGCCTTTGTCGCCACATGGCGCTATAGCGCCACGGGACGACGACGGCGCCTTTAATCTTTTACATTACTTTCTACTTAACTCTACCGGGGCACCTGGGGATTACCTGATCAATGTGACAGTGCCTTTTGCTACCTGGGCTGTCTGTCCGGCTAATTCATATTCGCATATCCAGATATAGGTACCTGCAGACTGCTGTAATCCATTAATGGTTCCGTTCCAGCCATGTGTGGCATCGGTGGCTTTAAATATCTGTTTTCCCCAGCGGTTATAAACGTTAAAAAGGTAATGTATCAGTCTGCCTGCTATAATAGGTTTAAAAATATCATTTTTACCGTCTCCATTGGGGGTAAAGGCAGTAGGGATATACATATAAATTTTACAGGCAGAATCTCTTATTACAACCGAATCTCTGCCGGTGCAGCCATGAGCATCTGTTGCATCCAGCCAGTAAATGCCGGGCTTCTGCACTTCTATTTGTTTATTGGTACTGCCATCCAGCCATTGATATCGCATAAAAGACTGTGTGGGGATTACAACAGCATTATCGTAGAAACACTTTACAATCTCCGGTACCAGAAAGTTGGATGGTGAAGAATAGGAGGATACTGTAATCGTATCAGTTGCCCGGCAGGAATGCTGATCGGTAATAGTGACCCAATAGGCACCTGCACTATGAATGCTGATTGTTTGCGCTGTACTTCCATCATACCACAAATAACTCTGAAAGCCACTGCCAGCATCTGCTATTATGGAAGTGGTATCACAAAGTGCCATTTGTTTACTGAAAGATGCAGCAGGATCAGGATAGAGCTGTACATCGAAGGTATCGGTAGCAGAGCACCCGGTAGCATCTTTTACTTCCACTGTATACGCCCCTTGTTCCTGTACTACAATGGATTCCTGCGTAGCGCCCGTACTCCATTGGTAATTGGTAAAGCCAGCGCCAACGGAGAGCACAACAGATGAATCTTTGCAATAGCCGGTACTAGTGTTCACCTGCTGTAATGAGTGGGTATTCACTGTAACCTGTTTAGTGAGGCTATCACAGCCATTAGTGTTTTTATAGGTATGTAAAAAAGTACCCCCTGTAGTTACTGTTGAATCCCATGGTAAGGAATAGGATTGTCCGGCACAGATAGTTACTGTTGAACGAACGGAATCAGGAGGAGGGCTAACCATAAGATTTAAAACAGTAGTTGAATCACAACCGCCGGCAGACTGTGTAGTGTATTCAGCCGCATCATTACCAGCTTTTGTAACGGTAATGCCGTTCCACACATATGGCAACTGGCTGTAACAGATAGTTTCATTTACTGTTGTCCTTTTACCTGATGCTGCTATCGTAAATGGAATCCCAACTGATGGCAATACCAATGGGATTTCGCATAGGTTCAGTAAGGTGTTGCCATCGCTTCCGGTCTTTGCATTTAATGTATAATTGCCCGCCGGCAAGGCAGACGAGAAAGTAAGCGCCACTTTATTGGTATAACCAGTGCTGCCGGTACAATTGATACCTGCTGCGCCGGTGATTGCAAAAGGCGCATCTATACTAAAATCACTGCCATCGCTTGCTATAGAACTGCACAGTACTTCGGTGCTTAAATTTACAGTAATGCTTGTGGCATTATTGCAAGGCATATCTATACTGCTTAATGCAGGTGGAACCGCCTTGTTGAGTATAGCCGTAGAGCCGGTAAAGTCAACCTTGAAGCCTTCACTGGGACTGTTGGGTGTAACATAATCACCAAAATTATTAATCATTACCAGGTAGCTTTCACCGGCTTTAGCATCTATAGCCTGGCAATATGAATCGCCAAAGTGACCATTTTCTACATATTGCATGTTGGATGTGGTGCTAAGTCCAACTACGCCATTTACATTGCTGCCCTGATAATTGTTATTGAAATTGCAGCGTACCACATTATCGGAAGATAAGTTATCACAGGCTGTTGCAACTTTTAATACTGCAAAATCATAATCATCATCCGGGTTTACAGGAACAATTTTAAACACCAGTACTCCATCTTTCTCTATGTTCAGCCTGAGCCATACAGAATTTATTTCGCCGCCACCTGCGCCTGTAAAGCAAGGTGTACTGTTAAGGTCTATCTTTCTTCCTGTCTCTGTATAGCTATAAGGTGTATAAAAGCTGGTACCGCATAAGCTTAGGGCATTACAAGCGTCCTGTTCAGGTTGGTTGGGTGGCAACTCATGAATTGTTTGGGCTGAAAGGTTGCTGATAAAAAAACTGCATAGTATAGAAACAATAATTAGTGTTAGTTGCTTACTATAGTCTCTTAAGGTTGACATGATGCTCTAAATATAGTAAAAATGCAGGAAAGTGAATTCTTCTGATACCTGGTAGAATATTGAATAATATTAAGTTTAATCAGGTGTCCCGAAGGTCACTGACTCTGTGATGTCTTGCGGGTCTTATAAAAAGCTACGAGCTATGAGCCGTGAGCAGAGGATACGATGTGTGCAGCACCCTTCGGGTTACACCCCTGCTAATATTTCGTTCCTACGGAGCTCTGAGGATGGTGATGTTCTTCTGCTACAAATATATCGCTCCTCCGGAGCTTTTCGTGCCTTTGTTATTGGACCATAGGATAGCAGATGTTCTATATTACCAAACCGGAAATAGTATAATACATATTTAAATGAACTGACGCATTACTCCAGTTCCAGTTTATTCAATCTTGCTTTGATAGCACCGTACGTCCTGCCAAAGTGTTTTGCCAGTACACCAATAGTAGCGCCATCATAAAACATCGTCGTTAGCTCAGTATCAAGCTCATCTGTCCACGACTTAAAAGCATCTTTGTTTACTGTTCTTACCTTTTCGTAAGTATAGCTTTTCTCCTTTATTTCTTTCCTGTTATAGGCAGGGGTGGAGGCTGCCTCTTTCTTCTTTTCTTCTGCTGTTGGAGTAGGTATAACTTGAATATTGGGAGAAGGAAGGAAGTCTTCCGGGATCAAGGTATCAGGGATATAAAGCACATTCCTTGTTCTTGTAACGGCTACATACAGCAGATTGATCTCTTCATTGAGCTTGCTAGCATTAAAGTTTTCTTTGTCATCCTTCTGCTTCTCCAATCTTTTCTCTGTAATAAAATCATCTACCAACTGCACCGAATCATATTCCATCCCCTTGCAGCGGTGAACGGTGGAGAAGATGATATCTGCCTTCTCCTTATCGTCGCTGTCAATATGTTTATCCTTGATCTTCTTCAGGATGTTTGGAATGTCATTCTCGTATTCCTTTACAATTTCTACCATCATTCCAAGCTGTACATCTTCGGTCTTCTCTATATAGTCTTCAAGTTCTTTAAGGTCTTTCATGCCCCTGATCAGGTTGTCCCTGATGAGCCCATGCTTATTATTGAACAGGTTTAATACATCATACAGCGATGCACCTTCATCGGCGTAGGTATAGGAGTGGATATTACCTTCGAAATAAATGTTCCTGATCTCCTTTTTAGTAGTTACATACTCTATTGCTTTAAGCAGCAAGCCCAGGTTAGTCCTTGCAAGTACCGCTTTAGTTTGCCGTTTCTTACTACTCCCTTTCCCGGTGATGATAATTTGCTTTTCCTTTTCTTCAATATGTCTTTTATACTGCAGTACTTCCATAGCAAGGTTGGCAACATCCTGGCTAAAGCGGAATGAGGTGGAGAGATGATAGGTAGTAAAATCAACTTTCTCCAGCGAGTTGACCGCATAGCGCCAGCCATATATCTGCTGATGGGTATCGCCCACAATTACTTTAGTAGCCTGCTGTTTCAGAAATACATCCAGCATAGCCGGCGAGGCATCTTGTCCTTCGTCAAACAGGATATAGTCGTAGTAGAGTACCGGGTTGGACAACTGGAACTTTTTAAGATAGAAGTCATGTGTTATCTCTATTTCCCCCTTATCCATCTTGCTCAGGAGTAATCGCGTCTTTGCCTCAATATAGCTATAGAAGGTCCTTACAAATGTCTTTGCTTTTTCGTCATGAACAGTATCTAAGTAGTTTAGTTCCTGCACTTTGCGCTTATCGCTGTTGCAGAAGTAAGCAATGAATTTATTGATGTGGTTGGCAATAATATATTCCGCATGCTTTTCACCACTTGCTTCCAGGTGGAGCAGTTCGGCAATCTCATTGGTCTTGTAGCCTTGTGGCTTGATATTATAGTTGTTGTAGTGGACTACATGCTTAAAAGCCAGTGAATGTGCGGTCTCTACCTTTACATTGTGCAGTCCTGCGTCTGTAAACTTTTTGACAGCTTCCAGCTTTACCGATTTATTAAAAGCCAGGTACAGGATCCTGCTATTGGCAGGTCTGGTCTTTGCATATTCGATAACGGTTGTGGTCTTGCCCGAACCTGCTACTGCATTGATCTTAATATTACCTGTAGAGCTGATGATTGCCTGTTGCTCAGGAGTTAATTGCATAGTAAAACGAAGAGAATTATTGCCGGAATAAAGTATATAAGTTGTGTTCTATATTTTATGTATACACCTTTACATAAAAGCATTTTAAAGGTGTTTTGCAAAGCGGCGAATTTACTTTAAAACCGGTAACCGGCATAAGCATCTTTTAATTTTTATAGCTTTTATTACATATGCTATCTCAACAGGCTTTTTACCTGAACACCCTCTTCTATCCTCAAAAACTTACCACTTCAAATCTTGGAACACTCAGAGCTATACCTAAGTTATACTGAACTTACACCTAACTTATACCTGAACTTATACCTAATCTCCTCGCCATCTCCTCCTATGTAACTCCACAGTAACTCCGTACCTGCTCCGTACCTAAGCCATACACACCAGTAACCGGCAATCTGCAGGATACAGTAAACCGGTATCTGCCTATTTTGATTTGGTATTAGGTTCAATTACTTAGCAAAGGGCTTTTGTTAATAACAAAACTGCTGAAAGCTTATTAAAGTATATAGCTAAAAGCATACAATAAAAAATCGCCGCTAACCTGTAAGTTAGCGGCGACATGTTGTTTAGTTGTATACAAAATAGAAATTGCGAGTGGTCTTATAAATTAAATCAGCTTCAATCTGAAATAAGAAGCCTTCTTACACAGGAACTTCATCACTCATTACTCCTCACTTATTAATCAAAATCAAACAACTTGATCTTAAAAATCAGGTTTGAATTAGCCGGAATACCTTGATAGACTGTTGAACCATATGCCAGGCTGGGCGGCAGATATAAATTCATGACAGCATTTTTTTTCATTAGCGGAAGCGCTTCCTGCCAGCCGGCTATAACACGGGAAAGGTTAACTGCTACAGGGGCATTGGCCTGGGTACTATCAAAGGTCACACCGTTTAAGAAAGTGCCTTTGTAGGTAACACTCACATCAGAACATGGAGTCGGATGTAAAGTATCGGCAGCAGCGCCCGTAGAATCAAAAGAATAGAAGAATCCACGGCTATCCTGTGTGGCAACAATACCAACGGAATCAAGATAATTTTTTAAAGTAGCTACTTCAGTGGAAGGAGCGGTGACGTTGAGCGGTGTGCAGGTGGTGGTGGGAGGAGTAGTTTCATTCTTAAGGCAACTGCTTATGCCTAAACCAATTACCAGCAGCAATACAATACCAGGGATCAGTTTTTTCATTAAATATAGTTTTAGCGTGCAAAATAATGTGCGATGCAAATAATACGTCTGTTCATTTCATATAGTTATGTGAATGTGTGATGAGTGGGGAGTGGAAATGTTGCACTTGCACCTTCTACACTATCCTCAAACTGTGGTGTTTTCCACAGGGTCTTAAGAATTAGATGTGTGATGCATATGGCGAAAGAGATTTCTTTCACCGAGGAGAGCAGAGAAAAGGGAGTTGACGCAGAAAATAGCACTGCGAAACCTCTATTTACTCTTATTCTCCGCGGTGAACATCCTAGATATACATTTTGAAGCATCACACCTAAAACATCATCCCCAAACAAATTAAATTCTACTCCTACACACATGTATCACTATAAATAATAACTTCCCACTCTCAACCGATTGCTTATATGAAGCTCCATTTTGCCGATTACCTCATTATTGCCGTGTACTTCCTCTTTGTGGTAGCAGTAGGATTTATCATTAAGAGAAGAATCAAGTCTAGCAACGACTTCCTGGCGAGCGGGCGCAACATTCCGCTTTGGATAACAAGCCTGGCGTTCATCTCTGCCAACCTGGGGGCACAGGAAGTGTTGGGCATGGTGGCATCAGGAGCAAAGTATGGCATCATGACGGTGCATTTCTATTGGGTAGGCGCCATCTTCGCTATGGTGTTCCTGGGCGTGTATATGATGCCTTTTTATTACGGCAGCAAGGCAAGGAGTGTTCCCGAATACCTGTCCATGCGCTTTGATGAAAAGACAAGAGGCTTAAACGCCGTCACCTTTGCAGTAATGACCATATTCTCCTCCGGCATTTCGTTGTATGCACTGGCAAAGCTGCTGGAAGTGATCCTGCATTGGGACTTTGATGTATCTATCTGGCTTGCTGCAGGTATCGTAATGATGTACACTTTTTTGGGCGGACTCACCAGTGCCGTATATAACGAAGTGCTCCAGTTCTTCCTCATTGTAATGGGTTTTACTCCGCTGGTTATTGTTGCCCTGCACGATGCCGGCGGATGGTCTAATATCAGAGCGTTGTTGCCACCACAATACACCCATGCATGGAAGTATATGGGCGATGCCAATACTAATCCATTAGGTATCCAATGGAGTTCGCTCATCTTTGGATTAGGGTTCGTGATGTCCTTTGGCTACTGGTGTACCGATTTCCTCGTGGTGCAACGCGCCATGATGGCAAAGGATATGAGCAGTGCACAACGCACTCCTATTGTGGCAGCGATTCCTAAAATGTTCATGCCTATTATCGTGGTGCTACCTGGTGTGATTGCTATAACACTGATGCAGCCGGCTTTGGCATCCAAAGGCTTTACCATTCCATCGGATGGCAAGGGTGGTTTGGACTATACCATGACCCTGCCTTCGCTTATTGCGCATTATTATCCCACGGGTTTGCTGGGTGTAGGTATTACCGCATTCATTGCCTCTTTTATGAGTGGTATGGCGGGTAATGTAACAGCTTTTAACTCAGTATTTACCTACGATATTTACCAGTCTTATTTTGTAAAGAACCGAAGCGACAAGCATTATCTCTATGTGGGTAAAGGCGTAACGGTGGCTGGCATCCTGTTATCTATTATCACTGCTTATATTGCCAGGAGCTATAATAATATCAACGACTTCCTGCAGTTGGTATTCTCCTTTGTGAATGGTCCCCTGTTCGCTACTTTTTTATTAGGCATGTTCTGGAAGAGGACCACAAGCGATGGTGCTTTTTGGGGATTGGTAATGGGTACCCTGGCTGCTGCCTGCACTCACGGACTCACCGTCGCGGAAGGTAAAGGTGGCTGGATCTATCCTCTGTACGAAATACACAGTGGGCTGGGGCAGGCATTTATTGTAGCTGCCATATCATGGATAGTGAACTTTTGCACCACTATATTAGTGAGTTTATTTACCAGGCCCAAAAAGGAAGAGGAGTTGAAAGGGCTGGTGTATTCCTTAACGGTCAAGGGTGCTGCCTTCGGCGATAAATGGCATCATAAGGTGGTACCTTTAGGTATTGCGTTATTAGTGGTTACTATTATCCTTAACCTTATTTTCTTTTAAAATGGATGGCTATGTTTAACAGATTAAATAACCTTGGTTTTATTATCGGTATGTTCTTTATTTTGGTGGCTTTGATATTGTTGATTGGGGGACTGCTGTCTGTGTCGCTTGCTTATAAATTGAACTTTTATACTGGTGGAGCCTTTTTGGTATTTGGAGTGGTGATGGTAGTGGGAAGTGAGGAGAAGGATAAGCAGGTAAAACCTTGAATAATGCATACCGATTTTATTCGCGTTGCAATTCATCAAGTAATAATGAAAGCCCGGCTGTAGTAAGAACAATCTTTAAAACGTTTTGCTTTTAATCCATTATAAAGCTCCATATTCTCTGTCCACAATTTACCTTCCAGGTGTTTGGGTAATGTAACAAAAGGAGTGTCGTTTGGGGCAATGAATTGGAGCAAAGCTTCAGTTTTAATCAACAGGTCTTTGGGTAATAGCCGCTCGTCAATGAATGTTATATTCATTTTTACCAATGTTCGAAGTTTTGTTAACTCTGCTACTGTAAGTTTTAGAAGTTTGTTTTAATGTTTTAGCATCTACGTTCGCAAATAGCTGCAGGTATAGAACTGTAAGTGTGGCTTTGAATGGAGCAAAATTTTGTCAATCCTGCCTGCATCATTTAAGATGGCACTAAAAACGATATTTGTCTTTAACAACTATTTTCATATTTCTTTTGCTTACTCCAAACCTACTATCTCTTCTAACATGGAAAATAAATAAAGAACCTGTAACCCACTGTTTGCCAAAATAGCGGACAATGCAAGCCATTCAACAACAGTGATTCTATTGAACAGTATAACTATATTTGAACAGGCGGAATGCTATTGCCACTACTGTGGCAATATTTGACCGTTCGTAGCAACCATAAAATGGCACACTCTAAGTAAGTATGGAAAAGATTGACATAAAAAGAGTAACTCTAAACGACATTGACCAATTGCAAAAAATTAGCAGACAAACTTTTTACGAGACGTTTTCAGCAGGGAACACTGAGGAGAATATGAAGAAATATTTAGAAGAGGGCTTTTCTTTAGAGAAGTTGACGGTTGAACTTAATGACAAAAACTCTGAATTTTATTTTGCGGAACTTGACAATCATGTAATTGGTTATTTAAAACTGAACTTCGGACAATCACAGACAGAATTAAAAGATGACAAAGCACTTGAAATTGAACGGATTTATGTATTAAAAGAATTACACGGAAAGCATGTAGGGCAATTGCTTTATGAGAAGGCCATGCAAATTGCAAGGCAGATAGATGCTGACTATATTTGGTTAGGTGTTTGGGAAGAAAATCCAAGAGCCATACATTTTTATAAGAAAAATGGTTTCGTTGAGTTTGACAAGCACATTTTCAAATTAGGCAATGATGAGCAGACCGACATAATGATGAAACTACAATTGACAGACAAATAAGAAATAATAAAAGGCTGTTGCTAACTTCTTTAGGTTGAGACATAGGTGGGACTGTCGATTATTACTTCGGCTTAATTAGCCCACTTATTACATAGTCAGTGAACCGATAAAGTAATAAGGTCTGTTCACCTTTCTTAATATGGCAAGACTTATTAAAGTAATAAGGTTGGTGCAAGGCTGTTTGTTATCCAGGATAGCTATTGCAGATTCGAACCTAATTAGTTACAATCTAGCATATGCATCGTGCCTACGCACTCAGGGTAAAGTGTGATTTTTATCTCACGGAGTTAAAATCCGTTGCTAACCAGGTCGAGCCTAAGGATCGGTGAAGACTTTAGATTAAAACTCATTAATGAATGGACCGATATTCTCGGAAAAAGCAGACTATACTAATCTTTGAGGCAGACCCAATTTAATGATTGATGAACTGGAGGACAGCAATAACTTTTGATTGCAGATAATTCCATTCTACAATACAGTACAAACTCTCATTTTCAATCCATCCTCAATACTCCGCCGAATCAAACACTGTAGAGTGCACAATCTCCTTCTTAAGATTGAACTTCTCATTGATGCCCGCAACAATATCACTGATCCATTTTGGCGAGTATGGTGATATATAAATGCGCTCTATGAGCGTGTCTAAGTCTACATCAATGAATACTCCATCATTCAGTATCCTGCGCCTGCCAGTTAAAAGCCGTTATCTTCTTCCGGTATTACATAGCAGCAGCGCACTTCATTTTCATAGGCATACATCTTACGCTTATACAAAAAAGGTTTTAAGGAATTATTCAACAGGCTAGCATTGCAATCATCATAGTCCACTTTGCCAATCAACACCTGTTGTGGGGCTACATCAAAGCATTGCTTCAGCCGTTCGTAGGTAGTTTGAACAGCCAGACCATAAGTGCCTTTAGCGTATATCTTCCACATGGCATAATTCTCTATGTCGTTCCAATGCCAGCTATTGATAGTAACATATGTGCGCCTGGCAATATGTTCTTTCGTGAGCTTCTCGACCTGCTGTTTGGCTTTTTCTATCTCTCCTTTATCAACGTGATCGTCTGCCAATCCTTCTACCTGTTCTTTTACCATTTCCTCTTTGGCCTGGCTGTGTATTGACCTTCAAACGGGTCTTCAAACCTATCGGCTCTGCAAAAAAACAGTTGCCTTTTTAGTAGTAATCTATATATACTCGGAAGATCCTGGTAACGCCATAGTATGGCAGCATCATCTATCTGCTTAAAATCTTCATGGGGTTTAAACATAGGCTAACATTTGCTCTCGCACAGGAATATTGTACAAAAATGTAGCCATCGAAGGGCAGGTATGTTAGTATATTGTCTTACAAAGCAGTAAGTGTTTAGGGCTGTTTTTATGTTAAGGAAATAATTGCCCATTGGGAGTGAGCCCCAACCTTAAAGGGGAGTAGGACAAATACGGAGTAGATGGAGTGTTACTTTGGAGTTATTAAGGAGGAGATCAGGTATAACTTAGGTATAAGTTAGCTATAACTTAAGTATAAGTTAGGTATATGTCAGGTATATCCCGGCAGTATCCTGTATTGAGAAGAAGGAAATTTGCAAATTCAGGATTGGGGATTGAGGATATTAGAATTACGATTTACGAGGGGAGCGCCATGAACAATTAATAGCAATCTTTGATTATGACATATAACTTTATAAAACTCCTTCTGAACACCTGATGTGTCTCTACCCACCGTTAACTAAGTATTGGTTAGGTAACGATATAATAAACGACAGTTATTTTCCAATAAAACTAAGTTACTTCCTACCATATCCTTCTCACCGAATATTCCTAAAATGCACACGGAATTAAATATCTTCACCCACATTAATTAATAACATTTTGCTATGCCACATTCACGCAGAGATTTTATTAAGCAAACCGCACTTACTTCTGCCGGTACTTTCTTAGGCGCTAATGCCTTTAGTGCTACCAGTTACAGAAGAATAATAGGCTCTAACGACCGTGTGAGAGTTGGTGTGGTGGGCTTCTCAGACAGGCACAGAAGCTCACACATGCCCTCCTTTATGAACCATTATAAGGAGCTGAACTTTGATGTGGTAGCTGTATCGGATATATGGAACAGGCGAAGGGAAGAAGGCGCTGCTGCCTGGAAGGAAAAGATGGGGCATGATGTAACTGCCTGCCGCAACAACGAAGAATTGTATGATAAGAAGCTGGTAGATGCTGTATTCATCAGTACTGCTGATTTTCAGCACGCGTTACATGCTATAGAAGCGGTGAAAGCCGGTTGTGACGCATATGTAGAAAAGCCTTTTGCCGAAACAATGGACGATAACCGTGCTGCGCTGAAAGCTATAAAAGCTACTGACCGCATTGTGCAGATAGGTTCCCAACGGAGAAGTGGCACAAACTATCATGCGGCATACGACTTTATCAATTCCGGCAAGTTTGGGGCCATCACCATGGTGGAACTAACATGGAATGTAAACCAGCCGGGACGCTGGCGCCGGCCTGCAGTGGTGCCGTTATTAAAAGAAGAAGATACCGACTGGAAACGGTTTTTACTGAATCGCCCCAATGATACTTTTGACCCAAGAAAGTATTTAGAGTTCCGTTTGTTCTGGCCATATTCATCAGGACTTCCCGGCCAGTGGATGAGCCACCAGATAGATACTGTGCATTGGTTCTCGGGCTTGCCGCACCCCCGTAGTGTGGTAGCAAATGGTGGCATTTATATGTGGAAGGATGGCAGAAAGAACTGGGATACTATTACTGCTGTTTTTGATTATGGCCCGCTGAATGATCCTGCCACCGGTTTCCAGGTGTCCTTTGCTTCGCGCATGCACAATGGTGATGAAAACCCCACCGAAATTTATTACTCCAATGGCGGAGAGCTGAACCTGAATACCAACAAGGTTTCACCACGGGGAGGACTTACAGAGGGCATGGCCAAGCAAATGGATATGAAGGCGAATCTGCTGCCCGAAATGAGCCTGGAGAACAAGGAGAAAGTAGTTGCTTCTGCCAATACGGGTGGTGATATACTTACCTCCAACCACATCCGCAACTGGATGGAGTGTGTGCGCAGCCGCAAGCAACCGCATGCGCCTGTGGAAGCTGGTTATGCCATGCCATAGCAGTGATCATGGCAAATGCTGCTGTACACACCGGCACCAAAGTGACTTTTGACGAAAAGACACAAGAGGTAATGGCTGATGGTAAACCATTTAAATACTAACACCTACTTACAAGCCTTATGTACATAAAAAAGATAGCTGCTGCACTCCTTACAAGCTTGCTTATTGTACCTGCATTAGCCCAAAAGCAAGAGATGGTGCAGGTAATGCAAGACAAAAATGCAAAGAAGATAACGGTAACTATCGGCGGGCAGCCTTTCACTACTTTCCTGTATCCTGATACATTAGAAAAGCCGGTGCTGTTCCCTATTGCTGCTGCCAATGGAACTGTTGTCACCAGGGGCTTTCCTTTGGCTACACGCCCTGGTGACCCTACCGACCACCCCCATCATATAGGGCTTTGGTTTGATTTTGAGAATGTAAACGGACTTGATTTTTGGAATAATTCGTATGCTATCCCTAAAGAAAAAAAGAGTGGCTATGGCTGGATAAAAACAGACCGTATTCCTGAAGTAAAAAGCGGGGAGAAGGGTACTTTATCTTATCACGCCAACTGGACCAACCAGGCAAATACGGTATTGCTTGAAGAAGTAACGCATTTTGTTTTCAGTGGGAGTGCGAATCAGCGCATTATAGACAGGATAACTACTTTAACTGCCGATACCACAGTTCTTTTTAAGGATGCCAAAGATGGTATGCTGGGTTTACGGGTTGCACATCAATTGCAAATACCATCCAAAGAAGATCAGCAATATACGGATGATAAAGGCAATGTAACCGTTGTAAAGGGAGGCAATGATACCATTGCCAATGGTAACTATCTTACCAGCGAAGGTAAAACAGGCGATGATGCCTGGAGTACAAGGGCAAAGTGGTGCAAGTTGTATGGAAAAATGGGAAATGATTCTGTAAGTGTTGCCATTATTGACCATCCGGATAATGTGAACTATCCTACCTTCTGGCATGCACGCGGTTATGGTTTATTTGCTGCCAATCCATTAGGCGAAAACATCTTTACCAATGGGAAGAGCGCTAAAAACCTGCAACTACAAAAAGGGGAGTCAGTTACATTCCGCTACCGCATTGTTATTCAGAATGGTAATACTACTCTGTCGCCCGGGCAGATAAATGCACTGGCGGATGATTTTGCCAGTAGTGAAATAAGTGAAAATCAAGGTGAAACAGGAGTGAATAGGGCATGTTACACCTGTTCATTTTAGAGCATAGGAATGTTTAGTTGAGGGTTTACCTTAGGAAAAAATGAACTCTTACAACCATGGGGTCTCCAGCCAGGCTGCAAAGGCCCGGAGGTGAAGACCCCACGGCGACAGGAGTTCAAAGCTAAAATTATTTAGGTTAGGTATAAATAGGGAGAAGTCAGGTTTTTGCATAGCTCTTCCCATGAACTATCCATGGCTTTAATATGGCTTTGATATGGAGGAGGTAGGGCTTTAGTACCTAATTCATACTAGCAACTACCCATTCGTGAATACCTTCTCATTAACTGCCCATTGAATTGTCTTAAACTAACAACATCCAATTCGAGATATTTACAATTCATAACATATAGGCGACCAGGGCTTTCCATCAAAGTATAATTTATGCTTAATAAAATACAGGCAGTTCTAAACATTATTTAATGCTGTACTTTTACAGGCTTCTTTAAAAAGAATAGCTTTTTTATTTCTATGACAACTGGTGCCAATCATTTACAAACTACTAATGAGCGATACGAAGCCAGAGCTAAAGTAATCAACGATGTTATTTGGGATTGGGACCTTACTACCAATAAACTGTGGTGGAATGAGGGGTTTAAAAACATCTTCGGCTATAACGACGCAGAGCAGAGTATTGACTCCTGGACAAGCAGAATTCATCCGAATGATCATGACAGGGTTACCACTACTATAGAGCAGGTAATAGCCAATGGCAAAGAGAAATGGAGCGAAGAATACCGCTTCTTGCGTGCTGATGGCACTTACGCCTATGTGTTGGACAGGGGCTATACTGTTGTGCAGAACAATAAGGCAGTAAGAATGGTTGGCTGCATGATAGATATTACCGAGCAAAAACAATTGCGGGCAGCTAAAGAAAAAACAGAAGAATGGATGCGCTTTGCAATGGATGCTGCCGGTTTAGGTACATGGGATTGGGATGTAAAGTCTGGTGTGATCAAGTGGGATGAACGTTGCAGAGCGTTGAATGGATTAAGCAAAGACGAAGAGACAACCTTTGAAAATATTTTGAACCATGTTCATCCGGACGATAGAGCGCATGTAAAGAAGGCGCTTGCCGATGCGGTTGAGCCTGCAGTAAAAAGCGATTACAATATTGAATTTAGAATAACAGGCATTGAGGATAAAGTGGAGCGATGGCTGCGTGCCAAGGGCAAAGCCTATTTTGATGAAAATGGGATTGCAAGCCGGCTTTCCGGCATTGTACAGGACATTACCAAAGAAATGAAGGATAAGCATGAGCAGGACATGCTACTGAGACTGGTGGATAATACACCCGAATTTGTAGCTATGTCTACGGCTGAGGGGAAGGTTATTTACCTCAATAAAGCCGGCAGAAGCTTATTAGGCATTGACCTGGATGTAAACGTCCACAACATGGAAGTAAAAGACTTCTATTCGCCGGAGCATTTTGCTATTCTGGAGAAAGATGTTTTACCTGTACTATTCAAAAACAGCCATTGGTCGGGCAATGTACAGTTGCGGCATTTTAAGACCGGCGAACTCATTCCTTGTCATGCAGAGTTTATTACTATTAACGATCCGGTGACAGGGAAAATTCTCTTCCGTGGCGTTACCATGCGCGACCTGCGACCAGAATATACTGCACGGTCGGAACAAACAAAGCTGCTAACCCTGATAGATAATGGCGTTGACCTGATGGCTATTCTGCGCATGGATGGTAAAAACAGCTATATTAATAAAGCCGGCAAAGTATTGCTCGGGTTGGAAGAGGATGCTGATGTAACAAAGATTCCCATCTCTGAATTTCATACGCCCGAACAGATAGCATTTGTAAACCGTGAGATTTTACCCAATGTAATAAAGAACGGCAGGTGGTCGGGCAGGTTTGGCATCAGGCATTTCAAAACCGGCGAAATAATTCCGCTTGAAAATAACTGTTTACGCATAGATGATGCTAATGGAGAACCTATTGCTGTAGGCACCGTAATGCGTGACTTAAGACCAGAACTGGCCGCGCAAAGTGAACAAAGAAGGTTAATTGCTTTGTTGGAAAATTCCAATGATTTTGTAAGCCTTTCCGATATTAACGGCAATGTGTCTTATGTAAATGCCGCTGGTTTAAAGATGATGGGACTGGACAGTCTTGAAGAAGCAAAAAGACCCAATACCGAATACGTAATGCCGGGAGAAGGGGATCGTGTGAAATACTCGATTTACAGGGCTTTGATGGAAAAAGGAAGCTGGACAGGCGAAATAATATACCGCCACTTTAAAACCGGTGAAGCTATACCTGTTTATGGCACTACCATGATAGTGTATGATTCCATTACACAACAGCCGCAGGGCAGGGCTACTATTGTAAGAGACCTTCGTGCTGAAAGAGCTGCGCAGAAAGCATTAATGGAAAGTGAGCAACTGTTCAGAAATATTGCTACTGCCTTGCCATTGATATTATGGATGTCTGATACAACCGGAAAAATTACTTTCATTAATCAAAAATGGGTAGAGTTTTTGGGCTTAACGGAGGAGGAGCATTTTGATGGTGAAGTATGGCACAAAGCTATCCTGGAAGAAGACCGGGAACCCGCATTACAAACTTACTTCCATGCCATGCAAACAGCCACTACTCTCAGTATGGAGTATCGTGTAAGGCGCCCGACTGGAGAGGTGATATGGACATACTCACTTGGTCAGCCACAGTATGACCAGCAGGGTAACTATACCGGCTTTTTGGGCTATACTATAGATATAACCACGCAAAAGGAATTGCAGCGCCAGAAAGATGAATTTATTGGTATAGCCAGCCACGAGTTGAAAACACCGGTTACCAGCATTAAAGCATATGCACAATTACTTAAGGAGATGTCTGCTAAACGCGGGGATGCTTTAGAAACCCAGATGCTTACCAAAATGGACGGACAGATAACAAAACTGACTACTCTTATCAGTGATTTGCTGGACGTTACCAAAATACAGGCAGGCAAGCTGCAGTTTAATGATGCTTATTTCGATTTTGAAAAGCTTGCTAATGACATTGTGGAAGAATTGCAGCGCACTACCAATCGTCACCAGATTATCAAAAAGTTCTCTAATATAAATACTGTGTATGGCGATGAACACCGCATAGGGCAGGTGATTACCAACTTCCTGACTAATGCTATCAAGTATTCGCCGGACGCGGATAAGATTATCGTTACCACCAGCATAGAAGATGGCGAGGTAAAGCTGTGCGTGCAGGATTTTGGAATTGGTATTTCAAAAGACAATCAGGAAAAAGTATTTGAACAGTTTTTCCGTGTAAGCACCGGTAAGCAGCATTTATTTCCGGGGCTTGGGCTTGGGCTGTATATTTCTGCCGAGATTATCCGCCGTGAGAGTGGTAAAATAGGAGTAGATAGTACTGAAGGAGAAGGCTCTACCTTTTACTTCACTTTACCCTTAGGCAGCAACAAAGAGGTATTGCCATGTAAAAGCTGAGTATTACTGAGAATGATTACACTCAACAGAATTGTTCATATAAAAAGGTCCCGAACCACTATGAGGTTCGGGACCTTTTTATTGCAAGGTCATTTTCTTCAATCCTCCCGGTTTATGCAATTTCAATTACACGGGGTGGCTTTTGTTTAGCTTCTTCCTTCTTAGGAATTACCAGGTGCAATACTCCATCTTCGTAGCGGGCTTGTATCTTTTCAGCATCTACTACATCTTTCTGTAAAGTAAAGGTCCTCTGGAAAGATTGATAGCTGAATTCACGGCTGATATATCTTTCTTCATTTGGCTTGCCCCAATTACCTTCCTGTTGGTTAGTAGTTTCCTGCTGTTCTGATTTTTCTGAACTGATGGTGAGTATGTTGCCATCCAGTTGTACCTTAAAGTCTTTCTTGTTCATGCCGGGAGCGGCCACTTGTACTTCGTAACTGTCACCTGTTTCTTTGATGTTTACTGCTGGAATAGTCGTGTTGGTGTTTGAAAAATTAGACGCATTCCAATTAAATAACTCGCGGTTAGAGAAATCATCAAAGAAGCTAGGTAAGACGTTCATTAAGTTGCTGTTTCTTCTTGTGGTTGTCATATTTGCCTCCTTTTAATTGGTTAAGTAATAATTTTAAAATACGTTTAGCAACAGCAATGCCATTGCATTTTTTGCCACCGGAGCACTGAAATTTTTTCTTATTAACTGTAAATAGTGACAGTTCAAAGGACAAATTTTCGGGAATAATTTCTCACAGATGGGCACAGATGAAGGGCCTTCACCTTCTAATGGGGGAGCATAAAAGCGCTGCACAGCACTTATTGAAATTTCTGTCTAAATATTCCTGGCACTGTAACTACCTATGTGAGCTCAGAGAGATACTGTAAAACTTAGTAAGCGCTTGTGTACTCCCCTTTAGTGGTTGGAGCTTTATTTATTGAGAGTTATTTGGAACGGCTGATTTTATTTTGGCATTAAACTTTAAGTTAGGTTAATCTGTAATACTTATGCGCACGTAGGGGTTTTGCAGGGTGAAGTACGAACAGTGGAAAAAGAACCCGGTTGGGACTTTGTAGCGATGAACGCATATACAGTGGGGCAGTTCAATGAACTGCTGTTCTATTTTAAGGAGGCACTTGATAGCTATCTGTCGCATTAACAAATGAATGGCAAACAGCGTAAAGGACTGAGCAGCTTTGTGCTGTATACAATACTGCTGCCCGATGTGGATGAACGCCTCGCCTTTATTCTAGCTTGTGGATAAGCTATTCCTTTCCTGTGCTGCTTTGCATAACTTCAGGGTCTTTCGATAGCATTTTAACTATAAAATCAAATTGACTTTAAGTCTATTATACAAAAACTATGATTATATGAATTTTCTCCTATGTGCTTGTGTGCTCTTATGGTTAAGCGTAGAGGGTTGTAATTAAACCGCAGACAGATAATGGACATCGCTGCTGTAGAATGATAAATATATTAGTTTAAAATGTAATTACTAGGAGTTATAAATATAATACTAATACTAGCAGACGCATTATATTGTACTTTATATAGTTCACTTGAGCTTATAACATATACGAAATTTTATAAGCTCAAGTGTTTGCAAGAATGAATAAGACACTTTATAGTTTCATTCAACCTTAATCTCTGCATCTAACTCCTCAAATACAGAATTGTTGCTTTTATACCTAGTTACAATTTTCTTCATTGCTTTCACACATGCAAACTCCGACTCGCTTTTGGCAGCCTTCATAAGGTAGTTCATGGTGTCATCCAAATTAATAATGGCAGGTCTGGCTTTCGCAATTTTAATTTTGGGATGATAAGTAGGCAAAGTCAATTCAGAATCAGCTAAAACCTCTTCATACAATTTTTCTCCTGGTCTTAATCCGGTATATTCAATTTTTATATCCTCTCCAGGTTTTAGACCGGCTAAGGAAATCATTTTCTTTGCAAGGTCTACGATCTTTACGGCTCTGCCCATATCGAATACAAAGATTTCTCCACCGTTTCCCATGGCTCCTGCTTCCAACACCAATTGGCAAGCTTCAGGAATGGTCATAAAAAAGCGGGTAATTTCAGGATGCGTTACAGTAAGTGGACCGCCCTTTTCAAGCTGTGATTTAAACCTTGGGATAACACTACCATTAGAACCCAGCACATTGCCAAAGCGTGTGGTTATAAATTTTGTTTTTCTTTCATTTCGCTTGTATGATAATAAACGAGTATTATCTATCTGCTGTTGCGATAAGGTTTGAATGTACATTTCTGCAATTCTTTTAGATGCCCCCATCACATTAGTAGGATTTACCGCTTTATCTGTTGAAATCATTACAAACCTTTCACAATCATATTTTATGGCAAGGTCTGCGATAACTTTTGTACCCCAAACATTATTAACAACAGCTTCACGAGGGTGTGCTTCCATTAACGGAACATGCTTATAAGCTGCTGCGTGGAATATTATATCTGGTCTAACACTATTAAATATATATTCCATTCTCTCCTCATCAGTTATATTGCAAATGAACGTTTTATAATTTACATTTTTATAATGTTCAGTTAATTCCAGATCAAGAGTATGTAAAGGTGTTTCTGCCGCATCACAAAGTATCAGATCAGATGGCTGAAATTTCATCACCTGTCTAACAATCTCGGAGCCAATCGAGCCGGCAGCGCCTGTTATCAGAATACATTTATTATTAAGTACAGTTCCAATTTTATAATTATCTATAAGGATCGGTTCTCGCTCGAGCAGATCTTCAATTTTGATATCCTTCACATCATTTATCTTAAATGGATCATGTGCCCACTTTTCCAAAGGCGGCAAAGTTGAAACCATTATACCATTATCTACAAACAAAGAGGCTACTTCATTTCTACGTGAAATATTTATATTATTTACTGCGAATAATACTCTATTAACAGTCTTGTTCTTAAGAACTTTGTGCAGTTTTGTTGTATGATATATTGGAATTCCCAGCAAGAATTTACCTGTCTTTGAACGGTCATCATCAACAAACCCAACTACTTTCCATTTACTTAATTCATTCTGTACAATCGTTTTAACTGCCGCTCTGCCCATATCCCCCGCACCAAAAATGAGTACAGGTTCTTTTTTATATTTAGAACCGGTTTTAAATATTTCTTTGATTAAAATGCGGTTTGCGGATAACATGAAAAATGAAATAAAAAAATTAATAAGCAATACAGAGTTAGGAACCAACACTAAATTTTCTTTGCTGTAAATGAGATTGAAAAGTATAAGTACAAGGTTTGTTACTCCAACTGCTTTGAATATCCGAAAAATGCCTGTAAATGTCGTATGTCTAATAATTTCTTTATAAGATTTAAATATAAAAAAGCAAACAAGGTAAACAACGAGTAACACGGAAATACTTCTAATAAAAAGATCACTGCTTATTCTTTCTGTTTGAAAGTTAAAACGAAGTAAAAACGATAGGACTACAGATGCAAATGATAAAAAAATATCCATAAAAACGATAGCCCATCTTGGCATGAATCCAAGCTTAAGCAAGTTGGTTAGCTTCATCTTTATATAAGTTATTTAATTTATTTAACTTGTTTTTAAATTTGTGACTTAGATTAGAACTCCTTGATCTCCAGATACCTACCTGTCAGGCAGGTTTGCCCGAGAATTGTGCATAAGTATCAGTGGATATGGGCAGGCGCATTTTAAGTAATGAAATAACTTTCTGCATTATGCTAATCTAATTCTAATAAGTACTTAGCTTAATAAATTTAAAATATTCCTGCTTATTCTTTCAAAATCGTCTTTTGTCATATTGCTACCAGATGGGAGGCACAGTCCATTTTTAAATAAGTTTTCAGAAGTGTTTTCTCCAAAATAAAGAGCATCTCTGAAAACTGGTTGTAAATGCATGGGTTTCCATACAGGTCTCGATTCAATATTTTGAGATTCAAGGCTTAGCCTTAATTGTTCGCTGGTTATACAATTAGGGGCCAGTTTTGAATCTATTTGTATAACGGTAAGCCATCTGTTGCTGAACATACCATTAAACTCCTCTTGAAAGGAAATACCTGGAATATTTTCCAGAAGACTTCTGTAATTATTATGTATTTGTCTTCTCTTTTTTACTCTTTCATCCAGTACCATCATCTGACCTCTGCCTATACCTGCACAAACATTGCTCAACCGGTAATTATATCCAATATGCGAATGTTCATAATGCGGAGCAGCATCACGTGCTTGTGTGGCAAGAAAACGCGATTTTACAGCATAAGTTCTGTTTTTAGAAACAACAGCTCCACCGCCAGATGTAGTTATAATTTTATTGCCATTAAAAGAGAGTATGGCCATTTCACCGAATGTTCCAAGCTTCCTGTTAAAATAAGCAGAGCCTAAAGCTTCTGCTGCATCTTCAATAACAGGAATTTCATATTCAGCTGCTATTCGTAAAATCTCTTCTATTTTACAGGGCATTCCATATATGTGAACAAGAATGATTGCTTTAGGTTTTTTTCCTTTCGCAATACGATCTTTTATTGCTGCTTCAAGGTATTGCGGTGAAATATTCCATGTATCAGGTTCACTATCTACAAAAATTGGTACCGCTCCCTGGTAGATAATTGGATTGGCTGAAGCGGCAAAAGTAAGACTTTGACAGATTACTTCATCTCCTTTACCTACATTCAATAAAATAAGTGCTAAGTGGAGGGCAGCGGTGCCAGAATTGGTTGCTGCTACGTGTACGTCTTCTCCTAAGTAAGTTGCTATATCCTCTTCAAATCCATCTACATTCGGCCCTAAAGGAGCAATCCAGTTAGTATCAAACGCTTCGTTTACGAATTCCCTTTCTTTGCCGCTCATATGGGGAGATGAAAGCCAGATTTTTGATTCCTGCTTCGGTTTCTTAAAAACGGGTTGGATCATTATTTATTTGTTTTTGCATTAACGGTAAACTTTATATTGGTTCTTCAGGAGTTAAAATTTACCAGTTTTTATTGGTTAAGTATTTAAATAATCAGGAAAACTTAAGTTATTCAGTTTGATTAAATACTTCCAATTTCATACGAAATTTTATGTTGAAAATCTCGGCAGCAGATCAAAGTTCCAGGTATATTTTTCATAGTAACTAAAAAATCTATATTCTAATACATCTATCTCCAGTGCTTTTCAATATTACCCTACAAATTAGTTCTCATCTTTGGCTTATAATACCTTTCCTGAAATTTTATTTTGTTCCTCTTTAAACACAAGTCTGCATAGTTTCCGTGCTCTGCAATCCATTTCATGGCGAATCTACTTTACAAAAATAGTTCCGAAACAGTTCAAAAAAAAATGTTTAAGTCCTTTCAATCATTTAGAGGTTATAAAGCAGTAAAATATGTATTCTCATTAACAAACAGAATGCCTGTAAGTGAGATTGCATATTATTAACGATAAAATAGTTTTCGCTTTAGGAGCTGTTTGAGTTGGTTGTTTGAAATGGTTTAGGAGTGCTTTTGAGCGAAATAGTCCAGTGACCTCGCCATAATGAATTTATATATTATCTGTTGAAATGACTTTACTGCCGTGAGCGCTTTCACGCGCACCACTGTTGCCGCACTTTGCACCACCATGATCAGAGAATACACTAAGCTTAATTAAAAACATTGAATAAGACGTGTAATTTATAGACAAGTGTACAACATTTCAGGGTGTAAGTTTAAAGGCGGAAGCTCAAATCAGATAGTAAAGCAGTTATAACAAATAAAACACCCGAAGCAATATTAATAATTAGCTTTATTACTTTCTATTCTCTTCATTCACAATAGAATTCCCTATATTATAATTTTTAGATAAAAATGTATTCAATATAATACCAGCCAAAAATGGGGAACAAATTTTGATTGGGTAAATTTTATTCTTAATTTTAACTATTGTAAGTATTCCCCTGCTATTTATCTAATTTATCTTGCTTTATACTGCTAGCCATTTTCTTTAGCAAACAATGTTTTATTTCAAATACCATAAACTATGAAGACTCCTTTGAAAAAACCCTTAGTATTTGTTTCCTCGTTGATTGTTGCAAGCCTGCTTCTATCCTGGAAGTATTTTGATGATGATGCATCATCTGTCTCATTATCCTTCTCCAAGAACCAGCTAACGGATACAGAAAGGCTTGCATGGATGGAAGACAATGCAGATGGGGATGAAGGAGATCAACCTCCCGCTGCTGAAGACGTGTTGGTCCAGCGTATTCCCGGAGATAATGATCATTTGCTACTGATGGCTTATTACTCCAAAGAAAGCTATTCGAAAAAGTCCTTTACTATTGAGAATGGCTATACCATCACCTTAAGAGATGATGGCAAAGGGGATGATAAGACAGCAGGGGACGGGCTATATACTGCAAAAATAACCGCCGATGTACAAGGATTCAGAAAGCAGGCGATGAGCCTGGCTACAGCAAATGAGAGCCAACGGCTATAAGCCGGTACGCTATATTAATCGCCAGCAGACCATTGATCCGAATATGACTGAAAGCTTTGAACTGGCACAGTTCGATGCTTATCAGCCTGTTTCCATTTCCGGGCTTACCAATGCCTTTCAGCAGACTTTAAACCACCATCAACTGTTCAAAATCTATGTTAGCGAGCGATCCACTGCAAATGGTGCGGCTGCTACATCAACATATGCTACAGCAGCGCTTAGCTGCCACACGCAACTACACTGGACTCCATCAAGAAAAATAGTATTCTGATTACCGACCTGCGGGTAGTGGAAGATTCTACACGTACCTGGAACTTCTGTACTCAGAAAGGCAAAGTAAACGGACCATGGACTTTTGGTACGCTGATGCGCCAACTGGCATCAAAAAGTCCTACTCAGATTGCATCAGATTCCGCTAGTATCCGAGTATGTAAAATATTGGTTGAATACATGGAAAGCCTATCAGGTACTAATGGAGATTCTGCCTTAGGAGCCCGTATACTTGTGGATTCATATCATTCTTAATCCCTGGCTAGCTAAAAGCCGCAGAAATGGGGCACCTGCTAGACAGTTGGACATGCGGTTCGCTCCCTTTAAGCTCATGGCTATTGTTAACAGGTTTGACTTAAGAGACGTCAGTCTTTTGGAGTAGCTAAATCCCATGTGGAGAAAGCCGGTTGGTGTTTTGCTTAATAGACCCTAACTGCGGTGGTCCAGAGCAGTTTACAGTCATCTTTGAATATGGCATCAAAAAGCCCAACACCTGCACGGTAGCAGCATGCCTGGGCTCAACAGTGGGTTAATCTGAAAAATTTTACTTTAGGCAGCCCTCATACAACCAGGCACTCCAGAATATCACAGACCAGTTTACGTTAGTGTGGTACCGACACTTCCAGAATCAATCAAAGCTCTCTTAACCAGTTACGTACCAATGAAATTGCCTTAGTCCTCCTACCTCTGTTAATCCTAAGCGTTTGGGAACTCAGGGAGTTTATTTTACATAGCTAACCCAGTGATCCTAAAGGAAATAAACGTCAAGCAAAATGCTGCAGATAAATACAATGCACAGGTGGCGAATACGGATGTACAGCGCATGGTATCTTTCGTAAATCAAAATCAAGCAAAGATTAATGCAGGTACGGATGTAGTACCTGCAATATGGCAAGGAGCTCCCTTTTCTGGGAGGAGCTTCCGTGTAATTGGTGCTGCAACAGGTCAACCTCCGGCTGCTTATCACTGGGATGGCACAGGTTCAGGCAATGCATCTACGTTCATAACAGATGATAATGCAAGGTTTAATTATTCCTTACAGTCATGCTCAGGTTGCCATGCAGGAGAAACACAAACTGCCTTTACTCACATCAATCCTGCTTTTTTTGGAAGAGAAGCTAAGACTATCCGGCTTTTTAAGTGGTGTTAAGGGAACCGGGGGGTGCCATTGATTTTGATCATGATTCCGCCAACCTTTTAATGCAGGTACAGGATGCTGCAATGAGACCTTCCACCAATCCCACAAGGAGAAATTTCAATGATATTGACAGGCGGGCAAGAGACCTCCAAAGCTTTGTTAGTACTACCTGTGGTACTGTTTTGTCCATCAGTTCTCAGTTGCTGTTCCAACCTAATACTATGGTGCATTAACAATAGCATCAGCAAAGCATTATATAACAGCCTTGTCAAAAGCATTGCAATGCGCGTAATATACTCTCAGGCAGAAAGTTCCATTAATGCTGTATTATGAGTAGTAGTAATGGAACTTTTTGTTACCTACTTCCAAATAAAATTATTTATCCCTATTTATCTCTTCTTCATCTCCTTATATTATTTTTGGTAGTATAATATTCAGCTTTATCAAGGATAAAGTCCTTTCCTTATCAGCTTATATAAGGGTTACCTATTTGAATCGGGGATATTACTGCATTATTTATCCTTATCACCCTTGCAGGATTCCCCACCGCAACCGCATTATCCGGTATATCGGAAATTACCACCGCACCAGCCCCCACGATTGCATTTTTCCCTATTCTTTTCCCGGGTATTATAACGGCTCCTGCTCCTATATGACTGCACTTACCAACAAATACACCCCCACATAATGTCGCATTAGGAGATATATGTACAAAATCTTCTAGTATGCAATCATGATCTACAGAAGCATTACTGTTAATGATACAGTGTTTGCCAACTAGTGGTATCAGCATTAATTAAGGCTCCGCCCATTACAACACTTCCATCTGCAATAGATGCATAGCGGGATACATTGGCTGAAGGATGTATAGCTGTATGGTAATTAGCTTTAATTTGCGAAATTCTTTCTCTTATCGAATTATTTCCTATGGAAATAATTAATTCATCTGTAGAGAAGTCAAAAGCCCCGGGAAATTGAAGCGGAGCAAAATTCCAGATTGTTTTCAAGGGATCATCATCAAAAATTCCAGCTAACTGTTTTACCACAGCTTTCTAAAATATCTATAATTACTTTGGCATGACCGCCTGCTCCATATAAATAGATCATTAGGTTTCCTTTAAATTTTTCCATTGTTGCAGAACCTGCAGCATTAATTCCCTCAGATTTGAAAACTTTTACAAAAGTCATAAACAATATCTTCATATCCAAACCAAAACTTAAATGATCCACATACCAAACATCATATTCAAATTTTTGTTGCCAGCTTATAGCATTTCTGCCATTTACCTGTGCCCAGCCGGTAATGCCGGGCTTTACTTCATGCCTTCTTTTTTCAAATTCATTATACAAAGGCAAATATTCAACTAATAAAGGGCGTGGCCCTACCAAACTCATATCACCTTTTATCACATTTAGCAATTGCGGGATTTCATCCAAAGATGTTTTACGTATGAATTTTCCAATAGTAGTTAATCTTTCTTCATCAGGTAATAAATTTCCATTCTCATCTTTTTTATCATTCATGGTTTTAAACTTGATAACCGTAAAGATTTTTTCATTTTTTCCAGGTCTTTGCTGAAGAAAAAAAGGCTTGCCATTATTTGCGATTAACAATAAAAGCAATGCACATTAATAAAAAGAGGTATAAAATGATAAAAATAACCAGTGCAAGTATAAAATCAAAAAATACTTTTAAATACAGTCTTATACATGATGATACTTAGTGTTGATAATTGTTTCAGCAATCAAACTGATATATTTCTTCTGCAAGCACAGAGCGATCAAAATTATTTTTTGCATAGTTATAACCATTGTCTCCTTCTTGATGTAGTCGTTCAGGATTATTAAAATATTCCCGTAATGATACGATTATATTCACTTGTATTTTCAGGTTCAACATAAGACACCGCACTGCGCATCTTCAACAAGCTCTCGGGAAACACCATCTATTGCCATTAATATCGGTTTCTTGCAAGACATGTAATCAAAGGTTTTGTTGGAATACACTGTTTTAAAAGTATCCACTTTTTTTAAAACTGAAGCACCCATTTCAGAAGCAAGAATATATTTAAATACTTCTTGTTTAGGAACAGAATCTACAAAACGAACATTCTTTACGTTCATTTCTTTCGCTAGTTTTATTAAAGACTTCTTCTCCATACCATCTCCAATCAATAAAAACAGCACATTGGTATCTTCCAATGTTTTACCTGCTTCCAATACTTGCTGCAAATGATTGGCAACTCCATGTGCTCCTACATACGTAATTACAAATTTGCCATCAAGTGTCATGTTCTTTTCTAAAAGCTTCACGGTCAAAATTATTTAATAAGGCTTCTGATAAACTAAAGTCTGCAGCATTGGGAATATATATCAGTTTGCTTTTCGGAAACTTTTTTTACATCTTTTAATGTTTGATAAAATGCAGGCGTTAATACATTTATTAGTGCTGCTTTTTTATAAATAAATGGCTTCAAATTCATATGCAAGTTTTATGATGAATTTATTTTTAAGCACACCAGTGTCAATAGCAGATTCAGGCCAAAGATCACGCACTTCAAAAACAAATGGAATGCGTTTCACTCTTGAAATAACATAACCCGAAAACCCAACAAACAAAGGAGGGGAAGTAACTATCACTACATCATACTTGCCCTTTATTTTTTTTAAGCCTGCCCATAATGATGAAAACATAAAAGAAAAATAACCCCATAATCTTCCAACAAAATTTTTATTGTAAGATTCAGAAACATGGCAACGCCACACTTCAACTTTTCCCTGCTGTTTTCTTTTATAATGTAATCCTTTGTATTCCGGTAATTTTTCTGAACCGTTGTAATGCATCATGCCTGCTAAAACAGTAACTTCATGGCCCTGCTCTGTCCAGTTTTTTGTAAACTCATTCCACCTGGAACCACCGGGATCATTCTCTTCTAAAAAATATTGATGTATTAATAGTATTCTCATTCAGCTTAACTAATATTTATTTCAGTATGTATGGCTGAACCTAAAGTTTTAAAAGAAACCGCTTCTGCAATTTCCTTTAGTCCGTATAAATCGGAAACAAAACCTTTGTTATATGCTGCATTCAAAGGATTCTTTTCTTCATCATAACTTTTCCATTCAACAGGCTGATGTGTTTCAGGCAAGTGCCATAGTTGTTTTATAGAAGTATTGTCTGGTTTATTTATAATTTCATCTTTTATAAACCATTGTGGTTTATTCTTTATTTTGATGATCTCTCTTTTATGTTTTATTCCTTTGTCAATATAATTAAATGCAGCAATCTCTCCAATAAATTTATAAGTGGTATTATCTTCCTTAAATTGTGCATGTAAGCATTGCGTCCAGTAGTACCAGATAAAGCGTGAACCTTTTTTCATTTGATCATAATCATCAATCATCACCGTATTGTGTGATGCTGTTCCCATAAAATATTTTAATGTTTCTTCATCGGTATTATATTTATAACTACCTGCATCAGCAATTATATTTTCGCCTTTATACCAAATATCTATATGTAAATTATCGGCTTGTGAAGGCCTGTCTTTATAACTTCCGCATCGAATAAATGTAAGCGTATCTTTTTCCCTGATGATATAATAACCGCCTGTTTTAAATTCAAATATGCCGGCATTGATGCTTAAAAGACTGAGATTGGATGAAGGCTGGTTATACCAATTCAAATCTTCGTATCGTTTTTCAAAACCCAGATCAAGCTTTAACGCATTTGCTAATGCTTGTAATTGTGGTTTATAGTTTCTGAAATGTTCATCATTTAAAGGAAAAAATAAAGCGCCATCATTAGCGCCATAGTTTGGCAGCCATCCATTACTATCATTCATACAAATGCGTAAAAATTCAACCGATTTCTTTGCACGTTCATAAACAACATCAGCAAATTTTTCATTGTTTTTTTCTGCCAATATTATTGCCCAGGTAAGCAATTGTACAACTACACGATGATAGTTCATTGAAAATTGCAAATACGTTCCATCATCATACACCTGGTATTTTATTTCTTCTTCAAACCATTGCTTTCCTTTCTCTTTCCATTTTTTAAAATCGGGAACCATCGGATATAATAAACCGGCAAGGTATAAAGTCAGTGTTTCCGTTATTGCATGATTATTACGAACAGCAATTCTTGAGAACTGAATATTATTGTAAACATGATGTACCTGCCAATAAATGGAAAACTGAATCTTATTAAAAATTTCTTCTGTTAAAGCAGATAGAGTTTTTATAATAATGCAAAGCAAATGTCCAGTTAAGAATGCGCAATGAAGTTTCCTGGCTACAAACGTAATTAGGGCCACTATTAATAGGATTGTTTTCTATCCATGATAACATTTCATTAAAAACAATTGCTGCACAGTCTTCACTGAAATGATAATCGTAACGAATAATGTTGTATATAAAGCTGAATCGTGATTTCTCCCAAACATATTTAATGTCACCGGCTTTTTCCGAATAATCGGGAACTTCTGTCCAATGCTTTGTTCCTTCGTAATTAAACCCTGTATCAGGATTTGTAAGCCAGTCATAATCTACACCAATGTCAAAAGAAGTGCTATTAAAAAACAAAAGTTTTCCTTTTGTATAGTTATCAAACCATTCTTTTAAAGCATCAGTAGGTTTTTTTTCAAATCCTAATTCCTCTTTTGAATTAAAAAAGAATTGACCTTTTTTTTCTTTCCACTCATTCAACGAGATGTATTGTTTGTAAGGCGGCGATTGAGGGAATCTTTTCTTTAATAAACCTGAACGCTTCAAAAATTCATGCTTTAATTCTAAAACCTGTATAACGCCAGCCCATGTTGTTTATCAGGTTCAGGCCGGTTTTAATTTTTGACGTCATACCAGGCATTCTTCATTCTTTAATTTGAAGATATGAAGCAAACTCTCAACGATTCTTTCAGCAGTTTTACCATCCCATAATGGCGGAATTTGTCCTTGTTTCCATTTACCGTCAAACAATTTATTTAATACAGGTTTTATAGCTGAAGGATTTGTACCAATTAATTCATTTGTTCCAATAGTACATGTTTCAGGGCGCTCAGTAGTATCACGTAAAGTAATACATGGAATATGCATTACTGTTGTTTCTTCTGTAATACCACCAGAATCTGTAATAACGGCTTTTGAATGTTTAACAAGGTAATTAAATTCAAGATAACTTAAAGGTTCAGTTAAGTATAGGTTATCTGCATTTATTCCGATTTGCTGCAACAATTTATTTGTACGCGGATGCACAGGAAAAATTATCGGAATATTATTTGAATTTTCAACAATGGCGT
Source organism: uncultured Chitinophagaceae bacterium (assembly GCA_963819045.1). Lineage (GTDB taxonomy): Bacteria > Bacteroidota > Bacteroidia > Chitinophagales > Chitinophagaceae > Ilyomonas. The sequence goes on along the minus strand of CAWFUV010000046.1, from coordinate 7,394 downwards.
CAATCAATAATTTTAAATTATTTGCATCATCCACATTAGCCGGGCGATGTAGTGTAAGCACTAAATATTCTTTTTCTTTTAATGAAGCCGTTTGCCAGATGGCAGGTTGTTTAAATCTTGGCATTTGTTTATACAACGTATCGATCATTGTATTACCAACAAAAAAAATTCTATTGTCTTCAATACCTGCTTTTTTCAAATTTTCATTTGCGGTTGTAGAAGTTGTAAAAAAATAATCGGTGATACAATCCGTGACCATTCTGTTTATTTCTTCAGGCATAGTTAAATCGCCTGAGCGAATGCCAGCTTCTACATGCGCAACTTTAATGTTATTCATTTTTTTTGCAGCGATAGAGCAAGCCATTGTAGATGTAACATCACCAACAACCAAAACGAGATCAGGTTTTTTCTCCATCAACACTTTTTCATAACGCACCATGATTGCAGCAGTTTGTTCAGCTTGAGTGCCACCGCCTGCTTCAAGATTTATATCCGGTTCAGGAATACCTAACTCTTCAAAAAAATTACCACTCATATTTTTATCATAATGCTGCCCGGTATGAATAAGTCTGTAATGAATATTAAATCCTTTTTGTTGTGCCTGTTTTATACTTTCCATAACAGGAGCAATCTTCATAAAGTTAGGACGAGCTCCTGCAATAATATCTGTCAGCATACGCTATCAATTTTATCTGCTATTTGCGAACCGTGAAATAGTCAAGTTTACAATATTCTCTTATTTTTCATTAGGACACAATTTGTGTAGACTTAATTACTACAATTATGGAATTTTAAAAGTAGATTTAATCCGCTGCACACTTTGTCTGTGTAAAGAATCAGATCCAAGTTTATTTAATAGATCAACAAATTGTGCATTTGATGCATTTTTTTCAGCTACAGAAGTATTGTCATTTGCATGTGATAAAACGGCAGCTCTATAAACTTGCCACATTTCTTGTAGTTTCAACACACGTCCTTTGTTATTGGAACCGGCCAAATTATAGGCATCTTGCATTAAGGAATCACATCGGTTAATATATGCTCTTGGAACAAGCTTAAGATATGATAAATCTGAGTAAGGAAGCCATTGCCCTTTATGCGTATCCCACTTTAATGAATGGATATCGCTGGTCCAGAATTTTTCCCAAACTGAATAAAACTCTTTCAATTTGGGCGCCGCTTTCTCTCCTGCAGTTTTCACATACCAAACATTTAATAATGAATCAACATTCTGATAAGGGTTCCAAAGTAATTTACTTGTTATCCATGGTTTTGGTCCCTCACCCCAATTTAGGGTATAATTCAGCATAATAATATTTAACTTTATGCTGCGCTCCCCATATAAGATATTCCTGCATAGTGTGAAACCAAACACGAGGTACTAAATAGCATAACCCATAATCATAATCATACCATCCCAGTGCTTCACACATTTTTCCCCATGCTTCTGTTAATTGGTGTCCCTGGTTTTTTAGATCTGCATTAGACCAACGCATTCTTTCATAAGTCAGAAAAGGAACAATGTGACTATCTACACCAATATTTTCGGAAGGAGGCTCCGCAACATTGTAGTAAGCCAGTAAGCCAAATAATTTATCGGGATATACAGAATTAACTTTTTTTGCTACAGCATTTGCCCACGTAAAGTAGTCATTAGATACGTCTTCTAATCCTAAATAATTTGTTTTTCCATTTCTTCGTGCCTTAGAAGCAAAAGATTCATCAAAATTGTTGTGGGTATCATTCATACCCAAAGAATAACTGGTAATCTTTGGATTTTGTTTAAAATATCGAATTATAACCGATGCTGCTGTATCATCAATTCCCTGAGCCGAAAAATTTGGTTGCCAATTAAATGCTTGAGGCATTTCTTGCTTACCGTCTATCGAAGGATAGAATTCCGGATTCGATTTGAAAAATTGTTTTGGATTTAATAAGTTCAATAAATTATGATGAAAAGTAATATGCCCTCTTAACCTGTTATTTCTTCCCCAAATCCCTAAGATATCTTTTGCATTAATATCTACCGGTGAGACTTGTCGGGATATATATACAGGATTATCCGTGATTTTTACATTAGGTAGAGTTAACGTTGTATGTTTTGGAATTTCAGTTCCTACATCACCTGGCATTAACCAGGTTACTCCTAAATATCTTTCCAAAAAAGAATAAACTCCAAATTCTGTACCCCAGTCACTTCCTCCAATTATAATAAAATTAGTTGCATTTATTCTTTGCAAAAGAAAACCATCTTCTTCCAGCGTTTTTAGATTAATATGTTGTTGTTGAACAAAAGGAGTAAGCCCAATATGAATTGAAATATCATTTTCCTTTTGTGCACTAACAATGGGAAGAGTTGCTCCTGTGCTTCGCCTGATATAATCCTGAAACAAATTTGCAATGTTATGCAGTTGTGGGCTCGCATTACTTGCCAGAACAATGTCAGCCTGTGGATTTTGATCCCTTACAATATACACTGGATTCGGGTTAGAATAACCCAAAGAGCACTTAAACAACAACAAAAAGAATAGAAAAAAACGTAATGCTTTTTGTTGTATATAAACATCATATGGATGATGGCTGTGAAATAAAAATTTCATAGGAATTATTTTAATTGACTTTTATCCAACTTTTATTTTTTAGACTTTCAATTGCTGCAAAACTTGCTTTTGTTGTATTAATAAGTTCATCAAATGGTATTAAGTGAATGGCCCCCATTTTCTAATCTCTCTTTTAATAATTTAAACTGTGCTGTATGGCCTTTATCCATTTTTGTTTTCAGGCTTGAAAAATTTTTAAATCCATATCCTGTTGTTGTTTTAAAATTATCCAGCACAATTGTTTTTTCGCCGGAAATAAACTTCAACTCTTTCTTTAGAATAAGCCTTTGAACCATTTGAAAAATAATTGATAACGCCTGTACTTCCGTTTTTATATTTGCAGCAAAATAGATGCATTGTCTGTATTTTCCGAAGGATGATCGCCCATTGCGTTCATGCAAACTTCTGCTACTTCACTGCCTGTAATAAAGCTTATTAGATCGATGTAATGACAAGCTTCGCCAATAATCCTTCCGCCACCTGTATTTAAATCATGCACCCATGAATTAGACGGAATAAAGCCTGCATTCATTGTTGCAATTACATTCACTTCATTACCGGGCGCCAGTTGTTGTATTTTTTGTATATGCGGAGAAAACCTGCGATTAAAACCTACAGTTAAAGTAGTTGATCCATCATAAGCATTAATAATTTCATTTAATTGTTCTGCATTTAATGCAAGTGGTTTTTCAACAAAAACATGCTTTTTATTTTTAAGTGCTTCTACAACTAATGATGCATGGAGATTATGACGCGTTGTAATAATTACGAGATCAACATCACTATCATTGATTACTTCTTTATAATCTGTTGTGCTTTTTGCAATAGTATATTTTTTTGCAAGCGCTGTACCTGTTACACCACCTGCACTTGCTATTGAAACTAGATTTGCGTTTATTTTTTTTAACGCAGGCAGCATTGTCATTGCAGTAAAATTTCCAGCACCGATAATTCCTATGCCACCTTTCTGTTTTTTAAACTGAGCAGAAGAAATATTTATTACGGATCTTTTTTCTGAAGTTTCAGGATAAATAAGTAATGAAGCGATTGATTTTTTTTCACCAAGATTATCATAGATCTGTTTATAATCGCTTAATTGTACACGTTCTGAAATAAAGGATTTTACATCAAGCCTGCCAGATGCAATTGCATGTAAGAATAGCTTCAAAATTTCTTTTCTCTGTCCAGCGCACATAAGGCAAAGGATAATCTTTTCCATATTTTTCATACGCATCATCATATCTGCCCGGTCCGTACGAACATGAAACCTGGAAACTTAGTTCTTTTTCATAAAAATCGGCACGGCTTAAATTTAAACCAATAACACCCACCAATATTATACGGCCTCTTTTCCGGCTCATTTGTGCAGCCTGCGCAATTATATCATCACCTTTTGCTGATGCAGTAATGATCACACCATCAGCACCGATTCCATTTGTTTTTTCTTGTACAAATTTTACAACATCTGCATTTTGTTTTGGATTGATGCAAATAATTCCTTTTTGTTCAGCTAAAGCAATTTTATTATCATCAACATCAATTCCAATTACTTTACAGCCATTAGCCAATAATAATTCTGCAGTAATTAATCCAATTAAACCAAGTCCTGTTACAACAATTGTTTCACCAAAAGTTGGATTGCATAAACGGATGCCCTGCAACCCGATTGAACCTATAACTGTAAATGCAGCTTCTTCATCTGAAACATTTTCAGGAATGGCAGCGACTAAGATTTTGCGGCACCAATACATATTCTGCATGTTGCCCATTTGATGCAACACGATCGCCAATTTTAAATTCTGTTACACCTTCGCCACGCAATTACTTTTCCAACATTACAATAACCTAAAGGAAATGGTTGTTCAAGTTTATTAAATACGGCTTCCAAGTGTTGGCAATAAACCTTCAGATTTTATTTTAGCTAAAACCTGTTTTACCTTATCCGGCTGCTGCCTTGCTTTTTGTATAAGATTGCTTTTTCCAAATTCAACCAGCATACGTTCTGTACCGGCAGAAACAAGGCTGCATGTTGTTTTTATCAATACATTTCCTTTACTTATTTGCGGAACTGGAATATCTTCTAAAATAGTTTCGCCTGTTTTAAAAGATTGGATGAGTTGTTTCATAAATACACTACAAAATACATTAGGTTTCAAAAATAAATTTCATATTCTTATACATTGCTTCTAATGAATTATACGCGCTCACTTTTTGCCTTCCATTTTTGCTAAACTTTTCCCTCAATGCAGAATCTTTGTATAAGGTTAGAATCGCATTTCCAAGTTCAACAGGATTTTTAGGATTAATCAATAACCCATCTCTCATTGTGAGTCCGAAAATATCTGGGATCCCACCAACATTGGTAGCGATGGCGGATGGCTGAAGCTAGTGCTTCCATCAATGCATTAGGAAATCCTTCTGCATGAGAAGGCAAAACAAACAAGTCTGCTTCGGCTAATACTTTTAATTTGTTTTTTTGATCTGCCCATCCGCAAAAACAAATTTTGTCTTGAATTTGAAGTTCTACGACTAATGATTTCGCTTTTTCAATTAATGTGCCTGAGCCATAGACATATGTTTTTAATTCTTTAATATCCTCTTTAATTATAGATATAGCTGAAAGAAGATCAATAATGCCCCTTATATTACTTTTTACAATCCAACCTAGATAAATTAGCTTTGGGGGAAACGTATTTGAATTTTGGTAGTAAGGCCAATTTTTAATCTACACCGAAACATCTATCCAATTAGGTACAATAAAAAACTTTTCAATCTTGAAGGTTCCAACTGATAAATAAAATTTCTTCCATGAATGTCCCTGGCAAATAACTTTATCAGAAGCCAATAAAACAATTTTTAAAAAGTACTTATAAAATAACGAGGGACTCAATATTATTTTTTATTAGACCTGAGCGAGGTGCAAAAATAACTTTTCTCAAAAAAACCTTAGATATTATTGCCATTACACCTTTTTCCAAAAGGCTTAAACCAGCGCTTGAAAATATTAAAACATATACAGGGCGATATCGAAGAAGGTAATATATCAATTTTGAAAATCGTGATATAACTTTCCCCAATCTTTTATACACAGGGGGTGCAGGTACAGAATCAGCGGTTGAATCAATCAATAAAAAATTAAAGTCTTTCTTTAATCTTAGAATTAATTAATGTGCGACAAGCGAACATTTGACCGCCCATATAATTATTAGCAGATTCTTTAAAGAGCTACAAATAAAATTATCTTTTTTCTTTGCTCATTATATCCAACAATCAACAATTAATTTTGATTTTGTAAAATCAAACCTTCAATTTCGGTTCCTTCGTTAATTTTTTGTCTCAATAACAATTTATTATTACCTAATGCAAAAATTGAAGATTTTTCATCCGTATTTTGTCGATTATCTATAATCGCAAATAAAGCACCATCATTTGCATAACTAATCAAGTTATTAATAACACTTATAATTTCATCATCACTAAAATAATTTCTATTTAGAATATTTGCAAGAATAATCAAGTCTGCCTTTTCTTTTGGCCAGGGTTTAAACATATTATACTTGTGAAACTCACATTTAGAATCGATTAACGTAATTCGAGGATTTATCAATGGTAAAGTATCATACTTCAATAATAGTTCTTGGCGAACTTTGAGTTTCTTTTTAAAAAGAATTTAGAGAAATTCTGCTTTAATTCCTGAGGATAAAAGTATGGATACGTGGTGAAGAAAACAGAATAAGAAATCCTTCCTCGGTCACAACAATAGATATTCTTACTTTTTTTGATAATAAACCAAAGGATTTAAATCTGTTAAATAATAACATTTAAAACTTAGATTTTCTATTAGCCAAACCGGAGAGCGGAACGGTCGGAACAACCGATATCTAAGATTACAGGGCTTGTTTTTTAAAGTGAAATTTTGATAAAGCTTCTGGGTTTTCAAATACCGATTAGTGGAAGTCGATTTAAATGTACTTCCAAACTTAAATACAGATACTAGCTTTTTGCAAATTTTTAGATAGATTATGGGGTTAAGTAAATCTCTGGGATCATTTGATAGCGGCAATATGTTTTTAAGTCTAGTACTTACTTTTTTTGTATTAAATTTTATTGGAAATTTCATTGTCATAAAATCATTGACTTGAATTGCTACTTTGTTGGCAATTTTTTATTTGTTTTAATAGTTCAATATGTTTTTTTAACTTATCCTCTTCAAATCTATATTTAATCACTTTAGCAGGAACGCCACCTACAATTGAATACGGAGGCACATCCTTTATAACTAAAGCCCCAGCGGCAATAACACTGCCCTCACCGATCTTTACACCTTTAAGAATTGTTGCGCTTGCTCCAATCCAAACATCATCTTTAATTATAACAGGCAAATCATTTTCAGGTAGTTTTGTTTTGACATCGAACATATACTTGCCGATTACTCTTATATTGTGATCTCCTCCTAATATAGTTACATTTGGACCTAGCATTACCTTGCTGCCTATTTTAATTCCACTCGCCGAAGCGTGAAGGATCGCTCTAGGACCAAAGAAAACATGCCCCATCTCCCACTTCAATAGTTGAATAGGAGTAAGATCCATCGGGGGTTAAAATAAAATTAGTCCCATGATGCTTAAATAATGGTTTTAAAAGGAGCATTTTTACTCTCTCCCACTTTAGCCCTTTTATAAAATAAAAATATTTTTGAACAAAACTTGATGACATTCCTCATTTAGTAAAACTTTTAGTAAATAATTTCCTTCATAAATGTGTTTTATTTTTAATTGCTATTTACAAAAAGTA
>CAWFUV010000045.1:0-9205 GCA_963819045.1 uncultured Chitinophagaceae bacterium | reverse complement strand
TTCCTGCCTTCGCTACTATTAGTGAGCGTGTTACTCTTTCCCTTCTATTTTTTGTATGCAAGGGTAGTAGTTCCCTACTATGGTCTTACCAAAAGGTATCTATGGTTTAGTGTTTTCTTCATCGCTTTATACATAGGAGTATTCCTGCTTTTAATGCTTATTTATTCTTTTGTTCATTTAGATGCTTACACCTCGCCCTTCTTCCGTTCCATCCAAGCCTATTTCACCTTCTCCCCCACGACCATCTTACGCGAGAGCTTGTGGTTTATGGTCAATATGGTATTTGCAACTAACATCGCATGGCTTAAAAACACTCATGACGAAAAGGATATAATAGCATTGCTGGAAAAGGACAATGCAAACATCAAAGTGAAGTATCTGCGCTCACAATTAAATCCACATTTCTTTTTCAACACCCTCAACAGCATTTATTCCCTTAGCCTGCAGAAATCGGATAAGACACCCGAGGTAGTGGTAAAACTATCCGACCTGATGCGCTATATGATATATGATTGCGATCAGGAAAAGATCCCGCTGGACAAGGAAATAGAATTTATCAGGAACTATATAGACATTGAAAAGATACGCTACAAGGCAGACGTTCGCTTTACTGTAGAAGGTGAAACGGATGGAGTAATGATTGAGCCTTTCTTGTTTATCTCCTTTATTGAAAATGGTTTCAAGCACGCTTTCAGCAGCACCTATAATGATGCTTTTATTTATGTTACTATCAAAGTGATGCCGGGGCAGATTATTCTAAATGTGATCAATAATACCAGTGCTGACCTTGCTACACAGGCAAAGCGTATACCCGTTGGCACCGGTATCCGGAATAGTAAGAGCCTGCTTGAAATGGTATATCCTGACTCCTATTCGCTGGACATTATACAAACCGACAAAGCAGAGCAAAGAAAAAGTGCATTAAGAATGAAACATGCCAGGGAGCGACTGGAAGTTTTATATCCCGATTCTCATACATTGGATGTAATTTTAAGTAGAAATGCGTTTACCGTATCGCTAATTCTTAAAACTGACCAGCGTGATAAAGTGCATTATAGTTGAGGATGAAACGCTTGCCCAGCATGTATTGCAAAGCCACTTGCAAAAGATAGACAGGTTTGAGCTGGTGGCTGTGTGCAACAATGCGCTGGAAGCAAGAGCGGTCTTAGATACTCAAGACATAGACCTCATGTTCCTGGATATTCAACTGCCAGGCATGACGGGTTTACATTTCTTACGCACCATACAAAACCCACCGCTGGTAGTGCTTACTACAGCCTATTCGGAATATGCTGTGGAGAGCTATGAATTTAATGTCATTGATTATTTACTAAAGCCCATTTCCTTTGAACGCTTTTGCAAAGCTGTCAATAAAATAGTGGATGGTAAATTAGTTATGCAAACTACCAAAGAGAAAGACAGCCAAACTACCAATCACATCTTCGTTAAGAGTAACAGCAAGTTTATTAAGGTCAATTTCTCCGAGATCATCTATATCGAAGGAATGAAAGACTATCTTAAAATCCATACCCAGGATTACAAACTGGTAACACTGCAAACCATGAATGATATGGAGAAGATACTTCCCTCCAGGCAGTTTATCCGGGTGCATAAATCATACATAGTTGCAGTAGCCCATATCAAAAGCATTTATGGCAACAGCATTGAATCAGGAAATGAAACTATTCCCATTGGCATCAGCTACAAAGACAAAGTGATGGAGCTGGTTAATAAGCAGTATTTGTCTTGATATTCAACAGAAGCCTTAATGATTGCTTTCAAATATTATTCCCTGTATTTCCATTGTAAAAGAATTTCCGACTATTTATCTAAGTAAGTTATTACTGAGACTAAAGGTATCTTGATACTATTCTTCTATAATATCAATATTCGCAGTGTACTCAGGCATTGTTTATATTATCTACATAAGCAAACCCTTACTAAATAAACCTTATCCTTTAAATTATCAATTGTATGTTTAAAAATCCATTCTCATTTCAGGGACGTATCAGAAGAACAGAATATGCGCTTTCGTACATTATTTACCTGGCAGCCAACCTCATGATACAAACTGTAATTGAATATTTTGGAAATGGAAGTGCATTCCTTATTTTGGCCATTATCCCTGTATTGTGGCTCTTGCTTGCTCAGGGAGCTAAAAGATGCCACGACAGAGGCCATAATGGCTGGTACCAGATTATTCCATTTTATAGCCTTTGGATGTTATTTGCAGACAGTCAGTATGGCGAAAATGAATATGGTCCAAATCCGAAGGGCATTGGCAACTATAAGATAATCGACGAAATAGGACAACACCTGACTCAATAAGCTAATCTTAAGTACAAATGTTTAACAAATAGTGCTTAGCTAAAGCAATGCTAATAGCCTGCCTGCTATATATTTACAGCTTTTTCACCACATAGGAACATAGGTTGGGCACATAGGATAAGACCTGTGAGAAACATTATTTATATAGGTTGATCATGATATCCCCTTCTACCTAAAACTACTGTTTACCCTTTTTTACTCATACATACAGAAAAAGACGTAGGATGAACGGCTTAGGTACGGCTTTGATAGGGAGGAGGTACGGCTTAGGTATGGATTAAATAGAGAGGAACCAAGGCTTTAGTACTTCCCACATTAGCTGCAAACTGAATAATATATCAGACCGCCTGTTAATACACCATACAAGGCTTGTAAGCAAGCTTATTACTTTTAAATAGAGATTGTTTCTTTAACCATTTTAGAGGACAAGATAAGGGCGTAAGCTCCATATTTCTACCCATGAGAATCAGTTGCTAATACAATAAAAAATATATGTTGTTCAACATGAGTAATTTAAGAAATTGTAGATAACTTTATATTGTCTTTTTGGCAATACCCGCTCTATAGGCTTTATGCATTAGCCAATTAGTTCCGTATAATTGGAAATATGGCTGTTTATTATTCCTAGACTATCTCCTGATTGCTTCTTTTCATTATTGATGCGTTTTTAAGGCATTGCTGTTAGTCTGAACATTTCTTACTCAGAAAGGAATTAACTTCTGTTAAAGGTTATTCATATCTCTACAGTTGCACTCTTTTCATTCCTATTCATTCATAAACAAAATCCTCAAACCATGACAACAAAAAGTCTCCCTGTGCTTGCATGTACAATTTGTATTTCATTGTTTATCACCTCACATGCTTTTGCACAACAATCCAGGCCTGTTCTTCCCACCAATGCTTCACAACAAGAACTAACACTCCCAAACGAGGCATCCGCTACTTTTTCATTCAAGCTATATAATGGTCCAAATACTAGTTTTGGTTATGATATACTTAAGAATGAGAAACCGGTGTACCACCAGTTTGTTTTAACAGCGCTCTCCCACGAAGGCAAACGTTTGTATGCTACCAAACCTCAGGCGGAAAAAACAGCAGCGCTTGCTATTGTAAAAATAAAGAATGGACAGCCGCCAACTTTTACTAACGAAGAGCTATTAAAAATACTCTCTCTATAAACAACCTACAGCTTTATTCAATCACCAATTCCCTCATAAATAATTTCGATATGAAAAAGTTATCCTTATTCATCTATATACTGATGCTTTTATACTGCCTATCTGTAAGCAGCATGGTAAATGCACAGAGCATTAGTGTAATAGATGTTGAAAAATCTACGGACTCTTATTCCAGAAATGACATGTACACTACCCTGGACATGTTTGCGGAGATGAATGGCGTTTTTTATTTTAGCAGCAATGATGGCATTCATGGCAGGGAGCTATGGCGCAGCGATGGCACAGAGGAAGGCACATGGCTGGTAAAAGATATCAATCCTGATACTGCTTCAGCCAATGTTAATGACATCGTAGTATCCGGCAATAAGATATTCTTCTCTGCCAATGATGGAGTAAACGGACAACAGCTATGGGTGTCAGACGGCACCAGTGACAGTACATATATGCTCTCTACCAGCTTCGGTTTTAACGCCCCTGCTCCATCTTATATAACCGATGTAAACGGAACTGCATTCTTCACAGTTACTTCTTTCAATCACAAGAGATCAGCTATGGAGGTCGGATGGAACACCCCAGGGAACTCAAGTTGTAGCAGACTTTTCTCTTTCTCCACTTTTTCCGGCTACAACATACGATACCTGACAAACGTAAACGGAAAGCTATTTTTCACAGCTAACAACTTTTTTTCTGGTGTCTCGGGACAGCTTTATGTTAGCGATGGCACTACATCAGGTACTTCTGAAGTATTGGATAATAATTCTTTTGAAATCAGTAATGCTTCCAATCTTACTGCCCTGAATGGATCGTTGTATTTTTCTGCTTTCAGTTTTAATTTTATTAATAATATTTATACTCTTTGGGTGTCTGACGGGACATCAACAGGTACACATACTGTAAAAAATGTAAACAATATTTCTTTACCACAATTTTATAATGATGATAACCAGCGGCCATTTACGGTAAAAGATAAAACCTTGTTTTTCCAGGGTATTATTTCAAATACGGATAATGAACTATTCAAGTATGATGCAGCAGATACCGCCAAAGGCATCAGGCTGGTAAGAGATATTGTTCCCGGTGCTGCAGGTTCTTTCCCCGATAATATCAGAAATGTTAATGGAACCATCTTCTTTACTACTAGTCCTTTCAATGCCGATGCAGCACTATGGAAAACGGATGGCACTTATGCCGGAACCAGGCTTGTAAAAGATATTAACCCGGGTGGACCTAATTATTACTATGGATTAGTGCCTTATGATAGCATTTTGATGTTTGTTTATTCTAACGGCAAGCAGGGGTTTGACTTATGGAAAACTAACGGTACGGCTGGTGGAACAGTCATGGTAAAAGATATTTTTCCGGGTGTGTACAGTTCCTTCCCTCAATTTATAACTTATCATGGGGATCAGTTTTTGTTTACTGCCAATGACGGAGACAGAGGCTTTGAGCTATGGAAAAGCAATGGCATGAAAGAAGGCACAACCCTGATTAAAGATATAAACACCAGTTTTTCTGGTTCTTCCAATCCCTTTGGTTTTACTCCTTTAAACAACAATACAGCCTTGTTTACTGCCTATACCAATCAATATGGCTATGAAGCCTGGAAAACAGATGGGACTGATACAGGTACTAAAGTGGTGAAAGATGTGTACCCCGGTGCATTTGGCTCCTATCCCCAGTTCTTTACGAATTTAAAAAACAGTATCTATTTTTTTGCAGGTACTGACTCTGGTTATTATTTATGTAAAACAGATGGCACGGATGCAGGCACCTCTTTGCTTTACAGGTTAAATGTGAATAGCTATGTAGAGGATGTAGCAACAACGGATAACTTTTTCTACTTTGTAGTATATAATTTCAACACTAACACGCAGGAGCTATGGCGCAGCAATGGCACTGCGGCAGGTACCTATGCTATAAAAGCAGACATTCCGTCCTATTTCGCTTTGAACCCTGTAGGAGTGGGTAAAACTTTATTCTTTGTATATACCGATGGAAATACAGGAACCGAGTTATGGAAAACTAATGGTACCACCATTGGTACCAAGCTGGTTAAAGATATAAATCCCGGCTTTAATAGTTCCTATCCGTTCAACCTTTACAATTTCAATGGCAAGTTATACTTTGCTGCGGATAGTGGAAATGGCCCTTTACTCTGGACTTCTGACGGAACTCCTGCAGGAACCAAGCTATTTAAAGCAGCATTTATCCAAAGCACACCATTTGCACTTGCCAATGGAAAACTATTCTTTAGTGCCTTTAGCGTTGTTGCAAATGGCACCGAATTGTACGCTACTGATGGTACCAAGGCAGGCACCAGGCTGGTAAAAGATGTAAATAAAGGCCCGGCAAGTTCATATCCTTACTCACTGGTAAACGGAAAAGCTTTATTGTATTTCTTAGCAAACAGTAATAATTCAGATACCAGCCAGTTGTGGGTATCTGATGGAACGAAAGAAGGCACCCACAAGGTTACCACTTTTACTTTTCCCAATTTTGGTAATACGAATTTTACGGAACAAGTAAATGTCAACGACAAACTGTTCTTTACTCTGGGTGATACCTTGTGGCAAAGCGATGCTACAGAAGCAGGAACGCAAAAAGTAAATGATCCTATACTGAATGGGGTAAACAATATTCATGGTTTAAGCTCCATAGGCAACAGGCTGTACTTCTCCGGTTTTTATTATACAACTGGTCAGGAATTGTATACTGCAACTGTAGATAGTACATCTGCTCCTACTATAATAATTACAAAAGCTATGGTTGCCCCCGCAACAAATACCTTTGATGTAAAGCTATTAAGTAATCCCATTGGCAATCAGTTGAGGGTTTTGGTAAATGCGAAAGGCCAGCAAGTTGCGCAGGTAATGATAATAGATGCATTGGGCAGAGTATTAGCTTCTGCTAAGCAAACCTTACCGGCGGGTACTACTGTTTTATCATACGAAACCACAGGATGGACACAAGGCATATACCTGGTAAAGATTGTTACAGCAGATGGGCATTCTGCTGTATTAAAGGCTATGAAATGATGGTAGTATAGATACATAAAAGCATGCCCTGCACTATTGCTGTGCAGGGCATGCTTTTATATTATAGCAGTCCTTTTAGGAACAAATATTCAATATCAAAATATTAGCTGTAACTGAATCTTCATTAGTTTATCTCGCCTTGAGTTGTAACCATTACAGATCTCACCACGACCATATCTATACCAACAGTTATTAATTCAGTCTTTATTTAGAGAGGTTTTTCTTTTGGTATTTGAGTATGTAGAAATATGTCAGATTCAAACAGGTGGGCAGCGATGATTTCAGGTCACAGACTCTCCGCAGGATCTGCTGTGGGGGAGATACCGGGATTGCAGGTTACAGGTGTGAATGGCTTAAGACCGAAGTAAGAAAGGAATATATGAGCAGTTACCAAGGGGTAAATACGGAGGAGATTCGGTATAAGTTAAGTATAAGTTAGGTATAACTCCGCCCTTTCCAATAAGAGAAAGGGAAAGTTTTGAGATAAAGGAGGACCGCTTAAGTAAAAACAGACGTATGACTTACAACCTATTTGAATACCGCAGGCGGTTAAGTATGCAGTCTAACCCTTACTAAATCAGGACGGGAGTAATAATTATATACCATTAGATTCTGGTGCTTTAAAATGTATAACAGGCAATGTTCACTGCGGAGAACAAGAGTAAATAAAGCTTTCGCTTCCCAGGATCTTACTATAGTGTCTGTCCGAAAACGTGTCAAAAATGGCGTTTAAACCTCTTTGATTTATAAGTACGAATAACTTCGTTAGGTAGTTGTTGACCAGCAAACCTTTGATGGCCTCCTGTAATGGTTTTGAGTGTGCATTTGTGATGCTTTTCTATTCAGCAAGGCATGCTTCGCCTCTGCGCTTGTCGGCCTGGAAGCTGGTATCCTTCTTAAGCTGCTGCGCTAAGCCCCTGCTGCTTTTTGTTTTGATAGCGCTTTTTATCTGCTTTACTTTTCTGTTCTTTTTGCAGCTCTTGTTTTTTCAGCATGTTGCCTATGATATGCAGATTGTAAGCTAAAACACTTAAGCCTACATTCCTCCTGTACCCTTTTAATCCTTTATCTGCACAGCGGTTAAGACCATGATGCTCCAGCATGTTGATGTTGCTTTCTATTGCAGAATGAGCATTTCGTAATTGCTTAAATGCTTTGGAGCTTTCTCTCTCTTTGTCTTCTTTAGTACATCTGCCTCTTTTTGGTAAGACCACCTGCCGTGTATACTCCTGCTGCAACGCACTAAGATTGTCTTTGCTGTAAAAGCCTTTATCAAAGCTGTGGCTGATGATTTTTTTATCCCTATAGTTCTGTTGTATCCTTTGCTTCAACGGGACTACCTGTGTTGCATCTCTTTGTCCTTCCATTATTTTGTAATCCACTATCAGATTGTATTGATCCGTAGTAAGGAGCAGCAAATGACCGAGTTCTACCTGTTGATTAAGCTTGCCTTTTGTTATCCATTCTGTATGATCTTCAAATATCGAATAGATTTTTTCTGATGGAGCAATGATTTCTCCTTTCAATAGCCTGCGTTCTATCTGATCGCTAAACTTCTTTGCAAAATCATTATATCTTTTAAGAGCTGCAATCAATACCAGCATCGTTGCTGCATCTGCTGCAGGAGGCATTTTTATCACTTCCTCAAAACGCTGTTGTAAAGTGCGTGATTGCTGCAGGTAATCCCTGACTGCCTGTCTTTTTTGCTGTTCGTTTTTACCATTGCTTCTAAACACCTGTTGGGATGCCTGGCGAAAGAGACTTTTAGTAGTGCGGCATACATCCTTCAGCTTTCTCCATCCTTTTATATCGCTTAGTTCTTTAAGCTTCTTAACCATATCAAGCCCTTTTCGAAGGCTATCGTATAAGAGGTTTAAATCGGTAGGAAAGTGCACATTCGTTTCTAAGACATAACTATCTGTCTTCAGCTGAAGGCTTATGGGTTCGTCTTTTTTTTTAAGCAGGTCATGTCCATGCGCTACTACCAGCTTATTGATCTGAAGCAATAGTTCATCATCTATCAGCGATACATTATCTACTATGGTCTGATAAGCAAACTCCACTTCTTCTATCCCAAATTTCTCTACATGTACACCCAGCATTTTACGAAGCAAGGTATCGTAATTGGCTATGTGTTCCAGCCTGTCCCAATTCGTATCCAGTGTATGCCTGATGACAGCCAGCACCAGGATATGCCATAGATCCATCCCCTTACGCCCTGTTTTCTTCTTGTTGCTTACTACCTTTTTTTCAAGTAAGGCAAACACTTTTTCATTTAATTCAGCCGTAATGAAGATATGCTGTAAAGCCATTAATACAGGTGGAAGTTCATCCCTGCTGTGTAGGGGAAATTTCACTTCATTGATAGGAGTAATACCCAAAGTAGTTTGCTGCTGAAAACGTTGACGCATTTTTCACTGCTTTTACAGCCAATAATACCTCAATTACTATCCCATATTGAGTGCTATTCACATGCTGTGGGTAATTATTCATAAAAATAAAAGCCCTCAAAGTATTGCTGATAAAGAATTATAGCGTTTTCAGACAAACACTACTGATATAAGTATGTGACCAGCAAAGAGTTATTCTCTGTGAAAACTCCACTTTCTCTACTCTCAGCGGTAAAAGAAATCTCTTTCAACTCCAACAAACCTTTTCCAGGCA
>CAWFUV010000044.1:0-194502 GCA_963819045.1 uncultured Chitinophagaceae bacterium | reverse complement strand
GTTCGTGCATGCCAGCGCCTCCACATTGCCTAAGGTGCAGCTTTATTTGAAGGTGGATGGTTGGGCTAACAAGAGTGCTGGTGTGATGGTGATGGATACAGCATAGGTGAGGTGGGTTGCCTTCGGCATCGGGTGGCAAGCAGAGTAGTCTTACTTAAGGGAAACGGAAGGTGAAGTGTAGTACATTGTTGACTTTTTACCTTTTAGGCATATTAAAGCATTCAGATATAACTAATCTGCTAACTAATCTGCAACTTATCATAAGCCATTTATAGGCTGTTGGTAACGGCTCTATTATTTGGTATGGAAATCCTCATCCTTAAAGCCAGTGAGTACAATACGTAAGGAACCATCAATAGCCACTCGTCATTTAGTTGGTGACAGTTGATAGTTCTTTACCTATTTTTACGTATTACATTGTAGCAACATGGTACTAAAAGACTCTTTTTTACTGGCATATAAAACCGTAGCAAGCAACAAGCTGCGCAGCAGTATTACTATAGCTATTATTGCTTTCGGTATCATGGCACTTATTGGCATTATTACCGCTATTGATGCAATGAACAGCAGCCTGAAAGATAACTTTGCTACCATGGGCGCCAACGGCTTTACTATTTCCTTTAAAGAGCGCATACGCTTTGGTAACCGCGATGATGGAGTACAGAAAGAAACCCGCGGCAAAAAACAAAAGAAATCCAATCTTGATAAGCCTATTTTATTATCCGAAGCAGAAGAATTTAAACGGGGTTACGATTTTCCGGCGATCGTGAGTATAGCTTTAAACGGCAGATGGAGCTATGAAGTGCACTACGGCGATAAAAAAACCAACCCTAATGTACGCGTAAATGGTGGTGATGAAAACTACCTGCAGGTGAATGGCTTCAGTATTAATGCGGGTAGAAATTTTACTCAGATGGATGTACAGAGCGGACGTAATGTGTGCCTGCTTGGCAATGATGTGTCTAATAAACTGTTTGGTGAAAACCCGTTACGGGCAGTAGGGAAAACTATCCACATTGGTACTGCTCCTTATCTGGTGCTTGGAGTACTTAAACCTAAAGGCTCCAGTGCGCTGCTACGTGCCGATAACGTGATCATTACCTCTTACAACAGCATACGAAAGTTAGGTAACAATGCTGACTCTTATACTATTGGTATTGCTGCCAACAGTATACAGCAGGTAGATGCTGCTGTAGGATATGCAACAGCCATTTTCAGAGGCATTCGCCATTTAACACCAACTGAAGACGAGAACTTTGTGGCAGAAAAAAGTGATAAGCTGGCTCAAACGTTTATTGGATTGCTTAGTAGTATAACAGGCGCTTCGGGTTTAATCGGGCTGATCACTTTAATAAGTGCGGCAATAGCCTTGATGAATATCATGCTTGTAGCAGTAAACGAGCGTACACGGGAGATAGGACTGATAAAAGCTATTGGAGGTAAAAAGAAAAACATACGTCAGCAGTTCCTGTTTGAATCGGTTATTATCAGTGTGTCGGGTGCTATATGCGGTATTATATTGGGTGTATTGGTAGGAAATATCTTCGCGCTTGTATTAGATACAGGCTTTGTAGCGCCATGGGGATGGATCATTACAGGCATTGTTATATGCGCTGTTTTTGGTTTACTCGCCGGCTTGTGGCCAGCTATCAAGGCAGCCAAGCTAAGTCCCATCGTGGCATTACGTTATGAATAAATAATTACTCATTTACTTTATATAACGCTGACAGGGTTCATAAACCTTGTCAGCGTTTATCATAATCAGGATAACCTAAATCCTTCCATCCTTTAACACAGATTTTGCTGTAAGATTATCCGGTAAGACTTAATTGCAGTAATGCGTTATCAATAGAACTGAACAAGCTATCATACTATTGTCTTTGTTTGAGGGGCACAGACATTTTCAGCAGCATAGTTTCACCATCGTTCACCGTCCAGCTTCCAACTGGGATACGCCTTGCCTGCTTCCTTGGTCAGCAGGACAAGGCTGTGTTGGATTATGGAATTTAACAGTGCCAAAATGCAAATACTGTTAGTATTTACACTCAACTACCACTTCCGTTTATTTATGGTACACTGTATTGCGTATAGTGTTACTTAAATTGTTTTAGTTTAGAACAAGTCTATTTGGGTGCTGTGAACACAGCAGATGTTTTAAGTACAAGTTCTTACAGATAGTTGTTGTCTTTCTTTTTTCTTCGTGCCTTGCGTGACAGGCATTGAAAGAAAAAAGAAACAAAAAAGTTATGAATAGAATAATGATTATTCAATGGTATTCATGAGATCGCTTCTGCTAGTTATTCTTTCAGGTTCAAGCACGGCATGATCGCTCCGCGCATTACTTAAATTTTTTTATTGGTCTCAGTGAGAATAGTTACTTCGTGCATAATGTTTTTTATTGGTCTCAGTGAGAATAGTTGTGCTGGCCAGCGCCTCCCCATTGCCTGAGGTGCAGCTATTATTTGGGACTTTACTGTTTGGCTAACTATGGTGCAGGTGTGGAGTGATGGATACAGTACTTGTTTGAGGGCGTAGCCTTCGGCATCGGGTGGGAGACTGTGTACCCTTACTTAAGGGAAACGGAAGGTGGGGGGTAGTACATGGTTTACTTAATACGTTTAGAAAAGTAGTGGCCCCAGCCGGGACAGAAACAGCCCCACAGAAATCTGAAGTAATTTAGTTGACAACGTACTAAGTACATTGTCATACTAAATAAGTTTTAGCTTAGAAAAAATCTACTCTAGAAGCTGTGAACACCGCAAATGGTTTTAAGTGCAATCTCTTACAGATAGTTCTTGTCTTACTTTTTTCTCTTGAAAGAAAAAAGTTACAAAAAATTCAAGCACGGCTGATCGCTCCGCGCATCCGTGCCGGCCAGCGCCGCCCCATTGCCTAAGGGGCAGCTTTATTACCGGGTGGCACTGTTGGGCTAACATGGTGCTGCTCCTTATTTGACAGGTGTTTGATGATTAGGTTGGTTGCCTTTGGCCTTACACTTTGAACAGCGGAGGCATACTTAGCAGCGATTGGAAAGGTGGATACGTAGCTCATTGCAGGTTGGAGGATTTATGTTTACCGGGGGACGATACGTTTGGGTTAGCTTCTATTAGTGAGGTTTGATTTATTTGATTGTAGATGGCTATTGTAAAGTTATTTAGTTGACAATGTACTGAGTACATTGTTACTTAAGTTTGTTTAAATTTTAGGTTGTCTGTATTGACCTTAGCATATTTGTTATTAAGCTTAGTTCTTGCTGATTGAATAGAGAACTGCCAGTTGATTTTGATGCCCTTGTCATTTCTGTGTTCTACAATAGCCTTGAGTTGTTGTTCTAACAACTCCTTGGTAGCTATTCTTCTGCCGCCCAGGCACTGTTTGGACAAGGCAGAAAACTCAATCTCTATCATATTAAGCCAGGAGGCACCTTTAGGCGTGTAATGGAACTCAAAACGCCCGGCTAATGCCCTTGCCTGATCCGCAGGTAAATGGTCATAGAAAGAGCCTGTCTGATGGGTGTTGAGGTTATCCTGCACCACAATGATCTTCTTTGCATCCGGATAGCTCTCGGAGAGGTGTTGCATAAAGCGGGTGTATTCCTTCTTGGTGCGCTGGTCATATACCTGGGTGATTCTTTTGCCTGCCAGTGGTTCGATAGCTGCCAGCAGGGCACAGGATTCGTTCTTCTTATAGCTGTAGTGTTCTTTGGCTATCTTCCCCTCCTGAGTGGGCAGGGGAGCAATAGTATCTTCAATGAGAAAACAGGGACGCTCATCGAAGCATACCACTGGGTAGTCTGCATTATAGGGTTGGGCATACACATCCAGCACATCCTCCATTTTTGCTAGAAAAGCACTATCCACCTTCGCTATGCACCAACTGACCTTCAGGTGGGGCTTTAATTCGTTTTTTTTAGAATACGCCCTACCTGCACATAAGAGATGCTGTCGCAATAGTCTAGTTCCACTACTTTGTCTGCCAGCAGCCGCAACGTCCATCTCGCATGTCCTTCGGGGGCTTCACTGCAAGCCAGGGCAGTGATGGCAGCCCGCTGCTTGCCACTGATGCCCGGTGGACGACCAGGTCTGCTTTTATCCCGGAGGCACGCCAGTCCGCTTTGTTGATAGTGGTCAATGAGCTTCGCCATGGTCGGATAAGACAATCCCAACACACTGCGCACCTCCTCTATCGTTTTACCTTTATGCAACTCCAGCAGGGCACTTACCCGCTTGAATACCTTGCTTCTTATTCCACTCTGATGCAGCATCCTGGTCAGCTCTTCCTTGTCAGCATCAGCTAAAGTAACATGTGACTTTGACATTATTTCGCTTTATCAACAAAAACGTTCCATATCCAAACTTATTTTTGTAACACTGTACTGAGTACAGCAATACAACTAAATTTTATATTGAAGTTTGTAACTTTATTTTCATTCTAAACCTTTTACCCTGATGTATGATATTCTTCTAAAACACTTTAATATGCATATCCATCTTACTGAGGAGGAATTTGCTGAAGGTACATCGTTGTTTAAGTACAGGAAGTATCGTAAACATTAATACCTGTTTCAGAATGGAGATATATCCAAGTATGTGGAGTTTGTGTATGCAAATTGATTGTTTAAAGATTGAAGGCATTTACGAAGTAAACAGCGCTACAGAAATGAAGAAATAAAGGCAATAATGGTTAATAAAATAGCAGATGGCTTAATATATGCCCACTTATTTTTGCCATTTATATAAATAAGCCATCATGAAGAAGCTATTCCTGTTTAATTTCTTGTTATGTATTGTCTTTGGAAGTTATGCCAATATCCGCCTACCCAACATTATCAACAACAACATGGTATTGCAGCAGCAAAGCAATGTACAACTGTGGGGCTGGGCAGAGCCAGGAGAGCGAATTATGGTTACCACTTCTTGGGACAATAAGACGGACTCTGTTAAGGCAACCCGCGATGCCAAATGGCAGATACATATTGCTACACCTAAAGCGGGTGGACCTTACACTATCACACTAAAAGGTTATAATACAATCACGCTGAACAATGTAATGGTTGGTGAAGTATGGGTATGCAGCGGGCAGTCCAATATGGAAATGAGCGGTGGTTGGGGATTGCAGGATATCAAGAGTGAACTGCCTACTGCTTATAATACCAAGATCCGCTTTTTTCACATACCTAAAAGTACTGCTTCTGCTCCGCAGGACAACTGTGCCGGAGAATGGGAGATCTGCGATAGCAATACCTTGAAGTCCTTCAGTGCAGCAGGCTATTTTTTTGGCAAGCAGCTTAACCAAAAACTCAATGTGCCGATTGGTTTGATTGAATCTGCCTGGGGCGGCACCCCTGCTGAAGTATGGACGCCTGATAGTGTAGTTAATAACAATGATACCCTGAAAGCTGCCGCTGCTAAATTGCAACCATCCGATGGCTGGCCATACATACCGGGTTATACTTACAATGCAATGATAGCCCCTATTACTCCTTTTAATATTGCAGGAACTATCTGGTACCAGGGCGAAAGCAATACCGGCACTGCCAGCACATATACGCAGCTTTTTACTGATATGATCACTTCCTGGCGCAAAGCATGGAACAAGGACTTTCCCTTTTATTATGTGCAAATTGCTCCCTATAAATATGGCGATCCATACATTGGCGCTCAGCTCCGCGAAGCGCAGCAGCAAAGCATGAAACTGGATAAGACCGGCATGGTGGTAATAACTGACCTGGTTGCCGACACTAACAATATCCACCCAACAGACAAGCATGATGTAGGCTACCGCCTTGCCAATTGGGCATTAGCAGAAACCTATAACCAGCCTGGTATTGCTTACAAAAGCCCGATGTATAAAAGCATGACTGTAAATAAAGACAAGGCAATCATCAGCTTTGATGATATTCTGAATGGATTAACTATTAAAGGCGGCAGTGCAAGAGAGCTTTATGTTGCCGGCAATGACAAGGTCTTCTTTCCTGCCAGCGCTACAGTAAAGAATGGGCAATTGATTGTATCAAGCAAATCTGTAAAGCAGCCGGTAGCTGTTCGCTATGGATTCAGTAATACTGCTGAAGGTAATTTATTTAGTACAGAAGGTTTACCCGTTGCACCGTTCCGTACGGATGACTGGCAGGGTAGTGGACAATAAATATTATCTTCTTGTTTAGAACGCTGACAGGGCTTAGAACCCTGTCAGCGTTTGATTTTATAACACTATCTTCTCCCCTTGCTGCGGAAAGATAAGACGCAGTTGCAGGCTATTACTCTGCTTTACCTGTTGTTTGATGCGCTGCTCATTATTGCCTTCCGGCTTCTCATGGGTAATGATAACCGGCAGATTCTTCATAGCCTCCTTACCTGTATAGGAAGCTAACACTTCCAATTCCTGCATTAATAATTTGGGCGTAAGATGACCAAACAGCTGCTTACCAGGTTGCTCATCCGGGTAGGATACTTCTATGAAAATACCTTTTAACCAGTGCTGTTGTACCAGCGATGCAACGGCTTGCCAAAGGAGTTGTAGTTTATTGCTGTGCTCAATGGTATCGGCACCTGTATCGCCCAAGTAAAGTACATAATCATCATTGTTGCGCAGCAAAAAAGCAGTACTCTGATATGGCGAAGAATGGCTCAGGGTGAAGGCTTTTACATTCAATTCTGTTCCCTCTATTTTGGTTTCTGCACTATCATTTATTGTTACTAAATGGTATTTGTTCAATATAGGCTTTTCGCCTTTATCGCCAAAGTTTGCCCAGGTTTGCCAGGAGAAGTAATAGTTTTGAATATTGTTCAAACAAAAAGAAGTACCATAAATATTCTTGCTGGTATCTGCCGGTGAATTAATGATTAGCCCCGCTACATGGTCCAGATGTGCATGAGAAATAAGGTAAGCCTTTATATTGCTTCGCAAAACGGCTGTTGCAGGCTTATTAAATACATGATGGCTGATCGCCTTTTCAATGCCAACATACAACGTACCGGCATCGAGACACACATAATTGCCCGACCGGGCAGGTGCAAGCATATAAGCAGACAAGTTGCTTTCATCCAGTCCGCCTTTTACACCTAAAGGGACTACTTGAAAAGAAGATTTTGTATTCTGGGCATAATCAGAAACACCAAAAAACAGGATAATTGTGATCAGGTAAAGTATTCGCATGGATCAATTAGTAAGGCTGCAAAACTAATGACACAACAATATACATTAAGGGGCAATAAGATAGTAATTATCTTTGTTCAGGTTTTGACACTTAATCCATTGGCACTACCTTAAACACTGCATGTGAAACAATTAGTAAATTTACTACTCTTTCTTATTCTGTATTGCAATGCTGAATCACAAATAAGCAATAACGATACTAATTACTTTAAACAGTATCCCGGGAGTATTACTACCAGGTTTTATTTTTCTCAAAAGTATACCGCCATCACCTTGCAGGATAAAGAAGCGGAAGACCTGAAGTACTGGCCGAATACTACCTTAAATATGGGTGTTGGTGCTACTTATCACAACTTTTCTATTAACCTTGCTTATGGCTTTTGGTTTTTGAACCAGGATCAGGAAAAAGGTAAAACTAAATACCTGGATCTGCAGGGACATTATTATAGACCAAAATGGGTGTTTGATTTCCTTGGACAGTTTTACAAGGGGTACCATCTATACCCCAAAGGCATTATACCTAACTTACCTGATAGCTACTATTACCAGCGCGATGCAAAAGTCAATTTATTCGGTTTATCTGCTTATCATATATTCAACAATACCAGGTTTTCTTATCGTGCTGCTTTTATACAAAATGAATGGCAGAAAAAGTCTGCCGGTACATTGTTAGTTGGCGCAGAAACGTATTATGGCGTTATCAAGTCTGATAGTAGTTTGGTGCCTGCTGAGATTGCTGATATGTATAATATAGATGGCATTAACAGGATTAATTTCTTCAGTTTTGGTCCTGGTATTGGCTATGCTTACACAGCAGTAGCATTTCAACATCTCTTTCTTACGGGTTCGCTTACCACCAATCTCAGTATGTGCTATACCACTGAAAAGAGTAGTAATAAACACAGTAAATTCTCTGTCAATCCTTTAACCCGCTTCCGGATTGCAGCCGGGTACAACAGTAATACCTGGGACATAAGTGCTAATTGGGTTGCTGACAGGTTACCATTTCAGGGTTATACAGGGGGTGGCAATTACCTGTTACAAACCGGTAACTATCGCTTGATCTTTGCAAAGAGACTAATGCCTGGACCAAAGCTTAAAAAGCACCTGCGGCCATTAGATAAAATATTCAAGGAGTAATTTTCTATGCCATAAACCCTTTATGGCACGAATATGTAAGTGTTTAAATTATAATATTAGTACTATGAAATACTTGCAGATTGTAGTTATATTTTTACTGCTCGCATTTACTCAATGCTCATCCTCCAATAAAACTGCTGGTACCAGCCATAATATTTTTAATGACTCTACTGTACAAGAACTCATTAATACTAAACATTACACTTTTGTGGCTCAATATGCACAACCTTTACATGGCAGGCAGATAACGCTTACTACCGAATACACGCTCACCGTACATAATGACAGCCTGATCAGCTACCTGCCTTATTTTGGACAAGCATATGTAGCTCCTATTAATCCATCAGATGCTGGCATAGAGTTTACCTCCACCAACTTCGAATACAATGCTACTCCAGCAAAAAAGGGTAATTATGACATTACCATTAAGCCTAAAGATGAAGCTAAAGCCAACCAGATGATACTCCATGTCACCAGCACCGGTTATGCCAACCTGCAAGTGCTGTCTTCTAACCGGCAGGCAATTAATTTCAGGGGGATTATAAGGAAGTAGTCTGAACTGGGATTTGGGGGATGTTTGGGATTGATGGGATTGGAATATGTATAAGTTACTTCAAACAATTACAGCACTTAACCTTCTGTTTATCTTAAAAGAGTATAAAAATAAAAAGGCTCCATACTTTGAAAGTCGGAGCCTTTTTTATAATTGAAAATTTAAAATCAAACCTGTACTATATCCAATCCCATCTATCTAAATAATCTTCCTAAAATTCCAGTTCAGATTAATCTTCCACTTTCACTTTACCCTTGCTCTTTGCAATTACTTCTTCAGCAATGTTGTTTGGAGCCGGAGCGTAGTGGCTAGAACTCCATGGTAGAAGTATGCACGGCCGGAAGACAGTGAACGCAGCTGGGTTACATAACCAAACATTTCGCTCAATGGCACTTTAGCCTTGATCACCTGCAGCGTTGGCACGGCTGTCCATACCTTCCAGCATACCACGGCGACGGTTAAGGTCACCTGTTACATCACCCATGTATTGGTCAGGAGTTAGCACTTCCACTTTCATGATCGGCTCAAGCAATACTGGTTTTGCTTTGCGGCCTGCTTCACGGAAACCGCTGCTTGGCACAAAGTTCAAACGACATAGCATCAGAATCCACCTCGTGGAAAGCTACCATCAAATACGCGCACCTTCATGTTGTCTACAGGGTAACCTGCCAGTACACCTGTACTCATTGAAGTTTCAAAACCTTTCTGGATAGCAGGTATAAATTCCCTAGGAATAGAACCACCAAAAATATCATTTACAAACTGGAAATGCTTGCCTTCATTTTCTTTCAGCCATTCTTCATCAGCAGGGCCGATTTCAAACTGGATATCGGCAAACTTACCACGACCACCGGTTTGTTTTTTCAACACTTCGCGGTGTTCAACAGTTGTTGCAAATGCTTCTTTATAAGCAACCTGCGGCGCACCCTGGTTTACTTCTACCTTAAACTCACGACGCATACGGTCAACGATGATCTCAAGGTGAAGCTCACCCATACCACGCAGAATGGTCTGGCCGGTATCTTCATCTGTATTTACACGCAGTGTAGGATCTTCTTCTACCAGTTTGGCAATGGCCATACCCATTTTATCAACGTCAGCCTGTGTTTTAGGCTCAACCGCTACAGCGATTACCGGCTCAGGGATAAACATGTTTTCCAGTGTGATCGGATGATTTTCATCACAAAGGTATCACCTGTTTTGATTTCTTTAAAACCTACTGCCGCACCAATATCACCTGCTTCGATAAAATCGATCGGGTTCTGCTTGTTGGCAAACATCTTCATGATACGGCTGATACGCTCTTTCTTACCGCTTCGTACGTTCAGTACATAAGAACCTGCATCCAGGTGACCGGAATAACACCGGAAGAATGCCAGACGGCCTACGAACGGATCGGTCATGATCTTGAATGCCAAGTGCTGCAAATGGCTCTTTTGCATCTGGCTTACGGGTTATCTTCTTCGCCGGTATCAGGATTGGTACCTACTGTATGCTTCAATATCAATGGGCGAAGGCAGGTAACGGCAAACGGCATCCAGTGCAGTTTGTACACCTTTATTTTTGAAAGAAGAACCGCACATCATCGGAACGATGCTCAGATCGATACGTAGCCTTACGGATAGCTTCGTGCATTTCATCTTCAGTGATGGTGTTCGGATCTTCGAAGAATTTCTCCATCAATTTATCATCATATTCAGCAACAGCTTCTACCAGGTTCTGCTCTCCATTCGTTGGCTTCTTCCAGCATATCTGCAGGTACTTCAATTTCGTCGAAGGTCATCCTTCTGTTTCCATGTGCCAGATGATACCTTTCATCTTGATCAGATCCACCACACCTTTGAAATCATCTTCAGCACCGATAGGCAACTGCAGTGGAACAGCTTTAGCACCCAGCATTTCTTTACCTGCTTAACCACCATTAGGAAGTCTGCACCGGCACGGTCCATCTTGTTTACGAAACCGATACGGGGAACCCCATAACGGTTAGCCTGGCGCCAAACGGTTTCAGACTGCGGCTCTACACCATCAACAGCAGAAAACAAGGCAATCAGACCATCCAGTACACGCATAGAACGCTCTACCTCCACGGTAAAGTCCACGTGACCCGGAGTATCAATGATATTGAAATAATATTTTTTTGTATCTGGCATCAGCCTTACCCTTATACGGTAGGGAAGTTCCACTGGCAGCTTACAGCAGCAGAAGTAATGGTGATACCTCTTTCTTTTTCCTGCTCCATCCAGTCGGTAGTAGCAGCACCATCGTGCACTTCACCAATTTTGTGGATCATACCGGTGTAGCGCAGGATACGCTCGGTAGTAGTGGTTTTACCGGCATCAATGTGCGCGGCAATACCAAAGTTGCGTTGAAATTTTAAGTCTGCCATATAGGTTTTCTATTTACTAAATTTTGAGTGCGCAAAAGTAGTGATAATTTTTGGTGTGGATAAATTAGGTAATCATTAAATTGATGAGGAAAAAGTTAAAGGTTGGGGGAGGTTATGGGTTTATGAGTTCACGAGTTTACAAGTAGTATACCATTTAAGTTCAGTTAAGTTAGAGAAGGTGCCCACGGGGAGAAGGTAGGACTTTGGCGCCAAAGGCGACATGGCTTTCCATGAACTATCCATGACTTTGGTACGGCTTAGGTACGACTCAGGTAAGGAGGAACTATGGATTAAGATAAGATGCGGGTTTATTGGTTCAGGAGTTTAATGAAGGTGTTCGTTTGAATATTATTTAGGGCATTTCTGCTTTAACGGTTTTATGAGGGCACCCACTGTACTTGCTTAATGAATACATTTTAACTATTGCACCTATCAGGATAGTTGCTGCTTGAAAATGAGCAAAGGAAATAACAGAATTAAATATGTGAAGAAGTGCATCGTTTTTTGATGAAGTAATTAAGAAATCTATTTACATTTATTCAACGATTAGTACCAGAACCTTTAGACGAACCAAAGACCTTTAGCCATGAACAACCCTAATTGACTTAGACTGCTTGTGATGTTTTCCTTTTATTAATGCTGTTATCTGGGTGAAAAGTACGGTGTGCTGTATGGGGTTTTTCCCGTGAGTGGGGTATTTGCGTACGTGTAGCTTAGCAATTATAAATTCTTCTATACCGGTAAGCCGAAAACGGGATAATAGAGTAGGCAAGTAATATTAAAAACTATGTCAACCTTTGATATGCTCGATGTAGCAATAGGAATAACCTTTACCTTCCTTTTATTAAGCCTTATTGCTACAGCTTTTAAAGAAATAATTGAAACGCTTCTAAAAACCAGAGCTGAAAATCTTGAAAAAGGCATTAGAGAACTATTACAGGATCCTACACCAAACCAAATAGGAATTGTTGCAGATTTATATAATCACTCGCTTATTGCCGGTTTATACAGAGGTCCCTATGTACCAAAAGGAAGGAAAATGCCTTCTTATATACCCGCTTCAAACTTTGCTTTGGCGTTATTAGATACTATAATGCCTGCTACAGCTAATAATTTATCAGGTTCAGCCGGAGGCGGAATACCGGCTGCTCCAGGTACAACACCTGTTCCTCCTACTCAAGCAGAAGTGAAATCGTTACAGCCACTTAGAACTGCGATTATAGCAAAATTTACACCTGCTGCAACACCACAAAATGCAGCACCTGTAATCTCTAATCTAGGAAAGGCTATTTTATCTTTAGTAGATAGCGCAGGAGATGATATAGATAAAGCCAGAACCAATATTGAAAACTGGTACAATACTTCTATGGATCGTGTTTCTGGCTGGTATAAACGCAATAGCCAATGGTGGTTATTTTTTATAGGATTAGTTATTGCTGTCATTATGAATGCTGATACTATTGCTATTTATAAAAGCCTTATGAAAGATCCTACTTTAAGAAACGCAGTAGCTGCTTCTGCTCAAGGATATGTCTCTAATAATAAAGCTGCAACTGAATCAATTGATATCACCAAATTAAAAGAAGTAATGAATACAACTGCTAATGAATTGTATGATTTAAGATTACCAATTGGGTATGATTGGCACGACGCTAAAACTCCACAAGAAATTAGTAATAAAGCCTTAGCTGTTCCAGATTTAGGAGGGCTTTGGGCATTAAAATTTTTAGGCTGGGTAATAACTGCATTAGCAATTTCATTAGGTTCAGCATTTTGGTTTGACACCCTAAATAAGATAATGGTAATACGCTCAACAGTTAAGCCACATGAAAAGAGTCCCGAAGAAGCTTCACAGGATAAGCAAAAGAAATAGTCTGATAAAAGTATAAAAATGTACTATTATTAAATCTTACAATAGGAGAATGCTGAAAATCCATTAACAGAGTAAGCACCCGAAAACCGAAAAGGGATTAGAGTAGGTAAACCAATTAAATTATTTTTTATGTACAGAACATTAAAGCATAAAAGAAAATTAATCATCACATTATTGATTCCTTTATTATTCAGTTGCACTGAAGTAAAACTAATAGGAGCATATAATCAAAATGTAGATCAAAGTATTCAAACAATTTCTAAAGATATTTCAACGCTTTTTGTACAAATTGAAAGTAACATTGATGATAGTAAAGATTATAGTTATAATACTTTAAGAGACTCTTATGTGAAAATTGAAGGAGAAATACAAAGTTGTATTACTGTAGCAAATGGTTTACCTAAATATAAAATAATCTTGAGTCAACTCAACGCCCTTGATGGTGCTTTCTTACAATTAAAACAACACAATCAATAAGGATTTGTTGCTGCTGGTGTGACGGACAAAGCTACCATCAAGAAGGCTGCAGATTTGGATAAATCTGCATTTACTACAGCATTAGCAGCAATGTTGACACTTCAAGAAGGTTTAAAGAGGGAAAAAGCTACAAAACAATAGTTAAAAAATTAAAATTACATAATTATGGCATCTATACTTGACTTCAATAGCATTTTTAATCAAATGCTTAATGCTGCTAAATCTAGTTTAGGAGAAAAGTTTCCAACAATCAGGGATTTAGCAACAACATCAATCAAAACAATAGCTCAAAACATAATTGATATTGAAGAAATGAATGTTTCTGGGGCTATAACACAAGAACAAGCATTATTAATGATAGGAATGCAAAAGAATGCATTTAAAATAGTTTTATTAAGTGAAGAAGGATTGGGGCTTTTAGCAGTAGAGGCTGCCCTTAATGCGGCTTTAGATGCAGTTAAAACTGCCGTGAATACAGCCATAGGCTTTGCATTATTATAAATTAAAACTCAAACGAAAGCTGGAATAAAGAACTTCCACTAAGCTCCTATACCAATTATTTATACAATACATCTTTTAGTAAAGATTGGAAGCGTATTATAAGTATGCTACCATCTACCTATTAATTATTTCTTATGTTCTTCTAGATAAAGCGATTCTGCAAAGCATCATCACCTAGAAGGTTTGAATTAAATGTACTTTCTTCTCCGCAATGTCTCAATCAAAAGCTTATTGTGCACAAGCCATAAGACATTGCGGTCATTTAGCTAAGTGCGCTTCTGCCTTCAGTGAATCACTTCACCACTAATAAGCTGGGACCCTTATAGAGTCCCAATCAAATCAATATCCTCTAACTCCATGGAGGAAGTAACCAAATAACTCCCCTGTACACTCGTAATATAGAACTTAGCAGAGCTGAGCAGGTACTCTTCCGGTGCAATCACGAGCTTGTTTCCTTTACACGGATTCCAGCATACCTGCCTCTACCGGCAAAGGCAGGTAATTTAATTTTTGTCCAGTAAACTGCATAGTTCTGCATACTTTCCAAGCAAAAGAAATTTCAAATACTGTATGCAGTTTTCCGCCGTTATTGGTGTTCTTCAGTGTTCTTCACCAACAATGGCGGAAATCTGAGGGTTGATTAAGTAAGGTCAGGTACACAAAATCATTCCATCAATAAAGAGAGACTGCTACAAATATAAATATGCTTATTAGCATTTCTTTCCAACAGGTATGGCAAAGAACGCCAACAATGAATAAACGGCAGAAATTATAAAAAGACGATTGGTTTTACTAACTGCCCTCATTTGAAAACAAACTATCCAGCAAGTTATCCAATAGGTATGCACCATGCTGTTGCTGCTTCTGGTTCTCTTTACACTGTTGCACCGTTACCTTAAGGTACTGGGCGGCCAGCGCGCTTTGTATGGCGGCAATATCTTTTTCCAGCGCTGCTCCTCTATTATATTCTCCATATCTTCCTTCACCGCTTTTACCTTTACTTCGAGGTACGCTATCGCTAACACCTCGAAGTAAAGGCGTGGCGTGGGGAAAAGGGGGAAAACATTTATGCCCCTGTTCAATTACATAAGATTGCAGGATTTCAATAAATGAATTGTAAAGATTGTGCGGTTTGATTATAAGCTATTCAATTAAAATAAAAGTACATCAATAGCATAAATGACTACGGGGTTACATAAATGTAACCCCGCAGAATAATGAATAGTCTAAAACTATTTATTGGGTAACGATCACTTTTGTTGTACCTATCATTTTACCATCTTGTTCTATTATTACAAAATAATTGCCTGCTGCTATCTGTTTTGCAAAGTTAAGATTATACACATGCGTTCCGGTGTGTTGCAATCCAATGTCTTTTGTTTGCACACCACGGCCAAACATATCCATTACTTTCAATGTTATTCTTCCGTCTTTTAAAGTAGTATAATTCAACGTTGCGTTTCCGCCGCCGGTAACAGGGTTCGGGCTTATCGAAAGTCCTTTTTTATCTGCTGATAATGCGATGGCTGCCGGTTCATCAAAACTTTGTTTAGCTGCTGCGATTACGTTTACAAGATAATCTTCTGTTTCACCATCCGAAGTAATATCACAAGGTCCATTACTAGAATTATAACTCATTTGCACACGTATTACTGTTCTACCTACGAGTACATTCGATGGTATGGTAATATACCTGGTAAAAGCCCCCGTTGTAGCAGATGAGCCTATTGCTACAGTTTCGTTGGCATCAAGAAAATCACCATCATGATTATAATCTATATAAACGGTCCAGTTAACCCGGTAAATGGTTCCTGTAGGATAACCTGCAGTTAATGTAATCGGGTATGTTTTTCCTTTGGTTACGTTTGCTGTAAGATTAGTATAATTTGCATAACCGTTATTATTACCGCTTGTATTACTAATGTTACTGAAGGTTACTTTATTAGTATATAAAAAAGCAGTAGAAAGTCCGTATGAATAACAATAGTAGTCACCCACGCCCACAGCATGCCAGGCATTCTTTACTTGTGTTACCTGTGTTGAGGTTGCCCCGTACAAATCAGTGGCAGCTCTAATGCAGGCCTGGCGCCAATCGTTGTATTGAGATGTAGGTGTTAAATACACAGTTTCTGTGCGATAGATAATCTGGTCTGCTCTTGCAAGACCGATGCCTGTAACAGCATAGCTATCTCCATAATCGTTAGTGCCACTTCCGCCATGCACCAATAAATAAAACATATAATTACCAACACCACTGTTTGTATGCACGCCTCCATTATCCTGCGTTCCTATGTACCAGTTTGTTCCTTCATAAGTGTCGGGCTGGCCATCGGCATTTGGATTAGACATATTGCGAAGCTCCCAGCCCATGTCATTACTTAATACCCAGCTATTATCAGTTGGCTTTGCAAAAAACTGCACCGACTTGCCCATGATATCGCTCATGCTTTCATTCATGGCACCGGATTCATTGCTGTAATTAAGAGCGCTGGTATATTGCGTTACACCATGTGTAAGTTCGTGGCCTGTAACATCAATACCGGTAACGCCTTTACTGTTAGCAGAGCGTATTCCAAAATTCATTGAAGTGCCATCCCAGTGTGCATTATCCTGTTCGCCATCATTTACATAGCTTATCAGTGCAAGACCATTACCATCAACACTGCTACGGTTAAAAGTTGTTTTATAATAATCATAGGTTTGCTTCCACTCCATAATGCACATCCATAGCATGTTGCGCCTGGCCTGTAAGATTCCAGTTAGCAGTTGTACTTGTATAATCAAGTCCAGCTGGTTTGATCGCCATGTAATGTTATTACTCCATTACCCCTGCTAAGATCCCACAAACGATATGCAGTAGTACCTGTCCTATCGCTATGTATAGTTTTAGAACCGCTGTATTGCGTGTTGGCAGTTCCTGTAGCATCAGAAGGATTAATCCTGTCTTTCTTACCAAGAACCTGTCCTGTTTGTGCATCAATTAAATAATCAGCACGGCTTAACGGCTGCTCTGCATAAACATCTACCTTAATTGCAAGGCGCAAATCCGGCGCAACTCACTTCGTCTCCGGTATTATACCAAACCAATTTAGCTGAAGGAAAATAGCTGGCTTTTTTATCTGCTAACGACCGTTTTTAATCGTTGTTCCTTATCCGCATCCTGCCACATATATTTTTTTGCACCTACATATTTAATGGCGGCTTCAATAGCATTTTGAAAAGTGATTTTTGCAGTAGCTTTTTGTGGCAAGTCAGTTGCAAAATCAATAACGATGGCACCACTCATACCCAATATTTTTTCATTGGCTGTATGAATAATGTACATCGTGTTTTCAATAGGAATTTTCATATAAGTCTGATAAAAGCGGTAATGTGTTTGACCAATCTGATCATGAACTACATTCTCTAAAACCAAATCGGAATTAGGATCCAACCCAAGTATGGTACGCGCCTGGGAAGGATTAAAAGCGGGGCGGTTATTTTCTTCAAGTGTTACAAAGTGTTTTGACACTCCTTTTGGACCTCTGATTATTTCTTTCAGTGCATTTTGTGCAAATGTGTTTGCACAAACAAAAAGCAAAATCGCAAGTAGTAATTTACTTTTCATGAGATTTAATTTTAGTTTGATTAAATAGAGGATGGGACAGTTAATGGTTATGTTATCGGGATTATTGTGGGAATCGTATGTAATGTAAGTAAGTTTTTTGAACATACACAATTTGTATGTATAAAACTTTATTAGCTGTAAATAACTGGTGATAAGATTATACTGACCTTCAACTTCAGTAATATTTACTGCAGGCCCCGTTCCTTCACTGCAGATTCTGTGTTAAGTGTCAAATAATTTTTACTTTTGTGAGTAAGAAAAAAACCTTTGCAAGGCGGCAATATCCCCCGCTCGGCGTAGTCACCCGACCATAAGTGTTCTAAACCTTGTTATTAGTTCTCCTTCAGCCAAGGAGAGCTAATCTTTGGTAAGCGTAAATCCACTAGTAAAGGCTGTTTTTGATCGTATTATTGCCCACAGATTGCTTCATTTCATTCGCAATGACGGGTTTCAAACGCTTATGGTCGGGAGACTATGCCGAGCCGGGCGCAAATGTGAGGGTTGATTAAGTAAGGCGGGGTACACAAAATCATTCCATCAACAAAAAGAGGCTACACAAATGTAAATGTGCTTATTAGCATTTCTTTCCAACAGGTATGGCAAAGAACGCCATCAACGAATAAACGGCAGGAGTTATAAAGAGACGTCCGGCTTTACCAATCGCCCTTATTTGAAAACAAAATATCCAGCAAGTCATCCATCATGTATGCACCTTGCTGTAGCTTCTGGTCTTCTTTCCACTGTTGCACCATATTCTTAAGGTAGGGGGCGGCCTGACTGCTTTGCATTACGGCAATAGCTTTTTCCAGCTCTTCCTGCTCTTCTTTTATATCCTCCATATCTTCCTTTACTGCTTTTACCGGGTAGGTGAGCGGTCGATATCCATAACGCTGTAACAGCGCATAAAAACGGGGCTGATGAATAATCTGGTATTTTTCCCTTTCCAACTCAATTGCCTGCTTGCGCAGAATGTCCAAATAAACGCCCAGCTTTTCTTCGGTCAGGCTCTCCAGGTGATTATTTTCGTTGTGAATCCACTTTAGTTCCAGCATCAGCAGGGCATGCAGGTTGTTGGCTTCATAAGCTTCGGTCAGGCTCTTCATCAGTTCTTCCTTTTCCATACGGCGGTCTTCATCCTGCTCCAGGTCGGGGTGAAACAGCTTGGCCAACTGGCGATAGATAGTGGTTATATTTTTCTGCTTCAGTTGCTCTGCTTCCTGTTCCGCTTTCTCCTTTTGCAGTTGCTTTGCCGTTTTGGGGCGGGTTTTATATTGCGCTTTCCCCTGGCGCTCTTCTTCGGCACTTTTTTCTAATAACTGCTGCTGAATTTCGTGCATTTTCTTAGCCAATTCCTCCTCGCTTAGTGGTTTGTCTTTATCCCAGTTTACATCTACACCCCACTTTTTAAATTCCTTGCGCATTTCATCCTGCATCTGCTTTTCTTCTCTTTTCAAGACCGTTTCATAATCCTCCCCCTCCAGTTCCCTAAAGATAGCTTTCAATTCATCATCCGGTTCGTCGGGGCTGTTTTGCAGCACCTCGCTCATCATTTCCTGCAGCATGTCTTTCAGGTAAGATTGCTGGGTTTTGGATAATTTTTTTTGCTTGTAAAACGGATAAATAAGGAGTAGCAATTGGTGGCGTTGCCGCGCCAGACTCTCTTCCATTGCCGGAACAGTTTGTCCGTATAATCGCACCGCTTCCTCAAACTGGTTTTCCTTACGCTCGATATCTTTCCGCAGTTTTTCAATACGGGTTGTCAGCTTGTTAAATGCCGCCTGGTTAGGACTTAATTTCTCTGTTCCTTTTTTTGTTATTATGAGTGCCGAAGTAACCCCGGCTTTTTTTATAGTGGTTTTCTTTACTGTAGTTTTCTTCTTTTTTGCCATTTGTGCAAAGTTGGGGCGATTCTTTGAGTTATGAAAAAGATTAGATTTGAATTAGGAAAACATTTTTTCCGGACAGCTATCATGTGGTGTTCTTGCCGCCGTTGTTGCCATTTTTGGCGCTCTTTACCATATAACTGTCGGTCGATAGTCAGAAAGAATTTAGGCCGGAAGTTAGATTACCGTCTTTGGCGGGACATGCATATAGGATAAAACTTATTGGAATTGCTGTTTCAATAAGCAGATCAGGACATTACAGCTTTAAAAGACTTCTGTTTACCTGGATTTTATACCAGCTATACGGCAAAAGGCGTTGGATGAACGTAATAGATGATGGAAGGAAATACGGCATAGGTACGGCGCAGCCCTGGAGAAGGCAGCTTTTTGTACTCTACCATACATACGTGCTCCCAAATCCCAGTTGACAAGCTTATACCATAATTTCAAACTTTTGTGAAAGTTGTAAGCATTGTCGTAGTGCAATAACATTTTTAATCACCTTTCCTTTTTTTCCTAAAATAAGCTTACAAGAAGATGAAAAAGCATGCTTATATGATACTGCTGCTGGCAGGTGCTTATGTAAATGCAACCGCACAAAGTGATGTTGCTACCGCTAAATGGATGCAGCAACCTGTAAAGGTAGATGGCAAATTGGCGGAATGGCAGCAGCCGCTTAATTTCTATGACAGCGACACAAAACTATTATTCGACATAGCAAATGATAGTAACAATATCTATCTCTGTTTTGAAAGCAAGGAAGAGATAGACCAAATGAAACTGATGCGTGCCGGCATGAAAATAACGCTTAGCACTAAAGGCAAATCAAAGCATGAAGCTTCTGTTATGTACCCTCTATCTCAAAGCAATTCACCGCAATCTGCAGCCAACAAGGCTGTAGATACTGCTAATGAGCCAATGTCTGAAGCGCAAAGAGTACATGATCTTTCTTCATTCCGGGCTCACTTCCTTCAGCAGCATACTACTATGAAAGTGCAGGGATTTGCTACGGTAAATGGTGATATACCTGTAACTGATACATCGGGCATTACGGCTGCCATAAACTGGGATAACGAGTCGAACCTGGTGTATGAAATTGCCATTCCGAAGAAAGAATTCTGGGGCGCAGACTTTGCTGCCAAAGAAGCATTGGGCGACATTACGTTGAGTGTTGAAATCAATGGGTTACCACGTTCTTCATCGCCTGGAGGGGAAACCCGGAGTGGAGGTTATCATGAAGGTGGCGGCATGCATGGTATGCATGGCGAGGGAATGAAAGGCGGTGGACAATATGGTGGCGAACATGGGAGTGGAAGACAATGGACTGAGGAAGACAGGGCTTCGCTGAACAGGAAAACATCTTTCAAACAAAAGTTTGTAGTAAGCTCCCCTGGTACTTAAGCGTATATCGGTGGGTATATTTGGTTTACTATTATTTCCCCTGCTTGATGTAGGCTTCCAACCTGCTTATCTTTCACTCAAACAACTTTAGATATAGCCTTAAAACATTGCAATGAGCTTAGCACCAAAGAAGCATAAAGCTGATTACAACAATCATAACCTGTACATTTGTTACAAACAAAAATGCACATGAAGAGGGAGGAACTAAAACAAAAATTACATCGCTATATAGATACAGCAAACGAAAAAAAACTGAAAGCTATTTATACTATGTTGGAAGAAGAAATTGAAGAAACTGGTGATTGGTGGAATGATGAAGTATTTGTTGCAGCATTGGAGCAAAGAGAAGAAAATTACCTGAATGGTACTGCAAAAACATATTCAATAGAAGAGTCGGTATCCAGAGCTAAAGCAGAAGTTAAAAAAGTAAATTCAAAATAATTTGCCCTACACTATCAAACTGCTCGAAGAAGCAGATAAGGAATTTACCGGGGCCGCAGTGTGGTATGAAGAACAAAGTGTAGGACTAGGTAACCGGTTTATCAATGTTATTCAAAATAAACTGAACCTCATTGCTCAATTCCCGGAAAGATACCCGAAACGAAAGGGCAATTTTCGGGAGGCACCTGTAAAAACTTTTCCTTATCTTATTGTTTATACAGTGTATAAGAAAGAACAAGTCATTACCGTATCAGCCATTTTTCATGCAAGCAGAAACCCAAAACGAAAATATAGAAAGTAGCAACGCAGCCTTGTCTGGTTTTATTCCCCACAAATTAGGTTCCTTACGCTCTTTGATGTACTAGCGCAGCCCACTTCGAAGTAAAGGATAAAGGCAGTTTTCCGACCTGCCAGGCATACCCGTCAGCACAGTGTACAACAGTATTCTAATACATCTTCTTTTATAGTAACTTGCAAACAACATGCATCATTTAACGATATATAAAAACAAGCTACAGCATCAAAAGGAATTACTCTTGCTGCAATATTCCATTAAAACAATCGGTCTATTCGGCTCTGTAGTAAGGGATGATTTTACAGATAACAGCGATATTGATGTGATTGTTGAATTTACCAAACCGGTTGGTATGGAGTTTATTGAATTAGCAGATCGTTTGGAAGACATATTGCAAAGAAAAGTGGATTTGGTATCCAGAAAAGGATTAAAGGAGAGAACCTTTGAGTTTATCAAAAACGAAATTGAGTATGTCTAAAAGAAGCGATGCTTTACTGATACAGGATATAATAGAAGCAGCGGAGAAAATAGAATCGTACACACAAGACATCAATTTTGATCAGTTTAATAATGACAGCAAAACGGTGGATGCGGTCATCCACAACTTTGAAATTATTGGTTAAGCAGCAAACCGGTTAACCGAGTTATTTAAAGCTCAGCATCCGGAAATAGAATGGCATAAAATACGCGGCTTCCGCAACCGGATCGTACATGATTATTTAGATATTGATTATGAAGTAGTGTGGCAGATAAAAATCACGTATCTGCCTGTTCTGATAAAACAATTGAAAGATATTCTTCTGTAAAACTCCTGCTCAGGGTGTCTCCCGACCAAATGTATTTGATGCATAGTACCGTGTTCCTTTTAAGAGTCTATTTACATTCCCGAAGGATAATAGTGTAATGCTTTCCTTTGTTTCCAGGTACCAACAACTGCAAATAACTAATTTAAATTTTGAAAAGCACCCGTTTTCAGTACAGGCTTCCTCATGGTAAGGCCATAGGAAAGTCATTGACAAGCCATAGATAGTTCATGAACAATACATGAAAACAGTCATTCAACCAAGTTCCCGCCCCCATAACATCAGCACTTATACCAGTTACTGGTTACTGGTGTGTATGGCTTAGGTAGGGAGTAGATAGCGAGGAGATTAGGTATAAGTTAGGTATAACTTAAGTATAAGATAGGTATAACTTAGGTATAGCTCTGCTTATTTGCCAGAGCCGGTAGTAATAAAAAACATCAAATCCATGTTTGTTAGCATGTGCGTTTCAATTCTCACGCTCCATTTCAATCCTCCGCGCTCCACCTTATATTTGTGATATTTATAAAATAAACCATTTTACAAGCCTTTATTAATGCTACCCATATTATTTTACAACCAGCTCGACAGTAAAAGTGTGCAAAAAGACTATGATAAGGTCCTTACACAGTTGAAGAATGGAGATTTTAAAAGTGCTGATGTTCGTAAAATGACCAATGCCGGTTTTTACCGTGCCAGGCTGAATATTAAAGACCGTTTGTTATTTACGTTTGTTTCTTACAACGGGATAAAATACCTCCTGTTACTGGAGGTTATTTTGAATCATGAGTATGCGAAATCAAGATTTTTGCGTACGGCTCAATTGCCTGATGAAGAAGCGGCGCAACCTATTGGAGGCATAGAAGATGTTCAGCAGCAGGAAGTCAAACATTTGAGTTATATAAATGAGTCGGTTAACAGTATTCATATTCTCAATAAATACCTTTCGTTTGATGATACACAGCAGGCTGTTTTTCAGTTACATCCGCCATTAATTATCATCGGCTCTGCCGGAAGCGGCAAAACGGTGCTTGTGCTTGAAAAGCTAAAACAGCTTACAGGCGATGTTGCATACATTTCGCTAAGCAACTACCTGGTAGAAAATGCACGCAAAATGTATTACTCAAACGGGTACGAAAGTGAAGACAGCGAAGTTGACTTTCTTTCGTTTCAGCAATACCTGGAATCGTGGCGGATACCAGAAGGCAAAGAAATTAACTTCAGGGCTTTTGAGCAATGGTTTAACAAACATGCGCAGCAGTCGAAAATACATGAGCCTTACCGTGTGTACGAAGAGTTTAAAGGCGTACTTACAGGCTCTCCGTTGCATACCGCTTTTTTAAGCAAAGACGAATACTTATCACTTGGCATTAAACAATCTATCTTTCCTGCAAATATGCGGGAGCAGGTGTACAACCTGTTTACAAAGTACCTGCAATGGATGAAAGAAAATAATTTTTACGACAGCAATATGCTTTCGTTTGAATACCTGCAGTTGGTGAAGCCTCGTTACGATTATATCATGGTGGATGAGGTGCAGGATATAACGGGGATACAGTTAAAGTGCATCATGCAATCGCTGAACAATAACTCGCACTTTATTTTAACCGGCGACAGCAACCAGATCGTTCATCCTAACTTTTTCTCATGGTCTAAAATTAAAACGTACCTGTACCACCATGGTACCGATAACAAAGAGGTGCGGATACTGCAAACCAACTATCGCAATTCGCCGCAGGTAGTGCAGTTGTCTAACACGTTGCTTAAAATAAAGAACCACCGTTTTGGCTCCATTGATAGGGAAAGTAATTACCTCATCGATACCATTTCTGCACAAAAGGGCGAGGTGCTGCTGATGCAGGACGATGATAAGGTGAAGGCTGAACTGAACCGCAAAACCCAGAATTCAACACGTTATGCGGTAATTGTTACCGATAATATGCTGAAAGCCGAAGCCAGGAAACACTTTAAAACACCGCTTATTTTCTCTGTCCAGGAGGCCAAAGGACTGGAATATGAAAATGTGATCCTGCTTAATTTTATTTCGACCAATCCTGAACAATTTAAAGAAATAATCAACGGTGTAGACGCCGCAGATCTGCAGGAAGAATCTTTACAATATTCAAGACCTGCAGATAAGAGCGATAAAGATGCGGAGATATACAAGTTTTATATCAATTCGTTTTATGTAGCCATCACAAGGTCCATCAAAAATATATACCTGTTCGAGAAACAGGTAAATCATCCGGCGCTGGAACTATTGTCGCTGAAACAAATAACAAAGCCACTGCAGGTAGCCGAGCAAAAAAGCGACAAGCATGAGTGGCTGGAAGAAGCCCGCCGCCTTGAAGAGCAGGGTAAGCATGAGCAGGCCGAACAGATAAGGGCTAAATACCTGGGCTATGAATATATAAGCGCTGAACAACTGGAGCAGATAAAATTATTAGCACTGGATCCTGCAAAGAAAGAGCATGAAGTAAAAAGCCAGCGAAAGCAATTGTTTCAATATGCTGTCACCCATCACCGTATAGAATGGATTGACCAGTTGGCAAAGCTTCAGTTTCAGAGGGCCATGCTGTACATGAAGGAACTGCGGAGCGACAGTAAAGAATACGCTAAAGGCTGCAGGCTTGGCCGTAAAGAAGAAGTAAAAACTGTAGTGCAAAAATATGGGCCTGATTTTTCCGACCCCGATACCGGGCTTACAGGGCTTATGATAGCTCTTCATCATGGCCAGGAAGCAGTAGCCGATCTGCTGCTGCAATCTGAAGTGGATATAAATCTCCGTAATAAAAAAGGGCTGCTGCCTATAGATTATTTGTTGCAGGGTTACCTTAAGGGTACCATTTTTCATCAGCCACAATTAGCAAATAAAAAAACGCTTCTTAAATATTGGAATACCGTAAAACCTCCGGCCATTTCCGTTGAAGAAAGCAGGCGGAGAGTAAATCTGGGCTCGCACTCCATGGCATTCTTTCTGTTGGTATGTATGCGTTGCATTCAACAAGAAATGCCGGGAAAAATTATTATAAAGTGGCCGGACGGCAGCCATCCCGATGAAAAAGAAGGCGTGTTCTCCATGGATGAGGTCATGCAATTTATTGAGATCATGCCCGATGAAATACTTCCGCCCTACCGCAGACAGAGAAGTTATGTAAATTCTATTTTGGCCAGTCACGAAGTTGATAGCAATAATGTCTACAACAAAAGATTATTCAAACGCGTTAAAAGAGGCAGTTATGTTTTAAATGCAGCACTTGTTTACTAAGTTTTAGGAGGTGTGAATTATGGGGTATGAGGTGTCAAAAGGATAAAGAATAGGCTTGGTAGTTGGTGGTGTGCAGGGTATAAATATGCAGCAGCGACGAAATATACGCAGCAAAAACTCAATACATTTGCCCCTAACCACCAATATATGCTCAAACACCTGTTACATATTATTATTTTAACCTCCGTCTTTTCCATAACATTTCTATTAACAGCTACCGCACAACAAGTAAAAGAGCCCAAACCAACAAATACAGAATGGACTAAACCCTATCCCCCATTCAGAATTGCAGGAAATCTATACTATGTAGGCACCTACGATCTCGCCTGCTATCTCATTACAACATCACAGGGAAATATACTCATCAATACAGGACTTGCATCCTCGGCACCACAGCTAAAAAGAAACATAGAGGCACTTGGCTTTAAGTTCTCCGGTACTAAAATACTCTTAACCACACAAGCCCACTACGACCACGTAGCGGCTATGGCAGCTATCAAAAAGCTTACAGGCGCTCAAATGATGGTTGATGAAGAGGATGCTGCTGTATTAGCAGATGGCGGCAGCTCCGATTATGCACTGGGTGGACACGGCAGCACTTTTGTACCAGTAAAAGCAGATCGTTTATTACATGATGGCGATACCATCCAATCAGGCGATATGCAATTGATAATGCTGCACCATCCCGGCCATACCAAAGGCTCCTGTAGTTTCTTATTTACCGTAAAAGACAATCAAAGGTCTTACAGGGTACTTATCGCCAACTTGCCCAGTATTGTTACAGACAAAAGATTCGCTGATGTAACAACTTATCCAACCATTGCTAAAGACTACGCCTACACCTTAAAAGCAATGAAAAACATCTCCTTCGATATATGGCTGGCATCTCATGCAAGTCAATTCAAACTGCACGATAAACATCATCCCGGTGACGCCTACAACCCAGCTGCCTTTGTAGACCAGCAGGGCTATAACACAGCACTAAACGACCTGCAACAACAATATGATAAGAAGCTAACAGCAGAAAACCCGCAATCGTCATTGTGATTCCGCCCAAAGAAGCAGGAGAGGCAATCTGCAGATTGGGGTATGATTTAAATATCCCTTAATAGTGACCAGACTTCCCAACTCGGCTAGCCTATCAACTTCATTAGCTTTCATTAGAAGTTTGCAACTGCAACTTTATATGACAGCGTGTGTGCATAATGCATACCTCAAAAAAGAAGATATATTACTAATAATCAGGCTATTATAAAAATTATAGAATATGTCCTATGCTATAACATCTTTCTTATAAATAGTAATTGCAAAAAAATATAATTACCTTCATTTTACGATTGAATATGAGTCCTTTATTGACGATTGCAAGAACCATAGCCTGATATATCTGATCCATTTCTTTTTATTTCATCTTCTTACTGTGTAAACTGAGCCATTGATATTGCATGTGAAAAACACGGTGTATTATATGAGCTTTTTCCCGTAGGAATTAATCTGATCGAACTATAGTTTTGTCATGCACATTTGAGTTTCATTTCTAAAGGTGCTTACACTAAACTTCATAGAACATTAAAATAAAAAGAATTGTCAAAGATATTAATGGAATCCATGCTTACTATTCTCATGGCTTTATAACAATGATTAAACTACCACATTATCAATCAGTTCTAATCCTGGACATACTATTACGAATCAGATGTTGACGATATTGATTTCCTGTCAGTTCATCAAAGTAGTAGAATGAAGTATTAAGCTATATGGAAACAAAACTTAAGTAACACTTTTTTAAATGCATCTCATAATGGTATCAATTTCTGACGTGATACCACTATGATGAAGACCACCGTAATTTAAAAACAGATATTACCTAACCCAATAAACGAGTTGGAGGACCAGAAATGAAAATCAATTTCGAAATGAGTGGAGGATTTGCTCATATTCCGGCATTGAATGGCCCCTTTACCATTGATACAGCGCAGATAGATCCACAAGTCGCCAATCAGCTAGAATCTTTAGTACGGGAAGCCCGCTTCTTCGATCAGGCTACACTAACAGGCACTGTAGCAAGAGGAGCCGCAGATTATAGAACATATAATATTACAGTGGAAGATGGCTCACGCGTCCATACCATCCAACTAACCGACCCTATTAAAGATGCAAATCTCGGGAAGCTTATATC
Organism: uncultured Chitinophagaceae bacterium; assembly: GCA_963819045.1. Classification (GTDB taxonomy): domain Bacteria; phylum Bacteroidota; class Bacteroidia; order Chitinophagales; family Chitinophagaceae; genus Ilyomonas. Next base: position 166,534 of record CAWFUV010000044.1, on the reverse strand, counting down.
CCAACTCCGCGCCATAGCTCGCCCTTCAAAGCCATGAAAGGCAGAGCACTTCTATAGCCCTTTTAATTTAAACAATACATATGAAACATTCACAAACCCCCCAAAATCAAACCGGCATTTTCAGCATTATTCCACCGCACATCCTGGAAGCTATTGCCAGGAATGGAACGGAAGCTGCCCGTGCCAAAGCGCAACGCACGCTGGCACATGACTCGCAGGTTCGGGCGAAGCGCATGGTGCAGTCCAAAGTAGCCAACATTAAAGCGAAGGCTAAACCAGTACAAGCTGCTGGAACCCCACACAAAAATCGCCTGATCTACACCGCCAACAATACCACTACTCAGCCGGGTACGCTGGTCCGGAGCGAAGGCCAGGCTACTAATAGTGACGTTGCTGTAGACGAAGCTTACGATGGCTTAGGCGCCACCTTTGATCTGTATTGGGATGTCTTTGGACGTAATTCAATAGACGGCAATGGCCTGGACCTGATCGCGACCGTACATTATGACAGCGGCTATAATAATGCGTTTTGGGACGGCTCACAAATGATTTTCGGTGACGGAGATGGTACATACTTCAATCGTTTCACTATTTCCATTGATGTAATGGGCCATGAGCTGACACATGGCGTAACTGCTGCAACTGCCGGACTTGAATATCAGGATCAAGCTGGTGCACTCAACGAGTCCATTTCTGATGTCTTTGGCTCATTGGTAAAGCAGCGGTTCCTTAATCAGACGGCAGATCAGGCTGACTGGCTAATTGGGGCTGGCTTATGGACGTCAAACGTTAACGGTGTGGCTTTAAGATCAATGAAAGCACCAGGCACTGCCTACGATGACCCCGTTATGGGAAAGGACCCTCAGCCAGATAATATGAGCGGTTATGTAAATACCACTGGCGACAATGGTGGGGTGCACACCAACTCAGGAATTCCAAATAAAGCCTTCTACCTGGTAGCCACTGGAATAGGAGGTTTTGCATGGGAAAAGGCAGGCAATATCTGGTATAAAACACTGCTCGATTCAAGACTTACTACTACAGCAACGTTCCAGGATTTCGCGAACCTTACTGCCGACAATGCAAATACGCTATACGGTGCAGATGTAAAAGCGATTGTTGTACAAGCATGGCACAACGTCGGTATAGAAATAACTGATGGATCTTTCAACAATAAGATAATTACTGGTTTATGGGCTACTGACCAGGATCGTAATGCATGGGTGTACATAGATGGCGATGGATGGAAAAGAGTAGCTTATGATAATGATGTTATATTCTACAACATGCTGAGCGAATTAATCGCCGCTAAAGGATCCGGTAGTACTGTAAACTTGAATATTTCTAATGATGCAATTACACAAGTTTTTGTAAACGCTTAAAAACTTAATATTATGTCTAAATCAAATTCAGAACAAAAGCCAACTTTAATGCCACCTGCAAATCTGCAATCAAAAAGGATAGCTTCAAGTAAAACAACACCAATGGAAAATAGTTCTTTAGCCACTGCTGAAACTAAAAAGGGAAGAAATGGTTCAGGCAAAGAGCATCTTTCCCCTACTCCTAATATGCCTCGACCATTCTCCCCTAAGCCAGGAGAAGCAGGTAAGTTGAGTGAGGCTGTAGTAAGTGGTGCAACTGTAATGAGTCCGGCAGCAACAATCAATGGCTTATGGACCATCAACGAGGATAAAAATGCCTGGATTCATGATCCCGCTGTCGCTGATTGGCAACAACTATCCAATATTTCAGATTCAGGCAATGTTGCTCTTACAATGTTAAGCAGCCATGCTAAAGAAAAAGGATCTACTGTTTATTACCGTACAGAAGATGATAAGCTGGTTCATGAAATATATGTTTGGTAATACTATTTTTGCAATACTGAGGCTGTCTCAAAAGGGCAGCCTTTTTTATATTCGTTATAACTAAAGTACGCTCAATTTGATACTTACTTAAGCGTCTCAGTAAAAGTAGTTGTAAGTTATGTAATACCAGTTACCGGTTGCCAGTTGCCGGACATGAGCTATGAGCTTTGGGCAATGCATATAATACTACCCAACTGAAAATAGTATTAGAGTTGTTCAGAGGGGTGTTTTCTCAACATGGGGAGGAGCAGGAAGGGCTATTGCCTTGTATAGCAGCCAGCCTGTAAGAATATTACCTGACCGGTCCTACCGGGTGCTCTATTTTACAAAATTCCAGCCCTTGATTTGCATTTATACCTAACTTATACCGAAGTTATACTGAACTTACACCGAACCTCCTCCTATCTAACTCCTCAGGTGCTCCATACATACGCCCTATCTACCCTATTATGTCATTTACAATTATGTAAATAACCCCGTAAGCATCAAAAAAGATTGGCTCACACTGCCTCTGCCATACTCTTTTGAATACCTATATCATAACTTGCAGCTATGATACCAGTACATGTCAACTCCTTAGCAGGTAAGCGTAGTTTCACAAACGCATCTACGTTTCCATTAGCCGGCAGTGACGATGAAAAGACCATTTTTAAAGGCTTACAAAAGGAATTTGAGTATCAGTTTCAGCATGTATTTCCAGACAGGCTTGCCCCCAAAACAGTAGTGATTGTTCCATCTTTATCGCTGGACAGTGAAATACTCTCCAAAATAAAAGGACACGTGTATTACGAAGAACGGATGCTCTGCATGTTGATGCTGCTGCGTATGCCGCTAACACGGGTGATATTTGTAAGCAGTATGCCAATAGACGAGGTAACTATTGATTATTATCTACATCTTTTACCCGGTATCACTGGTCATCATGCAAGGCAGCGCCTGACTATCCTGAGCTGCTACGATGCTGCTCCTAAGCCATTAACACAAAAAATATTAGAGCGGCCACGCCTTGTACACCGCATTAAACAACATATTACTGATGCCCGTCATTGTCACCTTATTTGTTTCAATGTAGCAGATATCGAACGCACTTTGGCAGTACAGTTAGGCATTCCGGTTTTTGGGTGCGATCCCGATCTGTTACATCTGGGCAGCAAAACAGGGAGCCGCATGCTTTTTAAAGAGTGTGGCACCAGAACACCTGCTGGTTATGAAAACCTCCATACACAGGATGATATTGCAGCAGCTTTGTACCAGTTAAAGCAGAGCCAGCCCAATCTAAGAAAAGCAGTCATAAAAGTGAATGAGGGTTTTAGTGGCGAAGGGAATGCCATATTCACATACCCGGTTGCACCGGAGCAGGCAATGGTTAAGGGGTGTATTGTAAATAATTTGTCTGCAATACAGGTAATAGCAGAAAAGGAAACCTGCCAGCAATTCTTTAAGAAGTTTGAAGATTTAGGAGGTATAGTAGAAGCATTCATTGATGGTGAAATTAAAAGATCACCATCCGTACAATGCCGTATCAATCCATCAGGAGAGGTGGAGATAGTCAGTACCCACGACCAGATACTCGGTGGCCCGGACGATCAGGTATTTTTAGGTGCAAGTTTTCCTGCATCGGCAGACTATGCTATTGAACTTGCTTCTATAGCACAACCTATTGCAGCCCGTATGGCAGCCTATGGTGTATTGGGCAGGTTGAGCATAGACTTTTTGAGTGTTTTTGAAAATAACAGATGGACACACTATGCCATCGAAATCAACCTTCGTAAAGGCGGCACTACTCATCCTTTTCTTATGCTGCAATTTCTAACTGACGGATTGTACGATGCTTCGCAAGGCATCTATTTTATGCCCAATGGTCAGCCCCGCTATTATTTTGCTTCTGATAATGTCTCGTCGCCTGCCTACTTAGGGCTTACCCCTTCTGACCTTGAAGATATAGCAATGTTTCATGGATTGATGTACGACAGCACAACACAGGAGGGAGTAATGTTTCACCTCATAGGGGCTCTTTCACAATTTGGTAAGTTAGGGATGGTTTGTATAGCCGGCAACCCTGAAAAAGCAAGACTGCTATATGATAAATCTATAGAGATTTTAAATTATGAATGCACCCAATAATAAACAGCATTACTATAAACTAATGCAATCTATTATATTCAATGCTAATCAAAAGTAAGGATGTTAGCAGACAGGAATAGCACAACCGCATGATCTCATCCGCTGGTAATTCATTTGCTCCTATAAACAGGTATTCTTTCACCATTTATAAAATCTTTTCAAAAAGACTTTTTTACACAGGCAGCGTACTATTGTTTTGCAGTATCTCCATTATTTATAAAACCATTTCTGAAAAGCGTACGGGTGGCGGAAGACGATATAATAAAGGGCTGTATAAAAGGTAAAGCTGATTGCCAGCGTATGCTGTTTGAAGCATATGCCCGCAAAATGATGAGTGTTTGCCTACGTTATGTTGTCAACCATCACGATGCTGAGGACATTCTACAGGAAGCCTTCATAAAAGTCTTTGCCCATATCCATCAGTTTAAGTTTGAAGGGTCTTTTGAAGGCTGGCTTCGCAGAATTGTTGTAAATACAGCATTGAAAGCATTGCAAAAGAAGAGATTGCACTTTGCCGAGGTAAACGAGACCACAGTTCCGGCAGCAACTGCGGATGCCAGTGCACCATCTTCTTTACAGGCAGAACAATTGATGAAATTGCTAAACAACTTACCTGATGGCTACCGTGTGGTGTTCAACCTATATGTAATAGAAGGATATGACCATGAAGAAATTGCAAAAATGCTGAGCATTCAAACGAGTACGAGCCGTAGTCAACTGGTGAAAGCAAGGAAAATGCTTCAGCAGCAAATAACAATGATGGAAAAAATTGCTGTATAATGATGACAGACAAAGAACTGGATGATCTATTCAAAAATACATTTGCCAATCAGGAGGCGCCTATACCTGCCGATATGTGGCAACGCATACAGCCCGGCGGTTCTAAAAAGCGTCCGTTTGTACTTTGGTGGAAGTGGTTTGCTGTAGCTGCTGTATTCTTAATTGCAGGCATAGCTACATGGTGGTATGCGAGTACAACAGAGGCTCATTTTAATAAAGCCACCTCTTACAGCACAAGCACCAATAAAGAGAATAATCCACAAACAACTCAAGATACTGGTAATACAGACTTAAAGAATGATACGGATGCTTCTTTACGGCAAAACAATTCTTCAGCTCAACAACAAACAAGCCCTGATAAGTCTACTACCGGGAATGAGCAACAATTAGCGTTATCGCAAATGGCTAACGGCAGAGAAAGTCATCACAGCAACGTAAATCCGAATTCATTAGGCTCCAATAATCAGAATACCACTAATTTGAATGCCCCTGCTTTAAGTGTAAAGCGTGATGCAAAGTCTGATCATACGAAAGAATACAATCATTCAACGGATAATCAGAATAATAACAATACTGATTTGGCACAAGCGCAAATATTGTCCGGTTCAACAAATGAGAATAAAAATACTGGGAACTCAGGCAATGATATTTCTAATCAAAATCCGGCAGCAAGTAACCCAACTAATACAGATAACCCTGTTGCCTCAAATATAAAAAAGGATAACAAGAAGAAAAAACATTCCTGGACGCTTGAAGTCTATGGAACTTCAGCCTACGCTGATAAGCAAACGTATAGTGTAGTAAAAGAAAATCTTATTCTATGGGCTGCCCCTATTCCACCACCACAACCAAAGCCTGCTTTATGGAACTATGGTGCAGGAGTGAGATTGGGTATTCCTATCTCAAAGCATCTCATCTTGAAAACCGGCTTACAGTTTGCCCAAATCCGCCAGATAACCAATTATCAGCAGCAGAATGTTGTGGATATGATTTCGGTCAGAGGTGGTGATACCAGCTTTTACAGGCAGATTGTTTATAAAACAGAAAAACAGAGAAGTACGTATAATACGTTGAGTGTTCCGGTTTTGATCAGTTATCAGACAGGCAAAAAAATACAGGTTGGAGCTACGGCTGGTGTGATTGTAAATGCATATAGCTGGTACACCGGCAAGGTTCCGAATGCAGATTATACTACTACATTGGATGCCAATGACACCTACAAGCACAACACAGGGGCTGCAGTATATGCAGGTGTCGCTATTGCAAAGAAGGTTGGCGCTGTTGAGCTTTTTGCAGAGCCACACTTACAATACAGCTTAAGCAACTTTACAAAACCAACGGTTTTGTTCAAGCAGAAGATCAATACATATGGGGTGAGTATTGGCATAAGAACAAAACTGCATAAGTAAGTGTGTATTTAACCATAAAGGTGCTAACAATTAAACAGAAAAGGTTCCGAATTTAACCGTTCGGAACCTTATCCCTTTATATACACCAGCCCCTTTGCACCTACTTACAGGCTTTCAGGCTTATCATTCTACATTATTGAGATAATTTTTTCAATTTGACTATTGACAATTCACAATAGACGATTACATTTGCGCTCCCATTGCCTGATAGTATAATGGTAGTATCTCAGATTCTGGCTCTGATGGTCTTGGTTCGAATCCAGGTCAGGCAACTACCTCTACTCCTTACTTTACCTTCTTTCGTTCGATAATTAAACATCCTTACAGGTACTATGTAGTTGTACTGACTGTCACCTTTGCTACAGCAGGATTATCTATAGGCTCTTCAGTGTCTTCTGCCTGAATGTCATGCATATAACTATGCTTTAGATGGTCGTAAAAGGAGTGTTTATCAATCAAAATGGACACTAAGCTCGCCACCATACCTGCAAACATGAGGTAAAAAATAACGCTGTGCCGATCGGTCATTTCCAATACCAGTATAGCAGATGTAAAAGGTGTACGGGTAACACCAGTAAGAAAGCCAACCATCCCAGCAAGTATCAGCAGGTTGCTATCGGTAGCTGTTAAATGGAATGCTTGTGCAAATAAGCCTCCAATACTCGCACCTGCACTAAGTGCTGGTGCAAATACTCCACCTGCTGCTCCTGTAGTAAATGATAGAATGGGACCAATCGTCCGCAAAATTGGGTAATACCAATGCTGATGCTTATCCGCATGAAACAACAATTCATTCATCAGATCTTTGCCAGACCCTAAGATATGGGTATTAAATAAGGCAATAACTGCCATTATCAAGGCACAGCCTATTACATAATAATATTGCTGTTGCTTGTTGAAGTTGCGCTTCCAGCTAAAGAGGCGCAGCATTATAGAACACATGATGCTACCTCCAAGTCCAGTTATGATTGCTACCAGCAATACACCTCCAGAAATGTAAATACTAAGGTTCCTTACATCGGGGTAGCCTAAATAAAGGTATGGACCCAGCAGCCATTGCGCAGTAAGACCAGATATAATAACTGCCGAAAAAATAGCCGTGCGGAATGCCGGATGTGTGTACGCGTAAGCTCCTCTACAGCGAATACAATACCACCCAAGGGTGTATTAAAGGCAGCCGCAAGCCCTGCAGCAGCGCCAGTCATTATCATTGTACGTTTGGATATCTTTGGCCAGGACTCGGGCACCCACTGGTTAATTTTTTTAAATACTGAACTGGCAATTTGTATGGTAGGCCCTTCTCTGCCCTATTGCTGCACCTCCCAACACCATCAGCAGGCTAGAGGCAATTTTTGTAATCATTACTCTTATACCTACCAGCTTTAGCAGTTTTTTGTCACTGGCAGTAGCCGGCAGTTCCAAAGCAGCCATTACCTGTGGTATGCCGCTGCCACGGGCATATTTAGAAAATTGTTCTATTACAAAATAAGCTGCAACAAAACATACCGGCATTAATAAGCAATAGCCACCAGATATTGTTATGCAGAGATTTCAGAGTGAAAGATCTTCTGCTCTGGCGAAAAGCCATGCATACAATACAGCTATCAAACCCGTAGCTAAAGAAGCTATCCAGAAAGGTAACGCCTGTAATAAATTGTACTGGAGTTTCTCATTTCTTATTCTATCGAAAAGTAATTTACCTAAAGCTCGTGTATTCTTCAGGGTGTTCATAAGTAAATATATCTAAGTAAAACAATGATCCAATAAAAGCCATGGCTAAAGACTAAGCGCTTGAAATGACATGCCAACTTACGCATGTTAAACATTAATGATTATCTGTTGCAAAAGTACTTGTAATCATCTACTAAGTTTACTGCCTTTTCAACCTTTTTTGGATTACAGCTTGAAATGTGTATCCTTAACAACAGATTTCTTATAGCTGCATAGTGTTCTACAAACAAAAATCTTGCAAAAGCCGTTATGCGCTTTTACATTTGACACTTAAAATTAAAATTACCAATGACTATGGTAGGTATTATCATGGGCAGTGACAGCGATTTAAAAGTAATGCAAGATGCAGCAATTATATTACGACAGTTCAATATTGAATTTGAACTAACAGTTGTATCGGCGCATCGTACGCCGCTGCGTATGGTGGAGTATGCTTCCAAAGCAGTCTCACGGGGGTTGAAGGTGATCATTGCCGGTGCAGGCGGTGCTGCACATTTGCCGGGAATGGTGGCTGCTATTACCACATTGCCGGTGATTGGTGTACCCATAAAATCTTCCAATTCCATTGATGGCTGGGATTCGGTACTATCTATTCTTCAAATGCCTAATGGAGTCCCAGTGGCTACTGTAGCATTAAATGCAGCAAAGAATGCCGGCATCCTGGCTGCGCAAATAATAGGCACCAGCAATACAGCAGTTGCTGATGCGCTGCTGCGCTATAAAGAGGAACTAAATAATAGTGTGGAAGAAAAAGTAAGAAAGCTAATTACTGAATTTCCAAATGGCTTTGATAAGGGTTTATAGCTGTACAACCGCAAACTCCTGCTCCAGTGTGAGCGAATACTGGTAAGCTGTTTTTATAAAGCTTCTTCCGTAACGTGCATAAAAAAGGGAAAGGTTTTCTACTCTTTCCTGCAGGCTGTTATCAGGAAAGAGCTGGGCTTTCAGCTTATTAATCTGGCGCTGTTGTGCCTCGTATTTCTTCTTTTCGGCACGCAGCATTTTCTTTTCCAACTCTGTTATGCCTTTTTGTGCCTGCTTGCCTAAGTTGAGTACATGCTCATGTAAGGTGATATCTATTTTATCAACTATACTGGTGAGTGTTTCTGAGTATAGTTTCTGCAAGCATGCAATCTCTTTTGGTAATGTCAATTGCTTACCGGCATCATGCTGCACCAGTTCGTTTATCAATGCCTGTGCAGTTTGAAACAGGTCAGGTATTTCAAATCCTAAATCCTTTGCTTTAGCTGATTGCTTTTCATTGATAAATAAAAAGGAATTGCGGAGAATGAGGATTGGGTAAGGTAAATGAATGGTTTTAAACACACGCATCAGTTCCAACCAATAAGCCAGTTCGCCGCCACCGCCAATGAACGCGATATTGGGTAAAATGGTTTCCTGCAAGGCGCCACGAAGAATAACATTGGGGCTAAAACGTTCAGGGTATGTCTTAAGTTCCTGCAGCAGTTCTTCCTGAGTAAAACGCTTATTGAAACTCTGCACTACATACACATCACCGCTTTTTTCTATGCGCTCCCGTTTATCATCAACCAGATAAAACAAATTAATTTCCCTACCGCCAGCCTGCACTTTGTAGTGCTGTGATAGTTCATTAATCGTTTCTTCTACTGCAGTATGGGAGAATTGTTCTGTTAGTTCCTTTTCAAGAACAGGTGCAAACAAGTTTTTCAATTCCCTGTTATCCGGTATCAGAACAATTAAGCCGTATTCACCAAAGAGTGCATTCACAACCTGTAAAGTTGCCTGCTGAATGGTAGTGTTTAATTGATAACACTCTTTAAATAGATTAATTATTTCTTTACCGTATTCTTCCACACCTACCTGATTGCCCAATTCATTTAGCAGGGCAATGAAGGTTTTGTCCACCTTCATTCTGCCGACGGCACCCGTTTGGGTGGTGTTCCATTTATATTGCTTTCCATCTACATTGATGGTACCTAATTCATCCAGGTCAGCATCTTCGCTGCCCATATAAAAAACGGGTACAAAGTGATATTCAGGCAGTTGCTGACGCAGGTTTTCTGCCAGCTTGATTACATGCAGAATTTTATATACAAAGTATAGCGGACCCGTAAAAATAACGGGCTGGTGTGCCGTAGTAATGGTAAACGTATTGGGTTGTAAAAGGGATTGAATATTTTGCTCAACTGCGGGTGTTACTGGCAGTCCCTGATATTGCTGCTGTAATACATCTACCAGTACTCCCCTATTTTGTGGAAATGACTGCCGCTGCTGTATGGCAGCTTTAATACCATCTATAGAAACTTCATGCTCGTAAAAAGGTCTTAAGGATTCATTACGCTGCAGGTAGTCAGTAATGATTTTTGAAAAGAAACCAGTCTGTTGATAAGGTAAGTAAGTACAGTCCATTTCCATAAGTAAGTTTTGCGAAAACAGAGCACGAATGAAAAAACGAATTACACAAATTACACGAATTATTCAACTCTGTTTCTAGTAAGAAGTTTTGTCATTTGTGTTCCAAAAATTCGTGTAATTCGTGCAATTCGCATTTGAATAATTCGTGTATCAAACATTCGTGTGCTACACAACTATGCCTTCCAGATCGTAATCGTAGGCTTTGGTAATTTGCACATTCACAAAAGTACCCGGCTGCAATCTTGTGGTGGAATGAATTACTACCTCATTATCTACTTCCACACTATCAAATTCTGTTCTGCCAATGTACCTGCCGGCTTCTTTTTTATCAACAATTACCTTGTATGTATTTCCAATCTTTTCCCTGTTCTTCTCGTAGCTTATCTCCTGCTGCACTTCCATTATTTCCTGTGCACGGCGCTGCTTTTTCTTCTGCAGGAATGATTATCCTCCAATTCATATGCACTGGTCCCTTCTTCGTGGCTGTATGTGAAAATACCTACACGGTCAAAGCGCTGCTGCTGTAAGAAATCTTTTACTTCTTCTACATCATCTTCTGTTTCGCCGGGGAAGCCTGCAATCAGTGTAGTACGAAGACAAATACCCGGGTTGTGCTCCCGGATGGCCGCAATAGTTTCTTCTATCTCCGCACGGGTGCTTTGGCGGCGCATTGCTTTCAACATGTTATCACTGGCATGCTGCAGCGGCATATCAAGGTAATTGCACACGTTCTCTCTTTCGCGCATTACATCCATTACTTCCAACGGGAATTTATTGGGATATGCATAATGCAAACGGATCCATTCCACACCGGGTATATCTGCAATACGGTTCACAAGGTCTGCCAGGGCCCTTCTTTTATAAATATCCAGGCCGTAGTAGGTAAGCTCCTGTGCTATGAGCATGATTTCCTTTACGCCTTGCTTTACCAGGTTCTCCGCCTCAAAAACAATTTCTTCCATTGTTTTGCTGATGTGCTTGCCACGCATCAGGGGAATGGCGCAAAAGGCGCAGGTACGGTTGCAACCTTCGCTTATTTTCAGGTAAGCGTAATGCTGTGGAGTGCTCAGGAGGCGCTCGCCCAGCAGTTCTTTTTTATAATCGGCATTCAGTTGCTTGAGTAACAGCGGCAGTTCAAATGTGCCGAACCATGCGTCTACTTCGGGTATCTCAGTTTCCAGATCGTTGCGGTAACGCTCACTTAAACAGCCTGTCACATATACTTTTTCCAGCTTGCCACGACGCTTTAGCTCTACCTGGTTCAGGATGGTTTCAATGCTTTCATCCTTAGCTTTATCTATAAAGCCGCAGGTGTTCACCACCACAATATTGTGGTCCAGCTTTTTGTTTTCGTGCAGTACATCAATATCATTTGCTTTTAGCTGTCCGCTCAGCACTTCACTATCCACCAGGTTTTTGCTACAACCCAGCGTAATAATGTTTACCTTATCTTTTTGTAACGATCTTACCTTCATAAACCGCGCAAAGGTACGCTATTCACTACGCTTTCTTTTTTGTTTAACGGGCTTTTAGAAAGTATAGACCATCGCTTAAGGATAAATTGACATTCGTGTGGCAATTGGGTCAGTTATCACAGATAATACGGATAAGCACAGATGTAAAAAGTTACCTGTTACAGGTGTGTATGGTCTAAGTATGGAGTCTTAACTTGTCCCATAAAATATAAGGGGACGAATACCTACAAGAGACAAGATTCTGGAGACAAGAGGTAGATTTCAAGGGGTAAAATATGGAGGAGATACGGCGCAGATAGGGGGCAGATAGCAAGGAGATCAGGTATAAGTTAAGTATAAGTTAGGTATAAGTTAGGTATAAGTTAAGTATAACTCAGGTATAGCTCCATAGTGTTTAAGGTTGAAAAGGGAAGTTTTTGATGATAAAAAGAATTGTTCAGGTAAAAAACTTAAGGAGCGTCGCCGTGAATAGTTAATACCAGGTTCAATTAGAATACCTGATCTAAGCGGCATGCAAGAAATATTCAGATAATGTATATCATGCTATTTAATTGAAAATGGTATAAGATGATTATCATGAGGTATTGGGTAAATACTTGTTTTAACCTGCAACTGCTCTGCAGCAATGAACTACAGCTTAGGCGCAACAGGCTATTAAAGGAGACATGCGGAGAAGAGAGATGGCTGTTTAAAAACAAATAGCAGGTGGTGAGACCTGATTTTATCTTCAATGCAAGACATGACCTGCCTCTTCTGCGAGGTGTGGTGCGTTAACGCTATGAAGAACATTGAGCCCTGATGATTAACTGTAGTTTGTCTATTTATCTCTTTTTAAGGTGATAAAGTTTTTTAATATATAAACACTTCCTTACTTTTAGCCCTTAACTATTATGAATCAGAACCCTGAACAGCTTGCGAGGGATGCCATTGATAAGATGCTGGAAGCATCGGGATGGATCGTACAATCTAAAGGTAAATACAACTTAGCTGCGGGTATTGGTGTTGCTGCGCGGGAATATAGCACCTCTGTTGGTCCTGCTGATTATATCCTCTTTATAAATAAGCAGCCTGTTGGGCTTATTGAAGCCAAGCGTGAAGAAGAAGGCGTGCGCCTGACGGTGCATGAGGAACAAAGTGTTGAATATGCTACTGCCAGGCTGAAGTACTTTAATAATGAGCCATTGCGCTTTGTATATGAAAGCACAGGTGAAGTAACGCGCTTTACGGATTATGGTGATCCAAAGCCCCGCTCCCGACCTGTGTTTAGTTTTCACAGACCAGAGACCTTTAAGAATTGGATGCCGGAGTGTAAAACATTGAGGGCTCGCTTTAGTGATATTCCCCCCTTATCGCCTGTTGGTTTGCGGGATTGCCAGGTACAGGCGATTACCAATTTAGAAGATTCTTTACGACATTATAAGCCTAAAGCATTGGTGCAGATGGCTACGGGTAGTGGTAAGACTTTTACGGCTATTACTTCCATTTACCGGCTGCTCAAGTTTGCCAAAGCTAAACGGGTACTCTTCCTTGTAGATACGAAGAACCTGGGCGAACAGGCAGAGCAGGAGTTCAGGCGGTATGTACCGCAGGATGATAACCGGCTGTTCCCTGAACTGTATGGGGTAACAAGACTGAGCAGTTCGTATATACCGGGCGACAGCCAGGTATATATCAGCACTATACAACGGTTGTATTCTATACTGAAAGGAACAGAGCTATCGGAGAAGGATGAAGAAGAAAACCCGAATGAATATATGGGAAACGGTAAGGACAGGTCGCGACCTGTCCCTACAAGAGAACCATTGCCGGTGGTGTATAACGCCAGGGTGCCGATGGAGTTCTTTGATTTTGTTATTATAGACGAATGCCACCGCAGCATTTACAACCTATGGAAGCAGGTGCTGGATTATTTTGATGCTTTCCAGGTAGGCTTAACGGCTACACCGGATAACAGGACCTTTGGCTATTTCAATCAAAACCTGGTTTGTGATTATGGCTACCAGAAGGCGGTGGAAGATGGCGTGCTGGTGCCGTATAATGTGTTTGAAATACAAACGAAGATCACCCAACAAGGAGCGAATATCAGCATAGGAGAATATGTGGGTAAGCGTGAAAAACTGACCCGTAAACAGTTCTGGAGTACGGCAGATGAAGAGGTGGCTTATACCGGGCAGCAGTTGGATAGAGAGGTAGTGAACCCTAACCAGATACGATTGATCGTAAGGCTGTGAGGGATAACTGCCGGGAATGTTTCCGGATAGGTTTTCCTTGCCTCAATCTGTGACCTCACCCCTGCCCCTCTCCAGGGGAGAGGGGGAAGAAGGCGGACGGGGGCTTGCTGTGGGTGGAGAGAGGAAGGAGGAAGACCCATATATGATGGGATTTGAAGTGCCGAAGATGTTGATATTTGCGAAGAGTGATAGCCATGCCGATGATATCATTAATATAGTGCGGGAGGAGTTTGGAGAGGAAAATAAGTTTTGCAAAAAGATCACCTATAATACAGAAGACCCGAAAGGAGTGCTTACTGCTTTTCGGAATAATTACTACCCGCGTATTGCCGTAACGGTGGACATGATTGCTACCGGTACGGATATTCGTCCGCTGGAAGTGCTTTTGTTTTTGCGGGATGTAAAAAGCCGCAGCTATTACGAGCAAATGAAAGGCAGGGGTACCCGCACCTGCAGCCTGGAAGAACTGAGGACTACGGGTACACCGGCTGCCAAACTCACCAAAGACCATTTTGTGATCATAGATGCTATTGGTGTGGAGAAGAGCCAGAAGACGGACAGCCGGCCATTGGAGAAAGAACCGGGTGTGAGCCTGAAAGAAGTGCTGGAACGGGTGCATTTGGGCGATACGAGTGAAGATATGCTGACCACCTTAGCCAACCGACTTATACGATTGGATAAGCAGATCAATGAAAAGGAAAAGCAGGCTTTTGCCGAAAAGGCAAACGGACAAAGCATTAACCATGTAGTAAAGGAGTTGCTGAATGCTTATGATGCGGATACGGTGGAAAGTATCAAGGCACAAGTGACAAGAGACAAGATGGGAGCTTCACCGGAAGAGGTGAATGCAATCGTTAACGAGCAACATGCTGCATTGATAGAAAAGGCTACCGCTATCTTTAACGATCATGAACTACGGAACTTTATTGTGGATGTGCGTAAGAAATATGACCAGGTGATTGATACCATTAACCGGGATGAGATTGTAAACATTGGCTGGGTAAAGGATAATAAAGCTGCAGCCGAAAGCCTGGTGCACGATTTTACCGCATGGATAGAAGAACATAAGACATGAGATCACTGCCCTGCAGATCTTTTATGCGCAGCCTTATCGCAGGAGAGCTTATCGTACCGAATGATCAAAGAGCTGGTGGAAACGATTAAGAGCAACAAGCCCACAGTTGGCGCCTTTGCAGGTATGGCAGGCATACGAGCAGTTGGAGAAAGTAAACGGCAAGCCTAAGGGCGAACTGATGGCACTAGTGGCACTGGTGCGCAGAGTAAGTGGAATGGATAGCCACCTTAACGGCTTTTGATAAAACGGTAGATAAGAACTTCCAGGAGTGGATATTTAAGAAGCAGCATGGCACACTTAAGTACACCGAAGAACAGGTGCAATGGCTACGGATGATCAAGGATTATATAGCTGCTTCGTTTCATGTAGATAAAGAGGATTTTGAACTGGACCCGTTTAATAAGAAGGGTGGATTGGGTAAGATGTGGCATGTTGTTTGG
The DNA here is from genome assembly GCA_963819045.1 of uncultured Chitinophagaceae bacterium. Taxonomy (GTDB): domain Bacteria; phylum Bacteroidota; class Bacteroidia; order Chitinophagales; family Chitinophagaceae; genus Ilyomonas. Next base: position 151,007 of record CAWFUV010000044.1, on the reverse strand, counting down.
GGAGGAGACAGATAGAGATTATTAATGAATTAAATGAAAGTTTGGTAGCGTAAATAACTTTGGAAAGAGTAGAATCAAAGATACTGATTGAAGAACTGCAAACAGGTGGACATAGTCCTCTTCAAGTTTATATGTTCCGATGGTGCAGTTTACTATGTCAAGTATAGGTCTGGGAAGTCTTTAGATAAAAGGGAAATACAATGCCTTGTTTATGAAATGATATGTACTGCGCTATTACAGCACTTACAGATACCAACACCAGAGCAAGCTTTAGTGATTATAAGTGAACACTCTTATGCAAAAGGACAAATTATTATCAGTAAACGGTATATTAAACCGGGTATTATTGGGCTTGGTTCTAAAGAAATTGTAAATGCTGACATGGTTAAAGAGATTGAGTCGGTAAATAATAGAAAGCAATTCAACAGGCTTCTGAATCCGGATGATCTTATCAGGATTGCGGTTTTTGACTTGTGGGTGGATAATGTGGACAGGCATTCTGAAAACTATAACTTACTCACGAAATTAGAAGATAATAAGCTTCGTTTTTATGCTATAGACCATGCCTTTTGTTTTGGTGGTTTGAACGGTATGAATACTTTTAATGAACGGTCAACGGTAAGTACTTATAAAAAATTGATTGTAAGTCAATATTTTCGCTCCATAGCAAAACATTATACAAAGGCACAACGTTTGGAAATTGTAAATGATTGTTTATCTTTAGTAGACCTCTTGCATTAGACAAAATAATCATAAAGTAAGGAAACAGTAATGCGGAGGGCACGAGAGTTGATAGAGGCTGAGGATGTTATGGAAAGATCTATCAGCTTTAAAGTCTAAGAGTCAGTTTCGCCGCCTCACGGGTGTAAAACCAGGTGTGTTTGAGAAAATGCGCTTTATTGTAAAGACAGTAAAGGAACAAAGAAGAAAGCATCCTAATAGGGGTAAAGTCCCTAAGCTAAGCATTGAAGATCAGCTATTAATGATGTTAATGTACCATCGGGAGTACCGTACCTTGCTGCATATTGCTGCCGATTATGGGATCAGTGAAGCCCAGTGCTGGCGTATTGTCACCGACCTGGAAGACATCCTTATCCAGAGTGGGGCCTTCCGTTTACCGGGTAAGAAAGCACTGACAAAAGCTACGGTGAAGTGGTCCGTCGTGCTGGTAGATGTAGCAGAAAGTCCGGTGGAAAGACCTAAAAAAACAGCGGGCAGTATTACTCCGGCAAAAAGAAGCGACATACCCACAAGATCCAACTGGTCGTAGCCGGGGATGGCACCATCATTAGCGTGCACGTAGACAAGGGAAGGAAACATCATTTCAGGATGTTTAAAGAAAATAAGATGCATGTTCATGAAGAGGTGTGTATGGAAGCAGACTCCGGCTATCAGGGGCTAAACAAGTATCACCACAACAGTACCTTACCTTACAAACACACCAAAAATAAAACACTGACAAAGGAGCAACAACAGCATAACCATAGCCTTTCCTCAGACAGGGTGCCCGTCAACACACCATCAGAAGGTTAAAGGTTTTCAGGATACTGAGCGAACGCTATAGAAACAGAAGAAAGCGCTTTGCTCTCAGAGCCCACCTGATTGCTGGCATTTGTAATTACCAGTTATTTAGTTTTTAACTAATGCAAGAGGTCTAGTAAAACAGCTCAATATTGCTCAGGTCATAAATGAAGTTTTTAATGAAATACCGCCACAGTGGAATGTGTCTCCGATGTTGAGAGACAGAATGCTTTCATTTCTGCAATCTAAACAACGGTTGCTGCAAGTGGAACATGTTGCAATTCAAGCTTTATCAAAACTGTAAAGGCGAACACTATGAAAAGTCTATTATTCATCATTTATTTGCAAACCAATTCCGTATCGGGAGAAAAGATCGCTGTTGGCTTGCTGGGCATTAGCGAAAAAGAGGTCTTTTTCAAAACTGCTGAAGCCAAGCTAAAGCTGGCTGCAAAACTTTGTGATACAAGCATAGTAAAACATGCGGAGATCAGCTTTGAGATGATACGAAACAAAGTATCGGAAGCCAATAAAGAAGCAAAAAGCCATGCTTTGCTTCCATCTGAATCCCTGTTTACTAAAGAATATCTTAATTATCTAAATAAGTATAGTAAAGGGTTGCTGCAATTCGATTTACCTAAATCTTATGCCGGCAACTTAGACAAGAAAACTTTCAAAACATTATTCCAGCAGTTTATCGGTCAGTGGGAGGAAAAAGAAGCTCCCCGAAAAGTAGTTCCTTTTCATACTTCCATCAGGCAACAATTAAAGAAGCCGGTGTTTAAGGAGAAAACCGATGTGGATTATAGGTTGCAACCTCAAAAAATAGAAGGCATTTTATTGCCCCAGGATATTACGATAATTAGTAAGAATGGGAATATACTGGCAGCAAAAGCTATTGACTTTACCAACAGTGTAGAGGTAATAGGCAAGCATGCTTATGAACTGGAAGTGATATGCAATAGCCTCGAAAAACTGGGCAAAGCGCATATCAGTAAACACCACAAAGGCAATTATTATCTGTTGTTTAATAAACCGGAAAAGAACTCGGAACAGGAGAAGCTGTTGAATGAAATAAGGAAAACGAAAGCCGGATTCTTCAATATAGAAGAGTCTGCTTTTTTGAATGAGTTGGAAGTAAAGCTAGAGGAGGATAACTATCAAAAATTCTCATTGTTTATTGAAAGTATATGAGCCAAAAAGAGTTGCTCGTAAAAGCCTCGTATGCGAGGCTTTTTTTGTGGAAAGGGGCTTATATAGCTGCTTCGTTTGGTGTGGATAAAGAAGACTTTGAACTGGACACGTTTAATAAAAGGGGTGGATTGGGTAAGATGTGGCGCCTGTTTGGGGAAGAGACAGATCAAATTATTAGTGAATTAAATGAAAGTTTGGTAGCGTAAGTACATTGTTAACATAAATATATTTTAGTTTAGAATAAGTCTATTGGGGTGCTGTGAACACAGCAGATGTTTTAAGTACAAGTTCTTACATATAATTTCTTTTTTTTACCTTTTTTCTTGATAAAAAAGGTAACCAAAAAATCAAGTCACGGCATGATCGCTCCGCGCATCCGTGCATGGCCAGCGCCGCCCCATTGCCTAAGGTGCAGCTTTATTACTGAGTGGCACTGTTGGGCTAACATGGTGCTGCTTGTTAACTGACAGGTATTTGATGAACAGGTTGGTTGCCTTTGGCCTTATACTTTGAACAGCGTAGTCTTACTTAGCAGAGATTGGAAAGGGGGATACGTAGCTCATTGCAGGCTAAGTGGTTGCTGTTTCTTAGTGTGAATGTTTTGGGATGGTTAGCTCTCAATTGTAATGCACTTATGTTTGATAGCTCTTATTTATAAACTTAGTTCGGTAACAGAGTAGCAAGTACATTGTCAAGTAAGTAATTTAAGGAATATGCTAAAGATAAAAGTGTATATCAATAGTGATTGAATCATTAGCTACAGATTCCTCCTTCGTCGGAATGACAAACTCCGAATTTGATTCACAACTTAAACGTACTTAGTTGACACTGTAGTAAATTTGATAATAATTTTGTGTGATGGATAACATAGGCAACATAGCAATAACGGTGTCTGGCACCAAGGGTAATTTGCCTTTGGAACCTGACAATTATGATGTGGCAGAAATAAGGCAGATTTTAGAGCAAGCCGAACATCTACTTATTACCGGTGATAAAAAGAACCGCCCTGCTATCAGTTATGATATACAGAAAGGTTCGGTAAAGCACCTTTTTAAAACATCTATGCAATACATCATTGCGTTCAATGCCATTATTGCGCAAATCAGTACAGAAAAGTCTTTGGACTTTTTAGATCTGCCTACTGCCAAAGCATTCGAGACATTGCAAAACATTGCATTGCAAAGAAATTATACATTTTCTTTACAGACTTCCTTAGCAAACAGTTCTACGTTGGAGATAACAGCACAAACGGCTTACTTCAGAACTGCTTCCCTCTGGGCTCAGGCAGACTTTTATTTCTATGGTAAGATCACCAGTCTGGGTGGAAAAGAAAAATCCAGTATTCACCTGTTAACATCAAGATGCAGGGCTGCTCACTATTCATACGCCAAAGGAATTTTTGGAGGAGCGGGAAGATAATCTATTGTATAAAACATTCGGCATTCATGTGTTGGGTAAGCAAAATTCAGAAACCGGTGAAGTAGATAAGTCTTCTTTACAATTTGTAGAACTTATCAATTATAATGCTGCCTATAACGAAGATTACCTGCAGGGATTAAGACGCAAAGCGCAAAAAAGCTGGCAGGGAGTAGCTGATACCAACGAATGGCTGCGAAACTTAAGGGGAGGCTTTGATGCTTAAAGGCGCATTGCTGGATACCAGTTTCCTGATACGATTATTGTTACCATCCGAAGCACTGCACCAGCAGGCTACTGCTTATTATAAATACTTTTTAGAACAGCAGATACCACTTTTTGTTTCTACTATATCCATAGCGGAGTATTGCGTAAAGGGCAATATCGGGGAGTTGCCATTGCAACAAGTGCAGGTATTGCCTTTTAACCTGAAGGATGCTGAAAATGCCGGGCAGCTTATGAAGCTGCTGTTAATACCAAGAGGCTTTACAAACTTTAGGAAGAAAAGTAATTATTAATGATGTAAAGCTATATGCCCAGGCAAATGTCCATGCAAGAATAGATGCTTTTGTAATAGCGGATAGTGAAGGCAAGAAAAATGTACAATGCTATTATGCCCAAATGCCATTGCATTTTAGCTATATTGATATACATACACCTTATACCGAAACTTTTGGAATATTATTATGAGTATTCTAAGAATTGTACCAGAAGATTGGAAATGGGTTAAGTTGAATAGACATATGTAAACTATTCAAAATCGGATATACTCAATCGAATGTTCTAAGTGCAAAATGGAAAGTTATACCCAAATACTGTAAGTATTTACAGATATTAGCAAACAGATTTCTTCTGGACGAAGTTCCATATTGTAAAATTGATGAGGCAGAAAAAACGAAATACTTATTAATCCCGGACTTTTTTGCAAAACTAAGGTTAGAATTACGTTGATAAAAGTCTTTTGGTATAAAGCGAGTGAAATACCTTAATCAGTTACGGCTATTCATATTTACTTCGGGTAAGAGTAATTAATGTAGTAAACGAAAAATATCTTTTAGACTTTTTTCAATCTACTACATTATTCGTATCAAATTACAGATGACAAGTTGGAATTTGGACAAACAAACTGATACTGGTATAAATTAGGATTGCTTATATACCACTACCGCCCAACCAATTCAACAAATATTGTATACTCAAAATAGAAGAACTATTTAGTGAAATAGATAAAGGTGTTGAAGAATTAAAAGCTGCACAAGAGCAATTAAAAGTTTATCGGCAAGCGGTATTGAATTGGGCTTTTGAGGGGAAGTTAACGAATTAGGATGTAAGATGTAGTTGCACGGAAGGTTCAAGGATTGTAAGCTTGAATGAAATTGAGATTCTCTGACCACAAAGAATACCAGTTATGAAAACTGCAAAAAGTAAAGTATGAAAAGGAAACATTCGATTACATCAAATGTAGAACCAGGTGAGAAACACCATGATACCATTTTAAATGCAGCGAGAATCATTATTGGTTACAAGGATGATACGTTTAACGTAGTAAGATTTGGAATTTCTACATGATTAAGCATAACAGGTAAGTGTTGGTGTAAGCATAATAATGAAAATTAGTTAAAGCCTAATGAACGAGTTCATTGAGAAATTCTTATATCTACTTTCTTAGATATCCAATTTTATAGAATCTATGAAACTGGTATCAACGGATAGGAAATACCTTATAAGTATGGTCTTTAATAATGCTCCATTCCCGATTCCCTCTATTGAAGAACAACAACAAATAGTTCAGGAAATAGAAAGCCGACTTAGTGTTTGTGATAAGATGGAAGAAACTATAACTAATAGCCTGCAACAGGCAGAGGCTTTGAGGCAAAGTATTTTGAAGAAGGCATTTGAGGGAGAAGTTGATGAACGAAAAATATGGGTAATAGGGTAGCCATGGGATTGCATAATGTTGAACAAAAGGATTATGATGGTTGCAGCCTTATGGAATGGGAAATTAACGGGATAGAGGCAGGTCGAGATAATAATTAATAATATGGTAGGGACAGGTCGCGACCTGTCCCTACAAGGGTAATTGCCGCATTGCGGGGTGGGTCAGATCATATGAAGGAAGGGCGCAACCTGTTTGTACACGACCATATAGGGACAGGTCACGACCTGTCCCTACAGGAGGCGGTCATGTCCAATTGTTGGGTAGATGTTTATTATTTGCATTATTATTAGGATCGATTTATATCAACCCATCAATTTGTTTTTACGGTCAGGTCGTTTTGCAATACTCATTGTAGTGAATACATTGGATGTGACAGGGCGAATTTTTAAGACAACATATTTTAAATGAATACGCTTGTTTACCAAAACAGAAAATGGAACAGATTACAAGGTTATGATTACAGCCGTAATGCGTTGTATTTTGTCACCTCGTGCGTGCAGGACCGGGTTTGTTGCTTTGGAAGAATTGAAAACGATAGAATGGTATTGAGCTCATACGGAATGATTGCGGAACAACAATGGTTTTGGTTGGCACAACAATATAAATATGCGGTATTGCATTCATTTGTGGTTATGCCAAATCATATTCATGGAATCATTGAAATTGAAAGTACAATTGTTGGCGCGAGGCGTAGGGACAGGTCGCGATCTGTCCGCATTGAAAGGTGATCGCAATATTGCAAGGACAGGTCACGACCTGTCTGCATTGAAAAGGAATGACTATAATATTGCAAGGACAGGTCGCGACCTGTCCCTACAGGACGTCGAACAATCATCGATTAAAATCAAATCATTATCAGAATTAATGGGTGCATATAAAACAACATCATCAAAACAAATACATTTATCAGGATTACCCGATTTTAAATGGCAACGATCATTTCATGATCATATTATCAGAAATGAGGAATCATTTTTTCGGATCTCGGATTATATCCAAAACAATCCCTTGCCGTGGAAAGATGATAAATTTTACAATAATAAAAAAAATGGTGAATTTGTATTGACCCGTAGGGACAGGTCGCGACCTGTCCCTACATTGTTATGACCTGTGCCAATAGGAGTACGAAAAAAACACTAGAAACAATAAATGAGCACCAATCAAATAGTTTCTAAAGTCTGGTCGTTCTGCAATACCCTTCGTGATGATGGTGTGGGCTATGGCGATTACCTGGAGCAACTTACTTACCTGCTGTTTTTAAAAATGGCAGATGAATATAGCAAGCCGCCTTATAACCGTAAGCTGCCTATTCCAGCAGCATACAACTGGCAAAGCCTTAACGAGCTTACGTGGTGCAGAGCTGGAGGTGCATTACTCCATCCTGCTTCGGGAGTTGGGTAAGGAGAAAGGCATGCTGGGGCAGATATTTACCAAGAGCCAGAATAAGATACAGGACCCTGCCAAGCTGTATAAACTGGTAGACCTGATAGACCACGAGAACTGGGTAATGATGGGTGCAGATGTAAAGGGCGATATTTATGAAGGCCTGCTGGAGAAGAATGCAGAAGATACCAAGAGCGGCGCCGGTCAGTACTTTACGCCACGTGCGCTCATCAGGGCAATGGTAGAATGTGTTCGTCCTGAACCGATGAAGACCATTGCAGACCCTGCATGTGGTACGGGTGGTTTCTTTTTAGCCGCTTACGATTTTATTGTTGATAATCATAATGACCTGGATAAAGAACAAAAGCAGTTTCTGAAGTTCAATACCTTTTATGGCAACGAGATAGTGGCAGGCACAAGAAGGCTGGCACTGATGAACCTGTTCCTGCACAACATTGGCGATATAGACAGCGATAACAATATTTCACCCGCAGATGCGCTGATTGCACCTTCGCGGTGTTCATTATGATTATGTATTAGCCAATCCACCCTTTGGTAAAAAGAGCAGTCAAACCTTTACCAACGAAGAAGGCGAACAGGAAAAAGAAGACCTCACCTACAACCGCCAGGACTTCTGGGCAACCACCAGCAACAAGCAACTGAACTTCGTTCAGCACATCCGCTCCATGCTAAAGTCAACCGGCATGGCAGCAGTAGTTGTTCCGGACAATGTATTGTTTGAAGGCGGTGCAGGAGAGACGGTTCGTAAGAAGCTGCTGGAAACAACAGATGTTCATACCATCCTTCGTTTGCCAACCGGTATCTTTTATGCCAACGGCGTAAAAGCAAATGTCATCTTCTTCGACAACAAACCCACCAGCAAAGACCCGTGGACAAAAGAGATCTGGTTTTACGACTACCGCACCAACATCCACCATACGCTTAAGAAGAACCCGCTGAAGCTTAGCGACCTGCAGGACTTTATTACCTGCTATAATCCTGCTAACAGGCATAAGCGTATTGAAACGTATCATGCTGCTACATAATCCCGAAGGCAGGTGGAGGAAGTTTAGTATGAAGAGATCATTGCCCGAGATAAAACATCTTTAGATATTACCTGGCTAAAAGATAAATCACTTGCTGACTTGGATAACCTTCCTGACCCTGATGTATTGGCGGAGGAGATAGCGGAGAATTTGGAGAGTGCGTTGGGGAGTTTTAGGGAGGTGTTGAGGATGCTGAGGAAGTAGGTGATTGAATAGTTCGTAATATGGCAACTGTGGCATGTGGGGCTCGTACCACGACGGTAGAGCTTGTATATAGCCGAAATTGCTGTATGGATGAGCTTTTGGACGTGCTTGTTTCTCTCGTATAGGGTCGTTTACACCCTGTAATTTGTGCTAATTTGTAACCATTAAAGTTACTTTTTTATGTACATTTTAAAGTCAGATCATTATTATATTCACAACCACCCACTACCTATCCCCGCTTATCTTTGCGCACTTTAAAAAATGAGCACATGCAGTTGGAAACAGTAATATTTGATATGGATGGATTGTTGGTAGACAGTGAACCCTTATGGGCAATCGCCTCTAATGAAGTATTTGGAGATTATGGCTTTCGCTTATCGCCCGAGCAGCATATTACAACTACCGGCTTGCGTACGCGGGAATTTGTGCATTGGTGGTTCTCTTATTTTAATATACCGGAAAGCAAGGAAGCGGAAGCAGAAGAAAAAATATTGCAGCGTGTGCTCGATTTAGTAAGCACCAACTGCAAAGTGATGAGCGGCGTTCAGCACGTATTTGATCTGTTTCATTCTTTACGATTTAAAATTGGCATAGCCTCTTCTTCACCTCAAAAGATGATCGATGTAGTAATGGATCTGTGTGGAATAAGAAAATATGTAAAAGCTACTGCTTCTGCCCAGCATTTGCCATATGGCAAGCCTCATCCACAGGTATATTTAAACTGTGCCGAAAGCTTAGAATCACACCCTACAAGATGTGTAGCTTTCGAGGATTCTTTTTATGGAATGATCGCTGCCAAAGCAGCGCGTATGAAATGCGTAGTAGTTCCGGAGCATAAACGCTATAAAGAAGAAAAATGGGGTGCAGCAGACTTCAAATTATCCTCACTGCAGAACTTTAATACATTGCACCTCCAGTTGCTGCAATAGGTAATACCAGATTCAAATAAGTTAGCTGATACCAGTTACCGGTTGCCAGTTGCCGGATATAAACTGTGAACTATGGGCATAGCATATTATGCCATCTAACTGAACATGGTATAAAATGAGAACTTCTTTAATATATATAAAAACAGGGAGGTGTTTCAGTTTGATAATTGCACTTCAGTCTATAGCATACAATAAAAGAGGTTAGCCTGGGCTAACCTCTTTTATTAATATAAACTATTTTAACTTAACTCAAAGAGGAATATTGTAAGCAACCTTAATTCCTACATAGCTAAAGTTGCCGCCATTAGCTTCTGACCTTTGATAGCGAACTCCTACATCTACGTTACTAATGACGTAACCGGCACCTACAGCCCAGGTAAATCTGGTGGTGGAGCCTTTTTCGCTTCCATAGCCATTTTCATCTTTCTCAAGTATGAGACCTGCACCTGCCTGTGGTTCAACATAAAAACCATTAAAGTTCTGTCTGTAACCAGCTATAAGCGGAATGATGCTTAATGATGCCTTTTCACCATCATCCAAGCCCTTAGCGCTAAAGGTAGAATAGCCGGAGGTAAGGGTAATCTGACCGGCATTACCAATACCGAATAAAGCTTTTGCCGAGCCACCAAAACCCATTTTGAGAACATCTTTAGCATTCCCGATAGGAGCACCGAGTTCTGCGCCAATACCAATTTTAGTAGTTCCGCTTTGTGCATGTGCAGCTAACGATACAATAATACAAGTTGCCAGAGAAAATAATATCTTTCTCATTTTCTGTTGTGTTTTGTTTTTAAGGGTTATAAAAGAGGTAATACCTGATTCAATTTGGTTACCTGATACCAGTTACCAGTTACCGGTTGCTAGTCCACAGATCACAGACTCCTCGGGAGAATCCCAAGCTTGCCAAAAAACAGGCAGTGACCTTGGAGCAGTGCATATCATGATACCAAACAGAGAGTGGTACAATTCATAATTTGTAAGGGATTAAAATAAAAGGCTGAACTACATATCATAATCCAGCCTTTTATCAATAAGGTGAGTAAATTTTATTTACCGCCAATAGGAAAGTTATAAGCAATTTTCAAAGCAAAGAAGCCGGCACCGCCTCCATTTGCCTGTGCTCTCTGATAGCGTAAACCAAAATCGAAGTTATCATATACATAGCCACCGCCAAGTGCCCAGGTAAAATCTACTTCAGAATCCGTTTCCTTGTAACCACCGGTACCATATTTAGAGAAGTAAATACCAGCACCAATTTGAGGTTCTGCATAAAGGCCTTTAACGCTCCCCTGGAAGTTGTGACGGTAGCCACCAAGAACAGGAATTACTGTTACGTTAGAACTACTATAACCTTTGAGACCAAAATTGGATATACCGGTAGTAGCAGTAATGTTACCGTTATCTGTAATGCCGAAGATGGCTTTTCCATTAACACCAAAGCCTACTTTGGCTGCATCACCAAATGTACCGGTTGGAAGACCTAATTCCACGCCTGCACTTATTTGCTTAGTGCCTTTTTGTGCGTTTGCTGCTACGGAGAATGCTGCGATCAATGCAATTGCAATGAAGATTTTTTTCATAATGTTTAGGGTTTTTATTTTGTTTTAAAAAGTGATGCAAATAAAGAATTGCAGCAAGCGAAGGCAAGTATTTTAGTGATGAACGGTTGATCCACAAAGCTAAAAATGTAATGTATATTGCCGACCCTTAACAGTTAGCTTTTTATCACTGCTGCAAGCCACATAACTATGAATAATGATTTATTGTACCAGATAGCGCTCACTCTTGTACCAGGATTAGGGTGCATACAAGCTAAGGTTTTGATTGAACAATTTGGTGATGCAGCAAGCATTTTTAAAGCCTCGGTAAAACAGCTAGGTGCAGTTGAATACATAGGTGAGGTAAAAGCCAGAAGCATCAAAAGCTTCAGCGATTTTGATGCAGCAGAAAAAGAAATGCTCTTCATAGAGAAGTACAATATTCACCCCTTGTTTATGACGAACGGTAATTATCCTAAACGCCTGTTGAACAGTTATGATGCACCTGTACTGTTATACTATCGGGGCAATGCTGATTTGAATGCTTCACGCATCATCAGTATCGTTGGAACAAGGACAAATACAGAATATGGCAAAGCAGTTACAGAAAAACTTGTAACTGACTTAAAGGAGTTTTCACCACTTATTGTAAGCGGTCTTGCTTATGGTATAGATGCTATTGCACACAAAGCGGCAATGCAAAATGAACTGCCAACTGTGGGAGTGCTTGGACATGGGTTACAACTTATTTATCCGCCTCCGCACAAAAGCATGGCAAAGGAAATGGTACTGCATGGCGGCTTACTTACAGAATTTACTTCTACCATAAAACCAGATAAGCATACCTTTCCACGACGTAATCGCATAGTAGCCGCCCTGGCTGATGCTACAATTGTAGTAGAAACTGCTGTACGCGGTGGCAGCATGATAACTGCTGAATTGGCTAACAGCTATAACAGGGACGTATTTGCTATACCCGGCAGAACGATTGATATTAAAAGTGCAGGCTGTAATTATTTAATACAAAATCATAAAGCCATCTTATTTACCGATGTAAAGCAACTGGCAATTGAGTTAGGCTGGCAAATGCCTTCGGTAAAGAGAAAAGTACAAAAAGAACTGTTCATTCAACTAACTGAAGAAGAGCAAATGGTGGTAGATATCCTGAAAGAAAAAGATGCTGTACATATAGATCAAGTGTACCTTCAAAGCGGGTTGAGCAGCAGTGCAGCAGCGGCAGCCATCTTGAATCTCGAACTGCAAAACATGGTATTGAGCTTACCAGGGAAGGTGTATAAACTTGCCTGAGAATTTCTGTTCTAAAGAGTGTGAGTAAGGCAAACCATCATTCAGAATCTCATTCCCCTAGACCTTCCATATCTATGCTCATCTATGAGAACTTACCGCTCCTACAATATCTTTTTTACTGAATAGCTTTGGTTTATCTTTCCGGCAAAAATGTATTAAGTGAATGTATTAAGTATTCAAAATCTAAGTAAACAATATGGGGCTATACAGGCGCTTCGGGATGTATCTTTTGAAGTACCTGAAGGTAGCGTTTTCGGTATTTTAGGACCTAATGGCAGTGGAAAAACAACAATGCTCGGCATTGTATTAAATATACTAAAGGCTACTTCCGGCACGGTGTTATTTTATGGCCAGCCTCCTACGCATAAAACACGTAAACATATAGGTACCCTGTTGGAAACGCCCAACTTTTATCATTACTTATCTGCCGAAAGAAACTTAGCGATAGCAGCCGAAATAAAAGGTAAAGGCAAGGAAGATATAGATACGGTGCTCCAACAGGTGAGTTTGTATGAGCGTAAGAAAAGCAGTTTTAATACCTACTCATTAGGTATGAAACAACGCCTGGCCATTGCTTCTGCCCTATTGGGCAATCCCGATATATTGATATTTGATGAACCTACAAACGGACTTGACCCGGTTGGGATAGCCGAGATCAGAGATTTAATAAAAAGATTAGCTGCTACCGGCAAAACCATTATAATGGCAAGTCACCTGCTGGATGAGGTTGAAAAGGTGTGCACGCATGTGGCTATTCTTAAAAGGGGTAACTTACTAACAGCAGGCGATGTTGATGAAGTGCTGCAAACCGAAGATATTGCGGAAGTAGCTGCTACAGATATGCAGGCATTAGCCAATACTCTGAAAAACATGAACAGCTATTCTTCCATGAACAAAGCCGAAACAGTTATTCAATTAAAGTATCCCGCCGGTACTGCTAACCTTGAAGCAATAAACCAATATTGCTTTAGTCATGGTATTGTGCTTAATCATTTGCAACTGAAAAAGAAAAGTCTCGAAACCAAATTCCTTGAATTGACTAACCAATAAATTGTATGCTGCACCTTTTAAAAATAGAATGGCTGAAGATAAAATACTACCGCACGTTTTGGATATTGAGTGTTTTGTTTGCCCTCAGCTTGTATGGAGTAAATGAAATTGTTTATACTGTACAGCACAATGCTTTTAGTAACGCACCAGCAGCACAGATGATTTTAGGCACGCCTCCATTTCAGTTTCCTGAAGTGTGGCATACGATAAGTTATATAGCCAGCTTTTTGCTGTTCTTTCCGGGATTGATCATCATTATTTTAATGACCAATGAGTTTTCTTATAAAACTCACCGCCAGAACATCATTGATGGGCTTAGCCGGGCCCAATTTATTTATGTAAAAATGATGCTGTGCGTGCTTATTGCTTTAGCTTCTGCTATAGTAGTTTTCCTGGTTGCATTATATTTTGGCATATCTGAGGGGAATGCCGGCTTTAAGCTGCAAAACATACATTATGTGGGTTTATTCTTCATTCAAACGCTTAGCTATACTTCTCTAGCTTTGGTAATTGCCACCTTATTCCGACGCTCAGGTATAGCTATTGGTGTGTATTTTTTATATGCTGAAATATTTGACCAATTGTTATCCATTGCTGCTAATCATTATCTTAACAATACAGGGAAGTATTTCCCGCTTGAAAGTAACGACAACCTTATTCCGCTACCACTTTTTAGAGGAGTGATTGACAAAGCGATAGATCCTGCCAATGTTACTTACATGCTGATTACTGCTGCCGTTTATTTAGCAGTCTATTTCTATATCTGTAAAAGAAGAATGGAAACAGCAGATTTGTAAATTAAGTTCTAACAAACCATCTCATTTCTTTAAAAAGGAATAACGACTTGCGGTGGTTTTTTACTAACCTGAGTTAAAACTTCTTTATTATGTTAAGCACATTTACTGCATTTGCCACTGGCTAAAACATCTACCTGGCGCAGCTTGAAACCATTAGGCAATTGCACTTGTGGAATAGCCGTATGTTGCAGGCAAAAAGTTGCACCACATATATCACACACAAAATGTACATGTTCATCGTGGTGATGACCGGCACTGCATTCGCTTTGGCACAAAGCATAACGCACCGCATTGTCCGCAGTAGGAATAGTATGAATGATACCTTTATCTACGAACGTCTGAAGCGTACGGTACACTGGTTACGCGGTCAAACTGATCTCCGCTTAATCTCTCTACGTCAGCGTGCGCCAATGCATTATCACTTTCCAAAAAGAATTGCAGAATACGCTTGCGGGTGTCAGTCAGGCTGAGACCGCTTTTCTTTAGTATATCAATAATTCCTTCTTTCATATAGCAAAGCATTAAGGATTATTAGTAAACGTACCATCAGCAAAATGGCTCTTTGCCTCCCGTTCGTTCAACAAGGTATTAATGTCGCTTTCCAATTGCTTTAAATCCTGCACTTTCAATCCGTCATAAATCTGTCCCCGCACATTGCCGTTTTTATCAACCAAAGCAAAGAACTGGGTATGTAAAAACTGGTCATTGATATTCTTGACACTGTTTTTCGGGTCATCCAGCAAATAACTATTGCGTGCTTGCTGGTACAGGCTGTCTTTGCGTCCGGTAAGAAAAACCCACTTAGCAGTATCTACTTTCATCTTTTGAGCATATTTCAACAACGTTGCGGCAGAGTCCGTTTCGGGATCGCTGGTGTGCGAAACAATCATGAAGTCGGGCTTATCTTTAAATACCTCATATATCTTCTTCATGTTGCTGTTTGTGCGCGGGCAAATGCCCTTGCAGGTTGTAAAAAAAAAGTTTACCACGCACACTTTTCCCTGCATGTCTCTATAAGTAAAGGGTTTCCCATTCTCTGCAATAAAGGCGAATGGCTGCACTGTAGCAAGTGTTGGCATTCTTGTCTTCCAATTGTCAGTACCCCAAAAGACAAAAAATAGAAATAAAACAACCAGACCTATAAAAAATAAGCTGTATGTCAAAATCTTTTTGCGATTCATAAGTTCAAAGTTACACCAGTTGTACAGCAGTTTAATAATGCTAACATTCTGTTAGATAAATATCTGCAACTTTGTTGCAAAGTGGTGCTTTTCTTACTTTACTTTTGCTCTATGCATTCAAAGATAAATTTGGACATGCTCGGTATTTCTGCTTCGGTTGCTTGTGCTATCCATTGTGCTTTACTGCCATTGGTGCTAACCAGCCTGCCTGTATTTGGCGTAGAAATAATAGATAATACCGGCTTTGAGATCATGATGATAATCATTGCTGCTGCTGTAGGGTTGTATTCATTATACCATGGTTACAAAAAACACCATCACCAGCTTACGCCACTGCTAATCTTTGTCCTGGGAATATTATTTCTATGTGCCAAGCAAGTGTGGCACGAACAGCAATTATTGTTATTAGTCCCCGCAGTACTCCTGATTGTTACAGCACATTACTTAAATTTTAGTAGCTGTAAAAAGGCAAATCATTGTCATGTAGAAGATTGCTCACACTAATATCTCAATTTAATTGAAGGTACTTTCCAATTAACCGCATCATGTTATAAAGAAAAAGGTTCCGAGCCATTCAAAGATCCGGAACCTTTTTAGAGGTGGTGAAGTGATCTATCTATTCACAATTCACAAACTCATCCAATTGTATAACTAATATTACCATCCTTTTCATCTTTCAACTGAATACCCAGAGTATCCAGTTCATTTCTTATTCTGTCACTTAATACATAATCCTTCTTTTGCCTCGCTTCCTTGCGCAGCTTAATCATTAGCTCAATAACACCGTTCAATTGGGTATTGTTGTATTGCTGTATGCTTTGCAACCCAAGTATATCTTCAATATACATCTTCATCTGCTGCTTCAGCAACTCTAATGTGGACGCACTGATTGCATCAGCGGCTATATGCCTGTCTTTGATACCATTTATTACAGGTACCAGCTCAAACATATTTGCCAGCACTTTAGCTGTATTGAAATCATCATTGATGAATTCATCAAACTCATTCAGCAGCTTAATGACTTTGGAATCCAATTCTGCATCTGTTGCAAACTGCAGTTTTCAACAATAGTTAACTGCTGCAATATTTCATACGCTTCCCATAAACGCTTTAAACCTTTCTCTGCTGCCTGCAATGCTTCATTGCCAAAATCGAGCGTACTGCGGTAATGCGTTTGCAAAATGAAAAAGCGGATGGTCATCGGGTGATAAGCCTGGTCCAGCATCGGGTGATTGCCGCTGAAAAGCTCAGTCAGCTTGATCACATTGTTATAGCTCTTGCCCATTTTCTTACCGTTGATGGTGATCATGTTGTTGTGCATCCAGTACCTCGCCAGTATTTTGCCATTGCAAACGGTACTTTGCGCTATCTCGCATTCATGGTGCGGAAACTGCAGATCCATACCGCCACCATGAATATCAAACTGCTCACCCAGGTATTTTGAGCTCATGGCCGAGCATTCAATATGCCAGCCCGGGAAAGCCTTCGCCCCAGGGACTTTGCCAGCGCATGATATGTTCCGGCGGCGCATTTTTCCACAAGGCAAAATCGGCTTTGTTTCGTTTCTCTTCCTGGTTGTCCAGCTCGCGGGTGGTTTCCAGCATTTCTTCCAGTACGCGGCCGCTTAAAATGCCATAAGGCATTCCTTTCTGCGAAAATACTTCGTCATATTTCTTTACATCAAAATAAACAGAACCATTTACTTCATATGCATAGCCATCTGCAATGATTTTCTTTAATCATTTCTATCTGCTCTACAATATGGCCGGTAGCAGTAGGCTCTATGCTTGGGTCGCAGGGTATTAAACTGCGTCATACGCCCAATGAAACAGGTTGGTGTATTTCTGCACCAGCTCCATCGGCTCCAGTTTTTCTATCACCGCCTTCTTGCTTATTTTATCTTCCGCTTCGCGGCCTTCTTCTTCAAAATGGCCGGCATCGGTTATATTGCGCACATAACGCACTTTATAGCCCAGGTGCATCAGGTAGCGATACACCATATCGAAAGTGATATAAGGCCGGGCATGGCCCAAGATGGCTTTCGCCGCTTACGGTAGGGCCGCACACATACATGCCTACATATCCGGGGATTATGGATTCAAACACTTCTTTTTGGCGGGTTAAAGAATTATATACTTTCAGCATTGCGCGAAGATAAAATGAGATTGTATAAAGGGGAATTTAAATTATGTACGAAGACATAAGTGCGAATGCTTCAAGCAGTTGCTTGCAGCTTGAATGCTTGAATCTTGCTTCTTGAAACTTATCTTAAAGTTTTTTTCTTCAGGCTTATATCCGTTACCAGCATAAAATGGTCGCTTAGGTCTTCATCCACCATATCAAATTGATGAATGTTGAAAGTAGTATCCGGCAAAATATAATCTATGCGCAAGGTTGGAGCTAAGGCATTAAAGCTTTTACCAATTCCAAAGCCCTTCGCTAAAAAAGCATCCTGCCGGTATCCGCGGATATGAAAATAAGTGTAAGAGTTGGGCACATCATTAAAGTCACCGCACATAATACGAAGAATACGGGCATTTACTAATGGTTTCATGCACCACATCAGACTGTTGGCCTCGCCTCTGAAATGCATATTTCATTTTAGTAATGATATTTTTGGAAGCTTCCAGTGTTTCATTATCCTGTTCTTTTATCCGGTTTATATCAGCATAGTCATTACTTGTAAATTTAAAAGACTGCAGGTGCGAGGTAAACAGGCGTACTGTATCGCCTTGTAGCAGAATATCAACATAAATAAGGCTTTCCACACTCCCATGTGGATAAGGTATCCTGGCGGTATTGATAATGGGGTACTTTGAAAAAACAATGGATGCCGTACTGGTAATAGCCGTCATTTTTATTTACGTCCTTTGAAAAATAATGATGTGGATATTTACCCGAAAACAAACCAATATTATCTGCCTCTTCGCCTTGTTTGGTAGAATGATTGAACTCCTGTAAACAAATAATATCGGGGTTGAGCTTTAAAATAGCACCTGCTATTTCGGTGCGGTTATGCTTTCGTATATCCGTACTGTTGCTCAATCCATACATGTTACCAACATTCCAGTCTACAATACGGATAGTAGAATCGGCTTTCTCTTCCGCAAAATCTGACGACGGATGGATGGCAAATAACACACTTAATTGCTTATATCCAACCAAAAGGGTAATTAGCGGAACGAGCGACCAACGTGGCTTTGCAATTAACCAAAAAATTACTGCGAAGATCAATATAATAGCCTGATACGGGAAAGTTAAGCCTAAAAAACCGATAAACCACCAGGTAGCCGGATTGAGATATGGCAGCAGGCACGAAATTAAATAAGTAATGCAGAAAAGCACAGTCATAAAGCTGCATATCTTTCTAACTAATCTTCTAACAACCTGGCGTGCCATACCGTAAATGTAAGACAATCAAAGGGTTTATTTACTGCTTCCAGCATACATCCGTTATTACAGCATAATGGTCGGATAATTTTCGCTTTGCTACTTCGCTTTGCAGTACATCAAGAGCTTTATCAGCAAAGCAAACATCTATGCGCAGAGTAGGTGCTACTTTATAAAAAGTATTTCCAATACCATTACCCTTTCTTAAAAAAGCGTCCTGCCGTTCGCCTCTCAGGATGCGATATGTATAAGATGTAGGCACAGTGTTCATGTCACCACAATAAATTACCGGATTGGAGATGGTATCGAGTGTACGACTGATAATCTTCGCCTGATACTGATGTTCTATTTCAGTTTCGCGCATTCTTTGTTGAACACTCTTTTTATAAGAATAAAGTTTTCTCATCACCCGGCGTTCACCGCCCTCATACCCATAATCCGACCCGGGGAAAAGTCCATAGGAAAATAAGTGTGCTGTAGCAATACGGACTTTTTTGCCTTCCAGCAGCACATCTGCATACAACATGCTCTCCTTGTGATTATCATATTGGAAAGTTATCTTTCCCGAATCTGTAAGAGGCGTTTTACTGCATATGGCTACTCCCCTATTTATTGTTAACCATCGATTGGTAGAATTCAGATCATTCGACTGGAGGATATATTTATAACCAATCGAATCTAATTCATTCTTTACATTCACCAGCTTATCGCTACCTATAAAAATACTGTATTCCTGCAGGCAAAGTACATCAGGGTTGTAGTTTGTTATCATCTGCAGCATTTCCTTTCTTATTTGACCGTCAGGAGAAGATAATGGCCAGGCATTGACAAAATCAGCCACATTCCAGGTAAGAACACGTAAAGCTTTTTTTTCTTTAGCAGGTTTCCATGTGCTGCCGGGCGACACTGCTATTGTTTGGGACAAATTGTATAATCCTAAAAAGAGCAGGACTAATAAGATGTACCCTGTTTTTCTATGAATAAAAAAGCTGATAACAGCCAGTACGACCATTACAGCAAACAAGTACGGAAAGGCAATAGCAAAAAATATAATATAACTAAATACAGCAGGCGGAATAAACTGGCTGAAGGCTGAAATAAGAAAAATTAGTGAGAAAATGGCACATAATACAATCCAGCAAAACTTAAAAGAATGTTTCATTAAAAAGGTTTATCAGAAATCTTCTTTGCTGGCTTTCTTCAAAAACTCTTTCTCGTCATTACTCAGAGATGAGTAGCCATCTTCATTTATCTTATCCAGTATTTCATCCAGCCGCTGCTGCGAAAACCGGGATACTTTTTCGTAGGGTTTTTTACTGGCTTTATAAAAGATCTGCTGCTTCACAGAGGGCTTTTTATGCTTTTTATCCGGGTTGAACCAATCATTTATCCAGTCTGCCAAGTTGTGCATCCACGCGCCGATATCGGTGCCTCTTTGTAATTGTTTTACATACAAATAGCCCACACCTGCGCCGGCAAGGTGAGCCATTGCAGTTCCCGGATCGCCGCTTCCTACAGTGGCATAGTCAAATGCAACGAATATGAGTGTAAGTACCCAAAGCGGTATGCCGCCATTGAGCATTGGCAACAACTTGTAATTAGGTGCAAAGGTGGTAGTGGCTATTGCAATAGCCATAATAGCAGAACCGGCGCCAACCATTGGCGGTACATCTCCAACGTTAGGCCGAAAAGCCGGGATTAAGTTAAGTGTAAGTACAAAAAATAAAGCACCTGCTACGCCACCATAGATGTAAATGGGGATGATCTTTTTATTTCCGGTAAGGTCTTGCAGTATGTAGCCAAAGCCCCATAGCCACAGCAGCGTACTGATAAGCCCCCATACACTATCGTGGGTAAACATGTAAGTAAAAATAGTCCAGGGGCGTGTAAACAGTTTAACCGCAGGTGCAGGCAGTGTTATCCAGTTAAGCACTTGTGTATTGAAGTGCAGTACAGCATTGGCATCGTTAGATAATAAATAAATGATTTTAATGAAAAATACTAATACAAAAACAACCGCATTGATGGCAATCAGCCACATCAGTGCATTGTTATCGGCACCCAGCAATATAGAATTCCTTCTGTTCTGTTGCATCACACCCATAAAATAATGTTTTCAAAATTGCTTATAAAATATCGTAAATCCTGTTAAGTTTCAATAAAAATTCCGGCGGTTATTTTTATTCCAGAAATATACTAAAATAAATCCAACAAGCGCACCTCCCAGATGCGCCACATGCGCCACACTATCGCCTGCACTATTCTGAATAGCGGTAAAAAATTCATAAGCCGCATACATAATTACGAACCATTTGGCTTTTATGGGTACGAAAAAGTACAAATAGATGTAGGTATTTGGAAATAAATATCCAAATGCTGCCAGGCAGCCAAATACTGCCCCCGATGCACCAAGCGTAGGTTCGTCAATCCTGCTAAAGACTGCTGTTCTGTATTCCTGCTGCGCAACATAATTTAATGCATTGTACTGTTGCAATAAATGCTGGTTTTCGATATATAAAACAATCATGTGAGACAAAGCAGCACCTAAACCGCATACCAGGTAAAAGATAAGAAAACGTTTTGGTCCCCACAAATTTTCCAGTATCGAACCAAACATCCACAAAGCAAGCATATTACCAAAAATATGACCAATGCTGCCATGCATGAATAAGTGTGTTATAAATTGCCATGGTCTAAACAAAGGACTTTGCCAAGTATGCAGAGCAAATAAATTTTCAAAAGAAAAGCCAAGTCGCTCACCAAATACGGTTTGTGCCAGGAATACCAGCACATTTATAATTATTAAATTCTTTATTATCGTGGGTAAAATCTGGAATCTTCCAGGTCTGAATTCTGTCATTAGTGTACTGAAAAGTTTTCTGTTGCTTTAAAATAGGAGACAAACGCACTGATTACATTGTTGCTTCTGCTAATATATTTTGCAAAAACTATGCTCATTGTTTTACCGCAATTTCAGTTGTACTACATTCTCAATATGTAATGTATGTGGAAACATGTCGACAGGCTGAACACGGGTAACTGCATATTTGGCATCCAGCAAGGCCAGATCGCGTGCCTGTGTGGCAGGGTTACAGCTTACATATACAATGAGCGGAGCTGCAATGTCCAATAATTTGTTTACAAGCTTTTCGTGCATACCTGCACGCGGCGGGTCTGTAATAATTACATCGGGCCTTCCATGCGCTGCAAAAAAGTCATCATCGCATATTGTTACCACGTCACCGGTGAAAAACTGCGCGTGACTGATATTGTTGAGCGCAGCATTTTCACGTGCATCCTGTATGGCCTCATCTACCATTTCTACTCCAATAACCTTTTTTGTCAAAGAACTTACAAAAATGCCAATGCTGCCTGTACCACAATATAGATCATACACCGTTTGTGTGCCATCCAATTCCGCAAACCGGCGTGTGATGGAATACAACACTTCCCCTTGTAAACTGTTGGTTTGGAAGAAAGATTTCGGACTGATCTTAAAATAATAGTCTTCCAGCTTTTCTGTTATATAGCCCTTGCCATACACCACCTGTGGCTCCAGGTCATATAAACTGTCGTTTTTTTTGGTATTGATGGTAAACAATAAAGTGGTGATTTGCGGAAATTGTTGCAATAATAATTCTTGTAAAGCTTGCTGGTGCAGGCTGTCTTCATAGCCAATTACAACATTCACCATCAGTTCTCCGGTAGTTGTAGTGCGTACCTGCATGGTGCGTAACCAGCCATCATGCTGCCTAATGTCGTAAAAAGGTAAATTGTTGTCTTTTGCATATTGTGCGATGGTCTTCCGCAAAGCATTGGTTGGCTCGTCCTGCAAATGGCAAATATCAATTTCCACTACTTTGTCGAACACGCCTTTGGCATGATAACCAGCCACATCTTTATAATATGCTGTGGCAGCTTCTTCCCGGCTTAACTAGTTTAAACTCTTCATCAGGAATAAAGCGCTTGTTAGAGAAAGTGTATTCCAGTTTGTTGCGATATCGAATAGTTTGCCGGCAACCGGCAATAGGCTGTATTTCGGGCAGTTGTATTTTGCCAATGCGTGTAAGATTGTCTATTACCTGCTGCTGCTTGTATTGCAGTTGCCTTTCATAAGGCAGGTGCTGCCACTGGCAACCGCCACAAACGCCAAAGTGCTTGCAAAATGGCTGGACTCTTTCTGTTGAGTATTTTTTGAAGTGGAGCGGAAAACCTTCTGCCCAGTCTTTTTTACTTTTATGCAACTGCACATCCACAACATCACCGGGCACTACATTTTCGATAAAAACAGCTTTACCCTCTACCCGGCTGATGCACTTGCCCTCTGCAGCATAATTTTCTACCAGTACGTCCTGTAAAATCACAGGCTTTTGCTTATGTCTCACGGGTGCAAATGTACGGAAAGCCCCCAACCCCTGAAGGGGAGTAACCGAAAAGAAGCCTTACCCTAAAAGGGGCAACTTTATTAAGTCAGGCAGTGGATGTCCTCTAAGGACATAATATGGGTAGCATGAAACAAGTTGTCGCCCTGTGTACCATAGATAGAATCAGACTCTTAACTTGTCCCATAAAATATAACCGGACGAATATTCAGCAGAGACAGGAAGCAGGTATCAAGGGGCGAGATACGAAGGAAATACGGCGCAGATACGACGGAGACAGGGAGGAGATTAAGTATAACTTAGGTATATGTTAGGTATAACTTAAGTATATGTTAGGTATAGCTCTGAATCTCCAGGAGATCAATAATAAAATTACGGGACAAGTTAAGACACAGCATCAAAACACCCCTTTAGGGGATGGGGGCATGAGCTTGCAATCTCTCCAACACAAAAACAACAATGGGGCAAAAGGTAGCGTTTTTCAAAGTGATATTAGGACGCTTTAGCAATACATCTTCATCAGTGTAAGGGAAACGCTCACAGTCGGAGGGACGCACATCGTAAATGCTGCAATAATTGTTACTATCCAGGAAAGGGCAGGGCTTACTTTTTACCACATAATCACCATCCTCATCCAACCGAAGGTAAGTATCTATAAAAACACTTTCCTTCATCTTCAGATGCTTACTGATGCGTTTAATGTCGGGTGTTTTAAAGCGGGGTGAATAGTTTTTGCAGCAGGCAGCACAATCCAGGCAATTGATATTCTCAAATGCTGCCTCATGCGCATCAGGCAATTGCTTCAGCACCTTATTCTTGTCAGCACGTTGCAGCCATTGCTTATACTGCTTTTGATGGTCTGCTGAGCGCTTCTGCCAATTACTGTTAATAAAATCTGCCATTATGTTGCAAAACTATCTTGTTTAGGACAAAGCAGGCGTTGCATAAATGCTAAACAAGAGCAGTTTACAGAACGGACGCAAATAATGGATATAAAAACAGCTTTTCAACAGTGCTGCTTGCCTGATAATTAAGTAAAGACCTGTGGCTGGAATATTAAAAAACCTGGTACATATAGTTGGTATAAGCTATACCTATTACAAAGTCCCGGTCAAATCTATAGCCGCAATGTCCCAGGGCTAACACACAATAGGCTACCGATAAAGACATTTCGACAAAAGGTAATTAAAACAATAAAGCCTCTGCTTTATTGCAGAGGCTTTATTGTTTTACACAAATAATATTAACTAACTCATATACGCCGAAACCGGTTCGCAGGTGCATACCAGGTTACGGTCGCCAAATGTATTGTTGATGCGGGCTACAGAAGGCCAGAACTTGTTGAGTGTAACATAGTGCAGCGGGAAGGCAGCTTCCTTACGGCTGTATGTGTGGTTCCACTCATCGGCACAAATAACAGCCTGTGTGTGAGGGGCATTCTTCAAAGCATTGTCCGCTTTATCAGCCTTGCCTTCCTCAATAGCTTTTATTTCCTCCCTGATACTGATGAGGGCTTCGCAAAATCGGTCCAGTTCAGCCTTGTCTTCGCTCTCTGTAGGCTCAATCATGATTGTGCCCGGCACAGGGAAGCTCATGGTAGGCGCATGGAAACCATAATCAATCAGGCGCTTGGCTACATCTTCTGCTTCTACACCGCTGGTAGCTTTAAAAGGACGCAGGTCTACAATAAACTCATGTGCACAGGTGCCATTAGCGGTCTGTGTAGAGGATTGGATAATGCTGCTCCAGCCTTGCCCTCATATAGTTGGCATTAAGGATCGCATATTTCTGTTGCTTTCTTTACGCCGGTTTCACCCAACATCCTGATATATCCATAGCTGATCAGCAATATACTGGCAGAACCAAACGGTGCGGCACTTACTGCATGGTAAGCTGCCTGCTGTTGATTCTTCACCTCTAAAGGTAATAGCGTGGCCGGGTAAATAAGGTCTCAGGTGCTCCTTCGCACAAATAGGCCCCATGCCAGGACCGCCACCACCATGCGGAATAGCAAATGTCTTATGCAGGTTAAGGTGGCAAACATCAGCACCGATGGTAGCAGGTGAGGTAAGTCCAACCTGCGCATTCATGTTAGCGCCATCCATATATACCTGTCCGCCATGCTCATGCACGATATTGCACATTTCCTGTATACCTTCTTCAAATACACCATGTGTGGACGGGTAGGTAACCATCAGGGCACCCAAGGTGTCTTTGTATTGTTCAGCTTTAGCTTTTAAGTCTTCTACGTCTATATGGCCTCCAGCATCACTTTTTACCACCACTACTTTCATTCCCGTCATTACCGCACTTGCAGGATTGGTGCCGTGTGCAGAGATAGGGATCAGCACCACATTGCGGTGTGCATTGCCCTGCGCCTTGTGGTATTGCATAATGGTAAGCAATCCTGCATATTCGCCCTGGGCACCGCTGTTGGGCTGCAGGCTGCAGGCATCAAAGCCGGTGATCTCGCAGAGGTATTTGCTTAACTCTTCAATAATATATTGATACCCCTGCGCCTGGTCGGCTGGCACAAACGGGTGCATGTGGCTGAAAGCTGGCCAGCTTACCGGGATCATTTCGGTAGCAGCATTAAGCTTCATGGTGCAGCTACCCAGTGATATCATGCTGGTATTGAGCGAAAGGTCTTTGTTTTCCAGTTGCTTCATGTAACGCATCATCTGCGTTTCGCTGTGGTGGATGTTGAAGACCGGATGTGTTAAGTAAGCAGATGCCCGTTTTGCAAAAGCCGGAATACCCTGTAATTCATAATCTTCTGTATCGAAGCCTACAGCAATATCTGCCAGCCCCTTTACAGAAGCAAACACATAGGCTATGTCCAGCACATCTTTCTGTGTAGTAGTTTCATCGAGGCTGATACCTATGGTACCATCGTTAAAATAGCGGAAGTTGATCTGGGCATTTTCTGCTATAGGGCGAATGGCGGCAGCATCCCCTTTTATTTTAAGCGTATCGAAATAATACTTGTTTTCGTTCCTGAAGCCAAGCTCCTCTAATGTTTCGGCTAAAGTTTGCGTGAGCAATGCAACACGCTCTGCTATTTGCCTTAATCCATCAGGACCATGAAACACGGCATACATAGCCGCCATGTTGGCGAGCAACGCCTGTGCAGTACAGATATTAGAAGTAGCTTTTTCACGCTTAATGTGCTGCTCGCGGGTCTGCAATGCCATACGCAGTGCGCGGTTGTTTTGTGCATCTACGCTTACACCGATAATACGCCCGGGAATACCGCGCTTAAATTCATCCCTTGTGGCAAAGAATGCAGCGTGCGGACCACCATAGCCCAGCGGCACACCAAAACGCTGTGCAGAGCCAATAGCCACATCGGCACCTAACTCGCCGGGAGAAGTAAGCAAGGTTAAGGCTAACAGATCGGTAGCCATTACCACATACCCTTTTACTGCATGCACCTGCTCAATGAAAGACTTGTAATCTTCTACCGAGCCGTTATTATTAGGATATTGAACGAACGCACCGAAATAAGTTTCATCTAATTGGGCTTCAGCATATTCTCCGAATACCAGTTCTACACCAATGGGGGTAGCGCGGGTGATAAGGACATCTTTGGTTTGCGGGAAAATATGATTGTCAACAAAAAACTTAGGCTTAGTGATCTTACCGGGATTATTTACATGGTGAAACAGCATTGCCATAGCTTCTGCTGCAGCAGTAGCCTCGTCTAAGCAGGGAAGCATTAGCCAGTTCCAGACCGGTAAGGTCGGCAATCAGGGTTTGGAAGTTGAGCAGGCTTTCCAGCCTGCCTTGCGATATTTCTGCCTGGTAAGGTGTGTATTGGGTGTACCATCCCGGGTTCTCAAAGAGGTTGCGGAGGATAACGCTGGGTGTAATGGTATTGTAGTACCCCTGGCCTATCCATGTTTTATACACTTTGTTTTTAAGTGCTACCTGCTTTAATTCGTTCAGGTATTCATATTCGCTGATGGCAGCCGGCAGTCTTAGCGGCTGCTCCAGGTGAATACTTGGAGGGATGGTTTTGTTAATTAGTTCTTCTATGCTTTCTACCCCAATGGTAGCGAGCATTTCCTTTACTTCTGTTTCATCAGGACCGATATGCCGTCTCTCAAATTCGGTTTCCTGCTGTGCAAATAGATTCATATATATTATTGGTTGACCACTTTTTTAAGGCAGCGCAAAGTTACGGGTTAAAAAGGTGCGGTCATAGTGTTAGGGACAGAATGTGGGTAGCTGCGGATTGTAATTAAGAAAGTGTTGGGAAAAGGCACAAGGGACAAAGAACAAGGGACAAGGGACAAGGGACAAGTAGCAAGATGCAAGGGGGCAGATAGGGAGTAAACAAGAGGTAGGTTAGGAGTTACTACCGAGAAGATAGGGAGGAGATTGGGTATAAGTTAGGTATAAGTTAGGTATAAGTTAGGTATAAGTTAAGTATAACTTCAGGTATAACTCAGGCATTGCTCCGGGTGTTTCATTATTGGGAAGAGGGATATTTGATGTATGAGTGGAGCTGGAGGCAGTAGGTAAATCAGGTGTTATGGTTTGTAATTCAGCGATGGTCATTAAATGTATCGCTCCTCCGGAGCTCTAAGGATATATGGGTTGTCCTGTGCTACTACTAACACATTGCCCCTCCGGGGCTTTACAATTCTAACGTGTATAGATTTGTTGAATAATAAATACCGAATTAAGACTTTTTCTTTTAACAATAACGAGGTTTTCACCTTTCAGCGTTGGTATACTCACTTAAGTCGTTTTTGCCAGAAACTCCTTCTTTCTCCTTTCCCAGGAACCACTGTATAGCTTCCTGCTTTATATTAGCAGGCATCTCGTGTTCCCCATTAAATTCGTGGTATAGTACCTGTAAACCACGTTTTTTTAATTTCGGAACTATCCTTCTACTGCATGAATTTATGGACAAAATCCGGTCGTGGACGCCATGAGAAATAAAGATGGCCGGGCCGCCATTATGATCTGTTACATAGAAAAATCCGGGTGAAAATGCAATGATGTACTTAAACAGATCGCCATTGGTTAATCCCATGCAAAGTGCATAGGAAGCGCCATCTGAAAAACCCCCTACAGCAATGTGCTCCGGGTTTATACTATAGCGTTCAAAAACAAACTGGAGCGCCCCATCTAAAAAGATGACATCTTTATCGAAAGAATTACCGAGAATAATGTCCCAGGTATAGTCTTGTGAGGCCGGTGCAAGCAAAACCAGGTTCTTTTGGTCAGCATATTCATGAAGATATGATAATCCGTGTGCCGCAATTCCGCCAGAACCATGCAACATTACAGCAAGAGCAGCAGGTGTATTGGGGTTATAAAATTTTGGAACGTATAATAAACTTTCCTTTTCACTGTCGAACTTTAGTGTTTGTGTACCTATAATTGCATTATTACCTGCTGGCTTTCCATTAGGCTTTGCAGTTAATCGGCCGGTGCTATATTCATCTCTCTTCATAACCAATTACACATTTATGTAAGGGCAAGCAAGCGTTATACCATACATCGGTTAAAAGTTCAGTATGTTGCTTTCATCAATATAAATCAATATAAAAAGGATTGTCCATTCCTGTTTTGTGTAAAGCGGAAGGAGTTTGTAAAAGGATGTGGAATAAAAACCATAGCGAATGAAATAAACATGAGCAAATTTGTTATTGATCATAGTTGCTTATTCTCTTCATTGTCTGCTTATTCTTCATTATCATTTTACGCTACATAATAATTCCATTCTGCTATAACTGTAATGGCATGTTTTTTAGGGCTATAATTCTTTATATAAATATAATTACAGATTACAAGCTTCCAAATACTTACTTGCTACCAAAAGAAACGAAAAGAAATTATATAAGCAATTTAAAAACATCTAAAAACATATAACCTATGTTAGCAATGAACTTTCGGGGCCCTTTCAGGATCAGGGTTGACCGTAACCGGCCCGAACCGGAGATCAAGCATCCCAATGATGCTATTGTTCGCGTCACCCGATCCCTGATTTGTGGCTCCGACCTGCACCTCTATCATGGACTTGTGCCCGATACCCGTGTCGGCATGACCTTTGGCCATGAGTTTACCGGCATTGTAGAAGAAGTAGGTCCGGCGTGCAAAAACTAAAAGTAGGAGACCATGTACTGGTGCCGTTTAATATTGCATGTGGCACCTGCCCTTTTTGCAAGCAGGAACTCTATGGCAACTGCCATGAATCCAACCCGGAAGCCACAGCCGTAGGCGGCTTTTTTGGCTATGCGCATACTGCCGGTGGCTATGATGGCGGACAGGCCGAATATGTTCGGGTTCCTTATGCCGATGTAAGTCCAACTGTTATTCCGCAAGGTATGGATATAGAAGATGCGGTCTTGCTGACTGATGTGGTGCCAACAGGTTACCAGGCAGCCGAACAGGGCGGCATTCAAAAAGGCGATACCGTTGTGGTATTTGGTGCAGGTCCGGTGGGTATCATGGCAGCACGTTGTGCCTGGTTCTTCGGTGCCGGACGTGTCATTATTATTGATCATCTGGATTACCGGCTGGAGTTTGCTAAAAAATATTCCTATTGCGAAGCTTACAATTTCAAGGAAATGGATGATCCGGTTCTGTTTATAAAAAAGATAACCGATTGGTATGGAGCTGATGTATGCATTGATGCGGTGGGCTGCGATGCATCGGGTAGTGCCTTGCATACCATAACCGGCAAAAAATTGTTGCTGCAGGCAGGCGCCGCAACAGCTTTGCATTGGGCAATTAACTCTGTAAAAAAAGGTGGCACTGTTTCTATTATTGGCGTATATGGACCCCCCTGGAATTTAGTATCTATCGGAAGTCTTATGAACAAAGGTATTACGGTTAGAGGCAATCAGGCATCGGTAAAACGCCTGCTACCCAAGTTGATTGATCATGTGATGAGCGGAAGATTGAATCCCAAGGGTATTATCACGCACAGGATACCGCTTGAAGAAGTGGAGATGCTTATCACATGTTCTCCACCAAGCAGGACAATATGATTAAACCTCTTTTAATTCCGCCACGGGCCAATGTGGCTTAAAAACTTTAATTATGGCAAATACATTAAATCCTATTTCAGATACCAACACAGCAACCGGCAAAGCTACAGGCGCGGTGCCGAATACCAACGGTAATAAAATGGCTGTCGATGATACCATGACACCAGACCAGATACAGCCATATTCCCGGCTGGGGTATGGATGCTGATCCTGAAAATGATCCCACCTATCCAATGAAGCATTGGAACGGTGCTGACCATCAACAGATTGAATTATGAAAAAGCCCCGCAGCAGCCGATTGATATGAGAAGTCTTACATTCAATTGAGCGGCCAAGTGTAACCCGCGTATTTGGCACATCTTCACCCCCCAGTGGCTTAAGTGGTGCTATTCGCCGCTATGCATATGCCAATTACAGTGAAGCAAACGCATTACATTGGATGACGCTTATACTTGCCGATAGAGTAAACGTTTATGAAGGCATTATTGAAGATCTCAGCCATGGTCATGTGCCTAACATTTTTGCAGAACGTGGCTGGAAAGCAGAATGGAAATACAATAAAAAAGGGGTTATAAAAGAAGTACTGATTGGCGCTGCACTGATAACCGGAGCAATAGCCTATTCTACTGCAAAGAAGAAAAGAAAGAAGGCGAAGTTGCTGAAAGCAATTAAAAGATAATGATTTGACTGATGGTGGCCGATAAAGTAAGGGCTTAAATTCCCTTTAAGATGGTTAATGTATCAACCTTCTTAAAGGGAATTTTAATTACCAGCTAAACTGAACAATCAGCAGTATGATTCTACAGAGCAGAATATATACTTAATTTATCATGTAACCATAACTAGAACTTTTTGCTGAAATATGTAAGTAAAACACATTCACAATTGCTTCTTTTACTATTCTTGCAGAAATTATTTGCATGGTAAGAATCGGACAGGTATTTATTGCTCTTTTTATTACAATTAATGTTTTTGCCCAAACCGGAACTATAACGGTTATTAAGGCGGGGAAATTAATAGATACGGAAAATGGTAAAGTGCTGAATAATCAATTCATTTTAATACAGAATGATACTATTAAAAATGTATCTGCCACTTTAAACATACCTTCCAATGCAACGGTAATTGATCTTTCCAATGCGACGGTGCTGCCAGGGTTAATTGATTGTCATACCCATATTACCTCACAGCCAGGTGATAATTACTATGATGACATCTTTAGAAAATCCCCTATTGATTATGCTGTTGTAGCACATATTTATGCAAAGCGCACCCTGGAAGCCGGCTTTACAAGTTGCCGTGATGTAGGCTCGGAGGCTTTCATAGATGTGGCGCTGCGCAATGCCATTAACAACGGTGATATACCGGGGCCTCGCCTGCAGGTGGCTACTTTATTCATTGGCTCTACCGGCAGTCACGGAGATTTGAATGGCTTTTCACCTTTCTTAGACTGGAACCTACCCAAGGAAATGAGTGGTGTAGCTAATGGCGTAGATGAATTGAGAAAACAAGTGCGTTATAATATTAAATATGGCGCAGACCTAATAAAGTTTGGAGCCAGCGCGGGAGTATTATCCGAAGAAGAAAGTGTAGGTGGCCCGCAGTTCTCACAGGAAGAAATGAATGCGATAGTAGATGAGGCAAAAATGTGGGGCAGAAAAACGGCGGCACATGCACATGGTACGGAAGCTATCAAGATGGCTGTTAAGGCAGGTGTAGCTTCCATTGAACACGGCAGCTTCCTGGATGATGAAGCTATCCAATTGATGAAGCAGCATGGTACTTACCTTGTTGCCGATATTTATAATGATGAATATATTTTGGGGGAGTATGCTAAACTGGGCTACCCGGAAAAGATCCTTAATAAAGAACGGACCGTAGGTAAAACACAGAGAGAAAGCTTTGCAAAAGCAGTTAAGGCAGGTGTAAAGCTTGCTTTTGGCACTGACGCGGGAGTATACCCGCATGGGAATAATGCAAAGCAGTTCAAATGGATGGTGCGCTTTGGGCTTACGCCTATGCAAGCTATACAGGCTGCTACAGTAAATGCTGCTGACCTTATGGATTGGACCAACAAAGTAGGTTCTATAACTGCCGGTAAGCTGGCGGATATTATTGCGGTAAGTGGTAATCCTTTGGATGATGTAACGCTCCTTGAGAATGTGCAGTTTGTAATGAAGGGTGGCGTTGTGTATAAGAATTTGTTGACTAAACAAGCCGGACAATAAACTTTAGTTTGAGTACTTAGGAAAATGGCACTATTGTTAATAACAGCTAATAGTAGTGCTTTTGTTTTATAATACTTACATAAATGGATGAACCTTTCACGCTAACCGTACCTTATAAAGGAGCGCAACACGACTTTGAAACGGAGCTTATAGTAACAGGCTATGTTTATAAGTTCAGAACTGTGGTAAACGGCACTGAAGTGTTTTTTGAACGTGATGATGCAGGGGAGTTTCGTGCACTGGCTCCAAATGCAGATACAAAACAGTTACAATCGTTAGATCCGGGGTTGCTGGAGGCAATTGCCCGGCAATTAGAAGTGATTTTGTCCTAAGCAAATTGATATTCCATTAAGACTTATTTCTCCGAATAGATTAAAACTCAAGCAACTACTATGAAACACCTTTGGTTATTAGCAATTGCAGTATCATTTTACAGTATTTCTTTCTCGCAAACCATCATTAAAAAAGATACCACTATTGCGCAGATGGTAAGCGAAGTAAATTCTGATTCTGTACGCTCGTACATACATACACTGGTGGGTTTTGGTACGCGCAATACACTGAGTACGCAAAAGGATAAGAAGCGCGGCATTGGTATAGCCAAGCTTTGGGTGCTTGGTAGATTCAACCAGTTTGCACAACAATCCGGTGGCCGCTTAACGGCCTTTATTGATTCTACTACTTATCAGCCAGATGGTAAACGGGTGGATACGCCAATTAATCTGGGCAATGTGGTAGCTACCCTTAAAGGAACAGACCCGAACGATAACCGCATTTTTATTATCAGCGGGCATTTAGACAACATGCGTACTAATGTGATGGACCGTACCGGAGATGCACCCGGTGCAAATGATGATGGCAGTGGCAGTGCTGCTGTATTGGAATGTGCAAGAATCATGAGTAAAAGAAGCTTTCCGGCTACCATCATTTTTGTTACAGTGAGCGGTGAAGAACAAGGCCTACTCGGTTCTACTTATATGGCAAACAAAGCCAAAAAGGAAGGCTGGAATATACGAAGGCGTGTTGAATAATGATATTATGGGCAGCAATAACAGTAGCGAAACCAATATTATTAATAATACGAAGATTCGTGTGTTTAGTGAAGGATTGCCTGCTTACGAACTGGACAGTAATGCCAAAAGGATTCGCTTTTTAGGCCTGGAAAATGATGGCAAATCGCGTCAACTGGCTCGTTATGTAAAAGAAGTGGGTGAACGGTATGTTGATAATATGGAAGTTGTGATGATTTACCGCAACGACCGCTTTTTACGTGGTGGCGACCACACCCCGTATGTAGAAAATGGCTTTCCGGCTGTACGGATTACCGAAATGAATGAGAATTTCTATCATCAGCACCAGGATGTTCGTATGGAAAACGGTATTCAGTATGGTGATTTGGAGTCGTTTATGGATTTTGAATATTTGAGAAAAAATACTGCGGTTAACCTATCCACCTTAGCCAACCTTGCCAAAGCACCTGGTGAGCCTCAGGCTGTTACAATAGATGTAAAAAATCTAACCAATTTCACCAATTTGCATTGGAACGCACCAGCCATTGGAAAACCTGCAGGTTATTATGTTTTATTGCGTGAAACTACCAGCCCGGTATGGCAAAAGAAATTGTACACCACCGAGACCAGCATGCAACTTCCATATAGCAAAGACAACTATTTTTTTGCAGTGCAAAGTGTAAGTGCTGATGGCAATGAAAGTCTCCCGGTTGTACCTTCAGTAGGAAGATAAAGTAGAAAGATATAAGAATTAAAAACAAGGTTCAAGAGACAAGTAAAAACCAAAGAGCTAAAAATAAAAGGGGCCGAACTTCTATAGGTTCGGCCCCTTGCTTTATTTAGTGTGAAACATTCAACTTATTTCTCTTCATTCATCCCAGAATCCGCAGAATCCCGGTTCAGACTACTCAACGCCTGTACCACCCTACTCACCGGCAACCCCATTACATTGTAAAAATCACCATTAATGGTTTTAATACCTACCACACCGATCCATTCCTGTATAGCATAAGCACCTGCTTTATCATATGGTTTGTATTTGTCCACATAGAAAGTGATTTGCTCAGTTGTCAACTCATGAAATGTCACTTCAGTGATATCGGCAAAAGCAATCTCTTCCGTATTGTTTTTTATTACTACGCCAGTGATAACCAGGTGTTTCTTCCCTGCAAGGCTTTGTAATACTTTAATTGCATGTTCACGATCCGCTGGCTTGCCAATAACTTCATTACCTAATACAACAATTGTATCCGCAGCAACAATAACCCTTTCCCCAGCTTTATGTTGCACCACTGCAGCTTTATTGCGGGCAATGTGAACCGGAATATCTTGTATTGCTAACCCATCAGGATAAGATTCATCCGTATGCGCTACAATAATATCAAATGGCACTTCTGCCCACTCCAGTAATTGCCTGCGGCGGGGCGATTGTGATGCAAGAACAATAGGTCGCATATTTCTTCTAAGAATAAAATTTAATGAAAATAATAGATAGTATGCCGGTAAACATGACCAGTTTTACTTTAGTACTTAACCGGTGAAAATCTGTCGGCACATTTGCCGGAAAAAGGCCCAGGAAAATATTGATGAGTGGTGCAATAATAAATACAATACAGTACACCGCACTAACCCACCATTTAAAAGCAAGCACGTAGAATTGCAAAGCGGTAAGTACACCAATAAGCACTGCCAGCCAAACTGCTACAAATATTTTAGAAGCCTGTAGGCCCCATACAATGGGCATGGTAGTACAGCCATATCTGCGGTCACCTTCAATATCTTCCATGTCCTTAATAACCTCCCGTATAATGGAAATAACAAATGCAAAGCCTGCATATAAGAAAGTATAACGGCTTAGTTTAGCAATATCCACTCCCTGTATGTGCGGGAAGCTTACAATCTCACACCAGGTAATAACCAACACCACCCATGCGGTGAGTAACGATATTAATGCGTTACCGGCTAATAGTTTCTTCTTAAGCGAAATAGAATAAATAAATAAGAGTAAGACACAGACTGTATTAGCTAATCCCAAAAACCGGATTGGGGTAGTAAAATCAAGGTAGAAGCCGATGAGAATACCGGCGGCACTTAACACCAGGTGTAAAATAATTGTCCACCTGCGGGCAATGATTTTTTCTACTACCAGTTTATCCGGCTTATTCACTAAATCAATATCCAGATCAAAGTAATCGTTGATGATATAACCGGCTGCAGCCACCAGGATGGAGGATAAGCAGAGCAACCACAAGGTGCTACCATATACTACCGGCACTTTGCCGGCTGCTACATATATGGGTTTTACTACACAGTACACAAATAGTACCTGTGTAAGCGCAATGAATAGCAGGTTGGGCCAGCGCACTAATTTTAGAAAAGCAGTAAATAGTTTCAAATGAATTGTTTATTGGGATTTAATATGGGTATCTACCCGCCAGTCGCCACGAAGTTTCATTACTTTTTCTATTACATCACGGGCACAGCCTTCTCCACCTTTTAGGGGAGAAATATAATGGGATATATCTAATATTTCCTGCGCTGCATCTGCGGGGCTGCAAGCTACACCGGCATGTTGCATTACTTCATAGTCAGGTATGTCATCACCCATAAATAACACTTCTTCCCTCTGTAATTGGTTAACGAGCATATATTCTTCCAAACACATTTTCTTGTCTGTTATGCGCATATATACACCCCGCACTCCAAGCAATTGCATACGCTCCTTTACTTCCGCCGAATTGCCACCCGAGATAACAACAACATGGTACTTCTTTTTTACCGCCAGTTGCAAAGCATACCCATCTTTTACATTCATCTGACGTGCCATTAATCCATTCGGCATTATCAGGATATTTCCATTTGTAAGCACCCCATCTACATCAAACACAAAAGTGGTGATCTTTTTTAAAAGCGCCAGCACGTTTGTGCTACCTCCGCCCTAAAGAGGTACTTTCCAAACTATTATTTTCTACATTCATTTTTATATGCGACTAAATAAATTCGAAGTTTAAAAATCCCCTTTAGGGGTCAGGGGCTTCACTGGTTATCTCTCCATTCGTACACCCATGCACTTTGTATCATTTCCAAATGCCCTTCGGTGCTTTGCTCTCGTGTACCTGCAAAGTTGGGTATCTGCAGTATCCATTCCAATAAATTGGTAAAGCGTATCCTGTATATTTTACTCTCATTAAATTCATCTCCAAAACGCTCATACAATTTCATTGCAATATCCTCATGGTCGTTCCAGGTAATCGGTGGCTCATAATGAAACATAGATATTTTTTATTTTTAATTATTCGCCCAAAAATTGAGTTTGGTCAGGAAGTATCAATTCTATTTCGCCATCTTCATCAAGCAGCACACACTGGCAGCTCAGCCTTGAATTAATACGCGGGTTAACAGCACGATCAATAAAGTCTTCTTCCCTGTCGCTTAATTCTTCTAAATAATCCATGCCTTTATTTACATATATATGACAGGTACTGCAGGCACATACCGCACCACAATTATGATGCATTGATATGCCATTATCCAGGCATACTTCCAGTAAACTCTGGTCGGGCTCTATGTTTTGTAAAATAACGGGGGCTAATCCTTTCTGTTCAAAATTGATCTTAATCGTATACATCAATCCTTTTTTGGGCGGCAAAAGTATTCCAAAATAAGTTGGCACTCCTTTCCTCAGCTTTCTTAATATGAAATAATTGTTAAGAAATTGTACTCTATGATTAGAATTCTACTTACTTTTATATAGCCAATGATAATGATTTCTGGTTTTCATTGTTTTATACATGGTATTTAAAGATCGGTTGCTTGCTCATAATTCCCCGCTGGTTTTCCAGTGGGGTTTTTAATGAGCCAATCTTTTTAAACTCCCGCCTCGCTACTTTGGATACTTTTTGTTAGCACCTCATATACATATGTCAGCAATGGATAAGGTTGTAATATCTGCAGATGCCTTTGTATCGTCACTTCGTCTTTACGTATAGCCGGACCAGTTTGCAGATGTGCCGGCGCATCAAATTGCATCCGGTTTACTGTTTCTTCTATCAGTGGTAGTAAATAACCAAACTGTAACTTTTCACTGCTGCAAAAATGATCTGCCAGTACAAATAGATGATTAGTGAAATTGGAGCAAAAAACAGCAGCTACGTGCAGTTTTAGTCTTTCTTCATCACTAGCAACATGAACTTCATCAGATATGGTTTGGGCTAATGTGGTTATTACAGCGCTCACTTCGTCATTATTTCCATCTATAAATAATGGAACCTTTGGTAAATAAGGCAATTCCTTACGAAGGCTCTGTAAAGGATATAGCACACCATACCGCCGGTGTTTCTCTAAAGCTTTAATGGTTACTCCACCGCTTGTATGTACAATAATAGTATCCGGGAGTCCTAATTGAGCAGCAATGAATGGTATAGCACTATCACTGGTTGCAATAATGCATACCTCTGCCTCCTTGTCTAGTAGTATTAGGTCTGTGACTGGTTCTGCATGTAATGCAGAGGCGCATTCTTGTAAAGCATCCTGATTACGACCATATACTTGCAGGATAGTATGGTTTGCCCCCAACAACATTTTACCAAGTACCTGCGCTACATTACCAGTACCAATAATTATGATATTCATAATGCTGCAATAATAAAGTACTGCCGTAACAATCCTGCATTTTACTCCTGAAACAAAAAAGGCTGCCTGAAAAGGCAACCTTGTAAAACCTAACATACCACACAAACTTGAACTTATATTAAGTATACTGTTACAGAACTAAGTTTATGATATTGGCTATTAAACATAAATGCTTTACAATTGGGGAATAACCAGCGCCTATCCTTCCCACTAAAGAACAGAAATCAACTGACCTACAATGAGCTACGTATCCACCTTTCAGTTTTATGCTAAGTAGGATTACGATGTCCAAAGTTTAAGGCCAAAGGCAACCACCCTTACCTTTCTGTATCCACAAAAGTCGTACACGCACTTTTGTTAGCCCAACAGTGCATTAACCAATAAAGATGAACCTTAGGCAGTGTGGAGGCGCTGGCCTGGCAAAACGCGCGGAGCGATCGTGTTTGCCTTGAACTTTTTTGTTGCTTTTTTCTTTCAAGAGAAAAAAGCAAGACAAGAACTACCTGTAAGAGATTGCACCTAAAATACTTACCATTCAAACAGCATCCAATATCCATTAGCTCTAAACTAAAAACACTTAGTTGATAAAGTATTAATATCCATTGTACCCTCTGTCAGGACTATAAACTATTGCAGGTGGTGCTGCATAGCGCCTGCCATATGCATATTGATGCCTTGCATTATCATTCCATACATCAAAGCCTCTGTGTTCTACTGTTACACACCGTTCTCTGCGGATCCGCATATGGTGCGGCAACCGGTAAGCTACCTGCCAGCCACCATTCCCTGGATAAATGTACTGGTGTGTGCGAAAGCTATAATACACATTACTCTGGGGATAATAAGAGAACGATTCAAAACGCACCTGGTTGTAAGATCCCTGGCAAGGCGGTTGCGCCGACACACGATTAGTTGAAAACCCAACAGCCAGCAAAAAGCAAATAGCATAAAATAAACGCTTCATACTCGTAAAATTTAGTTGTAGTAAAGACCTGTTGCAGATCCAATCGTTTAGCTACCAGGTGTTCGTTTAACACTTTTTATGCAAATGGATTTATATCGAAATAATGCCTGTTTTACCAAACCCTCACCAAATCATTTACTTATGGCTTATACTTTGATTATCAAGAAGTAGTAACCAAAAAATCTATTGTATGAAAAAGATCATCATTGTATTGGTAAGTGGATATATACTATTAGCATGCAACAGTTCATCCAATAACCAACAACAGGACAGTGTAGACATTGCAAAAAATGTAAATGACAGCACGGCTACTACAATCCGGAAAGCATCAGATTTTGCTACAGAAGCAGCCAGTGGCGGTATGATGGAAGTACAGTTGGGAAAATTAGCAGAGCAAAAAGCACAAAGTAAACGCGTAAAAGACTTTGGAGCCATGATGGTAAAAGATCATACCCAGGCTAATGATGAATTGAAAGCAATTGCAGCAAAGCAAAACATTGTTTTGCCTGACAGCATGAGTAATGATAAAATGAAGAACCTCGATGACCTGAGCAAAAAAACAGGTAATGACTTCGATAAGGCTTATATAGATATGATGGTAGATGACCACAAAGAGGATATAAATGAGTTTAAGGATGCTGCTCAAAATTCACCTGACAGTGCAATAAAGGCTTTTGCAGCCAAAGGAGTTCCTGTATTGCAAAAACATCTTGACTCTGTCCAGGCTATTCAGCAAAGCTTGAAAAAGTAATCCCTATTTTAACCATTGCAGGTTACAAAAAGGGTGCGGTGCTACCCGTACAAGAGCTGCTTTAGCCGGATCAGCAGGTATATTTACTATATAAAAAGTAATGTCCTCACCTTTTGATTCCTGGTAAAGTAATTGTGCGTTAAAGGTAACTTCGCACTCTTTTTCAGCTATACTTTTATCATCAATGCCATTACGCTGGTCATTCATTACAATCACCTTTCTTTTAAAAGCTGTATCACCTTTGGCAAAAACAAACTTCAATTGAACATCAGCGTTGTTGTGCACTTGAACTATCCGGATACTATCATCTTTAGACTCAACAGCAATTTTATCATTAACGTACAACTTCCAATTCCTGAATGTTTGACTGAGAAATAAAAATGGCATAAATAACAGTAATAAAGAGCAAATTTTTAAAGGCATATAAAATAATTTCGGGTAATAAGATATAGTATATTATTACAACCTCATTCCATCCAACTTGCATAATTGAACGCAGTAATAATACCAATTTCAATTAAGAATTTCAATATTTGCTTTGCTCAAAATCAATAGGTTTCCTGTTTACAGCTTATATCAGTTAATCCATTTGAATCCGCTTTAACATCGTAAATTTTATTCCCCGGCATTGAATACCCCAAATTACCTCATTCTCATTCTTAGACTACCCCGAGCTATACCTAACTTATACTTAAGTTATAGCTAACTTATACCTAAGTTATACTGAATCTCTTCCCTATTTCCCCGGTATTAAATCCTCAGTACCTCCCTATATACTACCATTTAAAACCATACACCAGTAACCGGAAACTGATATCCGGCTACCTATTTAAATCTGGTATTTGACATAGGCACAATAAAAAAGTTAAACACACAAAGCGAACAAACAGTAGTTTGGCTTTTATTTGTGCTGTCAAAAGCTTTGTAATATGGCCCATAAAGAAAAGATTCTGGTAATAGGCGCTTCTGGACAGATAGGTGTTGAATTAACATTGGCGCTACGGAAATTGTATGGTAATGCAAATGTTATCGCTTCCGATTTACGCGAACAAAATCCATTATTGGAGGGCACCGGACCATACGTATCTCTTGATGTAATGAACAAGGAAATGCTGCACGTGCAGGTTATACGTCAAAACATTACACAGATTTATTTGCTTGCAGCTATCCTTTCAGCCACTGGCGAAAAAAATCCAAACCTTGCATGGAACCTTAACATGCAGGGCTTGCTCAATGTGCTGGATATAGCAAGGGAAGAGAAATTAACCAAGGTATATTGGCCAAGCAGCATTGCGGTATTCGGACCTACTTCTCCAAAGCAAGACTGCCCTCAGCAGACAATTATTGAACCCATCACGGTATATGGCATCAGCAAATATGCAGGGGAGTTCTGGTGCAACTATTACCACCAACGATGGGGTGTGGATGTGCGCAGTCTGCGTTATCCCGGGCTGATTAGTTATAAATCTGCTCCGGGCGGCGGTACAACCGATTATGCGATTGAAATATTTCAGGAGGCAGTAGAAAACAAGCACTACGATTGTTACTTAGCCGAAGACACTTATCTGCCCATGATGTATATGCCGGATGCTATCCGAGCCACCATAGAACTGATGGAAGCTCCGGCAGACCATATTTCCATACATACTTCCTACAATCTTGCCGGCATAAGCTTTTCCCCGGGCGGGATTGCCGCTAGCATTCAAGAGCAACTACCTGATTTTACAATTGAATATAAACCTGATTACCGGCAAACCATTGCTAACAGTTGGCCACAAAGCATAGATGACAGCATTGCCCGTAAAGACTGGGGGTGGAAGCCGGAATATGGCTTAGAAAAAATGACATCAGATATGCTGGAGAATATCCAGGCTGCTTATTCTGTAACGGGTAAAGGAACGTAAGCAATATCTGCAACGGTTTTATTTTCCAGTATAACAAGGTTGGCATCACGCACCTGGCACATAATCCGGT
This sequence comes from uncultured Chitinophagaceae bacterium, assembly GCA_963819045.1. Taxonomy (GTDB): domain Bacteria; phylum Bacteroidota; class Bacteroidia; order Chitinophagales; family Chitinophagaceae; genus Ilyomonas. The sequence goes on along the minus strand of CAWFUV010000044.1, from coordinate 109,166 downwards.
GCAGCCCACAGTTCTTTTCATCGCATTGCCCGCACTGCTGATAAAAATGGAGACTCACACAGGGCAACAAAGCAATAGGTCCATCTATTAGCCGTAGTACATCGGCTAAAAATATCTTCTCTGGTGGTTTGGCTAAATAATACCCGCCACCTTTACCTTTCTTACTATCTAATATACCATCCTTCTTTAGCTCTAATAATATGTTCTCCAAAAACTTAAGCGGGATATTCCGCTTTTGAGATATTTCGGCTATGAGCACAGGCTCCCCTTCCCGCTGCTGCGCCAGGTACATTAAAGCCTTAAAAGCATATTGTGTTTTTTTAGAAAGCATATTATTATTTAATCTACTGCAACTATCTGCAAATTACAGTGAATAGTTGTTAATTCCTCCATAATAGTCAGAACCGGGATATATGGTATGGGTGAGATGAATAGGAATTTGATAAACCGGCTACCAGGTTGATATTTTGCAATAAAGCCCTGACCATAAAAGAACTGGAAATCGTAAATATAGGCTATCTAAATTAGCCCGGTGTACTTCTGCCCGAAGCTCTCAGCTCACAGTTTTCTACTTGCAACTTGTATCCTGCAACTTGTCTCTTGCCTCTTGTAGCTTCTACTGCAATAAATCCTCTGCCACAGCCAGCTGGCTCCAGCTCGTCTTTTTTATACTATCCATCACATACCAGGCAGCAATAGCCGCCAACACAGCTAAAATGATAATAACCGGTGTGATAGCGTACAAAGCATAATGTATAATACCCAGAATGATTAATATTAACATTCTGAACAGGTTCTTGATAAAACTACCCGACTGCACTTTGACATTTTGAGGGCGGGAGAACGGCAATGCTTTAAAACTCAAATAGGTATAAAGCGCGCTTGCAAAAATCACATTCAGTACTGCCAGCAAGAGGTTGGGCAGGAATCCTACCCCTATCAATGCAAAGCCTGTACAGGCAATTACCAGTATTATGGGCATATAGAACTTTAATATAACGCTTTTTACAGCCCCGCTGATTACCGCACCGGGCATAGCAACTGGTGCTGTATAAAATATCCAGGCAGCTTTGAATTTATCAGAATAAATCATTTGGTTAAGTGCTATCAGCATCAGCAGGCTGGTCATATACAACGCAACGATAATAATACTCCTGCTTTGTGTTGAGCCTTCCTGCAGGCTTTGCAGGGAAAAGTGGTGCGTATTGATAAACATTATAAACACATATACAACCAGGTAACCAACCGAAGGATATACCTTTATCTTAAAGTCTTTGCTGCGTGCAGTCATTTTCCAGGCAAATAAGAAACCTGTCCTTTCTGCTCCCTTCCTGGTAAAAAGGCTTGACAGCCATTGTGAATAGGTAGCCTTAGACGCTTTCTTCTCCGCCTTTAAAACATTAACACTACCTGCATCTGAACCGGCTATTAAAGTCAGCTTTTTGTTAAAGCTGGGTGCAAAGTATTTTACCACTACTATTATACTGAGCAACGGAACTAAAAAGCTGCATATTGTTAAAATTATTGATACCGCATTGCCCGACAAAGTATACAAAGTATTCCAGGCTACTGCAAACCAGTAAGGTGGAGCTAGTTGCATCAAGGGATAATCTGCAAAGTCAATGTTTATTGTCCCCTTTGCCTGAATGAGTCTTGGCAAGATTTGATAGCTGGCATATATGAGAATAGCAAATACTATCTGGAAATAACTAATGATACTTTGAAACTTTTGTGGAGTAGTAATGCGAAGAATAAGGATATAAACCGCATTGATTAAAAACAAGGTAAACAATACTGCAAAAAGCGACAGTATAAACATAATCCCCCCTGCTGCAATACCATGATTTATAATTATCGCAATTACTCCCGGCAGTACCATCGGTAATACGATCTTGCAGATATGTACAAGAATATGGAGCAGCCTGGCTATCACTACTGTTTTATCATTCACCGGCTTGGGCAATATGATATAGTTGTCCCGCACGTCTATTAATACCGAAGTGAAATCGGAAATAAGTGTGGAAGCCAGCATGAAGATGAACATAGAAAAGAAAAACGTAAGCTGCGTGGTCAGGTTGTCACTTATCGCAAATGCAAACAAAAATGTACAGCCTAATACCACACTAATTAGCATAGTTCCAATGGTACCCCTCGTTGTCTCCTTTTGCTTATTTCTATGGCTGGCTTGCTGAAAAGTATTAGGTCGCCTGTCATCTATCAACAGTTTGGTGCTTACAATGGTTTTGAGCTGTGCGGTATTTATCCCAAGCCGCTCATATAAAAACCCTGGCCACAACACTATCCTTAACAGGACATCATTAACAATATTCATAAGTAGTTATGCTTGTTCAATGGCATTAAACAATTCATCGGCTACACCGCTGAGCGAGTTGTTGGAAGTAAGATTAGAGAATATTTGTTCAAGGCTTTGGTTACCTTGTTGCAGTTTGAGTTCTTCAAAGCTCCCATTGGCAATAATAGTTCCATCACTAATGAGTATAATGCGGTCACTTACTTTTTCTACTACATCCATCATATGGCTGCAATAAAATATGGTTTTGCCTTCTTTTGCCAGGCGGCTGATAAGTTCTTTAATAATGATCACACTATTGGCATCAAGACCGCTTAGGGGTTCATCTAAAATTATAATGTCAGGGTTATGCAACAAACCGGAAGTGATCAATACTTTTTGCCGCATTCCTTTGCTAAAGCTATCCATCCGCTGATGAATATTTTGCTCCATACCAAAGGCAGACATCATTCGGTTTACACGTTCCGATATTATATTTTCCTCCATTCCATATAAGCTGCCTGTAAAGTGCAGGAACTCCCATGGTGTCAGTACATCATATAGTTCAGCCAGTTCGGGCACATAACCAATATGTCTTTTTACAGACAGCACATCCTCTTTAAGGTTAATGCCATTTACATATACATCTCCCTCATAATCGCTTATCAGCCCGCAAAGAATTTTTACAGTTGTACTTTTGCCTGCACCATTTGCGCCTATATAACCAAGTACCTGCCCGGGATAAATCTCCAGCGAAATACCTTTTAGCACCTGCTTATTGCCATAGCTCTTGCGCACATCGCGCATACTTATAATAGGTTCCATTCTAAAAATTATACATTCAAATGTAGCCTTATTATAGATGATAAGAGAACAGTGGTCTTATTATAAGCTGCATTTAATGCCGCATGCTGGTAGGCTGATGTACAACCCCCTGAATGATGCAAGCCGGGTAGGACTTCAGCTTTTAAATATCAACTATGCATTTATACAAATCCGTGAGTTAATATCATATTCCCATTCATCCCACACATCTCGTAAATCCCAGTTCAGATGCCTAATTCCGCACCGGCTTTCCCGTCTTCAATACACTCTGCAACCGTTCCAATGTCTTACGTTCGCCACAAAGCGAGAGAAAAGCCTCACGCTCCAGATCAAGTAAATACTGCTCGCTCACCAAACTTTGCTCACTCAGATCGCCACCACACATCACATAAGCCAGTTTGCGTGCAACCAGTGCATCATGAGCAGTGGCATAACCAGCACGCTGCATGCCGTTAATGCCTGCCAGCAGCGATCCTAATGCACTGCGACCAAGTACCCTGATATCTTTGCGAGGAACGGGCATTGTGTAGCCACTCTCCACCAGTTCTATTACACTTCTCTTAGCTTCTGTTATGCGGCGGTTTTGATTCACTACTACCTCATCCACCCCTTTGCGGAGGATGCCGAGGTTGTAAGCCTCAAACGCAGAGGTCGCTACCTTCGCGGTAGCAATAGTGAGAAAGCGGTTCTTTAGAGTAATGGTTTCCGGTTCATCTTCATGCATTTCATCAGCGGCACGCAGCACAAATTCTTTGGTGCCACCACCGGCAGGTATTATTCCCACACCCAGCTCTACCAAACCAATATAAGTCTCTGCAGCGGCACATACCTTATCTGCATGCAGGTTCATTTCGCAGCCACCACCCAGTGCCAAACCATGCGGTGCAATCACCACCGGAATAGACGAGTAGCGCACCCGCATCACCGTATTCTGAAAGGCACGGATAGCAAAATCCAATTCATCGTACTCCTGCTCTACTGCGTACATGAAGATCATGCCTACATTGGCGCCTGCACTAAAGTTGGCGCCATCATTAGCTATCACTAAACCTTTGTATTTCTCTTCAGCAATAGCAATACTCTTATTAACAGCATCCAGCACTTCGCTGCCAATAGAGTTCATCTTGGTATTCCATTGCAAGGCAACCACTTCATCGCCTATATCATATAAGGCAGCACTGCTACTTTTCCAAACAACCTTGTCTGTATAATTATTTAAGACTATAAATGCTTCACCGCCGGGAATGAGCTGGTATGCTTCGGAGCAAATATCATAGTACAACCGTTTACCCCCTTCTGTTTTGTAAAATGAAGTATTACCGGCAGTCAGCATCTCATCCACCCAGGGTGCATAGTTATAACCAGCAGCTTTCATTGCTTCGGCAGTTTTCGCTACACCTACAATATCCCAGGTTTCAAAAGCACCTATCTCCCACCCGAAGCCTGCCTTCATAGCATCATCTATACGGTACAACTCATCACTTATTTCCGGGATGCGGAAAGAAATATAAGAGAACAAGGCATAATGCATTTGCCTGTAAAACTCCCCCGCTTTGTCAGTACCTGCGAGCAATACAGGAATACGCTGCCGCACATCATCTATTGGCTTGGCGGCATCCAGTGTTGCAAACTTAACTTTGGTACGAGGTGCATATTCAAAGGTCTCTAAGTTAAGCGTTTGTATCTCTGTTTCCTGCTTATACTCTTCAGGGCTGCCTTCAGTCAGCGGTATTTTTATTTTCTTAAAAAAGCCCTGCCCTGTTTTATCACCCAGCCAATTATTAGTAGTAATCCTTTCCAGCCAGGCAGGAACAACAAATAAATGCTTCGCTTCATCGTTTGGTACATTCTCAGCTAAGCCTTTGCCTACTTTTACCAGGGTATCAATACCTACCACATCTGCCGTGCGGAAGGTGGCAGACTTTGGACGACCGATAACAGGACCAGTTAATGCATCAATCTCATCTATATTCAAACCCAACTTTTGCATAGTGTTGAAAACGCTCATGATGCCAAATACACCTACACGGTTGGCAATAAATGCCGGTGTATCTTTAGCCAGCACGGTTGTTTTACCCAGGTACAGATCGCCGTAATGCATAAGGAAATCTATGACTGATGGATCGGTATCTTTTGTTGGAATAATCTCCAGCAAACGCAGATAGCGTGGCGGATTGAAAAAGTGTGTGCCACAGAAATGTTTTTTAAAGTCCTCACTCCTGCCTTCGGCTAAAATATGAATAGGAATACCGGAAGTATTGGAGGTAATTAGCGTACCCTTTTTGCGGTATTGTTCTACTCTTTCATACAATGATTGCTTAATGTCTAATCGTTCCACCACTACTTCTATCAACCAATCACAGGTAGCAATATCTTTCAGGTTATCTTCAAAGTTACCGGTAGTAATGCGCTTTACAACATCAGGTGTATATACCGGCGAAGGATTGCTTTTTATAGCAGCCTGTAAAGCATCATTTACCAGTTTATTCCTTGCCGCAGGACTGGTATTTTCCAAAGCATCTTTTGGTACAATATCCAGTAATGATACCTGTACTCCAATTCCTGCAAACAAACAAGCGATACGCGACCCCATAACACCACTACCCAAAACAGCTACCTTCTTTATTGTACGTTTCATATGTGGAAAGAAATGATTTTATTTGATTATTCCGGCAAGATCTGATGCTGTTAACGAAGATAGGGGAAATGAAAAGAGATAAAGCACTGCATTTTACTTATGTAATTGATAATATTGGTACATGCAGCAAATAAGTTCAATCGACTATTAAGTACCCTGTTACCGAATTAAGCTTATAAATAAGAGCTCTCAAACATATAGTGCATTACAATTGAGAGCTACTCCCAAAACATTCACACTAAGAATCAGCAACCACTTAGCTTGCCATAAGCTACGTATCCACCTTTCCAATCGCTGCTAAGTATGCCTCCGCTGTTCAAAGTGTAAGGCCAAAGGCAACCAACCTAATCATCAACTACCTGTCAAATAAGGAGCAGCACCATGTTAGCCCAACAGTGCCACCCAGTAATAAAGCTGCACCTCAGGCAGTGGGGCGGCGCTGGCCTGCACGGATGCGCGGAGCGATCATGCCGTGCTTGATTTTTTGGTTACCTTTTTTATCAAGAAAAAAGGTAAAGAAAAGATCTATCTGTAAAAACTTGTACTTAAAACATCTGCTGTGTTCACAGCACCCAAATAGACTTGTTCTAAACTAAAACATAGTTATGTAACAATGTACTTTTCAAAGATCTAAAAAGTCAATCAAGGATTAAAAAATGCTGCAAATTGGCAGTAAACCTTTATTCCTACCATTAGAAAACTACGGGCTATACCTGAGTTATACTTAACTTATACCTAAGTTATACTTAACTTATACCTAACTTATACCTGATCTCCTCCCCATCTCCTTCGTATTTACTCCTTAGTAACCCTTTACTTACTCCTAACTTTCACTATGATTTTCATTACCACACGTAAAGTAGCAACTATATTTAGTTACCATGCATGTAGTTTTTTTCTCTCATGTATTATAAACTGATTATAAATCAACCTCATAATATATAGGTTTCAAAGAGAGAAGTTTCATTAGAAAAAACGACTTTTGCATGACAAAAATTTTAGCTTATGTTTGTTGCATAAGCTAAAGCAAACTGATCTTATGCCGTTGATTAAAAGTATATCAGGGATTAGAGGCACTATAGGTGGAAAGCCCGGCGATACCCTAAGTCCAATAGACATTGTAAAATTTACAGCCGCTTACGGAACATGGATATTACAACAGGAACATCCTAATAAAAGTATTATTGTAGGGAGAGATGGAAGAGTGAGTGGTTACATGGTGCAGCAATTGGTAGTAAGTACATTGAACGCTGTAGGCCTGAATGTGATTGATGCAGGACTCAGCACTACACCAACTATTGAAATGGCAGTATTGTTTGAGGAAGCTGCCGGAGGCATTATTCTTACTGCAAGTCATAATGCCAAAGAATGGAATGCATTAAAATTGCTGAACAATAAGGGAGAATTTTTGAGCAGTGAAGACGGGCAAAAGATACTGGAGATTGCAGCTAATGATGATTATGTTTTTGTACCGGTAGATAAATTAGGAACAACAACTGTTAACACTACTTTTCTGGACAAACATATTGAAGCTGTACTTAACTATGAGCTGGTAGACATTGCAGCCATTAAAGCTCGCAACTTCAAGATTGTAGTAGATGCTATTAACAGCACCGGCGCACTGGCTTTACCACCATTGCTGAAGAAACTGGGTGTAGATAATATAATAGTGCTTAATGGAGAAATGAATGGCAAATTTGTCCATAACCCGGAGCCGCTGCCGCAACACCTTACAGAACTGTCCACTGAAGTTAATAAAGAAAAGGCAGACCTGGGTATTGCTGTTGACCCTGATGTGGACAGGCTTTGCTTTGTATGCGAGGATGGTTCCTTCTTTGGCGAGGAATATACTTTAGTAGCTGTAGCGGACTATGTATTGCAAAACCGCAATGGCAATACCGTAAGTAATATGAGTTCTACGCGCGCCCTTAAGGATATTACTCTGAAGAATGGTGGTGAATACTTTCCTAGTCCTGTTGGGGAGGTGAATGTGGTGAATAAGATGAAAGAGGTACACGCTGTAATTGGAGGCGAAGGCAACGGGGGTATTATTGTTCCCGACCTGCACTATGGCCGTGATGCATTAATAGGTATTGCTTTATTCTTAAGCCTTCTGGCAAAAGGTAAGAAGAGCATCAAACAGCTTAGGCGCAACTATCCTGATTACTTTATCAGTAAGAACAAAATTGATTTAGGAAAAAGCGTTAATGTACAGGATATCTTTGACCGCATTCAGAAGAAGTACAAAAACAATCCATCCAATACAGATGACGGTTTAAAGATAGAGTTTGATACCGATTGGGTACATCTCCGTACCAGCAATACCGAACCCATCATCCGCATTTATGCAGAAAGCAATTTTGAGACAACAGCAAACAATATTGCGAGAAGACTGATGCAGGATATAAAGGAGAATATTTAAGTGTTTGATGCCACAAAGACTCAAAGGCACAAAGGATAGATTTTAAAATAGCTAAAGAAGTGCAATGAATGCAAAAACATCTATTGCACTTCTTTATTGTGATACCTTTGGATTTGCAATTAGTCCTTTACCCTGCAAAACCATTTGTTACTTAGCATACCAACATAATTGCCCCGTTACACATTCCATTATTCGTTGGCAGGAAACTTCCTGATAAACCTTCTACCGTCAGCTAATCAGTGCGAATAGCAGTAATAGCTCATAATTACCCTGTTTCGGCTGGTATTGCAGGCATCTTTTGTAATACAAAACAGAATCGTTGCTGAAGTTAGTTGCAATAACCATATTTTTGAATGGAAATTGAGAAATTAATAAAATTATTATATAACACTTAACCAAAGCGCTTATGTGTGGAATTGTTGGCTACACGGGTCCGAGAGAGGCATACCCGGTTATTTTAAAAGGTTTAAAAAGATTAGAATACCGTGGTTACGATAGTTCTGGCGTAGCACTATTAAATAGCGGATTAAAAGTATATAAGAAGAAGGGGAAAGTAATAGAGCTCGAAAACGATATGATTGGCAAAGATGTGCACAGTCATATCGGTATTGGTCATACGCGCTGGGCTACACATGGAGAGCCCAGTGACCGCAATGCGCACCCGCACACATCGCAAAGCGGTGAATTGGCTATGATACATAATGGTATTATAGAGAACTATGCACAGCTAAAACAAGAGCTTAACAAAGAAGGGTTATACATTTAAAAGTGATACCGATACTGAAGTATTGCTCAACTTTATTGAGGATGTAAAGAACAACAGTGGCTGTCCGCTGGAAGAGGCTGTGCGTATAGCATTGCGAAGAGTTGTAGGTGCTTATTGCATTTTACTTGTACACAAAGACGACCCTGAAACTATTATTGCCGCCAGAAAGGGAAGCCCTCTGGTAATTGGTATTGGCAAAGGTGAACATTTCCTTGCATCGGATGCTTCGCCGATTATAGAATATACCAAGGAAGTGGTGTATGTAAATGATTATGAGATTGCCATTATAAAGCCGGATGAACTGGTGTTGAAGAACCTGGGTAATGATAAACAAACACCATTTATTACCAGGCTCAATATGGAGCTGGCTGCAATAGAAAAAGGTGGCTATGACCACTTTATGCTGAAGGAGATATTTGAACAGCCGCACACTATTTATGATTGTTTGCGCGGACGACTGGATGCTGATGTACCAAACATTGTAATGAGCGGTATAGACAAATACCAGCAACAAATAATGAATGCATCACGCATTATTATTGTTGCCTGCGGCACAAGCTGGCACGCCGGGTTAATAGCTGAATATATTATAGAAGAAACCTGCCGCATACCTGTTGAAGTAGAATATGCATCGGAATTTCGCTACCGCAATCCCGGTAGTAAATAAAGGAGATGTGATCATTGCCGTTTCTCAAAGTGGTGAAACCGCTGATACCCTGGTGGCAATTGAAAATGCCAAAGAAAAAGGCGCTATTATTCTGGGTATTGTAAATGTAGTAGGCTCTTCTATTGCACGTGTTTCTCATGCAGGTGCATACACCCATGCCGGTCCGGAAATTGGCGTTGCGAGTACCAAGGCCTTTACTGCGCAACTTACCGTGCTTACCATGATGGCATTAAAGATTGGCTATGCAAAGGGGACACTGTCTATTGAACGCTTCCAGGCATTGTGCAAAGAACTGGCAGACATACCTGAAAAAGTAGAAATCGTACTGCAGCAAAATGAGGCAATAAAGGCACTTGCAGAAAAATATAAAGATGCCCGTGACTTCCTGTATCTTGGGCGTGGTTATAACTTCCCGTTGCATTGGAAGGAGCATTGAAACTGAAAGAAATAACTTATATACATGCAGAAGGATATGCCGCTGCAGAAATGAAACATGGTCCGATTGCATTGGTAGATGAACAACTGCCGGTAGTATTTGTTGCTACCAAAGATGCCTACCATGAAAAAGTTGTGAGTAACATGCAGGAGATAAAAGCCCGTAAGGGAAAATAATTGCCGTTATTACCGAAGGTGATACGGTAGTACCTACACTGGCAGATGATGTGATACCTGTACCGGCAGCAGATGAGATTTTAGCACCGATGCTAAGTGTAATACCCTTGCAGTTACTATCCTATTATATTGGTGTTGCAAAAGATTTAGATGTGGACAAGCCGAGGAATCTTGCGAAGAGTGTGACGGTGGAGTAAAGTCCCTCATCCCTGCCCTTCTCCACAGGTGGAGAAGGGTACGCACTTACAATATCTTTCTCATAAATCGCCCTGCTGGTCAGGGCTTTTTTATTGTTTTATTTATCATAAGATTTGTTTGCTGAAAAAGAGCAACTTTGCGCTCCGGCAAAAGCCGATATAATAAGCAAACTGTTTTATTTTATACTAATGAACTATTATAGTCTTAACAGGCAATCCCCACAGGTAAGTTTTGAAGAAGCTACCGTGCGTGGACAGGCACCAGATAAAGGCCTTTATTTTCCTGAAAGAATACCTACTCTATCGCATGATTTTATAAAGAACATCAGCAGGCACACAAAGGAAGAAATTGGGGTAACAGTGATGCGCCCTTACGTAGCAGGCAGCTTGGATGATAATGAACTGCACCGGATTATCAGTGAGACTATCAACTTTGATTTCCCTTTGGTAAAGATCAGTGAAAGCATCTATTCATTGGAATTGTTTCATGGTCCTACGCTGGCTTTTAAAGATGTAGGCGCACGATTTATGAGCCGGTGTTTAGGCTATTTTAACAGACAATAAAAATCAAAAGACTACTGTACTCGTTGCCACTTCCGGCGATACGGGCGGAGCGGTTGCCAATGGCTTTCTAGGTGTGGAAGGTGTGGATGTCGTGATTTTGTATCCTTCAGGAAAAGTAAGTACAGTACAGGAGTTGCAACTTACCACCTGTGGACAAAACATTACCGCACTTAGAAGTCAACGGTACTTTTGATGATTGCCAGGCAATGGTAAAGCAGGCTTTTGGAGATAAGGACTTAAATAATAAACTTATTCTTACTTCTGCCAACTCTATCAATGTGGCGCGCTGGCTGCCGCAGCAGTTATATTATTTTTTTGCATTGAAACAATGGCATAGTAATGAACTCGCCAGTCATCTGTGTACCGAGTGGTAATTTTGGAAATATTTGCGCGGGCATATTTGCACATATCTCCGGCTTGCCGGTACAACATTTTATTGCTGCCTGCAATGCCAATAATACAGTTCCGGAATTCCTACAAACCGGCAATTATCAGCCTAAACCTGCTGTTGCTACTATCTCTAATGCAATGGATGTAGGCAATCCCAGCAATTTCATTAGAATACTGGAATTGTTTCAACATCAGCTTCCCCAGTTAAAGGAAAAGGTGAGCAGTTTTACAGTAAGTGATGAAGAGACAAAGCAAACACTCAGTGAGGTTTATAAGAACTATCAATATACATTAGATCCGCATGGCGCAGTAGCTTACCAAGCCTTAAACAACTATTTGCAAAATAACGATGATTGGAACGGAATACTATTGGAAACAGCCCACCCTGTGAAGTTCCCGGACGTGGTGGAAGCCGTAACCGGCAGTAGTATAGCAGTGCCGGACAGTGCCGTTCATTTACTAAAGCTGGAGAAAAAGAGCATACATATGAATGCAGATTTTGATGATCTAAAGGAGTGGCTTTTAAATAAATAACACAACTTATATATGTGCAGCCGTGAATGCCCATTCACGGCTTTTGTATATCCGAATATTAAGAAGCTGATTGAATTAATGATTTGATATGACTTATGGTGTTTTATTTAGCCGCAACTGCGTTGAATTTTTCAGCCTTAGGCGTTGAAATCTTATGGGACAGGTCGCGACCAGTCCCAACAAAAAACACTCATCCTCCATTCTAAACAATCAACTCATTCAGCTTCTAAAGTCGTAGTTTCGCCGGGTATCATGAATGTTGCTACTTTCATTGCTCAACGGATTGCCTTTAACAGGCAAAAGTCTTTTTCCCGCTTCATTATCAGGCTGGCAACTGCAGCTACTGCCTTGAGTATTGCCGCTATGATTGTAACCATTGCTTTTGTTAACGGCTTTCAGCAGACAGTTGCAAACAAAGTATATAGCTTTTGGGGACACCTGCGCGTACAGCAATATGAACAAGACAAGGCCATTGTGGCGGAGGAAACACCACTGCAGAAAAATGATACGGTATTACGTGTTCTTCGTAAAGTTCCCGAAATAAAGACTGTGCAGGCATTTGCTACAAAAAGTGCGGTAATCAGCTACAAATCGGATATTGAGGGTCTGCTGATAAAGGGTGTGGAAAGCGACTATAACTTCAATAACCTGCAACAGTTTTTGAAAGCGGGACGATGGATCAATTTTAGTGATAGTTTGTACTCCAAAGACATTGTGATCTCGCAACAGATAGCGCAGGAGTTGCAAATAAAGGTAAATGATACGGTGCAGGTATACTTTATTACAGCATCGGAAGGCAAGAGTACCGTACGTAAGATGCATGTATGCGGTATATATAAAACCGGCATTGAGGAGTATGATAAACTGTTTGCATTAACAGATTTACGGTTGGTAAGAAGGATAAATAACTGGAATGAAGATGAGATTGGTGGTTATGAAGTTTTCTTAACAGATTATCACCAGGTAGATACGGTAAATGAAATGCTGTATGATAAATACCAATTGCCCGGTGCATGGGTAAGCCGTCCAATCAAGGAGGTGTATCCTAATATATTTGACTGGCTGAGTATCCAGGATGTAAACAGAGATGTGATATTCATAGTAATGTCGGTGGTGGCTATTATTAATCTAATTACGTGCCTATTGATATTGGTACTGGAGCGCACGAGAATGGTAGGCATATTAAAGGCTGTAGGTAGTACCGACTGGACGATACAGAAGATCTTTCTATATTATGCTACTTTGATAGCCGGCAGTGGTATTGCCATCGGGTTGGCAGGCGGTGTTGGGTTGTGTCTTTTACAGCAGTACACCGGCTTTATAAAGCTGGATGAAAGTGCTTATTACGTGAGTGAAGCACCTGTGATTATTATATGGTGGCAGGTGGCATTAGTTTGTGCAGCTACATTGGTGGTTTGTTATATTGCTTTACTATTACCTACTTTATTTGTAAAAGCGATCAAGCCGGTAAAGGCGATACAGTTTAAGTAGAGGTAAAATCCATTCAGAAGTAACGGTGCATCTATCTTCCAATAAACCCGTTTAGAGTTTCTTTTGTAACCTCTTGATTCCTATAACCATAGTAAATTGTCGGTAAACGGCATTTCATTAAGAATCAACTATTAGAAGAAAGCTCTAAACAGCTTCAATAGGGTATCACACAATCTTGTTTATTGTTTTACAAACAAATTATCAATCATTGTTTCATGATATTGCTCTACCGGATCGCCGGTTATATTGTGATACAGTGCACTGATAAAGATGCTTTTTGCAGCACTTATTACAGCCAGGATAATTGCAATGCCCAGCGCTGCAACCAAAATACCTGCAACCGGATAAAGCATAATATATATTACTGCGGCAATTGTCAATATTATTGCAATGCCGATAAACTGTATCAATTCAAATGAGAATGAAGCACCTATGTTTTCACCCCATTTTTCTTTCATCAGCTGCGCCGAGCGTTTAAAAGCATGCAGGGCGCCGTTCTTTTCATAAGCAATTACGGGCACCACAAAAAAAGTAGCCATGCTCCATACAATACCAACAATACTGATGATCATCCTGCCCATCCTGCCCATATTTTCCTGCAGTATCCGCAGCAAAGTACCTACGGTGGCAGCAAATAATGCCCACGAGAATATAGCCCAAATACGACTGATACTGTAGTTCAAGCCCTCACGAAGATTTACTTTCTCGCCTTTAAAATACATTCTTGTACAGTGCATTAGTGCCACATTAAAGAAGACCACAACAAAATAATTAGTGAAGTAAAAGAACAGCAGCAAACTATATTCGGTAATTTCATCATACTTATACATATTATTTGCATACCAACCAGACTTTGCCAATGCTGCCGTAAGAAAGGATGCTGATACCAGGATCAATGAAAAGATTGACAAAACGGGAAAAACAATTAATTGTTTATTGGCTTGCAATACTTTAAAGCTATTTTTAGCTATTCTCCAACCATTTGCTATTCTGGTGAAAATATTCATGAGTTTTTGGTTGCTGATAATAAAAATAAATGTAACACTTAAAATTTATTATTACGCCGATATCATATAATATTTTTATTTATTTGTATACATCCTTATTTTATCCATCTTCAATCCTTTGGCAGATAGCCCACCATTCAATTAGCACACAAAAAATATTTTCAGGATTAAAGCTTTGCCTACTTAATCCAACTGATGCATATACAATGGCAATTCATTTGCACTGCATTGCATTGTATTGGCTTCGTTTATGTTATTAAATGTATGATAAACCATAGGTTAGCTGATACCAGTTACAGGTTGCCAGTTGCCGGTTATGAGTAATGGGGTTTGAGCAATGCATATAATACTATCCAACTGAAAATAGTATTATACCAGATTCAAACTGATAGCCATATAACTGAGCAACCCTCATTTACTTAGTGGTGAGAGCTAAACCACACAGGAAGTACAGAGCAGATATGGCTTAAGCAGGGAGTTACCAAGGAGGAGATATGAGGTATACCAGGAGGAAATCAGGTATAACTTAGGTATATGTTAGGTATAACTTAAGTATAAGTTAGGTATAACTCCGGGTGTTTTAGGATTAAAAAGGGATTTTTGGATAATGATGATACTGAAGACAGGCTTGTAAATGGAGCTACTAAAGTTACTAATAAGGCTGATGATAGACCGGCTGTCTGAATGATGTATATGGTTGCCTGCCAGGCAGGTAAGGCAAGCTATTCACCTCTGGAAGCAGTTAGTTTTAAAAATGAAGGAAGATGATGAACTGCTATTGCCATCGTATCATCATACAATTAATGACATAACCTCCGCTGATCAACAAAAACTATGAAATTAAATACGTTTATAATAATTCTCTTCCTTGTACTGGCAGCTCTTGTATTTCTAATTGTAAAAACTGCCGGTAACGAGGATCCAGTAAACCAACAATCTATAGTGCAGCCGGTGCCTGCAGATTCTGTAAGCAAGTTCTGGTATAAGAAGAGCGTAATATATAGTGTAGATGTGGAGAAATTTAAAGATAGTGATGGCGATGGTATTGGCGACTTTAACGGCCTTACTCAAAAGCTGGGCTATTTAGATTCTTTGGGAATTGATGTAATATGGCTAGCGCCTTTTCAGCCTACACCTAACCTGGATGATGGTTATGACGTATCTGACTTTTATGGCCTTGATAAACGATTGGGTACGGAAGCTGATTTTACAGCTTTTATGCAAGGAGCGAAGGCGCACAATATCCGCGTCATTATGGACCTGGTCATTAATCATACTTCCGACTCCTGCTATTGGTTTAAGGAGGCACGAAAAAGCAAAAGTTCTCCTTATCATAACTGGTATGTATGGAGTGATGAACGCCCGAAGAACTGGGATATAGGTATGGTGTTTCCGGGTGTGCAAAAGGAAACTTGGAGCTATGATACGGTGGCAAAGCAATACTTCTATCACCGCTTTTATAAGTTTCAGCCAGACCTTAATATGCAGAACAAAGCTGTGCAGCAAGAGGTGCTATACAAAGTACCGAAGTATTGGATGGAGAAGGGATTGTGGGGCTTCCGCATGGATGCAGTGCCATTCGCCATTGAAGTACCGCAACACACAGGCAGTAGTTTTCCGTTGCAGTATGAGTTGCTCAATAATCTTAATAAATATATGCACAGCCTGCGTGACGGAAGCATTATTTTGGGTGAAGCTAATATTGAGCCTAAGCAAAATAAGGACTTCTATGGCGAGCATGGCGACCGGATGAATATGATGTTTAACTTCTATGTTAACCAACGTATCTTTTTGGCATTGGCAACAGGCGAAGTAAAAGAACTGGAGAGTGCCTTGCAGCAAACGCAACAGATTCCACTCTCATCTCAGTGGGGACAGTTCCTGCGTAATCACGACGAGGTAGACCTTGGACGCCTTACGGATAAAGACAGACAACAGATATTTGATAAAATGGGCCCAGAAGATTACATGCAACTGTACCACCGGGGTATTCGCCGCCGTATGGCTCCGATGCTGGGTAATATGCAGGAATTAAAGATGGCGTATAGTCTATTATTTACGCTGCCGAGCACACCGGTAATACGCTACGGTGAAGAGATTGGTATGGGTGATGACCTTTCTGCCTCTGAGCGCAACAGTGTACGTACGCCGATGCAGTGGGATACTACCCACAACGCAGGATTCAGTACTGCGGCGGTGACTATACAGCGGATTATTGACACCGGCAATTATAAATACCAGGTAGTAAATGTAGCTGCCGAGCAGCAAGACAGTACTTCCCTGCTCCGCTCTATACAACATACCATACAATATTATAAGAGCTGCCCTGAACTTGGCTTAGGAAGCTGGCAAATGCTCCACACCGGCTCTCCGCATGTGCTGGCTATACAATACCGATGGCAAGGCAAGACATCGATAGCGGTACACAACTTTAGTAATGAAAAGCAAACGATAACAATCCTTTATAAAGAGGCTTTGCAAGATTTGTATTCTCATCGTCTTTTTACGCCTGAAGAAGGAGTGTTGAGCATTCCGCTGGATGGGTATGGGTTTGTGTGGCTGAGAAAGTAAGTAGATGTACGTCCTTGCCTGCGGCCAGGCAAGTTTTGGGATGCAGGACTATCTACGCTATTAGACTTATCTTGCCGGAAGATATCCGGTCTACAACCTGAGGGTATCAGAAGCAAAGTATTGAAGGCTTTCTTCTATTGGTACAGTTTTTTGTTGCTTTATTACTATCTAATTTTTACCTGATGTTTACACTACCAGTTACTGTGCGAAGGGCTATAGAAATTATGGGCCTTTACTTTTTGGGAATGATCATTATTGTGGGGAAAGATATTATTACACCTATTGTAATGGCATTTTTTCTTTCGTTAATGTTGCTTCCTATTCACCGCTTCTTTATGCGGAAAAGGTTTCCTGAAACGCTTTCTATCTTTATATCGATATTAACGTTGGTTGTTGTGGCAGGATTACTGATATGGTTCTTTTCTTCACAGATCAGCAGGCTTGTCTCGGATTTCCCCCAGATCAAGCAAAATATACAAGCACACATTAATGCGATAGGCAAGTGGATTGAAGACAAAACAGGCTTTTCCACCGCCCAGCAAACGCAACTGATAAACGAGCAGAATGATAAGGTAATGAACTATGCCGGAGGTATGCTGGGCGGAGCAGCATCTTCTATATCCGGGATATTAGTGTTTATTGGCTTGTTGCCTATTTATATATTCCTCATGCTGTTTTACAAAAACCTGCTGATTCGTTTTATCTTCTTATGGTTCCCTAAGCAGAATCATGAGAAAGTGGAAGAAGCTATGCGTGAAATGGAAATTATCATTAAGAGCTACCTGGTTGGGCTGCTGATACAAATATCTTATATCACTATTTTAGTTGGGGGTATCCTGCTTTTATTCGGCATTAAGCACGCGATATTGATAGGAGCCATGTTTGCAATTCTTAACCTTATACCGTATGTAGGTGCATTGATCGGGAATATCCTTGGTGTGGTACTCACCATCTCCTCTACGCAGGAGATAACGCCGATATTCATTGTGCTCGGTACCATTGCTTTTGTACAGTTCTTAGACAATAATATCCTGATGCCGCGCATTGTAGGCTCTAAGGTAAAAATAAATGCATTGGCTACCATTTTAGGGGTAATTGTTGCCGGCGCATTGGCGGGTGTATCGGGCATGTTCTTGTCGTTGCCGGTAATTGCGGTAATGAAGATAATATTTGACCGCACCAATGACCTTAAACAATGGGGTGTGATATTGGGAGATGAGCGCCCCCCGCATAGCCCCATGCAGTGGCCGGTATTCAGGTTGGGAACAAAGAAAGTAAGGGATGAAATACAAAGAGAAAACAAAATTGAGCCGGTAAAGGAGAGTGAAATAAGGAAAGAAGAATAACTCTCAGAGATGATGCCCCAGCCCCTGAAGGGGAGTATTTAGAGGGTTACTGAAGAGGATATATGGAGTATATAGCAAGGAACATAGGTATATTATGCCCCCAGCCCCTGAAGGGGAGTATTTAGGGGGTTACTGAAGAGGGTATATGGAATATATAGCAAGGAACATAGGTATAAGTTATATAGTACAGAGAACACTAATTGCAAAAGACTCTAGCCGTGTCCGCAGGCGTAAGCGCAAAGCACAGACCATGTCATTTCTGCCCTGTCCGCATCCAATTTTTCCCTTCCATAATACGACTTACCAGCATACCTGCGGCAGTATCGCAAGTAACGTTCAATATAGTAGCTACAGGATCTACCAGTGTACCAAGGATGATTACAATAGGAAAAGCCTCCGCCGGGAAGTTGTATACGGAAAGTACCAGCAATTCGCCTAAATAGCCTCCACTGGGTACTCCACCCTCTACCATGCTTACCACTACAGTCACCAATAATGCAATCAGCAGTACATCTATGCCTGCGAATGGTTTATGGAACAGTGCAAATACAGCGGCAATCTTTATAACAGAAGAAATGCTGGAGCCATCTTTGTGCAATGTAGCGCCAAGCGGGATAGCAATATTGCCAATGTAGGAAGGAATACGCATGTTGTTAGCAGCCAATAGATTAACCGGGATTGTAGCAATGCTGCTGCAAGTACCGATAGCCGTAGCAGACGGTGCGATATTATTTCGCCAGTAGAGCTTTACAGCTTCCCATCCACCTGCAAGAAATGCGTATATACTAAAACATACTACATAATCAAACAGACATACCGTATGAAAAATACCCAGTGCTTTGGCATAACTGCCTAACAATTGTGGACCTAAAATACCTATCTGGCTGGCAAAATAGGCACCCAAGCCTATAGGTGCCAGCTTCATAATAAACAGTAAAAAGCGGGTAAGTACCTCACTTCCGGATTGCAGAAAGAGCAAAAAAGGTTTGCCCTTATCCCTTGCCTTCAATACAGCAAAACCTATAATACCAGAGAACAGCATTAAGGGCAGCATATTGCTGCGGGAGAATAATTTATATACATCATCCACCGTAAACATGTTAACGATCACCTCTCCCAGACTTTTGTTTGCATTGGGGTTAACCGCTGTGAAGCTGCCGTTGGTTTGAATGGCATTAATAGGAAAAAGAGAAACACTAATAATGGTAGTGATGGCAGCTATTAAAACAGTACCAATAAAAACCAACATCATCACCAGCATGAGCTTCCCGAACTTTTGTGACTGATCTATGCTGGCTATTGAAGAGGAAATGGTGAAAAAGACTAATGGTACAACGGCTGTAAACAGCAAGTTTAAGAAAATATCGCCAATAGGTTTTATGACTTCTACCCTTTCACCAAACACAAGACCCAATATACAACCTGCAAGTACACCGCCAAGCATGAGTATAATATTACCATAATTAGAAAGAAATGTCCTGTTAGGAGTGGTTGCCTGCATATAGGATTACTTATTAATACAGCAAATGATGAGGATTAAAGATAAAATCAAAAGAACGAACTGCTGAATTATAACTGAAAAGCTATCAGCTTTGTCATTAATGTCCTACAGCGAAGTAGTTATATTTTCTTAAACCAGCCACGCTTTTTGAATACATAAATCATATAAATAGGTATGAGCAACATTAGCGAAACAGCTATGAAGAATCCATAGCGGTTGTGTATAGCCGGAATACGGT
The DNA here is from genome assembly GCA_963819045.1 of uncultured Chitinophagaceae bacterium. Taxonomy (GTDB): domain Bacteria; phylum Bacteroidota; class Bacteroidia; order Chitinophagales; family Chitinophagaceae; genus Ilyomonas. Next base: position 89,107 of record CAWFUV010000044.1, on the reverse strand, counting down.
CGAAGTTCATACCAAAGATGCCACCAATGACAGTAGCTGGTGCCATTAGGCAGGTAACAATAGCCATCACTTTCATTACTTCGTTAAGGCGCATATTGGCTTTGTTGAGATATAAATCCTGCATGTTCATCATCATATCGCGGTAGTTTTCTACCATATCCGCAGCCTGTGTTGTGTGGTCTGAAACATCTTTGAAATACCGCATTACTCTTTCATCAAGCAAACTACTGTCACTGCGGATGATACTGCTTACCATATCACGCACTGGTAATACATTGCGGCGAAGTACAATCAGTTCGCGTCGCAGGCTGTTGGTTTCTGCAAGGGAGCGCTCGCTGGCACAACGAATAATTTCTTCTTCCACAGTTTCCAACTTTTCACTAAGCCTGTCCATGACCACAAAATAAAAGTCAACAATCGTATCTATCATGGAATAAGCAAGGTAATCAGCATTGGCGCTTCGCAGCCTGCTTTTAGGCATATTGAGTTTTTCACGAATTCCGTCAAATACGTCCTTACCGGGATCTTCCTGAAATGTAATAACAAAGTTCTTTCCCAGGATAATACTTATCTGCTCTTGCTCTACCGTAATCGTTTCTTCATTAAAATAGAGCATATTAAGCAGGTAATACATTATATCATCTATTTCATCCATTTTAGGGCGCTGCCCAACACTTAAAATGTCTTCCTGAATGAGTGGGTGAATACCAAAATGTGCTCCTATTGCCTCTACATCTGCTTTTCGAATGCCATCAATATTTATCCAAGTAATATTGCCGTTATCTCTGAAAGGAAAGGTTTCTTTTACATCTTTCAATTCATGCTCTTGTACCTGCGTCTTATTGTAGTCGAACACACAGATTTTTACCTGCGTGGCATCCTGACGTACATTGGAGGAAATAGGATTATATACACGCTCTCTCCTTTGCTTATTGCTTTCTGGACCAAGTAAGCGGGTAATGTACCCTGCAGTCTGATTGTACATATTACTTACCACATCTTTTGCATTATCTGTTAGCTGCATCTATAATCTTTTATATATTATCTCCTTCAACAATTGTGCATCATGCACGGCATAGCCATTTACATCATTATTAAAATATGCCCAGATCACATGCCCTTCTTTAATCCAATGTACAAACTTTTCAGCATAGCTATCCAGCATTTCGTAACTATATGGTGAAGCATATAACGCCGCCGGACCGTGAAAGCGTACATATATATTGGTGTCTGTTACAAATTCAGCATATGGAAACACATTACCTGACTGCGAAATAACAAAGGCAATATTATATTTTGTCATCAGGTTTAGACTATCGTTATCGAACCAGCTTGTATGCCGCGCTTCCAGCGCAAACTGGTAGTGGTTGTATTCCTTTCTTAATACAGAATAAAAATACTCCGTAACGTCATAATTAAAACGTAATGAAGGAGGTAATTGTATCAATATTGGTCCTGAAATAGACTTCAAAGGCTCAATAGCTGTAAAGAAACGTTGTAGTGGTTCCTCCGGATCCTTGAGACGTTTCAACTGTGTGATATACCGGTTCATTTTGGTACAAAAAGTAAAGCCCGGAGGCACTTGCTTAGCCCAGTTCTCTGCACTTGAAATACGTGGCGTATGGTAAAAAGTAGTGTTAATTTCGGCAGTATCAAAATATTGAGCATAGTACTGTAAGTAAGCTGTAGGCTTTAAGTTTTTCGGGTAAAAGATATCGATCCATTTTTTATAACTCCAGCCTGATGTACCGATGTGTATGTTAGTCAATGCCATAATTGAACATATATAAACGAATTATGCGCCGGAATGTATTGGCAATAAAATTGAAGCAATAAGGATTACCCTCATTTAGAGAAGGCTAGAGCAGGCATTAACAGTAAAACAAACAATGGAATAAAACTGCCTTCAACAGTAATCTAAAACAAAAAACAATTCTTATGCAAAGAGACGGCGCAACGATCAGCCTATGGCAGCACGACATTCCGGATTATGAAACCAAGCATAACAGTTTACCGGCAGCTTTATTTGATGTAATAATAGTGGGCGGTGGCATTACGGGTATAACTACCGCACTACTGCTGCAGAAAAGCGGTAAACAATGCTTATTGTTAGAGTCGAACACGCTTGGCTTTGGCACAACAGGGGGCACTACTGCCCACCTGAATACATTAATTGATACTCCTTATAACACTATTGCAAAAGACTTCGGGGAAAAAAATGCACAACTGGTGGCTAATGCTACCAAAGATGCACTGGCATTGGTAAGGAGTAATGTAAGTACATACAATATAGATTGCAGTTACAAAGACCAGGTAGCATATGTGTATTCGCAAAACGATCAACAGGATAAAGAATTGGGCGATATGATGCAGGCTACTGCAAACGCTGGACTAGTGGTTAATTATGTAAATGAAATACCTATACCTGTTCCTTTTACCAAGGCAATACGTGTAGAAGATCAGGGTAAGTTTCATCCAATTGAATATATTTTTGCTTTAGCCAAACAATTTGAAGAAGCCGGTGGTGTAATACTTCAACATTGCCGTGTAACCAACTGGAATGATGAAGAAAATGTAATGGTAGAAACAACGCTTGGCAAAGTAGAAGGCAGAAAGCTGATCTTCGCTACACATATACCACCGGGGATCTCCTTACTGCATTTGCGCTGCGCGCCGTATCGAAGTTATGCAATAGCCGTAGAATTGAATGATGATAAATATCCGGATGATCTTATCTATGATATATATGATCCGTACCATTACTATCGCACACAAGAGCTAACGGGCAAAAAATATTTGATAGTTGGCGGCGAAGACCATAAAACCGCCCACGAAGCAAATACAGATGCCTGCTTATTGAATCTGGAAGCGTATGTACGCAAGTTTTATGATGTAAAAGCTGTCCCTTTTAAATGGTCATCGCAATATTATGAGCCGGCTGATGGGCTGCCTTACATTGGTCATATGCCGGGGAGTCCTAAAGGTAATATCTATGTGGCGACCGGCTTTAGTGGCAATGGCATGACGTGGAGCCATGTATCCGCTTTAGTGCTGCATGATATGCTTACCGGAGTAGAATCACCTTATGAAGACTTATTCAGTCCCAGACGCATCAAACCGGTAGCCGGCTTTACTTCCTTTGTTAAGGAAAATGCCGATGTAGCAAAAGAGTTTGTAAAAGGATTTTTCAAAAAGGAAAAGGTAGAAAGCCTCAGCGACCTGGCGCATGGAGAAGGGAAAGTTATTACCTATGAGGGTGAAAAAATTGCATTATATAAAGATGAGGCTGGTCAGTTGCATGCGGTCAACCCACTTTGCGTACACATGAAATGCCATGTTGCATGGAATATAGCCGAGCGGTCGTGGGATTGCCCTTGCCATGGCGCCCGCTATGATTGTGACGGTAATGTGATAACGGGTCCGGCAAGCAGTAATCTGGAGAAAATAAACTTAGAAGAACTGGTGGAGAAGTCATCCTAGTTCATAATTCGTAAACTCATTATAATACAAAGCTGCACGGAGAATTTAGTAATGATCAATGTGCAGCTTTGTATTTATTATGTCTTTAAAATGCTGTGATTAATAAGCAGAAGCATTATGACATTTACTGTAATGGCGATGCAGGAACACCTTCTTTTGTAATTTTTACCGGTAGTATATAACCATTTGCATCAAATTTCATTTCGTCTATACAAGTTGCCCTCGCATTGCCATCCGTTTCACCCAGAGGACGACGATGATATATAATATACCATTTATCCTCTTTAGGTAAATGGATTACTGAGTGATGCCCTGCTCCGGTAGCCACGGTCGTATCCTGCTGGAGTATTTTACCTACTCTTTTAAATGGTCCAAAGGGCGAATCTGCCATGGCATATGCTACACTATAATCTGGTCCGGTCCAGCCACCTTCCGACCACATGAAATAGTATTTGCCATTGCGTATAAACATAAACGGACCTTCCACATAATGGTCGGGAGTGATTTCTTTAAACAACTCACCCTTTTTATCAGGTAAAAAACCAGTGAAATCCTTTTTAAGATGTACAATATTGCAATGTCGCCAACCACCATAGATCAGGTAATACTCGCCATCTTTATCTTTGAATATAAACTGGTCAATTGGCTGGGCGCCATTAATAAAAGAATCTATCAACGGCTTGCCTAAATAATCTTTATAAGGTCCGTCCGGATGGTCAGCAACTGCGATACCAATACCGCCTTTCTCCTGGTTGTTTTGAATATCATTTGCCCCGAAAAACAGGTAGTACTTGCCCCCCTTTTCTGTAATGGAAGGCGCCCAAATGGCACGCTTTGCCCATTTGATTATTGAAGTATCTATGATGTGCGAATGCTTTTGCCAGTTAGTAAGATCAGTTGATGAAAAAGCATCCATAAACACTTGTTGGTTGTATGGCGCAGAATAAGTAGGATAAATCCAGTATTGATGATTGAAAATGGCGCCTTCCGGATCGGCATACCAGCCTTTAAATACTGGATTGCCCGACATTTTTGTTTGTGCAGATAACTGAAAACAGCAAAGGACTAATAAGCAGGAGAAGAACGTTTTAGTTAGGCGAATCATGGTAAACAGAAGTTATTGAAAAAGCAAAGTAACAGCTTTAGATTATTGAATATGATTAGCCTTAATTAATGATAAACAAAAAGAATGGTTTGCGCTTTGCAGCATAAGCATTTCCTTTACAAATCCCGTTTGTTAATAAAAAAGCAGAATATGGCTATCATTGAACCTGTAAAAAGAGATATTGAACACCCACAACAACAAAAGAAATACTCATCAGCTTTACGATTCTGGCACTGGCTTAATTTACTTGTTATTTCAGGTTCCCTTATTACTGTTGCACTCAACGATAATACGTTTGCTGGGCAAAAGAATACGGCATTTATTCAACAGCAGCTACCAAAAAGCAGGTGCTACTATTACTGCAGATCAGGCAAGAACTGTATCACGCGGTGAACGAGATAAGATATGGGAAATACATGTTTACTGTGGATATACTTTAGCTGCTTTACTCCTGCTTAGGCTGGCATTGGAATTTTTCCATGCCACAGATCAAAAGCTTATTCGTAAAATAAATGCCGCTTACAATCAGTATTTTGTAATTAAGAAAGACCGAAAGCTGGCAAGGCATGAGTTGTTTGTGAAATCTTTGTATGCTGTGTTTTACCTGATGTTATCGATCATGGCTATTACCGGCTTGTGTATGGCTTTTGAAGATGACGTGCCGGCTTTAAAGAACATGCATTTCCTCCGCAATATCCATGAGTTTACCATGTACCTGATTATAGGATTTGTACTGGTGCATTTGGCAGGTGTGTATTTAGCAGAACACCGTGAAAGCAAAGGCATTGTATCGGATATGATCAATGGCGGAAGGGAATAAATTATTGTTTCTAATCTTACCTTTATTGTTCTGTTCTCTAATTGAAGAATCCTTCATATTCTTTAAAATACAAAACATGGACTTACAACTGCACGATAAAACAGCTTTCATCAGCGGTTCTACCGCGGGTATTGGCTATGCAATTGCATCATTATTCTTGAAAGAAGGTGCCAATGTCATTATTAATGGTCGCACCCAGGATAGTGTAGACAAAGCTATTACTCAACTAGAAGAAAACAATAGCAATTTAAAAGTTTCTGGCATTGCTGCTGACTTTGCTAAGAGAGAAGAAGTAGAGAATCTGATGAATCAATTACCAGATATAGATATTTTAATAAACAATGTTGGCATCTTTGAACCAAAGCCTTTTGAAGAAATACCCGATGAAGACTGGTTCCGCTTTTTTGATGTGAATGTCATGAGTGGCGTTCGTTTATCAAGATATGCATTCCCTAAAATGCTGGCGAAGAACTGGGGCAGAATTATTTTTATTTCCTCTGAGTCTGCCATTTTCATTCCTGATGAAATAATTCATTATGGTATTACTAAGACGGCACAATTAGCCGTCAGCAGTGGCCTTGCAGAAAGCGCTAACCCAAGGCACAAACGTTACAGTAAATACCGTACTGCCGGGACCTACTAAATCAAGAGGATTAACTGAGTTTGTCAATGATCTTGCGAAGCAGCAAAACATTTCTTTTGAAGCAGTGGAGAAGCAATTATTCTAAAATATTGTCCCACTTCACTCCTGCAGCGCTTTGCCAGTACCGAAGAGGTAGCGAATATGGTTGTTTATCTTGTAAGTCCGTTAGCTGCTGCTACTAATGGTGCAACTATACATGTGGAAGGTGGATTATTAAAGGGGATTGTGTAGGATGTATTCGTTTCTAAGGTTATATAAAAATAAAAGTAGAAGTTCTATCTGCTTTTATTTTTATATCACACTATTGTTTTCTCAACTGAAATACTGCTTTCAGCTCTATCCCTTTACAGAATGAAATGGAATCCCACACCCAACCATGATAAAGCGGTTCCATTTAAACTGGAACTGAACGAAAAGCCTTTTGTCCCCACATTTACAGTTTCTGGTCTATCGGTTGTTTTATAATATTGTATTAGAACAATATTAGGTATAGTTACCTCCACATGAAGCTTTTTAAATAACCTGTAAGAGACGCCTGGCGTAAGGTTTAGCTGTGCTCCCCATAGTTTTAATGTACCTGCTTTAACATTATTGGAATCAGTATATACTTCTTTGAGGTTATTATAGCAGCACCACGTTCAGAAATGAAATAAAAGTCTTTCGCCAGCATTTTATATTGCCTGTTAAATACGCCTACACTAATATTGCTTGGTATTTACATTAGCTTATTCTGAACCAATATAAGCATTAAGTTGAAGTGGACGGTGAATACTGCAAGTTGAAACCATAGACTTAATTTTCTTTAAATGCTGTACCAATGGAAACATTGAATACACCAGTTTTGTCCTTACGATCGTAAGGCTCACTCTGATAATGGTAGTTTGTGTTCTGGTAAGAGACCTGCCCTCCCAGCAGTATCGAATTCTTATGTGATTTGTCCTTTAGCAATGTTAATACAAGCAAACAATGTTAGCAAAATGGTAGTAGTTTTCCTATTCATGGGTTATTTGGTTTAGATGAATAATGCAGCGTTTGATATTACTATACTTGCTTATAATGTATCTCATATTATCACTAATCTAAAGCTATAAGCATTATATCGATTACAAATATGTTGTTTATAGGTAATGCAGAATTATAAAATAAAGTTATAAACTGTATATCGGTAACTACCTAAAAAACGCTAAACGAGCAATAACAATGGAGCAGGTCATAGTACTTATAATATGCTAGACAAATAAGTTTTACCAAAATCGATCTTACTACAGTGTAACTTAAATAAATTTAGAAGTAACATCTATTATCAAATAAATCAAACTTCACAAATAGAAGCTAACACAAAGGTATCGTCCCACTTGTAAACATAAATCCTCCAACCTGCAATGAGCTACGTATCCACCTTTCCAATCTCAGCTAAGTATGCCTCCGCTGATCAAAGTGTAATGCCAAAGGCAACCAACCTAATCATTAAATACCTGTCAAATAAGGAGTAGCACCATGTTAGCCCAACAGTGCCACTCAGTAATAAAGCTGCACCTTGGGCAATGGGGCGGCGCTGGCCCGGCAAAATGCGCGGAGCGATCAGGTTTGCCTTGATTTTTTGGTTACCTTTTTTATCAAGAAAAAAGGTAAAAGAAAGAACTATCTGTAAGAACTTGTACTTAAAACATCTGCTGTGTTCACAGCACCCCAATAGACTTGTTCTAAACTAAAACATATTTATGTTACAATGTACTTACATTACCGTCACAAATTTCCCCTCCACCCTCCGTAACTTTGCTATATGAAATACCAGGTAGGCGACGAAATCATTGTGTTGCATAGCAATGAGGAAGGCAAAGTAATAGAGATCATGAACGATAAAATGGTGATGATAGAGGTACGTGGCGTAAAGTTTCCGGCATATACCGACCAGATTGACTTTCCCTATTTCCACCGCTTTACCAAAAAGCCGGTAGTACAGGAACAAAAGAAGCCCAAACAATACATAGACCAGTTGCCCAAAGAAAAACAACCACAAACAAATATAAAAGCCTCAGAAGGCGTGTGGCTCTCATTTGTGCCAAAGTTTGCAATGGATGAATTTGGAGACGAAGTTGTACAACTATTCAAGTTTTACCTGATAAACCGCACTAATGCTGGTTACCAGTTTATATACAAACAACAGTTCTTCGGGCGTACAGACTTTGAACTAAAAAACGAAGTACTGGCACAAAAGGACTTTTACCTGCACGACATTTCTTTTGAAAGCCTGAACGATAATCCCTCGTTTGTTTTTGAGTTCTCACTCCTGCAGCCTGATAAAACGAAGGCAGACTATTTTGAAACACATGTAAAGGTTAAGGCAAAGCAAATGTTCAAAAAGATTGAAGAGATCAAGAAGAAAAACGAGCCAACTATTTCGTACCCCTTGTTTACCATTTATCCAAACAAAGCCGAAGAAGACAAAATAGAATTAAGCTCTTTAGCAGCTAAGGGTATTAATGTATACGACGCTTCCAGGGTGCGTCAGAATTTGCCACCAGCACGCAGTATTATTGACCTGCACATGGAAAAGTTGAGCGATAATTGGAAAAACATGAGCAACTTAGAAATATTGGGGATGCAATTAACTGAGTTTGATAAATGGTATGAACTGGCAGTGGCACATCATCAACCTAATTTAATAGTAATACATGGGGTAGGAAGTGGCAGGCTAAAAGAAGAAATACACGATATTTTAAAGACTAAAAAGGAAGTCAAGTACTTCGTAAATCAGTACGACCCACGCTTTGGCTATGGCGCTACGGAGATTTTTTTCCAGTATTAAATCCAGTTGAACATTAGTTGGTACTGCCTGGCCTGGCGGATGCTTGCACAAGACAGGTTAGCTAACATTGGAGCGTTTACTTCAGGCCAAAAAATTAGCTGTTCTATTTTCCCAGTTTAAATCTCCGTACTTTCATATCCCTTAACAACAGGACTATAATGAGTGCATTGGAAGAACCTATTAAAAATATTGAGCAGAAACTCAAAGAGGTAACCAGGCGATATAGTGCCTTGAAGAGAGATAACCTTCGCTTGCAAACTGAAGTGCTCAGGCTGAATGACATCATTGCACAAAAAGAAGAGGAGCTGCAACGGCTGCGCCATCAAACTGATATGTTGAAATCAGGCATACAAAACTGGCAACCTGAACAGAGAAAGCTGTTTGTAAAACGCATAGATGCTTATCTGAAAGAAATTGATAAATGTATTGCCCTGCTAAACGAATAATATGGATGAACTTATACCGGTAAATCTTACAATTGCAGACCGTACATATCGTGTACGACTCACTCCGGGCGAAGAAGGACTAGTACGCAGCAGTGTAAAACTAATTAATGATAAGATTGCAGAATTTAAAACGTTGTATGCCGGTAAAGATATGCAGGATTATATCTCGATGGTCTTGCTTTGGTTTGCTACCGAACAAATCCAGCCCGGCCACAATGTTGTTGCAGATACAGAAGACACCATTAAAAAGCTACATCATATAGAATCTATGCTCGACAAACTGTTAGAAGACACTCACTCCTGATCCATGTCTGTTGTCAACAAGCTTCCTTATCTGTGGAGAATAGAACATTCCAATCATATTGCCATTTATCTTTTTTTCTATTTAATACACTTTAACATAAAGAAACTAAAGTTGTAGGAGGTACACTTAAATTCCATAGTCAAAGTCTGCCTTTGTCGTGCTGACGAAGGAAGCATCTGTGGCTAATAGATAAATCACTGTTTAAATATACTTTGATCTATGCCATAGCTCTTAAACTTATTTATGTTATAGTGTATTTGATACTCTGTTACCGAACTAAGTTTATAAATAAGTGCTATCAAACATATGTGCATTACAATTGAGAGCTAACCATCCCAAAACATTCACACTAAGAAACAGCAACCACTTAGCCTTCAGTAAGCTACGTATCCACCTTTCCAATCTCTGCTAAGTAAGACTCCGCTGTTCAAAGTGTAAGGCCAAAGGCAACCAACCTATTCATCAACTACCTGTCAATTAACAACCAGCACCATGTTAGCCCAACAGAACATACAACCATGATGCTGCACCTCAGGCAATGGGGCGGCGCTGGCCCGGCAAACACGAAGTCTCATCGAGTTCATTAAAAAACAAACAATAACGAGATAAATGCGCGGAGCGATCAGGTTTGCCTTGAACTAGCGAAGCGATTTCATGAATACCATTAAAAAACATCCATTCATTCATATTTTTTGGTTACCTTTTTTATCAAGAAAAAAGGTAAAAGAAAGAACTATCTGTAAGAACTTGTACTTAAAACATCTGCTGTATTCACAGCACCCATATAGTTTTGTTCTAAACTAAAATATGTTTATGTTACAGTGTATTTAAAAGCATCCATAAGAACGGTTTGGTTATTTTGATTTTTGAGATAAGCAGTATTTTATGTCCGGTATCCCGATGCTTCCAGCGAAAATCTCTTCTCAGAAATTGTATGATAGTCTCAAAATTCCCCCCTTCCCAATCTTGGCCATCTACGACTTATACCTAACTTATACTTAACTTATACCTAACTTATACCTAACTTATACCTAATTTCCTCCCTATCTCCTCTATAGTTTCTCCTAAATACCACCCTGCTTACTCCCATGTTACCATACTGCTCTTTAGGGTTGGAGCCTTCATCTGTCAGACTGCGAAATGAGCTATTTCACTAATTGCCACTTATTTTTGCGCACTTTAAATAACGCAATATGAAAGAAACAACAGCTGCGATTATTACAATTGGAGATGAATTATTGATAGGGCAAGTAATAGATACCAATAGTGCCTGGATTGCACAGGAGTTGAATAAAATAGGCATTTGGCTAAAACGTCGGGTAGCGGTTGGTGATGTTCGGGATGAAATATGGCAGGCATTAGATCAGGAAATTGCAGCAGCAGATATCGTATTAATCACCGGAGGCTTAGGTCCTACTGCCGATGATATAACCAAACCTTTACTGTCTGAGTATTTCGGTGGCAAGCTGGTAACGGATAAAGCTGCCTTGGCGAACGTAAACAATATATTCCTGAACATACTCAAGCGTCCAATGTTGGAGGTTAACCTGAAGCAGGCCGAAGTGCCGGACAACTGCATCGCTATACAAAATGGTAATGGTACTGCACCAGGTATGTGGTTTGAAAAGGACGGCAAAGTAGTAGTCAGCATGCCAGGTGTGCCCCATGAGATGAAAGCCATGATGACGAACAGCATATTACCTAAGCTTCAGCAGCACTTTACCTTGAAGCATATTGCTCACAGAACATTGCTGGTTGCCGGTATTGGGGAGTCGTTTCTGGCAGAAAGGATTAAGGCCTTTGAAGCTGGCTTACCACCACATATTAAATTGGCATACCTGCCACATTATGGTTTAATACGTCTGCGTCTTACTACAAAAGGTACCGATAAAGATACAATAGAAAAAGAGCTGGATGCACTGCAGGCACAATTGAAACCGCTGATACAAGACGTACTCGTTGCCGAGCAGGATATTAGCATGGAAACAGTGCTTGGCAGTTTATTAAACGACAGAAAAAAAACTATAGCTACTGCCGAAAGTTGCACCGGTGGTTACATATCGCATTTACTCACAGCCAATCCCAACTCTTCTTCTTTTTTTACCGGAAGTGTAGTGTGCTATGATAAGAAGATAAAGGAAACGGTGTTGAAGGTAGATAAAAAGATATTAGAGGAAAAAGGTACCGTGTGCAAAGAAGTGGCAGAGCAGTTGGTGAAAGGCATAATTGAATTAGTGGATAGTGATTATGCCATTTCTGTTACCGGCCTGATGGGACCAGATAATGGAGGCGAAGACAAACCTGTTGGCACCGTATGGATAGGTGTAGGTAATAAAGAAAAAGTAGAAACGCAAGAGTTTCACTTCCGCTTCGACCGGAGAAGAAATATTGAGATGGCCGCAATTACAGCTATGAACAAACTGAGGCTCTTTATTCTCAACAACCTGTAGGGACAGGTCGTGACCTGTCCAATAAGGTCGCGACCTGTCCAATAGGATTTCAACGCTGTTGCAGCCAAATAAAACACTATCAGCAATACCAGGTAATTAATTCAATCAGCTTCTCAACATAAACTTTAATTTTGAAGTAGTTGACAGCTTGCTGTACATTGCGCCGGGCTGTGCGGTTGTATGTACTTTTCTTTCAACAATTATTATTTAGTTTATAAAAACTGCTCTATGGCTGTAGTAGATTTAGTAATGCCTAAGCTTGGTGAAAGTATCATGGAAGCCACTATTTTGAAATGGCATAAAAAAGCCGGTGACCGGATAGAGAATGATGAGACCGTACTTGATATAGCTACAGACAAAGTGGATAGCGAGGTGCCCTCTACTGCATCAGGTATAATTACGGAATTGTTATATAAAGAAAATGACGTAGTACCTATTGGTGCCGTTATTGCCCGTATTGATGCCAACAATAAACAGGCAAGCCCTGCTCCTGCCGCTCAATCACAACTTGTCGAACCTGAACCCGAAGAAGATGAAGCCTTAGCAAAAGTGGTACCTTATGTTCCGCAGCCCACGCCTGTTATTAACAAGCCCGGTGTTACGGTCAACCGGTTTTATTCGCCATTGGTATTGAATATTGCCAATAGTGAAGGTATTACAATGCAGGAACTGGCAATTATTCCAGGTACCGGCAGCGAAAACCGTGTTTCCAAAAAAGATATACTTTCTTATGTAGAGCAGCGGAAAGCAGGTAAAGTAGAAGGACAAAAGGTACAACAAACACCAGAGCAGCCTGCCGCTCCAATACCACAGTTAGAAGCAACTGTACCTGTACAACAGTCCTATCCACAGCCAATACCTGCTCAGCAAACCGAACCTCCGAAAGTAATACAGGAAGCCACTTCGCCAGCTCCGCAGGAAGAAGAAAAAGCCTTTTATGGTGATAATGTGGAAATAATAGAAATGGACCGCATGCGCAAGCTGATAGCAAAGCACATGGTGGACAGTAAACATATAAGTCCGCACGTAACTTCTTTCTCCGAAGCAGATGTAACAAACATGGTGCTGTGGCGCGAAAAAGTAAAGAACGGCTTCGAGAAGAGGGAAAACACAAAAATAACTTATACCCCTTTAATAATTGATTGTATTGTACGTGTTATCAGGCGTTTTCCAATCATAAACAGCTCTGTAGATGGCGACAGGATAATCATTAAAAAAGACATTAACATTGGTATGGCTACAGCTATGCCGTCAGGCAATTTAATAGTACCAATTATTAAGAATGCAGATTATCTCAATCTTGTTGGGTTAAGTAAATCAGTTAATCAGCTCGCTAATAATTCCCGAAACGGCAAACTCAAACCAGACGATACACAAGGCGGAACCTTTACCTTTACCAACGTTGGTACTTTTGGTAGCCTGATGGGAACTCCTATTATTAACCAGCCGCAGGTAGCTATTTTGGCAGCCGGTGCAATCAAAAAAAGACCTGTGGTTATAGAAACACCTGCCGGCGATACCATTGGCATACGCCACATGATGTATCTTTCATTAAGTTATGATCACCGCATTGTTGATGGTAGTGTAGGTGCTTCATTTCTAACTGCAGTAGCAAATGAGCTGGAAAATTGGGATATTAACAGGCAGTTGATTTAGTGAGGAGTAATTGTTATTTTCAGCTTTACAACTATCCACCGCAGAATAGCAAATTGCATTTGTAAGTAAACTTTTAACTATATTTATAGCTGAATACGGTTTTTATAAAAGAATGGCTTGCACAGACTTTCTTTTTTGTATAATATCGTATAAACTGGAATAAAGCCTTTCAAACCATGTAAAAAACTGAAATTATAACTCCTGAGATGCAAAACCCACAATGCATTCGCATACTTGTAGCAGATGATAATGTCATCAACCAAACCTTATTTGCTAAAATGTTATCAGTTTTAGGAGTACAGGCAGATGTGGTGGATAGTGGTGCAAGAGCAATGGAAGCCTGCCAGTCTCAACATTATGATATGGTCTTTATGGACTATCAGATGCCAGGAACAGATGGTGTGGAGGCTGCAAAAAGCATTAAAGAAATCGACAATCCCCCGAAGCCAGTTATTATTTTAATAACTGCCAACCTGCTGATAAATGATTATTATTTAACACATCCAGGCGTAGTAGACGATTTCCTAAAAAAACCTTTTACCTTGCAGGAAATGGCCGACATCATTGAAAAATGGCAACCCTTATTTGCTGTTCATCCTCCCGCCAGTGACAAATAGCGCTATTTGCAGTTTTATTAAAAGCCGTGTGGAAATAAAATTTGGTCAATCAAGGTAACTCGTTCATTGGCAGGCTGCGCTTTTCCCGCGACAACAACTTTTTCTTTTTGGTTTGTAATACAATTACTTGCTTTTATATTGGTAACCAGCGGTAACGCCAACATACATAGTACCATCCATTTCATCTTTTTCATAACATCAGGTTTGCTTCTTAATACACTTTCACTCATATTCTTAAATACTGTGCAAAGCTAAAAAGGAGCAAACCTTTATTAAATCGCATAAACATGCGATGCTATGGGCAATAATGAAAGGCTACATAAACCTATGCTTGCATTGCAAGTGCAGGCCAGCCAAATTGTACATTTAATTCGATATCCGGGTGGATACTTTTGGCAACAGGGCAGGTAAGCGCAGCCCGTTCCAATATAGCCCGTTGTTTTTCATCAGCCTGTACGCTTTCAGGAAATGTAAAAAGCACTTCGATGCCACCAACACGCCTTGGATTGTCTGCCATTATTTTGGTAATGCCCATAGTAGTGCCTTCGAGGTCTACTTGCATATCACGCGCTTTTATACCCATAATGGTCAACATGCAACTACCAAGGGCAGTTGCCACAATATCAGTCGGTGAAAAACGTTCTCCTTTACCGTGATTATCAACTGGTGCATCAGTTTCAATTACTGTTTGGCTTTGCAGGTGTGTAGCTACGGTTCTTAAGTTTCCTTTGTATACTATTTGTGAAGTCATTATTCTATTTTTACAAAAATTTCTAAGTTACAAAAGTATCAATTCTATCAACGTGAAGAAGTTATCACTACTATCGTTTTTTATTGTTTTGTTTACTATTTCATTTGCTCAGGATAAAACAAAGGAACAGAAAAGGAAGGAAAAAAATGAGCGCATTAACCAAATGATGAAGGAGGAGGAAGAAGGCGCATTAGTGTACAATAAACAAAGTGCTTATGGTGGAAAGCTGAATACCGATGGTTATGGTATTTTTTATGAACATGGTAAATACAAAACTATTTCCACTACAAATATTTGGTGGATAGAACTAGGGGAACGCAGAGATCCCAAAGAAAAGCGAAGTGTACTTGGAGATGGTGCTGGTTTTCAGATAGGTAATCCATTTATTTTTGGTAAAATCAATAACTTTTATTACCTCAAAGTAGGCTTTGGCCAACAGCGATTAATTGGTGCCAAGGATGTAAAGAATGGTGTAGCCGTTTCGGCGATCTATGGTGGGGGTTTCAGTGCAGGTTTCATAAAGCCATACTATCTTAATATCAGCACTCAGGATACTTCAGCAACTATCAAATACAGTGATTTGCCAACTTATTTTTTTGATCCAACAGCAATCGTCGGATCAGCCGGCTTCACCAAAGGTTTTAGCGAAATCACTTTTGTACCTGGTATTCATGCTCGTGCTGCATTACGCTTTGATTATGGTCATTTTAATGAACTGCTTTCTGCTATAGAAACTGGCGTGAATGCAGCATACTACACAAAAGATATCAATATGATGTACAAAGTGCCGGGTAAAAAATTCTTTTTTAACGCATACGTAGCTATTGTATTCGGCAAGCGAAAGTAAGCTACCTTTGTGGAGCTTTTGAATTAAGCACTGGAATCACGTTAATAATTTTCTTCACAAGTGCTATTGCATAAAAGCAAATATTTTAAATGGGATATTGAAGATGCAGGAATTACCTATTGTATCGGCAGATAATAATATTACTGAGGCAATTATTAAAAAACCTAATTGGCTTCGCGTAAAACTACCTATTGGTGAAAGTTATAAGCATGTACGCAGCCTGGTAGATACACATAAACTGCATACCATCTGCGAAAGCGGCAATTGTCCCAATATGGGCGAGTGCTGGGGAGCAGGCACAGCCACATTTATGATTTTGGGTAATGTCTGCACACGCAGTTGCGGCTTTTGTGCAGTAGCTACCGGGCGCCCGATGCAGTTGACTGGGACGAACCGCAACGCGTTGCAGAAGCCATTTACCTGATGAAAGTAAAACATGCTGTTATTACTAGTGTTGACAGAGATGAACTGAAAGATGGCGGCTCCATTATCTGGTACAATACTATTAAAGCTGTAAAAGCACTGAATCCCGATACAACTTTAGAAACACTGATTCCTGATTTTAAAGGCCAGGCAGAAAATATACAACGCATTATTGATGCGGCACCTGAAGTGGTAAGCCACAATATAGAAACAGTTGAACGGCTTAACACGCCAGGTGCGCATTCAGGCAAAATACCGGCGCAGTATGGAAGTTTTACGTCTGTTGAAAGAAGGCGGCATGCGCACCAAAACCGGCATTATGCTGGGCTTGGGAGAAACAAAGAAGAAGTAATACAAACACTGGAAGATTTGGCTGCAGCTAATGTAGATGTGATTACACTTGGGCAATACCTGCAACCTACTAAAAAGCATTTGCCGGTTCACCGTTTTGTACATCCCGATGAGTTTGCCGAACTGCGTGAAATTGGATATGGACTTGGGTTTGATTATGTAGAAAGTGGCCCGCTTGTACGGTCTTCTTACCACAGTGAAAAGCATGTAATCGCTGGCTATGGCCGCAATAAATGGTTAGAAGAAAAAGCGACGATAGTTTCATAATGTTATACCCTATTGCAAAACATGACTTAATCTTGGTTGTGTTTTTGTCTTACTTATAAATTGCTTTTGCACCTTATGAAAACAAGGCATGTCGCAAAAAAACTATTATCAGCTTTTACATGTAAGTCCACATGCTGCCCAGGAGGAAATTAAGGCAGCATATCGAAAGCTTGCTTTTAAATACCACCCTGATAGAAATAATGGTAATACATTAACGGAGGCTGTTTTGAAAGAAATAAATGAAGCATACAGTGTTTTATCAAATCCTGAAAAAAGAAAGTTTTACAACGCCTCAATTGCTGTAAACAGTTTTCATACTAAGCATAGACGACCTGTACCTGTTACTTCTCAATCCATTCTGCAGAATGCAATTAGATTGAGAATGTTTGTTGAAAGATCAAATGTTTTAAGCATCAATCAAGATATGGTTTCACATAAAGTGCAGACTTTATTATCCGACCATCACCAGAATATTTTACTACTTGAAAACAATAAGCAGCTCATACATCAATTCATTCAACAGGTACTGCTTTGTATGCAGCCACTTACTTCCACCAATATGCAGCCACTATTTACACCATTACAAAAATTAGCTGCAGGAGATGAAGATATGCTCGGGGAGATTCAAACATTTTACCAGCAAAAGAAGAGAGAAGCGTTTTGGCAGCGGTACAAAATTTTAGCAGTGTTGATTATTGCCTTACTCTTGTGTTTGCTAATGTATGTTCTATAACTACTAAAACAAGCTTTTCAAAGCTCTTTCTTTACAATATGTATTGTATTATTACTATAGCCCGGTACAAAAGATCAGCAGCCATTTTTGGCCTCTTTTCCATGGCTGTGTTTAGATGGTTCTTATTTAAGAATAAAAAAATTCATTTCTATAAGCTAATGGGTTGCGGTAAAAACGGCACCTTTGATATACGTCCTGATATGCAGCAATGGGCTATTTTGGTTACTACAAATCAATCTTCTACAAGCACATGTGATTTGTATGGCAAATTCATAACAAAATGGTGGAAGCGCTTAAATTGTGAATTATTTACAATGGTCCTTCAACCTACAGAAGGACATGGCTCTTGGGATAACAAAAAGCCATTTGGCATTTTGCCACGACAAACAGATGAAGATGGATTAACGGCAGTGCTCACTAGAGCAACTATCCGTCCAACTAAACTCAAAGCATTTTGGCAAAACGTGCAAGCTACTGCTGCTCCACTACAAGAAGCAAAAGGCTTTATTATGTCAGTGGGAATTGGGGAAGTACCTTGGCTAAAACAAGCAACCTTGAGTTTATGGGAAAACAAACAACTGATGAAGCAATATGCTTATGGCATGAAGCAGCATGCAACTGTAATCGGTAAAACAAGAAAGGAAAGATGGTACAGCGAAGAATTATTTGTACGTTTTAAGGTGTTAGGGTCAAGTGGAACAATCAATGGCATTAATCCCTTAATACAATTCATTTCTTAGTCCTCCTCTCTCTTATCAATATCCTCACCTTCCACCCCAAATCCTTCAGTATCATTTTGTAGGTCATATTTTTCCTCTACATCTATAAACTTGTTCCCCAACAAGCTTTTTGTACCATATTGCTGTGGACCAATACCTTCTACGCGCACCGTAGTTGGATACGTTATTTTACTGCTTTCTTCTTTGCTTACATTAATTAGCTCTACCAAAAAAGTCCAGTTTTTAGCAAAGTCGTACACATAAGTAAACTTTTGATTGGTATCTCTTATTTCACTACCAATGGTGGTTTTATCCATCAACAAAGGTTCAGCCTGGTAGGGCTTATTATATCTTTCTAAACTTATCTCCCGGCCCCTTTGCCAGTTGTCATTGCTCCGAAAAAAGGTAGCCTGATGTTTATTATCAAATTCAAAAGCTTTTAAGATGCCATTATGTAAATCTTTAAATGACTGCGTATGTTTTATCAAAACATCCCTATACACCGCATCATCCTCTTCCAGATAAATTCTAAATTTTAATACAGCCATTCCAATGCTTATTTAAGATTATAGATGTATAATTTCTTTTTCTACATGTATAAGAAAATATTCAGGTTAGCGAAACCATTTTATCTTCAATAGAATTTACAAAAATAGGATTATTTAAGCGTGCATTGATTCGAAAAAGTAAATGTCTAAAGCCTATAAATTAGTCTTTCTTTACGAAGCAGAGCCTGGATTTAAGTAAGTTACATATCTCTTTAAGGAAACCTTTACCACATATTACTTGAAATATTAAATCTAAATCTTACCTCTCCGATGTTCCATTAAACTATTAACTATTGGCATATCTCCTCTTCCATCACTTTCTTTTCTTCTTTAAAAGCAGATCTCGGCTTTAGCCCCAACAACTGAAACATGGCATTGTCTTCATCAAAAGCAGGATTGGGTGTGGTTAGCAATTTATCACCGGCGAAAATAGAATTAGCACCTGCCATAAAGCACCATGCTTGTTCTGCCACGCTCATTTCTGCACGGCCTGCACTAAGTCGCACCATGCTCTTAGGCATAAGTATACGGGCTGTAGCAATCATACGTACCATATCCCAGATATCTACTTTTGTATTGTTTTCCAGTGGCGTACCCTTTACGCGCACCAACGCATTTACAGGAACACTCTCCGGATGTTGCGTCATGGTACAGAGGGTGTGCAACATGCCTATGCGGTCTTCATGTGTTTCTCCCAGGCCGATAATACCCCCGCAACACACAGATACACCTGCTTTGCGCACATTATCTAATGTTTGCAAACGCTCATCATATGTACGGGTAGTAATTATAGATTCATAATATTCTGAAGAAGTATCTAAGTTATGGTTGTAAGCATATAGACCCGCATCTGCCAATTTTAGAGCCTGCACTTCCGTAAGCATCCCTAATGTACAGCATACTTCCATACCCATTTCATTTACCCCTTTTACCATATCCAGCACTCGGTCAAAATCCCGGTTATCACGCACTTCGCGCCAGGCGGCGCCCATGCAAAACCGGGTACTACCGGCTTCCTTTGCTTTCCTCGCATATACCAGTACTTCTTCTTTTTGCATTAAGGCATGCACCTTTACACCTGTATGATAACGCGCAGCCTGTGGGCAATAGGCACAATCTTCGGTACATCCGCCGGTTTTAATGCTCAATAGCGTACACACCTGCACTTCTGCAATATCATTGTACTCGCGGTGGATGGTTGCCGCCCTGTATACCAACTCCAGCAATGGCATATTGTAAATGTCGTGTATCTCCTGAATCGTCCAATCGTTTCTCAATACGTTATTCATAGTAGGTGTTTGGAGTGACAAATATAGGGAGTTGATTACTCTTGTAATATTATTAAGATTATCTATACAGCTGATCCCTTTAATATCTTATTACCAACTGCACAATCTAAACACCGCTTTATATCGCAGTAATTTTTCTTAAGTTCTATTAACCCTTGAGAATGTAATGCATTATTATTGCCAACCCCCAAGGTCTTCCATTGTTTGGTAATGTTATTCGCCTCAGGTGCCAGTTGCACTAGCCAATCTATTGCCTTATCTTTATAATGTTGGTCTTTGATATAAACACCATAAGCAAAAAGCACTGGAATTATTGTATTGATCATTATATTTTCAGCCATTTGCCTGCCAAGCATTTTGGGCTTATAATCCGTCGGGTCACCCAAACGATAATGATAGTGCCAATAATCATTGGCTGTTACATTCAGCATTGCAATTATATCACTGAGCGACGTTGCTTCTTTAATTTTAGAGAAAAGGTGCGTAGAAGTGGCAATCAATGCAGCTAATTGAGCAAGGCGAACAGTAGGAAAATTGGAAGGGCGCATCCTTAAGAAAACAGGTGTAATGCTTACAGGTTTGAGTGAATACTTCTTTTGTAAGAAAATATATTCTCGCTGCAGCAGCTTTTCATATTCTTCATCAAAATCGCTGTTCAGCAGGTTTGCCTGCCCGAGCAAAAGCGCTTCCAGTTGGTGAATCTGGTTCTTATGTTTTGCTAAGATATTTATTGGAATGCTTTGGGCAACACCTTCAAATGAATCTGCATTCACCATTATACCAAAATTCCTTGCCACCATCCACCATAATACCTCTTCCCAATGATTATTGCTTTTAAATAAATGTTCAAATATTTTAGAAGAACGCTTTTGTAACCGCTCAACTAACAGCCGCTCTTTCCAGCTATCCCATACAATGTCAGTAAGTACCGGCAATTGACTTTCGCAAGGAACAAACCGGCTTGACTGCATTAATTGATTATAATGCTTTAGCATCAATTTTGAAACTAAAGGCTGCATTTCCAACGTAGTTAATTCGTTGCCTTGCTTATCATTTATTGCCTTGTCTTTTATCCAAACTACATGGAGAATAATATTGTTATACAATTCATCTTCGCTATGATGATGTGCCTGCCAGTCTGACGCCTGCACATGCAACTCTATATTACCAGCCCAAAGTGTACCGGCAATTTTTATTTTAGCCTGTAAAAAATCGGGGCCCTGATTAGTGTTGTATATACCTGGATAAATGATTTGTAAAGGTTCCCCCTTATCAGTAAACAGGTTTTTGTTATTGAAGTACTGAAATTGCCAGATGAATTGAAGCAGCCGCTCAGAAAGCATAATAGTTTTGGTTGTATAAACCAACAAAATAAATTCATCTTGAGCAATTATAACTGATAGTGAAAAAGAAATTATACTATACTCTCTGAGGCTTTCTCACCAGTTCTGGCTTAGCACGCAATTTTATTACGCGCTGGCGGAGACTTAATAATGTGCCAATTACCATTACAATTACACCAATCCACAACAAATTAATAAAAGGGAATAATAATACTTTTAACGTAAGCAAGTCAGTTATGGCGCCGCTTTCTTTAATACCCACCTCCATTTTCCCTTCTTTAGGATCAAGTATTTTGTTGAAGCTTAAAACCAGGCTTTGAGCTATTACTGTATCAGGTAAACTGCGCATAGTACTGTCGTTCATTATCGCAATAGCTGGCGTTGCGGAATAGCGGCTGCCATTTCTGCCAATCACTTCCATATCCAGCGTAATACTCATTTCTCCAGGTCTTATTCCTTTTACCCCTTGTTTATTGACATCTATTTTTTCCAGGATCATCAGCCCATTAGAATAGAACGTTGTATCGCCTACTTTCATACCAACTGGTCTGAATGTAGCGGTGTCTTCCTGGTTATTACTTTCTGTCCAGGAAGTAACATAGGCAAAAATATCACGGTTCAGGTAGTGCTTTGAATCCGGATTTGGTGAAAAGCCTTCCTGCCCTTTCGTGTTATGCAGCACATCGGGATAAATATTAAAAGCGTCCTTACCATCTTTACTTTTAAAGTTGAGCACGAAATATTTCTTACGGTCATTTACATCAAAAGAGTCCTTACTATAAGTGACCATGTATCTGCCCATATCAGTGGAAATCCCTTTAAACAAAGTGATATTCTCTGCAGGGCTGCCGGCAATTTTATTGCTTTCTTCTGTGTCCTGCAATGGTGAAACGCCAGTAGTATTCCAGCTAAGAATTTCTTTTTTGCTCGATGAGATTAGGATAGCGAGGAGCACCATTCCAAAACCCACATGCGCAATAGCTGCACCGGCGCTTTTCATTTTGCCTTTTAGTCCAATCCATATATAAGCCGCATTTGCAACCACACCATATACAGCAGCGAAGATGGCAATATGGATAGCGCCTAAAAAACCAATGCCTTTCTTATCATAATCAATATTGCCGAAGATGGAAATGGCAAGACTAATTACTAAAGCAATGATAAAAGGAACAGCAACCTTCTTAAAAAATAAGCCTTTAGGTGTTTGTTTATATTTTAAATACTGTGTAATAGCTGTCAGAATTCCAACTATAATTGCTATAAAAACCTGGATTTTATTATAAGAAAATTCAGCATCCGAAGCTTCTGCCATTTTTTGATTAAATACTTTATTAATCACCGGCAAAGAAGTTTGACTAATGATAATAATAGCACCTAAAAAGAACACCAGCGCTCCAATAAACATCCAGAATTCGCGGCTGTAAATCTCCTCTTCACGTTGAATGGAAGGAATCTTTTTATCCCTGTTTACCTGCACTCCAAATGCAATAAGGAAGCCGGCTAAAGAGAATAGCCATAATCCTGGTGTAAGTGTTTCCGGTAAAACAAAAGTGAGGGTAATAATTGCAGCAATAATACCAGCAACTATGATTTTCCCTTTTTTATCTGATTCCACAAAAGAAGGCAGCCATACAAATAAGCTCAAAAATGCCAACAACTGCTGATTCATTCCTTCGCCGGTAAAAGCGTGTACCGAAGTATCGCCTAATATACCACTACGGGTTAGGAAAGTGGAATAGAGTATGAGTATAAAAGAGAGTACATAAAAAATATACGTACTCTTAAGTGAATAGCCAGAATGCCTGTAAATTAAATTGGTATGCAGGCCGGCCACCATCACCAGCCAGGGCACCAAAGAAGCATTTTCTACCGGGTCCCAGGCCCAATAACCGCCAAATGTAAGACTTTCATATGCCCAGGCAGCCCCCATCATAATACCGGTGCCTAATACTGCAACCGAGAATAACGACCAGGGCAAAGCGGCTTTTGTCCAGTTATGATCTTTATTGGTTAGTCCTGCATATGCAAAAGCAAAAGGCACAATAGTAGAAGCAAATCCTAAAAACAATATTGGCGGATGTATCACCATCCAATAGTTCTGCAGCAGCGCATTCAACCCGGAACCGCCGGATTTATATAATAGGGCTACATAATTTTTACTCAAATTCCCTGACGCATCATGCAGAAAAGGAGCGTTGTCTAATATGCCTTCATTTCGAAGCAACACAAAGGGGTTATGCCCTACTTTAAACCCAAAAAAGAAAATACCCAGCAGCATGGAGGCAATACAGAATTGAGCAAACGAGATCACGGTTAATACCGGTGCACGCCACTCTTTCACGCGCCAGATAATCAACCAGCCCAGCACACAATGCCAGAAGCTCCATAGCAGGAAACTCCCCTCCTGCCCTTCCCAAAGACAACTGAACACATATTGCATTTGCATGGTAATGTCACTGTGCTCCCATGCGTATTTGTATTCAAAATAATGATTGGCAAGAAGGTAATAAATACAACTAATAATACCTACTACACAAATGGTTTCCAGCAAAAAGGCACCTTTTGCAAGACTCATCCAGCCTTCTTTCTCAGTTTTAAGAACAGACTTATTAGACTTATAAAAACTTACTGTTGCCACCAAGGAAGTGACTAACGAAAGCACTGCAAAGAAATGTCCGAGCTGGCCGGGCAATAGATGTTCACCTGTATAGTTCATCCTGTAGTATTAGTTTATTTCAGCGCCTGTTGGTTAATGGCTTTCTTGGCGGCTTCTGGATCGTCTTTGTATTTAGAAGGACATTTTATTAAAATTCCCTTTTGGTCGTGTATTTGAAACACACCGCTTTCCATCTTTCCTTTTAACACAATGCGCTCACTTTTTTCCATGTCGTAGGGCTTCTCATAGTAGTATGCCACCTTCATACGCTCACCTAAAGTATCAGTTGCCTCAAAGGTGAGATAATTAGGGTTTATGGCAGGATTGTATTGAACGGTAGATTTATCCAGCTTTGCAATTACTGTAACTGTTTTGCCAGGCTTTTGTTTTGCAGAAGCAATAGTTTCATAAGCAGTTACATCTACCATTGAGCTGATTAATACAGCAATGGCAATACCTATGAGGATAAGGGCTGCAATGTGAGATTTTTTCATCTAAGTGTTTATGAAATTTAACAGCAAAAATATGTCAAAATATACGTTGTACAAACCACAACTAGTTTGAAATGAGTGGGCAAGTGTTAAATCTTTGCTGTCAACCAAATAAAAAACGTTCGGGCACTTTGCAATACCCGAACGTTTATAAATAATAGAATCTTTATTTCTGCCTTGGCATCCGTTGATTAGTATCACTAGGCTCGCGTTGTACAACTGTATCCTGGAGATTCAATGCACCACCTTCCGGTATGGAAGGCTTAGTTCCATTAAACTGTTGTTCCATTTGCTCCATCTGCTGTAATAACATCTGGGACGACTGCAAGTCACGTTGCATATTATCAGCATCAACGCCTGTCAATCCGTTATAATACTTAATCTGCTGCTGAAGATCTGTTTTCAGTTCTTTATTCACCTTGGTAGCCAGCGTTTTATCCTCGGCCATGTAACAGGCCTTCAGGAACATGAGCGAGTAGTAATCGTGCATATTATTGCGGGATACCATTCCATAAGGAAAGTTACTGCTCAGCATCATTTTATCTGTTCTTTCCAACACTTTTTGGGCATCATCCTTACGGTTCTTGTCTATCAGGTCAAGTGCCAGTTGCGTATCTGCATCACGCATAATATTTAAATGCCGGCGGTTTTCTTCATCAAAATACACATTAAAGATGTTTGCATTGCCAAACCCGAATTTTTTCATTACGTTATTGAACATCCAGTCCGTATTAACCGGCGAGTTCGTTACCGGCACCAGCCTGTAACTAAGCCCGTCACGACGGATATAGCTGCCAAAACCTAGATCGTCATAAGGCATGGTAAAGTAAATTGGACGTTGCCAATGGTTTGCAGCATTAGCAGCAATAATATTCAGCATTGCCAGATCACCTTTGTAAATGGCATTCTTAGTAATGTTAAACTGAATCTGGTTTTCTACGCTATCAGTCGGGTTCACAGTACCATTGCTTTTTACAGCATTTACATCCACTGGTACAAACACTTTTTGTGTAGGGAAGAGATTGTAACCACGTTCTTCTACATTGGCATCATTGCCAACATAGTTCTTCATCACATCATATAGGTTATAGTACTGGTTTGCATTGTAGCCGGGGGCTTGCCTGTACAGTGCAATATCCCTGTTTTTACCCTCAATTTGCTGCGGTGTCCAAATTACATTAATGGGGGCGCTCTGGTTAACTTTATATCGTAACTGATTGATGTACCAGTCAATCCCCAGCAAGCTGGTATTAATTACGCGGATATCAGGGCGAATCCCTTCTACTTCCTGTGCATACCATAATGGATAGGTATCATTGTCTCCAAAGGTGAACAGGATGGCATTTGGTGCACAGCTTTCAAGGTAGTCTTTAGCAAGGTCCCTGGCCAGCTCTTTACGGCTGCGGTCATGGTCATCCCACTCCTGCTGTGCCATTAATACAGGTACTGCCAGCATAGATACAGCAAAAGCAATCATCGTGGCGGTACGCTGGTTTATTTTTTTACTTAACCAGTCACTTATTTGTAATACGCCAATCCCCACCCATATTGCAAAGGCATAAAAAGAGCCTACAAACGCATAGTCTCGCTCACGTGGCTGGTTACCTGGCTGATTGAGGTAAATAATAATAGCAAAACCAGTTAAGAAAAACAGTAAGAATGTTACAAATGCATCATCACCGCGCCGCTTAAAGTGGTAGAACATACCAATCAAGCCCTAATATAAGTGGCAACGCAAACAAGGTATTATGACCTTTGCTGTTTTTGATGCTATCCGGCAGTAACGACTGGTTGCCATAAATTATATTATCTATAAAATTGAAGCCTGTAATCCAGTTGCCGTCTCGTTTGTTACCGGCATACGTGCCTTCTATATCATCTTGTTTACCGCTAAAGTTCCAGAGAAAGTAGCGCAGGTACATGAAATAGTTCTGGTAACCAATAAAGAATTTCAAATTATCACCAAAGTCTGGCGTTTTGCTGTAACTACCATCCTGCATCTTACTGGCTCCCATAAAGGAAGCATAATAGTCTGCATGTCCCTGGTCGTTGCTGGCATCCCACATTCGCGGAAATACCATTTTATCCTGGGGCAAATACACCGGCTGTGCATCTTTGCCGTTTTCAATATATTTATCCTTGCCGCTGGTACTTTTTTGGTACTTTGTAGAGGTTTCGCGGTATTGAACCGGCTGAGCCGTAAACTTTTGTCCATATATAATAGGCCAATCACCGTACTGGTCACGGCCAAGATAACCCACCAAGCTCATTGGATTATCCACATTAAACATATCTACTGCGGGATTGGCATTGCTGCGTATCATAGTAGTCAGGTACGAGCTGTAACCAATAAACATAAACGCCGCACACCAAAGCCCGAGGCGCAAAAATCCCCAATGCTTTTTGGCAGCATAGCGTAAGCCGAACCAAATACCAAATGCTACAAGTATAAAGAATACGGTAAAGCCGGAGAAGAATGGCATGCCGATTGAATTCACAAAGAAAATATCGAAATAACCGGCAGCTTTAATGGAAAGCTGAATGATAACAACCTGCACAACACCGGTAATTATAAAACCAATGACTGTGAAAATATAAGCACCTCCATAGTATTCTTTTTTATCTTTGTTCAATGCTTCTATAAGGAACAACAAGCCGATACCTGCAATGGTTCCTAATATCATCAAACCTGCTAAGGTAGAATCGTTGGTCTGCACATTATCACCAAAGGCCTGCTGTAACTGCGGCAGCATATCACTGAGTACCCGTGCATCCCCACGGCTTGAAAGCAGTGCACCAATAAATGCCAGTACCCCGCCAATAGCAACTACCCAGATAAAGTACTTGCGGACAAGCGGATAATTAAATGCGGGGCGCTTACGGAAGTAGTATACCATTACAATGGCTGGTATAGTAAGCAGCCCTAACAGGTGCACACCAATAGACAAGCCCATCATGAAAAAGATAAATACAATCCATCGGTCAGCATACGGCTGGTCGGCCTCGTGCTCCCATTTTAAGATAGCCCAAAACACGAGAGCAGTGAAAAAAGAAGACATAGCGTACACCTCACCTTCTACTGCACTGTACCAAAACGAATCGGAGAAAGTATAGCACAGTGCTCCTACAGCGCCCGCTGCCATAATGCCCAATATCTGTGTACTGGTGAGAGGCACTTCCGTATTCTTATGTACAATACGTCGCGCAAAGTGCGTAATGGTCCAGAAAAGGAATAAAATGGTAAAGCCGCTTGCCAGAGCACTCATAATGTTTACTGCTTTAGCAGCCGTCATCGGGTTATCGCCAAACAGGACGATAAAAAACCTGCCCAGCAATACAAATAAAGGGGCGCCCGGCGGGTGCGGAATCTGCACCTTAAAGCAGCTGCTTACAAATTCTCCGCAGTCCCACAAGCTGCCGCCTGCTTCAGAGGTTAAAATATATACCGTACAGGCAATCAGGCATACTACCCAGCCGGTAATGTTATTCACCCGTTTGAAATTCATAGGAATGTATTGTTTAAAGAGTCGCAAACATAATGTAAACTGTGTAAAATCGAGTTTAAGGTATTTATTTTAAGAATAGATTTGAATATAATGATGTAAAGCGTTTGTTAAGAGTTTTAGAAAGGTACAGTATTCAAAGTGAGCCATTATATCTGAACGCTCTGATAAGACTAACAGGTATGCTATTGACTATGTACTACACTCCACCTTCCGTTTACCTTAAGTAAGACTACTCTGCTTGCCACTCGATGCCGAAGGCAACCACCCTTACCTTTCTGTATCCATCAAAATCACACATGCACTCTTGTTAGCCCAACCATCCACCTAAAAATAAAGCTGCACCTTAGGCAATGTGGTGGCGTTGGCACGGAAAAACGCGCGGAGCGATCGTGTTTTCCTTGAACTTTTTTGTTTCTTTTTTCTTTTAAGAGAAAAAAGAAAGACAACCGCTTGCTGTCAGTAAGTACACCTACAACAACTAAGCTGTATCCAGCACATAAAACGAGTTACACAATGTTATAAATATGTAGATAACAGAATACTAATAGTTTAGAATTAATACCAATATGCAATCTTCTATCCATCAGCGTTCCTGCTTACAACAACCCTATTATTTACCTGCCGGTTACTCGAATAAAAGGATCTGTCTTCAACTGTATAGTCGGGCTCCTGATAATCAGCCAAATACTCATAATATCATTATTCCAGCTTTTCCTTTTCAATGTTAATCAGTCTGGAGCTATACCTAAGTTATACTTAACTTATACCTAACATATACCTAAGTTATACCTAATCTCCTCCCTATCTCCTCCATTACTAAGCCATACACACCAGTAGTCCGCGGAATCCTTCGGTCTGGGGAGATCTTAGGCTGTGATATCCTATAAACAATAAATAATGTATCCTACATTTGATAACAGATGCTATAATGGTGATAAATCTTAATATAAGCTGATGAGTATAACACAGATGGTCATAAAGTTACTCCATATCAATCACTGTTTTCTTTTCATTTCTATTCTTATGTCTGCCAATGTATTTGCGCAACCCCCGGAAGTCTCCATTGTAAAGAATACTTTTATTTTCGATACAGCCGCTTTCAAATCCTGCCATGCTTCTACAATAGTGCAATTGGCAAATGGCAAATTGATGGCAGCCTGGTTCGGCGGAACGTCCGAGGGCAGCCCCGATGTAAGCATCTGGACATCGGTAAGAAACGATACTGGCTGGACGCAGCCTGCACAAACTGCTGATGGTGTGCAGCAGGATGGCAAACAGTTTGCCTGCTGGAACCCGGTTTTATTCAAAGCAAAGGATGGTACATTGTATCTTCATTATAAAGTTGGACCTAATCCAAGGGAATGGTGGGCTATGTATAAAATTTCTGTAGATGATGGCAATACCTGGTCAGCAGCCAGGCCATTACCTGAAGGCTTTTTAGGACCTATTAAAAACAAGCCGTTTCAACTTGCAGATGGGAGTATCCTGTATCCCTCCAGCATAGAAAGTAAAGATGAGCAACACTGGACAATACATATGGAACAATCTGATGAAACGCTTACACATTGGCAAAAGATAAACATTGATTGTGATACCTTTCAGGCAATCCAGCCTACTATACTCTCTTACCCAGGCCATAAGCTACAGCTTTTAGCCAGGACTAAGCAAAATATAATCGCTCAAAGCTGGTCTTATGATAATGGACATACCTGGACTCGTTTGTCTAAAACTAATTTACCAAATCCAAATTCCGGTATTGATGGTGTTACAGTGAATAATGAATACCAATTATTAGTGTATAATCCGCTCAACTCAGGTAAAGACTGGTGGCAAGGTCGCTCTGTATTAAAATTAGCTATTTCGGCGGATGGTGAAAACTGGAGAGATATTTATACTTTTGAGGAGCAACCAAAAGGGGAGTTCAGTTACCCTGCTATTATTGCTGATAATACAGGGACCATTTATATTACCTATACTTACAACCGTGTTAAGATCAAATTTGTTCAGCTTAAAATAGATAATAATTAATCACTTCCGCCGTACACAATATGAAGTTTATAATCGCCGTCTTCTTTCTAATCTGTTCCATTACTACACTTGCACAGTACAGCAGGCATTATACAGTATCTAATGCACACTCCCATAACGATTATGAGCAGGCAAGGCCTTTTTATGCTGCTTATGAAGCAGGCTTTGGCTCTATGGAAGCAGATATATTCCTGGTAAATGATGAATTGCTGGTAGCACACGAACAAAAAGAACTCTCCTTACATCGAACATTAGATAGCATGTATTTACAGCCATTAAAAGCAGCTGTGCAGAAGAATGGCGGATATCCGTATAAGAACAGTACACACCCATTACAATTACTTATTGACATTAAAACAGATTCTATTACTACTGTAAACAAACTGTTGCAGGTACTGCAACAGTATCCGGGTATCATTCACGGTTCAGGTATTAAAATTGTACTCACCGGCAACCTTCCCGATCAATCCCTGTTCACTAAATATCCTTCTTATCTCTTGTTTGATGGTGTACTGCACAAATCATACACAGCCGCCGCACTTACCCGTATAGCCATGATGAGTGATAACTTTAGAAACTATAGTCAATGGAATGGTATGGATACATTGCCTGAAGCAGATAAGAATATACTGAAAGAGGCAATAGCCAAATCTCATGCACTGCATAAAGAAGTACGCTTCTGGAATGCCCCTGACAACCCAAATACATGGAAAATCTTTGAGGCTTTAGGAGTTGATTACATTAATACTGACCATATCTCTGAATTAGCATCTTTCCTTACCATGAATCCATAATAGAGAATTATGTTTATAGTGAAGACTTGAAATGAGCTTTAAAATAAACCTTGCTTTACAATACCAAACTTCTACTGCTTGTAAAACAACGGGTTATTCTCATTGGACTGCAAAATGCGCAGGTACTTCATAAGGTCAGTACACTTTACCACTTTTACAAGCTGCCCTATGCCATACAAATTAGAGCCTGGTGTTTGATCTGAACTAACTGATTTTGAAGCATCACTAAGAATAGAGTATTTATTAATACCGGAAACTATCCCCACCAGGCGGCCATCCTTAATAACCGGTCCGCCACTGTTACCAAAACTAATAGCGACAGCAGCATAAAAGAAGTTAAGTGAGGGGCTACTCATAGACACTTTACCAAATGTTGTAAAAGGGCTCACTATTTGGTTGAGCTGAAACATTCGTGTATTGGAAGGGAGATTCACTTTGCCAACAACCGAAATGTTTTCAGGAAAGCCGATAGTGTAAATATCCTCACCTACATTCACCTCCTCAGGGGAGCTAATCTTGTCAATTGGGATCGGTTGGTAGCCGTCCTGCTGCAGAATTTTATCTAACAACTTATAATTCTTTTCCTGTAATGAAATAATCGCAAGATCATCTTCTGCCTGATCAGGCAGAAGAACATAGGGCTGCAGTTTGGATGATACATGCTCGTAGTTGTACACCGCTCTATTGTTAATGCTGTTATTGTGCGCATAATCAATAGGTGTTCTTATCGAAATGCGACTGTAAATAGCCTCTACGCTCTCACCGGGTTTCAGCAACTGGTGAGTCTGCTCATATAGCTTCTGTCTTGTTAAAGCACTATCAAGCAGCACATGTTTGGCAGTAATCAGGTATTTTTTATTACCATCTTTTACATACACCGCAGTACCGGTATGTGAGGCAGACATAGCATTTAACTTTTCTCGCATGGAGTCCAGCCGGGGTTGGGTATACCCTTGTTGCCTATACTGTTCTAGCTTTTGTTCAACCTCAAACTTTGCAAATAATTTTCCTTCCAGTTCTATGTTTACAACACACTTCTGCCATTGAGCAATATCTCTCTTAAGCTTTGGCTGTGCAAAAAGGTGCATTGCGCTCATTGAAAAAATAAATAGAAATAATATGGCGTATTTCATTCTAAAAGTCCTTCTTACAATTTGATGGAGTTAACTGTGTAGTTTTTATTTATATCCGATAGCACAAGCTGAATCTCAATTTCCTTGTCCTTAGCTCCACACCTTATCTTGTCCCATAATTTTTATTATTGATCTTCGGAACATTCAGAGTTATACTTAACATATACCTAAGTTATAGCTAACTTATACTTAAGTTATACCTGATATCCTTGCTATATGCGTCGTATCTACTTCGTATTTCCCCCCTTGCAACCTACCTCTTATAGATATTCGTCAGCTTATATTTTATTGGACAAGTTAAAGCTCTACACTCACTTCACGATAGATGCATATGAAGACAATCCGAAGCGTAGCGCTTCCGTAAATAAAGTCTTTGAATAGGTCTGTAGTAAAGAAGCCTATGAAGCTTTTGACTTGATTGTAAAATCCTTATGTAAATTAGATATAAGTAGAAATATTTAAAAGACTTCTCTCGCTTTTTAATGAAAGCTTAAACAAATACAATCCTAATTTAACTTTTTTTAATACTCCAGGTACAATAAAGTATCTCGGCAGAATACCAGGCAGCGGTGGTCAGGCTAAAAGTTGTGGAAATTACAGTAGCAAATATTACACACTCTAATTATCTGTTAAGTATTGCTCTCTTCTTTTAATAAAGCACTTCTTTATCAAACGTGCACAATGAGCTCTTAATATTATGATTTTTAATAAGTTATCAAAAATAATAATCTCAGCATAGTTGCTGAATCTGGTTTGTAGCTTTTACTTCAAGAAGTATCCTTTACCCTGTGGCATAATAATAGGTTAGGACTTATTAAAATTGTGTGCGTATGAAAAGAATATTTTTAGTCTTCCCTCTAGCACTGGCCTTATCGTGTAGCTCAACACGCAACACAGGGTCAACTTCTGGTAATACTTCTACAGGTATGAATAGTTCCACCGGAACCAGTGCCTCTACAATGGGAACAACGTCATCTCAGACATCTGGTACAGATGCCTCAAGTACTACTGGAACAGGTACTGGCAACACAAGTTCATCATCAACTACACCAGGTGGTAGCAACTCATCTTCAGGTTCTTCTACTACTACTGGTACATCAGGAAGCAGCTCAACAACTGGTACAAGTGGAGGCATGAGTACAAGTGGAAATACCGGCAGCATGAACACATCGGGCAATAATGGCACAACCGGCACAAGTAGCTCTATGAGTTCCGGCACCTCCATGAATAGCGGTAGCACAGGTACTTCCGGCAACAGTAATTCAAACTGGTCTTCATCAGGCAATTCAGGGATGAGCAATGGTAACTCATCAACCGGAAACAATTCAAGTAATCCATCAAAACATGGAGTGTTCAATGATGACTTTACAGGTGATTGGGTATTAACTGCTATGCCTGGTTCAAGCACCAGCATGAATTTTAATCAATGGAACAATGGTAATCCAGGCTCAGGCATGAATGCTTCTACTTCAGGCTCTATGAATGGTACAGTATCTACAGGCTCTGCCTTGAATAATGGTACTGCATCTACTTCGGGTAATGGTTCTGGCTCAGCAGGCACTGGCGTAAATGGTTCTACTGGCATTTCAGGTTCAGCTACTACGGGGACTTCAGGCTCAGCTACTACCGGAACTTCAGGTTCAGCTACTATGGGTGCATCAACGTCAGGTAATGCAAGCACCTCTGGATCTGCTACAACCGGCACATCAGGATCTTCCTCAGGGAGTTCAAATAACGGATCTACCAGTAACAGTTCATCATCCAATAACCTAAATGATAGTACTACTAATGGATCCCAATCTTTAGATTCCTCAAGAAATGGTACTACCGGAATGAATAGCGCGGCAAATCCTACCAGCACAAATAGTGCTTCCGGAACAACCAACAATTCAGGCTCAGGCAACTCAAATAACTCCAGCTCTACAAATAATGGTACTTCCGGGACTTCGGGAAGCGGTTCAACATCCGGTAACAGTTCACTCAATGCAAGTGGTAACACTGGTACTACCGGCACTTCCGGCACTGCTTCGATGAATGCTTCCGGAAACACGAATGGTAATATGAATGGCAATTCCAATGCAAATGGATCGGCAAATGGTACAACAGGAATGAACTCTGCCAATTGGAATAATACCAATAATGCTAATGGCGCAACTACTGGAAATGTGAATGGCAGTGTGAATGCAAGCGGTGGTATGAACGGCAATATGAATACCAATGCTAATATGGGTGCAGGAATGAATGGTAGTATGAACTCTGGCAATGGCATGCAGCAGGCTCAGATACCAGTAAACACAAATACACCGATACAGCCTTACATTCATCTCTATGGTTCCAGCGGAAGCTTTGTAGGTTATACTGGTTGCAACAGGATTTCGGGATTTTTATCAGGGACCGGGGGCAACGCTATTCACTTTGATAACACTAATCCTGCTACTGCCATACCTTGTGCAGGTGGTAATGATGAACAAGTTTTCCTGAGCGCTTTACAAAGAGTAAATGCTTACTCTGTAAGCAATGGTCAATTACAGTTAATGGATGGCAACAATGTAGTAATGACATTCTCTAAGAATGCAGGTGGAAATGGACAATAGTTCGAATTTGATATTGTGATAAAAGCCGGTCTTTAGCTGACCGGCTTTTATATGCTTATTTTTAATAGTATCATGTCATCCTTCTATATATAAGTAGTATTCAGAATAGCTGGAAAATCAAACATTTGTATGTTAAGAGGACACGAAGCCGATGCACTTCCTGCATTAATCCCTAATATTCTTTTCAGTTATCGTTAAGTTTCAAAAAGTATAAGCAAAAAATCTTTATTAGTTTTCCCATTTATCAGACTCCTAACATTCAGAATAATCTGAACGGAAAAGACCATTAATGCCAATGATTTCTTTTATTAAAACAGGAGTTGTGTCATTTATCATAATAGTGGTTTCATTTACATCATTATGTGGTTCAATGGAAGTAATTACCCCTTCTACTCTTTCCAATCCATTTTTATCAATCAATAGTGAAGCATGCTGTTGAAGCTGAAATATTTCAGAAATAGCAGAAAATAATTGACCGGAGTCTTTAAATGTTTGCCGCTGGTCCATATAAGGAAGTTTTATTTCAGAATGCAAGCTATTACTTGTTCAACAAAACTAAGAAATCACTTAAGATTAGTTGTAAGGTTTACCCAATACTTTTTGCATCTTTAATTATAAAAGTGCCGCTGTAATGCTATCAACAGGATTAACATAAAGGGCTTAAATAGCCAAGCCTGATTTTAGACTGGATACAATTCTATATGCTTAGTACCTGGCGTATGTATGAGGTGGCTATGTAGTTATTATGGAGTATATGGGGAGGAGATTAAGTATAAGTTAGGTGTAAGTTAGGTATAACTTAAGTATAACATAGGTATAGCTAAGGATATCTTATACCAGATTCAATCAGGTTAGCTGATACCAGTTACTGGTTGCTAGTTGCCTGGTATGAACTGCGAACTTCGGGTAAAGCATATTATGCTACCTAACTGAACATGGTATAACATGGGGAAGGGGAATGTTGGAAGGCACATAAGCGTATTTTAGGGCAATAAATTAATTTGCTGTAAAATAAAAGTAATGCAAAGCAGGCTTTAATAGAACGCTTTGACTAAACATACTCCCCAGAGTTGCTGCAGCTACCAAGTAAATACAATACTCATTAAAAATGGCAAAATGATTTTACAGGCCGCTTTTTAATTGTAATTACGTGTAATAGAATATATTTACGATTTTCTGTCCTTATGGCAATTACAAGACTTATATTTCAAAAGGTATCTTCCTGGCTTGCTCATAGAAATCTTTATATAACCAAATCGCTTGATTACCGGGGCCAAAAGCAAGCATTGCCAGTCAACCTGGATTATGTCCGATATTCCACTTTGGGTCTATGTTATGAAGAGATTACTAAGAATAATGTTGCTGGTAGTATTGCAGAGCTTGGGGTTTATAAAGGTGATTTCTCTAAAAGGCTGAATCAACTATTTCCAGACAGAAAGTTGTATTTATTTGATACATTTTCCGGATTTGCTGAGAAAGACATTTCTATAGAGCATAATAAAGGGTATTCTGATGGAAGTCAAGACTTTTCTAATACAAGTGTAGATCTGGTATTGGGAAAAATGGTAGCACCTCATAACTGTATTATCAAAAAGGGAATATTCCCACAAACAGTTGCAGGTATAGATGATACTTTCTGTTTTGTAAGTCTGGATGCCGATCTCTTTGAACCTATTTACCAGGGCTTGAAGTTTTTCTATCCAAGACTGGAAAATGGGGGGTACATATTTGTACATGATTTTAATAATAATAATTATAAAGGTGCAAAGCAAGCAGTTATGAATTTTTGCAATGAGAGCGCTGTAGGATATACTCCAATTCCTGATAGTGGTGGAACAGTTATTATAACCAAAAATAAGAGGATAATGTAGATTGATACTGCTATATCAAAGTGCATATTGCAGATACCTTTACTTATACTTCAAAAGCGCTTTTTAGCAAAGGGTGATGTAAAAACGTTGAAGGTTTAATTAGTGAGGTTTTATAGATAATGTTTAGATTTAAATGAACCTGCGCTGCCAGCAGGTTCTTTTTATGATCTTTTGAACCTTTTAAAAATCACATTACTGCTCTGCATACTTCCTGAGAGTCACGCAATAGCCATTCTTAGTTCCAAAAGACTGAATCTTTTAATAAAATATTAAGGTCAATTTTGATTACCATCTGTTTGTTTCTACGTCTTATTATATAAGAGAAAATAATATTAACCTTATAAACCAAAATGCTTAACAACTGTTTAAAACAAAATAGCAGAAAAATACTCTAAACAGATCGGCATTTTATGATTATATAATTTAAAAATGATTTATATGAGAGCAACACAGGTAAGTATCCAGTCAATCTTACAACCTGATATTTCGCAGGCATACAATGCTGTGGGTATGGTAGCCGCTTTACAATCGCAACTGGAAATGTTGCAGGCTAAAGTAGAAACTTATTATCACGATGAAATCGTGCTCCGCGGTGACAAGAATTTGATGCGTGATTATTGCGGATACTTCGGCATACAACCCAGCATTTAACAAAAGCACTATACAAAAAGGCAAATAACCGGCGCTACCTGCTCTCACTTTAGCACAAAACCCAGCGAAAGGAAAGTGTAGCCGGGGTTTGTTTCCGGAGTTTATAACTGATTTTGCAAGTACTTATTTCTTCTATTAATTACTAACTGTCATCTATCATCATCCTGGAATTAGTTATTACTCCGCATACCTGATCTTAATTACAATCTTTTTATCCGGCTTATTACCCCCAGTTGTAACATTAGGGCGATGTGCATCCTGAGGAAAGAACAGGAAAAAAGTACCGGGTACAGCAGTATAAAATGTACCCTCGCCCGAGTAATTAGCAAGGTCTTTAGTGACATCATAAGGCATAGTAACTGTCAGATTAGTAACAGGTGCGACTCCTATCTTTTCTTCTCCCGAGATTACACTTTGCAGGTCTATATAATTACGGTGCGATTCCCATTTTGTACTATCTGCATCTTTAGTTGGATTTTCAGTGATAGTAGCGTACACGTTAGTCACTGTCAATTGCATACCTGCCCGGAGCCATGGTTTGAAGATTGTTATTCTTCAAGAAAGCAAATGCTTTATCCCAGTAATCTTTATGTAACTGGTACTGCCTGGCAAAGGTTGCTTTGTTAATGGATTCGTGCGGCTGTAAACTCAAGCCATTCAGCCATTCCTTTTGCAGAAACCATTGATTTACTTGTTGAGTTGATTGGTTATTTCCACTCTTTTGCGCAGCTACACGGCAGCTTGAAAATGAAAGTAGCAAGATCATAAGCAGAAAAGAAAATAGTTTCATGATATGGTTTTAAATGTACTTTAATAAATAGAACAGGATACCTTATACAGTTGCCTTTTGTACTATTTGCTTCTGAATAACACTCTTATTTTTAACTGCAATCACTGTAATAATTGCCGAAAGCAATAAGGAACCTGCCATAAAAATATAAGAAGCACAAAATCACCGGTTGTTCCGTTTAAATACCCAACAATATACGATCCGGCAAAAGAACCTAATGCACCAAAGCTATTGATCAATGCAATAGCGCCTGCTGTGACATTAGCAGGCAATATTTCGGTGATAATGGCAAAGAAAGGTCCGTAAGGCGCATACATAGCCATGCCTGCAATAACAAGTAGTACAAATGACAGCCAGAAATTACTGGTACCAATTAAATAGGAACCATAAAATGCTAAGGCGGCAATTAAAAGGAATGGCCATACGAAGACTTTCCGGTTCAATGTTTTATCAGAAAAATAAGAAGCTGTCAACATACCAATTACAGCAAATGCATATGGCAGTGAAGACAACCAACCTGTTTTTATAATGCTCATTTCCGGTGCAGCCTTAATAATAGAAGGCAGCCACATTACAAAGCCATACACACCAATACTCCACAAAGCAGTACTGCAGGCATAATAAAATGACCACTCCGGTACTTGAATGCAGCTGCATAGTTCTTTACCGGTTTTATGCCCTGCTGTTCTTTTTGCAATGCAGATTCCAAAGTTGCCTTTTCATCTGCATGATAACCAGTCTGCATTTGCAGGTTTATCATTTACCAATCGCCACCAGAAAAAAGCCCAGATAATAGCAGGTAAGCCTTCCAAGATAAACATCCAACGCCAGCCAACCGAATTAATCAGATAGCCTGACACAATCGACATCCAAAGAATAGTAACCGGGTTTCCGAGAATTAAAAATGTATTTGCTCTCGATCGTTCTGTTTTTGTAAACCATCTGCTTAACAAAATTAACATTGAAGGCATTACTGCACTTTCCACCACACCCAACATAAAACGGATAATGATGAGTACTGTAATATTACTAACTAAACCAGTTGCCATGGCCAAGCCGCCCCATAATATCAGCGACCAAAAAATTAGTTTCTTCGCGCTTTTATTGGCAGCATAGTGAGCACCGGGAATCTGGAAAAAGAAATAACCCAAAAAAAAAAGCGAACCCAATAATGAAGAAGTAGCTGCTGTAATGTGTAAATCTTTCGCCATCTCTCCTGCTGCGGCAAATCCAAAATTAGCCCTGTCTAAATAAGCAAGGCTATAAGTGATAAATGCCACCGGAATAAGGCGGTACCAGCGTTGCGGAGCTATCTTCGTGTTCATAAACTCTCTTTTAACTGAATATCCTGTCATGCGAACGCTTGTCATTCCATTGAGGCGTTGGCTCAAAATAAGTTTTATCACCCGGATGCAGATGTTGTTTCACCACTTCGTCATTCAATTCAATACCCAAGCCCGGCGCAGACAGCGGAAGATTGGCAAAACCTTTTGTAATCAACTTTCTGCCATCTGTTGTTTTTACCAGATCTTCCCACCATGGCAGATCAATAGAATGATGTTCCAGAGCCAGGAAGTTTTGGGTAGCAGCAGCAGCAATGCACATTAGCCATAAACGAAATTGGCGTGCCTGCCTGGTGCATTGCCATAGCAATTCCATGTTCTTCGGCATAATCACCAATTCTTTTAGTCTCCAGCAAGCCACCTGATGTAGCAAGATCCGGATGAATAATATCTACCGCATGGGCATCTATCAGTGGTTTAAAATTCTTCAACAGGTAAATATCTTCACCTGTAAGACAGGGTGTTTCCAATGCATCTGACAGCATTTTCCATTGCTCGGTATACTCCCATGGAATCACATCCTCCAGCCATGCCAGGCGATATTGTTCCAGTTTTTTTCCCAGACGAATACCATTGTTCACATCAAAATGCCCGTAATGATCGGTAGAAAGCGGAATATCATAGCCAAGCATGCCTCTTACATTATCCACCAGTTTGGCCAGTTGGTCCAGTCCTTTATCTGTTATTTGTATTTGAGTAAAAGGATGCATAGTATTGCCATAAGACATATAATCACTCAGGTCACCCCATTGCTGCAGATCACCCTTATCATTTTGCCAGAACTTTGAGTTAACCAATGCACCCGGTATGCCCTTCAGTTCACCAATACTCAGGTCCATCTTCAGCCAGGTATATCCCTGATCGTTGATGCGGTAGTTCATCAATTTCTTTTGCTCTTCAGGGGAGCCTGCTTCGGGTGTATCAGCATACAGTCTTATCCTATCACGGTACCTGCCACCGAGCAATTGCCATGCAGGTACATTGTAGGCTTTACCTACGATATCCCACAATGCCATTTCCACCCCACATACACCACCCCCCTGCCGGCTTTGCCCGCCAAATTGTTTTATGGATTTGAATATCTGCTCCACATTGCAGGGATTCACACCCAATATCCGGCTTTTCAGCATCAAGGCATAACGTTCATCAGCACCATCTCTTACTTCACCCAAGCCATATATGCCCTGGTTAGTGTCTATACGTATGATAGCAGTTCGACCTAAAACTGTGGTTACGCAATAACGCATATCCGTAATCTTTAAGTCGGATGGCGCTGAGTTACGGTTCACGCTTTGTGTGCTTTGCGCTATTAAATCTTCTACTGGCGAAAACATAAAGGCACTACCTAAAGTAATGCCGCCTAAAGCCGACTTCTTCAAAAAAGAACGGCGTGGATTTTCCGGTGTAGGTTCTTTGTTTTCAGCGGTTGTTTCGGTAACATCCTGATCTTTCAGACCAAGCTTTTGAAGGTATTTTTGTGAGGGAGTCATGTCAGTTTTATTTTATATGGTTAAGCAATCGTGATAATCTGTGAGAGCCTATTACCAAGTCCTAT
Source organism: uncultured Chitinophagaceae bacterium (assembly GCA_963819045.1). GTDB lineage: Bacteria > Bacteroidota > Bacteroidia > Chitinophagales > Chitinophagaceae > Ilyomonas. The sequence goes on along the minus strand of CAWFUV010000044.1, from coordinate 48,094 downwards.
CCTTCATAAAATTATCCAGCTCTTCTTTCGTCATTGGTAAGTTTTTTTGTGTACCAATCCACTGAAGGAAATCCTTCTTTATTTCATCGGTCCATTGTGTATCTATTTGTCCAGGTGTGTACTTTCCTTCGCGGAGGCGTTGGTGCCCAAAAGCATCTCTCAATTCCACAAACTCGGAATTTAAAACCAGATCTTCAAGGAACTGTGCAGGGATGAAAACAATGCCGCCTTTTTTAGCAAGCACCACATCCCCTGGCAGTACAGTTGCTCTGCCAATGCGTATAGGCACATTAATGCCTGCAAGCATCATCTGTTGTATATAAGAAGGGTCATAGCCCTTTACCCATCCATTAAATCCTTTTATTTCCTCCAGTCCTTCTATATCCCGCACAGAACCATAAAAGATTACACCTGTATGGCTTTTAGCATAAATAGCATTGCCTAAGTTATCACCAATCAAGGTTCCATCTGCAACCTTGCCATAGCTATCAGCAACGTATATATCACCATTTTGCAGTACATCTATGGGCCAGGAATTGGTAGCACCTATGCGTCCTTCTGCTTTACCTTTATCGGTAATAATTTTATTGATGTCTGGTCGCAACGGCATGTATTGCGCCGTTACTACACGCCCCACCATTACCGAGTCCGGACGTATAACCATCCAGTCACCTTCAAACTGGTTTTGATAACCTTTATTGCGCAGGTAACCCCAGGCTTCTTCTATTGAAACATTCTTTAGGCGGTCTAAAAAGCGGTCTGAAGTTTTTGGCCGGCCATCAGCAAAGCGCTCACCTTTCCAGTCCGGCGTTAATGCCTTTATCTGGTCGGATGTTAAAGTAACCTGTTGAGCAAAGGAATAAACAGTAATACAAACAAAGGATGCAAAGCAAAATAGTTTGCGAATCATACGGCGTTGTTTTAGTTAGAGTAGCTTTCGTTTAATGTGGGTTAAAGTAAAACTATTTTTGAAATTATGAATAGTAGAGTTTTATCAATGATCGATAGTATATTGCTTAATTCTTCAATTTAGAGATTAGTAATTCTAAAATACAGATGTTAATGAACGGGCCTTTGTATAATATACCAGGCTTTATGAAAATAACACCTAGTCTTGTGAATACTGTTTCCATTCAATAAGTTTACCATAGTACAGCAATGATAAACATTATTTGTCTGCTATATATTTACAGTCCTTCACGCTTCAACAGATAGGGCACAGGCAAATAAACCGGCTCACCTCTTTTGGTTGGAGAGGCACGTATTATAAAACCTATGAGAAGCCTTGTTTCTATAGATTACTCATGACACCACCTGCTGCCAAAGGTTTCTGATTACCCCTATATTTTACTCCTGATATACTGTAAAAAGACGTAGGATATACGGCTTATACCAGATTCAAATAGATAGCATGGAACCAGTTACCGGTTGCCAGTTGCCGGTTATGAGCTGCAAGTTTTGGGCAGTGCATATAATGCTACCAACTGAAAATAGTATAAGGGATAAGATAAGGAGGAGATACGACGCAGATACGGCGGAGATGGTGAGAAGATACTTGCTTCAGCATGGCTTCCCATGGACTATCCATGACTTTACTATGGCTTTAGTATGGCTTTGCTATGGCTTAGATACAGTTCAGGTACGGCTTAGTCGAGCAGGCAGGGGCATTTCAGCCCAAGCCTTTTACAGGTAGGGTCGAGCAGTGGCGCATTAATCTTTTTTCGATCATGTTTCCACGGCCCGCCTCGTCAAACGCAGCATGCGCATTTAACGCACTGCGCTTTCCTAATGATTTCTTTCCAAAGTTTATTGCCTATCGTGCCGGAGCAAATTTCCTCGGGGTTACTTTAAAGTTGCTATATATGTTGTATATAGCATATAGTCCTTTTGTACTCCATTGCTTCCAACCAAAACCCTGTTTTCCTTTGGCCTTCATAAGATGCCTTCGGATCTTCCTGGTTAACCAATCTTTTACATATCCGAACACCTTGCTGGAGTTCCCTGTTTTGAAGTAGGGTATCTCCAGTTGCGTGACTTATCCTTGTTACCATGCTGTTGCTACCACCCCGCCGGTTGTGTCGTTTCCCGTTTCAGTCAATTTCGGAGAGACATACTGCCTTCGCTATACGGTTATTAGCCCGGCCACCGGATTTAATCACTTTCGAGGCTACCTGTGCATTTACTTTCGTTACAGCCTGATAACTCGCATGACCTGCTTTACAGATCACCTGTCAATGAGCTTCATGAGTTTTATTTCTTTCACCCATGTCATTTAGCTATAGAGCTTTGACTTTTACTCTGATGGAACTTGCATCCATTGGATATGTCCACCTTCTCTGGACGCACAACCGTGCCTGAGACGCTCACAGCATACGGATCTTCTTATCCAAATCACATCTTTATTCCCGATTGCCATTGATAGAACAGCGTAGGATGAGCCTGTAGTATGGCTTTGCATTTACTCATTACCTCCTTTTTGACTTGATGACAATTTTTAGTAAAAAAGTAAATAAAAATCATGACACACAACGGCAGCCAACATAAGGTATTGCTAAGTTAGACCCGCGTCATGAATAGTTATTACTTTAAATACGCACCGTACCTTTGGCATTCGGGCGTGGGAGTGGTTGATTGTAGCAATGGGTTGAAACCCGTTGCTACAAGATGGGGCGAGCCTAGGGCACTGTTCAATATACAACAACCTTAAAGTTGTTCAACCTTCCAAATAATTCAACCCCTTCAGGGTTGTGGTACACGCAATCGCCTTCTACCCGGATTGAAATCCGGGGCTATTCATATTGAAGCCCTTCAGGCTTCTGTCTTAGAAACCATTTAAAGCACAAGTATAGAAAACTTTGCTGGGTCGGAGCAGTAAAAATCTGCAGTCTTGCCTCACAAACATATCCAACATTATCTTCTTCATATGTGCTCATTCGTGTCATCTGTGAGAGATTAACCTAAAACATTTTACTTTGCAGCCTCAAACGCTCAAAATGACGATGCACAATTTCAATTCAGGTCCTTCTATCCTGCCTAAAGAAGTATTACAGCAGGCTGCCGATGCAATTCACGATTTTAACGGCATTGGCTTATCTATTCTTGAAATTGGTCATCGCACTTCGTGGTTTCAGCAGGTAATGGATGAAGCGCAAAGCCTGGTGAAAGAGTTAATGCAAATAGGTGATGAATATGCGGTTCTGTTTTTGCACGGTGGCGCCAGCACCCAGTTTATGCAGGTACCTATGAACCTATTGTCTGAAGGTAAAACGGCTGCTTACATCAACAATGGTATTTGGGGCAATAAGGCCATCAAGGAAGCAAAACTGTTTGGGGCTGTTGCAGAAGTATCTAACACTAAAGATAAAAAGCACTCTTATATAGCTAAGGATTTTACCGTACCGCAGGATGCCGTTTACCTGCATTATACTACTAATAATACCGTGGAAGGCACCGAATGGCACCAACTGCCCAACGCTGGTGATGTACCGCTGGTTGCGGATATGAGCAGTGATATTTTCAGCAAGCCATTTCCATATAATAAGCATGCATTAATATATGCCGGTGCACAAAAGAATGCCGGTGCTGCGGGCGTTAACCTGGTGGTAGTTCGTAAAGATATACTGGGCAAAGTGCAACGTGCCATTCCAACCATTATGGATTATCGCCAACATGTTGAGGCAGGTTCATTGCTCAATACACCGCCGGTATTTGCAGTGTATGTGGCTATGCTTACGATGCGCTGGATAAAGAAAGAGGGCGGACTTGCAGAAATGGAAAGGCGGGCTAAGGAGCGTGCGGATTTATTCTATAATGCATTAGATACATTGCCCATATTCAAACCACTGGTTGCAAAAGAAGACCGCAGCATGATGAATGCCACTTTTGTGATTGAGGGTACTGCTAAAGAACAGGAGTTTCTGGAGCTTTGCAAGCAAAACGGAATGGTGGGCGTTAAAGGACATCGTAGTGTTGGGGGGTTACGCGTATCTATGTACAATGCCCTGCCTTTGAGCAGTGTGGAGGCTATTGTGGAGTTAATGAAGGATTTTCAGAATAGGCAGTAGTTTTTGAACCACGGAGACACGGAGGCGCGAAGAAAGAAGATGATGTATGATATGTTTATGAATTTAATCAAACGTAGTTTTGGAAAGTTATTAAACATTTTCTATGGAAGACCTTTTAAAAAGAATAACTGTTGATAATAATATATTGGATGGCAAGCCCTGCATTCGTGGAAAACGGATTTCTGTACAAACCATCTTAGAGTTTTTAAGTGCAGGAGACAGCCATGAGGACATTTTGTATCAATACCCCTCTTTAGAGGAAAAAGATATTGAGGCTTGTTTATTTTTTGCTGCTAAAATGACTGGATTGCATTTTCATATTTATCCAATACAGGAACATGCCTAAGTATTTGATTGATGTAAATCTGCCTTATTATTTTTCCCTATGGAATACCCCCGATTTTATTCATCAAAAAGATATTGATGATACATGGACTGATGATAAGATTTGGCAATATGCGAAAGAGCAAAACTTAGTCATTATCACAAAAGACAAAGATTTTTCAATAAAACAATTTACAAGCGGTGCTCCGCCAAAGGTTATTCATATAAAACTTGGTAACCTTAAGTTAAAAGCATTCTTCCATATAATAACTTCTTGTTGGAATGATGTTGAAGCATTAATAGAAAGTCATAATCTTGTAAACGTTTATCAAAATAAATTAGAAGCCATTATATAAAAAATGAGTGTTATCAAACCTTTTAAAGCACTGCGTCCGCAGGCACAACTGGCAAAGCAGGTTGCGAGCCGCCCATATGATGTGCTGAATAGTGCCGAAGCGAAAACAGAAGCACAGGGTAATCATTGTACTTTTTTACACATTACCAAAAGCGAGATAGATCTACCTGAATCCACAGATATCCATTCGCAGGCAGTATATGATAAAGCTAAGGAAAACCTGCAGGCATTCATTAAACGGGATGTTTTGTTTAAAGAGAATAAAGAGTGCTACTATATTTACCGTCTTACTATGAATGGACGGAGCCAAGCTGGTTTGGTGTGCGTGAGTAGTGTGGATGATTATGAAAATAATGTTATCAAAAAGCATGAGTTTACACGTCCGGAGAAAGAGCTTGACCGCATCAACCACATGAAGACAATTGGTGCGCAAACCGGCAATGTATTTCTTGCCTATCGCGATGTGGAGGCAATCAATGATTTACTGAACCAATCCATGAGTAAAAGCCCGGTGTACAATTTTGTTGCAGAGGATGGCGTGGAGCATACGGTTTGGATCATCAGTGATGATAAAGCAATAAACAACATTACGCAATTATTTGCCACTGGAGTGCCCGCCACCTACATTGCCGATGGTCATCACCGTGCTGCTTCTGCTGCCAAAGTAAGGCAAGCAATGGGTAATAAAGCAACTCCTGCATCCAACTACTTCCTGACTACCTTATTCCCTGCTTCGCAATTGCATATCATGGATTACAACCGGCTTGTAAAAGACCTGAATGGCTTTACACCAGCAACTTTATTGAAATCAATTGAAGCACACTTTATAGTTGAAAATAAAGGCAATGAACCAGTAAGGCCAGCAGCCTTGCACCAGTTTGGTATGTATCTGGGTGGCACCTGGTATTTGCTTACTGCTAAAGAAGGTACTTATACCAACGATCCTATTGGGGTGCTTGATGTCACCATTTTACAAAATAACATTCTGGATAATCTGCTTGGCATAAAAGATGCGCGTACAGACAGCCGGATAGATTTTGTGGGCGGTATCCGTGGCTTGCAGGCACTGCAGCAGCGCGTCCATAATAACGAGATGGCTGTAGCTTTTAGCTTGTACCCGGTAAGCCTGGAGCAATTATTTAATATTGCAGACAGCGGCGAAGTAATGCCACCTAAAAGTACCTGGTTTGAACCTAAGCTGCGTGATGGCTTGCTTACCCACCTTATTGATGAATAAACAATTTATGAAGCGATACTTATTGATAGCTGTTCTCTTTTGTTATGTACTGGCAGCACATGCACAGGCTGATACGGATACCTTGCGGGCACGCGCACAAGCTTTGCTTATTAAAGGTGATTACGACAATGCATTGCTGGTGCTGAATCATGCCGCTGAAATGGCGCCTGACAATAACGATGTTCTGAGAGATGAAGCTTATATTTATTACCTGCAGCGCAATTTTGCAAAAGCAATAGAAATAGGTAAACAAATCACCAGCCACTCCGATGCAAATGTAGAGAGTTACCAGGTACTGGGGCTTGCTTACAAGGCTACCGCAGATTATCCCAATGCTGAAAAACTATACAAAAAAGCATTAAAACAGTATCCAAAGAGTGGGGTATTATACAGCGAATTTGGCGATATGCTGGCACAACAGAACCGCCAGGATGAGGCCATTAAGCAATGGGAAAAAGGTATACAGGCAGACCCTAACAACAGCAACAATTATTATTTCGCGGCACGTTATTATTCATCAAAAGGCCGCTCTCTTTGGGCAGTTATTTACAGTGAGACCTTTGTAAATATTGAGAGCCTGACGCCGCGTACAGTAGAAATAAAAGATATTTTATTAAGCAACTATCGCAAGCTGCTTACTACTGAGCAGTTACAAGCTTTGGCACAAAGCAAGAGTCCTTTTGAAAAAGCTGTAGCCAATAGCTATCTTAAGTACACGGGCATGTTCGAGGATGAGTTGTCTCCCGAAGCACTCACTGCTATCCGCGCACGCTTTATTTTAGACTGGTTTTCCAATGGTACTGCACCTTTTGCATTCCGTTTGTTTGATCATCATCGTTTACTATTGAAGGAAGGTATGTTTGACGCTTATAATCAATGGCTGTTTGGTGCATCAGCCAGCAGCAGTGCTTATCAATACTGGACCAGCAATCACTCCCAGGAAATGAAAGACTGGCAAACTTATTTGCGCAGCGTGGTGTATAAGATACCTGAAGGGCAATATTTCCAGCACTGACGGGGATTTGGGGAGATTGTCTGAACTGGGATTTTATGGGATGTTGGAGATGAGTGGGATGAAGGAAAATAATTAAGGTCTTTAAAGATTATAATAAAAGGCTCTGGATTTTTAATAGTCCGGAGCCTTTTTAATTAACAATCAATTTGTTAATCTCATTCAAAATCCCCTTAATAACAGACATCCTATTAAATCACGGTTCAGACTTCCCAATAATCCCCGGTTCAGAATTATATTTGTTTTCGCTACGATATAAAGCGATTTAGATATGATGGATAAGCCGCACCGCCTCTTCGATGCCATTGCCTGGCAATTGCAACAATTCCCAAAACCTGACATGCTGAATGCAAAAGAAAGTGGCGTATGGAGAAACTACAGCACCCAACAGGTAGCAGAAACTGTAAATAAGCTATCGGCAGGCCTGTTGCAATCAGGCGTGAGCGGTAATGACTTTACCCCCGAACGTTCTGATAAAATTGCCATCATCAGCAATAACCGCCCGGAGTGGCTGTTTGTAGATATGGCAGTACAGCAGATCGGCGCTATACTGGTGCCGTTGTATCCAACCACTAACCCGCTGGAGATTGAATTTATACTTAATAATGCCGGAGTAAAGTACATCTTCGTCAGCAGTGAAGATTTATATGATAAGATAGATGCCATCAAACCACTGGTGCCTTCTCTTAAAGATATCTACACATTCAATAATATCAAAGGTGCAAAACACTGGAGTGAAGTAACTGCATTGGGCAATGATATTTTGTTACAGCAGGTAGAAACACTCAAAGCATCTATACCCGAGGAGCATGTGGCTACTATTATTTACACATCGGGCACTACCGGCACTCCCAAAGGGGTGATGCTTACGCATAAGAATATTGTAAGCAATGCATTGTATGCAAAAGAAAGCTTTCCGTTTATAGACGCACCGCATTATAAGGTGTTGAGCTTCCTGCCACTCAATCATATATTCGAGAAGTGTGTTTCTTACATTTATATGTTTAGCGGCAATAGTATTTACTATGCCGAAAGCCTGGAAACCATTGGCGATAACCTAAGAGAAGTGAAGCCAGATGGTTTTACTACCGTTCCCCGCCTGCTGGAAAAAGTATTTGAAAGAATAATGCATACCGGCTCGCAACTAAAAGGTATAAAGAAGAACTTGTTCTTTTGGGCGGTAGGGCTGGCTTCGCAATACGATAATCTGCAAGATGGTGGCACGATGTATAATCTTAAACTCAAGCTTGCTAACAAATTAATATTTAGTAAGTGGCGAGAAGCATTGGGTGGTAATATCAGCTTTATTGTAACCGGCGGCGCTGCCTGCCAGGAAAGGCTGCTACGTATTTTCAATGGTGCAGGCATCCCGGTGTACGAAGGCTATGGACCAACAGAAAACAGCCCGGTAATAGCTGTTAACTGCAAGGCTAATGAAGACATGAAATTCGGTACGGTTGGTCCGGTAGTAAAAGGTGTGGAACTGAAGCTGGCAGAGGATGGTGAAATATGTGTGCGTGGTGAGAGTGTGATGAAGGGTTATTATAAAAGACCTGATTTGACAGCAGAGACCATTATAGATGGCTGGCTGCACACCGGTGATATTGGTGTACTGGAGGATAGTAAGTTTTTAAGAATCACTGACCGGAAGAAGGAACTATTTAAAACCAGTGGCGGCAAATATGTAGCACCACAGCCTATAGAAAACAAATTGAAAGAGAGCGAATATATAGAGCAGGTGATGGTAGTGGGCGCAGGGCAAAAGTTTGTAGGGGCGCTGATTGTGCCATCATTTACCAATTTAAAAGCCTGGGTGAAACAACAAGGTATTCCTTTTACAAGCAACGAGCAACTGATAAAGGAACCCAAGGTGTTGGAACTGTACAGGTCTGTCCGCGATAAATACAACCCTTATTTTAACCAGGTAGAACAGGTAAAAAAGTTTGAATTGATGCCAAGAGAGTGGAGCGTTGATACTGGTGAAATGACCCCTAAAATGAGCCTGAAAAGAAAGGTGGTGATGGAGAAATATAAAGATGCTGTGGATCGTATTTACGATTAATGTATACCGCGGAGACGCGAAGACGCAAAGGAATAATATCATATTTAAATTGGTAACCAGATAAAAAGCTGCGAGCTACGGGCAGGAATATTAGTCAGCTCATAATCTTTGCGTCTTCACGTCTTAGCGGTTAAACTACCCGTTATCCGCAAAGCCCGGGTACAAGTGTCATGCCGCCATCTATATAAATGTTTGCACCGGTAATATAGTCGCTGTCATCAGAAGCGAGCCATACTGCCAGTTTGCCAATATCTTCAGGCTGACCAATGCGCTTGTAAGGTATTAATGTCATCAGTTTATCCAGTGCTTCCTTTGTTTCCCAGGCATCCCGGTTGATGGCTGTTTGAATTGCGCCGGGACAGATGCTGTTGATACGGATCTTTTTGGGTGCATATTCCTGTGCAATAGTCTTCATCAGCATATTAATGCCGCCTTTGGATGCAGCATAGTTGGCATGTCCTGCCCAGGGGATGACATCATGAACACTGCTCATGCAAATGATCTTGCCGGCGGCGATAGAACGCTTCTCGTCCACTCCCCTTCTCAAAAATTCATTGATGGCTTCGCGGGCACAAAGGAATTGCCCGGTCAAGTTTACCCCTATTACGGCATTCCATTGGTCCAGGGTCATCTCATGGAATGCAGCATCTTTTTGTATTCCTGAATTATTGACCAATATATCTACAGTGCCAAACCGTTGTATAGCCTGAGCAAACATATCTTTTACTTCATCTTCCTTGCTTACATCTGCTCTCACAACAATGGCTTCGCTGCCTGCCTGCTCAATATATTCTTTTACTTTCTCCGCTTCATCTGCCGAGGAGGCATGTGTGTGGTTGATAACTACTTTGGCGCCTGCTTCGCCAAAAGCTCTGGCAATACCTTCGCCTATGCCGCTGCTGCTGCCGGTAACAATGGCTACCTGATCCTTAAGTTTCTTGTCCATGGTAAATGAATATTGAAGTAGTAAGATTTTTACCAAAAGTTATTCCAAAGGCAGGTTTTGCTTATGAACTATTTGCAATGCTTTTGAAATACAAAGACATAGGTGAACATAATAGTACTAAAATCGCCCCGGAAAAATGTATAATACCAGATTCAGGCAGGCAGCCAGATACCTGTTGCCAGATACCGGTTTGTTTGGTTTGGGTATGGAGTATATATGGAGTTGCTGAGGAGTTACATAGGAGAAGATTAGGTATAACTTAGGTATAACTTAAGTATAAGATAGGTATAAGTTAAGTATAACTTTGGTATAGCTCCAGGTATTCCAAGATCAGGAGGAATGGCTTTTGAGGGTAGAATAGTGTTGCTCAGGTAGAAAACCCTGGAAGGAGCAGTGGTGAACAGCTAATACCAGATTTCAATAAATGAACTGATATAAGCTGTATGCCACAAGGTGCAAGGACAGGAACCGTTTGGACATTGAGCAATGAGCGTATTACACCACCTAAGTGAAAAAGCCGTGGGGTCTCAGCCAGGCTGCAAAGGCTCGGAGTTGAAGACCCCCACGGAGACGTACTCAAATCTGGTAGCGCAGCATAGTTTGCCCGAAACTCATGGCTTATAGTTCGCAGCTAACTCTTGTTATTTGTAGCTTTTGACTTGCAGCTTAATAAGTGGTTCCTTAAAAAAATGCTCATTTAAATGCTAAAAGCTGCATGTACATACCTTTTGTCTATTTTTGCACCCTTAAAAGCCTGTACATGGAGATAGCGCCCGGCGCTTTGCTACAAACAATCGGCAGTCCTGCCGATATAAAGAAACTCGACCGTTTGCAATTGCACCAGCTTTGTGATGAGTTAAGACAATACATTATTGATGTGGTAAGTGTACATGGCGGTCACTTTGCTGCCAGCCTTGGCGTGGTAGAGCTTACCGTGGCATTGCACTACATTTATAATACTCCATACGACCAGCTGGTATGGGATGTTGGTCACCAGGCATACGGGCATAAGATACTTACAGGGCGCCGGGATACATTTTGTCACCAACCGCAAATACAAAGGCATCAGCGGCTTTCCCAAGCGCAGCGAAAGCGAGTACGACACGTTTGGCGTAGGTCATTCTTCCACCTCTATCTCCGCGGCACTGGGTATGGCCATGGCTGCCAAATACAAAGGCGAAAACCGCAAGTCGGTAGCCATAATTGGCGATGGCGCTATGACTGCCGGGATGGCTTTTGAAGCGACTGAACCATGCCGGCGTAGCCGATGCCGATATGCTGGTAGTGCTTAATGACAATGGCATTGGCATAGACCCGAATGTAGGTGCGCTAAAGGAATACCTCACCGATATTACTACCTCTCAAACCTATAATAAGCTGCGTGATGATGTATGGCACCTGTTTGGTAAACTGCCGGTGGGCAAACGTTTTACACGCGATATGGCAAGTAAGCTGGAAGCCGGCATAAAAGGGCTGGTAAGCAAGCGCAGCAACTTGTTTGAGTCGCTGAACTTCCGCTATTTCGGACCTATTGACGGGCACAATATTACCAAGCTGGTAGATACGCTGTACGACTTAAAAACATTCCCGGTCCCAAGCTGCTGCACATTATTACTACTAAAGGCAAAGGCTATGCGCTTGCCGAAAAAGACCAAACCAAATGGCATGCACCCGGTTTGTTTGATAAGGTAACCGGGGAGATCTATAAAAAAGTATACGATACACCGCAGCCGCCCAAGTACCAGGATGTATTTGGTAAAACCATTATAGAGTTGGCTGAAAAGAACCCCCTGATCATGGGTATTACACCAGCTATGCCCAGCGGCTCCTCACTTAAGTTCATGATGGAAGCAATGCCTGACCGTGCATTTGATGTGGGCATTTGCGAGCAACATGCAGTAACCCTGAGCGCTGGCCTGGCTACTCAAGGCATGAAGGTGTTTTGCAATATATACTCCTCATTTATGCAGCGCGCTTACGATCAGGCTGTACATGATGTAGCTATACAAAAGCTGCCGGTTATCTTCTGCCTGGACAGAGCCGGACTGGTGGGCGAAGATGGCCCTACGCACCATGGTGCTTACGATATTGCTTATTTCCGCTGCATACCCAATATGATCATCAGCGCGCCAATGAATGAACAGGAGTTACGCAACCTGATGTACACCGCGCAGTTGGAAGAAACCGAGCTGCCGTTTGTCATCCGCTACCCCCGCGGCGAAGGCGTGATGCACAACTGGCAAACGCCTTTTGAAGAAATTAGAGGTTGGTAAAGGCAGAAAGCTGAAAGATGGTAATGATCTAGCTATACTAAGTATCGGACACCCCGGCAACTTTGCTACTACTGCCATACGTCAGTTACGCACAGAAGGTATAGATGCTGCACATTATGACCTGCGCTTTGTAAAGCCTTTAGATGAAACGCTGCTACACGAAGTATTCGCAAAGCATAATAAGATCATCACCGTTGAAGACGGTACTGTAGTAGGCGGCTTTGGCAGTGCTATACTGGAGTTTATGGCAAAACACAATTATACCGCAGAAGTAAAAATATTAGGCATCCCCGATAGGATCGTAGAGCACGGCACCCTGAAAGAACTGCATGCAGAATGTGGCTATGACGCAAACGGCATTGCCTATGCAGCCAGAGCCTTAATGCAAGACACTGTACAGGTGAAGAAGGTAGAGCTGCTGGGGTAAATAATGAACAGTCTATCTATTTAATTCCAAAATGTCTCTAACTGACCTCTACTCCCCTTTTAAGGGATCGGGCACCGAACTACATAAAGGAATAATATTTGAAACAGATGTTGCATAACCTATGGCAACATCTCACAAATCTATATACGGTGCACTCGCAGCTAATGTGCTCATTGCTATTACCAAATTTATTGCAGGTGCTGTTACCAATAGCGGCTCTATGATATCCGAGGGCGTACATTCACTGGTAGACACTACTAATGAATTGCTCTTGCTATTGGGCATTTATCAAAGCAAAAAGCCGGCGGATGCCAAGCGCCCGTTTGGCTATGGCAAAGAGTTGTACTTCTGGTCTTTTATCGTTTCTATCTTAATATTTGGATTAGGGGGTGGCATTTCTATTTACCAGGGGTATATACATGTTCGCCAACCCGAGGCTTTGGGCAATCCTTTCTGGAACTATATTGTATTAGGTGCCTCCGTCCTCTTTGAAGGTACTTCGCTCATTATTGCTATCAAAGAGTTTAATAAAGTGCGTGGTGATCAATCCTGGTGGGAGGCAGTGGTACGCAGTAAAGACCCCTCTAACTTTTTGGTGTTGTTTGAAGATGCCGCGGCAGTTGCCGGATTGTTTGTTGTAATGCTATTTGTTTATCTAAGCCACGCATTGAACAAACCTTTTTTAGATGGGGTGGCATCAATAATAGTAGGAGTCATACTCATAGCGGTATCCTTATTATTGGCACGCGAAAGCAGGAGTTTACTGATGGGTGAAGGCATTGCTCCAGCTTCGCAAAAAAGAATAACTGCACTGGTAGAGAAGGATGAGGCTGTACTAAAAGTCCTCAACATTGTATCCGATTACCGCTCTCCTGAGGAAATATTATTACTATTGATCGTAGCCTTTAAAGCCGACCTCGATACCGGAGAGATCAACGAAGCTATTGCAAGAATAAGAGAAGATATCAAGGAATGTTTTCCGCTTGTGCGTTATATTATTATTCAGCCGGAGTTTTATGAAGAAAAGAAAACGAAAGCTAATACGGAAGAACAATATCCTATGTTTTGATTCAATTACATTCACACGAAAGCTATGAAGAAAAGTCTATCAAATAGGAAGTCAATGGTATTTATAATAAGCTGCCGGTATTTCTACCGGCAGCTCCTTTACTTATTCCCAGGTCCCAGTTTATACTCTTTTGGAGGCTCTTTGCCAAGCAGGTTCTTTACAAAATAATCCCATCTTCTACGCATCATGTAGTAGGAGAAAGCACCATAGCCATGATGGCTGTTCGGAAACACCACCAGGTCATAATCCTTATTTGCTTTTTCCAACGCATCTATCACCAGCATGGTGTTAGAAGGCGGCACATTATCATCCATCAAACCATGTGCCAGCATCAGCTTGCCTTTTAGGTTTTTAGCATACAGTTCATTGGCTTGCGATGTGTAATTAGAAGTGCCATCGCCATTAGGTGTCAGTAAACCAATATACCTTTCGCCCCAATCATCTTCATAGTTCCGGTTGTCGTGATTGCCCGATTCGGAAATGCCTACTTTAAAGAAATCAGGAAAGCGGAACATGGCTGCAGCCGTTGCAAAACCTCCGCCTGAGTGCCCCCATATACCTACGCGGGAAGTATCCATGTAAGCATATTTCTCAGCGAGTTGCTTAATGCCCGCAACCTGGTCAGGCAATGTATTTTCAGCCATGTTGCCATAGCATAGATCGTGGAAGCTTTTGGAGCGCAAAGGATTGCAGGTGCCTTCAATGGCTACAACTACAAATCCCAGTTCTGCCAGCGCCTGGTTGTCTCCTCTGGATGGCATGAACGACCAGCTTCCTATGCTTCCGCCTTGCGGGCCGGGATAGATATAATCAATTACAGGATATTTTTTATTCGGGTCTAAATTTGTTGGCGTAAAAACTAATCCATATAGATCCATTTGCCCATCATGTGCTTTCACGGTAATTGGCTTAGGTGGTTGCCAGCCTGCAGCTTTCAGTTGCGATATATCTGCTTTTTCGAGCGTAAGTACGAGCTTGCCATCCTTATTGCGCAATACCGTTACAGGCGCCACATCCGGCTGTGAATAACTATCAATAAAATAATCACCCGAAGGGGATAAAGTAACTTTGTGGTTGCCTTCTTCCGGTGTCAATGGCTTTAAATGGTCGCCGTTAAATCCGATACTGTACAAATGTGAGAAGTAAGGGTTGCCTCCTTCACGGCCATTAGCACGAAAATATAGAACCCTGTTCTTCTCATCTACTTTCAACAAGCTGCGTAACTACAAAATTGCCTTTGGTGATCTGGTTCTTTAGCTTGCCGGTGGTGGCATCGTATAAATACAAATGTCCCCAATCATCTCTTTCAGAATACCAGATAATTTCCTTAGAAGCAGGAAGATACCGCCAGTTAATGGAGTCCTGTCCTGATTCGTATTGCGTAGGCACCGTTTCTTCAAATACCTCGCGTACTTCGCCTGTATTTGCATTGGCAATTCTGAATTTCTCCTGTTTGTGATCCCTGGAAGTAGAAACAAAAGCAAGCTGTGCATCATCGGGCGACCAATCTACGTCATCAAACGTACCGCTGCTGGCAACATCATCACTTAATGAAGCTCTGTGCGGATCAGGTGCTACCTGCAATTGGATTACTTTGGGCGTGTCCACATTGATGATCACCCGTTCAATAGTAATGATACTATCGTCGCCGGGTAATGGATATTTCCATGATTGTAGGGTTGGATGACCTACATTGGTACTGACCAGGTACATATCACCTGCTTTGCGCTCGTCCAGCCTGAAAGTGGCGATCTTTTTAGAGTCCGGCGACCAGCGGAGAATAGGGTTGGTACTGTGTTTCCAACCGGCATTATCGGTTGCATAGCCATAGTTTTTAACACCATCTGTAGTAAGCTGTGTACGCTGACCAGTTGTTACATCTCTCACCCACAAATTGTAATCTTGTATGAACGCAGCTTTTCTTCCATCAGGCGATAACACTTCATTGGAGCGTGCTTTATCATCAGCAGTACTATTAACGGGCTGTTGCTGGCTAACTGCGCGTGTACCTTTAACCGGATCTATCAATACGTATTCGGTGCCTTGAGGTGTTTTATTAGTATACCAAAAGCGGTCATTGGATAACCAATGCGGATCAATCCATGCCTTATAAACCAAAGGAAAAGTATTGTAAGAAAGAAAGCTTTCTGCACGTGCATAGTCCTTTGTAGTTACTGAATCTTTTTGCTGTGCTGATGCAGATAATGCAACAGCAACCGGCAAAACAGTAAATAGAAATTTCTTCATAATGGTAAATGTGCTGCAAAGTAATGGGCTTTCAGGTAGGGATACACTTCAAATTCCTGCTATTTTGCCCCAGGCTGCCTAAAAACATGCTTCCCAATCTTAGACAGTTCCAGGCTATACCTAAGTTATACTGAACTTATACTGATGTTATACTGAACTTATACCGAATCTCCTCCCTATCTCCTGCTATGTTACTCCTGGTATTGGCCCTACCTCCACCCTGCGTGACCCTTCATTCCCCGGAGCACTTACTACTGCTGTTAACTATCGCCTTCATCTGTAGTCGGGATAGCAGTAGAGTACTAAAGTATTATTGTTCCAGGCATGCATATTATGGTATTTACATTTAAAGACACAACCAATATTAGATTTACGATACCAATTCAAAGAAATAGTAATAAATAGAAGAGTAGATTTGTACCACTATGCAAGGTAGTGTGCAGGTGCCAGCCTGAGGTAAAAGAAGCGCATAGAGAAGTAACCTGGCAAAACAGTACAGTCTCCTCACGCTACTTTTTTCGTATGTAATAAGGCAGCATAACGGAATGCATGAACATAAACGATTGTTTTAAATAAGATTGCTGATGTTTTGCAACCTTACAGCTCTGTAACAAACCATATATAACCATAAATCATTACTGTTTGTCTTACAAACTGCCTGTCCTTAAAGAAAGCGCACCATTGCGCTACTTTACTTTTTTCTATCTCTATGCCATGCAAGGCATCCCTGCGGGATTTGCTTTAACAGCCATTGCCAACTACTTGATCGCCAAAGGAGCCAGTGCCCCGGCTGTAGGTACTTTTGATGCAGTGATTGGCATGCCGTGGATAGTACAGTTTATATGGGGCCCCATAATAGACCGGTACCAGTTTTCTCGTATGGGGCATCGTAAACACTGGATTATTTTTCCGCAACTATTGGCTTTTATTACCACGTTAAGCTTGTTGTTAGTTAACAACCCGGTAGTACAACTTAGTACCATTACCGCTATCTTTTGTGTACATAGTGTATTTGCTTCCATACAAGATGCCAGCGTAGATGCGACTGCAATTTCTATAGTGCCGGTCACACAGCAGGGTCGCATGAACGCGTTTATGCGTGCAGGGTATTTGATTGGGATAGCTTTGGGCGCGGCAGGTCTTTCTACAGTATTGCATAGTTACGGTTTTTATTATGCAGCAGCATGTCAGTCAGTTTTATTGCTGGTATTTACAATTGTTACTTATGTTACTAAAATAGACCGCAGTGACAGTTACCTGCCTTCCTTTCATACAAAGGAGCTAAATGATGCTGTAAGAAGTGAAGCCGGTAACCCTGACCTGAGATGGTTGTTTAAACAACTATACAAAGGCATCACACACAAAAACAGCCTGCGTGTATTTGGCGCTATTCTATTGGTATATCTGTGCCTCAGCACCTTCATCCGCTCTTTTTCTTTCCATCTTATTCACAATCTCCGGTGGGATGATAAAGAGCTATCGGTTTTACAAGGAACCTGGGGCAGCCTTAGCAGTACAGTTATTATTTTAGGTGGCGGGGTAATAGCAGACCGTATTGGTCCGCGAAAGTTGCAATATTGGGTAGTCTGCAGTATTTGCATATTTTTCCTTGTGTTCGACAGCTTAGGTGCATTGTGGTTGCATAAAGAGGTAAGTACTACCGGCATTTTGCTGTACAACATGGCCGATCCTGTATTCAGCGTTGCAGCCATGCCGGTATTAATGGCTTTGTGCCTTGCTAAAGTGGAAGGTTCTCAGTTTACTACTTATATGGCGTTAGTGAATTTAAGCGATGTTATGGGCGCCTATCTTTCCGGCTGGGGTATGAGCGTTACTACTGGTCCGGTGATTGGCTTTATATGCGGTGTATTACTACTGATCTCATTATTCCTGCAACGCAAAAGATATACTCACCCTGGAATGGAAATAAAATTGCCCGACCTGAAGATGTAAAAGATTAGTGTTTACCCACTCATAAATAATATATTATACTATTTTCAATTAAGTAGTATCCTATATGCTTTGTTTGAAGCTCACAGATCATAGCTTTTAGAAGGTTACCTGATTGGAATATGTATCACCTGTTCACGACAGTTCTCCCCACCATTTTCTATCTGAGCAACCCCCGGCTACCCTCCAAAGCCCCTTTTTCAAACACTGGACAGCCTAGGCTATCCCTAACTTATACTTAACTTATACCTAACTTATACCTAACTTATACCTATTCTTCGCCCTATCTCCTCCATATTTACTCCTCAGTAAATCCCTACGTACTCCCTATCTGCCCCTGTTTACTTCAATATGCTATTCCGCTCAAACACAGCCGATCTGTTCTTGTTTTGTATTATTTAAAAATACAGTACCTGTAAGCAGCTGTATTGTAAAACTTCATTCAATAAACCAATGATAAGCTATCTTCATCGCAAATACCAAACTATGAGAAGACCACTGCTCCTCCTTATCTTGATTATCAACTGTACCCTCATAATGGCACAGCCATCTACCATTAAATCTTACACCCAAAAAACATATATGGTTCCCATGCGGGATGGTGTGAAATTATATACGGTGGTGCTGTCTCCGGTGGGTGCTACTGCTTCATTGCCCATATTAATAGAACGCACACCCTATGGCGCAGACCTGCCCGAAGATGTGGACCTTACTCATTGGCCATATCTCGGAGCTATGGCAAAAGAAGGCTACATCTTTGTTTTCCAGGATATTCGGGGAAAGTATAAAAGTGAAGGTACGATGCAGATACACCAGCCCCTGATTCATGCAGTCCGGAAAGGTGCTATTGACGAAAGCACTGATACCTATGATACAGTGGACTGGCTGATCAAAAATATCTCCAACAATAATGGGAAGGCAGGTATTGTAGGTATTTCTTATCCCGGCTGGCTGGCACTGGTAGGTGCAGTAGATCCGCACCCTGCATTAAAGGCTTCCTCTGAGCAGGCTTGTATGAGTGACCTTTTCCTGGGTGATGATTTTCATCACAATGGTGCATTCAGACTGAGCTATGGTATGGAATATACTTATATGGTCGAGCATGCTAAAAACACTAGTTCCAATTTCCCTTTTCCGCAGTTTGACACGTACAACTGGTATCTGCAATTAGGCTCGTTAAAGAACGTAAACGATAAGTATTTCCATAACACCATTCCTACCTGGAACAACTTTGTAGCGCATCCCAATTACGATACTTTCTGGCAAAAGAATTCAACACTCAGCTATATTCAATACCCGCAAATACCCATGCTGCATGTGGGCGGTTATTACGATCAGGAGGACCTGAACGGTCCGCAGCTCATGTACACGCACATGGAAAAGAAAGACAGCTCCAATCACAATTACATTGTTTTAGGTCCGTGGAGGCATGGTGGCTGGGCAGGTTCAAAGGGCGATAGCTTAGGTAAGATTAGTTTTGAAAATGAAACTGCTCCATACTTCCATAACCTGCAAAAGCAATGGTTTGATTACTGGCTCAAGGGAAAAGGGGATGGCAAATTTGCAGAAGCCACTTGCTTTCAAACGGGTACTAACTCATGGAAGACCTACAGCTCTTGGCCACCCAAAGAGGCAGATACCAGGAAATTGTACACTCATGCAGATGGCACCTGCAGTTTTGATAAGCTAAATAGTACTGACGGTTCCGTAAGTTATATAAGCGATCCAGCCAATCCGGTGCCTTATCGTATGCTGCCCATAGAAGCGACTTACGGAGAAGGCAGCCGCTGGTATCCATGGCAGGTAGAAGACCAGCGCTTTGTAATTCCAGACCGGATGTGATCAGCTTTACTGCAGACAGTATGCAGAATAACCTAACGGTTACAGGCGATGTAAAAGCTCACCTCTTTGTAAGCACCACTGGTACCGATGCCGACTTTGTGGTAAAGCTGATAGATGTATATCCCAACTTTTACAGTAAGAATTTACTGATGAGCGGTTATGAACTCCCGGTTGCCATGGAAGTGTTCAGGGGAAGATTCAGAAAGAGCTTTGAGACCCCCGAGCCATTCGTACCCAATAAGCCCGAAGAAATAGTCATAGATCTTCACCAGATCAACCATACTTTCCTCAAAGGTCATAAGATGATGATACAGATACAAAGCACTTGGTTCCCCGTTATTGATCGTAATCCACAGAAATATGTCCCCAACATATTCGAGGCAAAAGACAGTGATTACATGAAAGCCACAGAAACGGTGTATTGCAACAATCAGTTAGCTACTTATATAGAATTACCGGTGATGAAGGATTAAAGTGGGGGTAAGCTTTAATAAAATGGGGTAAGTTCATTCATATGTTTCTCTTGCAGCAATCAGCAGGTATTATTTTAAGAGATGTTGAGCGCGTTAAAGAAAGTAAGGCAGAGATAAATACCCAGGTTTTTCCTATAATCAGACGCAAGTAGTTAAAATATAAAAGTTCTGGTTACAAATGTGTCTAATGTTTCTACCTTTGATATAACAAAAAAGCGATGGGGTGCCACCCCCATCGCCGGCATCTACCAGTTATGGTAAATGCTTGATAACAACTGAATGACCTGTAGGATACCTAATAATTAAGCTCACAATCTCCCTGATAGTGAGCTTTTTTCTGTCTTCATTTTCTAAATGTGAGCTGTTTTGTCAGCTCAGCTTCTTTCAGTTTTAGCACTTTGATAGATTTGTCGTACAGAGAAAAAGTATATTTGTAAAATAAAAATAAAACATGACTACAGCGACTATAAGGCAGAAGTTGTATGACTATATACGTGTAGCCGAAGAAAAGAAATTAAAAGCTATTTATACGATGCTGGAAAAGGAAATTGAAGAAGAGTTTGATTGTTGGAATGATAATGAGTTTATGGAGGAATTAGATCGTCGTTCCAACGATTACAAGAATGGGAATGTTAAAGGAGTGTCTTGGGAAGAGGCCAAAGCGCGAATACTTTCTTCAACAGACAAGCATAAGGATGAAGTTCATGATCGAGCTTCATCCTTTGGCAGAAAAGGAATTAACAGATTCATTTGAATGGTACGAGAAGAGGTCGGCAGGTTTGGGCGTACGGTTTATAAATGCGGTAAACAAACGTTTTAATCAACTAAAAGAACATCCCGAGAGGTATCCTACTAAGAAAAAGAATTATCGCAAGTAAGAACTGAAATTTTTCCCTACCTGATTATATATGAAATATTAAAAAATAGGCAAGTTGTTTTTGTTTCCTACATTTTCCACGCAAAGCGCAACCCCAAACTGAAATACAAACGATAACTGTTATCCCTATTGCCATAATTCCTTAACAATCTTTCTCCCCAATAATCTGCAACTTTGCAACCGAACCAGCGTTCAATTTAATTATGCAGTTGTATTGTAACTCACTTACTCATTATAGCAGACTTAAAACGAAAGAAGTAAATATTGGTGGTTTGCTGCTCGGTAATTTCCATCCCGTGCGTGTACAAACCATGACGACTACCGATACGATGGATACCCTTGCCACCGTAGAGCAAAGCATTCGTTGTATAGAAGCCGGGGCAGAACTGGTACGCATTACCGCACCAAGCAAAAAGGAGGCAGAAAACTTACTCAATATAAAAAATGAGCTGCGTAAGCGTGGCTATACTACGCCGCTGGTAGCCGATATTCACTTTACGCCCAATGCCGCTGAAATTGCAGCACGTATTGTAGAAAAAGTACGCATCAACCCCGGCAACTACATTGACAAAAAGAAGTTTGAACTGATTGAATATACAGATGCTGATTATGCAGAAGAAATAGACCGCATCCGTGCCCGTTTTACCCCATTGATAAACATCTGTAAGCAATACGGAACGGCTATGCGCATTGGCACCAACCACGGCAGTCTGAGCGACAGGATCATGAGCCGCTATGGCGATACCCCGATGGGTATGGTGGAAAGTGCGATGGAGTTCCTGCGTATTGCACGCGATGTAAACTACCACAACATTATGCTGAGCATGAAAGCAAGCAACCCGCAGGTGATGGTGCAGGCTTACCGCTTGCTCATTCAGCAGATGGATGCTGAGTTTGGGGAATGCTACCCATTGCATCTCGGTGTTACAGAAGCCGGCGATGGGGAAGACGGCACGCATTAAAAGCGCGGCAGGCATTGGCACCTTAATGGAAGATGGCATCGGCGATACTATTCGCGTAAGCCTCACCGAAGACCCGGAGTTTGAAATACCGGTGTGCAGGGATTTGGTGAAAAGATATGAAGGAGAGTACCAGGTTAGCCAGGTTACCAGTTACCAGTGCAGAGCAACTAGTAATCAATGAACTGTCATACTAACCTGGCAACTGGTAACCGCTAACTGGCAACCTAAGTATTCACCCTTCACCTACAAACGCCGTGAAACATTTGCAGTAGACAATATTGGCGGGCATCATGTGCCGGTGGTGATTGCTGATTTGAGTAAAATAGAAAATATCACTCCGCAACACCTGCAAAGTGTTGGCTATACATATGATGAAGCATCGGATAAATGGAACATCAGCGATGCAGCTGCCGATTATATTTTTACCGGGCACCAGTTACTGGATTTTGCTTTACCAGGCACTTTGAAAGTAATTGTTTATCCTGTTGCATGGCAACAGGCAGAAGATAAAACGAAGTATTTCCCTATTTACCAGGATAGTGGGTTTGCACAGGCAACTATTGTAAGCGACCATATCAACTTTGTGATGATTGATTGCTTTAGTGATGAAACCACTATCAATGATTTCACTTACCTCGATACTATTGCCAATAAGCCCAATGTGGTGCTTTGCCTGAGCAGCACAGCCAAACATGCAATGCTCAATGTGCGCCGCATGTTTATAGAACTGCAAAACCGTAATATTCACAATCCGGCTATACTTGTTTGCGATAGTTACTGGCAAACGGCTGATGAGCACCTTATCCACTATGCTGCTGAGTGTGGCGCTTTATTGCTCGATGGCTTTGGCGATGGACTATGCCTCGGCATGACGCACGAAAGTTATATGCAGTCGCAAAGCATCAACGCCAGCGGGCGCAATTACTTCAATAATGCCACTGTAGAGCAGTTCATTAACAACACAGCATTCAACATACTACAGGCTACACGTACCCGTATTTCCAAAACCGAATATATTTCCTGTCCTTCCTGTGGTCGCACCTTGTTCGACCTGCAGGAAACAACTGCCAAGATACGTGCAGTTACCAACCATTTAAAGGGAGTGAAGATTGCCATTATGGGCTGCATTGTAAATGGTCCGGGCGAAATGGCAGATGCCGACTTCGGCTATGTAGGCAGCGGTGTAGGCAAAATTACTCTGTACCGCGGCAAAGAAGTAGTAAAGCGTAATGTAGATAGTGCCATTGCGGTAGATGAACTCATTAATTTACTGAAGGACAGCGAAGTGTGGGTAGAGCCTTTGGTTTCAGCTCAACAGGCTGTAATGTCGTAATCAGTATAAATTATTCCTTTACCTTGTTTGCAAAGTAGAAATAAATAAAAGGCTCCGAATCTGGAAAATTCGGAGCCTTTTATTTATTTAGCTCATTAAATCATTATCCTATTCATCCCATAATATCCCGGTTCAGTCTTCCACCCAGCTCATCACATAATTCGCATTCTCTATTTCCACTGCTTGTTGTGTCAGCATTAGCGGATGAAAAGTATCTACCATCACCGCCAGTTCTTTTGTTTCTTTTGCACCAATACTTTTCTCCACCGCGCCGGGATGCGGACCATGCGGAATGCCTGCCGGGTGCAGTGTTATCATACCACGGGTTACATTTTTACGGCTCATAAAATCGCCATCTACATAATACAATACTTCGTCGCTGTCTATATTGCTGTGGTTGTATGGCGCAGGAATAGATTGCGGATGATAATCGAACAAGCGCGGCACAAAACTGCACACCACAAAATTGTGCGCTTCAAATGTTTGGTGCACCGGCGGCGGCTGATGCACACGACCGGTAATAGGCTCAAAATCGTGGATGCTGAAGGCAAACGGATAGCAGCAGCCATCCCAGCCAACCACATCAAACGGATGATGGGCATAATGCAAGCCATATAACACTCCTTTCTTTTTTGTTTGATTATAAAGTCGCCTTTCTCATCCATGGTTTGCAGGTTTTGCGGCTGCGGATATCACGCTCGCAATAAGGAGAATGCTCCAGCAACTGCCCGTATTTGCTCAAATATTTTTTAGGAAAGCGGATAGGTGAAAATGATTCTACAATGAATAACCGGTTGTCGCTTCTATCAAAATGAATCTGGTAAATAGTACCTCTTGGAATAATCAAATAATCGCCATAACCAAATGGCAGTTCACCATATTGTGTAAGTAGTTTACCGCTGCCTTCGTGACAAAAATCAATTCATCCGCATCTGCATTTTTATAGAAATAATCCGTCATGCTTTCCTGGGCGCAGCAAGGCTGATGTGGCAATCATTGTTTACCAACACCGGTTTGCGGCTTTGCAAATAGTCCTTTTCCGGCTGTACTTTAAAACCTTCAAAGCTGCGGTGCTTCAGCATTTTTTCTTCAGCAATCTGCTGGTGCAACATTTACCGGCTCATCCGTTTTAATGATCTGTGTTGGCGGATGCGCATGATACAGCAAAGAATAATCGTTACTAAACCCTTCGGTAGAAAACAATTGTTCGGAATATAAAGTGCCATCCGGCTTGCGGAACTGCGTATGGCGCTTATGGGGGATGGTGCCGAGTGATGTGTAGTGTGCCATAGTTGTGAGTTGTCAATGGTGAGTTGTGAGTGATAAAATGGCAATCATTTTCTTAATTTTTGTTATCCAATGCTAAGCTGGACTTTAGCATTCTGAAAACAACTTGTTCATGCAGGTTTTAAATACAATGGCTGGTATATTAACATGGCTTACCATGACTTATCCATGGCTTTTATTGCCATGACTTTGCTATGGCTTTAGCAGGGAGCAGGTATCCTGATACTTACATGCAGGTAGCTGTTCCCTAACAAATACCATTGCCAAAGAAAATGCTAAAGTCCTGCTAAGGTAAGAAGAAGTGGAAAGTAATTTGCTGCAATACTAACAATTGTTATTATTTTAAATAAATATTTTATCTTTGTTGAACGATGCACCCGGATTATCCACATAAAATATTCAATGACGATTGCAATTCCTACGTCTGCCTCATGGAGACGCTTGGCGGCTGACAGCTATTGTCAATTGTAAATGGTTAATTGTCAAATTGAGTAATCTGAGAAGTTACTATTCACATTCACAATTGACCATTCACAAACCCATCACTCACAATATTCACCATTCACAATTGACAATTCAGAAACTATGTTTCCCGATATAAAGGCTCCCAAAAGAGCAAAACGACAAAATAAACCAGTCGATTTTCTACCATTGGAAGGCACCGATTATGTAGAATTTTATGTAGGCAATGCCAAGCAGGCGGCCCATTTTTATAAAACGCTTTTGGCTTTCAAAGCCTGGCGTATGCCGGGCCGGAAACCGGTATGAGAGACAGGGCCAGCTATGTAGTAAGGCAAAATAAGCTCACGTTTGTTTTTACCACGCCGTTGCATACCAACAGTGAGATTGCAGCACATATTCATAAGCATGGCGATGGTGTAAAAGTATCTGGCTTTGCGGTTGATGATGCTGCAGATGCCTGGCATCAAACCACCATACGCGGCGGCGAATCTTACTATAGAGCCAACTACATTGCATGACGAGTTTGGTGAAGTAGTCATGAGCGGCATTCATACCTATGGCGAAACCGTTCATCTGTTTATTGAGCGGAAAAACTATCAATGGTGTATTCATGCCGGGCTATCAGCCAATGGAAAACCGATTATAATCCAGCCGAAACCGGCTTGTTGTATGTTGACCATTGCGTAGGCAATGTAGGCTGGAACCAAATGAACCAATGGGTGAAGTTTTACGAGGAAGTAATGGGCTTCCGCAATATTCTGACCTTTGATGACAAGGATATCTCTACCGAATATTCGGCGCTGATGAGTAAGGTAATGAGCAATGGCAATGGCTATGTAAAGTTCCCGATCAATGAACCGGCAGAAGGCAAAAAGAAATCACAGATAGAAGAATACCTGGAGTTTTATAAAGGCGAAGGCGTGCAGCATGTGGCATTGGCAACCAACAATATTGTAGAAACGGTAACTGCATCTGAAAGCCGTGGAGTGGAATTTTTGAAAGTGCCTACTGCTTATTACGATGATTTGCTGAACGGGTTGGTCATATTGATGAAGACTTGCAGCCCTTGAAAGAATTAGGCATCCTGGTTGACCGTGATAATGAAGGCTATCTGTTGCAGATCTTCACCAAACCGGTAGAAGACCGGCCAACTCTGTTCTTCGAGATCATCCAGCGCAAAGGTGCGCGGAGCTTTGGCAAAGGGCAATTTTAAAGCCTTGTTTGAAGCAATTGAAAGAGAACAGGCATTGAGAGGAAATTTGTAGTAGCTTACATTTTAAAAGCTCATTCCGGTCTTCTCCATTTGGGGGAGACCGGGAGTGAGCACGATGGCAATATGAAATTAGTATCTTACCTGCACCACGATAATGAGCAGCTTGCTTTTTTGGTTGATGGGTTGCTGTACGATTGTGATGTAATGAACCCGGAACTGCCGGCCACCATGAGTATGTTGCTAAACTTTTGGGACGATCTGTTTCCCGCTTATGCAGCAAACAGAAGATGCTATCAGACTGGACAACCTGGGTACAGGGGAAGGTATTGACATTAACGAAGTGCAGTTATTATCACCGGTTCCTTTTCCGGCTTCGTGCCGCGATGGATATGCCTTTCGCCAGCATGTGGCTGCTGCCCGCAGAACCGCAAAGTACTAGATCCGGAGTTTGATCAGTACCCGGTTTTTTATTTTACCAATCACAACAGCATACAGGGGGCAGGCGACATCAGTGCATGCCCGACCATTTTCAGAAGCTGGATTTTGAACTGGAAGCTGCAATAGTTATTTGTAAAAGCGGCAGAAACATCAAGGCAGAAGAAGCAGATGAATATATTGGCGGATTGATGATTATGAATGATATGAGTGCCCGCACGCTGCAGATGGAAGAAATGCTGCTGAACTTAGGTCCTGCCAAAGGGAAAGATTTTGCAACAGCTGTAGGTCCTTGCCTGGTGACACCGGATGAGTTGGAAGCAATATGAAGTACCGCCAAAAGAAGGTCATGTGGGTAAAAGCTGGAATTTGAAGATGACCTGCAAAGTGAATGGCGAGCAGGTAAGCGAAGGCAATCTGAGCGATATGGACTGGACATTTGCTGAGATTATTGAGCGTTGCAGCTATGGTGTAACATCTGTATCCTGGTGATATTATTGGCAGTGGCACGGTGGGCACTGGCTGTTTTCTAGAGCTGAACGGTACAGGTAAACTGAACAACCCGGATTACCAAGAGCAATGGCTGCAGGAAGGCGATGTGGTGGAGATGGAAATAGAAGGAATAGGGGTATTGAAGAATAGGATTGTGAAGGAGGAGAGTGAGTTTTCTATTTTAGAGAGGAAGAGGAGGTTCACCGCAGAGAATAAGAGTTGATAGAGTTTGCGCAGAGTTATTTGTATTCTTTTGTTTTAATCAATTTGGTGTATGTGCTCTATTTTAGAGAAAAAGGAGTGCCACTGCGAGAACAAGAGTTAATAGAGTTTTCGCAGAGATGATTTAATAACAGTTTATTATTTTGAAGACTTTTGCAGATGATGCCTATTTAAGGAGGAGATTCACCGCGGAGAACAAGAGTTAATGGAGTTTCGCAGAGTTTGATACTTTGTATACTTTTATTTAAATTGGTGTATATATTTAGGAATGGATAATGAACGATTAAATGAAATTGG
The DNA here is from genome assembly GCA_963819045.1 of uncultured Chitinophagaceae bacterium. Lineage (GTDB taxonomy): Bacteria > Bacteroidota > Bacteroidia > Chitinophagales > Chitinophagaceae > Ilyomonas. The sequence goes on along the minus strand of CAWFUV010000044.1, from coordinate 20,233 downwards.
AAGTATCATTTTGGATTCGGCTATTACAGTACATAGAGAATTAGGTCCCGGGTTATTAGAGTCAGCTTACCAGTTGGCATTAAAAAGAGAACTTGAGTTGCGTGGCTTAGAAGTACGTGCGAGAGTGCCTGTAGAATTGTTTTACAAAGAAGCATTCTTAGGCAAGGCATACGAGATAGACTTATTGGTAGATGAAGAAATTATTATAGAAAATAAATCTTGCGAAACCATTTTACCAGTTTTTACAGCACAGCTAATTACTTATTTAAAACTATATAATAAGCGTTTAGGATATTTAATAAATTTCAATGTTCCCTTACTGAAAGATGGTTTTAAAAGAGTCGTAAACAAGTTTTAAAACTAAAAATGAAGAATACAAGTAGATAAATAACAGACTACATTTCTCTATAAATAAACTCTGCGAAAACTCTATCTACTCATGTTCTCTGCGGTTAAAAGATGCTTATCAACCTACACGATATCACCACTCAGCAGGCGCAAAACTTCCTGCAGTACGCCATTGCGCCACGCCCCATTGCATTTGTAAGTAGTATTGATACAAATGGTAATGTGAACTTATCACCATTCAGCTTTTTCAATCTGTTTTCTACTAATCCGCCGATTGTGATATTCTCACCATCTCGCAGAGTAAGAAACAATACGACTAAGCACACTTTGGAGAATGTAAAGGAAGTTCCCGAAGTAGTGATCAATATTGTTTCGTACGATATAGTGCAACAGACTTCATTGGCCAGTTGTGAGTATCCAAAAGAAGTGGATGAGTTTATAAAAGCCGGCTTTACCAAAGAGGAAGCCACACTGGTGAAGCCCCCGCTGGTTAAAGAAAGCCCCGTAAAGCTGGAGTGCAAAGTGCTGGAGATAAAAGCCTTGGGTACTGATGCAGGTAGCGGCAACTTAGTAATATGCGAAGTGCTGTGCATGCATATAGATGAGCGTATTTTGAATGGGGATAGAACAATGATCGATCAGACGAAGCTGCATCATGCAGCGCGGCTGGGAGGAGACTGGTACTGTAAAGTAACAGAGCAAAGTTTATTTAAAGTAGCAAAGCCCAGTATAAAGCTGGGTATCGGCTTTGATAACCTGCCTTCTTCCATTTTGCACAGCAATGTACTTACCGGCAATCATCTGGCCCAGCTTGCTAATGTGGAAGCCATGCCTGAGATAGATGATAGTTTCAAAAATGTAGGTCTGATCTTTATTTTAAAGGAGTACCACAACAATCCTATAAAAATGAAACATGAACTGCATCTTCTCGCTGCACAACTACTCAATAACGGTTATATTGAAGATGCATGGCAGGTATTGCTGAGATATCCCGATGCTTACACCACCCCCACCAACGAAGAAGGTGCTTTAAGAAGCGCAACAAATGATAGTTTATTTTCCGATCACCATAAAGTAGTCTAACGATGCAACGTAAGAAACCTACAGTACAGGATTACAGCACTTATACATCAGAAGATTTCTATGTATGGGATTTGCTGTATGAGCGGCAATTACCCTTTGTACAAGAAAATGCCAGCCAGTTATACCTGGATGCTTTAGATAAAATTGGATTTAAGGCAGATGAAATTCCACATTTTGATGAGACCTCGAGGCGCTTACAGCAATATACCGGATGGCAGCTAATAGTGGTGCCCGAACTGGTGCCGCAAAAAGACTTTTTTGAAATGCTGACCAATAAAACATTTCCGGCTACCTGCTGGCTGCGGATGCTTGAAGAACTGGATTATATAGAAGAGCCGGACATGTTTCATGATGTGTTTGGGCATGTGCCTCTGTTGGTAAACAGCGCCTATGCTACCTTTATGCAAGACTTTGGTAAACTGGCAATGAAGTGGATTGATACACCCGAAGCCATACCTATTTTAGCACGGGTGTACTGGTTTACAATTGAGTTTGGGTTATTGCATGAAAACGGCAGGAATAAGATATTCGGTGCAGGGATTATTTCTTCCATCGGCGAAACCCAGCATGTATTTAAAGATGAATCTCAGAAAGTGCGCTTCAACATCAGGGAAATGCTTACTACCGAATACCGTATTGATACCTTGCAGCCCAGGTATTTTGTGATAGATTCATTTGAGCAATTGTGCAATGCCATCCCGCAAATAGATAAACAATTAGAACAAATCTTTTCAAAACAACTCACCCATTAAACCATATGTGGCAGGAAAGAAATAATGCTTTGTACCGGCAGTTTATATTTAAGGATTTCTCTGAAGCCTTTGCCTTTATGACCCGCGTAGCGTTGCTGTCTGAAAGTATGAACCACCACCCTAACTGGAGCAATGTATGGAATAAAGTAGAAATATCCCTCTCTACACATGATGCCGGTGATATCATTACTGATAAAGACCGGAAATTAGCTAAAGCTATAGATGGGTTGTTATAGGGAGAAGAGAATAGCTCTCCCAGATAACCACTGCCCTGGCGGGGCAGGCACAGATGAAATAAGTTGCCAGTTGCTGGTTTCCGGTAACCGGTATGTACCGCTTATGAATGGAGTAAGCAGGTATTATATCAGGAGGAGATACCGAGGAGATACGGAGTAAGTTAAGTATAACTTAAGTATAAGTTAGGTATAACTTAAGTATAACCCGGGGCAGTGCAATACGGAAAAGGGAAGTTATTGAGGGTAAAAAGGGATGCCTGGTGGTGTCTTAGTTTAAAATTTGACTAACTATTCTGTACTTTTTGGTGGCATAATGGGTTGATACTTAGATATGAATCTTCTGTAAGCTGTATTAGCTTCAACTGAAAGGGCAAAGTTTTCAATAAGCCGCCATCTTTTATTCCAATCATTTAAGTCGTTTATAGATGTTTTCTGTGCCACATTGATATAATCAGTGTATGCTTTTATCATGCGGGTTTTCAGCATTTCATACTCCTCTTCTTTGGTCATATCCTGTGCTTTATCTTTAAGGCTGCAATAAAAATGCCTTGAACAAAAAAGCCCCTGCTTTCACAGGAGCTAAAAAGAAGCGGGTTTGAAAAAACTGCCGCCAAACAAATATATTATAAAAGTGGATATAGAAATAAAAAAGCCTCTGTATATGCAGAGGCAGTTTTTTCAACCCTAAACCCTTAAAATATTTAAACCTCAAAAACCAAGCCTCTTTATCAGTTTTCTTCTTATATGCACCATTTCTATGATGCTTCAATATCACTAAGCATTGCAGTATCTACTAATATCCCTGGCTTTTTAGTTAAGCCTGTCTGCATTGCAGGTGTTACAGATATCATTCTCTCTTATGCGGTCAAGCACTAAATTTCAAACTGAGACACTACCGGATGCTTTGGTAAAGAACCCCGGAGAGAGTTGCTGAGAACATTTAATACCAGATTCAAATAGGTGAATTAACTCCTAACCTTATGAGCTTATTAATTACTGAATACAATCAAGCTTTGCGGCAGTATTAGCAGGAATATGAAGCTGGCTTTGGTTAAGACTAATTCCCGAGAACACACTTAAGTACAGTGTCAACTAAGTTTGTTTTAGTTTAGAACAAGTCTATTGGGGTGCTGTGAACATAGCAGATGTTTTAAGTACAAGTTCTAACAGATAGTTCTTGTTTTTACCTTTTTTCTTGATAAAAAAGGTAACCAAAAAATCAAGCACGGCATGAACCGCTCCGCGCATCCGTGCTGGCCAGCGCCGCCCCATTGCCTAAGATGCAGCTTTATTACTGAGTGGCACTGTTGGGCTAACATGGTGCTACTTGTTTTTTGACAGGTATTTGATGAACAAGTTGGTTGCCTTTGGCCTTAAACTTTGAATAGCGTAGTCTTACTTAACAGAGATCGGAAAGGTAGATACGTAGCTCATTGCAGGTCAGGTGATTTCTATTCTTTAGTGGGAAGGATAGGCGATGGTTATTCCCCAATTGTAAAGCCTATATGTTTAATAACAGATATCTATAAACTTAGTTCCGTAACACGGTATTTAGTACAGTGTGGAGGTGGTATTGGATACATTATCAACTGAATAACGGTAGCAATAACGGCTTCGTTTCAAATAGTGCCACACCCCTGAAAACTGATATATCTTATTGACAACGTACTTAGTGCTCTTCCTTATACAAACCATTGTTACTATTTTATAAATTAGTAGTTAATAAATTGTAAAATAAATTTCTTCCCGATTAAAAATTGCAGTTTTTTTGTGCAAACGATTGTATTAATCAAAAGCTTGTGAAAGTAACCATACAAGATTTAGCTGCTCAACTCAATTTAACCACCGCTACTATATCCAGGGCATTGAACAATCACCCCAGGATAAGTGCTAGTACCAAGAAGGCAGTAATGGAACTGGCAGAGAAAATGAATTACCGGCGCAACCGTATTGCTTCTTCCTTGCGTTCAGGTAAGACACATACAATTGGTGTGATCATACCAAGCGCAGAAATCAATTTCTTTGGTTCGGTGGTGCATGGGATAGAGAGTATTGCCAATACAAGTGGCTATAATATCTTGTTGTATCAATCAAACGAATCAACAGCATATGAGAAGAAAGCCATTGAAACTTTTATGGATGTGCGGGTGGATGGTGTGCTGGCATCCATTGCAAAAGAAACGCAGGATGTATCGCACTATCTTGAACTGAAGAATAAAGGGATACCACTTGTGTTTTTCGACCGCAGCAAAGACATGATAAATGTGCCATCGGTGATTGTAGATGACTTTAAAGGCGGGTATATCGCTACAGAGCACTTGCTGCAACAAGGTTATAAGCGGATAGCACATATCACCGGTCCGCTGCACCTCAAGATTTTCAATGACAGATTAAATGGATATAAATCTGCTTTACATGCAGCAGGAATTGAAGTTGAAGAGTCTTTAATATATAACGGTAATGTTTCTATCCAGGCAGGTAAAGATGCTATTGAGCATTTCTTCAGCATTGCAGAACCGCCTGATGGCATTTTTTCGGTAGAAGATTTTACAGCATTAGGAGTGATTAAAGCTGCTAAGGAAAGAAACATTGCTATACCTAGCCAATTGGGGGTGATTGGATTTGCCAATGAATTGTTTGACGAACACATAACACCAAGTTTGTCATCTATTGATCAACAGACCGTATTGATGGGAAAAGAAGCTTTTAAACTATTACTTGAACTAATCTATGATAAAGAAGAAGTTCAGTTGAAGAAGGTAAATGTTGTGCTGGAACCTATCGCTCACTTCAGGGAATCGTCTATGAAACAGATATTTTTAAAATAAATCAGAGCTTAACTTTTACAGATTTTGTGCAAACGATTGTACAGAACTTATTTGCCTATGAAAATAAAGATGCCTATCTCAATTGCTACTGCTGTTATCACTGGTATTTTATTGTTTAATAGTTGGAAAGGAACCGACGCTGACACCAATATTACTACGGTGGAGCGCCCCATTACAACTGTGAGCAATTCATTTTATGTAAGTAACAGATCTCCGCTTGCGCCTTCCGGTTTTATAAAGCTGCCTTTAGGAACAATACAACCCGAAGGATGGATAAAGCAATATTTACTGCTGCAGAAAAATGGCCTGACCGGCCATTTGGGTGAAATAAGTGCCTGGCTGGATAAGCACCAGAATGCCTGGTACAGTGGTAATGGTACCGGTGACCATGGATGGGAAGAAGTGCCATACTGGTTAAAAGGTTATGGAGACCTGGGCTATATTTTACAGGATCCTGCTATTATTAAAGAAACTAAGAACTGGCTGGAGAAGGTGTTTAAGAGCCAGCGCCCTAATGGCTATTTTGGACCGGCAGTAATAGAAAATGAGCACCAGGATAATAAAGGTAAAACACCTGATTTGTGGCCGAATATGATTATGCTCTGGTGCATGCAGTCGTACTATGAATATAGTCATGACAATCGCGTGATTCCCTTTATGACCAACTACTTTAAATGGGAGCAGCAGGTGCCTGACAGCCAGTTGCTGAAGTTGTACTGGGAAAACAGCCGCGGCGGTGATAACCTGTACAGTATTTATTGGCTGTATAATCGTACCGGCGAGCAATGGCTGTTGGATTTAGCTAATAAAATACACCGTAATACCGCCAACTGGACACAGCAAAACAACCTGCCCAACTGGCACAACGTAAATATTGCCCAAAGTTTTCGTGAGCCGGCTACTTACTACCTGCAAACCAAAGACAGCTTTTTCCTTAATGCTACTTATAATGATTTCAACCTGGTAAGAAAACTGTACGGACAAGTGCCGGGAGGTATGTTTGGCGCTGATGAAAATGCACGTGCCGGTTATGCTGATCCACGCCAGGCAGTGGAAACCTGCGGTATGGTAGAGCAGATGGCCAGCGATGAACTATTAGCCGGCTTTACGGGTGATCCTTTTTGGGCAGAGAACTGCGAAGATGTAGCTTTTAATACTTATCCCGCAGCGGTAATGCCCGACTTTAAAGGACTACGTTACCTCACTGCACCTAATATGGTGTTAAGCGATAGTATGAATCATAGCCCTGGCATTCAAAATGACGGTCCTTTTTTAATGATGAATCCTTTCAGCAGCCGTTGCTGCCAACATAACCATGCACAGGGTTGGCCTTACTATGCCGAGCACCTGTTTATGGCAACACCTGATAATGGTCTTGTTACTATGCTGTATAATGCCTGCAGTGTAACTGCAAAGGCCGGCAATGGTAACGAGGTTACGCTTAAAGAAGAGACCCACTACCCTTTTGATGAAAAAATAAAGATCAGTGTTGTATCAGGCAAGGCTACTACATTTCCTCTATACCTGCGCGTTCCTTCATGGTGCAATGGTGCAAAGCTGTATATCAATGGAAAGCTGCAGGATAATGAAAATAGGCCCGGTACCTATACGCGCATTGAAAGAACATGGAATAAAAATGATGTAGTAGAGCTGCAGTTGCCTATGCGGATCAGCGTAAAGGAATGGACTAATAACAAAAACAGCGTAAGTGTGAATTATGGACCACTAACGTATTCTCTTAAAATAAAGGAAAACTATATGAAGATGGACAGTAAGGCTTCTGCTATTGGCGACAGCAAATGGCAGACTGGTGCTGATGCCAGTAAATGGCCATCTTACGAAATTATGCCTGGCAGTAAGTGGAATTACGGATTGGTATTAAATAAGGACACTGCTGCTTCTTTTACAGTTGTAAAGAAAGCCTGGCCAACCAGTGATTTTCCTTTTACCCAGCAAACTGCCCCTATAGAAATAAAGGCGAAAGGCAAAGTAATACCACAATGGACCATAGATAAATATGGACTCTGCGATACGCTTCCCCAAAGCCCGGTAGCAGTGAATACAACTGTGGAAGATATTACTTTAATACCAATGGGAGCTGCCCGGTTGCGCATATCGGCTTTCCCGGTAGTAGCAAAATAGAATGCTTATATTTTTAATTTAAATAGATGAAATAGAATGAAGAAAATCCTGTTTAGTGTACTCCTGGTTGCTGCATTGAGTAATGCATTTGCACAAACTGCCCGCCCGGTATGGAACAAGCAACAAGCTTTTGAATGGTACGACCAACGTCCCTGGTTGCGTGGCTCCGATTTTATTCCCAGCTCAGCCATCAACCAATTGGAAATGTGGCAGGCTGAAACCTTTGACACAGCTACTATTAACCGCGAATTAGGTTATGCAGAATCTGTAGGATTGAACTGCATGAGAGTGTTCCTACACCATGTAGCCTGGCAACAAGACCCGCAAGGATTTAAAGGACGCATGGATAAATACTTATCTATTGCCGACAGGCACGGTATTATGACCATGTTTGTGTTTTTTGATGATTGCTGGAATGCAACCTATAAAGCTGGCAAGCAGCCTGCGCCAAAGCCTGGCATTCACAACTCAGGCTGGGTAAAAGATCCCGGACAGTTGTATTACGATGAGCCAAAACTGGCAGATACCCTGGAAATGTACGTAAAGGATGTAATGACCACTTTTAAGGATGACAAGCGCATTTTGCTTTGGGATTTATATAATGAGCCTGGTAATGGTGGCTATAAAAGCAAAAGTCTGCCACTGCTGACAAAGGTATTTACATGGGGGCGCCAGGTGAATCCTTCACAACCTTTGAGTTCAGGTATCTGGAGTAAAGAATTAACCGAACTTAACACTTATCAGTTGGCTAATTCTGATGTGATTACTTATCACGATTATAACCCGGCAGATGTGCACCAGCACACCATAGATACCTTGAAGCCCTATGGTCGTCCATTGCTTTGCACCGAGTATATGGCACGCCCGCGGAACAGCACTTTTGAAACTGTAATGCCCATGTTGAAGAAAAATTTTGTAACAGCTATCAACTGGGGATTGGTAGAAGGTAAAACAAATACCAAGTATGCCTGGGATACACCAATGCCAAACGGAGATGAGCCAAAGCTTTGGTTTCACGAGATATTCAGAAAGGATGGTACACCATATAAACCTGAAGAAGCTGCAGTGATAAAAGAACTTACTACTAATCCGTAATCACCATTAATTCTAAATATATGCAAACTGTTACTGCTTCAAATACCGATATGTCTCCGCTAGATAAGCTAAAACCATACATTAACGAACAAACCCTTATAGTGCGTTCGCCTGGTAGAATAAACCTTATTGGCGAGCACACTGATTACAACGAAGGATATGTACTACCAGCAGCTATTGACAAGGCTGCTTACCTGGCATTAACGCCAAGAGAAGATGACCAGATCAATCTCTACTCTATCGATCTTCAGGATGAGCATCACACCAACATATTCGAGTTTGAAAGAACAACAGAGAAGTCCTGGCCTAACTACATTTTAGGGGTAGCAGACCAGTTCAGGCAAAGAGATAAACTGACCAGGGGCTTTGATGCTGCGCTTACTGCTGATGTGCCTATTGGTGCAGGGCTTTCCTCTTCGGCTGCAGTAGAGAATGCAGTAGTAATGGCACTTAACACCATGTTGAATACCGGCTACGAAAAGCTGGCAATGGTAGAAATGTCGCAGCAAGCCGAACATACTTTTCCGAGGCTGATGTGTGGCATCATGGACATGTTTGCCAGCATGTTTGGCAAAAAGAACAATGTCATCCGGCTGGACTGCCGCTCACTGGAATACGCTTATGAGCCGCTAGATATGACTGACTTCAAGGTCGTGTTGTTTGATTCCAATGTAGAACACTCTCTTGGTTCGTCGGAGTATAACGTGCGACGTGCGCAATGTGAAGAAGGGGTTGCCCTGGTAAAGCAACATCATCCACATGTACTGTCATTACGTGATGTAACAATGGATATGCTGAATGAATATGTATTGCCGGCCAATGAACTGGTGTACAGGCGTTGCAGCTATGTATTAGAAGAAAATGACAGGCTGCTGGTTGCCTGTGAATATCTCGAAAACGGAGATATGCAGTCATTTGGACAGAAGATGTACGAATCGCATGAGGGCTTAAGCAAGAAATACGAAGTAAGTTGTAAAGAGCTGGACTTCCTGGTAGAACAGGTAAGAAATAACCCTGATGTATTAGGTGCCAGGATGATGGGCGGAGGCTTTGGTGGCTGTACCATCAACCTGGTAAAAAATGGAGCCGTAGAAGGTTTGATTGCTGAAGTAACTAAGGCGTACAAAGAAGCCATGGGACTTGATACAAAAGCATACATCACTAAAATTGAAGACGGAACTGCTTTAATCTCTGATCATTGATCTAATAACAGTAGCTATTTATAAAACATTTATTCATCAAAAACGCTCGTTATGAACTATTGCTTACTTAAAAATACCATACCGGAGGAAAACAGGAATACACTCCGGCTATTGGTAACCAAACAGCTAATGCTGCTAACTGGCTTTATGTTCCTGTGTTTATGTGTTTTTGCGCAACAGAAAACCGTAACTGGTACTGTTACCGGTAATAACAACCAACCATTACCAGGTGTTTCAGTCTTAGTACAAAATACCACCAGAGGTACATCTACCGACAATAACGGAAGATTTAATATCTCCGCTGCCGGCAGTGATGTACTGCTTTTCCGTTCTATTGGCTATCAGGATCAAACGGTAGCTGTGGGTGATCAAACTACCCTGAGTATACATCTAATTAACGCTACTGATACTACTTTAAATGATGTAGTAGTAATTGGTTATCAAACCGTAAGGAGAAGAGACCTGACCGGCGCCAATGCGGTAGTTAATACCCAAAATACAAGCAAGATTGTAGCCTCCAATGTTGCTGAGCAGTTGCAGGGGCAAGTGCCGGGCGTAACGGTGAGAACTACCGGCAATCCGGGAGCCGCTCCGGTAATAGAAATACGTGGGGTAGCTTCTTTTGCCGATGCCAGTCCTTTGTATGTAATTGATGGTATGATTGCCGATGCCAACTCCACCGTAAACCCTAATGATATTGCTACCATCCAAGTATTGAAAGATGCTTCGGCGGCGGCTATTTACGGTTCGCGTGCTGCTAATGGCGTTATCATTATTACTACTAAAAAAGGAAGAACCGGACCTAACCGCATCAGTTTCTCCGCACGTTACGGAACCCAGCAAATACCAAAAAAATGGGACGTAATGGATGCGCCACAATACCTCAAAACTTTGCAAACACAATATGCTAATTCCAACGCGGCATTGCCGGTTGGTGTTGCTGCACAATTAGCTAACAATACTGTCAATACTAACTGGCAGGATGCTTTTTACCGTACAGGAAATACGCAGGATTATAACTTAGGCATATCGGGCGGCTCGCAAAATGGTAACTATTACCTTTCGGGTGGCTATTTCAAAAATCAGGGGGTATTAATCGGAAACGACTTTGAACGTGCAAGCCTCCGCATTAATACAGAATTGCGCAAAGGCCGCCTCACTGTGGGTGAAAACATATTAATAAGCAATACGCATGGCAATAACCCTGGTGGCGGTATAAATGCTTTTTATGAAGCAGCTACTTCATCGCCCATTATTGCAGTTAAAAGTGATGCTTATATCAATCCGGTGAGTAATTTACAGGGCTGGGGTTTTGGCAGCAATGACATACCTCAATACTCTTACAACTACGCGGCTGTTAATGCATTAAATCCAGAGAATTATAATTACTCCAAAATAGTAGGAAACGGTTATGCTGACTTTAAATTAACCGATTGGCTGTCGTACCGTTTCAATGCTGGTATAGAAGCTAGCTTCGACTACACTACTTCACTCCGCGACTCCGGTATCTGGCGTTACAACAGCGACCTTCCGCAAACCAGCACAACCAATACCCGTTCTACCTTTACCAACTTCCTGCTGGAGCATACACTCAACTTCAATAAAACCTTTGGTGATCATTCTATTAATGGTGTAGTAGGTTACTCCTACCAACAGCAGAAACAAGAAGTTACTGGTGCCAGCAGACTAAATCTGTTTTCGACAGGTGGACAAACCTATACTACTATCTCCTCAGCGCAAGGTGCTCCTGCGGCAAATGGTGGTGTACCACTGTTCTACCGCCTACAGGGCTATCTTGGCCGTATCAATTACAGTTATAAAGACCGGTACCTGTTTACGGCTTCAGGGCGTATAGACCAGGATTCCCGCTTTGGCGCTAACTATCGTACCGGTAACTTCTACTCTGTTGCCGGCTCATGGAGAATTAGTAAAGAGCACTTTTTTGACGTAAGCTGGATTAACGATTTAAAAATACGTGGTTCTTATGGTCAGTTAGGTATTAGCAGCGCACTGCAGACATTAGCTGGTTCCTGGCCAACAGTAGGTTACATTAATCAAAACCAGCGTGCTGTGTATGGTGCTAATCAAACGCCGGTGGTGGGCGAATCACAGGCAATTATCAGCAACCCTAACCTGCGTTGGGAAGAGCGTAATGAAGCAAATATTGGTTTTGATGCTGCATTGCTTAATAATCGTGTATTAATTACTGCCGATGTATATAATAACCTATCAAAAGGCGTATTAGTAAATGTACCGCTACCTTTCTTCCTAGGTAATGACAATGGTGATTACAACACATTTATTACCGAGAATGCTGCTTCTATCCGCAATAGCGGTGTTGAATTGAGTGTAACATACAAGTCTAATCAACATCCGTTTAAATGGGATATATCATTAAATGGAACAACTATTAAAAACCGTGTAGTAAGTGTTGGTTACCAGGGTGCTGGAATCAACTACATTGAAGCAGCCTCTTACGTGCGTTCAGAAATAGGACACCCTATGTCTTCCTGGTATGTTATTCAAACTGCTGGTATCTTCCAGACACAGGCAGACATAGATAATTATAAAGATAAGAACGGTAATAAGATTCAGCCTGATGCTAAACCAGGCGATATCAAGTTTATAGACCTGAATAATGATGGTCAAATTAATAATGGCGACCGCACTTTTGTTGGTTCACCATGGCCAACATTTCAGGGAGGTTTGCAATTTAATGGCACATACAAGCAGTTGTCTATTAATGTGCAGTTTGTGGGAGTATTCGGTTATAAAATTTACAACGACGTACGTCGTGTGTTAGACAGCTACGAAAATCTGAACAATTTCAGGAAAGACCTGAATCCATGGTCAACAAGCAACACTGGTGGCACCGACCCACGGCTTGGATTGATTACTGATCCGGGTATTAACGAAAACAATCGCCTTGAAAGCGACCGATGGCTGGAAAACGGCTCTTATGTGAGACTGAGAAATGTAGAACTGGATTACCTGTTTACTAAAGGTTTATTGAGCAATATCGGTTTTACTAATACACGCATTTTTGTGAGTGGTCAGAACCTGTTTACAATTACAAAATATAAAGGCCTGGATCCTGATGTTACTGGTAGTGGTGTTAACCTTCGTGGTGTTGACTATGGCAACTGGCCTTCCAGCCGTATTATTTCTTTTGGTATCAGCGCTGAATTTTAATTGTTTAATCTTAAGCGAATTCTTGTATGAAAAATAAAATATTCTTAATAGCCATTTCTGCCGCTACATTGCTTGCAGTTAGCTGCCAGAAAAAATTAGATATCATAAACCCGAATGTTCCCACCACTGAAGTGGTTTGGAAAACAGCCGACTATGCACAAAAAGGGGTGAATGCTATCTACAGCACCTATCACCGTGTAGGACTGTCACGCAACCAGTTTTTTATTGATATTATCCGTTCTGATGAAGGATTAAGCGCCAGCCCATATACGCCGCTGGTGACCAATTTCGATCAGTTCAATGTTACCGATTATAACATGTTTGAAAGAAGGTCGCTTTACCAGGATTGCTATGTGGGTATTAACCGTTGCAATCAGGTATTGGACAACGTTCCGAACATAGATATGGATGCAGCATTGAAGACCCAGTTACTAGGTGAGGCTACTTTTATGCGTGGTTTATTTTATTACTATTTGGCAGAGTATTGGGGCAATGTGCCCCTTCTGCTGCATACCAGTCTTGCTGACCAAACTGCGTCCAATACTTCACGCGATTCGGTATTTGCACAGGTTGAAACAGACTGTGCACAAGCTGCGACAATGTTACCTATCAGCTACGATGCTGCCAATGTGGGACGTGCTACTAAGGGCGCAGCCTATGCTTTGCTAGGCAAGGCAAATATGCAGCAGCATAAATGGCAGCAGGCAGCAGATGCCCTTGCTCACCTGGTAACAGGAGATCTGAAAGGTGTGTATGACCTGGTGCCGAATTACAGAGATAACTTTATTGAAACAGCCGAGAATAACAAGGAATCAGTATTTGAATTCCAGAATGCACTGAACCCAAACGACAGGGGTGATGACGATGTAAATTCAAATCCGGATTATTTGAACTATGGTACTTCCATCGAGCCTTTCTTTGCACCACGCGGTACAGATCCCTTTGGCTTTACAGATGGTCAGGCACGTCGCTGGGTAGTATGGGAATTTTTAAAGGAACAAACTGTAACCGGCGGACGCGATCCTCGTTTGGAAGCTTCCTTCCTATACGACAGCACAGACCCGCGCGGACCTGACTATACGGTATTCTACGGTAAACCTTTTGATTCACTACATTATCCTGATGGACCTGCAGATCAGCCTGGCACAAAAAATACTGTGTGCTTCCGCAAATTATTAACGGATGCAACCAGCAATACTTCTTCTTTCCACTCCGGCAATAACTACCGCTTTATCCGCTATGCCGATGTACTGCTGATGTATGCAGAAGCATTGAATGAGTTAGGGCAAACTGCACAGGCATACCCGTATGTGGACAGAGTAAGGGTAAGAGCCGGTTTAGCGCCATTATCAACTGCAATGCCCGGCTTAAACCAGCAACAATTTCTGGAGCAGTTGAAGCATGAAAGAATTACGGAATTAGCTGGTGAGGGGCACCGCTGGGATGATCTTGACCGCTGGGGCGATCTGGGTCCGCAACTTGCCAGCCGTGATGCAGGTTTTGTCAACTTTAGACCAGGCAGGGATGAACTGCTACCTATCCCTCAGCAGGATATTGATGCTGATCCTAATCTGAAGCAGAATCCGGGTTATTAATTGTTATTATAAGTAAAGGTGTGATCCTGGCCGCACCTTTACTTATCAATTTATAAGGAGCATTATCATTTTTTATATTAAACATTATTAAGGTAATGAGGAAGACGCTTGTATTCGCGATAATATTATGTCTTTTGTCTGCGGTGAGTTGTGGCAAAGGCGGTAACAATTCTACACAGCCACCGGTTGACACAACACCTGCCAACACAACCACATTCACGAACCCACTACTATCCTCTGGTCCCGATCCCTGGGTAATGCAAAAAGATGGTTACTACTATTATACCCAAACATCCGGCAATAAAATTGCCCTTTGGAAAACACAGAAAATAGAAGACCTCCAAAAGGTAATACCGGTAACCGTTTGGACGCCTGGTATTAATACTGCTTATTCCAGCGATGTATGGGCACCCGAACTGCATTATATAGATAACAAATGGTACATTTATTTTGCTGCCGACAGCAGCCGTGTTAACAGTACGCACCGCATGTATGTATTGGAAAATACTGCTGCCGACCCTACTACCGGCACATGGACTTTTAAGGGAAAGATAGCGCCGGTAACCGATAAATGGGCAATAGATGCTGATGTATTTACCTACAACGGAAACAACTACATTGTATGGAGTGGCTGGCAGGGCAATGTGGATGGTGAGCAGGATATTTTTATTGCCAAACTCTCTAATCCGTATACTATTGAGGGCGACCGCGTGATGATAGCTAAACCAACATATAGCTGGGAAACCACTATTACAGGTGGCATTAATGTAGTGGTGAATGAAGGTCCGGAAGCACTGGAAAATGCGGCCGGTAAGCTTTTCCTCACGTTCTCTGCCGGCGGTTGCTGGAGTGATGATTATGCGCTTGGCTTGCTTACATTGAAAGATGGTGGAGACCCACTAAACGCAGCCGACTGGACGAAATCGGCAAATCCGGTATTTACAAAGAACACCTCGGGAAGTGCTTACGGGCCGGGGCATAATGGGTTTTTTAAGTCACCAGACAGTACAGAAAACTGGATTATTTATCATGCCAACAGCAGCTCAGGACAAGGCTGTGGTGATGCACGTAGTCCCCGTGCTCAGCCGTTTACATGGAATACTGATGGTACACCTAACTTTGGAACGCCAGTGGCAATAGGTACAAAGATTCTAAAGCCTTCCGGAGAATAATATTTTTAAAATTATCTTTCAGGCACAGAGTTTTACTTTGTGCCTTTTTTATGAAAATAACAGCTAACGAAAACATGACTACTATGAAGCTTTTCAGGAAAGTAATGCTGCTTACATTGATAATGTTAGTACAGCAGCAATGTTTAAATGCACAACTACAAAAAGCACCGGCTTATCCGCTTATTACGCACACCCCTTACTTTAGTGTATGGTCATTTACCGATACACTGAATACCAGCCCTACGAAACACTGGACTGGAGCTGCGCAACCGTTGATTGGCATATTAAAAGTAGATGGCAAATCGTACCGCTTTATGGGTGAAATGGATAAAACCTATAAAGCTATTTTGCCTACGGCTGATGAAACAAACTACAATGTAAAATATACTGAGAGCCAGCCTGCAACAGGATGGGAAAACGGTAGTTTTAGCGATGTATCCTGGAAGACAGGTGCTGCACCATTTGGTGATAATGAATCAACGGCTAAAACCAGATGGACCAGCCACGATCTATGGGTACGCCGCAGTTTTACAGCTACCGATACCAACCTGAAGGATCTGTATTTAAAGATTCAGCACGATGATAATACAGAAGTATATCTGAACGGTAAGGAGATTTATGAGCACAAAGGATGGCTAAACAAATACAAATACATACCACTGGAAGACTTTGCCGGTGTGCTTAAAAAAGGCACGAACATCCTTGCAATACATGTTGCAAATACTGCCGGCGGTGCATGGCTGGATGCTGGCCTGGTAATGGAGCAGCAACCTAAAGAAAATACTGCCATTACTGAAGCAACCCAGACCAATGTGATGATGAATGCAACGCAAACCATCTACAACTTTACCTGTGGTGCAGCCGACTTAAAACTCACGTTTACATCGCCGCTACTGATGAATGATCTGGCATTGATGACACGCCCGGTAACGTATATTTCATTTGCAGTAAAGTCGAATGATGGGGCTACACATAATGCGCAACTATATTTTGGTGCTTCTACCACTCTGGCGGTGAATGTACCGGCACAGCAGGTAAAAGCAGCGCAATATGCTGCTAATAATCTATCTGTTCTAAAAGCCGGAACTGCAGAGCAGCCTGTACTGCAAAAGAAAGGTGATGACCTGCGTATTGATTGGGGCTATGTATATGTAGCGGCTCCGCAAAGTGAAAAAGCGATGCAGTCTATAGCTTCTCCACAAATGAGTATAGATAACTTTAGCAGTGGGAAAATGCCGCAGCATGTTACTCAAACCACGGGCAAGCAGTTAATGCTGAATACGGTATTGCCATTAGGCAAAATAAGCAGTACTGAACAGGAAAGTCATCTATTGATAGGATATGATGAAGATTATGCTGTTCAATTCTTTGGGCAAAACCTCCGACCCTACTGGAACAAGGATGGCAATACTACTATTGAGCAACAACTAGCTTTGGCAGAGCGTAATTATAAAGAGGTGGTGAATAAATGCGATGCTTTTAATACACAACTATATAATGATGCTACGAGCAGCCGGCGGCGAAGAGTATGCAAAGCTTTGCGTAGCTGCATATCGCCAAAGTCCATTGCTGCACACCAGGTGTTGCAAAGTCCGCAGGGTGAAATCTTATTCTTATCAAAAGAAAACTTCAGCAATGGATCTATCAATACGGTGGATGTAACCTATCCTTCGGCACCGCTGTATTTAATTTATAATCCTGATTTATTGAAAGGCATGCTGAACGGTATTTTCTATTACAGTGAAAGCGGCAAATGGAGCAAGCCTTTTGCAGCGCATGATCTTGGTACTTATCCATTAGCCAACGGACAAACCTATGGAGAAGATATGCCGGTAGAAGAAAGCGGCAATATGATCATTTTAACTGCTGCCATTGTAAAAAGAGAAGGTAATGCAGCGTATGCAAAAAAGCACTGGAAAACACTAAGTACCTGGGTGAATTTCCTGGTAAAAGATGGCTTTGATCCCAGCTAACCAGTTGTGTACAGATGACTTTGCAGGGCACCTGGCGCGCAATGCAAACCTTTCTGCAAAAGCCATTGTTGGTATTGGTTGTTATGCTATGCTCGCAGATATGATTGGTGAAAAAGAGACAGCACAACAATATCATGACACGGCTGTAGCAATGGCGGCACGCTGGCAGCAAATGGCTGATGATGGAGACCACTTTGCGCTTACATTTAGTGATAAAAACACATGGAGCCAGAAGTATAACCTTGTATGGGATAAAGTGTTAAACCTAAACCTGTTTCCTGAAAGCGTTTATAATAAAGAGATCAATTACTATCTCACCAAGCAAAATGCATTTGGATTGCCCCTGGATAGCCGCAAAACCTATACAAAGAGTGACTGGATCATATGGACGGCAACACTTGCAGATAGCAAAGATGACTTTGAAAAGTTAGTTACTCCGATCTACAAGTATGCAACTGAAACACCAACGCGTGTTCCTCTTAGCGACTGGCATGAAACGACTGATGGCAAGCAGGTAGGCTTCCAGGCACGCAGTGTGGTAGGGGGTTATTTTATGAAGATGCTGGATTATAAAATGAACAATAAAGCAGCAACTATGCGTCGCTGATTTTAATAAAGAATGATTTTTCTCAAGCAGTTAGTTTAGTTTAAACGCGGATAATCTTGTCCGCGTTTTTATTTATGTTATGAATGAATCTTTCTCTTTTTGGCTTTTAACGAGTCAAGGGGTTGTTCCGGGTTAAAGCTTTTTGCAATTCCGCTGTCTACTCCTTTCTGAATGGCGTTTTTTAGAGCTTTGATTTTATTTTCCTCTTCTTCTATTAAATGTAATTCCGCACGAATGACTTTGATCACTATTTTTATGTCTTCCTTCTGAAATACTGTTTTCAACAAAATTCTCAAAATAATCTTCTAAGGCAACTGGTGTATCTCGTTTCATTATTTTGTAGCTCACTATAAAATTACCAAATTCTAGTAATTATGTACATTGGGTTTTAGGGGTATTTAGAAAATTGTACATAACAAGCAGGTATGGCATAGGAGAGGCTACATGTGGAAAGACTATAGCAAGGAGGGCATGATACCAGATGCGGATAGGTAGCCTGATACCAGTAGCTGGTTGTTAGTTACCGGATATGTGTTGTGAGCTTTGCGTAGCTTATATCATGCTACTAAACTATAAGTAGTATAAGTTACTGCGGGGATAATAGCGGGAGAGGATTATGTTGCATAGTTAGTTGAAATTCTTTCCATGGGGGTACCCCCATGGAAAGAATGGTTGTTGGAAGTTTTGCTTTGTATATGTTGTTGCAGCGCTTCCTGCAACAGGTGTAAATGTTTATGTCCATTGACCTTATGCAAGTGCTTTTCTGCTTCTGTCAGTGCCATGATCACCCAGCGGTTACGCTGGTCAGAACTCATCCAGTGTTTGACCTTATGGACATACTTATCTATCTGGCTGTTCAGACTTTCAATACAGTTGGTAGTGGTAAAGCTGCTGGCCAGTTGCTCATGCAAGCCTAAGCGCTGAATAGTCAGAGTTTGTTCCAGCCCTTCCAGCAGACTGTTGGCTGCGTGCACATTGCGCGACTTCAACTCCGCTGCTATCTTTTCCAGGGCTGCTTTGGCAGTGGCATACTCCGAATGGCTGTAGGCCTGCTGTAAGACCTTTCTCATCTGCTGCTGCTCGCTTCTTTGAGGTAGGAGACCACATTCTCCCGCTTGTGCCACTGGCAGCGTTGCAGCACCGCATAGTGTCCAAAGTGTCCTCCACCGCTTTATGAATGCCTTTGGAGCCATCGGTGACCACCAGCAGTCCCTGTTCAAACGCTAAGCCCCGGCTGACCAGAGAGCCGAGCATCTCTTTGATGCAGCGGCTGTTCTCGGTAGTGCTCTGAATGACATCCAGGGGCTTTTTGATGCCTTCTGCAGTGATACCCAACACGATAATCATTTGTTCACCGGCCAGGTGCTTGCCATCAATGAACAGGGCTATATAATGTTCTTCCTCCAAAGAGCGGTTGGTAAATGCTTCTACTGCCTGGGTACTGTGCTCAATGAAGTGCCGGCTGATGCTCGACGCACTCAGTCCGAAACTATCCAGCAACTGGCAGGCTACCTGGCTGTAATCACGGGTGCTCAGTCCCTTGAGCACACTCATAATCATCTCCTCTTTCTGCTCCGGCAGGTCTTTAAGATCATCATAGAGTGGGATATTGTCTACTGTGCCGGTGGTCTTGTCTATAATCCTGGGAACGGCTACCGACAGCTTCTGATTACCGATGCGTACACTGCCCGGATTAAAGCCCCAGCGGCTGTAGTTGCCATCAGCAGGTTTGATGCGGCAGTATTTTCCCCTGCCTGCTGTTGGACGGCTGTTTGCAATAAGGAATTAATCACTGCTTTACAAATGTCTAAATGGTTGGTTACAATAGACAGTTGTACCTGGATGGGCTGCTCCAATATCCAGTCCACCCCTTGTCGGTTGATTGTTGTACTTTTAATCATCAATGGTTCGGTTTTTTTGGCCTAATAAAACTAACATTGTTTTTCCGGACCATTTTCTTTGGAGGGGCTAGCCCCTCCAAAGAAAATTTCAACTAACTTATAGACAA
>CAWFUV010000043.1:0-3625 GCA_963819045.1 uncultured Chitinophagaceae bacterium | reverse complement strand
GAGACATTGCGGAGAAGAATGATGGCAAGGAAGAGATATTCATTTAACTGAGATTATATAATGGTTGAGGTAGTGTAGTGGTGAAATAAATTTTCTGATGGTGAATGCACACTTAGGTGATTGCCGCAATGTTCCATGGCTAACGCTCTTGAGCCCGTTGATGGAGATATTGCTGGGAAGGAAATGTCCTTGTACGGCTTTTTTATTCTGTAATCATTCAGAAATAATTTTCAAACACAAATAATTGGAATATTTATAATTTGATTATTTTGCCCTTAACTAAAACTACTATGAAGACGTTTTCCTATTCCCTATATTAAACAAATAAAATGAGAAGGTTTTTAACTTTATACTTTTCGCCTCTCGTTGTAATCATCTTGGCTGTATTAAAAATTCCGCCAATTGAACAGGCAATCAAAGCGCACAATGATTATGGAGTATGGATTGTGGTAGGTATTTTAGTAGTAGGCACTATTACAAATCACTTGATAACGGTTTATTCTCCATATAAGAAGTATGAAAGATGGGCTAAAAATAGATGGTTCTTTTTGGAAAAAGAGAGTAAAGTCCTTATTGATAAGTATAAGGCGCAAGGCATAGACATCCGGTTTAATATAATGATTCCCAGAACTTCTTTGTTGAATCGGATAGAGCCATTTAACTTTAGGGGAAAGGAATATAGGAAACCGAAATTTTTTACTAAGCTATTTGAAGTGATATGGTCAAGTGGAACTATGGTGTTAATCAGCAGTTAAAAATCACTACTAATCAAGGTGTATGCGGTAAAGCCTTTAACTCAGCGGATAAGGTATATGGTGCAGAATTTGTAAGTAATCCTAAGCCTACTACTTTTAAGTTTAACAAAAAACAAATGGAACTGACAAGTCATTTAGTTATAGTTGCAAGTTTCAGAATAATTGAAGAAACGAATACACCTGAAAGGAAGTCCAATAAGGTAGTAGGTATATTAAACGCAGAAAGTGATACAGCAAGTTCTCAAGTATTAATAACTGATCCTGCAAGACAAAAAGAGTTTTATGAGGAAATTGTTGCTTTTTCAGTAGTCTGTAATAAATTAGTATAAATTTGTGCTATGAATATCTTAGAAGAAAAGAAAATCATTATCAACCAATATCGCGATAAGGACGGTTTCTACGTTGCTGAAGTTGATGTAAACGCCTTGCAAAGCAAAGGTGAAACCTATGAACAAAGATTAGATGATGCAATTCATCAATATCGTACAGTTGTGGAAAGCGGCAACAATTATGAGTTGCATAATGTTAGGCGCTAATACAAACCCTACCATAGTAAGTTTTTCATAATAGTAGCACTTGCTGTAATAGGGGCTTATATACAACTACCTTTAGTAATTCCAAGCTTATGAGCCCTTGTGTAGATTATTTGGCAATTCCTTTTATTTCTTCCACTACATCACTATAGTATTCTTTATTATTTAAAGCTGTATCATTTTAGCTACTATCTAAATTGTATCAACTAATGTTTTGACGGCTATAACAGCATCCATACCGTTATTTACACACATAACTCGTGCATCCATTTTGCAGTTTCCAGCTTATCAACCTTGATGTACTAAAGAAACGCCCTTTCTTGATAACATCCCCGATCTCACCTGTTTCCTTAACTCACGCTAAAAAGTAAGAGCATCATACCAGTTCATAACAGTTAGTAAATCCTACCCTTTAATTTAGTGCTGTTAAAGAGGTATTTGATTAATGCTTGTCGTTTTTTAACCTGCTACTCTACTATTTAATAATTTAAAAGTCAAATTGCTTGTTATGAACATACTGTAAACTGCTATGTGGTACTACCGAGGGAAGCCTTTGTTTTAATTATTATGTTATGCTCAATTATTTACACTTATTATGTTATTTCGGCTAACAAACTTGCTATAATGAAAACAAATCTCTCTTTTAATCAGATCAACATCTCTATGAAGAAAAATCGTGTAAAGTATTGTAATGGCTCCATGCAAACAGATAGGTTTTACTTATTACTTTGTCTTTTAATTGTTGCATTGCAGGCTACAGCTCAACAAACTATTCCCCTTTACCCGGATTCTATTCCCAACTCAACAGGCTATAAAATGAAAGAAATACCGGTAGAGTGGAATGGTAAAGTAACAGGCTACAGGAATGTATCACAGCCATCGCTTTCTGTTTATCTGCCTGCTGCCGGAACAGCTACCGGAAGTGCAGTGGTTATCTGCCCGGGTGGGGGATATTGGTTTGAGAATGCTGTACCGGAAGGGCAAACTATTGCTGAAACATTTATTAAACATGGGGTAACTGCTTTTGTGCTGAAATACCGCCTGCCTTCTGATTCTATCATGAAGGATAAAAGCATAGGGCCTTTGCAGGATGCACAGCAAGCTATTAAACTGGTTCGTAAAAGAGCTAAAGAATGGAACCTGGACCCTAACAAAATAGGCATCATGGGCTTCTCCGCAGGTGGTCACTTAGCATCTACCGCAGCAACGCATTTCAATACTGCTTATATACCCAATAAAGAAGGGATCAGCCTTCGTCCTGACTTCGCCATATTGATCTACCCCGTTATCAGTTTTACAGAAGGGTTGATGCATAAAGGATCAAGAGATTTTTTGATAGGGGAACATCCAACGGAGGAGCAAACAAAACTGTTCTCCAATGAGCAGCAGATCACCAAAGAAACACCGCCTACCTGGCTCACGCATGCAGGAGATGATACGGTGGTACCAGTTGGCAATAGCATCAGTTTTATGAGGCTTTAGTAAAAAACAATGTGCCTGCTGAGATGCATCTCTATCCGAAAGGAGGGCATGGGTTTGTTTTAGGGCAACCAACAGAAGAATGGATGCAGCCTTTGTTTTTGTGGATGAGGAAGAACGGGTGGATGAAATGATGCTTTATTGAGTACATGTAACATAAATAAAGCTACAGACAATGTGTTGTGGGTGCTGTTGAAGGGTAAGTGCGTGTGGAGGAAACACTTACAGATAGTTCTTGTCTTTCTTTTTTCTTCATGCCTTGCATGACAGGCATTGGAAGAAAAAAGAAACAAAAAGTTATGAATGGAATAGTTGTCTTTTCAATGGTATTCATGAGATCGCTTCGCTAAGTTCAAGCACGGCATGATCGCTCCGCGCATTACTTCGTGAATAATGTTTTTTATTGGTCTCAGTGAGAGTAGTTCGTGCAGGCCAGCGCCGCCCCATTGCCTGCGGTGCAGCTTTATTATTGAGTGGCACTGTTGGGCTAACATGGTGCTGCTTGTTAATTGACAGGTACACGATGAATAGGTTGGTTGCCTTTGGCCTTAAACTTTGAACAGCGGAGGCATACTTAGCAGAGATTGGAAAGGTGGATACGTAGCTCATTGTAGGTCAGGTGATTTCTGTTCTTTAGTGGGAAGGATAGGCGCTGGTTATTCCCCAATTGTAAAGCGTATATGTTTAATAATAGATATTTATAAACTTAGTTCCGTAACAGGGTACTAAATACACTGTCAACTAAATAGTATAAGGAATATGCTGTAGATCAAATTATAATTAAATACTGATTGACTACTATCCACAGATCTCGCACCTGGCGTGATGACAAACTCCGAATTTGATCCACAACTTAAA
>CAWFUV010000042.1:0-72876 GCA_963819045.1 uncultured Chitinophagaceae bacterium | reverse complement strand
AGTTTAAATTGATTAAAAAAGTTGGCTATTTATTAATGCAATTTTCAAACCACTTTTGGTAAAAATTTCGCCATATATCTATCGTTTAAACTCATAAAGGTTTAAAAATTATGAAAATTTGATGTTAATTTTATACTTAATTGTATAAGAACAATTTATATATATATTATATTTCTGTTGAGTGATAGAGATTTTATTCACAAAAATGTTAATAAAAAGTTAAAGAGGCGATATCAAGTATCAGGGAAAAAAGTACCCAAAATATTCGGTTCATATTATATTTTTCACATATCAGTTGCAACATATCTTTATTATAATAAATTGATTGGTGGAGTTAGAAAGGAGAACAAAATTTCGGGGGATTGTGAATTGACGGCCTAATTGAATTTTGATTATCACGTCATTTTTTTATTAAAACAAGCGAGGTGAAAGGCGCAAGGTGAATAATGCCCTGGTAGACAGTATTTTTAACATCGACGTATTTAACCGGTAGTGAAATTATTTTGTCCGACGTACCTGTATTATATTCAAATCTTAAATCAGTTGTATCTTTAATTGTTTTCGGCGAACTCTTTGAATGGAGTCTAGTCCCGAGTAACTTTGCCATTTTACTAAATTCTGGTTCAGGGCAGCCGGAATTCAATGTCACATTCAAACTTAAATTATCATCGACCGGTTTTACGTAATAATTACTATCGGCAACTCCTAATTTATTGATCGGAAAATCCAGGTAATTACGGTAGTAAAACGTTAGTTGCTTTGCCGACCTGGCGACAAAAACATTGTTCTTAATACTATTGTTTTCAACCAGGCTATTTTTCAGATCCTGCTGAATGGTTATTTGACGAAGATTATTATAGCATGTATTGTCATGCACATTAATCTCGTGGGCATTATGAAGAAAAATTCCGGAACGCAAACAATTTAGCACTGTGTTGCCTGAGATTTCAACAGCCTGTGTTCCATCATCCATATAAATTCCATCTGAATAAGCCTGGCCCTGGTCTGTCCGTACCTGCTCCGGCTCCAATACCATTTGATACAATATTGTTTTGCACTTTTCTGCCTTCATATTTTGGTGGTGTTTGATAGTTATTCCAGGTATAAATTCCGCCACCGTCGTCCAGTACAAAACAGAAATAGTCAATAACGTTGTTACGAACAACAGACGAATTGCCATCAAAGAATACCCCGATATAGCCAGTACTGTCAATTACATTGTATTCGATTATCGAGTTTGTTCCCTCTGCCCGTATCGCATAGCAGGTGTTAGAATTATTTTTAGAGACCATCCCCGCCATAACGCCTGTTTTATTAATTCTGTTATGGCTGATCAGGGCTTTCCCCCCGTAAAATACTGCCCATCTTATAATACCCACCGGCATAAATTGAACAATTATTGCTATTGTTGATGATGCAGTTTTGTATGGTTAAATCTTCACAGGCATAAGTGCTGATGGCGTCTCTTCCCGAAAAATTAAACCTGCAACGCTGAATGGTAAAATGATTCGCGTGGTACAATTGAATACCGGCTGTATTAGAACCTGTAAAGTCAATGTTATCAAGGGTGATGTAGTTCATATTACTTTTAGCCACAAAGTAAGGTATCCAGTGTTGCCACCTGTACACTCGGTTGGCACAGAAGCGCTATAAACCCTGATCTTTTTCGTTGAAGGGTTATTTTAATACCATTCATTTTGCCGATCCAAAGTTCTTACATCGTTCTGAATGAAAAAGCCAAAGCCATCGGCAGGTGCAATATTAGAACCAGAAGTATAATTCAAAGTGCTGCCAGTGGCTGAACTGATTAGATTTCGGTCAATAACTCCTCGATTTTTCTTATCACAACTTCAGCGCCTGCCCAGTCAGTGACGGCCGAATTCAATGAAGAGCTGGTAATAGCGAGGTATTGCTCACATGAGACTGAAAATTTAAATAGCCGGCATTGGGATATCTGCCCAGGGAGTATTCACACCATTTATATACAACTTATGTTGCAGGTAGAAAGTCCGGATACTGCACTGGTACTTTCCCAAAATATTACTTCCTTGTATTCGTCCAGGTGCTTACCTTTGTAAACCCCGTAACAACAGGGATTTTGTATCCGTTTCCATATGCACCTATGACAATAGGCGCGCCGCTTGGCTCCTCCCCGGCTAATAATTATATTCCCATAGAAAGTATCTCCTCTTTTAAATAGTATTGAATCTCCGGGGTTCAGCAATCGGAAATTTGAATTCAACTTAGAAATTGATTGCCAGGCAGATGTGATTGATTTACCGGTATTGGAATCTTTTCCAAATGAATGCACTGATATAATAAGTAGTAGCCTGAGCTTTAAAAGCTAAACATGTTAAAGAGAGCAAAAACCATGTTTTCATAGACATTCGTTAGAAAAGGCAATTTAATATTAAAATCTAAACGGGTACCCTAAACATGTTACATTTTCCATGTTTGTAAGAGTAAATTGTAGAAATATTACATGTTTTTGATTTAACCAGGGTCGACTACCTGGTTATAAAATACTGAAGGACTTTCCTGGTATTAATAAAAAAAGAGGCTGTCCGGGACAGCCTCTTAAGTATTGATAAAATAAGTATGCCTATTTAATTTTCAGCATCCTTTTGGTTGTTACATTATTACCAGTTATTATGGTATACAGATAATTACCTGACGGAAGATTTCCTGGCATTCCCACTGAACCTGGTATGTTCCGGCTCTTTAACTTCATTAACCAAAAGTTTCACCGGCATGCCCGTGCCATCCGAGATATCACTATTTTCACCAGCGTCTTTTCAGTTACCTCGTAAGTGATAGTTGTATTATCGGCAAATGGGTTAGGCACATTCTGGTAGGCCATATTCCTGTTAGGTTTCACTTCAACCTTTACAGTATCGGAATAAACAGATTTGCCATTGATATCAAGCATTTCAAGCCGGTAAGAGTTGATGCCGGTTACCGGTGTATTATCAGTGAAATTATATCGGCTAGCTGTTATATCAAGATTTGACGATTGGGTATAACCAAGTTTTTCCCATGAATTTGAAACGTCTCCCTCTGATATCAAACCCGGTAATATTATTCTCCCCGGTGGTTTTCCAGGTCAGATTAACTTTGCCGCCCGACACCTGTCCATTCATAGTCACCAGTGTTAGCGATGTTCTTCCCGGATCTTCCGGTACAGTTAGTGTCATTGTATCACTTGCTGTTGCTCCACTGTTATCAGTTACCGTTAACTGGAATGTGTTTAATATCCCCTGTAAGAAATAGTACACTGACGTAGACCTGGAAGCAGGCGAAAGAATTATTGCTCCAGGGCCGGATATTTTTGTCCACCTGTATTTGCTGATCGTTCCATCCGCGTCGCTGCCCTTTCCAATTAAAGTGGTGTTTATTCGGGGCAGGCTCATGGTCAGCACAAAGTTCCGGCACCTCAATACAACATGCAGATAGCCTTTCCTTCCAATCGCCTGCGGTACCAGGTGTTGGTTTGGAGCCTAAAATGGCTGGTGCATCTTTCAACAAGCAATTGCTTAATAAAGCAAGTTCGCCAATTGCCGGCAATAGCGGGGTGTTTGTGGTAAAGAGCGAAGGTGTATCAGCTACTTCAACAGCGGTAAGTACTCCGGAACAAACAGCTACAACTATTAAAAATGCGCTGCTACAGCAACAAGGTAGCGGTATTCTGGAATCTTTACGTAAAGCAGCTACTATAAAGGATAAGCGCAGTGATGTGTTGTAGATTTTAGGTTTCGGGATCTTGATTATTTGCTGCTGTTTTTTGCTAATGGAGTTAATGCACAAGGTTTCATTTTATAAAACAAAAGCTCTGAACTTCTAAAAAGTTCAGAGCTTTTGTTTTATATGAATATGGCTACTTTATCCTGCTCTTTATCAGAATCGGTTTAAATATGAAACCGGCTTTTTTAGCCGGCTTTTTATTATCAGGTGAATACTTCTTTTACTTTGTCGAAAAAGCTCTTTTCGCTTTTTCCGGGTTGAGGTTTGAAGTTGGGGCTGTCGTTCATTTTTTCCAGCATGCTTCTTTTCTTCCGATGTGAGGTTTTGCGGTGTCCAGATGTTTACGTGCACCAATTGGTCACCACGTTGGTAGCCCTGTACTTCCGGGAAGCCTTTGCCTTTAAGACGGAATATCTTACCGCTTTGTGTTCCCGCCGGTATTTTAATTTTAGCACGTCCATCAATAGTTGGTACTTCTACTGTGTTGCCGAAAACTGCTTCAGGGAAAGTGATGTGCAGCTCGTAGGCTACATTCAATCCATCACGGTGTAATTCCTTGTGCGCTTCTTCTTCTATTACAATCAACAGGTCGCCGGGTGCACCACCACGCTCGCCTGCATTACCTTTGCCACTCATGCTTAACTGCATTCCTTCCTGTACACCGGCTGGAATATCTATAGTTACTGTTTCTTCAGCATACATACGCCCTTCGCCTTTACAATTGCACATTTTGCTGTAATAGTTGAGCCTTCACCATTACAAGTTGGGCAGGTGCTCACGGTTTGCATTTGTCCTAAAAAAGTATTAGATACTTTGCGCACCTGACCGCTGCCTCCGACAGGTAGGGCAGGTTTGTATACTGCTTTTATCTTTAGCGCCAGTAGCCATTGCACACATTACAAGGCACATACTTTTTTACCTTGATGTTTTTGGTAACCCCTTTGCCATTTCCTCAAAGTTCAGTTTGATCTTTACACGGAGATTGCTACCACGGTTGCCACGACCGCGACCAGCTACGTGCACCGGCGCCACCGCCAAACATACTACCGAACATATTTTCGCCAAAAATGTCTCCAAACTGGCTGAAGATGTCTTCCATATTCATACCGCCTCCATTGAAACCGCCTCCTCCCATGCCTGGTCCAAATGCCTGATGTCCGAAGCGGTCGTACTTGGCTTTTTTGTCGGCGTCGCTCAATATTTCATAAGCTTCTGCAGCCTCTTTAAATTTTTCTTCAGCCGATTTATCACCCGGGTTACGGTCGGGATGATATTGCATGGCTACCTTGCGATAAGCCTTTTTAATCTCATCGGCAGAGGCCGTTTTAGCAGACGCCCAATATTTCGTAATAATCTCTCTTTGCCATATTGTTACTCCATTCGTGGAGCGTGCATTTTATGTATTTATAAAAAATTGAAACCTTTTCCTGAAAAAGTAAGGTTATTTTCCTACTACCACTTTGGCATGTCTGATTATTTTGTCATTGAGGTAATAGCCTTTCTGAACTTCGTCCAGTACTTTGCCATTTTGGTCTGGCGTAGGAGAGGGGATTTCGGTAATTGCTTCATGCTTTTCTACATCAAAATCCTGCTGCACGCTCTCCATCGCTTTCAATCCTTTTTGCTGAAGAGTTGTACGTAACTTGTTAAATACCAGATTAATACCTTCTTTTATCTGTTCAATATTATTGCTGCTCTTCAATTGCTTTTCGGCACGGTCCATATCATCCAGTACATCCAACAGAGAAACAATAATATCTTTTCCGGCTGTTTGGATAAGTTCCATACGTTCTTTAGCAGTACGGCGCTTATAGTTTTCGAACTCCGCCATCAGGCGCAGGTACTTATCTTTTTGCTCCTGAAGATCTGTTTTATATTGTGCAATTGTTTCGTCTTCTTCAACAGGATCGTTCAAATGTGTGGTACCTGCTGCATTTTCGTCAGCATTAATATTAAAATCTGTCGCTTGTGCAGTGGCAGTTCCATTGTTTATAGTGTCTTTTTCTTCCATCATGTCTAGACTAATTATTTAATTATAAACAGTCAAAATTATTGCCAAGCGAGATAATACGCAAAATTGGCAGGTAAACTATAATTAATGTTTAAGGTTAAGGTTCAAGATATAAGGTTTAGAAGGTATGGTTTTAAGGATAAAGATTGAAATACGCCGATAGGTCGGATGCTAAGGCTACTGTTGGACGTAAGACCACCAAAGGATATACGGCTGAGGTAGGAATGAGCCAAGGCTTTAGCATGGCTTCGCATGAACTATCCATGGCTTTAGCATGGCTTTGCTATGACTTTCATAGGGAGGAAGTATGTAGGAACACAGGCTTTAGTACTCCAGTACCAACAGGCAGATAGCTCTCCTTTAAAGAACATCTTTTGGCTAGCAGCCGATTTTTGGAGGATGTCAGAAGTGAATCTATATACAACAATGAACGTTATTAACATTAAATTACTTAGTACAGCCTTATACCAGATTCGAATAGGTAGCCTGATGCCAGTTACCGGTTGCCAGTTGCCGGATATGAACTGCAAGCTTTGAGCAGCATTTACAATACTACCGAACTGAAATTGGTATTATTTAATAGCCAGAATACCTGAGTATGGCACTAAGTATTCCAAGATTTGGTAAGGGGGTAACTTTCACATATAACACAGATCAGGATATCAGGTGGACTGTATGGGTAAATTTGGTATTTCTTCAGGAGGGAGGTATTAATTGCAACTTACAGATTTGAGCCTTTTTGCAGCAAATAGGTGAAGCTGACATAAAACAGAAGTAAAATCAGTCGATATAACGAAGTTATGGCGTTAAAGATGCCACAAGCTTGTGGTACAACTATCGTTACATTACCAGATTTCGCATAAAAACTAAGGTATTCCATAGCGGCATTAACAGGCGATATGCGTATATTTTTTAAAAATTATTCCCTTCAAATAAATTGCAAAAACATTTGGTCAATATGTAATTTCTCCTATTTTTGCAACCCCTTATAGAAATGAATGATTCCCGAATAGCTCAGTTGGTTAGAGCATCTGACTGTTAATCAGAGGGTCACTGGTTCAAGTCCAGTTTCGGGAGCAAAGAAGCCAACCTGAATACATGGTTGGCTTCTTTTTATTACCAAATCACATAAAAGCTGGTTCGCCTAAATGCTATTCCTCAAAGCATTTTAAACTGGCAGATCAGCATTTTGAATTGTTATACTTATTGCTTTTCTGTGTTAGATATAAAGCTTATAGCTATCAGGAAGTAGTTAGTAAGGAAATTCTGTACATAGCAGCTATCTTTAAAATTTGTATCCTTAGGTATGTCATTTAACCTGCAAACTTTCAAAACACGTACCCTTACGGCTATCGTGTTTGTAGTGGTAATGCTGGTAGGTTTATTTCTTAACTTTTACTCTTTTCTCCTACTTTTTTCTATAATCCAATTTGGCTGTTGGCTGGAGTATCAGAAGCTGATAGGGATTATAGATCCAAATTATAAGAAAATATCTTTCTTTCATAAATATGGAATCATAATACTCGGCTGGAGCCTGATGCTTTGTGCTACTTATAATACATCACTTACGACTGCTGTAATTATTACATCAATCGGCTGGTGGCTGCTAATTATATTAATTATTACATTACCAGCAATAGATTTGATAAACCTGCAACCTTATACATTCAAAAACTTAGGCTATTCATTCACAGGCTTAATATATATATCTGTGAGTTGGGCATTAATGATCAACTTAAGAAACAGGTATTTGCCACCTATCAACCATGGTCTTGTTATTCCTTTGATATTAATAGCCTCTATCTGGATCAATGATACAATGGCCTATATTGTAGGTTCACTGATAGGTAAAACACCGTTGAGCTCCATTTCCCCAAAAAAGACCCGTGAAGGTACTTTGGGTGGTGCGTTGTTGGCAATAATTGTAGTTACATTGGTTGGTTATTTTGTGTTTCAGCTACCGGTAGTGCATTTGATAATGATTTCAGGAATTGCAACAGTTACCGGCACCGCAGGTGATTTGATAGAAAGTAAACTGAAACGTCTTGCGGGCGTAAAAGATAGCGGGGAAATAATGCCGGGGCACGGGGGTTTTTTAGACCGATTCGACTCCTTATTGCTGGCTACGCCCTTTGTATGGTTGTATGTTTATTTAGCACTTTAAATAATAATTGCTCTGCACTTATCTTTGCCTGCATAACTTATTGCTGAAATGAAGATTCACAAAGAAGGGTACCAGTCTATTGGTATTACTGCACTAGTATTTGGTATCATTAATCTTTTTTCGTTCAATTTTTTAAGTGGTAATTACCCATTAATTGCGATAATCATCTTTGCAACCACTTTATTGCTTTTCTTGTTCATTGTTTCTTTCTTTCGTATTCCCAACCGTTTACTTACTGATGCTGATGACCAGATTATCTGCCCTGCAGATGGTAAAGTTGTTGTAATAGAAGAAGTAGTGGACACTGAGTTTTTTAAAGATAAGCGTATACAGGTGAGCATTTTTATGAGTCCTGCCAATGTGCATGTCAACCGAAATCCCATAGACGGTGCAGTAATGTATAGTAAATATCATAAAGGGAAGTACTTAGTAGCATGGCATCCTAAATCTTCTACAGAAAATGAACGGCACAGTGTAGTGCTGCAAAACGAAAGGGGAGAACTATTGGTAAAACAGATAGCAGGAGCACTTGCTAAACGTATTGTGAATTATCTTTCACCAGGTAATATTGTAAGTCAGGGAAGTGAAATGGGGTTTATTAAATTTGGCAGCCGAGTGGATGTGCTGTTGCCATTAAATGCTAAAGTGCAAGTACAACTAAATCAGACGGTGAAAGGCGGGGTTACAGTGCTTGCAACGTGGTAGAGTTTGTTTGCCACGAGGGCACAAAGACATCAAGCGGTGTTATGAAGAATAAGAAAGGCTCCTAAGTTTTATTAAACTTAGGAGCCCTATCATTAATATATACAATTGTTTGTGAGGCTATTTAAATATTTTGTATTCAAAACTTTATTAATAACCACGCATATTCTTTCCTTCCATAAAGTTGATGAAAGCTTTATTAACTACGCGGTTGCCACCGGGTGTTGGATAGTTGCCGGTAAAATACCAGTCTCCGGTATTAGTGGGACAGCTATCATGCAGGTCTTCAATAGTCTGATAAATTACCTGGACAGGGATCGTAAGGTCTGCCGGTGTAATTAATTCTGCAATTTTATTTGATATTTCTTCAGTGGTGAACGGCTTATATACGTAGCGTACTAAATTTTCAGTGTGTAATTGATTGTTACGTTGCAGCTCTTTACATTGTTCATATAATTCGTCTAAACAATGCAGCATATTGCGTTCTTTCAACAATTCGATGGCTGCACGGAAAGCTATAAAATCTACAAGCTTACTCATGTCTATGCCATAGCAATCCGGGTAACGTATCTGGGGTGCCGAAGAAACAACAATAATCCTTTTAGGGGATAATCTTGCAAGCATACGTACAATACTTTCTTTTAAAGTAGTGCCACGTACAATGGAGTCATCTATTACTACAAGCGTATCTGAATCTTTTTTAACTGTACCATATGTAATATCATATACGTGCTGCACCATCTCATTACGGTTGCTGTCTTCGGTAATGAAAGTGCGCAGCTTTACATCTTTAATGGCAATTTTCTCCTGACGTATTTTACGGCTCATTAGCTCTTGCAAGACTTCCGGATTGATGTTATCACCCCAGCTAAGAATGCGTTGCACCTTACGTTGGTTCAGATAATCCTCCATGCCCTTTACCAAACCATAAAAAGCTACTTCTGCAGTATTAGGTATATAGGAGAAAATTGTATTCTTAAGATCGAAATTAATCTCTCCAAGTACACGGTGACTTAAATGATTTCCTAAGGCAATGCGTTCGCGATATATTTTTTCATCACTACCGCGGCTGAAGTAAATACGTTCAAAAGAGCAAGCACGCCGCTGCTTGGGTTCCTGTACTTTCTCTATGGTATGATTGCCTTTGCTATCTACAATTAAGGCATGAGCAGGCATAAGCTCTTGTACTTCATTTTCACCAACGTTAAACGTGGTACGTATAGAAGCACGTTCGGAGGCGGCAACTACCACTTCGTCGTCTATGTAGTAATATGCCGGACGAATACCATGTGCATCACGGGTAACGAAACTATAGCCATTACCCAGCAAGCCACCAATAGTGTAGCCTCCATCAAACAGGGGGGTAGCCTTTTTTAAGACATTAACTATATTGGCTTCGTTTGGAATTGCATTATCTTCTTTGGTAAGGAAATGATGAATTACTTCTAACATAGCGGCAAGATCACTTTGCTTTTGAAACTCGCCTGGATCCATGTTGATCAAGTCAAATAACTCATCGGTATTTACAAGGTTAAAGTTACCTGCAAGTGCAATATTTTTACCGGGACTTAAGTTGCGCTTAATAAAGGGATGGCAAAACTCCACCATGTTTCTGCCTTGCGTGCCGTAGCGCAGATGTCCCAGCAGCAACTCACCCATAAATGGCAGATGCCCTTTCATTAGTCCAGGATGCTCACGAACATCAGGCTGGTATTTTTCCAGTTCATGCACTTCCTGACCTATCTTGAAAAAGATATCGGCAATAGGCTGAGGCGCAGTACTGCGGGTACGATATAAAAAAGGATAACCTGGTTCTACATTTAACTTTACGGCTGCAATACCTGCTCCGTCTTGTCCACGGTTGTGCTGCTTTTCCATCAATAAGTACAGCTTGTTAATGCCGTACATGACAGTGCCATACTTTTTGAGATAATAGGAAAACGGTTTTAACAGGCGAATGTAGGCTAAGCCACATTCATGTTTTATTTCATCGCTCATGATGTGTTGGAAGGCGCAAAGTTAAACAAAAAGGTATCAGTTGTGAAACGAATAGCCTTTGTGTTGAATAGTTAGGTTGTTAATTAACATTGATAATTACATTATGCAGTGCTTTTCATGCTGTTCCCCAATGCTCACAAATAACTTAAACAAAGAACCTTCATAACAGGAAGGATCTTTATATTCATCACGATAATTCTGCTGGTTCTACTACAGGCCGTATGCTTTCTACAAGCCAGAGGAGCTCAGTAACAAATACATCTATATTCTTTTGAAAGTTTGGGTCAATCAGATTACCCTGCTCATCAAACTTTTTGTTTACACCAGGTACTACCAGCATATACGGCGAACCAATACCAAACAGCGCATTGATGAGCAACTGCAATTGCTGGCTGGCGCGAATTCCACCCAATGCACCATCAGATGCTGTAACAATAGCAAATGCTTTGTGCGGCTGCTTTGGGAAATGGTCGAACAGGTTTTTGAGTGCTGAGGAATAGCTTCCATTGTATTCAGGTGTGACCATAATAAATGCATCAGCGTTGAACATGCGGTTGCCAAGAGGCTGCAGGTATAATGGCACCTTTTCTGGTGACATCCAAGCAGTTTCAAGTACTGGTACATCCCAATCACGCACATCAATGATATTGATATTATGCTGAGAAACCTGTTGCAAATAATTTTTTAAAAACAGCGTCACCCGATGTGTAATGCTGTTTTTCCGCGGGCTGCCAGACACTATCTCTATATTCATAATATTAGTCCTCTTTATTGGAGACTTCAATTTTTAAGCCTGTTTTACTAACTGCACACTTATATGTAGCTTTACCTCATCGCCTACCAGCACACCGCCACCTTCCAAGGCAGCATTCCATGTTAAATCAAATTCTTTACGTGAAAGCTTGCCCGTAACTTCAAAGCCAAGTTTTGTCTGTCCCCATGGATCTTTATTTTCACCCAAGAATTCTGCATTTAAGGTTACAGGTTTAGTAACGCCATGCATAGTAAAATTGCCGGTAAGTTTGTAATTGTCTTCACCATTTTTCTCAAAAGAAGTAGAGTCAAAAGTCACCTTAGGGTTTTTCTCAGCATCAAAGAATTCTGCCGACCTTAAGTGAGCATCTCTTTGTTCATTGTGAGTAGTAATACTGTCCGTATCTGCTTCAAAGTGAACTTGTGCATCAGTAAGGTCATCTTTACTGCTTTCTAAAGTGCCTTCAAACTTTGTAAAGCTACCGGTAACATTGGTAATCATGAGATGTTTAATCTTGAAACTGATTTCAGAGTGTGCGGGGTCAATCTTGTAAGTTGCCATTATTATTTGTTTTTAGCGGTAAATAAAATATTCATCATCCTTTATTGACTATATCTAGTAAGTCGTTTAATGTTCTTGCTTCTTCGTTACTTATCCGGAGAATACATTCAAATGTTTCATTCATTTGCCGGGAACTACTTTCCAAAATGTCCAAGCCCTTTTCAGTTAATGCCATCATAGTTTCCCGCTTATCTTCTTTGGACTGTGTTCTTTTTACGAGCTTTTTTGCAACAAGTCTATCTATAATGCGCGGCACGTTAGAACTGCGCTCAATCATACGACCAGCAATATCTTTTACACACATAGTTTGCGGGTGCTTGCCTTTTAAAATACGTAGCACGTTGTATTGTTCTGCAGTAAGGTCAAATGGCTTCAATATTGAACTCACTTTGCACTTGAGCTGGTAAGCCGTGAATAGAATATGCAGGCCGGCCTTTTGTTTTTCACTACTAAAGTTGTGCGATTGTATTGCTTCTTCCAATTTCACGATGCAAATATATGTATGTACATGTAATTTTCAAAATAATTCTACAGATTGCTGATATATAGATAGTTAGGAGACGTATCGCAAAGATATTTACTCGGATTTAGTACAGAGTATAACCGATAAATTGGCAGTGAAGCTTTTGTTGGATGAGTAGTTTGGGTTTTAATTAAACCTGTTACTGTATATTCACATCCCTGCACGCTAGCCGCTGCCCAAGGCTATTGTCACCTCTTGTTTGTTACCCCCTCTTATAATAAAAAAGACGTAGGATGTACGGCTTTGATACGGCAGATACGGCTTAGATACGAAGGAGATCCGGCTTAGCAAGGGCTTTTGTTTACCATTACGTACAGGTTTCCTGCTACTCGTGGACTGACCTCTGTTATAGTAGTAAACTGTTCTGATACGTTCATACTTTCCGGTATCCGACACCTATTTTGTTAAATTAGTATTTTGTTTAAAATCATATTTTTCAATACATAACTAAAGAAATAGTTGTATAACTAAATATTTAGTTTACCTTCGACTAAATATTTAGTTATATGAAAAGCTTAACCAAAGCTGAAGAGCAGGTAATGCAGGCTCTATGGAAACTGGAAAAAGGTTTCTTAAAAGATATTGTAGAAGCAATGCCCGACCCAAAGCCACACCCGAATACAGTAGCCACATTATTGAAGATTGTAACGGAAAAAGAGTTTGTGAGTGCTACCACATATGGGCGCATGAACGAATATAAACCGCTGGTGAGCAAACAAGCCTACTTTGAAAGTACCATGAACAGCCTGGTAAAGGGTTATTTCGATGGATCGTTTACGCAGGCAGTTTCTTTTTTAGTAGAAGAAAAGAAATTAAGTCTTGAAGATCTTGAATTATTGCTAAACCAATTAAAAAACAAATAATCTCCAGTGCATGCAAGCCATACTTATTTATCTGCTTAAAGTAATTATCTGCTCGGCTATTTTGTTCCTGTATTATCATATCGCCTTACGTAACAAACGATTTCATTATTACAACCGTTTTTACCTGCTAATGAGTGTAGCATTAAGCCTTTTATTGCCATTTCTAAATATCACCCTGTGGCAATTTGACAGCAGCAACAGGCAGGTAATCCACTTAATGAATGTTGTTGCTGTAAATACCAGTGAAGTAAGTTCTAAAGGCACAACATTTATGCTGTCGTTGAACTCTTTTTTTATGCTTTTATATTTGCTGGTTACAGCATTTATGTTGGTCGTTTTTCTAATTGGCATTAGGAAATTATATCGTTACCGGCGCATGTACCCGGCTGAAAATATAGGTAATATCATCTTCATAAATACGGACTTGCAACAGGCCCCCTTCTCATTTTTCAAAAACCTATTCTGGAAGAACACACTTGATATTAACGATGCAACCGGCAGGCAAATCTTCAAACACGAACTCACGCATATTGAGCAGAAGCATAGCTGGGATAAAATGTTCCTGCGCCTGACCACACTTGTATTCTGGATAAATCCTTTCTTCTGGCTTATGCAAAAAGAGCTTAGTATGATACATGAGTTTATTGCCGATGAAAAAGCCATTGAAAATAAAAGTGCCGAAGCCTTTGCATGGATGTTATTGCAATCGCAGTATGGCAAGAACATATTTTCTCCAGCACAATCATTTAGTTATTCACCTATTAAAAGACGATTATTTATGCTTACAACATCAGCTAAAACAAGTTACAACTATGTAAGGAGGATTTTAGTTCTGCCTTTACTCGTGGGAACAGTATTATTATTTGCTTTTAAATTAAAAGAAAACCACCAACAAAAAGGAACTTTATCACACACGAATGCGCCATTTACATTATTAATTGATGCCGGGCATGGCGGAAGTGCCGATGGTGCTATTGGTATTAATGGAGAAAAGGAAAAGGACATTAATTTATCAATTTCCAAGAAAATGCAGGAGTTAGCACCGGAGTATGGTATTACTGTAAAAATGACCAGGACGGATGATGTTACAATGGAACTGGAAGCACGCATGAATGTAATTAAAGCAATTCAGCCAGATGCATTTGTTTCCATTCATGTGAATGCTACAGAGGAGAATCAGACAAGTAAAAACGAAATCAGTGTTCTTATAACAAGAGATGAAACCAACAGTAATTATGGACAAAGCCGGTTACTTGGGTCTAGTTTGCTTCAGATAGTTAAAAATGATTTCCCAATTAATTCCTTGCTAATACAAAATAGAAATGAAGGAGTTTATGTAGTAGATAAAAATCCCTATCCTGCAGTATTAATTGAGTGTGGCTACATCAATAATGCAGATAATCAAAAGCAGTTGCAGAATGCAGCTAAAGTGGAACAATTAGCGAGGGATATTCTACAAGGTGTAGTTGCTTATGCAAATGCAGCTCCACAAGCTACTGCTGCTACAATAATTGACACTACAAAAAATCCACCTTTATACATTCTTGACGGAAAGGTCATCACAGCAACGCAGGCAAAAGCAATAGATGCAAACACAATTGAATCTGTTGATGTTTTAAAAGGTGATGATGCAATTAAGAAATATGGGGAGAAAGGTAAGAATGGTGTTGTTGTTATTACATTGAAAAGCATTAATAGTTCACCGTCACCATCAACTACTTTAATTAAACCTAAGGAGACTGATGCAGTTAAAGAATACGAAAAGGCATTGAAAGTAATTGATGGTAAGATTGTAACTAACGAAGAGTTGCAGAAATTAGATGCTAATAGCATTTATTCAATATCAGTCTTAAAAGGTGAGAATAAGTATGGAGAAAAAGGGAGAGATGGAGTAATAGAGATAACAACAAAGAAGAGCAATGAAATGCAGAATAAGTCTGAATCTGCGCGACCAAAAATTGTAAAGGAAGAAATTCTTTATCCTAAGAAGGATTCAACAGTGGAGTTTACCAGCAATACCGGAATTCAAAAAATAGTAGAGGTGAGAAATATTGATACTTCAATTAAGGTACATCAGTATTAAAAGGTATTTCCTAAAGAGCAGATTGCGCCAGCCTTCCCAGAATGAATAAAGCAGCACATATACCGTACTGCTTTATTCATTTTAAAAAGGAACTAAAATGTATACTGAATCTTTTCTTCCCCTACATATAAAGCCAACTCTTTCACATTTGACTTTTCTGTTCTACCTACAATCATTGCCTCAATATTGAACTGCTTGGCCGCTGCAATCATTTTCTCAGCAGCCTGCTCATTAGTAAATATCTCCAGGCGGTGACCCATGTTAAATACCTGGTACATTTCCTTGTTATCAGCGCCGGAGTTTTGTTGTATCAATTGGAAAATAGGAGGCGGTGCAAACAGGTTATCTTTAATTACACGCATCGGTGAAGGTAAATATTTCATGCACTTTGTTTGTCCCCCACCGCTACAATGGATAACACCATGCAGGTCTTCAAATTGTTCTTCCAGTAGTAATTTCATTAGGGGTGCATAGGTGCGGGTTGGACTTAGTAACAGCTTGCCTATTGTGAATGGTGAATTGTCAATTGCTAACACATCAGTCATTCTGTTTTTACCAATATAAACTACTTCATTCGCAAGCGACGGCTCGTAAGTTTCAGGATACTGCTCTGCATGGTATTTACTCAATACATCATGCCTTGCACTGGTTAGTCCATTACTGCCCAACCCACTATTATATTCAGCTTCATAAGTAGCTTGTCCATAAGAAGCAAAGCCAACTATTACATCACCGGCCTGTATGTTTTCATTGGTAATAACTTTCTTTTTTTCCTGCCTCGCCATCATCGTTCCATTCACTGCAACCGTGCGCACTACATCACCTACATCTGCTGTTTCGCCACCGAGATAATGGATATGTATACCAAAGCTCGTGAGCATATCAAAAAACTCCTGGGTGCCATCTATCACTGCTTTCAAGACCTCTCCAGGAATCAGCTTTTTATTGCGGTCTATGGTAGAAGAAAACAATAAATTATCATACACTCCAACACATAACAAATCATCCAGGTTCATTGCCACTGCATCCTGTGCAATCCCTTTCCAGACATTCACATCGCCGGTTTCTTTCCAGTACAAATAAGCCAAAATACTTTTAGTACCGGCACCATCAGCGTGCATGATATTTACAAAGTTGTCATCGCCACCAATAAAGTCTGGATACATTTTACAGAAAGCATTGGGATACAGGCCGGCATCCAACTTTTGTATTGCAGCATGTACTTCTTCTTTCTGTGCCGATACACCACGTTGTGAGTAGATGCCTCCAGTGCCCCCAGCCCCTGAAGGGGAGTATTGAAAGTGATTATATAGATAATTGTAAATCATTGACTAAATGAGTAATGATAAAGTAAAAGAATGCGTGCAAATGTAAGTGATGAAAGATTGCAGTAGTTGCAATTTCCTACTTCCCTTCAGGTGATTGGGAGCTATATTAGTATTCCTTACTCCCTTTAGGGTTGGGGCTTCGGGGGCTTCACCCTATCTTTGCGCCCTTTATGCTGGTACATAGAGATTTATCCCAATTACCCAATTTCCGTAATGCGGTAGTGACCATTGGTACATTCGATGGTGTGCATGCAGGTCATCGTAGGATCATTGAGCAGTTGAGGAGAGAGGCTGAAAATGTTAATGGTGAAACCACCATCATTACTTTTCATCCTCATCCCCGAAAAATAGTGCAGGAAGGGCAATCGGCTGTACCTATATTAACTACTCTGCCCGAGAAAATTGCCTTACTTCAATCATTACAGATAGACCACCTGGTTGTTATTCCTTTTGATGCAGCTTTCTCCAACCAGACTGCCGAAGAATATATACAGCATTTTTTATGGGAAAAATTCCATCCGCATACTGTTATCATCGGTTATGACCATAAGTTTGGTAAGGGGCGTAAAGGCGATTATCATTTACTTGAAGATTATGGCAAGGAGTTAGGCTTTGAAGTAAAAGAAATACCAGAGCATGTGCTGAATGAAGTAACCATCAGTTCCACACGCATACGGGAAGCCTTGCTTAAAAGTGATATAGCAACAGCTAATCAATTCCTTAGCTATGATTACTTTTTTGAAGGCTTGATAGTAATGGGCAACCAGCTTGGCAGAACGATAGGCTATCCCACAGCAAACTTAGAAATAGAAGACAAAGAAAAACTCATTCCGGGTAATGGCGTGTATGCAGTGGAGGCAGAGTTGGTAAGTAGTGAGTTGTCTGTTGTGAATGAGCAAAACGATCAATCCCTACAAGGTATGCTGAATATTGGCATGCGCCCGACTGTGAATGGTACCAAACGTACTATAGAAGTAAACCTATTTGAATTTAATAAAGATATTTATGGAAAAACACTCCGTGTCTTTTTAAAGCATTATCTCCGTGGGGAAATCAAGTTCAGTGGTTTAGATGCCCTAAAGGCACAGTTAGCACAAGATAAATTGCAATCTTTAGAATTGCTGAATAATAAATAGACACTTATTCCTTAACTATAAATTCCTTTTGTGTCTTTGTGGCAAATTTCAGCTTACCATTTTAACTACCAACTCCTTCAT
This sequence comes from uncultured Chitinophagaceae bacterium, assembly GCA_963819045.1. Classification (GTDB taxonomy): domain Bacteria; phylum Bacteroidota; class Bacteroidia; order Chitinophagales; family Chitinophagaceae; genus Ilyomonas. The sequence continues at coordinate 54,931 of CAWFUV010000042.1, read as the reverse complement.
TAAATCTGCATCTTCAATACCTGCATTGTCTATACCCACACTACGCAGGTTATATTGATGCAACAGCAATAATACTTTTTCAACTCCATTATAGCCGTAAATATTGGAGGTGTGCAAAGCTTGCTTTGCCGCAAAGGAATTATTATAAAATAAAGAAGCTACCTTTTTCTCACTTTTATCTTCTAATCCATAAATGGAATATACCTTACTAAAGTAATTGTATAATGTTGGTAATATCAATTGTATAGGTCCGGCTTTGGGGTTTGATTCGAAATACTTGATAATGCGAATGGCTTTAGGCACATCTTTTTTTGCTAAGGCATCCTGTAACTCATATACATTGAACTCCTTGCTAATGCCAATATATTCTTCAATATCTTCTTCTGTAATATCCTTCCTGCCTTTCAGGTTGATCTTAAGCTTATCAATCTCATTGGCTATGCGTGACAAATCATTACCAATATTATCTGCCAGCATATTCAAGCCTTTTTGGCTAATGGTTAAGTCTTGCTGTTGTATATATTGGCTGATCCAGCCGGGTAGCTCATAATCCCGCAACTTTGCTGTGTTGAGTATTTCCCCATTCTTCTTAAGTACTTTGGCAAATTTAGTACGCGCATCTGCCTTTTTCTCTTTATAACTTACCACAAATACCGTAGAAGTTAATGGCTTCTCCACATAACCTTCCAATTTTTCAATATCCTTCATGTGTTGTGCTTCTTTCAGCAGCACTACTTGCCTTTCGGCAAACATTGGATAACGCCTGCACGCATTCACTACAGCAGTCCAGTCAGCATCGCGACCATAAAAAACAGTCAGATTAAATCCGGCTTCACTTTCTGGTAAGAGATGGTGTTCTGCATAGCTCATTACCTGGTCTATAAAATACGGCTCTTCGCCTTCCAGCCAATAAATAGGCTTAAAGTTTTTATTTTTCCAATCGGCAATGATACTTTCAGCAGACATAGTCGGCAAATATAAGTTGGAGAGAAGGTATGCTGAACAGGTACCAGGCAAATTGATATATTCCTTTTTTGTTGAGTATACCATACCTTATGTCTAATTATCGTAGTTATAATTTGATGAAAATGATAGTGTCACAGTGCGTCTATCAGCTATTCCGGCTTTATCTTTATCCCACCTTGCTGCGCACTACTTCTGCTCACAACTACTCTTTACCTCTGTTTTTTACCTCCTGCTTTGTCAAAAAGACGTAAGGTACTATCTGTACTTCCAAATAAATTTCAGATTATTTTTGCTATTGGCAGAGAGGAAGCAGACTGCGATCATTCGACAGTAGGTTTACCTTGTGTAGCGCCGTTTGCTCTTGCAGACTGGCGCTATTTTTATGCGCTGCAGGATCGGCTTGTGCCAAGCCGGGCAGAGAAGAAAGCACCTGCTCCTTTTCTCCAGTATGTTGATCTTTATGATGTTGATAGTTCAGTTCATAGGCACTATTGGTCTTCCACAGAGCATAGATGATCACCAGCAGCTTTTTCTGCACCGCTACATAGCTCTTCATCTTCTGTCCATGCCGCTTAAAGGTGCGGTTAAACAACCCAACAAAGGGTGGCTGCTCACAGCTTACCACACAAAAGGCAGGCATGTGCATCGCTCTTCTGATGTGGCTGTTGCCCTTCTTCGATATCTTTGTTTTCCCTCGGTGATTACCGGATTGGTTTTCCACCACATCATAGCCGGCATAACTGACCAACTGGCGGCTGTTCTCAAACAGGACAAAGCCATTGGTTTCTGCCAGTATAACAGCCACCGTAAGGGTGCCCACCCCTTTGATCTTACAAATATTGTCTACCTTCTGTTTCACCTCTTCCTTGTCAGCTATATGCTGTTCAATGGCTGCTGCCAGAGCATGGAGCTGCTCATCAAAGGTGATAAGGAGCGCTTCAAGCTGGTTGATTACCAGATTGTTTTGATACATCCCCAGCTCTGATGCATGTAGCTGGTTGTTGACACTGGTCTTCAACTCCTGCAGGCGCTGGTGCTGACGGGTGAGTTCGCGGAGCTGATAGAAGTAACTGTCCATAGGTTGCCACAACGCCAGGCATTGCTCTGCTCCCATGCGTGCAAGCCCCTGTGCATCGATTTTGTCATTTTTGGACTTCAGCCCGGTAGACTGCAGGTACTTCTTTGCCTTGTTGGGCAATACTACACTGAGGGCATAATGCTGTTGAGACAGGTACATGGCGATCTGTTCGTAATAGATACCCGTTGCTTCCATGACCACCACCAAAGGCACTTCCTGGTGTCTTATGACGGCTAGCTGATCCACTGGTGCAACCGGGTGAAGCCTGATTTAGTGTTGGTAAACTTAGCGGAGGCTTTGACCGTTACTTTCTGTAGCTGGTCAATGACACTGATACAGCATTGAAGTTCAGTTTTAGATACATCAATGCCTACACAATACTTAAGCATAACACATGGTTTTAAGCAGATGAACAAAGACAAACAAAGAGCTTTTCTCCTATGGGCCTTTTCTTATGTTTTATGGTGCATTAGCCGGGTACTACTGCCGTTACCAACAGCTATGCTTAAGTACTATGGAGGCTTGAAAGCAGGAGAAAAACCAAGGGCAGATTTCCCTTACGTGCAACATCACTAAAGGTGTGTTTAGATGATCAAAAGTTGCTGCCCCCGGCTCTCTTTTTTATTCTTATCAAAGATATAAGATATACAGCTTATACCATTTTCAGTTTAGTAGCACTGTATACGCTGCTCTAAGCTCACAGATCATATCCGTAACTGGGAACCTGTAAAGGGTATCAGGCTTACCTGGTTGAATCTGGTATTATACCATTAGATATTAAGTAGCATAAAATGCTTTCCTTAGGAGCTATACCTAAGTTATACTTAACTTATACCTAACTTATACTTAACTTATACCTGAGTTATTCCTGATCTCCTTGCTATCTCCACCGCAGTAACACCTTGCATACGCTATAATAAAACCATATACATCAGTAATCAGCATTCGATAGCTTGCTACCTGTTTGAGTCAGGTATTACATACGGCTCAGGTACTGCTTAGGTGCGGAGGTTGTATGAAGGCAGTTTTTGGGGTAAAGCTATGGCACCAAGCACTTATGAATATATAGGAGGAATATAGTTTATGCAACTGGTAAAATGTATCATTATAAAGGCAAAGTGGTGCTGATTAGTAGTTTTTTATTATACTATATGGGTTTTTTTCTGCCATTTCTATTATTAAAGCCTTTGATTTAGAATTAAATAATTGCATGTACTAAGGGCTATATAAAATATTTTTGCTTGTTTTACAGTTATTAAACGAGAAAGTTTTTGCATGAAGCATTTGGTACTAAAAAGTAGTATTGTCTGTTTATTTTTGTTAAGTTGCTTTTTCTTAAAGGCCCAGGAGGGTACCAATGTAACCCTGAAAAAGCCAAAAAAATATGAGAACCGCACCTTGCGAGCCGAAAAAAGTGATTCCAAAAAGTTGGGAACTGTTAGCCGTGCTTTGCAGAATATGTACACTCATTATAACTATTACTTTAATGGCAATAATACCTTGAACGATGTAGTAGCACGTGCCAAAACATCCTATAAAGACGATTATACCAAGCTCCTTTCTTTTTACAACTATACGCTTAATTTAACTGCTCAAGACAGCACCAATATTGACTCAGTTATCTATCACTGTACCGCTGGTGTACTGCTGCATGACTTGCGTAACAACTGGATAGATAATTTATATTTTCTTCTTGGTAAGGCTTATTTTTTTCGCCAGAATTTTGATTCTGCCATGAATGCCTTTCAGTATGTGAATTATGCATGGGGGCCAAAAGATGAAGGTTATAACCTCCCAATAGGTAGCAATGCTACCAACAAAGGTGAAATGACAATTGCTACAAAAGAAAAAACTGATATGTGGCACAAAACCTTTGTAACCCCACCAAGCCGGAATGAAAACTTTTTGTGGATGGCGCGCACCAATATCGAAACTGGCAATGATGGAGGTGCCGGAGGTTTACTGGAAATATTACGCAACGATCCTAAGTTTCCAAAAAGGCTGCAGCCCGACCTACATGAGGCATTAGCTTATTTGTTTTACAATCAGAAAAGATATGATAGTGCAGCCGTCCACCTAAATAAAGCTTTAGATAATGCCAGCAACCAATTTGAAAAAGCCCGCTGGGAATACCTGATGGCACAGATGTACTATCTTGCCGGTAATAATGAGGAAGCGGTGAAATGCTTTAACCGTTGTGCCAATCATACGCCCGACCCAATTATGGAAGTAAATGCATATCTCAATAGCATCAATATAGGCAATGACAGTACAGGCAACACTACGAAGCAAAAATTGGATGCGTTACTAAAGATGGCTAAAAAGGATAAATATGTACTGTACAGGGATATTATTTACTATGCTGCCGCACAGGTACAACTACAATTAGGCAATACAGATGAAGCAATTGCTTTACTAAAGAAGAGCATTGCTAACAACGTAGATAATACTGAACAAAGAAGTAAATCGTTTTTATTACTGGCTGATGTTGAGTACAATGAAAGTAAATGGATTAATGCACATAACTTTTATGATAGCACTTTTTATGTAGGAAATATAACCGATTCGGTGGAAAGCGAAAGGTTAAATACCCGGCAACCGGCTATGAATAGTGTTGCCGAGTATCTTACTGCTGTTGATAAAGAAGATAGCCTGCAGCAAGTGGCTACTATGCCTGTGGCACAACGTACCGCATATCTGAAAAAAGAATTACGCCAGATTCGACGTAGTCAGGGATTAAAAGAGGAAGACAATACCCCTAATTTCAATCCGGCCGTGCAGTTGCAACCGCAACAAGGCGAATTATTTAGTAATCCATCTAGTTCCCAGGACTGGTATTTTAACAATACTGCACTCAAGGGTAATGGCTTTGGCTCTTTCAGGCAGCAGTGGGGCAACCGACCAAATGCAGATAACTGGCGCCGGCAGAGTGCTATTACTCAAGCGGCAATGCGACCACAAGGTTCACCTGATGATAACGATAGTACAAATACAGATAATGGTGTTGGTAATGGCGATTCAACGGCTCATGCACCTGCTGTTTCAAACTCAATAGAAGACCTCGAAGCTGGTTTACCACTAACGCCTGAGAAGATGCAGGCATCCAATACGAACATAGCAAATGCCTATTTCCACAGCGGCGAAATATTCCAAAATCAATTGCAAAATTATCCTGCTGCTATAGATATGTACCAGCAAATGAATAAGGTTACGGATTCCAGTGAATTCCGGGAGCAGTCGCTATTTAATTTATATTTTTGTTATAACAAATTAGGGAAAAGAGGTAGTGCAGATTCAGCATTAGCCGTTTTACAAAGAGATTACCGCAATGGAACATCATTGGCTAAGCTGAAAAATGGTGGTACTGTTTCTCCATCTGAGTCAAGCGAGAAGTCGCCTGCTACACAGCAATACGAAAAGATTTACAATGCTTTTATTGAAGGAAATTTCAATGAGGCGAAAAAACTAAAAGAAACAGCAGACAGCATGTATGGCAACAGTTATTGGACACCGCAACTGCTATACATAGAATCTATTTATTATGTTTCGCAACGAGATGACAGTAGCGCATTGGAGCAGTTGCAACATTTACAGGAACAGTTTCAATCATCACCACTAGCTGAGAAAGCAGCTACAATGGCAGATGTTATAAGGCGGCGACCAGAGATTGAAGCTTACCTTACCAAATTACAGATCAAACGTAATGAAGATACCACTGAGAGTACACTTTTAGTAAATACTACTCCGGTTGAAGTGCCTGTTAAGCAATCAGTTGAGCCTAAAAAGCTGGATTCCACAATTTCTAAACCGATACCTAAGCCTGTACCTATGAAAGTAGATACTGTAGCTGTAAAACAGCCCGAAGTTTCAAAAACCTTCTCCTTTAATGCAGCTGATTCGCAATATGTGGCGCTTGTTCTCGACAAAGTTGCACCGGTATATGCAACAGAAGCAAAGAATGCTTTTAACAGGTTTAATAAACAGACTTACTATAATCAACAAATCTATATTACTTCAGTTAAGCTGGATGAACGCTATGATATTATGCTTATTGGTCCATTCTCAGATGCTGCTGTCGCATTGGACTATATAGACAAAACACGCCCACAAACTGCCGGTCGTATTTTGCCATGGCTAACAGCAGATAAATACGGATATCTGATGATAAGTCCATCCAACTACAGGCTACTTAACGAAAATAAAGACCTGGAGACCTATAAGAGTATAATACAAAAGGCAATTCCCGGTAAGTTTTAGTTAAGTGCAGCATTTTGTCAGGTTGTACCTCCTTTTTTTCTTTGGCAAGAAACTTGAAATAGCTTACCTCATAAAAACCATGGAGGTAACTTATGAACACCGATTTCAATCTCGGCCACAAGGAAGGTAAAGTAGCTGCAACTATTGAAGAGCAAACTTCCAAAATCCCGTCAGATGTATTTTTGTGGGCTGCATTAGGTGCTATGGCTGCATCTGCTATATTGCAGTTTACTAATTACAAAAAAGAGAGCTTGTTTGTTGGACAATGGCCGGCACCTTTCTTATTATTAGGTGTCTACAACAAATTAGTAAAGCAACTTGGGCACGACCAAACAAATAGTAATCCATAGTATAATTAATCCCTGAAGATTTTGAATTTTTTAAATCCTGTACGGTGTTCAATGCCCTATGGGATTTTTTTTATGGATAAAAGCAAGATAGCCCACGATTGTAATCGTGGGCTATCTTATTGCAGATTCAAATAGGTTATCTAATACCAGTCCACTAATACCAGTTACCGGTTGCCAATTTGCCGGGTATGAATTGCGAACTTCAGGTAAAGCATAATATGCTACGCTAACTGAATACAGTATTATTAAAATAATTGATTCACCTTATTTGCTATAATTACTTCCCATTAATCAGATAAATAAATAAAATCCTGATTCATATTACTGACCTACCAGGAATACGGCATTGCTAAACAGCATTTTGCCAGCTTGCCAGAATAAGCGAAACAGTGGATCATCATTCATATATATAATGCTACCCTTACCTTCATTTTGTACACCAAATACTACCGCATCTTTCAATTGTGGCTTCAGCTTACTCCCAACAAAACCTGCTGTGTAAGCTGCCTTTTTAATTACGCCTACATTCCATCCATCCTTCAGGAAATTGATAATATTATTGTTGCTCTTCAGTGTATAGTAATAGTTTGGATAACCGTAAGCCAGCGGATGTGTTGTATCCAAATCCAATTGGTAAACGGCACCAATAATAGTCTCGCTTAAGCTGGATCTTTCGCGGCTGCCATATACTTTAAGTGCGTTGTAGCTGCTATCAGAGGAAATAGAATCCAAATGATTTTCACGCATAGAAATATCCCAGCCACTATTTGCCATTTGTGCTATGGCATCTTCCATTGCTATCAGTTTACCACCATTCTGGACAAAATCATGCAACCTGGCTTGTACGTTTCTATTGCTTAAATTTTTATAATTACCATCAGGTAAAATAATTGTATTGTATTTATTTAAATCCAAATGATCTAAATCTGTAGCGTTAAGCCGGGTAAGCGGGTAATGCAGGGTTTGGTCAAAAAGGTGCCATATTTCGCCTGCAGCACTGGCATTAACGCCTTCTCCAGTAAGCATTGCCACCGAGGGGGCACGGATATAACGTACATCGCTGGAGCCAAAGTCAGAGCCTTTTTCAACAAAGCCACTTTCAACAGGTTCTGCCTGTATATTGTATTTGCTGCAGGCCTCGTTCACCAGTGTGCTCCAGTTATTAACATTATTACCGCGCAAAATAATGAGCGTACCGGTATTGTATGTTTTACCATTATATGTAAAAGTCTTATCTGCACAGCGTACCTTTACTCCGTTCGATAATAAATAAGCTAATACTTCACTTGCATTAAACGAAGTATAAGGAATCAATAAACCATAGTTGCTTTGTGCGTTAGTCGTAGTTAAGGATGGCAAGCTTCCTTCCACAGGCAATCTGTCCTTTACTCCATATGTTTTGATATTATATGCATATGGTACCGACCATGCAGTTATATCGTAAGTAACAGAATCTTTTAATGTACTCTTTGGTTCAAATAAAACCCTTAACAGCGTGCCACGCGGCTGATAAGCGGACACTGCAAGCTGATAACCTTCATCTTTATACTCCTCTTCTTTACCAGTAAAGTAGTTGTATCCACGGAGGTTTTTTGCATTTGTAAGGCCATATGTAATATGGTTTCTATCTAATAATGTAGCTACTCCACGCAACTGGTTGATGTCTCTTGAAGTAAGAACATAAGTTTTATAAGGTGCATTTACCGCATTGGCAGCATTATCATAAAACTGCTTAAACTCACTTACCAACTTATCTACATTTTTAGAAACTGTTTCTATAGTAGCAATACCGGTAGTGTAGTGGTGCAGGGCACGGTCAAGCAGTGTTAAAGTATCATCATCTTGTGTGCGAATGCCTAATCCTGCTCCAATGCCACCTTGCTCGAAGGTCATTCCTATAGCGCCACTATACAATGGGTAGGTGTCGCCGTAAGATGGATAAAAGAGATCAAAGCGCTCCCTGGTAAAATACAGCCAACCGTTCTTATCAAAATATTTGGCGTTGTTTTTACCCACAGTAACCTGGAAGTCTCGCTGCCATTGCGTTATTACTTCATGATAAGGCTCGGCTGCAGGTGCAAAATAATAGGGTGAATTGTAGCCTTGCTCGTGAAAGTCAACGTGCACCTGCGGCATCCACTCCTGGTATTTTTTAAGACGATCTTGTGTTTCTACCTGGGTTTCCCAAGCCCAGTCTCGGTTAAGGTCAAAATTGTAGTGGTTGGTTCTGCCTTGTGGCCAAGGTTCACGGTGCTCACGTGCCTGCGGGTCAGCATTGAATTGAGTACTCACCGCTGAATTATACCAGTTCACATAACGGTCGCGCCCGTCGGGATTTTCAATTGGATCTATTATAACAATCAGGTTTTTCAACCAATCTTTTGTTTGCATATTACTATCACTTACCAAAGCATACAGTGTAAGCATTGCTGCTTCTGATGACGAAGGCTCATTGCCATGTACATTATAGCTAAGCCATAAAATAGCTGGTATTCCGGTTGTCTGTGCCGCTACACCATCTTTCAGCATGCCGGTAATGCGCAAGTTGTTTTTGCGGATTTCTTCCAGCCTTTGCAGATTATCGGGTAAGCCAATATAGGCAAGCATTAAATCCCTTCCTTCATACGTTTGTCCATACTTTTCCAACTTTACCATAGCTGGTTTTGCTATGGCTACAGCTTTAAAGTATTCATCAATTTTGTAGCAAGGTGTAAAATGAGTACCTACTGGATAACCTAAAAATTGCTGAGGTGAAAGCAACTGCGCCGAAACTGAAAACATCCAAAATAGAAAGCCGGTAATTAAAACTAATTTCTTCATAAGTTATTGCAATAGGTGGAGGGGATAAAAGTAATAGGTTTTGATTAAATGAAGCCAGAGTAACTATATGTTATTTTATTTTATATAATAATTCTAATTGGAAAGTAGCAAAATCAAGCATTTACTGGTGATGATAAGTGAGTAATAGAGCATTGTTAAGTGAATGAAACCAGGAGAATCGGTATTGATAATTAAAAAAGGAGTTAAGCAAAGTTATGTTTGTATGGCGCTAAAGACGTTACCTGTGCTGTTGCATATTTACAACTCTGCTGCAGAAGATTACTGTTTACCCTTGTTTTTACCCCGAATGTGCGTTGGATCACCGAATGATATGTGGCTTAGATACGGCGTAGATACGAGGGCGATAAGGAGGAGACCGGACTTCAGCACCGCTTCTCATGAACTATCCATGACTTTGCCATGGCTTTAGTACGGCTCAGATAGGAAGAAGGTGGGATTTTAATAGGGAGGTAGATACCAAATGCCAGATAATAGTACTGATAGGTTCAGATGTATCTTGGTTAGGGGGAGCAATGGTTTTGTCATATCTTTAGTATGGAGCATATGGTGAGGAGAGGAGGTAGTCCCCTGATACATACAGGTTACCGAATACCCGTTACCAGTTGCCTGATAATCGGATATAATATTAAGCTGTATTTGCAAACATCTATTTGTTCATTAATTCCAATTTAGCAAAGAAATCGGCAAACATCAATTGGGTATCTAACCGGGTATAAACCCTGATATTGCGCCCATTATTATTATACTCGTAAGCTCCTTGTTGGTTGATTACCGGAGCCATTTTAATAACATACTCACTGGAAGAAGGATCTGCTTCAAAGGAGGACTGCAAAGCGGTAAGTAACACTAAAGGGCTGTCTCCCAAGATATAGACTTCTCCTAAATTGACATATTTCTGTATTCTCCCCATCAGGTTCTCCAATGTACTCGTTAGGTAAGTTCCTATTTTACCCTGCGGCTTTATTTTTAATTGTAACTGCGAATATGGCAGTATGGCCTGTCGGTAGGCGTTCCTTGGTACTTGCCAAATGGCAATGCTGGATTGATTAAAGATGACTCTTGCGGCAGCAATATCAATATTCAAGTTGTATTCCGGGCTGGAGTAATCAGGTGGCGGAGGTGCTAAATCGGTATATTCTGGTCCACCAATCCATATCAAGGTTAGCTTATTGGCAATGCGAGGATCGGTTAGTACAGCAGATGCAATTTCGGTAAGTCCTGCTCCACACAGTATATACAACGGCAGTTTTGTATCTGTACGCAGGGCTTCTTTGATAATAAAGTTAACAGCTTCACTCTTTACAGGCGTGCTATCGTTAGGCATAGCCGCGTTAGAGCCTGCAATTACCGGAATATTGCGGTTGATACTCATAGTATACATTAACTCATTTGCTTTGTCTGCTGCATGCTGAGCCTGTATTTTTGAATTATCAAATCCATCATCAGCCCTGAGATGCGAACCAATAATAGCTCTAATTTCAACTGAAGGTGATAATAACAAATGCGTGAGTGCAAACAAGCCATCGGGATCGCCACTAAAGTCATTGTCCATTATAACACGCATTCTTGGCGTAATTACACTCTCACCCAATAATTTTTGACTAAAAGAAAGAGAAGGATATGCAAACAGTAGCAAAAGAATAAGGAAAGGATGTTTAATCATAAGTAAGGTCTATGTTTAAAATGATTTACAATCTTAATAAAATGCAGTAGTGGTTTACTTTTTAAATTCTATCCACTTTTTTTCTATATAAGTTGTGTCTTGTAGCGTATTGTTTTTGAGAATTGTAAATTTTGCAAATGCACCTTCATCAGCATAATATTTGAGCTTGATACTGTCCATATCACTATTTTGGTAGTAAGCTCCATAAGGAAGCTGATATGGATTGCCTTCTACATCATTTGTGAAAATGGAAAACAATAACATTCTTTTGGAATGAAGGTCTGGTTTGGAATAACCAAAAAACCGGTGATCACGAAATTTATCGGATGCTATCCTAAGAAGACTGTCTTTAAGTGATACCATCGCTTTATTGACATCATTGTTATCTAATGCTATTGTATTTGCATTTGCCTTATCAATACTATCCGCAGTTAAAGAAATATGCGTGCTATTGGTATCGGCTAAAGCTGTAGTCTGTCGATTGCTGCTGGTATTATTAATTTCCTTTTGATTGTTATTGATTGAGCTGTTGCAACTTATAATTATTATAGTAGCAAGTAAATATATCCGATGTGTCATAAATATAATGTTTGCAACAGGGAGCTAACCATTGAAGAATGTTATGAAGGAGTATCGAATAACAGGCTAATTGTACAACTATGTCTTATTTACGTACAGCCGGATTAGTCTTTATTATAATCAATCTTTATCAGTCGCCTAAAGTAGATTCATAAAACTTTAATTAATTCCAAATACCTTTTTTGCTTTTGAATAATAATTAAGCCTTGATTGCAGGCCTATTAGCCCACCATTAATAAATTTAGTGATAGCCTCAAAATCTTCAGTATCGGCTAACTTATTCAAATTTCCTGATTTCCATTCTTCACATGCCGACAATACAGCAAACTTAGGATTTGCCATATCATCAGGATTAGCCACAAAATCGTGCCCGGATATTTTGGACATTTTTATATAAAATTCTTTACCGGTTCCGTTGAACCATCCTCTACCTCTGTATCTATAACCATCTCCACTTTCTGCCGGGCCATTACCCATTCTATTTGCATAAACAAAATTTCCCAGCTTTGCGGGATTTTTAATATAAGGTATTGCACTTTCCACAGTACGAAATCTTGTTGGCCATACTGCCATAAGCCTCTGTGGATTTGTATAGTACATATTCTCTATCAGTTCTCTCAGTTCGCCACTTTCATGAGCTCCCTGTGCTATATAAGCAGCTACTCTCAATGGTGAGTTGATTTCATAATTAGAAAGTTGTGTGTTGAACTCGTCTAAAAAATTTTCTAGTTGTTGTGTTAATGCCTGAGGCATGATTTGATTGAGTTGTTCAATGGTGAGAGTCATAAAAAAGGCTTTTATGGGCTATGTAGTTTTGTAATGCAGTTCTCAAATATAATTATAATTCAGTTGAGATAGCTGTAATGTTTCAGGAAAATGCCTTTAATATTCAATTACTTAATTGATATTTATTAAGCTTTTGGTTGCTGCAACAATCACTTTCGAGGATCCATCCATATTACATAATACATGTAAATTGAAGCAAATACTTATTCATTCAGTCCTTATTTAGTAAGGTTTTTCTTTTGGTGTTAGCGTATGTAGTATTATGCCAGATTTAAATAGGTAGGCAGCTATGAGTCACAGGCTATTGTGATTGCAGCTTGCAGGTGTGAATGGCTTTATACCGAAGTAAATAAGGAATATATGAAGAGTTACCAAGGGGTAAATATGGAGGAGATAGGGAGGAGATTAGGTATAAGTTCAGTATAACTTAAGTATAAGTTAGGTATAAGTTAGGTATAGCTCCGCCCTTTCCAATAAGAGAAAGGGAAGGTTTTGAGATAAAAGAGGACTGCTTAAGTAAACAAACGTATGACTTACTACCCAATTGAATACCGTATCAGGTTAAGTATGCAGTCTGACCCTTACTAAATCAGGACGGGAGTAATAAGTATGTACTTATTCATCAATTAAATATTCATTACATAGTTCATTCTTAACCGTTCAAATAAAATATTCATAAAAACCAATTGACTCTATTCTCTCAACTATATTTGATGTACTAAATGCACATGATTGATGGCTATTCTTAGTTTAGAGCATATTAAGAAATATTATGCGACTCAAAAAGCGGTGGATGATATCAGCTTTACAATAGAAGAGGGGAGTATTTTTGGTTTACTTGGACCAAACGGAGCAGGTAAAACTACCTTACTGCGAATGATTACCGGAATATTTTATCCTGATGAAGGAACCATTATGTTTGATGGAAAGCGATTTGATCCGCTTAATGATATTACTAAAATTGGTTACATGCCAGAAGAGCGTGGCTTGTATAAAAAAATGAAAATAGGGGAGCAGGCGCTTTACCTGGCGCAACTAAAAGGACTGAAGCGCCAAGATGCCTTACAAAAAATAAAATATTGGTTTGAGAAACTGGAGATGCAAAGCTGGTGGAATAAAAAAATAGAAGACCTGAGTAAAGGAATGAGCCAAAAACTACAGTTTGTAACTACTGTGCTGCATGAGCCAAAGTTGATTATTCTTGATGAACCATTTAGTGGTTTAGACCCCCTGAATGCTAATTTAATTAAAGATGAAATTTTCAACCTTGCACAACGTGGAAGTACTATCATTTTTAGTACCCACCGTATGGAGCAGGTAGAAGAGATATGTGATCAAATTGTACTGGTAAATCTGGGTAAAAAGATTTTAGATGGTACAGTAAGAGGTGTAAAACAAGACTTTAAGGAAAATGCATTTAGCATACAGCTTGCTGAGGCACCACTATCTACTGACAGCGATGCATTTGAGGTATTACACACAGACGATAACCATAAACTTACAGTAAAAATTAAAAGCGGTTATCGCAGTAACGATGTGCTACTTTATTTCCTGCAACAAGGAATTACAATTGAATCTTTCAGCGAGATACTTCCATCACTCAATGATATTTTCATTCGCCAGGTAGAAGGTACCCATGCTGCTACCCGCTCTTTTCAAAAAATTGCTTAAAATCAGATCACTCAACTTGTTTTATGAATAAGACAGGACTTATTATTCAGCGCGAATATCTTAGCCGCGTGCGCAACAAGACATTTTTGATTACTACTATATTGATGCCCTTTTTCTTTGCATTGCTAATATTTGGTCCTGCATACCTTTCTATGCGGGACAAGGAAAATTTGAATATTGCTGTAGTTGACAATAGCGGTTATTTTACAAATAACCTGGAAAGTACCAAGGAAATCACTTTTAGCTTTCCTTCGGATGTAGATACTACCAATTACGCAAATAAAGGATATGCAGCAGTTTTATTAATCCCAAATTCTGTTGGCAATGCTGGTAATAATTACGTATTGCGCTCTAAAAAAACGCTGAGCATCGGCTCGAAGGGAGCTATAGAAAGTAAGATAAATGCAGCCATAGAAAATAAACTCCTTCAGAATGCAGGCATACAGAGAAGTCAGCTTGACTCTATACACGCCCAATCGCAGGAAGCTACATTAAGTACTATAGAAGAAGGAGATCATAATAATACTAAAGAAAGTAACCAATTTCTGGCTTATGGCATTGGCATGGGTAGTGGGTTTCTTATTTACCTTACCATGCTTATATATGGTATGATGGTTATGCGCGGCATTATGGAAGAAAAAACCAGCCGTATTGCCGAAGTTATTATATCGAGTGTAAAGCCTTTTCAGTTAATGATGGGTAAAATCATTGGTATTGGTGCGGTGGGAATCACGCAGTTCCTGATCTGGATTATGCTTATTATGCTTCTTATGGCTGGCATGCATATGATCGCCTCACCTGAAACAATGCAGCAGGTACAGGCAATGCAGCAACATGGTGGTGTAATGGGTGGCAATAATATGCAAGCCAACCAGGCTGCACAAACAATTTATAGCGTCCAACATACAATAGGAAGTGTTAACTGGGGCCTGATTATGGGCTGTTTTCTGTTTTACTTTTTAGGGGGATATGTTTTTTATGCTTCTTTGTTTGCTGCAGTTGGCAGTGTATTAGATGATGTGCAGAATTCACAAAGCCTTACAATGCCAATAACGATGCCTATAATTTTCTCATTTATCATCGTGGCTAGTGCTGTTAATAACCCTGACAGTAATCTTGCATTCTGGGGAAGCATTATTCCATTTAGTTCACCAATGGTGATGATGGCACGTATTGCGTATGGGGTGCCGGGTACAGTACCTTACTGGCAACTTTTCCTGAGTATGTTGTTGCTTATTGCCGGCTTTATATTTACAACATGGCTTGCCGGCAAAATATACCGCACCGGTATTCTATTATATGGTAAGAAGACAACGTGGGGGCAAATGATGAAATGGGCTTTCAGGAGAGCGTGATTAGAGATAACAGTTGAGAGATGATAGATAACAGAGGGGAACATGGGAAAATAGCTATCTGAGAATTACTTTTACTCTTTTGTAATTTGTTATTCAGCAACTCTTACCAGATTAAATTATGAATGATCATCGGTTTTTTATAAAGGAAGCAATACGTTTGTCACTGGAAGGCATGCGTAATAACGAAGGAGGACCGTTTGGCTGTGTAATTGTAAAAAATGGGGTGATTGTAGGTAGAGGCAATAATTGAGTTTTAGTAAATAATAATCCGACGGCTCATGCTGAGATTGTAGCTATTCGAGATGCCTGCAAATACCTGCAAACTTTTCAGCTCACCGGTTGTGATGTTTATACTTCGTGTGAGCCTTGTCCTATGTGTATGGGTGCTATATCTACTGGGCTCACCCAAGAGATGTTTATTATGCTAATACACAGCATCAAGCCGTGGCTATTGGCTTTGATGATGAAATTATTTATGTGGAGCTTGA
This sequence comes from uncultured Chitinophagaceae bacterium, assembly GCA_963819045.1. GTDB lineage: Bacteria > Bacteroidota > Bacteroidia > Chitinophagales > Chitinophagaceae > Ilyomonas. The sequence continues at coordinate 38,897 of CAWFUV010000042.1, read as the reverse complement.
AAAAGATTTGATAGAAGGTAGTATTCCTATGCACTGTATTATAAGTGAAGTAGCTATAGCAGTATTCAAAGAATCGGAAGAGAAGGGAAGTGAAAATTTGTATTGATGAATATTTTCTAATACCTATTTCCACTTTCCATTAATAATCATAAGAGTTATTAAAAAGGTTAGTTTTTATACCAAAAGAAAATAAAACTTCCGATTGTTTGATGCCGGTTCCAAAGCGCCTTCTATATATTGCATCAGCTTGTATACTTAAACGGTTTTTGGGATTTATAAGATAACCTGCAGACAATTGATTATAGAAATATTTTACCTTATTGCCCTGTAATGTTTTATCGCCAAAACGGATGATGTCTTGTTCACCACCCCATAAGTCTTCACCATTGTTGAAAGTTGCAGGCTTATCTGCAGGGTGCTCGCCTCTGATGGTAAACAAGTTTTCTAAAGACCCATACCAGCGTTTGTTAATGTAATTAAATATAGAAATAAACTCGTGGAAGTTAGCAGCAAATGGGTCGGTAAGCGACTGGTAGTAATGTGTGTAATTCAAACTGATGTTACTACCAACTCCATGTCCATATACATAAGGGCGTACTGCATTCCATTCTAATCGCCATGTTAGATTATTTACACCAAAAATATTGTTATTCCACATACCCAATTGTAAAGCGTACTTATTGCCATAAAACTGTTTACCTGAATCGCGTGTAAGACTAAGATAAAAATCGTCCAGTGCAACCTGTCCATATAGCTTACCTTGACGAAAAACATTGTACTTAAAAGCTAAACCTATCATGGCGTTATCAGGTGAGCCGATGGAAAATTCTACAGGACGCAGGTAAAGCAGCGGATTGAGATAAGAAACATCAAAGCCGCGCTGAAAATTGGTATCCTTAGCAACCCATACTACCTGATCGAAAGCACTAATTTGTAACTTCTTAGATACATTTATCCCCAAATAGTGGAGTGCGCTGTACTTTGGTTGGCTTCTCCCGTTTACCAAATACCAGTATTTATTTTCGTAACGGTTATACAATACATTATAAGTAAGCTTCCATAAACGAGCCTGTAACCTTAGATAAGGATAGTTGGTTGCGTTGTCGGATAGAAATAGGCTGCGGTAGCCATCGCCAATAAATTGCTTACCATAACCGGCGGATATAAGGAAATGTTTATTAGGTGTGTAAGTAAAATTGGCATTCACATCAGCATAATTATAGCGATGGTTTTTGCGATGATATGCTGCAACGCTACCTGGAATTATGTAGTTCTTATTTATAATAAGACTGTCTACATACGTAGGGAACTGATTACTGTGACCTACAAAGGTAGCATCAAATGAAAATTTATTATTGATAACTGACTGTAACCGTATGCCAGCAGCACCGCCATAGAGTGGATTATTTTTTTCGGATGAAAAGCCAACTGTTCCCTCTAATACTGGATCTAGTGCTAATATATTATTATTACCTGCTGCCTTTATCCAATTATCAGTTGTAAAATGATTAAAAAAGTAGCTGCCATTTTCATTAGCATTCAAGCCGAAAGCACTATCTGCTATTTCGTTTTTATGTAAAATATTTAACTGCTGTAATTCCAACCAATTCATACTGCGAAATGAAGTATAGATTGACGAATCTGCTTTTACGAGTAATTGATTAAGCCTGTTTTGTACAAATTGATTTAGTGGTATTTGTTGTGCAAATAAGGAAGATGTAATAAAAGATAATATAAATAAAAATAAACTACGCATGACTATATTTAAAGATTTGGATTTAGAAATCATAATACAGATTACGGAAAGACATACGCAACCCTATAAGTGCTATTATATCTTCATACTTATTTCCTAATCCGCTTTCGCGCCTGTAGGCAAGATTACCCTCTATACGCAGATTACTTTTTTTATTTATGATGTAAGCAACACGTAAATCTCCATAAATGAGATTTGTAGCGGCACCTTGCCCAGTTATTATATCACCTGTTGGGTAATTAGTTTCAGTGTTCAGGATATTACGTCCATAGTTAATACCTTGTATATCATTGCCATACTTCGCCACAAAGCCCTCAAGTCTGAACCACCATTTTTTATAAGTATAATCTGTTACACCCAGCAGTTCTTTAAAATTTGCTCCTAATGGATGTGCTAATGCAAGATAAGCGTGCGAATAAGTTGTTTGATTTGTATCGGAGCCATAAGTATAGGGACGAGCTGTGTTATATTCAAATAAAGCATTCCAATCAGGTACTTTTAAAAAATCAATAGATCTTACACCCAACTGTAAAGCATAGCGGTTCTCAATGCCTTTACCAATCTGATCGGCTGCTGCCTGACCATACATGTATGTCTTAGGTAAGACCTGGTATTTAAGGTTTAGTCCAATCAGTTCATTGTTTGAAAGCCCAGACTTTGATTTTCCTCCATGTAAAAACATGATTGGACTTGCATAAGTTATACTTAAATCGTTATGATGCTGTGCATCTTCACCTGGCCAAATTACCGATTCAAACAAACTAGCTGTAAAATGTTTGGTAGCTTTCCAATCAAGTAAATAGGTTTGTGCCCATTTGCGCGGATAACCATAAGCATATAAGTCATGCGAACCCGGAGCTTCGGTCACATATTGCGACCACATTGTTGTATATCGAAGGTTGCCGAAGGTAAAAGCTGCTCTAAAATATGGATGGTCAGTGGCAAAGTCAGACAGAAGCATTGATCGGTAGCCATCACCAACAAAATTGCGGCTGTAGCCTAAATCAAATAATAAATGTTTATTGGGAGTATAAATAAGCCTTCCATTAGAATAATTAAAATCAAAGCCTAAGCCATCGCCGATGTTTTTGAACCGGGCTTGACGTGGGATAATTTTATACTTGCGGATAAAGCTATCTACATAAGCACCAAAGCGACCTTGATTCTCATAGAAGTTTGTTTCGAAATAAATAGACTTACCAATACTACCGCTTACTTCATAGCCGCGTGTATTCATCATGGGTACATGATAATCTTCTTTGCTTCCATTACTTGCTCTTATAGCACGGCTATCGTAGCCAATATATTCATCTAATATTATATCTCCGTAGATGGTATAGTTTGGCTGCTGAACACTGAGCAGATGCTCCTCAAAAACTTTACGATACAACCAGCTACGAGTAGAAGGGGAAGAAACTGTATCCAAATATAACATCGGCTTCCAAGCAGTATGTACTGTATTAGTATCAGTATAGAGTTTATTGATATTCCAATTGTTGTAGAGGCGTAAAGCTGTAGGTTGCCCAAACACAGTTGTTTGTAAAGAAATAATTCCCAGCAGTAAGAAAGTACAAAGCCACGCTCTTTTATTAGCCATTTGTTTTGGCATCATCATTCAATATTATAAAGTGCCAAAATTATAGGAAAGCAAAGTATCTCAAAATGAAAATTATCAAAGCAGAGAAATTAGTGTACTTATTTTTATAAAGATGATCTTATCCTAAAAACAATACACTCTTGCTTAGAGGCAAGAGTGTAAAAAGTAGTGATAAAAACAAATTCAAGTTTATAATTCCAATCCTTTTAGATGTGAAAGAATCCTTATTATTATTAAAATAAATGAGTAAAACTTAAGAATACAGAAGTATAAGAGTCATAACCAGTATATCCCCTATAAGTAGCCAGTTTTGGTGAAGTGCCATAATTTCCTCTGTAATACAATTGCTTAGCAACGCTTGCTGCATCAGGTGCCAAATATTTGTCGAATAAAGCAGGATTAATATAACTAGTGCTTACATCATCGATATAGTCTGTAAATGTTATTCTGAAAATTGTATTTAGAGAGATAAGGTTGTTTTCGCTAACTCTGTATTTAACCCCAAGCGTTAATGGAATATAAAACTGTGTAAGTTTGTAATTACTTCTTTCAGGATATTCAGCAAAACCCTGACCTTCCAAATGCAAGGGTTGTAAATTATACCATTGGCCATTCAGTTGGGCTTTAGGGTTAAAGTGAAAAAGACCTATACCTACTCCTATATAAGGCATTAATTTAGGTGTACTATTGAAGAGAAGTGCCTGTAATGGATATAATTCGGCTGTTAACTGCATTTCATAAATGTTAGATTTGAAACTTAAATTCCGGTTATATCTGCCCAGTGCATGGCCCGAAGTTTTATTACTAAGACTATCTGCACCGCTAACAGATGTAAAGTGAATATCTCCATTCAAACTCAAAGCATTATCCAGAAAATAAGTATAAGATAATCCGGTAAACAATTTAGTAGTTTTTAAATCCCAGTCTTTTATAAAAGGCTGGCCATTTCCGCTGTTTCCACCTAAATCACCTAAAAAGCTGTTACTACCTAATTGCAGGCTAAACCCGTTTCTATTTGTTAAATACGAAATGGTTGTATCCAAAGACTTTTCTTGCTGGGCCTGTGTGTGTGTTGAAATAAGCAGCATACAGCTACATAGAATTATAAAAGCTATGCTTTTGTAAAAAGAGTTGTTGAATAGCTTTGAATTAATGAATAAGTTAGTAATAGTTGGTTTCATAATATACTTTTGAAATTTGTTAGTGACGAAATTGTACAAGGTTTATAATAAATAATTTAAATGGATTCTAATTTATATGAATTGATTAATTGGATATTAGAAATGATAATTTTTATTATATCCATGTTTAGACAATAATGTTGCCATATTTTTCTGAAGCTACAAACAGAAAGAAAACATAAAGAGAACTTGGTGTAAAGATTTCGATAGTTTAGACAATTTTTCCTGTATGGGTAGGCTAGGAGAGTGGTAATGTCTTCGTTTTTTTGCATAAGATGCTGCTTTTTAATGTTTTGGAGCTTACTTCAATACGTACTTTAACCAAAGTAAAGGAAGCAACGAATGGCAGGGAGTTACTGAGGAGTTAGTAAAAAGGAGATAGCAAGAAGATACTATAGAAGTTCAATATAACTCTGCTATAACTTAAAGTATTCCCAATATAGTTCCGAATCGTCTCAATGCGGGAGCTGGAATTCTGAATTAGACATTAAGAAAAAGAAGGATGAGTAGTACATTCTTTCAAATAAGACTTTTTCTAGTGTTCTTTCAAGGTTAGAACATCAACATATAGTTTGTTGAGTTTAGTTCTTGATTTTTTTTGGTGAATTGCCAATTGATTGATATAGTAGCCTTGTTCATTTCATTAAGGTATTCATCAATTTATTCCTGGAGTTGTTGTTTGATAGCTATTCTTTGTTTTAATGCCACTCTGTTTAACACGCTAAGTTCTATTTCTGCTATGTTCAGCCAGGAGCCATGTTTAGGGATAAAGGCAAAGCGCAGGCGTCTGAGAATAGTTTTTGCCCGTTCCGGTTCAAAGACTTCATAGAGTTCGACTTTCCGGCGAGCCGTCACATTATCATGCACCAAGGTGATCTGAGTAGCGATGGCATACCAGTCTTCCACCATCCAAGCAACCACCCGTGCTCACTGATGTGAATCGCGAGAGTCTTTGAGCTGAACAAAGTGTTTGCCTGCTTTGGACTCTGCAATTATAAAGAGGTCTGCCACTCAGGCTCTCCTATACTCATAATCCACATGCTGTACGCCCTTACTATCCATACAACTGTCCCTGCTTTCAATGATGAGCTGATGAGGGGATTCATGCAGACGCACTACAGTATGACTTGCATCATAAGGCTGCTCATATACATCAGGCACTTCCTCCATAGCACAGACAAATTCAGCCGTGGCTTACGGGATCACTCACTCTTTGAATTGCCGGCTTTAGGTCATTTTTTCTCAGCAACTTCCTGATGGATTCGCAGGAGCTGCTTTCTATATAGGCGAGACGAACCACAAGATCCGCCAGCAGGTGCAGCGTTCAGGCGCTATGTCCTGCAGGCAGATCCGAGCACCGCAGGGCAAGCAGTTGTACCTCGACCCGCCTGTCTAAGGTCATTTCTTTGAATAGCGTGCGCTCCTTGCCATAGACCACTTGAGTAAAACCTTCTTCCTCAAAGAGTTGGCGAATGCCTTCTACACAAGCGAACGCAAACTTTATAGCGTTTTGCAATTTCAGTGTCAGCTAACCTCTTACCGTTTTCGCCGGCAGCCAGGAATATATAAGCCCTTTTATCTGCCGGTACTTTTTCGTAGCGCCGGCTGATAAAAGGGTTCAACTCTTTTTGTTCCTCCTCTCTCAGGGAGATAATGTACTTCTTGACCAGTACCATTATTTTCACCTAAAGGTACACCCACTGTAAACCCGCAAACCTAACCTTGAGAAACACTAAATAATAGTGCAATCTTCAAATACAAAGTAGCTGTTTCTTTTAGCAAGATTCCTTTGTATATATTTATCTCAACTTAAATGAATTCTTATAAACAACTACTTTCTGAATGTTGTGCTTGTTCATAGAAAAAAGCCTGCAACAAACGTTACAGGCTAAAAAAATAAATAATATATAAAAATTTTTATGGTCGGTTAAAAGTAGGTGCTTTATCAAATATGTAAATAAACGAAATGAATATGGAAGTATAAGAGTCCAAATTATTATAGCCTCTGAATGGACCTGGTTTTTGTGTTTGAGAATTTAAACCTCTATAATAAAGTTGCTTCGCAAGCTTAGCCTGGGCAGGTGACAAATAATTATCAAATAGATTCGGATTGATATAAGTAGTACTTACATCATCAATATAATCGGTAAAGGTCTTTCTAAGAGTAGTACTAAGTGATACGAGATAATTATCGCTTACTCTGTATTTCAAACCAAATGACAGTGGTATGTAAAACTGGGTCAACTTATAATCTTTTCTATCAGGGTATTCTGCAAATCCTTGTCCTTCCAGATGTAAGGGCTGTAGATCAATCCACTGTCCATTTAATTGTGCTTTTGGATTAAAATGGAAAATGCCTATACCTGCCCCCACAAAAGGGCGCAATCTCGATTCATTATACTGCCATAACATTTGAAAAGGATACCACTCCGTTTCTGCACTCAATTCGGTGATTGCAGATTTAAAACTTAAATTGCGCTTGTACCTACCTGCTGCATGACCAATTTGACTAGTTATCAATGAATCTGCTCCGGTTACCCAAGTAAAGTTTAAACTAGCTTTAACGCTTAGCCAAGACTGCGGAAAATATGCGTAAGAAGCACCTAATAAAGGACGAACAGTCTTCCTGTTGAAGTCTTTTAAGAATGGCGCACCACTACCCTGGTTTCCACCCAGATCTCCTAAGAAAGTATTTGCACCAAGTTGAAAGCCGATGGTGTTACTGCCGCGTATATCCTCAAATGGTTCTCTATAGTTTGTATATTGTGCATTTAATAAACTTGTACAGAATGTACAGAGCATTATAAAAACAGCTACCGCAATGCGAGAAGTTGTTCCGGTTAACATGATATTGGAATTGGTATGTTTAAAATATGCTGTAAAAATAAAGTAGAATTATTTACTTGGCAAGACTTAATATATATTTAATCGGTTAATAAGCGAAAAATAATGTATTTCAAAGAGACTGTTTTCCCAATTTGATATTAAATTTCAAATTATTGATTTTTATTATCTACTTTTAGCGGAGAATGACCAAAACTTAATTGTAAATCCTTTTTACAAGGAACCAAACGCAATATTCCTGCTTAGATTGTTGTTAATTTGCAGGGAACTTATTAAAAGTTGATTAATTATAAAAAACTAACAGAAATAACTAATATTAACTACTATAAAATATGCGACAGATAATAAGTTGTATTTTTTCTGCCGTTGAAACCTATTATCCTCAATACTTTGCAAGTTTTTTTTACCAGAAACCCAAAAAAAACTTTGCTCCTTTAAAAATATTGATGTTAATGACTTTTTGTGCTCTAGGTCATTTTGCAAAGTCCCAGGAAGTGGTGCAGGCGAGTTTTAGCAATTTCGACTATCAGGGATGTGTACCGATAAAAATCCAATTTACAGATAATTCTACTGGTGGACCTACTTCGTGGTTTTGGGATTTTGGTGATGGGCATACCTCTACTCTGCAAAACCCCTCGAATACTTATACCACTCCAGGTATACATAGGGTAAAACTGATTGTGAAGAATGCGGTGTCAACCGATTCCACATTATGCCGATATCAATATTAGTGGAGCAAAAGCAGATTTTACTTATACTTATACCAATATCTGTGATACGCCATCAACTGTAAATTTCAAAGTAAGTAATCCACACAACGATATAATTTACCATTGGAACTTCGGTGATTCACAATTATCTGTTTTTCCAAATCCGAGCAATACTTATGCTGGTGCCGGCAAGTACAATGTAAGTTTAACTACAATCAGTCCGGAAGGTTGCCAGGATTCTATCAGGAAAGTAATACAAATTGGCGGAAGCACTATTGATATTGACGTTCCAGCTATTATATGTAATAATGAATCTACTTTAATTACAGACACTTCAACACCGCATCCATTATCTGCTGCATGGACAGTTAATGGTACAGTAGTGCAGCAAAATGCTAATTATCTTACCTATAAGTTTACAGATCCTGGTACTTACTCTATTCAGTTAACTGCAAATTATGGTACTTGTAATGATTCAGTAACGAAATTAGTACAAGTATTAGATAAGCCAGCCGCTTCTTTTTCTATGAACGGACAGATAAAAAGTTGTACTTATCCAGAACCAGTTCAATTTACTAATACATCTGTAAATGCAGTTTCTTTTAAGTGGGATTTTGGAGATGGCCAGACTTCTACAGAATTGAACCCAACACATGTTTATCAAGCAGGCAGGTTTTCACCGATGCTTGTTGCATACAATGCAAATGGCTGTACTGATACACTCATAAAAAAGGATTCCATCTTTTTAGGTGGAGCAATTATAAATAGCATCAATCTCCCTGATTCAGGTTGCATTCCACATCCGGTAAATTTTGTTGCTGATATAGCTGTACCTGATTCGATTATCAGCTACTCCTGGGACTTTGGAGATGGGGGAACAGATGTAGGTGCCCAACCTTCTCACATATATTCAACATCTGGTAGATATAATGTGTCGTTAACAGTTACTACTGCTGGTGGCTGTACAACAACTTTAGGTATACCTAATGCTGTAGCAGTAAATACTCATTCAGTGCCTGACTTTACAGTTGATAAAACAATTTTATGTGATTCTGAAAGGGTGCAATTTAGTGGTACTGCCAGTGGACCTGTAACTAACTGGTATTGGAATATTGATGGTCGTACCTGTACTTTTATACAAAATATTGGATACTACTTTAGGGATACTGGTTATCATACTGTAATCTTGACGGTAAATAACGGCGGCTGTTTAGATAGTATAATTAAGCCAAATCTTATTTATGTTAATCCTCCGTTTGCTTCTTATACAACAATATTCAATTGTAACAATACTTCGCTAATCAAGTTTGTGGATAGGTCTATCGGTGCAGGAAAATGGCTTTGGGATTTCGGTGACAGTACAACTTCTACAGAGCAAGATCCACCCACGCATAATTATACCAATTCCGGGAAGTACGTTGTTTCACTTACCACTGCAAACAAAGACAGTAGTTGTACGAACACGTACAAAGCGAATATTTATGTACTTAATACTAAACCTGATTTTACATTTATACCTGCAGATGGGCGAGTGTGCCGTAAAGGGAACATTCAAATTGGGGTAACTGATCCAGATTTTGTATTAGATTATTTGTGGAGTCTAGGTGACGGGCGTACGCTCTTTAGTGATACGAGTATAAATGTTTCCTATTCAAAGGCAGGGACTTATTATCCATCTTTAATTGCCAGATATCAGAATGGCTGCCAGGATACTCTGTATAGCTCTGATTCTATCACTATTTCAGGCCCAACAGCAAGTTTCGCTACAGCTTTATCATCTGTATGTTTAAATGATTCTACTACCTTTATTGATAAATCTTTTTCAGACGGAAAGCACGGCATTATAAATCACTTTTGGAACTATGGTGATAATACTTCCGAAAGTGATAATAATGAGCCTTACAACCATTTATATGCGCAGAGCGGAACTTACAGAGCTATGCTGGCTGTAACAGACAATAATAATTGTGCTGATACGGCATACTATAATAATGTGGTTGTGAATGCATTGCCAGTAGTTATCTGCAGGCTTGGATACGTTTACTTGTGAGGGTAACAGCGTACAATTGCAGCCTTCCGGTGCACTTTCTTATGTGTGGAACATATCTTCTACTTTAAGTTGTCTTTCTTGTACCAATCCTAGTGCATCACCGTTGAAAGATACCAGCTACGTAGTTACGGGGACTGACGCAAACTCCTGTAAGGCTTCTGATACTGTAAGTGTAATAGTTGTTCACCCGCAAACTTTGAAAGTGGACAATGCATCTTATGCGATTTGTGCCACCAATAGTGTTCAACTAAGTGCAAGCGGGACTGATTTATATAGCTGGTCTCCGGCAGATGGCTTAAATAATATTACTACCGGTACACCTGTTGCCTCGCCAGGTCTAACGACTACTTACTATGTCACTGGTATGGATAGTAGGAAATGTTTTAGTCAAACAGATTCTGTAAAAGTTATTGTTCATCCCAACCCCGCCGTGACGATAGTCAATAATGCACTTGTTGTAGCAAAGGGAAGCAGAACATTGATTAACACTACAGGAAGTGACAATATACAACAATGGTTCTGGGACCCTGCGCTAGGGCTTAGCTGTATTACTTGTCCTCAACCAATTTTAGAAGCACAAAAAAGTATGACCTATACAGTTAAAGTACAAACAGATTTTGGCTGCAGTGATACTGCACAATTAACAGTACATGTGTTATGCGATCAATCAAAGATTTATATACCATCAGCATTTACTCCTAATGGAGACGGTAAGAACGACCATTTCTATGTGATCAGCAGTATAGATAATCCAGTACGTGCTTTTGTAATTTACAACCGTGCCGGCGAAATGATCTTTAGTAAAAAAGGACATAGTACAAACTACTCCGCAGATGGTTGGGATGGAACCTATAGAGGCATACCAGTACCTCCAGGCACCTATGTTTACCACATAGAGGTTGTGTGCAACGATACAGTGGTGCCATTTACCGGAACAGTTACTCTAATCAGGTAAATAATAATCAGATATGCTTCTAACTAATTTGCTGTGGACAAAAGCATGAACTTATTAATAAAAATGGTCGGGTTTAATTAGCTGAGGCATTTCCTTTTGCAACTCTTTTATTTCCGGAATGCTTACATGCTGCACATATCCACCATCAGGATTGTGTTCTATATAATTCTGATGGTAATCCTCGGCAGGCCAGAAGGTAGTAAATGATTTTACTTCTGCTGATATAGGTGCTTTATATTGAGGCTGAATGCTTTTGATGTAATTTTCTATTTGCTGTTTCTCTTCATTATTCCTGTAGAATACGATTGAGCGATATTGAGGCCCAAGATCAGGACCTTGCCCGTTCACCTGTGTAGGATTTTGCCCTGCAAAGTATACCTTTATCAATGTGGCATAGCTTACTTCAGCAGGATCATAATAGACATTTACAGTTTCGGCGTGACCTGTTGTGCCTGTTTCTACTACTTCGTATGTAGGATTTTTGGTGGTTCCGCCTGCATATCCGGAGATTGCCTCTTTTACTCCTTTGATACTTTCAAACAGCGCTTCTTCGTGCCAGAAGCATCCTGCAGCAAAAGTAGCCTGGCTGTATTTATTGAACTCTTGTGCAGAGGGGTGCTGAGTAGCAATTACCTTAGTGTTTTTCTGACCACAGGCAATTGAGGTCATCATGATGCATATTGTACATAAAATAAGTAAACCTTTCATAAAAAGCGTTTGTATAAATATACGCTGAAGTATAGGATGGAGTTGTTAAAGGATACTTAGTAAGATAAAGGATAGTAGATGAGCCACAAAGATCATTAAGGCTCAAAGGGGTATAATACCAGATTCAAAAAGGCTAACTAATACTGGTTACCAACCCACATTATACTGGGGGTTACCAATTGCTGTCCATAAGATACTGGGGATTACCGGATATGAGCTGTGATCCTTAACTTGTCTCATAAAGTAAAAGAGGACTAATATTTTCAAGAGAAAGCATAAAGATTCAAGGGGCAGGATTGCGTGGGCAAGATACGGAGGAGATACGGTGCAAATACGACGGAGATAGGAAGGAGACAGGGATAAAATTAAGTATAACTTAGGTATACGTTAGGTATAACTTAAGTATAACTCAAGTATAACCTTGAAGATTCCGGCTATCAATCATAAAAAATATTGGACTAATTAAGCCTGTAAATTTGAAGCAGAGCATATAATACTACCTAATTAAAAATGGTAAAAAGACTTCTATATGTGCCTTCTACTTTGTATGTATAAGTGCGTTTTAGTACCTGATATTAAGAGCGTCTTACAAGAAATTATATTTCATTGGTTATACTAACAACGCAAGAGACGTCACTGTATATTTACAGCTCTGCACGCTTCACCACATAGGATTATAGGGACATAGATTTGACCACAGCTTTTGACGTGGCAGGCACATAGAGCAGAAAATATATGAATGACTGTTGCTATATGCTGATCAAGATACCAACTGCTGCAAACAACTAATACTTACCCTGAATTTTACTCCTGATATACTGTAAAAAGACGCCGGTTATACGGCTAAGGTAAGGAGGAAGTAGGGGTTAGTCTAACATCCAATAGCTTTCTGATAACTTTCCATATAAACAATTTGTTTATTCTTACTTCACTTTTTTCAGCATAATCAAATAAGTAGGGAAGTGGTCACTATAGCCACCGCGATACGAATTGCCGTCCCATGTGCGCATAGGATAGCCTTTATATTTTCCAATATTCTCGACCATAAATTCTTTATTAAAGATATGAGACTGGTAGAAAAAATAGCCTGATTGTGTTTTATCTAACCACGGATATGAAATCATTATCTGGTCGAACAATCCCCAAGCGTCCTGATAGGCAAGCGTACCAACCCCTTTTTTATACATGTTCACCCATGGATTGTATAAGCCACCGGGCTTCACAGCGGATATGTCTCCTTTTGCCTGCAATACTTTTGTTACGCTAGGGCTTACCGGGTCGTCGTTTAGATCGCCCATCGCAACAATCTTGGCATTCGCATCATATTTCTGGATAGAATCAATCATATCTCTGTCTATCTGGGCTGCTGCTAAACGGCCCGGCATGCTCCTTTCTTCACCACCCAAACGACTTGGCCAGTGATTGACAAATACATGAACCGTATCACCATCCAAAACACCTTTCACCCATAATACATCACGTGTAAAGTAAGCGGTCTTTGTGCCTTCAGGCAAATGCACGAACAGTTTAGCTGTTCCCAAAACCATGAAGTATTTTGGATTGTACAAGAAGCCGACATCTACACCTCTTACATCTTTAGAGTCGTAATGTACAATTTTGTAATTGCGAGGGGCAAGTAATGGATGGTGCACCAAATCATTGAGCACCGTATCATTTTCTAATTCAGCAACCCCGATTATAGCAGGTCCATCCGGATTGATATCTGTCCCTATCTGCGATAGCACAGTAGCAAGATGCTCTACTTTATTCAGATAAATTTTTCCTGTATAATTCTTAGCTCCGGTAGGTAAGAAGTCATCATCGTTTATCATCTTATTGTCTACCGTATCATAAAAGTTTTCAAGATTATAAAATGCTACGATAGCTGCTTTATAAGTTTGTTTTTGTGCAGATAAGGATAATGAAAAAATAACAAAAGTTGTTAGCATTAAGTACCTGATCATAGTATTTGTAAAGGTAATTACAAAAATAAATTTTAAAAATATATTCTATCAGGAATATAATTATAGCTTCGGATTTATTTTAATTTGTATTATTGCTGCACTTAATTTGTGATACCAAAACAACTAACTACATTCATGAGAAAGCTCTTGCTCTTGCTAACCTGTATAATTATATGGAATGCTGTAAAGGCACAAGTAAAATTAGAGCCTAATACTGCTGACACCACTGTCAGACAAGACTCTGTAATTACCGAAGGGTTGAAAGATAATGTACTAGACAATATCCCTACAATATCACTCAGTAATGATGAATTAAGTGATGCAGGAGCTCAAAATATCTCTTCACTGCTTACTGCCGGCAGAGATCCATTTTATAATGCGGTCGCTTTCAACTTTAGCCCAGCACGCTTTAGAATAAGAGGTTATGATGCTGATTTCACTTCTGTTTATATTAATGGTGTGCCAATGGATAACTTAGATAATGGTTATACTCCATGGGGGTTGTGGGGCGGCTTGAATGATGTGTTCAGAAATCGTGATATAAACTTTGGAGAGCGTTATTCTACTTTTGCCTTTGGAGATATTGGCACTACTACTCATATAGATGTACGAGCCAGCAAGCAAAGAAAGCAAACCAGTGTAGGATATGCCTTATCAAACCGCAACTATACTCACCGTCTTTCGCTAACGCATAATACAGGACTCAACAGGAATGGATGGGCTTTTTCCTTTTCAGGAAGCCTGCGCTATGCTGATGAAGGGTATGTACCCGGTACTTACTACAAAAGCTGGAGCTGGTTTGCTGCAGCAGATAAAAAGTTGGGACAAAAGCAACTTCTGTCTTTTGCTGCATTTGCATCGCCTACAGAGAACGGAAGACAAGCAGCCGCCACAACAGAAATGATGATGCTGGCAGGCTCGCATTATTACAATCCTTCGTGGGGCTACCAAGATGGTAAAAAACGCAATGCAAATGTTGCAAAGACCAACCAGCCGGTAGTTATACTTACACATGACTACCGTATTTCCAACAAAACGAACCTGGTTACTTCGGCAACGTATTCTTTTGGTGAGCGTTCTTTATCTGGTATTGACTGGTACAATGCACCGGATCCACGTCCGGATTATTATCGTTACCTGCCTAGTTTCTATGCGGCAGATAATCCTGCATTAGCACAACAGCTAACTGTTTTGTTAAGCGCATATGAGCCTGCAAGACAAATAAAATGGGATAATTTATACAACACCAACCGGAATAACACAACTACCATTACTAATGCTAATGGGTTGAGAGGGAATACCGTAACAGGCAACCGCTCGTATTATATTTTGGGCGAAAGAGTAACTAATAGCCATCGTTTTGCAGCAAATACAGTTTTAAACAGTAGATTGAATGAACATATTGATTTTACAGGCGGCATCAGTTACCAGCTTTTACGTAATAATTATTTCCAGCGTGTTGCAGACCTGCTTGGCGGACAATTCTGGGTTGATTTAAATCAGTTTGCACAGCGTGATTTTCCAAATAATCCTGATGCTTATCAAAATGATTTGAACCACCCAAACCGCATTGTATATAAAGGTGATCGATATGGCTACGATTACAACATCAATATCAATAAGCCGGAAGGATGGGGGCAGTTAGTGTTTAAATACAGCAAGGTTGACTTTTATGTTGCCGGAGAAGTGTCACAAACAAAATTATGGCGTATGGGTAATGTGCGTAATGGTTTGTTTCCTGATGATTCATATGGCAAGTCGGAGGACCAAATATTTGAAAACTATGCCATAAAGGGGGGTGTCACTTATAAGCTAAACGGGCGTAATTATTTGTATATAAATGGTGCTGTACTTACGAGAGCACCTTACTATGATAATGTATATATATCGCCTCGTACCCGCGATTTTGTGCAGGATAGTTTGAAAAGCGAAGCTATACAAACATTGGAAGGAGGATATATACTGAATGCACCAACCATTAAAGTGCGAATAGCGGGTTACTATACCAGTATGAAGAACGGATTTAATGTACTAACTTTTTATGACGACCAGTACCAGAGCTTTGTAAACTATGCTTTGAGCCATATAGACCGTTTATATTTTGGTAGTGAGTTTGGCATTGAAGCTAAAGTAGCCCGTAATCTTACGGTGAATGCGGCGGCATCGGTCGGGCGTTATTATTATAATAGCCGCCAGAAAGCTATTGTGACGGTAGATAACACGGCTGAAACTGTATCTGAGAATTTAATTTATAGTAAGAATTATCGCATCTCCGGCACACCGCAGGAAGCATACAGTGCCGGTATCACCTACCGGTCGCCTAAGTTTTGGTTTGTAAGTCTTACAGGCAATTATTTCAACCAGATGTGGCTTGACTTTAACCCATTGCGCCGCACATATGCAGCTACTGATGGTGTTACTAATGCTAACAGTGATAAAGGGCATATAATACTTGACCAGACGCAACTCGATAATCAATATACATTAGACTTCTTTGGTGGCTACTCCTGGAGAATTCCAAAGACATATATTAACAAGCGGCCTGTTTATTTAGCTATTAATGCAGGCATAAACAACTTATTAAACAATCAAAATATTGTTTCTGGTGGGTATGAACAGCTTCGCTATGATTTTTCTGCATCTACAGAGCAAAACTTAAGCAGGTTCCCTCCAAAATACTACTATGCTTTTGGGCTGAATTATTTCATTAGCCTCCAATTACGTTTTTAGAAGTTCCATTTACAAACACAACCTTTTTAAATATTGCTATACGCCTTCAATTACGCGTACAAATAAAACATACATGAAAACAAACAAACATTTACTGCTTTATGTTAGTAGCAGCTTGCTGTTCCTTATTGTTGCTGTGGTTATATCGTGCAACAAGAAATTTGATGCACCACCATCTTATATGCCACCTAATATTACTGCTAATACCTCTATTGCAGCATTGAAGGCAATGCATACATCAGGTAATGCAGATTCGATAACTACAGATGCAATAATTGAAGGAGTAGTGATCGCCAATGATTCGTCCGGAAACTTTTACAAGCAAATAATACTACAAGATTCATCAGGTGGTATTGCGGTAAATATTGATGATTATAACTTATACTCTTCTTTTCCTATTGGTCGTAAAGTATATGTGAAACTGAACGGCTTATTTATAAATGATGATGGTGGTTTGATGTACATTGGGACATCTCCTGATGCCGGGGGCAAGCTGTCAGGCATACCCAGCATGCTAAAGGATAAATATCTTATAAAAGGCGATCTGAATATGCCTGTAGTACCAACTAATGTATCCATAGATGACTTAAAAAGCGATAACGACAAGTATGCTTACATGCTAATACGGTTGAGCAACTTTGAAGTGAAAGTAGCGGATACAGCCAAAACATATGCGAATGCAGTAGCCAAAACAGATGCAAGTATTATTGTAAAAAACTGTGCAGGAGATACTATGGTATTACGGAATAGTGGCTATGCTTCTTTTGCAGGCATTAATGTACCTCATGGTAATGGCTCTTTAACTGCTATTTATGTGTATTACAAAAGTCCTTATAACAGCCGTAT
The DNA here is from genome assembly GCA_963819045.1 of uncultured Chitinophagaceae bacterium. GTDB lineage: Bacteria > Bacteroidota > Bacteroidia > Chitinophagales > Chitinophagaceae > Ilyomonas. The sequence continues at coordinate 21,556 of CAWFUV010000042.1, read as the reverse complement.
TACTCCCCAGGTAATGATACGAGATACGTCAGATGTGCAATTAAACGATACACGCTGTGATGGTTCAACACCACCGCCGTCTGACGATAATGGAGAACTTAAAAGCATCAAAGATATTCGTGCTATGTACAAGGGTAGTGACATAAAATTGGGTGCATACAAGATAGGTGGTGTGGTTATCTCTGATGCAGCTAATAGAAATATCTCCAGTGGTGCAGTGATAATGCAGGATGGAGCATATGGTATCTCTATTTATTTTGGGGGTGCTGTTAACTATAACATTGGTGATTCAATTGTACTGGATATTACAGGAGATTCATTACTTAAGTACAATGGTTCATTGGAGATAAAAACAAAATATGGTACTGGAAAGCCGAATGCAATTGCGACTAGTATTAACATTGTTCCAAGGGAGCTTACTATACAACAATTAAAAGACAATCTTTCCGACATAGAATATACGTTGGTAAAAATCAAGGATGCTACCGTAAGTGGTAATGGAACTTACAGTGGCAGTCAGACCCTTACGGATGCGTCAAGTAATATGACGTTGTATACAGCAACTTCAGCTACTTATGCAAGCAATCCACTGCCAAGTGAATCAAAAGATTGGGTAGGCTATAGCAGGTTTTACAACACCACTCCACAGTTTCAAATTCGCAACACAAGTGACGTTACTGATGGGAATACTAATCCTCCGCCAGTTTCAGGCGGATCAGATCTCCTGATTTCAGAATATGTGGAAGGTTCCTCTAATAATAAATACCTGGAAATTTATAATGCAGGTCCGGCAGAGGCAGACCTTTCGAAATATGTGATTAAGTTGTACGCAAACGGACATGATGCGGTGCATGGTGCTGATAACAGCGCAAGGTTAGATACTATTTCTGGTACGGCTACATTAGCACCGGGTGCAGTACTGGTGTACAGTGCTGCAAATGCAACGCTTGCATTACCTGCCGGTGTTGTAGCACACTCTACTAAAGTTTGCAATTTTAATGGTAACGATGCTATTACTATTGAAAAAGACGGTGTTGTAATAGATGTATTTGGTGATGTAGGTACAGATCCAGGCACCAGTTGGACTATTGCGGGTGATACAAAAGGAGCAGTAGATAAAACTGTACGCAGGAAGGGGGGGATAGTGCAGGGAAATACTAACTGGTCTTCATCTGCCACAAGTGAATGGGATGTTATTTCGGTGACAGATGATGTATCTGGGCTTGGAACCCGATAAATCTAATAACTGCTAAGGTGTTAAGACATAAAGGGATTAATGGTATAAATAAGGTTTCAAATGTTTAAATGTTTGAAACCTTATTTAATTATTTCATTAGGCATTCAGACTAAATTTTAAAAATTCCTTATCCGCCAGGATTCGACATCCGTTGACCGTTTGTTTATTACATCCGGAGTTAAAAACTACCTAACGAATTTAAACTACTTATTTGTAGAATAATTTGCTCAATAATAAGTAGTTAGCTTAAACGTTCTGTTAATTATGTAAGTTAAACACTTACTCTACTGTTGTATGAGACCAGATAAAATTCGTGTACTAAGCAATGGCACGATTTTGCATTTGTAGCTATATATCATAAACTCAATATAAATTTTATGGCTACAACTACAGAAATTTCATCTGTACTTAAAGACCTGATACAGATCAATGTTGACCGTTATAACGGTTGTCAGAAAGCTAATGAAGATGTACATGACTCCGATCTTAAAGACATATTCAGGCGCATGGGAGAACAAAGTCTGAATTTTAAAAATGAACTCGAAAGCCTGAGCGGCAATGATGTACATGTTCCTACTGATGAAACATCAACAGCAAGTAAGTTGCACCGTACCTGGATTGACATTAAATCGGTATTTACGGGCAAAGACAGGCATGCTGTACTGGCTACCGCAGAGCAAGGCGAAGACACTATATTGAAAACATATAATGAAGCATTACAGAACACCAGCGGTTTGCCATCTGATTTAGTACAGGTTGTGCAAAGACAAAAACAAGAGTTATTGCAATCGCACAACATGGTAAAAGCGTTGCGGGATGCCAAGTTGAGTTAACAACGTTATCCAAGTTATTGTATGTGAAAGGGCTTCTCAAAGAGAAGCCTTTTTATGTTATGCTACTGCAGCATCTTGTATGACTATTTCATTTCTCTTTTTACGTGTGCTCCGCAACATTTGTATAAGCACTGCTGCAATGATGAGCAGGAAGCCTATATAAAAGGTATGACCAAAATATTTGTTTTCGTGATTGATAGCAAAAGCAAGTATGATTCCGTAAACAGGCTCAAGTGAAGTTGTAAGGTTAATAGTAAATGCGCTTACTTTTTTAAAGGCACTGATGTATAAATCGTATGTTATTACCGTGCAGCACCAACTTAATATCAGTAGCCAAATCCAGTCCTTATTTGAAGGAAAAAGAGAAGGTGCCGGGAATAGATAATTATATAAAGGCATAAGTACAGAAATGCATATAAATGCACCTGTTATCTGGTAGAGTGTAACAGTTTGAGGACGGTAATCTGTTACATATTTTTTATTCAACACCGATGAAAATACAATGAACAATGAACTCATCAGTCCAATGTAAATACCGGTTGAAAATGCCAGATTGGAAAAATAAATAAGCCCAATTCCGAACAGAGCCAATAAGCCTAAGCAGATTTCGAAGAGACTTATACGTTTTCTAAAAAAGAGTGGCTCTATAAAAGCTGAAAGTAATGCCGTAGTTGCAAGGCAGGTAAGGGCAATAGATACATTAGAATACTTGATACTACCATAAAAGCAAAGCCAGTGCATACCTGAAAGGCAACCAATAGAAGCTATTTTGATAAAATCTTTTCCATTCAGTTTTCTAATCTCTTTATTACGGAAGCTCAGGAGCCATAAAGTAATAACGGTTATTAATAAACGCCACCATACCAGTAACCCCTCGTTTAAGGATATAAGGCTGCCCAGCACACCGGTGAAACCCCACAAAAAAATAGCGATGTGCAGTTTGAATAAAGCTGATTTCATCGGGCAAAGTAAGGTAAACGAAAATTTGCAGTAAAGTATATTTCTGATTGGGGTAAAATGGGGTTATTTGTATTGAATTAGTATGATAATAGAATATGTGCAGTAAAAACACATTTATAAATATATAAGGTATGGTTTATAAAGCAATCGGATTGATGAGTGGTTCGTCACTGGATGGATTGGATATTGTTTTCACGGAATTAGCTGAGCAAAGAGGCAAATGGAGCTATGAGATAAAAGGTGCCGAAACAATGCCTTATGATGCACAATGGAAACAAAATTTAACAGGTGCTACACACTTGTTTGCTTACGACTACCTGGAACTTCATGCTGCGTATGGAATATACTTAGGAGAGGCTATAAATACATTTATAGATAAATACCATTTCCACCACCAGGTGCAACTTATATGCTCGCATGGGCATACCGTTTTTCATGCACCTGAAAAGAGGTTTACTGCCCAACTGGGTGATGGGGCTGCAATAGCTGCAACCACAGGAATTAATGTAATCAGTGATTTGCGGGCAATAGATGTAGCGCTTGGCGGGCAGGGCGCACCGATTGTACCAATGGGGGAAAGGCTACTGTTTCAGGAATATAAGTGGCTGTTGAATATTGGTGGCATCGCTAATCTTTCGTGTCGCAGAGAGGGTAGATATATTGCTTTTGATGTATGTTCTGCCAATGCAATATTAAACAAGCTGGCAAGGAGTGCTGGTATGGAATACGATAGCGGCGGCAATCTTGCATCAAGCGGCATTGTAAACGAATCTTTGTTGAAACAATTAAATGTGCAACCTTACTATACTTTGCAGCCTCCTAAATCTTTAGATAATAGTTTTGGTAATACTGTCATTTATCCCTTGATTCAATCATTCTCCACATCGACCAACGATGCTTTGCGCACTTATACTGAGCATATCGCGTGTCAGGTAAGCAACTGCATAGGGGCTTTGATTTATGAGCCTTCCGGAGGTACTGAGCAATTGCTGATTACAGGCGGTGGCGCATTTAATACATTTTTGGTGGAAAGGATACAAGCTGCTTTAACAAAATTTAATATAGAAGTGGTACTGCCACCGGCTGATGTTATCAATTACAAGGAAGCTTTGATAATGGCGTTATTGGGTGTACTGCGCTGGAGGGAAGAAAACACTGTTCTGGCAAGCGTAACTGGTGCTACACGAAGCAGCATTGGTGGTGCAGTATGGATAGGACAGGAGGCATAGTAATATTTTGCAATAATCAGCGTTTAGTGTTTTGTATTAGACCATTTTAGAAAATAACCCTTTATGTACAAATACCTCTTCATTCTTAGTTTGATTTACTTTGCTGCCTCTTGCAAAAGTGACCCTACAGCCATTGATACTAAAGCATACGAAGAACAAAGACAAAGCATGACAGAAAAGGAAAAAAATAAGCCATTAGCTTTTCTGCATGTAAAAAGCACATATAGGAAAAACTGGGTTGGGCAAACTGTTGTAGAAGGTACTATTACCAATATTGCGGCAGTAAGCAGCTATAAAGATGTTAGACTAAAGATGATTTGTTACGACAAGGAAGACAAAATGGTTGAAGAACATGAAGATATGCTTGATGTTATTTTAAAACCTAACTCTAACAAGGATTTTAAACTCCGCTACCGATTACCACGTAGTACTGATAGTATTGCTGTAAGTGTTATGAATGCAGCCGTGCATGAATAGATTATCAATATGAACAGATCAACACTATTGGCAGCATTAACGCAAAAGACCAGGATAAGGAACTGATCAATTTATAATGATAAAGTACGACAAACCGTTTGCCGTACTTTATTTGATGCGCGACTCTACTCAACAGTAAGCTGTTTTGTAGTATTAATAGCGATCTTTTTTTCAATTTTATCTTTACCGTTTTGGAGCACGATGCTGTAACTTCCTTCTCCAAGTTGTTCAAGATTTAAAATTGCGTATTGAGTGATTTCACCCTTTGTCAGCTTACCTTCATATACTTCAACGCCTTGTGAATCTTTCATAGTTACATCTACAGCATTCGGAAGTTCGTTAAGAGCAGTAACCGTCACCTTTGTTCCAGTTGCAACAACAACTGCATTAAGGGTTGCCTCCATATTGTCTTTGCTCTTTTTGTTTTTGTCGGTTCCTGGGTTTGCGAATGAAGAGAGTACAGTTGCTATACAAGCTGCAGTGATAAATAACTTTTTCATGTTTTTTGTTTTTAGGGTTTATTACAAGGGTTTATGCTGTAAAGATATGGTCCAAAAACAGTTTGCAGCCTAAATATTGCGTCAATGTGCCAGTTTCTATATTAATGGCTAAAAAGCCTGACAGACGGTCAGCTATTGTAAAAAAGGTAACTTATGTTTGTAGCTTTTTTAAGTAAAGTCTGGCTTTATTTTCTTCTTTTCCTCATAGTATTATGTAAACTATTACAACATCTTAAGTTAAGGTTGTTCAAAGAGTTGATTTAGTTGAGTTTTATTGAGCAGGGTAATGCTTAAAAGCTTTATTATTTCGTAATGACTATACTTAATTTTGAGTGCTATTTTTATAGGGGCAACGGTAACATATGCTCTGAGGGCAGTATAAATCCGGATACGCACAACGTTTTCAGAATAGCCCCAAAAGGTTTTCACCTTCAGGTGTTGCCTGATCTATTTGAAGAATAATTCTCATTCCCCAATACATACCATTAAATGCTTATCCCTTTAACTTTCTCAGCTGTTGCAATAAGGCTTGTAAATCTTTTGGCAGAAGTGCTTCGATAGAATAAGCTTTACCTGTAAAAGTAAATTCCAGCAAAGCAGAATGCAAAGCTAACCGCTTCAAAATGGGTTGTTCTTCCAATTGATTTTTTGATAAATGATAATTACGCTTCAGTTTGGAAATATAAACCGGTTCCGGATTGCCATAGAGTTCATCACATACGATAGGATATCCAATACTTTGCATGTGCACACGTATTTGGTGTGTACGACCTGTATGTATTCTGAACTTTACCCAGGAATAAACTTGAAAGTTTTCCAGCAGTTCATAATCTGTTAATGATGGTTTACCTTTCGCATGCGCTATCATTTTACCGTTCTTAGCAAAATGTTCCATAATAGGTGTATCTATTCTACCTTCTGGTGGAACAGGAACGCCATTTACCAATCCATAGTAGTATTTAGCCACATCTCGTCCTTCAAATAGCTGAGATAATTGCTTGTGTGCCGTTTCATTTTTTGCAAAAACAATAACACCACTTGTTTCCCTATCCAGCCTATGAACAGTAAATATCACCCCATATTGCTGGATTAAAAGATCCTTCAGCGAAGGCTCTGATTGTGTTCTGTCAGGAATACTTAATAACCCTGCAGGCTTGTTAATGGCAATGAAATCCTCAGTTTCTAAAATAATAAGTTGCTGTAGCTTAATCATGAAAATACTATAGCTGGAATTGGATTTATGAATAAAATTAATTGATTGTTAAAGATCATGAACTGGTAAAAAGCATTAAAATCTGCTTTTGCATACCAAAAGATATATGACTCTAATGTTTAACCCCATATAATGTGCAGTTATTTAAAACTATTCGCTTTTCTTACTTCTTACAAAAGACTTGTTCATGTACTTAAGCAGTCGTACTTCTTTATCAGTCAGCATACGCCACTTACTCCGGTCCACATTTTTCTTTGTGAGATTGGCAAACATTACTCTATCCAGGTTCTTTACATCATAGCCTAAAAACTCAAATAAGCGCCTCACAATACGATTACGCCCGCTGTGAATTTCAATGCCAATGATGCTTTTGTCTTTGGTATCAGCATAGCCAACTGCATCGGCTTTTATAAATCCGTCTTCCAGCGTCACCCCATTAAGGATTGCCTCTGCATCTTTTTTGATGAGTGGTTTATCCAGGCGCACTTCATATATTTTCCTCACTTCAAAGGAAGGGTGGGTAAGTTTTTGCGCCAACTCTCCATCATTGGTCATCAGGAGCACGCCGGTAGTATTTCTATCGAGCCTGCCTACAGGGTAAATGCGCTCTTTTGTGGCATTTGCAACTAAATCAAATACTGTTTTTCTCCCTTCAGGGTCTTTAGCAGTAGTAATATAATCTTTAGGCTTATTCAATAAGATATAGACAAGGTTCTTTTGCAGAAAAACAGGCTTTCCTTTTACCTCAACTTTGTCTTTTGCAGATACTTTATAACCTGGCTCATATACAATATCACCGTTTACTTTTATATGTCCTTCCTTCACCAAATTGGCAGCTTCACGGCGCGCACAAATGCCTGCGTGGGCAACAAATTTATTAAGAGGCATCAACTCATCAGTTGCAGTTGCAGCAGGAGATTGGTTTCCTTTACCTCTTCCTTTTGTGCCTGTTTCAGTTTCAGAGCGCTCATGCTTTACATAGCGCGATGTTGATGCTTCTTTTGCGTCTTTGTGGACTGTTGAACGTTCAGAAGCCTTTTTAACCTTACCTGCTGCTCCTTTAAAGCCAGGCTCTTGTCCCTTTGTTCTTGTATCTTTTATCTTGATTCTTGATTCTTGCTTCTTATATCCTGAATCTTGTTCCTTGAACCTTGCATCTTGCCTCTCGTCTCTTGTCTGTTTTTCTTTATTTTCCTTTGTTACCCAGCCGTATTTAGCTTCGTTTTCTTTACGCCTTTCATCAGCTTTGGAACGTGCTTCAGCCTTGGTTTTCCTTTTTTCCTGCCTTACAGCTTCTTTCTTTTTAGCGCCACTTATTTTAGGATTGATAAATTTATCAAATGCTTCTTTACTCATGTTGTAATAATTTGCTGTTTTTCAACAGTATGAAAAATATCGTAAGCCTAAAACGGTAAGTTGCAAGTGTGTTTTACAACTTAAACCACATTACTTACTACTTAATAGTTGTTCTTTATTTGCCAACTGACCGCATGCTGCGTTAATGTCCTTTCCCCGGCTGTGGCGCAATCTTGCGTTTACGCGGTGGCTTTCAAGGTAATGCCTAAATTGCTCCACTGTGTCTTCATCCGGTTTGGCAAATGCAGCCTTATCTATTGGATTATATTCAATCAAATTAATCAGATCTGCCGGTACCTGACGGTAAATCTTCACCAGTTCCTCCGCATCTTTCAGCGAATCATTAAAGTTGCGGAACAGGATGTACTCCAGCGTGATTTCATTTTTTGTCTCTTTATAAAAATAATTCAGTGCCTCTATCAAAGCCTTGATGTTATTACTTTCATTAACAGGCATGATCTCATTGCGCTTGGTATCATTTGCAGCATGGAGGGATAAAGCCAGTTTGAAGCGTACTTTATCATCCCCCAGCTTCCTTATCATCTTAGCAACACCCGCAGTAGATACGGTAATGCGGCGCTGACTCATACCCAATCCATCCTCAGCACTAATACGCTCTATGGCTTTCAGCACATTGCTATAGTTGAGCAATGGCTCACCCATGCCCATAAAAACAATATTCGACAGCTTTTTGCCATATACTCTTTCCGACTGCTGATTGATCAGCACCACTTCATCATAGATCTCATCAAAGCTAAGATTGCGCTTACGTTCCATATAGCCGGTAGCGCAAAACTTACAGCTTAGGCTGCAACCGATTTGCGAGGAAACACAGGCTGTTTTACGTTCTTCCGTAGGGATCAGAACTCCTTCTACAAAATGACCATCGCTAGTTTTGAAGCGGCTTTTTACTGTACCATCAGCACTGTATTGGGTAGCATCTATGGTTAGTGCAGGCAAAGCAAAATCAGCCGCCAACCTGGTACGCAATTCCTTGCTCAAATTGGACATTGCATCAAAGCTTTGGGCTCCCTTCAGCCACAGCCAATCATATACCTGTTTGGCTCTGAATTTTTTATCACCAATATTTAAAAAGTATTCTTCTAGGGCAGGTAAGCTTAGCTCCCGGATGTTTTTCTTCGTTGACATGTAATTACAAAGATACAATATAGGCAGGGCTTTGCGGCAATTTTAACGGCTTATTGCCATTGTATTAAGGCAATGTTTACTTTTATCAAAAACTTTAATATGTCAACAAAAACAGATGCTCGCATAGATGCTTACATTGAGAAATCTGCAACTTTCGCAAAACCAATTTTACAACATATCAGGGCATTGGTACACCAGGCATGTCCCGATGCAACGGAAACCATTAAGTGGGGCATGCCTTTCTTTGAATATAAAGGCATTATTTGCAATATGGCTGCTTTTAAAAACCACTGCTCGCTTGGATTTTTCAAAGCAGGATTAATGAAAAGCGCGGCAGAACTGCAAGCCAACAATAGCGAAGCGATGGGACACTTAGGTAAAATCACTTCATTACAGGACTTGCCATCAGATGAGGTGCTGACAGGCTATATCAGAGAAGCCGCAACGCTCAATGAAACTGGTGTTAAAAAAGCCACCCCAAAGAAAACAGCCGAAAAGAAAGAACTTGTGATACCTAAAGAAGTGACCGAGGCTTTAGAAAGCAATGCCGAAGCAAAAAATACCTTCAACAACTTCCCATACAGCCATAAAAAAGAATATGTGGAATGGATAACTGAAGCTAAAACGGAAGCTACCCGCACTAAGCGCATAGCCACCATGCTGGAATGGCTGGAGGAAGGCAAGAGCCGCAACTGGAAATACGAGAGAAGTTAACAAGATGCAAGAAATAAAGTACAAGATGTAAGATACAAGAGCCGAGTGAAAAGCTTCAGGCAGCAAACTATAAGCTACTAAATCGAAGCCCAAAGATTACTGTTCGCTATCATTGCTTATAGCTCGAAGCCTTTTACTTTAATCTTGTTCCTTGTACCTTTTCCTTACCTCTTGATTCTTATCGCTTATCCTCTTATTCTCTTATCTTGCTTCCCTTTCACATACTTACAATGAATACAACTTATATTATTGATGCCGTCCGTACGCCCATTGGTAAATACGGAGGAAGTCTTGCATTTATGCGCCCTGATGATATGCTGGCATATGTAATTAACGCCTTACTGCAGCGAAATAGCAATTTAGATGTCCGTGCTATTGAACAGATAATAATAGGCGATGCTAATCAGGCAGGAGAGGATTGCAGAAATGTAGCAAGAATGGCTGCCTTACTTACCGGGCTGCCGGCAAGTATTCCAGGTACTACTATCAACAGTCTTTGTGCCTCAGGAATGGAGGCAATCATACAAGCGGCGCGCGGTATTATGTGTGGTGATGGGTTGTTGTATATAGCAGGCGGGGTAGAAAATATGACACGTGCGCCGTTTGTTATGCCTAAAAAAGAAGGAGATTGGAATAATCCGTCAGATGCAGAAATATACAATAGCACTATCGGCTGGCGATTTACCAATAGTAAGCTTGCAGCTATGTACCCACCCTATTCTATGGGCGAAACAGCAGAACACATTGCGCAACAATGGGATATCAGCCGTGAGGCACAGGATGCTTACGCGTTACAATCTCACGAGAAATATTTTGCCGCACGGGATGCCGGTAAATGGGAAGATGAAATAGTACCTGTAGAAATGACGAATGATGATGGGTTGATTAACTGGTTTACCATAGATGAATCACCTCGCAGAATGTCAACTGATTTCTTAGCAGCCTTAAAGCCAGCTTTTGCACCAAATGGAACAGTCACTGCGGGCAACTCCTCCGGTTTGAATGATGGTGCAGCAGTGCTCTTGATGGCAAGTGAAGAAGCCGTTAAGATGTTTGATTTACAGCCTATGGCGAAAATAGTGAGCATGGGTGTAGCTGGTGTTGATCCTTCTATTATGGGTATGGCACCAGTGCCTGCTTCTCAAAAAGCGTTGCGCCGTGCTGGTCTGAAAACAGGGGATATGGATCTAATTGAGTTGAACGAAAGCTTTGCTGCACAAGCTTTAGCTTGTATGAAAGAATTGGAAATAGAGGAAAGTAAAATGAATGTTAATGGCGGCTCCTTAGCCATTGGTCACCCTATGGGCTGCAGTGGCGCAAGGATTACTACTACACTGGTATATGAAATGGTACGAAGCATCGCAAGATACGGCCTGGCAACTACCTGCGCTGGAATGGGACAAGGGGCTGCGATTGTGCTGGAAAGGGTATGATTGATTCACCAATCAATTAGGCTGTGTTCTGCCTTTTGCATAGAGCACAGCCTGTTTTCCAATTTACTTTATAAGCTATATACAGCCTCTCATCTGTCAGAAAATCCTATATATTTTAAATCAATGTTGCTTTGGTTTTGTGATAATTCGGAGGTATTAAAATACGTTTCCGGCTATAAATCAGCTTTATCAATAAATTATCAGAAACACCAACATCCTCTTAACAATTCACAATATCATTAGAACATTCAATGCTATACCTAACTTATACTATATACCTAACTTATACCTAACTTATACCTAACTTATACTTAACTTACACCGAATATTCTTCCTGTCTGATCCATAGCAACTTATCATTAACTCTCAATATACCCAATACCTGTCTCCTCCAATAACTAGGCTCTAATGAAACTTGCGGTTGAGCATTATTGAAAGAGGTTGTAAGTTGTGGTGTAAAATATTTTAATTTTTCTTATCTTCCCTTATTAATTGCCCCTTGTGAAAACAATACTTCCCCTGGTATTGGCAGCAATTATCTGTGCTGCTTTTATCCACGCCAGCATTCATTCAGGTACATCCTCAGGAAATGCCATTCAAAAAGCTTTATTATCCAAAAAGCAATATACACTAAGCTGTAGCCCCAATCTGGCTTTATTTGATCTGGATGACAGTGCCGCTGCTATTCCCTTACTAAGCGGCTGGGGCGATTATCGGATGCCCATATCAGAAACAAACGACAGTGCCCGCATTTATTTTGAACAAGGTATTAATATGTATTATGCCTTTCACATTATTGAGGCATTGGCATCATTTGAAAAGGCTACAAAATTTGACTCCAACTTTGCAATGGGCTATTGGGGTAAAGCTTTGGCTTACGGACCAATATTAATGATTACGGTTATGCTGCATCTCCCGATGCTTTAATTGCAGTGGCTAAAGCAAATGCCGGTAAAACTAATTGCCCGCCGGTAGAGCTAGCATTAATTGATGCCATGTCCGTGCGCTACTCTGCCGATACTACTCAAACGCGCGAACATTTAAACCAGCTATATGCTGATGCTATGAAAAAAGTATATCAGCAGTATAGCAACAACCCGGATATAGGCACTTTGTACGCAGATGCAATGATGTTATTGCATCCTTGGAATTTTTATGACAGATATGGTAAAGCCAAAAGCCTGGACGCCGGAGATTGTACAAACACTGGAAGCTGTCTTGAAAACCACTCCCAATCACCCGGGTGCAGTACATTATTACATTCACGCTGTAGAAGCTTCTGATCATCCCGAAAGAGCATTGGCTGCTGCAGACCGCCTGCCATCATTAATGCCCGGAGTATCGCATGTAGTGCATATGCCTGCTCACATCTACATCCGTACTGGTAATTATAAAAGGGGGGAAGCAGTAAACGAACAAGCCATAAAGAGTTATTACGATTACCTCGGTAAGTATGCACCCGTAATGAATAATACGCCACTATACCTCATCCACAATCTGCATATGCAGGCTACCTGTGCTAATATGGACGGCAAGTTTGCAGTAGCGCAAAAGTTATCCCTGGATACCCGCAACAGCTTTGACAGTAGCTGGCAAAGTATGCCGGACTTCATGGGTATATTTGTACAGTATATTTATATGACTCCTTATCTTACGCTAATCCGTTTTGGTAAATGGGATGATGTCTTGCAAACACCAGAAATACCCGCCAGCCATATTTACGGCAATTTGTTATGGCACTATGGAAGAGGGCTGGCTTATGCCAGAAAGCACCAGTTTGATAATGCTGAAAAAGAATTACTGGCAGTGCAACAGGATATGACCAACTCCCAGATGAGTGCCCCTGCACCCGCGTATGCTAATCCCGGTATCAATGGCGCAAGGGTGGCTGAGAGAATATTGCAAGGGGTGATTGCTGAAGAACAGAATGATCTTTCTGTATCCATCAACTATTTACAGGAAGCGGTAAACAGAGAAGACTCCATGATATATGATGAACCTAAAGACTGGGTGCATCCCGCAAGGCAATATTTGGGTACCGTATTATTAAAGGCAAAACAGTACGCAGCTCGCCGAAAAGGTCTTTAAGGATGATTTGCATTATAACCCAAATAATGGCTGGTCTTATACGGGATTAAGCCAGGCTTTGATGCATGAAGGCAAAAAAAGTGAAGCTGCAATCATACAGCAAAAAGCTGCTACTGCATTTGCCGATGCTGATATGAAAATTAGAAGTGCCGTGTTTTAGCTGATTAAACAGTACACTATATTTGTCCTATATTTTAAACGTTCACTCTTAGAAGTGGATAGAGCATTAGATTCTTCTGATTTTAATGGATATATAGTATAAATAGTTAACTTTTATACTCTGTTTCGATAAATTATAATTCAACCTTAAAACAAATAATAGATTCAAACATAAACCATTGAGATGGACATGATAATCATAATCGGGAAGAAGGGCATTGTGGAGACAGTTATAATATAAATAATGCTCATCATTAACTTACTGTAGCAATCAAGGTTTGACAAAACTGGTTTACATAGTGCAGCATCAGCAACTAATGGGCTAATTCTAAAGTTTGTAAATCCTCATAACCAGGCTCTCTGTTGAGAACTATTAACAGTTCAAATAGCAGTTATGTATAGAATACTAATGGATAATGTATACGTGACATGCAGAAAATACGATAAATGATAGGGAAAAATACTTAGAACTTTCTACTAGTAAGAATTCCCTAAACATTAGCCGCAACAGTCGGTGATCTCTTCTTGCTGGTTAGAAACTAATAAAACGTGCTATTAAGAATATTCTGGAAATATTAATTAAACAAATACTATCATGAATGCTATTATTCTGATTGCGATAACGTGGTACGGGCAGATCGCAATTTTTACTGTAATACTGTTGGTTTTGCTTTTTTTTAGTGCTTCACTACTTGGAATTGTGTATATACAACAAGACAGAGTCGGGATTGTAAATAAAAAATTCTCAGCAGGTAAAAGGCTGGAGCCCGGAGCAATTGTAGCACTAAACGGTGAAGCTGGCATCCAGGCTGACACGCTTTCTCCAGGATTGCACTTCAGTTTTTGGCCATGGAAATTTAGCATCAGAAAAGAAAAGCTTACAGTTGTACCTCCCGGTCAATTCTGCCAGGTAGTTTCCATTGCAGGCGGACCTCTGAATCCCGGAAGAAACCTTGCTGATGTTGTAGAATGCGACAATTTCCAGAATGCCCGTGAGTTTATTCAAAATGGAGGGCAAAAGGGGCAGCAATTAGCAGTATTAACTGCCGGAAGCTACAAGATAAATACTGAAGTATTTAGGATTGAATCACCTACTAATATACTTGAAGTAAAAACCGACCAGGTTGGAATTGTTACTGTACGGGAGGGAAAAGCCATTGAAGATGGAGAGATGGCGAAATTTGACGTAGGCGAACATAACCACTTCCAAAATGCACAGGCATTTATTGGTAATGGTGGATATAAAGGACTTCAAATATCTGTTTTGCAGGCAGGCCGTTATGTAATCAATCCCTGGTTTGCAAATGTGGAGTTTGTGCCAATGACTGATGTACCGGTGGGGCACTGTGCGGTTGTTATCTCATATGTGAGTGGTAAAAAAGAAGAAATTCCACTGGCATTACAGGCAAAGGATGAGGCTCGGATTGAGAATGTAAATTCTAATCAAAAATCGGAAGAGAATACTGCTGCGCAAAACATGGCTATCAATGCGAAGATTGTTGAAACCGGGCAGAAAGGTGTATGGAAAGATCCATTAGGTCCCGGTAAATACCCGATTAACACCCATGTGCAGGAGGTTAAAATTATTCCTGTCACACAAATTGCCCTTTATTGGGCAGATTCAAAAACACAGGCACATAATTTTGATCAGAACTTATCTACAATAACCTTACGAACCAAGGATGCTTTTAATGCAAAGATGGATGTGGTGGTGATTGTACATATACCTATGAATAATGCTCCACAGATTGTTGCAAATTTTGGTGATGTATCGGGCCTTGTTTCCCAGGTGTTGCAATCAACCATCAGTAGTTATTTCCGGAATTCTGCAGAAAACAGAATGGCTATAGAACTCTATACAAACAGGCAGCAAATACAAACAGCCGCAAAAGCGTACATTAGTCAGGTTTTAGAAAAACACTTTGTTGAATGCAAGGATGTATTGATTGATGACGTCATTTTACCCGAAGAACTGATTCAGCCAATAAAGGACAGAGAGATTGCTTCACAGCAAAAGCAAACTTACCTGGTGCAAAAAGATGCCCAGGATCAGCGTAAAGCACTTGCAAATGCAACGGCGCTTGCGGATATGCAAAAGAGTGTTGTTCAATCTCAACAGGAGGTTACGATAGCCGAACAGCAGGCAGAGGCAGTTAAGAAGAAAGCAGATGGTGAAGCTTACAGGATTACTATAGAAGGTACTGCAAAAGCTGCTATTACTAAATCCATTGGAGAGGCTGAAGCAGAGGTAATGGATAAGAAAAATAAAGCAATGCCAAACTATGCTGCTACTGTAATTGCGCAAACATTAGCTGAGCACAATATACCCATTATTCCTAAGATAGTGGTAAACTCAGGAAATGGTAGCAGTGCCGGTAACCCTATGGTTGATGCTCTTTTTGCACTTGAAT
The DNA here is from genome assembly GCA_963819045.1 of uncultured Chitinophagaceae bacterium. Lineage (GTDB taxonomy): Bacteria > Bacteroidota > Bacteroidia > Chitinophagales > Chitinophagaceae > Ilyomonas. The sequence continues at coordinate 5,797 of CAWFUV010000042.1, read as the reverse complement.
TATATAAGAAGTCAGATAATGTAGATGGAAAACGAACTTTAAATACTGATAAAGACAATAATACATCACAAGAGTAATAGTAACTGAGATGACAGATGACGGTTGACAGATGACTGAAGAGAAGGAGCTTGCAGCTTGTGTCTTGTTTTCTAGCATTTCCAAGTACTTATTTGATATACACTTCTGTCATCTTATTAGTTACTTGATATTATTAGCCTGGATAAATCACTTCCTGAATGGCTCATATTTCATCCAATCAACTTCCAGTTCATAGGGATGCAATGGTTTCTCAATTGCGTTAAGATTGGTTTCAACTCCCCATTCGTTGGTATGCCAAAAGTTCATCCGGTAATATGATTGATGCTGGGGTATGCCCCTTTGAGATCCCTGGTAATCCCACAAAACGATTTTCTTACCTGTCACCGGGTGAATCATCCACCACCTGAGGCGATTAGAATACCAGTCAAATCCGTAAGTATAAAACGTCGGATGAAGCATCATAATTATCGATAGCCTCAATTGTTTCGGGCTGGTTTTGAGCACCGGTTAAAGACAGTGGGTTCTCCTTTATAGCCTTCTTTATAAATCGTATTGTAGATAATTCCTTTAGCTAAATTTATCGTTCGCCCGATTCTTTTAAGTTGCCCCTCATAACCAGTCCAGGTGCCTATATAAATGATGGAAGGATCTGCAACCAGCCATTCAAAGTCTATCTCACTAAGCCCGTACACGCTATCCATGTAGTAAGTAAAATAACCCACAACAGCACCTGTATTTGGCTGAACATTTCTTACATCAGGAACTTTCAGCCGGGCAGAATAAGTGCCGAAATGAGTAAAGTCATTCGATATAATTTCCGGGCCACGGCCTGCACCCGCACTATCCGCCGGGTCTATTTTAAACAATAGCACTTTCGTGCCAGGTTCTGTTTTGGAAGTAACACCAGATTGCCATTTAAAAGCAGCTTTATTTCCAGTAGAGCCATATCTGAAATTATTCTAAAACAGAATCGTTGAAATTTTCAATAAAAGAATGAGATAGCTTTTCCTTTCTGGGCATGGATAGTAAGACTAATAAAAAATAGAAATCAATAACAGTGATTTGTTTCATGAAGATGATGAATAATTGTAGTTTATACGAATGTAATAGCATTCTTTAAGTTAATCTACTGCAACGATGATAATAAGAATGGGCAAAGCGCAGCAGAATATTTGTATAACTAAGTTGGTAAATCCCAAGACGAAAGGTGACCACGTTCTGGTATCAACCCCAAATATGAATAGGAGCCTCATCTATAGCTACCGCTGAAATGGCAGAATGCTACGGGTGAGCCCTCATTCAATATGTGAATGAAGGACCGGAGCTCCAGCAACATAGCGATAAGCTGTTCATCATCTATTCTTTCTGTATTGGAAGAAGGATAACCGGTCCCAATAAGCCAGAAGGTTGTAATGGCCATCCTGAAGCATCAAACTCCTGGTAATTGATATTGACAAAATTAATATCCCTGAATTTGCGCCATTCTACTTTTCGCTTATCAAGGTCAATGATACGGTTAGCCATAAGATTAGCAACTTCTATACGGATGGTGTTTTGACCAGGCTTAAGGAATCTGCCAATTTTAATTTTAGCAGGGACATACCAAACTATCCCGGCATCTTTTCCATTGACGATGATGTGTGCACTTTCCCTTACGTCTCCTAAATCCAATTCGTAGTCGTATGCATCTTTTGCAGATAGCCGGAAAGTGGTTGAGTAAACACCAGTACCCGAAAATCTTTTTGCTTCATCATCATTCAATTCCGTCCAGGAGATAAGCTTATCGAGAACCTGGTCTTTTGGAAGGTTTGGTCCTCCTGTTGTAAAATGAAGTTTCCAAGGACCATTGATCACTATCCCTTTATCACCCGTTTTAGTGTACACCCATTTATTAACAGGAGCATTCATTGAGGATGTTTCTATAAAGATGGCATCTCCGGCAGCTACCTGTACATGTACTTTGGTGCCTTGCTCCTCTTTTTGTGTCGCTGCAAATCCATACCTGCCATCCTGCGGGTCAAGTATGGTTACTGCAATGGCAGGCGTGTTAATGGAGAGCCATTCATCTATGTTGTGAGCCGTATGGTTGACCAGATAGTAAGACTTACCATTACCCCTTATTTTACGAATAAACTTCAGGCCGGATCCGGTGATCGTTTCACCATATATTTTGGCAAACTGTAATCCTTTTTGTACATCTTCTGATACCAATACCTGCCCTTTTCCTACGGCTGCTTTCTTTACACCATCACCTGCCTCTGTAAAGCTTAACCCGTCAACCATTTCTTTTAAATGTTGCTTGCGTTGCTCCACGTTAAAGAATCCTGGCACGTCGGCAGGTAGCTTCTGTAGAATAACCGTTGCACCATCCCCTGCCAGTTGTAGCACCCTTTCAAAGGTGGCTTCCGGCATAAACTCCGTTTCCGGCACTACCAATACTTTATGAGGTAAGCCCGTTTCGCTTACCTTAATATCGCTTCCGTTTACAACAGATGCCTCTTTCAGGTAGTTGTCTGAAACATAGTCCAGTTGGTAGCCTTCTTTCATCAGCTTGGTTACCTCCTTATAAAAGGTGCTTGACTGAAGCCAGTCAGCAATGGTATTTATCTGGAGCATTTGCAGAATCGTGCCCTTGCCTGCCTGATGGCGAACATCATCAACAGGCCAGTACACCATCAGTTCGTTATCTGTTTTGCTGGTCTGAAGAATGGATTGTGTACGGGCAATATAACTATCCAGTCCTCCCAAATGAGGCCAGAAGCTGTTAGAAGGAGCAAAGTTTACAGAAGCATAGAAAAGCCACCCAGGCCAGGCAGCCTCTTCGGGAGAATAGGTAGCGCCATGAAAAAAGATATGGTTTACACCTGCAAGAAAAGCCTGTTGTACTTCAGGCTTGCAATGGGAAAGGGGAACTTTGAAATGCTCACCCATCCAGGTAAACGTTTCGCAAGACACTAACGGCTTTCCATAAACCCCGGCAGCAGAAGCGGCAAATTTCACCATAACAGGATCAGGAGCTACATGTACCGTTTTGCCATAGTCGGTGTAATACTTCATGCCAGGCACATCAACAGGGATGATCCCGAATATCTCAGGTTCGGGTATATCCACTGCTGCATAAAGGTCGAGCAGGTTGCCGGGAGAATCATGTGCCTGGTTGCGCGACAACCCTTTATGTTTTTTTACCCATTGGTGCCACGGCTTAGTAAAATTATCATACAGCAGTTCCGACACTGTTTGCCTGTAATCAGCCCTCACCCTGATGGTTGTATCCGCTTCTTCTTTACTTACTAACTGCTTTAAATAAAGACGGATATCATAGCCTCTTCTCTTCTGAAACTCTTCAAAGAAATGGGGGGTAAAATCTGCATCGTACACTTCATAACTATCGTTGAAGAAGGAGCGGATACCAACAGGCTGGCTTCCAAATGCTTTATCAAAACGGTTAAGGTAGGTAGTAACAGCTGCAGGATTAAAATGATCCATCACCAAACCCTCACCACCCGGTGCTGCCCGCTTTACCATTTGCCCGGTTTTACCGGCAAACGCTGCATACAGCGTCCATTGCCCGGCAGGGGCAGTCCAGTTCAATTGCCCATCCGGACTTACCTTATCTGCCAGATTGATTACCTCTCCGTCACTTCCATAAGCGGTTAAGGCTTTTAAAGCAGCTCCGTATTGTTGTACTGTTGAATCATTTTCCGGGGGAGCAATTTTCATTGTTACCTGTTGTCCTCCATCCACAGTGTACGTTCTGATAAGCAACCGGCCAGCGGCAAGTTCCGGCGTGATCTGAGGACCGCCAAAGGGCCATCCTGTACCCAGTGTTCATATCTACTCCTATACCTAGCTGCCTGCTTTTGATCAACTGTATAATGGAGCATTTCCATCCATTTAGGGGAAAGGAAATCGATGTAAGCAGCTTCATAGCCTTTTACGCCATAGATGGGCGTAATTTCTACCCCACCAATACCAACAGAATCCATTTGGCTCAAACGCCTCTGCAGGTTGGTTTTTATCTACCGCATTTCCCATCCACCACCAGCGGGCCCATGGCTTCATCTGGTTAGTAATTGTTGGCCATACTGTTTGTTGACTGTTGGTTTGTGCGGCAACAGAACTGATGTCTGTTGTGACAAGTGCCAGCAAGAGGTATATTTTATTCCAATGTTTATTATTCATAAGGTTAGTTATATAGCAACAATCGTTTACGTAATATCTTTTTAATAACGATCGGTTACATCAGATTGTTTGGGATAAAGATAAATGCTTTGGGTTTTACTACAAGGCGCGCAATGCCAACACAGTAAATTACCAGGTAACATGTTAGTTAAATTAAATTATACTTAATACACCCTCATAAGGATATATATAGGCTTAAAAGCTTGAATGCATAAGGCTATTGTAAATACTTTTGAAATATAGAACTGATGCTTTTATAACTTCCAATAGCAATGTTAAATACTTATATTCCTTTTAAAACCTGTTTATCTCTCTTCTCATTTCTTTTCTGCTTTATAATAGGTCAGGCACAAATCATTACTACTTATGCTGGTAATGGTACCTCAGCCAATAGCGGTGATGGCGGGCTGCCGGTAAACAGTACTTTATCTTCTCCATTCGGAATAAATGGGGACGCGGCAGGAAACTTATATGTATCTGATCGTGCCGGTCGAATCCGAATGATTGATACAAAAACGAATATGATTTCTACATATCCGGCACCGGATCTTTCCGGAACTGTCAATGTGGCTTTTGATAAAAGTGGTAACATGTATGTAGCGGATGGGATTGCTTCTTGTATCCGGAAAATAGATGCAGTCACTAAAAGGAAACAATTATAGCCGGCATCCCTCACACCGAAAATACCTACTACAATGTAAACGGCAGGGATGAAAATGCACCGGCAACAGGAGCTGTTTTTGATTATCCTTCCGGAATAGCTGTGGATGATAGCGGCAATGTTTATGTTGCCGATACTTACGATAGTCGTGTAAGAAAAATAGATGCAAAAACAGGACTTATCTATACCGTAGCAGGAGGAACGAACGCAGGTTGGCAGATGATAATAATATAGCTACAGATATTTGGATCAACTTCCCAACCGACCTGGCATGGGGACCTGACGGAAGCCTCTATATAGCAGCAGCGGGAGAAAATACTATTTTGAAACTGGATTTAAAAAGTGGAATGATAACCAGGGTAGCAGGTATTCACAACCCCGGAGGATATGTCTACGCTATAGGATACACTGGTGATGGAGGCCCGGCAAGAGAAGCTAAGCTATCAGGGCCCGAAGGAATATGCTTTGACCAGGAAGGTAACCTGTTTATTGCTGATACACACAACAATGTCATCAGGAAGGTAGATAAAACTGGTATTATTACTACAGTAGCAGGCACCGGAGCAATGGGCTATACAGGCGATTGCGGACCTGCTTTAAAAGCTACTTTCACAAACCTTAAGGATGTATTTGTTGATGCCACTGGTGTAATGTATATCACAGATGCAAGCAATCATGTAATAAGAAAGATAACGAACAACAAGCCCAACCTGATCACAGGCAGCTCAGATATTTGTCTCAATAGTGCTATTCAACTCACCAACGAGGCAGTGGGTGGAACCTGGCAAAGCAACCAGCCTGCCATTGCCACTATAAATGATAATGGCAAAGTTACCGGTGTAGCCACCGGTTCAGCCAAAATAACCTATACAGTTGTTATAGAGCAATACGATGGTTGAAGAAGAGGAAAAAAAA
>CAWFUV010000041.1:0-71277 GCA_963819045.1 uncultured Chitinophagaceae bacterium | reverse complement strand
CGTTGGGCATCCCCATGCCCAGCGACGCTACCGCCTACGTCGCGAGCGCAGATAGTCGCCGACCACGGCGGCGCCCAGACCGTCGAGATCCGGCACCACCGACCCGCCCCTCGACGCGGCGCGCCACCTGGTCGATGAACCGCGCCAGCCCCGGGTCGCTGCCCAGTCGGAAGATGGTCACCTGCGCGCCCAGCCGGGCGATCTCGTCGAATCCACGCACGGTGTGCGCGATGGTCCGCGGGTGCGGCGGGTAGTCGAAGAACACCGACGCAGCCCTCGCCGTCGCCGAAGTCCTCGAGGTGCGCGGTCGGCTCACCGTCGGTGACGACCAGCACCACCGGCTGCGCGTTCGGGTGCCGACGCAGATGCCGGGCGGCCAGCGCCAGCGCGTGATGCAGGTTGGTGCCCTGCTCGTAGACGCCCTCCAGCCCGGTCAGTTCGGCGGCGCGTGACCGTGCGGGCATAGCGGCCGAACGCGATGATCTGCAGGTCGTCCGACCGGAACCGGGTGCTGACCAGATGGTTGAGCGCCAGCGCCGTCCGCTTCATCGGCAGCCAGCGGTTCTCCATCACCATCGAGAACGACGTGTCGACCAGCAGCGCCACCGCGGCCTGGGTGCGGGTCTCGGTCTCGGAGATCTCGACGTCCTCGACGGTGATCCTGCAGCGGCGCGCTCGGCCACCGCCGGTGCCGGCCTGGCGCAGCACCGCGTTGGTCAGCGTGCGGGTGACGTTCCACGGCTCGGTGTCGCCGAACTGCCACGGCCGGGTCGGCGCCGGTCAGCTCGCCCGCCGCGCCGGCCCGCCGGGTCTCACGCTCGCCGTGTCGACCCGAAAGCTGTTGGGCCACATCGCGCAACGCGGCCTGGCCGAGCTGCCGCATGGCCTTCGGCGACAGCCGCCACTGTCCGTCGGAGCCACGGTCCAGGAAGCCCTGGTTCATCAGGGCCTTCTCGAGTTCGGCCAGCGTGCGCGCGTCGACGGCGGCGTCGTCGCCCAGTTGGCGGGCCAGCATGTCGAGGTCGACGTCGTCCATCTGCGCGCCGGCGTAGCTCTGCGACAGCTGCTCGGCCAGCTGCTCCAGTTCGGCGATGTCGGCCATGGCCTGGGCGCCCTCGCCCATGCCCATCGGGTCGTCGCCGGAGAACCGTTGCGAGCCGTCCCAATCCTCGCCCGGGCGGGCGGCCTGCAGGTGGCCGTCGAGCCGGTCGAGCGCGTTCATCAGCGACGGCGAGCCGAATGCCTGCTGCGCCAGCGCATCCAGTTCGGCGCGCTGCTCGGCCGACAGGCTGTTGCGGAACCGCTGCGCGGCGGCGGCGCGCTTGGCCAGCGAGTCGAGTAGCTCGTCGATGTTCTTCGGATTCTCCGGGAAGAACTCGCCGTGCTTGTCCATGAAGTCTTGAAAGTCCTGCGGCGAGTCCTCGCCCTTGAGCGTGCTTGTCCAGCAAGTCGTTCAGGTCGTCGAGCATGTCGTTGACGCGCTGCCGGTCCTCGTCGGTGGCGTTCTCCAGCGCGTCCTTCATCCCGGCGAACCGCTGGTCGAGCATCTCCCGACCCATCAGGTCCTTGATCTGCTCGTACTTCTGCCGGGCCTCCGGCGAGCGCCAGTCGTACTCCGAGAGTTCCTGGACGGCCTTGGCCGGCGACGGCGACAGCGAGTCCAGTTGCAGTTCGCCGAAGCGGGCGTCGTCGTCGAGCGCGCGTGCCAGTTCCTTGCGCTCGGCCAGCACGGCCTCGTCGAGCAGCTTCTTGATCTCCTGCAGGGTGCCGTCGAGGTTGTTGTTCCGCAACAACTCCCCGCGCTTGCGGTTGGCCTCGGCGGCCAGCCTGTCGGCGCCGCGCATGTTCTGGGTGCCGCGACGCAGCAGCTCCGACAACGCCCGCCGGGGCGAGGTGCCCTCCATGACGTCCTGGCCGATCTGCTCCAGCGCCTCGCGCAGATCGACCGGCGGGCGCCAGCGGGTCGGGCCCGCCGGTGTACCGCGAATATCGCGAAAGTCCGCTTAGCCATAGACGGTTTCGCCCTCGTCCGGACACCTTGTCGATGCGCTTGGCCAGATACAGCGCCTCCAGCGCGAGTTCGAGCGCCGCGGCCCGCTCGCCGTCGGTCTGCGCCCCCAGCCGCGTCGCGATGGCGTCGACGACGGGCAGGTCCGGCAGCGCGGCCAGCACGTCCTTGGCCGACACCCGCTCCCCGGTGGTCACCGGCGCACCGTCCTCCACGGCGGCCACCAGCGGGCCGACGTCGAGCCCGCCGAGCAGCCGCTGCGCGGTGTCCGCGGTGGCGCGCCGCAGCAGGTGCTCCAGCACGGCCTGCTCGCGGCCCTCCTCACCGGACTCGAACTCCAGCTTGCCGCGCAGCACGTCGATCACGGTGCCCAGGTCGACCACCCGCGCGACGGGGTCCTGCTCGCCGAGGATCGTCGAGCGGTGCCGGGCGGCCGCGGCCACCGTCTCGGCGGCGGCGATCGCGAACCGCGCCGACACCCCGGAGCGCTGGTCGATCGACTGCGATTCGCGCAGGCCGCGGGCGAACCGGGCGAGGATCTGCAGCAGATACTCGCGGCACCGCCGCGGCCAGGTGCGCCTCCTGGTTGATGACGCCGACCTCGGCCTCGAGCTCCAGCGGGTAGTGCGTGCGGATCTCGGCGCCGAACCGGTCCTTGAGCGGGGTGATGATGCGGCCGCGGTTGGTGTAGTCCTCGGGGTTGGCGCTGGCCACGACCAGCACGTCGAGCGGCAGCCGCAGCGTGTAGCCGCGGACCTGGATGTCGCGCTCCTCCATCACGTTGAGCATCGACACCTGGATGCGCTCGGCGAGGTCGGGCAGCTCGTTGATGGCGACGATGCCGCGGTGCGCCCGCGGGATCAGGCCGAAGGCGATGGTCTCCGGATCGCCGAGGCTGCGGCCCTCGGCCACCTTGATGGGGTCGATGTCACCGACCAGGTCGGCGACGCTGGTGTCCGGCGTGGCGAGCTTCTCGGTGTAGCGCTCGCTGCGGTGCCGCCACGTGATCGGCAGGTCGTCACCCGAGGTCGCCGCGCGCCGGATCGACTCCGGGGTGATCGGGCGTGTACGGGTGCTCGCCGAGCTCGGAGCCCTCGATGACGGGCGTCCACTCGTCGAGCAGTCCGGTCAGCGCGCGCAGCAGGCGGGTCTTGCCCTGCCCGCGTTCGCCCAGCAGCACGATGTCGTGCCCGGCGATCAGCGCCCGCTCCAGCTGCGGCAGCACGGTGTCCTCGAAGCCGAGGATGCCGGGCCACACGTCGCGCCCCTCGGCCAGCGCAGCCAGCAGGTTCTCCCGGATCTCGGCCTTGACGCCGCGCTCGACGATGCCCGGAGGCACGCAGTTCGCCGACGGTGCGGGGCAGATCGTTAGGTGATGTCACCACTCCACGCTACGACTGCTCGGCGACAGCACCGCTGAGAGCGAACACCGCGCGCGACCGCCGCGGAATACGGCACTGCGCGGCGTCAGCCGTCCGCGCCGGCTCCACGCACCTGCGTATGCTGGTGCCAGCGATTTCCCTACGCAGGATCGCCACTCGCAAATCTCGGCGCAATCGAATACCTGTTCCGTGTTGATCCGATCATCCGCAGCTTGGCATCTCGACGGCGTCAGAAATGTTTCGCTGGTCCCAGTCGAGGAGTATGTTGGGCAGCAGGAGCCGCCGGGAGCGATCCCCTGGGCCAGGCACCCGGGCGTGCACACAGGGGTGACTGTGAACACATCCAGGAGAACCTCGCGGCGGCTGCTGCTGGCGCTCGGCGGACTGGTCGTCAAGCGCCGAGGATCGTGCTTCGACGCGGGGGCGGGATTGGCCGGCGCGCAGCCAAACAGCGCGGAGCCAGGCGACAACGACCGGAACCAACACAGCTGCTCGGTGTCCCGGGGTTGCAACGCCCCGGCTTCGGTCGCCTCCCGCTGAACGGGGCGATCTGACCGGCACGCCGACGGGCGGATCCTGCGCTGACCCAGCCGCGAGCCGCGTGGCCGGCGATCCTCGAGCACGGGGATCTTCGGGCAGGTCGCCATCTGTCGTCAGACAGGGGTCAGTGGGCGAAGTGCCGCGCGCCCGTGAGGTAGAGCGTGATGCCGGCGCCTTGGCCGCCGCCTCGGTGACGACGTCGTCGCGCATCGAACCACCGGGGTGCACGATCGCCTTCACGCCCGCGTTGCGTCAGCGTCTCCAGACCGTCGGGGAACGGGAAGAAGGCGTCGGAGGCCGCGACGGCGCCCGCGACCCGGTCGCCGCCCCGCTCGACCGCCAGCCGCGCCGCGTCGACCCGGTTGACCTGACCCATGCCGACACCGACGGTCGCACCGTCCGGGCGACGACGATCGCGTTGGACTTCACCGCCCGGCACGCCCGCCAGGCGAACACCAGGTCCGCCAGCGTCGCCGGGTCGGCGGCCTCGCCGGTGGCCAGCGTCCAGTTCACCGGAGTCGTCGCCCGTCGCGTCGATCGCGTCGCGCTGCTGCACCAGCAGACCACCGCTGACCTGACGGAACTCGGTCCCGCCGGCCTGCGGCTCGGCGGCCACCAGCACGCGAATGTTCTTCTTGCGGGCCAGGATCTCGACCGCGCCGGCCTCGTAGGCCGGCGCGATGATCACCTCGGTGAAGATGTCGGCGACCGTCTCGGCCATCTCGACGCTGACCGCGGTGTTCGAGGCGATCACGCCGCCGAACGCGCTGAGCGGATCGCACTCGTGGGCCTTGCGGTGCGCGTCGGCGACCGACACCGACGAGACCGCGATACCGCACGGATTGGCGTGCTTGATGATCGCCACGCAGGTGTCCTCGTGGTCGAACGCCGCCCGCCACGCGGCGTCGGCGTCGGTGAAGTTGTTGTAGGACATCTCCTTGCCGTGCAGCTGCTCGGCCTGCGCCAGCCCCGGCCAGCCGGTGTCGTCGACGTACAGCGCGGCCTGCTGATGCGGGTTCTCGCCGTAGCGCAGCACCGCGGTGCGCCGCCAGGTTCCGGCGAACCACTGCGGCAGCGTCCGGCGCGTCGCTCGGCCTCCGGCGCCAGCGTCGAGCCCATCCAGCTCGCCACGGCGACGTCGTACTCGGCGGTGTGCCGAAACGCCAACGACGCCAAGCTTCTTCCGCTCAGCGAGCGTGAATCCGCCGGCACGCACGGCCGCCAGCACGCCGTCGTAGCCGAGCGGGTCGACGACCACGGCGACGCTGGGGTGGTTCTTGGCCGACGGCGCGCACCATCGACGGTCCGCCGATGTCGATCTGCTCGACGCACTCGTCCTCGCTCGCGCCGGAGGCGACGGTCTCGCTGAACGGGTACAGGTTCACCACCACGAGTTCGAAGGCCGCGACGCCGAGTTCTGCGAGCGCGGCGAGGTGCTCGGCCTTGCGGGTGTCGGCGAGCAGGCCGGCGTGCACGCGAGGGTGCAGCGTCTTGACCCGCCCGTCGAGGATCTCAGGGAAGCCTGTGACGTCCTCGACCGGTGTCACCGGAACACCGCTGGCGGCAATGGTTTTCGCCGTCGAGCCGGTGGAGACGATGGTCACGCCCGCGTCGTGCAGCCCGCGGGCCAGCTCGGCCAGACCCGTCTTGTCGTAGACACTGATCAACGCGCGCCGGATCGGGCGCCGGCCCTCGTTTGCGTCAGTCATCCCATGGCCGCCTTTCGTCCCGTCCAGGTCACGCCGCGCGTTGCCATCGCTGCGAGTACATCCACCAACAGCCGTCGTTCGACGACCTTGATCCGTTCGTGCAAGGACGTGCTGCCGGTACCACTACCGCTACGATAAAGATTCCTCTTGTAAATGACAGTGTATGTGAACCTACCGAGCAGTTTGAAGTGCTCTTAAGCACTGCCTGCCATGCTGCTATCAACGATAGTATAGGTGTAGTTACCATTACTGATGACGATAATGCATTGATAGCAAAGCAAAGCACTTCACTTCGCATGAATGCTAGTCCCAATCCTTCTGCAGATGCCTTTACAATTCAACTACAGGGTAGTAATCTTAAACAGCAAGTCAGTATCCGGGTATACGATATAAGTGGCAGACTGCTGGAAGAAAGAGAGCACATCTCCATTGGTCAGATACTACACTTAGGTGATCATTACAAGGCAGGCACCTACATCATAGAAGCTATGCAGGGTAACCGAAGCGTACAGACCAAAGTTATAAAGACTGGTCAATAAAGTGCTGGACTAAGTCTGTGTTTCCACAGCAGACTTAGTCCTTTCACCTCCTTCAACATGCTTATAACAGCATTACTTAAATCATATTACTCACTTTTAAATCCTATTCTTATGCGTACATTATGTTTACTGCTGCTTTGCTAGTATTGTTCTATTTCAAAGCCACTGGTCAGGCAGGCAGCCTTGACCCCACTTTTGGAAATAATGGTATACAAACAGCTGCTTTTTATAACAATGTCAATCTTTATCTGAGTCTGCGAATGCGGTACTGACAAATGCTAATGGAGAAATCTTTATTGTATTACAGATCGAATTATCTCATATAGAATTGCTAAGTACTTACCGGATGGAAGACTGGATTCCTCTTATGGTAATGCGGGCTACTCCAACGCGGTGAACACTTATCTGTTGCCAGTGCTGTTTTTCAGGGAGACAAGATCGTAGTGGCTGGAGGTAATGGAGACTTTGCACTTGCCCGCTATACTGCTAATGGTACTTTGGACTCTTCCTTTGGAGTGAATGGACTAGTCACCACTGATTTTATAGCCCTGATGATAATGCAAATGCAATAGCACTGCAGGGCGATAAGATCATAGTGGCTGGATCTACTTATAATCCGGTAATGGCCTTATGACTTTGCCCTTGCACGCTATACCGCTGATGGTACATTAGATTCTTCCTTTGGAGTGAATGGAATAGTAACTACTGATTTTAATAACTCAGATGATAATGCAACTGCAATAGCGCTGCAGGGAGATAAGATTGTAGTGGCTGGAAACAGTAATGATGTTGGCTACCACTAGGACTTTGCTCTTGCCCGCTATACGGCAAATGGTAAATTGGACTCTTCCTTTGGAATGAATGGACTAGTAATCACTGATTTTAATAACTCCTGGGATCAAGCACATTCAATAGCTCTGCAGGGAGACAAGATCATAGTGGCTGGAAATCTATTATCCCACAGACTTTGCCCTTGCCCGCTATACGGCGGATGGTACATTAGACTCTTCCTTTGGAGTGAATGGAATAGTAATAACGGATTTTAACGGCTTAGTAATGTAAATTCAATAGTGCTACAGGGGGATAAGATCATTGCGGCTGGATATACTTTTGATTCTTTACCAATCTGACTTTGTACTTGCCCGCTATACGGCAGATGGTAAATTGGACTCTTCCTTTGGAGTGAATGGATTAGTAATCACTGATTTTAATAACTCCGATGATCAGGCAAATGCAATAGCACTGCAGGGCGACAAGATTATAGTGGCTGGATATACTTATAATTTAGTTGTCGGCAATAATGACTTTGCCCTTGCCCGCTATACTATTGGTGGTGCTTTGGATGTTTCCTTTGGAGAGCAGGGGTTGCTTACAGGCTATTTTCCTACTAGCCAAACTTACTTTACAAGCACTGTTATACAGGGGAATAAGATCATTGTGGCTGGAAGACTCAGTGCTACCGTGCGCTTGCCCGCTATACTACTAATGGTACTATGGACTCTTCCTTTGGAGTGAATGGAATAGTCATCACTGATTTTAATAACTGGATGATGGTGCAAGTTCAATAGCACTGCAGGGCAACAAAATCGTAGTGGCCGGATATGCTTTCAGTATGTGGTTACCATGACATTGCGCCTGCCCGCTATACTGCTGATGGGATTTTAGATTCCTCCTTTGGAGAGAAGGGAAAAGCAACAACTGATATTTCCGATAAAGGCACTAACTCTTCAGGGAGATAAGATCCTGGTGGCCGGCGCCACTCCTAGTCCTGAGATTGGTCACAGCGAGGACTTTGCGCTTGCCCGCTATACGGCTGATGGCAAACTGGACTCTAACTTTATAGTGACGACTACTATTTTGGTGACATTGATGATTATATAAATGCCATAACGCTGCAGGGTGACAAAATCATAGCGGCTGGATATACTTCTGATCATTTCGATTGCAATTCTACTTTGCGCTGGCCCGTTATACAACAAATGGAGCATTAGACTTCTCCTTTGGAGAGAATGGAAAGGTAACCACTACTTTTAATAACTCCTATGCTGTTGCAAATGCAATAGCGCTGCAGGGTGATAAGATTGTAGTGGCTGGATGTACTAGTGCTTATAACAATACTGACTTTGCCCTTGCCCGCTATACCACTGATGGGAAACTGGACTCTTCCTTTGGAGTGAATGGAATAGTAACAACAGATTTTAACACTCCTAATGATTATGCAAATGCAATAGCTATTCAGGGTGATAAGATCATAGCGGCTGGATTTACTGGTAATTATCCCAATACTGACTTTGCCCTGGCCCGCTATACAACAAATGGTGCTTTAGATTCCTCCTTTGGAGTGAATGGAAAAGTAATAACACAGTTAGCAGGCTCCTCTTCTATAAGCGCCCTTGCTGTGCAAGCAAACAGGCTGTATGCAGTGGGAAGTCTTGACAGCAGTACAGGTGAAAGCTATGGAGTAGTAGCCGCTTACCAACTGGAAGAGCTGAGCCTTCTATCAGCATATCAGATGTAACGGTATGTGAGTCTCAGAAGCAGGCAGTGCTTACCGTCCAGCTCTCAGCCCCTTCCACCCAGGTAGTACGGGTATACTATATAACCCACCATAAAACAGCATATACTACTCAGGATTACATTGGCGGGGAAGGTACCCTGCAGTTTGCTGCCGGCACCACTACCGCTACGATAAAGATCCCTATTGTAAATGACAGTGTATGTGAGCCTACCGAACAGTTTGAAGTGCTCTTAAGCAATGCCTGCCATGCTACGATAAAGGATAGTATAGGCATAGTCACCATTAAGGATGATGATTGTACCCTTATAACCAGCACAGCATTCAACAGCAGCAGGAAGCGCAGGCAAGCACTCACTTGAGCATCACTGCCAGTCCTAATCCTTCTGCAGATGCCTTTACTATTCAGTTGCAGGGCAGTGATCTCAAACAGCCGGTAAGCATACGGGTATATGATGTAAGTGGCAGATTGCTGGAGCAAAGAGGGAACATAGCATTGGACAAGTTCTTCATTTAGGAGACCGGTATAAGGCAGGTACTTACATTATAGAGGCTGTGCAGGGTGACCGAAGGGTGCAGACTAAAGTGATTAAGACGGGTAAGTAAAGCCCTCAACCCCTCAGGAGGAGTAACGAGCGTGTTCTTTAAAGGTGTTAACGCAGCACACCTTGAAGTAAAAGCTAAAAGGCAGGTTCCCCAACCTGCCTTTTAGCTTTGCCAATTTAGCAAAGCGTGTTGCTAATTTGAATAATTATTAAAATGTAAGTACCTTAGAGTTATTTTATTAGTCTGTCTAAATCTGTTAATCAAAGCTTTGTAAACAGCCCTGGCCAAGATCCTTAACAGGCTATTTCCTAAGCATGGCTATATTCTAAGTATGGACTTGATAGAACAAGTGTACTGCTATTTTTCAGTCATTGACCTTAAGCATGGATCATTCACTACGGCAACATTCTACCAATTACGAAAGGAGTATGGATTAACTTCTTAAACCATGTCTATGAAAACATAATTCTTTGCTTAAAGCCTGCAGCCTTTGCTTGTCCCATAAAATATATACCTGATGAATATTCACAGAGACTGGAGGCTGGTTTTAAGAGGCAAGGTATTGAGTAGACAGGCTGTAACTGAGGAGTTGATAGGTAGGAGATAGCAAGGAGATAAGGTATAAGTTCAGTATAACTTCAGTGTAAGTTCAGTATAACTTAGGTATATGTTAGCTATAGCTCTGAAGGTTCCTGAAATCAATAATGAAAATTATGGGACATGTTAAGGCCTGCAGCTTATAGAATGCACTGATGCCTTTAATGCTGTTCCACCTACTTCAAACAGGTTATTAATGAACTCTTCTTTAATTCACCATTTAAATCCTATACATATGCGTACATTATCTTTACTATTGCTTTTTAGCATGGCGCTACTGCATGCCAGTGGCCAGCCAGGCAGCCTGGACCCTAGTTTTGGAAATAAGGGGGTACAAACGGCTACTTTTTTTAACAATGCCAATACTTTAGAAGCACAAGGGAAGGTGGTGCTGACAAGTACCAACGGCAACATCTTTAATGTGATACAGGTTAGTAACCAATCTAACACAAGTTACACAAGAATTGCTAAATACTTACCGGATGGGAGGCCGGATTCCACTTACGGCAATGCAGGCTACTCTAATGCTGTGAATGTGAATGCTGCGGGTGCTGTAATGCAGGGAGATAAGATCATAGTAGCTGGAAGCAAGGGTGGTGTTTTAGGCAATAATGGCGTTGCACTTGCCCGTTATACGGCTAACGGCAGGCTGGACTCTACCTTTGGGGTGAATGGAAAAGTGCCTGAGCCTTTCAGTCAGGCAAATGCAATAGTGCTGCAAGGAAACAAAATTGTAGTGGCTGGATATATTGGTGGTTATCCCATTGGTGACTTTGCGCTTGCCCGCTATACAGCAAATGGCAGCTTAGACTCTACCTTTGGAGTGAATGGAAAAGTAATCACTGATTTAGGTGGCGATGATTTTGCAAATGCAATAGCGGTACAGGGAAATGAGATCATCGTGGCCGGCAGTACCAGTGGTAATCATTACAGCCGGTTTGTTCTTGCCCACTATACGGCTACCGGGGTATTTGAAGGAGTATTAGCATCTGGTTTTGGCGGCTCAGCAGATTATCCAACTTCTATGGTGCTGCAGGGAAATAAGATCGTAATAGCCGGATATACGGGTGATGCTGTTGCAGGCAATAGCACACCTTTACTTGCCCGTTATAAGGCTGATGGTACTTTAGATACTTCCTTTGGGAAGAATGGAAAAGTAACACCTGGATTTGGTGTAAATTCAATAACGCTGCAGGGCTACAAGGTTGTAGCGGCCGGAGTTAGTAATGGAGACTTTGCTCTAGCCCGATATACTATAAACGGCGCCTTAGACCTTTCTTTTGGAGTGAATGGAAAAGAGTCCACGGACTTTTATGGCTCAACTGATCAGGCAAATACAGTAGTGCTGCAGGGCGACAAGATCATAGCGGCCGGATATGCTGTGGGGCATAGTGGTTATAACTTTGCCCTTAGCCGGTATACGACTAATGGTAAGTTAGATGCTTCCTTTGGAAAGAATGGAAAGCTTACCGGTTATTTTCCTACGAGCCAGGCTTACTTCACAAGCACTGTTATACAAGGGAACAAAGTGATAGCGGCAGGGTATTCACTTTATAATAATGGCAACAATGACTTTGCGCTCGCACGATATACTGCTGCTGGCAGCCTTGATCCTTCCTTTGGAATAAATGGAAAAGTGGCTACTGACTTTTATGGCTTAGATGATCAGGTGCATGCAATAATGCTGCAGGGCGACAAGATATTAGCGGCCGGATATGCTACTGATACTCTCAATTCCAACTTTGCGCTTGCCCGCTATACAGCTAATGGCAGCCTAGATTCTTCCTTTGGGGTGAATGGAAAAGTGTTCACCCACCGCTTTGGTCAGGCAAATGCAATGGTGCTGCAGGGAGATAAGATTTTGGTGGCTGGAGCTGGACAACAACTTACCCGTTATACGGCTAATGGGAAGTTAGACTCTTCCTTTGGAAAGAATGGAATAGTAACAATAATAAATTTAGATGCCCGTTCAATAGTGCTGCAGGGCGACAAGATTATAGTGGCTGGAAGTGACGGTTTTCTTCCCAGGATGAACAACTTTGCGCTTGCCCGCTATACGGCTAATGGCAGCTTAGACATGTCTTTTGGAAAGAATGGAAAAGTATCCACGGATTTTAATAGGTTAGATGATATTGTAAATGCAATAGCGCTGCAGGGCGACAAGATTATAGTGGCCGGATATACTTATATTGACAATTTCAACACTGGTTTTGCGCTTGCCCGCTATACAATAAATGGTACATTGGACTCTTCTTTTGGAAAGAAGGGAAAAGTGATCACTGATTTTAATAGCTCAGAGGACCGGCTAAATGCAATGGTGCTGCGTGGAGATACGATCCTGGCAGCGGGATATACTACTAATCCTGCTAATTCCAATAACGACTTTGCGCTTGCCCGCTATACAATAAATGGTGCTTTAGACTCTTCCTTTGGAGTGAATGGAAAAGTTCTGACACATTTAGGTGGCTCCTCTTCTATAAACGCCCTTGCCGTGCAGGCAAACAGGTTGTATGCAGTGGGAGGTCTTCTTGACAGTCTTGAAATTAATAGCTATGGAGTAGTAACCGCTTATCAACTAAAAGCTGTTGGACCTACTAAGCCTGCTATCAGCATAGCAGATGTAACGGTATGCGAATCTCAAAAGCAGGCAGTGCTTACCGTTCACCTCTCTGCCCCTTCCACCCAGGTAGTACAGGCAGACTTTCATACACACAATATAACAGCCTATCCTACCCGGGATTACCTCAGCACGAAATGGACCCTGCAGTTTGCTCCCGGCACCACCACATCTACGATAAAGATCAATATTGTAAATGACAGTGTATGTGAGCCCACTGAGCAGTTTGAGGTGCTCCTGAGCAATGCTCAGAATGCCATCCTCAGGGATAGTATAGGCATAGTCACTATTACAGATGATGATTGTAGACTTACTACCATGCAGGAGAGCAATGAGCTGATAACTAAGCAGGAAGTTACTTCGCTGCATATTAAGGCTAGTCCCAACCCTTCTATAGATGCCTTTACTGTGCAGTTGCAGGGGAGTGATTCAAAGCAGCAGGTAAGTATACGGGTGTATGATGTGAGTGGCAGATTGCTGGAACAAAGAGAGGACATAGCTGTTGGACAAGTTCTTCATCTGGGAGATCAATACAAAGCAGGCACCTATATCATAGAGGCAATACAAGGTAGTCAAAGAGTGCAGACCAAAGTAATTAAGACGGGTAAGTAGAAGCCCCATTCCACGAATTAGCGAAGTTTTCAAAACTTCACTGGCTTTTATTCGAAGTTTGTAACCTTAACTTGTGTCATAAAGTATAAGCGGACGAATATTCTCAAGAGAAAGCGTAAAGATTCAGGGGCAGGTTTGCATGGGCAAGATACAGAGGAGATACGGCGGAAATAGGGAGGAGACAGGGAGGAAATTAAGTATAACTAAGGTATAAGTTAGGTATAACTTAAGTATAACCTGGAAGGTTCAGGAGATCAGATAATGAAGATATGGGACAAGTTAAGGTTTGGAACTTCCATATTGGCCAGTTCACATCTTCACAGGTGTCAGCGCAGCACACCTTGACATAAAAGCTAAAAGGCAGGTACTCAACCTGCCTTTTAGCTTTGCCAATTTAGAAAAGGAACTTTCTAATTTGAATAATTATTAAAATGTAAGTACCTTAGGGCTATTTTATTAGTCTGTTTAAAACTGGTAATCAAGCTCTATACACTACCCGGCGAATATCTCAAATCAGGTTATATTCCTGAATATGGCTATTTGCTAATGCATAGACTTGTCACAACAAGAGCGCTGCTGTCCTTAAGCCGTTGATCATTACCCACGGATCATCTATTACAGCAGAGCCTAACCAAGAGCATCAGGCGCATGGTTACCTCTTAAATCAGGACTATAGAAAGAATAACGCTTTGCTTTTGCAGACATCCTTTATTTCTCTTACAGACGTATAGATCAGGCGATCCTTTAAGACTGGATTTGATAATCATTTCCTACGGTCAGGATACAGAGACTGTGCTCTGATAGCAGACTTATGCCTGTAACAATAATCAATAAGCTGAAAACAGATTTTCTATGAACCCATATTACTTACAATTAAATACTACTCTGATGATTAGGTTATGTTTACTTCTGCTTTTTAGTGCTTGTATATTCAATGCAACTGGTCAGGCGGGCAATCTTGACTTTGGTTTTGGAAATAAAGGAATACAAACTACTGGTTTTTTAAGCAACGCCAATACTTTTCAAGAGCAAGGGCGTGTGGTGCTGACAAATAGTAGTGGAGGTATTTTTGTTGTGACAATGGTGAATTCTTTCACAAGAATAGCCAAATACTTAACGGACGGAAAGCTGGATTCCTCCTATGGCGATGCAGGTTACTCTATTGCTGTGAATCTGGGTGTTACCGGCGCTACGCTGCAGGGAGACAAGATCATTGTGATTGGATATGGTACTAATAGCTTTGAACTTGCGCGCTTTACTAATAAGGGTGTTCTGGATGTTTCCTTTGGAGTGAATGGAATAGTAACAACACATTTTAGCGAGGGCTCCACTGATAATGCAAATGCAGTAATCCTGCAGGGAAATAAGATATTAGTGGCAGGCTCCACCAGCAATCCTGCTTCAGGTACTAACCAGGACTTTGCCCTTGCCCGCTATACGGTTGATGGAGTTTTAGATGCTTCCTTTGGAGTGAATGGACTTGTAATAACTGATTTTGATAACTCCTGGGATGTTGCAAATTCAATAGTGCTGCAGGGAGATAAAATCATCGTAGGGGGAAATAATAATAATCCTGTTACCAGTAATGACTTTGCGCTTGTTCGTTACACGGCTGATGGTACGTTGGATGCTTCCTTTGGAGTGAATGGAAAAGTAACCACTGATTTTGATAGTTCCTATGATGTTGCAAATTCAGTAACGCTTCAGGACAACAAGATCATATTGGTTGGAACCAGCAGAGGTGACTTTGCCCTTGCCCGCTATACTGCAGATGGCACGTTGGATGCTTCTTTTGGAGAGAATGGAAAAGTAACCACTGATTTTAATAACTCAGATGACCAGGCAAATGCAATAGCAGTTGAAGGAGACAAAATCATAGCGGCTGGATCTACAGGACATGAATTTTATAGCCCACATGGCTTTGCCCTTGCCAGCTATACTGCAGATGGTGCTTTAGATGCTTCCTTCGGAGTGAATGGAAAAGTAACCACCAATTTTACTGTCCCGGGGGCTGATAGCTCAGATGATAAAGCATATGCAATGGTCCTGCAGGGAGAAAAGATCATAGTGGCTGGAAGTAATAATGGAGACTTTGCCCTAGCCCGCTATACGGCTGATGGTGCTTTAGATGCTTCCTTTGGGGAGCAGGGGCTACTTACAGGTTATTTTCCTGCAAGCCAAACTTTTTTCACAAGTACTGCTATACAGGGAAGCAAACTTTTAGCAGCAGGGTATGCACTCTACAATAATAGCAACAATGACTTTGCCCTTGCCCGCTATACGGCTAATGGTACGTTAGACTCGTCCTTTGGAGTGAATGGAAAAGTAACAACTAATTTTACTGTCCTGGATGCTGGTAGCTCAGATGATAAAGCATATGCAATAGTACTGCAGGGCGACAAGATTATAGTGGCTGGCTCGACCCTTAATATTCATTTTGGCACCAATGACTTTGCCCTCACCCGCTACACTGCCGATGGTGTTTTAGATGCCTCTTTTGGCGTCAATGGAAAAGTAATAACTGATTTCAATATAGATATTGGTGGTGGCTCCAATGATGAAGCAAGATCGGTCATGCTTCAGGGAGACAAGATTATAGTGGCCGGAACTAGTAATGGAGATTTTGCCCTTGCCCGCTATACTGCTGATGGTACTTTGGATGCTTCCTTTGGGAACAATGGAAAAGTAACTACTGATTTTAATAACTCAGATGACCAGGCACATGCAATAGTGCTGCAGGGAGATAAGATCATAGCTGCCGGATACACCAATAATGATCCGCTTAATAGTACCACCAGCAGTGACTTTGCCCTTGCCCGCTATACGGCTGATGGTGCTTTGGATGCCTCCTTTGGAAGGAATGGTAAAGTAATAACTGATTTTACCGTAGCAACTGATCTTAATATCACCTCTGATGAAGCAAATTCAATTGCTCTTCAGGGAGATAAAATTATAGTGGCAGGAAATTCTACCAGTTCTTCTAATAGTCTTAGTGACTTTGCCCTTGCCCGCTACACAGCCGATGGCAGATTGGACGCTTCCTTTGGAGTAAATGGAAGATCAAGAACAGATTTTGATCTCAGTGATGATGTTGCATCTTCAATGGCTCTTCAGGGCGATAAGATCATACTAGCCGGAAATAGCAATTATAACTTTGCCCTTACCAGCTATTCTGCTGATGGTGGTCTGGACTCTTCCTTTGGAGTAAATGGAAAAATAATAACTGATTTAGGGAGCTCCTCTTTTATACAAAGTATTACTCTGCATGAAAACAGATTGTATGCAGCGGGGAGTATGAACTTCTTTACAGGTGAAACCTATGGTGCAGTAGCTGCCTATCAACTGGGGGGGGCGGTGCCTGCGGAGCCTTCAGTGAGCATAGAAGATGCAACAGTGAGCGAGTCTCAAAAGCAGGCATTTGTAACGGTTCGTCTCTCTGCCCCTTCCACCCAGGTAGTACAGGTAGACTATCACACCCACAACATTACAGCCCGCCCTACGCAGGATTACCTCAGTACAAAATGGACCCTGCGGTTTGCTGCCGGCACTACCAAGGCTAAGGTGAAGATCTCTATTGTAAATGACAGTGTATGTGAGCCTACCGAGCAGTTTGAAGTGCGCTTAAGTAATCCACAGAATGCTACCCTCATGGATAGTATAGGCATAGTCACTATTAAAGATGATGATATGGCATTAATGGCAGCGCAGGCAAGCACTGCTATGCACAGTGATGCACAGATAACGGGGCAAAAAAGCACTTCACTGCATATTAATGCCAGTCCTAATCCCTCTGCAAGTGCCTTCACCATCCAACTACAGGGTACTAATCTCAAACAGCCAATAAGCATACGGGTATATGATATCAGCGGCAAACTGCTGGAAGCAGGAGAGAACATCAGCATTGGCCAAAGCCTTCATTTAGGCGATCAATACAAGGCAGGCACCTACATTATTGAAGCACTGCAGAGTGGTAAAAGCGTACAGACCAAAGTGATTAAGACTAGTAAGTAAGGCTCAACTCCACAACTCAGCGAAGTTTTCAAAACTTCGCTGGTTTTTACTTTATGTTTACAACTTCATTATTGGTCAGTTCACGTTCTTTACAGATGTTAGTGCAGCGTACCTCAAAGCCAAAGATAAAAGGCAGGTCTCCAGGCCTCCCCTTTATCTTTGGCTTGGTAGTATAAAATATCCTCTTCGAAGCTACCACCTTTCATCTTGCATCTTTGCATCTTTCATCTTGCATCTTGAATCTTGAATCTTACCCCTATTCCCCTTTCACAACTTTCTCCCTTCCCGAAACCCCATTCTCGTTAAAAGCCTCTATCGAAAAATAATAAGTCTGGTCCACAGCAAGGCTTCTCAATTCCAAAGAGTTTTTACCATACACCATCCACGAGTTGTACAATTTATCCGGAGCAATGCCCCACAATATATTATAACCCTGTGCATTGGATTGTGCATCCCAGGTAATGGTCGCATCTCTCCGGTCGGTATGACGGTTAACCGCGAAATGCTGTACGGTTACCGGCGCCTTTCCCTGGCCAATACCAAAAACTCTTAAGTCTGATATAGCAAGGTTAGGTGTTGGAACATGAATGTTTTTATAACGGACATACCTTACTATTTGAGGAATACCTAATTCAACATAATCATTAGGCACATCTTTAAAGCTATGTCTTCTGTCTACTAATGTTAACCAGTTTACCCCATCTGCAGAACCCTCTATTACATACTGATGATACATTCCCGGGAACCTTGCCATACAGGTTTGATTTATAATCATGATAGTTTACCTGGATAGCATACACTTTTCCCGGTTTCTCAAGATCAATGGCTATCCATTGCTGGTCATCGTTTTTTTCCGCCAGCCAAAAGGTCTTTACATTTTCATCCACAATGTTCTTTGCTGCATATTCACCCTGGTAAGAAGATACCTTTACAGGCTTGTTATACGAAAGCAACATCCAGCCGGTAAATTCCCCCATCTTGCCTGCAACAGCCGGTGCAAAATGAGGATAGTCTCCAAAGCATGTATTGCTATACATGAGCCCGTCTTTATCAAAATATGCCGGGAACATACATATCCGCCTTTCCCAGTTAACATTAACAGAAAGCGCCATAGAAGCAAAATGCCAATACTTGTTATCCGGTCCAATTACCGTGCTGCCATGACCAGCCCCATTCATAAAGCCACCCGGTTTATAGAAAACAGGATTATCAGGGGCATAATGGTAAGGACCTAAGGGTGAGTCGCTTATATAAACCCCATCGCCGTAAACATTAAATTCAGTGCCCGGCGCTGCATACTGCATATAGTATTTATTATTGTATTTGGTAAGCCAGGCGCCTTCCATATATCCCTTAATTGCTGTATCAGAATGATTTTCACCAAACCGCTCCCAGCCATGTTTCTCGCCATCCAGTTTAAACAATTCATAGGTGGAATCAGACGGACGGAAATGATGCTCCCTATCCAGCTTCTTTGCCCGGATAGGATATACATTGGAGGAGCCCCAGAACATATAAGCCTGGCCGTCATCATCTATAAACAGATCAGGGTCCTGGAGATCATTTAAAATAGCAGGTACTGCCTTCCAGTCTCCTTTTTTAGGATCATCGGTATAAAGAATACTCATGGAGCCTGAAGGATCTCCGGTAACATATAAAACAGAATCTTTATAATTATGCGCTGCCGGGGCATTTTCTCCCTGGAAGTACCACTTCTCCGGAGTGATAAATGACCAGTTAGTTAAATCAGTAGAATGCCAGTATCCCATGGAGCGGGTAACAAACATATAATACTCCCCCCTGAATTGCAACCACTGCAGGATCGGCACCTGAGCGATAGGAGATATTATCATTTGCATTGTAAATGGAATAAGTATAATCAATATTGATAGGATTACAATAGGTACTCATTTGAGTGGACTGTGCTGTAGCACTGTAAAAGCAGCAACAAGCAAATAACCAGCTAATAGAAGATATAACACCGGATCTTTTCATATGGCAAATGTATTTACGAATACATTTTTATTTGCAATTGCTTTTGAATAACCAGAAACTATACATCGTACATCCATACATTTCCAATCCTGGACTGTCCGGAGTTATACCTGACTTATACTTAAGTTATACCTAACTTATACCTAAGTTATACCTAACTTATACCCAATCTCCTTGCTATCTACGCCTGATGAACTCCGGATGTACGTGTTAAATACTCCCAATCTTCATCCTTGTATTTTACCTATGAATCCTGCTCCCGGAGCTTTAAACCTTTCCTCTTCATCTGTTCACAGGTCACCGAATTTCTACAGACCGCAGGTTCTCCGCAGTATCCTTCCGGCAGTGGAGATCTTGGGATGTGATTGCTATCCGTGAGAAACCCTTACTCCCCTTTAAAGCCTGTCTAGATGTTACAATGCAGCCTTGTGGAAGGCAAGACCATGCAGGTTGAAAGATAGGTGTTGCATTTGGCGCATGACGATAAAACAGGTGCTCTTGTGTAAAGAAGCACCTGCTCTTGTATGTTTAGTTACTCTTTTGTTATTACAAGGATGATAAAATTATTACCTCAGCCTAAGCTGCGGGCACAAAATATAGGATGACTGCTTAAAGCTTGCAGCTTACTTCAATTCAATACCAATCCCACATCAAACAATCGCAATCTCCTTCTTCCTCAGATAATCAAATATCGCTCTTGAAATGTCGCTTTTCGCAGCATCTATCCTTGTTACATCAATACACCAAAACAGGAAGGAAAGCTGGATACTTTTTGCGGCAATATTGTTGACCATCATCTCTGGCTCACGTGTTTTTACAACATTATCATTGCTCTTAATGATAGCAATAATATCATTCTTCACCACATCTTCACTGGACACATCCTCAATAGTAAAAGTAATTACTGCTCTCACCTGGTTGTTTGTCAATGTCCAGTTTACGATGTTGCGGGAAAGTATATCACCATTAGGGATGATCACTTCGGCGCCATCCGGCGTAAGCAACGTACAGGCACGGATGCCTATTTCTTTTACTCTTCCTTTTTTATCCCCCAGTTCTACCACATCGCCAATACGCAGCGGACGGTCAAAGATTAAGATAATACCCGACACAAAGTTGTTCACAATACTCTGCAGCCCCAAACCAATACCCACACTTAGTGCTCCCAGTATCACTGTTATTTTATCAACCTGCAGACCGGATGCAACAACAGCAAGTAAGAAGCCTCCTATTAACAGGATAAGCCTTGTAATAAGTAACCGCGAACGGGATCTGTGAAAGTCAACAGTGACGTCATCGCCGGTATCGCCAAAAAAGTAAGCGATGTATTTCTGAAGTCCGTTGGCAAACCAGATAATACCCAGGAACAGAATGATGCCCCAAAGAGTGAAAGAAAAACTGCCGATTTGCCGCGGTGTTGTGAAAAAGTCCTGGAGGGTATCCAAAGTAGTATCGTATAAGTTGAGGTTGGTAAGGAACACAATCAGCCATAGCAAAATGGCAAGTACAGTAGCTGCCCTGTTAACCTGCTTATATATCTTACTAAAATCAAATGTTGCGGGATAATTTTTACGGATGCGGCTGGCAAACATTTGCAATAGAAAAGCTTCTGTAATAATCCTTACAAAAACGGTAAGACTGATCATTTGTGCAAAGCCATACACAGCAGTAGTGCCTAAGATTTTGGTGAGGGTCAGCCTGCCAAAAATGTTTGCAATAGCGGCAGCTAAATTGAAAATAGTATAGAAGCCTGCAGCCGTTAACAGGTTGGGGCGGATACGAAGGTCTGCTTTATAAATATGCCTGAAAAAGTAAGCGCCAAATAAACATGCCGCAGCATCATCCAGCAACATCAGCCAGCGTTGCGCAACAAAGGGGAGGTTGAAAAAATTGGCTATCGGAAGTACAAGAAATAAAGCGATAATGATGCACCATCCGTAAAACAGATCTTTGGGCCAGCGTTTCCAGAACACACCGGTAAGAATGATCATCAAAATAAACTGCAGGGATTCCAGGTAAATAGCAGGTGCATTTATATCGAGTAATGGTGCCAGTGTAAGCATTACAATAAAAGAAGCAGCAACAGGCAATGGATCTACAAAAATGAAATGAAAGGCAGCCAGCACATCCAGCTTGTTTCTTTTTTTGATACTCCAGAAATTGTAGAACATCCAAAAGAACAATAAGATGCCTCCTGCAAGTAACCATACCCGCTGGCTTCGGGTATCTATAAAATAGTAATGACCAGCCGCTGTGAGATTATCCGCAGATCTCTTATAATCTGCAATTAAAACAGCTCCTCTTTTCTCTTTCATAGACTCCCACAGGTAAGGCACCTCTTTCGTAAAAGCACGCGGTCCCAACAGGTGAAGGCGCATATCTGCCTGGTATTCCAGCTCCTTTAACATAATCTCATGCTGTGAAGCCTGCACTTTCAGGTTGTTGATAAGCTGGGTAGCCTGGCGTACAAGCGTGTCAGTCTGTCTCCACTTAACGCGAATAGGCTGCAACTGCGCTGCGAAGCTTTTCCGTAGTGCAGAATCCCTGAATAGGTGCCGCAGCACAGTATCTTTCCGTATACCAAGAATCTCCTTTTTCAGACTGTCTAAGTGCTCATCATAAGTGTCAATGGTTTCTTTGTATTTATCGTTATTATTTTTTAGATCATCTAACAGTGTCTGAAACATCTGTATGTTACGGAGGCTTAGCACACGGGTATCAAATGCCAATCCTTGTTTTACAACCTGGATAGCTGAATCTGCCCCGCTAATGTTCTTTTGAATAGCAGCAGCCTGGCTGAATGAAGACGTAACAAGCGGAACCTGGTTGAGCACTTCCTGCATTCTTTCTATAGCAACCAGGTAGTCGCTCGCGGAGAGTACGTTTGCATCATTAAACAAAGTGCTGTCAAAATAGCGGTTAGGACGTCTGGCAGAATCAGCACGCCTTGCAGAATCATTATTGCGCGTACCTGTTTGCTGCGCATGCAGCAATAAGATGCTGCAGATAAAAAATAAACATAACCAATAACGCATATGCAATATTATAGAATTCAAATTGCTTCCTTTTAGTATATAAATCTGTTTCAGGCACAAATAAAGTACAGGGTGGATATGGTTGGTTACTTATTAGTGTTAAATAAAGCTTAGAAGAACACGTGAGCTATACCTGACTTATACTTAAGTTATACTTAACTTATACCTAAGTTATACCTAATCTCCTCCCTATATCCTCCATACTAACTCCTCCTTAACTCCCTGGATGATCCATATCTGCGTCTCCCATCAGCATGCCTGACAGGATATGCTTTATATTTGAACGCACCAATTACTTTCTTCTACTAACCACCACTATTCTGATTATGAATATATCCAAGCACGCCCGATACACGCTTGGCTTATTGTTCCTTTCAATGTTGCTAATAGCACAATCCACCTCAGCGCAGGATGCTGCATTACTTAAACAACTGGAACAAAGCCATTACCTCACCTACTACTATGAAAGCCGATTCAACTGATATGGGCATAACAAGGTGGTTAAAAAAGAAAGTAGAACAATCCCGCGTATTGCCGTTGGCTGCTGATATTAATTCCTTACAGATAAAAGGACCCGGAACTATCAGTATTGATCCAACAAAAACAGTCTCCGGCAAAGGCAGCATAGTATTGGAAACACCCACTTCATTAGCGGTTAAGAACCCTACGAACAGGAGCTATGCCTCTGCCGAAGTAATAAGACCACTTAATGGAGAAGACCTCCGTGCATACAACCGTTTCTCTGTATGGGTATATGCCGATGCACCCGGCTTTTATTCTGTGTTTGTAGGATGCACTTTATACAATGGAGGTAAACATATCATGCCCACACCGGGCAGGTTTGAAGGGCAGCATTTTGTAAACGTATATCCCAACAAGTGGCAACATATTATTTGGGAAATCCCCGACCTCTATCGCGATTCTGTTACCGGCTTTTCAGTAAATATCATGCTCACCGGTTCTCCCAAAGGGGCTGCAGATACTATGAAACTGTATGTGGATGATATGCGTATTGAAACAGTAGAGGCAGAGAACACCCGTGGCTTTAACCTGCGCAAAGATGCGATTGCCTATAGCAACAGTGGCTATGCTACGGATGCAGTAAAACAGGCATTGGTGCAGCATGTGCAAGAAACGAAGTTTCAATTGATCGATGCCAGCAACAAAGTCAGTATTTACGGGTAACGGCAAAAGGTTGGACAGTGATTTTGTTCAGCTTGATTTCAGTAGTTTCAAAACGCCGGGCTATTATACATTGAAAACAGGCAACCGTGTTACAAAGCCTTTCCCTGTCGGCAACGATGCCTGGCTTGCCACAGCATGGCATGCGCTTAACTTCTTCTATGCAGAACGGTGCGGGTACGACCAGCCGGGCATTCATCAGCCCTGTCATCAGGATGTGTATTGTGTGCATCCCGACGGCAGAAAACTCCCTGTGAGTGGTGGCTGGCATGATGCTGCCGACCTCACACAAGGCATAGGAAACACAGCAAGAGGCGGCATCGCCATGCTGGAGTTAGCCGCATCAGTAAAAGGTAAGAATCCTGCTTTATATAACCGCTTATTGGAAGAAGCCCGCTGGGGTTTAAACTGGACGCTGCAAACCAGGTTTGGTGACGGATACAGGGACGGCGGACTGATCATTGGTATATGGTCGGATAATACGGTAGGAACAAAAGACGACATGGAGGGAAAAGCAACTAATAATCCTGCCGACAACTTTATTGCTGCTTCTTATTGCGCATTGGCCGCCCCTTTTTATGCTGCTGATGATCCGGTATTCGCTTACAAGTGCCGCAAGGCTGCCATTGAAGATTTTGCATTTGCAAATGAGTTGCTGGGTACTTCCATAACAGAAAAGAATGAAACGGAGCTATATGCACAGGCAGTTGTATCAGCAATGTATTTATACCGGCTAACCAAAGAACAATCTTATCTCGACTGGGCTGTCCGGTATGCACATATAGTAATGGACTGCCAGCAAAAGGAACGGCGTACCGACTGGACTATTCCGTTGCATGGCTTCTTTTATGAATCAAGAAGTAAGAAAAGGATACTTGAATACTTTCATCGCAGTAATGAGGAGTTCATGGTAGAAGGATTAAGTATGCTGCTTACTGATGCTCCCAACCATCCCGATGCTGCCTTATGGAAAGCATCCTGCCAGGCTTATGCTGATTACCTGCACGATATTTCAACAACAATAGAACCTTACGGTATTTTACCTGCAGCGGTATATGAATTGAATAATGCCGACTTTGAAGGCATTTATCACGAAGGCGCCCAGGTGGGTATGCCTTCTATGGAAGAATACAATGCAGAGGTAAAGAATGGTATCCACTTAGGTGGTAATTTTTACCTGCGCCGCTTTCCCGTAGCATACCAGTTCAGAGGCTTTCACGGGGTATTAATGGGAAAAGCAAAAGCAGCTTTCCTGCTTGCAGATGTATTAGGTGATAAATCGCTGAAGGATATTGCCACCCGGCAACTTGAATATATAGTAGGATACAATCCCTTTGCCATGAGTACTATCTATGGCGATGGCTATAATTATCCCCCTCTATATGGTGCTTATGCAGGAGATGTTGTTGGCGCTGTACCTGTTGGAATAGAAACCTTTGAGAATGATGACGAACCCTATATGCCTATGCAGGTAAATGCCACCTATAAGGAAATATGGACACACACTACAGCCAGTGTATTATGGCTGTTGGCACAGGTCTTCAAGGATTGATAAACTCACTGCTACCTTGAATACAGCAGGCAAAAATGGTAGACCTTCACCTGCTGTATCAATGTATGTAATACCATTTCTGGTTTGGTAGCATTATAAGCTCTCTGCTCGAAGCTCACGGCTCAAAGCTCATAGCTTTGAAGGCTTGTATCTTGCTTCTTGTTTCTTGTAACTTGTTTCTTGCACTTTATCTCTTATCTCGCTATTACCAGTTTTTTCTGTATGGTGCCATCCTTTGTTTGCAGGTGGGCTACATACACTCCCGGAGGAAGGTTATTTGCATTAAAATGTACTTGTCGCACCACCCCGCTTTCAGCCATACCATTAAACAGCAAAGACACTTGCCTGCCGCTCATATCGTAAATACGCAGGGAAGTCATGCCCGATTGAGCCACGTTAAAACTCAGCACGGCACTCTTGCTGATTGGGTTAGGATAGGCTGTCAACTCATTCTTTCCACTACTTGTTACTTTTGGAATACCTAAATAGGCTAATTCAGATGGCGACAGGACTGTCGTTAACAAGGAGTCTGTATTTTCTATTGCTCCTTTACATCCTACACATCCGCCGAGGTAAGCGCCATATTTAGTTAAAAAACCGGCAGCCACACGAGGGAGGCATGCACTGTATCCCTGAAAGCAAACCTCGATTCTCTTTTCTTTTTCACCACACAAAAAGTCTGGTAATGCTGCATACAACATCCTGGCTATTGCATACCGGTCTGCCATAGCATTATTGATGAGTACCGCAATGGTCATTTTTCTATTCGGCTGGTAATACATGATGGACTCATAACCAAGTGCAAAGCCGGCGTGACCAATGAAAGTATCTGTTGCGCTGATTTTTGTATTGTAGAAGATGCCGTACCCAAGGTGGTCTCCATCTACATCACCATAGGGAGGAATAGAGTTGAGCATGGTATCCAAAACAGCTTTGCTCGTAGCCCTGCCGCCAAAAAGGTCATTACCCCATTTGGTAAGATCTACTACATTGGAAACAATACCACCGCTGGTAAAAGCAAGCGACTCCGTCCCAATTGATGGAAGACGGGAAATGTTGGTAATAGTATCCGGAAAAGTGGGTTGTCCTGTTGCCAGGAATATAGGATCAAAGGGGCTGATGTTATCGTGTGGAGCCGCAAGATTACCACGGTCACCTATAGCTTCCCTGCCCGCCAGGTACATGGAATTAAGATGGAGCTTATTAAAGTACCTTTCGCGGAACAATTGCTCCACAGGTATTCCTGTTGCAGCTTCAATAATAGCTCCCAGCAGTATATAGTTGGTGCTGGAATACACGCGTGGCGGGCCGGGAGGAGCAATCTGATGCACAAAAGAAAGTATCTCAGCGGGCGTCCATATATGGGTAGGATCGAATGCAAAAGCTACTTGCAGGTTAGGCTCAGTTAAGTAATCGGAATAGCCGCTTTCGTGCGCCAGCAACTGGCGAATAGTTACATTAGGATTGAGTCCCGGATTAGCAATGGGTATCCAGGGCAGGTATTTTGACTCCGGATCATCAAGGTTAAAGACGCCTTCGTGTGCAAGCTCCAGTGTAAGTGCTGCCGTAAATGTTTTGGTAACACTGTAAATACGGAACAGCGTATCAGTGGTAAGGTGGGTGCCACCCGGCAGCAGGTTGTTTTGTGCATCAATGTTACGCGCAGCATAGCCGGTTGCTCCTTTCCACAGCGCTAGCCCATCCACATTGATTGCCGCCGATATACCTCCTATCAGAGCCGTATCGGAGTGGTTTTGAAAACTATCAATTATGTGCTGCAGCCTTGCCTGTACCTGGGGTGAAAAGCCCTGTGCAGAAGAAGCCGTATAAAGTAGTGCACCAATGAGAAGCAGGCTCATTTGCCTGATAAAGTAGTAGAGCTGATTTTTCATAATGAGGATTTTGATTGAATAGTTAGTAATATTCTTTTATGGTGAAGTGGGTGTTAAATACTATTTTAAGTGAGTGCTTGGTTATAGCTTTTTCATGTTAATTATTTAGAGTTAAAACCATACTCCACATAGCGTATTTATAAAAGGGACTGTTAGCCCATCATCTGCCGTTAAGGGCATTTTTGATGTTAGTATAACAGTAGCACGCAACAGTTGTACTTCAAAACAGTTTGCACAATCTGCCTGTAAGCAACTTTAGAGAATTACCACACACAACATCGTTGGCAGAAAGCCAACAGTATCAAAACACATTAAAAAGAAGTCGAAAAAGAAATTCAAGTACAATCATTA
Source organism: uncultured Chitinophagaceae bacterium (assembly GCA_963819045.1). Classification (GTDB taxonomy): domain Bacteria; phylum Bacteroidota; class Bacteroidia; order Chitinophagales; family Chitinophagaceae; genus Ilyomonas. Next base: position 44,194 of record CAWFUV010000041.1, on the reverse strand, counting down.
TTGCCACCAGGCAGGCAATCAATCTTATCTCAGGGTAATAGTTATTTTGTTTTGTTAAGATAAATGTATAACATAGAAATCTATTATCAAAATATAAGTTTGAAACTTCATTATTAGCAGGCTCACTCATTCTTCTAAGTGCCTCCTGGAAATTACCTTACACTAACGGCAGCCCACAGATCCCGGATAGCGCTGTATCGCCACAGGCTTCCGGATGACGCGCCGCCTTCAAACTCTTACATTACTTATAGGAAGGATATACGGCTTTGATACGGCTTAGGTACGAAGGAGGACGGAGTTTAATGTTTAAAGTTTATGGAGTGCACAGGTTCACGAGTTAACAGGTTTTGGAGTTAAGGAGTAATTTAAGTTCTAAGGTTTGTTAAGTTAGATAAAGTGCAAATAGGGAGCAGGCAAGGCTTTAGCATGGCTTCTCATGAACTATCCATGACTTTGCTATGGCTTTGATATGACTTTGATACGGAGGAGGTACGGAGGAGATAGTGCTTTACTGCCTGGCCGCTATCCAGATGCCAGTTGATTGTGGAGGGGAGACGCAGTAACGAATTATTCACTATTCACAACTTAGAAGAAAATTAAAAAGTTATACATTGGTAAAAATGTGTAAATTGTAGTGTATTTCCCTCATTACTTAACCAAAGCAAATAGCTCTGAATCATGAAAACCAAACACTGTTCTTTATTTGCTCTTATTGCCCTTAGTTTTCTGTTGTACAGTTGCAACAGTTCAACGGCTAACTCATCTATTGAAGACAGCACTTCATCTGCTAACAGCAACAATTATGGCGGCTATGCCAGCCAGGTGCAATGGGGTGAGCATCTTGTGCAGATTGCAGCTTGTAGCGACTGTCATACGCCTAAAAAGATGACTGCACAAGGCCCCGTAGAAGATGAAGCTTTATTCTTATCGGGCAGTCCCTCTAAGGCATTGCTGGCACCTGCAACGCCAGACCAGGTAGCTAAAGGTATGGCTGCTACCCTCGACCTTACCGCCTGGATTGGTCCGTGGGGAAAATCCTATACTGCCAACATTACTTCGGATTCTACGGGCATTGGCGACTGGACCGAACAGCAATTTATGAATTGCATACGTAAAGGTGTTTACAAAGGACTTGATAGCAGCAGACCATTAATGCCACCCATGCCATGGACGCATTATGCACAAATGAGGGATGATGAATTAAAAGCTGTTTTCGCTTACTTAAAAACAACCAAAGCAGTGCATAATATTGTGCCGCAATACGAAGCACCAGCAATGGCTAAGAAATAAATTATAGCAGATTCAAATAAGATACAAGGAACAAGGGACAAGATACAAGAAACAAGAAGTAAGCTGCAAGCGTTCACCACATAGGATCATAGATACATAGGTTGGACACATAGAATAGCACTTTATCTGTTATAGAAAGTATGGGACAAGTTAAGGCTTGCAGCTTATTCTGATTTTGTATTATAAGTTGATTCCAAAATACAAGTGCCCGCAGGTAGTGCCTTCAAAATCTGCTATGCGTGGCAGATAGCCCCATTGTTCAAAACTATTGTTCTTTAGTAAACGGATACTGCCGGTATTCCATTCCAGTACTATTGCCAGCAAGTTTTTAAACCCATACTGTATGGCATGCTGTTTAGCAAACTGTACCAGTGATGTTCCTATTCCTTGCTGTATGAAATGGTTGTGTACATAATAGCTTATCTCTGCAGTTTTCCTGAATGCCTCTCTTCCGGGGCGGTATTTAGAAAAAGACAGCCATGCCACTACGTGGTTGTTTATTTCATATACAAAGACAGGGTATGTACCACTATCATGCTCTATAAACCAGGTTGCTCTTGCTTCCATGGATATTGGTGATCTATCTGCCGTCAACTGCCCGGCTATAGCCTGATTGTAAATGGTATTGATTGCTGCTAAGTCCTCTGTCTTCGCTAATCTTATGTGCATATGGCACTTGTTTACATATCCTTGCAGGTACAAAGACAATGCAAATAAACGCAATAAGTTATACCGATTCTAGGTAACCTGTAAATGCTGTGAGCCTTGCGCGGAAATTGAATTGCCCACCTGTATTAACCGCATCTACCGCCATTACTTTGGAATTGTTGGATACAGGTGTCCAATATAGGGCTCTATTACCATTTTACAATATTATCAGCCTTATCGCAAATTGTTGATAACTTCTTAGTATAATGGACTTTGCCAGAAGTTAAAGCTAAAATGATGGTTCTGGAGCCCGTCATACAGCAGTACAGTCTTATAAACCGTTTGATTCTCTCTTTTTAGCAGTAGCTATATGCCTGGCAGTATCGGTATAGTGGCGCAGGCGAGCCACCATGCCTTCTTCATTAAATGTCCATAAATGCATTTCCTCATCACGAAAATGACCGCCTGTAGCAGGAACATCGGCTTCAAGTACAAACTCTGCTGCTACCTGCTTATCATTTCCCATAACAGACAGCACTTTAAACTCTTTGATGTTCCATTCGCCTATCATCCTGAAAAACTCCCATGCTCCTTCTTTTCCGTGTCGTGCCTGCATCCAGGGGACACCTGCTTTTTGAGCTGAATTGTCAGCCCATTGTTCCCATTGCACATCATCGGACAGGTAATTGATAATAGTCTGGATGTCTCCTTTTCCAAAGGCATCATAGATGCTGTTTACAGTTGTTACATGGTTTTGCATACATGTTGAATTTTGAAATGAATAAATGGATAGCGAATCGTTAGTATTTAAGAAAGTAAAAGCTATCGGGTACTGAATAAAGTTACGAAAAATTGGTTCAGGTTAGTTTTTTGGGTGCTGACATAGAGTACTTGACTTATAATAGAGTTGATGTAAGGAGAAATGGTAATGAATAGGGGATTGTAACAGCTTTTAATGTTAAGCTATTGTACAGTGTCACTGATATACATTTAGGCTAGTGTAACCTGTTTTATGTGCTGTATACACTTTAGGTGTTGTAGTTGTGCTTGCTGACAGCAAGTGGTTTTTTGTTACTTTTTGCTTGATCAAAAAGTAACCAAAAAATCAAGCACGGCATAATCGCTCCGCGCATCCGTGCGGGCCAGCGCCTCCACACTGCCTAAGGTGCGTCTTTAATTATGAGGTAGATGGTTGGGCTAACAAGAGTGTAGGTGAGCGTTTGATGGATATAGCATAGGTGAGGCAGGTTGCCTTCGGCATCGGGTGGTAGACAGCGTAATTTTACTTAAGGTAAACGGAAGGTAGTGTTTAGTACATTGTCAATACCATACCTTTTAGCCTTATTGGAGAATTTAGGTAAAACTGATCTGCTAACTAATTTGCAATTTAGTATAAGCAATTGTTAGTCTGTTTGCAACAGCTCTAATAAGAATATCTACTCTATTCAACAATGGGGTGCCCTATTTCCCAATGAAGGCCAAAAGGGTCTATAAGCCGTCCAAGTCTCCAGCCATATTCTTCACTTACAGGAAATACCTCTGTAGCACCAGCCTGCAGCGCTTGTGTAAATAGCACATCAGGGTTGCTAACGGTTAATATCATTCGTATAGTTCCTCCACCCAATGGTTGAGCAACTGACTTTGCCTGTTCCGGTGTACTGTTGCTCAACCAAAAGGCAGCACTGTTTACAGCAAGTTGTACAATAAGTCCGCCGTCAGGTGATTCTAACCGGTAAGTTTCTACAGCATCGAAAGCAGCTTTATAAAAGTCTGCTGCTTTTGCTACCTCCTGAACAGATAACCATGGAGCAATACTTGTTTGAATAGAAAGGTTTTTATTGTTCATTGTTGTACTATAATAATTTTTGCGGCACTGTAGTTATAGCAGTACAATCGTGGCTGTTTAGTTTTTACAACCGCATTTCTCAAGGATGAACGAATTTACACTTCATTAGGTTGTAGTGAGACTTAACTGGTATATAATTCGAGGTAAAAGGCTAATTAATCTCATGCCAACACAAAAAATAGGTCTCGGAGGCGGTTGCCACTGGTGTACAGAGGCGGTATTCCTTTCTTTAAAGGGCGTACACTGGTAGAACAGGGCTGGATTGCATCCCTGGCGCCTAATGATGCATTTTCTGAAGCAGTAATTGTTACTTACGATCCTGCAATCATTACGTTGGCTGACCTAGTTGCTATTCACCTGCATACACACGCCTCTACTTCCAATCACTCTATGCGATATAAGTACCGTTCGGCTGTGTATTGGTTTAATGAGGAAGAGGAAACAATAATAAAGGAAATCATTGCGGGCTTACAATTACACTTCAATGCCCCTATCATTACACAGGTGCTTCCTTTTGCAGATTTTAAACCATCATTACCCGAATATCTCAACTATTATTACTCCAACCCGGAAAAGCCTTTCTGCACGTTATATATTCATCCTAAGCTCGAGTTGATAAGAAAGAAGTTCCTGCATCTTACTTAATTAATCGAAGGGTTAGAGGATACTTGTAGAGTTTGCCTTCACTGGCCTTCATGGTAGCAACAATAACCAATATCAACGCTAAAATGCCTACAATCCATACTAGCACAATTCCTATTAACGTAACAAATAGTAAAACGATAGCTATAAATAACGTTATCTGAAAATTGAGGGATTCTTTTGCATGTGCGGTAACAAAGGGAGAGTTGTCTTTCTTTATAAGGTAAATGACTAATGGCGCTATAAAGCCAGCCGCAAGGGTTAATATATGAGCTAATAAAGCCATTGTTTTCTCATCGCTGGTGGGAGCAAAGAGAGGTACTTCTTCTTGTCCGAGGTAGGGGTTTTGTTGTTCCATATAGTTTGGTTTGAATACCGAATTTAAACTAAATTCTGAAATATTGCAGATATAGTTATGGCAATGGTAATAATAGCGGTTAGTCTGGTATAAACAGGCAGCCGGATACCAGTTACCGGTTGCCAGTTGCCGGGTATGAACTGCGAACTTAGGGTAAAGCATATTGTGCTACCTGACTGAACATGGTAATAGCCTGGTATAAAGAGCAGATTGCCTTACCCTTGCTCTTAGAGTTTCTCGCAGAAGAATGCGGATGTTGACCTGACAGGGTCCTGAACCAGAGAGGTTAAGGGAGGATAGGAAGTAATTATATGTACGATTTTAGATGTACGATTCGTTGTCTTTGGGCAGGCAGGCTTTGGGAGTAGGTAGGGAGATAGTACGGAGTTGATGAAGCGTTAGATAGGGGAAGATAGGGAGGAGATTCGGTATAAGTTAGGTATAAGTTCAGTATAACTTCAGTATAAGTCAGGTATAACTCAGTACAGTGTAACGTAATTAAGTTTAGGAGTGATGTTATACAGCAAAGTGTATTTAAACAGTGATTCATCTGCTATCCACAGATCCCTCCTTCGTCGGGATGACAAACTACACAGTTTTTGATTCTAGAACTCAACTGTATCCATATCCTGATATCTTTAGTGTTTACTCCAATCTACAACTTTAGCTTATTTAATTTACAGTGTACTCAGGTATAGCTCAACAGTGTGCAAGATTGGCAAACCCTGGCAGTGAATATCCATTAAATACGCCCCGACTCACATTACATCATTTCTTTTCTACTGCATTAATTACCAGCTTTAGAAATGTTCCCAGTTGAGAAGGCTCCAGCCAGCGGGCTACTATTACAAGATCATGTTCATTATCCACTACTATAAAATTGCCTCCAAATCCTTCTGCCAGGTAAATGCTCTTTGGCACATCGGGATACCGGTTATCTGCATTCAGCCACCACATAAAGCCGTAGGATTTGTTGGCTACTGATGGTTGCTGTACTGCATTCACCCAACTGCCTGAAATAAGCTGTTCATTCTTCCATTTCCCTTTTCTTAAAAACAACAATCCAAACCTTGCATGGTCAAGCGTATTGATAAACAGTCCACCACCAAAATGACCGCCACCACTTACCGACTGCATCATTAGTCCATCTATATTCACAAAAGAATTGTTGTAACCATACCAGCGCCAGGTAGTAGAAGCACCAATCGGGTCCATGATCTTTTCTTTCAATACCATGGGCAGGGGCTTGCGCCATACCTGTAATAAGGAATAAGCGAGTAAGTTCACTCTTACATCGTTATACTTAAAGTGAGTGCCCGGCTCATATAGCGTTCTGTTTTTCCATTCATCAATGCCACCATTTTGGGGAACAGGGCGGTCTGCCCAATCACAAACATCAAACAAGCAGCCCGACCAGTCGGAGGATTGCGTTAAGAGATGCCGCCAGGTGATTTTAGCGTTATGTGCGCCTGCATACGTGTCGTCTGTTACATATTCATTTACAGGATCATCTACATTTCTAATGAGGCGGCTATCTACTGCAAGGCCAGCCACGGTAGATAAATAACTCTTTGTAGCGCTAAACGTCATATCTACGCGGTTTACATCACCCCATTGAGCTATGATATAGCCGTTGCGAATGATGACGCCTGCAGGTTTGCCCCTGTCTTTCATAGGACCTGTTATTTTATAGCCCGGTTCATTACTGTAAGCCTGATAATCGGCTATAGTAAGATTGTAATCGGTTTTACTGTCATTATGGATGGCAAAGCTGACAGCACTATCCAGCAGTTGTGCATTCATGTGCAGTTCAGCAGGCTTTTTAGTTTGCCATACCGAATCGGGATAATACAATGCCTGGCTATAGAGTGTATGTATGGTTAACTGAAGGCAAAAGCACAGGAATAATTTAAGATGGATATTCGTTTTCATTGTGACCCGGTTTGCTGGTGGTGCTGATTTAAATGTATGTGCAATGTAAAGTAGTCCTGCGTTTTCAAACTATCAACTATAAAAAGTTCTCCCCATCAGCTTATAAAATTTACATTTTGCGCCTATCTTGTACCCTTAAATAAGGTTAGCTATATGAAAATAAAATCGTTTCTTATTCCTGCTCTCTTACTCCTCCTTACCGCATCAACCAAAGCACAGCAAGACACTGCTGCACTTATTGGCCGCTGGGATATGACCATCAATATGGATGGCAGGCAAGCCCCTTCGTGGTTCGAAGTGTATCGCTCCGGTTTCCGAACACTTGTAGGTGAATTTGTAGGCACCGGCGGTAGTGCACGCCCGGTATCTGTGTTTCATTTTAGTAATGGTAAACTCGACTTCTCCCTGCCACCGCAATGGGAGAGAGAAAGCAATGATGTATCTGTTGAAGGTGCTTTCACCGGCGATAGCCTAACCGGAACTATCACCTACCCGGATGGCAAGCAAGCCAACTGGACTGCTGTGCATGCACCTGAGTTGAAACGTACAGGAGAACCTTCGTGGGGGCAGCAGCAAAAGCTCTTTAATGGTAAAGATCTGACTGGTTGGCATGCGTCTGGCACCACTAACCAATGGGTAGTAAAAGAGGGCGTGCTGCAAAGTCCTCATTCCGGCGCTAATCTTATTACAGATGAAACATTCAACGACTTTAAACTGCATATAGAATTCCGCTACCCAGCAGGCAGCAACAGCGGGGTGTACCTGCGTGGCCGCTACGAATTGCAGATTGATAACAGCGGCGACGAGCCATATAAAGATGTGATCAGCAGTATCTATGGTTTTATTCCACCCAGCGAAATAGCAGACAAAGGTCCTAATGTATGGCAGACCTATGATGTTACACTTGTGGGTAGACTAGTTACTGTTGTATTCAATGGCAAAACAGTGATCTGCAACCGCGAGATACGTGGTATTACCGGTGGAGCAATGAATAGCAGGGAAGGCGAGCCTGGTCCATTACTCATTCAAGGGGATCATGGTCCTATTGAGTACAGGAATATTGTTATTACAAAAGCCAAATAGGACGGGGATTTGGGGAGATTGATAGGATTAACGAGATATTCGTTTAATTGCTTTATAAGAAAAGGTTCTGAACTAGTAGTTCGGAACCTTTTCTTATACTTGTTTCTATATGCTCCTTTGCGTCTTCGTGTCTTCGCGGTTCAATTACTTTGTTTGAACTTACCAGTCTGCTTTTTATCTTTTACCTCTTCTATTACCACTTTAGGTGCTTCATCTTTGGCAGTATTAACCAGGATAACGCCCGTCAGAATAACAAGCAAGGCAAGGACTTGTTGTATGGTAATAGTCTCATTTAAAAAGAGCCACCCCAGGAACACCGCAATTACCGGGTTAACATACGCATACGTACCTACACGGCTTGCCGGCAATACACTCAAGAGCCATATATACGACAAATATCCCACCAGCGAGCCCATCCCGATCAGGTAGCTAATAGCTTCAATTGACTGTAAAGAAACATGGCTCACGGCAAAGCCTTTTTGCTCATTGGTCAAGAAGCCTACAACAAACGAAAACAGTCCTGCCGATAACATTTGCACTGCTGCCTTCATCGTTGTGGAGCCTGCTACTTTTTTATACTTGGAATACAAAGAACCTGCAGCCCAGCCTATACTACCTATTATCAAAATAAAGAAGGCAGCCAACTTCATGGGATCTGCTGTAAAGCCGGCTGTTCCCTTGCCTGCAAATAACATCAATACACCGGCAAAGCCGATGAGAAAGCCGGTAATAATGATTTTATTGGTAAAATAGAAATGCCAGTGTCGCTTATCCAGAATCACCATCCATAACGGCACAGTAGACACAATAATAGCAGTTAATCCGGTAGGTAAATGCTGCTCTGCAACTGTAACGCCACCATTGCCTAAAAATATCATTAGCACCCCGCCAGTGCCAATAGTCATAAATGTTTTCAATGATGGTGCCTTCTCACCCTTCAGCAAACAAAAAACAAAGAGTAAAAAGCCTGCAATAGTATAACGGGTACCCAGCATGAAGAAGGGGGGAATGGTGTTTACAGCAACCCCAATAGCAAGATAGGTGGAACCCCAAATAATATACACTGCCGCAAAAGCTGCAATAATCAGTAGTTTCGATGGATGCTTACCAGTATGAGTATCTGACATAACGCTCTCGGCAAAGTTCAAACTATAATTGAGTTTTAGAGAGCCACTTAAATAAGTTTACACACAGAAGACAATAACATAATCCTGAGTGGCATACTTCTACTCGCGGCTCATAGCTCGTAGCTCACCTAAGCATAAAGCTATCTCCCGCCGTATAAACACTCAAATGCAGGTCATCCATCTTTATTTCTTTATTCTGTAGTACTTGCAAACGCACAGGCTGCCTGAATACCATTACCTGGCTTGCACCCGCTACGGTAGCTTTATTGCCATGCACAATAATAGCTGTGCCTTCATCAATACCAATACAAGGCAACGAAGGATACATGGCAACAGCAGTTAACAGGCGGTTGTACCGGCTGCGCGCAACAAAGTGCATATCAATAATAGCCGAATCCAGCAGGCCTAGCCCTTCCTTTATCTCCAGGTTGCCAAACCACAGTTTAGGAAAAGTGCTTCGGTACGCAGTATCACCCAGGAGTTGATTGCCGGTGATCATATAATGCGTCATCATTGCCGCACCTGCGCTGGTACCTGCAATAGTAGCACCTTTATTATACGCCTCCTGGATAGCCTGTTGCACTGGCGTATGCAAGGCAATATTCATAAAGCGGCTTTGGTCACCGCCAGTAATGTACACCAGCTTAGCCTTTTGAACAGAGTCGAGCCAGCTTCCATTATGTATATCATTTGTAGTAAAATTGAATCCATACACTTTATTACTACATACACTCTCAAAGTCTTGCCTGATGTAATACAAAGCAGAATCCGGCTCCTCCGTTGCCATGGGTAGCACTGCAATATAATCCTGAGTGCCAAGATGCGCAGTACCAACAAGTGTACGCATCAGTTCATCAGATTTACTGCCACCACCAATAATGAATAAATTGCCCTTTGGCTGACAAAAGACCTGTACACATAGCAATAGTGCTATGCCCAGGCAAAAACTGGTATGTTTCATAAAGTTTTTAGAAGCTGTTTAAACTGCTAAGAATAAGGGATCGCTAAGATTTAAAGAGAAGAAATTACACAAATTATCATTTCCTTCTCTGTGCTCCTCCGTGTTCTCCTGTGTCTCTGTGGTTCAATCAGATTTACTTCAAAAGTTCCAAATCCTCCTCATCCAAACCTATATTAACAGCACCTAAGTTCTCCTCCAGGTGCGCTACGGATGAAGTGCCTGGAATAGGCAATATATTCGGTGACCGATGCAGCAGCCATGCAATATTAATCTGAGCTTTAGTAGCACCACGCTTTTTAGCTACCTGCTCTATATTTTGTTCCTGCTTAGGCAGTTCCGTAATCAATGAAAAGAATGGCGTAAAAATGATATCGTTTTCTTCACAGGTCTTTATTATCTCGCCACCACGTGTTTCGCCAAAACGCATATTGGTTGTAGTACGCTGGGTATAGCTAAACATGTTTTGCACGGTAGCAATATTACCACGGCTCATAGCATATTGCAGCTCCTGCTCATTTACATTACTTACACCCACATGCAATATCTTCCCTTCTTTCTGCATTTCAAACATGGCATCTAACGACTCTGCAAAAGGTGTAGGATTGTTATGCGTTGAATAGCGGAAGTGCACTACTGCCAATTGTTCCAGCTTTAACTGCTTCAGGTTATTATCAATACTCTGCCTCAATTCTTCAGGTTTACTAAATACTGGCCAGCTTTTATCAGGCGCTCTCCTGGCGCCTACTTTTGTACAGATCACCAGGTTCTCAGGATATGGATATAAAGCCTCTACTATCAATCTGTTTGTTACATCGGGACCGTAATAGTCAGCAGTATCAATAAAGTTAACCCCCAGTTCTACCGCTCTTTTCAATACTCGTAAAGCTTCATCTCTGTTAGCCGGTTCGCCCCAGATACCTTCGCCCGTCAAACGCATAGTACCATAACCCATGCGGTACACTTCCAAAGGGGAGTCGGTGTTTTTACCAATAATAAGATGGTCTTTTTCAGCAGGAGTGCTCATATGTTGGGAGATTTTAATTAAGATGATATATTATGATAGACTTATGGGAACGATCTATGTGCTCCTATGTGCAAACCTATATTCCTATGTGTTTCAATCTTTACGTATTCGCTTAAAAGCTCCTTGATTTCAGCAATAAAGCCCTGCCCAACTGTCCTAAGCCAGGCAGGAAGTAGTACAAATTACACAAGGCACTTATTGCATCTACATTACCAGCCCATCTATAACTCTGTACTCCTTTGTGTCTTCCTGCCTCTGTGGCTAAATATTCTAATGCTTAAAATGCCTCAACCCCGTCATCACCATCACTAAGTTGTGCTCCACACAATATTCAATACTGTCATTATCACGTATAGAGCCACCAGGCTGAATAAATGCCTCGATACCTTGCGCATGTGCCAGTTGCACACTATCATTAAAAGGAAAGAATGCATCAGATGCCAGCACAGCCCCATGCAGATCAAAGTTGAACTGTTTAGCCTTATCTATGCTTTGCCGCACCGCATCTACACGGCTTGTTTGTCCACATCCTTTACCAATCAACTGCTTGTTTTTTATCAACGCAATGGCATTACTCTTCAAGTGCTTGCACACAATATTCGCAAATACTAAATCATCCTTTTCCGCTTCAGTAGCTGGTCTGCCACCTACTTCATGCCATTCGTTGTAGGTGCCTTCATCCATATCCTGCAGCAGCATGCCGTTAAGCAGCGATTTATACTGCTCACGCTTTAGCTTAGGTATACGGTGCATTTGCAATAAGATACGGTTCTTTTTACTCTTTAATATAGTGAGTGCCTCTCCGCTGTATGCCGGTGCAATCAGCACTTCAAAAAATATACTGTTGATAGCCTCTGCAGTAGCTGTATCAATAGTTCCATTGCACACCAGCACGCCACCAAAAGCACTCTCGGGGTCGCCGGCAAGTGCTGCATCCCAACTGTCTTTAATAGTGCTGCGTTGCGCTACACCACATACATTGGTATGCTTGATAATAGCAAATGTGTACTCCTTATTATCATCAGTCACTAATTCATTCGGGAACTCATTAATCAATTGTATAGCGGCATCTACATCCACAAGGTTATTGTACGATAGTTCTTTACCATTCAACTGATCAAACACTTCGGATAAATCTCCAAAGAACACTGCTTTCTGGTGTGGGTTTTCTCCATAACGCAGGGGCTGTTTTACATTCGACTTGTTGGGCATATCCCTGTTGAAATAATTGGAGATAGCAATATCATAATTCATTACCACTTCAAATGCTTTAGCCGCAAATGCCTTACGGTCTTCAAGGTTGGTATAGCCTACATTATTACGCAGGCAGGTTTCTAATTTCTCATAATCTCCTTTATCTGCAATCACAACTAAATCTTTAAAGTTTTTAGCTGCAGCACGTATCATCGAGGGGCCGCCAATATCAATCTTTTCAATAATAGCCTTTTCATCGGTCGTAGTGTGCACAGTCTCTTCAAAGGGATATAGATCTACAATCACCAGGTCAATCTCCGGAATGTTGTATTGCTTCATTTCGTCAATATCCTGTAGCACATCGCGCCTGCCAAGAATGCCGCCAAATACTGCCGGGTGCAGCGTTTTCACACGTCCGCCAAGTATAGAAGGATAGGAGGTAAGGCTTTCTACAGGCACGCAATCAATGCCTAAGTCTTCAATAAACTTTTGGGTACCGCCGGTAGAATAAATAGTGATCTTCTGGCGGTCTAATTCTCTTACAAGAGGCTCTAAACCATCTTTGTAAAAAACAGAAATAAGTGCAGACTGAATTTTCTTTTGCATGAGGATAAGATTAGCGGTTTAGATGCTGATTGGATTGATTGTTTCGAATGGATGATGAGTAGGGACAGGTCGTGACCTGTCCTGTAAAGGTCCAACGACTAAGGCTGTAAAATTTAACGCAGTTGCAGCCAAATAAAACACCATCAGGCATATCAAATAATTAATCCAATTAGCTTCTTTAATTACATTCCATTACAAAAGCGCCGTCCTGGGCTGTTGAATGGAAGCGCAAATGTAGGCTGTTGCAATCTTTCTTCCATCTTTCAATTTTCCACGCTGGATTACTGCCGTCAAAAACAATAACAGGACTTGTTACAAGTGCGTTGATCTGGTCCATGTATAGTTTCGGATTGCCAGTAATAATAACGGCATCTACCGGTAGCTTCTGTTGCAATAAAACATCCGGAAGTGGTTTGCCAACAATCAATATGGATTTATTAGCCATATGTAGCAGGTAATTATTAGCTCCGAGTATGTTGCTTTGATTAGGTATGGCGCGAAGTAATAATCTCGTTGGTTGCAGGTAGAAGTTTTGGGATAAGATATCCTGTGCAACAGCAGCAGACATCAACGCTTTCGACTCATTGCCATTAATGATGTCAATGGTGGTCGACTTTGGTACATTGTACACTACCAGTTTATGCTGCTGTTTTACCTTGTAAATATCTGTTGCTGTATAAATTGTAAACAGGAGCATCATAACTAATGCATAGGATAATAGTTTGGTATTTTTAGTAAATACCCACGCCACCAATAGCAGGATAATGATGTATAAAATAATTGCCTGGAATACGTCTGTCTTAATGTTTTGCCACGATGAAATGGAAGCTTTTCTACATGCTGAATAAAACTGTTCATAAACCATAACAGCCAATATGCAAGCTTGCCTGTAATAGTTGCCAGCCATGCCCAGCCCGCTACTGCCACCACCAATATCTCAATAAATAAGGCAATTGAGGATAAAGGCACTACTAACAGGTTGGTAACAAGAAACAAAAGCGGGAACTGGTGAAAGTAAAACAGTACAATAGGTATTGTAAATATTTGTGCGGCAATAGTAGTAGCCGCTAACATCCATATCTTGTTAATAATTCTATTTTCAAAATATAGCGAGTTGTACACAGGCTTCATAAATACTACAATGCTCAATACGGCGGCATAAGACAGTTGAAAGCCTACATCCCACAGGTAAAATGGATTATAAATAAGGATGCATAATGCTGATACTGCAAGTGTATTGTAAATATTCCCTTTACGGCGCAAACATTCTCCCAGTACAATAAAGCTAAACATCACTGCCGAGCGTACAATGGAAGGCACCGCACCGGCAATCAGCGTAAACAACCAAAGCACAATCAACACTGTAATGGGCATCACAAAGCGATACCACCGTCTGCTCTTAAACGGCGAGAGCAGGAATAGCAATACGCCATAGATCATCCCCAGGTGCAAGCCGCTGATAGCAATAATATGTACTACGCCCGTATTGCTGTACGATTGTACCAGTTGCTTATCCAGGTCATTGCGATAACCTATCAATAAGGCTTCAGCCACGCCTTGTTCTCCTTTGCCCGGAATATATGTTTGCAAACTATTGATCACATAAGCCCTTGTCTTTTGCAGAAAGACCTGGAACGTAGAGGCATCCTTTTGCGGCAGCAGTACATACTCGTTTGCCTGCAAGTACACCTGGCTCGTTATATTCTGAAACAACAGATAACGCTTATAATCAAATCCTCCCGGGTTGCCGGTGTTTTGGATAGGCTGCAGTGTTTTAGAGAAAGCGATCCGGGCTCCATAACCTATTCTCTTTGCTATCGTGCTATCTTTTTTAAAGTAAAGGAGGATATTGCCTTTTGCATCCTCTGCTATACGGTTATTCTGTACTGCCGTTACGGTGGCTATAGCTTTATATGAGTTCGGCTTAGCCACCAAAGGCTCTTCAATAGTAGCAGTGATAACAGTGCCTTTGGCGTAATGATTTTGAAACCACTTGGGCTGATGCTGAATATTATTCGCATAGGTAAGTAAAGCCCCGCCAGTAGTAAAAAGGAGCAATATTAATACTCCACGCAGCCACTGCACTGTAAATTTTCTGTACTGGGGCAGAAAGGAAAAGCCAATTGCTAACGCAATTACTGCAACAGTAGCAACGATTGCTGTTGTAATTGACAATGCAATATACCATTGTAATAGAATACCTGTTATGAATGCCACCAGTAAACGGACTGACGGTACACTTTTCAGGCTGATGTATCTATGCGCCTGCATACTGTTCTAATAAGCGTTATTTGATTGGTGTATATCTGATTGGCTGACAAGATAAGTACATATAGTGAATTAGCTAAAAGTAATTCAGAGTCCTTCATTCGGGAAGCCATGGCGTATTTTCTACAAACTGATCGTAAGAATACCTCATTTACTCTTTAAATTACCTTCCTAATAAGTATACTGTAACATAAATAAACTGAAGTAGTAGGTGAGTATAAATACTAATAGTATTTGCACTATGGCAAACTTAAATTCCATAATCAAACACAGCCTTTGTCATGCTGACCATGCCTTTGGCTTGGCAGGCTGAAGGAAGCATCTGTGGATAGTACATTAATCACCGTTTAATTATACGCTGATGTTTGCTATAGTTCTTAAACCTATTTCGTTGACACTGTTACTAAATATACTGTCCCCTAAATAAATGTACAATAAGGATCTACTATCAAATAAATCAAGCTTTACTAATAGAAGCTAACCAAAAAAGTATTCTCCCCACTGGAAAACATAAATCCTCTAACCTGCAATGAGCTACGTATTTACCTTTCGGTTTTCCGCTAAGTACGACTATGCTGTTCAAAGTTTAAGGCCAAAGGCAACCAGCCTATTGATCGGGTACCTGTCACATAACAACCAGCACCAGGTTAGCCCAACCATCCACCTCAAAATAAAAGATGCCCCTTAGGCAATGGGGAGGCGCTGGCCCGGCAAAACGCGCGGAGCGATCGGGTTTGCCTTGAACTTTTTTGTTTCTTTTTTCTTTCAAGAGAAAAAAGAAAGACAAGAGCTACCTGTAAGAGATTGCACCTAAACAGTGTACCATCTAAACGGCACCCAAAACAGATTTACTGTAGCTAAAACATATTTATGTAACACTGTACTCACCGCTATGCCTGACATATACCTGACATATACCTATCTTATACTTAACTTATACCTAACTTATACTTAACTTATACCTAATCTCCTCCCTATCTGCTCGGTATCTCCTCCTCAGTAATTCAATACTTACGTGGTCCCTAAGCCATACACACCGGTAACTGGCAACTGTTAACTGGTAACGCTATGCTCTCCTTTATGGCTGGGGCATCACTTTGGTATAATATTTTACCAATTCTTTTAGAAAAAGCTATTTGAGATTTGTATCGTTGATAAGTGCCACTATGCATTATATCAAAATGACCAACAACTAATAAATGCTGATTATAAATGATTAGAAGAATTGTATGGATACTTAGCCTGTTTGCACTTATGGCAGTTTCGTGCAACAAAAAGCCGGGAATTCATAGCAGGAATACTATGTATAATGTAAATATTATTGCTGATGTAGAATATGGTCGGAATACTACATGGCAGGGTAGCAGCGAGGCTTTAACAATGGACGTGTATACTCCTAAAAATGCTTTAGCACACAATAAATATCCCTTGCTGGTAATGCTGCATGGAGGTAGCTTTTTAACGGGCACTAAAGAAAGCATAGCCGCTCTGTGCGGTGCACTTGCCGAAAAAGGCTTGATCGTAGCCTCTGTCAATTACCGGCTGGGTTGGAATGCGCGTGGTACAGCAGACTATGAAGGCGATACAGCTTCGCTCAGCGAAGCCGCTTACCGTGCTATGCAGGACCTTAATGCATCGCTACGGTTTTTAACAGCCAATGCAGATAAGTATTTTATTGATAAGAACTGGATATTCACCGGTGGTGCCAGTGCAGGTGCCGTAGCTGCATTGAACAGTGCTTACTTAACTGATGCGTATGCAGGCATACGATTTAGAAATACTTTTAATAAGCTGGGTAGTTTATATACTGCCGATAATAATCTTACTAATACATATTCTATCAAGGGTATCTGCAGCATGTGGGGTGGTGTTTTTGATTCCACGCTTATTACTGCTTCCAATGCCATCCCTGCTATCATGTATCATGGGAGTGAGGATCAGACTATTCCTGTAAATAAGGGCACTTACCTGCAGTCCTCTAATTACCAGACCTTGTATGGTTCGGAATATATTTATAACACACTCACCAGCCTTGGCGTGCCTGCTGTAGCGCATATCTATGAGGGGAAAGGGCATGGTCCGTCTGAGTATGTAGATAATGCCGCTTTTATTGCTTCTACTACCTATTGCTTCTTTGAGGCCCTGCGAAGTAAAATACCTCAAGCCGGCATGTACAAGCAAATGGAAAGCAATTGTAAATAATCATCATTGCGAACGTAGTGGAGCAATCTGTGGATGGTAGTACCAGCAGAGCCTGGTGGAAGATCAAAATATTGGTCATTAGGGATTGTACACTAACACAGACTGTTTCACAAAGGCTCAAACATGCATATCAGTATGAAAGGGAGAAGAGCTATACTAAACTATTGTGTTTCTCTGTGCTCCTCCGTGCCTCCGGTGCCTCTTTGGTTATCACAAACACCCTACTGCTCCAAAATAATACTAAACACAATCATCCTCGATTGCAGCTTGTCCAGGACATTCGAATATTTAAGGCTCACATCTCGGCTATGTATATTGCTTAATCCGTTACTCACTTTGATTTCAGGCGATACAGTAACCACCGGCAGGTAAAAGTTGAAGCCAATGCCAGCCTCATAGCCAAAATCACTTTTAGAAAGCTTTACCAGGTCCTCAGCGTTGCGGGCACTGGAAGTGCTGGCTAAATCATAATCATACTTAAACCCGCCCATCATATACACCCGGAAATTGTCAATACGGTCGGAGTTGAACTTAAACTGCAGCGGAAAGCTGACGATAGTAGAAGGAATAACTTTCTTTTGAATGGCAGGCTCCAGTTCAGTTGGGTATTTCAAAGTATAGGTAAAATACTTGGCGCCACCCAATATAAGCTGTGGAATGAAGCGCGCTTCAAAATGCCTGGAAAGATTGGCAGTAGCTGCCAGTCCCAGTGCCAGCCCGCCGCTGGTACCCGGTTCCACACTCAATATGCTATCATTCTGCAAAAACATGGGGTGCTTTTCAGGATGCAGATACGAGCTGTTGTACGAAAGGGATAAGCCAAAATAATATGGTAACAGATCGTGGTTGGGACGGTTCAGTTCGCGTTGGGCCTGCGCAGATAAGAATGAAAAGATAAGAATAAACAAAACTATTTGCAGGCGCAGTAAGTAATTGCCGATCTTAAAGTATTTGCTATCAATCATTTAGCCTTATTTTGAACTATTTTAGGTACAATCAGGAAACGAAATCTACTAAATCGCCATCTGCTCTCCTTGTAAATATTGCATTACTAACGGTTTAGTAACTGTTTTATTTTATCAGGAGAGTTAAGCAAAGCTCTGTTAAGCTGAAGAAACTATAGCTATACGTATATACTGATTCTTTTTTGACCATTAGCCATATTACACTCTTAATTAAGCATTAAAAACAGCTTAAGTTTATATTAGCCATCTATTTGTGGATAAACAATCCTAATATTGTTATCCAAGAATCCAATATGCACACTTTTGTATCTCTTACCTCTGAATGTCAGCGGATAAAAGAGCTTCTTAGTTTCCAAATCCTTGATACACCTAATGAAAGGGAATTTGATAACCTGGTAAACATAGTTGCCCGGTTTTTTAATACACCTGTAGCTGCCATCACCTTTGTAGACGAAAAAAGGCAATGGATAAAAGCCAGTGTCGGGCTTAACGTTTGTGAAACAGACAGAAAGTATGCCGTTTGTAATTATACCATTCGCCAGTATGCTGTAACTGAGATCCCGGACATGAGTAAAGACGACCGGGTTTCCAATTTTCCATTTGTATCAGGTGAACCATTCTACCGTTTTTATGCTGGTATCCCGCTTAAAACAGAAGATGGTTACCATATAGGTGCACTTTGTCTCTTGGATTTCAGGGCGCGTAGCCTCAGCGATGAAGAAAAAGAACTATTAGGTGCATTTGCCAGAAGTGCTATGGCTCAGGTTGAAATAAGCGCGAAGAAAAGAGATCTCATGAAGATCAATGAGGTAAGCAATAGAATATCCTCTATAATGTGCCGTAACATAAAGGCTCCGGAGCAATCAAAAACGATGCTTGATTTACAAGAAGAGTATGCAGCCAGCCTATTGAAGGCAGATGACTTAAGTGAATTGAACAACTTGTTGAAAAAAGAGGCTGATAATATCAGGAGTATATTAAATGGGATGGATCAACGGAGAAGGCATGAATTGCAGAGTGCAATAAACGGGATAAAGAATGCCAGCTTAAAACAGTTGGCTAGCTCCCTTATCAGGGAGATTGAAGCAGAAAGTACTTTAAAGTAAAATACATTTCATTGCCTGGATGAAGTCTCCAATTGGGTTGAGTAGCTATAATTCAAATAACACTTCTGCCGGCCTTACGCCCTGCTATTTACAATAGGCAATTGACCATTCACAAAAAAGAAGCCTGATTACTTACTCGCGCTATACATGCAGCATATACCTAAGCTAAGTGCTTTGTAATAAGTATTTTTATATCCTGCTCTCTGTAGTATATCTGTCAATTGCTTTCGTTCCGGAAAGGCCTTTGCCGACCTGTTTAAATAAGTATAAGCTTTCTCATTGCGGGCAAACCATCTCCCTGCAAAAGGGACTATTACATTCTCATAGAAGTTGCACATTGCCCGGAAGATAATATTCCTGGGCCTCGAAAATTCCAGCACTACCAGCTTGCCACCCGGCTTTAGTACACGTAGCATTTCTGCTAATCCCTTTTCTAAGTTCTCGAAGTTGCGCACGCCAAAAGCTACCGTTATGGCATCAAATGTATCGTTTGGGTAGTTTATTGTTTCGCTATCGCCGCTTACCAGTTCTATAGCATGCTCTAAACCTGCTTTAGCTACTTTCTGCCTGCCCAGTTGCAGCATGCCTTCCGATATATCAATACCAATGATCTTCTTTGGGTGCAGCAGTTGATAGCTTAAGAGTGCAACATCCCCGGTACCGGTAGCCACATCCAGCATTATTTGTGGCTGAATATCCTTCAGCAGCAGGATGGCTTTCTTGCGCCAGCGCACATCTATACCTGCTGTTAAAAAGCGATTGAGAAAGTCGTAGCGGAAAGCAATACTGTTGAACATCTCAGCTATCTGCTGTTTCTTGTTCAGCTCGCTGTCTTTGTAAGGCACTACTTTATCATGCGCAAATTGTGTCATAAGGAGCGCAAAGGTAAACGTTTTGGAAGAGTAGCAATTAGCATTAGCTTTCAATAGCTGTATTAAGAAATACTGCCAAAGGATGCAAAGCCGCAAATGCCTGCAGTATAGTTGGTAAAAGATTCTTATCTGTCAACTCAGTATCCTTCAGCGGGTGTAGTGCAATAAAGCTTTTAAACTTTATATACTCTATCGCCGGATTGGTATCGTCATAGCCTTTGGGTGGGCGACTCAGCTTGCTGTCTTCCCCGGTGTATAAATCACCATATATCGCTTTGAATGATGGTGCTGTAACCAAAGGCTCAAATGCACTAAAGTTATAATCAATCTCCTGTCGCACTTTCTTCAGTTGCTCAGCTTCGGGCATCCATAAACCACCGCCCGCAAAGCTTTCATTTCCCGGCTCTATATGAATGTAATAACCGGCATAGATACTCTTTTTACCCCCGCGTGCTATACTGGCTCCGAAATTGGTCTTGTAAGGCGCTTTGTTTTTGCTGAAGCGGACATCCCGGTTGATGCGAAAGAGGCAATCCTTCGCATGCAATGCTGCAATCTCTTCATCTTCTTTGCCATATTGCTCAATTATGGTAGCTACCAGGTTAGTGAAGTCTGCACGTGCCGCATCATATGCTGTCCGGTTCGCATCAAACCATTCTTTCACATTATTCCCCTTTAAGTCCTTTAAAAATTTGAGTGTTGATTTCTGAAGCATAGATCTGGTTGTTTTGCTACAAGCTACAAGCCTGAACACGAAGTAAATTAATTGTGATTGGTTTTCCTGTCATCCGTCATCTAACAACTGTCATCTTTAACTCTCAACACCATTCCCCGTTAATGATTTAAATACTTCTTCCAGATTGCTGCCTGCTGTTTGCAGCGATATAATATTGAGATTGTTTTGCAAAGCCAATTCCAGCAAGGCACGGCGGGTTTCGGTAGTGTCATTAGTTGTAAGCTGCCAGCTATATTCGTTGACAGGAGTTGCCCGCAGCACCGATGGGATCTGGCTTAAAGCCACTGCCTGAACAGTCTCCTTAAATGTTACCTGTACTGCATCACTTGTTCCCTGCTGTAAATTGTGCAGGGTATCATCCGCCACTAATTGCCCTTTATTTATAATGATCACTCTGTCACAAATGGCTTGTACTTCCTGTAAGATGTGTGATGAAAAGAGCACTGTTTTATCTTTTCCCTGCTCCTTAATGACGTTCCTTATCTCTACAATCTGGTTCGGGTCGAGGCCACTCGTTGGCTCGTCGAGTACCAGTACTTCGGGGTTGTGCACCAGGGCAGCGGCTAAGCCTACCCGCTGCTTATAGCCTTTAGATAGTTGTCCTATTTTCTTTTTACTTTCGGGTGTTAAGCCGGTGAGTGTTATTACGCGGTTTACCGCTTCCTTTATACCTTTCATTCCATGTACGCCTGCTACAAACTGCAGGTATTCTTTTACATACATGTCGTAATACAGTGGATTAGCTTCCGGCAGGTAGCCTATTTTCTTTTTTATAGCAAGTGGGTCTGTTACAGTATCTATTCCACACACAATGGCTTTACCAGCATCGGGCTGCAGATAGCCGGTAATTATCTTCATCGTAGTACTTTTGCCGGCACCGTTGGGACCTAAAAAGCCAACTATTTCACCCTTGCCAATCCGGAACGATACA
Organism: uncultured Chitinophagaceae bacterium; assembly: GCA_963819045.1. Classification (GTDB taxonomy): domain Bacteria; phylum Bacteroidota; class Bacteroidia; order Chitinophagales; family Chitinophagaceae; genus Ilyomonas. The sequence goes on along the minus strand of CAWFUV010000041.1, from coordinate 22,403 downwards.
TCGTTCACTGCTTTCTGTGTACCATATATTTTAAGTAAATGACTAACCTCTAAAGACATGTAAATGTAATGGATTTGTTCTCAAAGATAAAGGAGATGAGGCAGGACAGCCTACCTTACCCGAATACTTTTATCATTATAGTAACTATAAGAAAGAGGATAAGTGTACAATAAAATAATATGGATATCCCATTCAGGTATTTTCTGTTTTTTACTTTCCATGGTGTATTACTCACATGATAATCAAGGGTAGAAAACCAGCGGAATAGTACGAAAATTATTCCGGTTATCCTATCCTCTCGTCGTAAAAACGCCGAAGCACTCAGCACTTTAATTACTGCAAGCAACATTGGCAATGCAACAAAATAGAAGTAGTGTTCTTCAAGCCACAAAATTATCATCGGTCAGCATTCTATTTTTGGGATGCAAAATTAACAAATAGATAGCAGTATTTTGAGATTAATAAATTTGCAATATGCACATACTGTTCTCATCTGCTTTTATTTGCGGGTAAGAAGACCTGCCGCTGCTTAGCCTTGCTCTGACTGCTAATATCTTCCCTGATTTTTAACTGCTTGTATCTCTAAATGCACAAAGGAATCAAGCCCGGCCAATACTTCAATGCATTAAGTACTTTGTTACCGAACTAAGTTTATAAATAAGAGCTATCAAACATATGTGCATTACAATTGAGAGCTAACCATCCCCAAACGTAACGTCCCCACCGGTAAACATAAATCCTCCAACCTGCAATGAGCTACGTATTCCCCTTTCCAATCGCTGATAAGTATGCCTCCGCTGTTCTAAGTGTAAGGCCAAAGGCAACCAACCTGTTCATCAACTACCTGTCAGTGAACAAGTAGCACCATGTTAGCCCAACAGAGCCACTCAATAATAAAGCTGCTCCTCAGGCAATGGGGAGGCGATGGCCAGCACGAACTACTCTCACTGAGACCAATAAAAAACATTATTCACGAAGTAACTACTCTCACTGAGACCAATAAAAAACATTATTCACGAAATAACTACGCGAGAAGCGATTTCATGAATACCATTGAATAAACATTATCCCATTCATATTTTTTGGTTACCTTTTTTAATGTATCCCAAGGTAAAAAAGGTAAAAACAACAAGCATATGTAAGCGATTGTACTTAAAACATCTGTTGTGTTCACAGCACTCAAACAGATTTTTTCTAAACTAAAATATAGTTATGTAACAATGTATTAAGTACCAAATAAGTATGTAAAACCACATTCCGCTAATGAAGATTTCAGATTGTAATATTGGGAGCTATACCTAACTTATACTTAAGTTATACCTAACTTATACTTAAGTTATACCTAACCTACTCCCTATCTGCGCCGTATCTCCTCCGTATCTTACTGCTTGAAACTTGCACCTTGAAACTTATCTCTTGTAAATATTCGTCAGCTTGCATGTTATGGGACAGGGTAAGGGATGTACGGCTCAGGTAGCTATGCATTACCCAAATTTTGCTCCTTTGGAGAATAGAATGAGCTTTGAGAGTGCAGGAGTTAAAACAATGAAGCAGATGACTATCGCAGATTCCCCCACTTAGACATAGGGGATATAGGCCGCAAGGAGAGCGGTTAGGGACCATTATTAATCCTGTTTCATCACTCAACCGGGTGCAGGCATTCCCCAGTACAATCACAACTGGTATGACGATAAAGCCCCTGGGAGGCTTCAAAAATATGTATTTCATCTGTATACATCTGTCCGCAAGGATCTGGGTGTGCTATCTATGAAAAGGAAATGAAAAATTAATTTACCATTGCATTATAAAAAGAAAGACTTGCCATGTCAGCTCTGTTTGCTTCAATAACAAAACTAAAAAACGTACTGCTCCTTCCGGCTATCATTGCCTCTCTGTTGTTTATTTACAGTTGTAGCCAACCTGATACAAAGTTAATCCCAACGAACTCTGAAAGAGTAGTGGTAGATACCAACCCTCCCGTTACACCCTTATCGCCTGAAGAGAGTATTAAGAAGATTCAATTACCAGCGGGGTATCATGTAGAACTGGTAGCCAGCGAACCAATGGTGCAGGAGCCTGTTGCCATTGCCTGGGATGGTAACGGACGAATGTACGTTGCCGAAATGAACACTTTTATGAAAGATGCCAATGCTACAGGTGAATATGCACCAACGAGCCGCATTAAGCTATTAGAGGATACGAATTACGATGGAAGAATGGATAAGGCAACAGTCTTTATTGATAGCCTCCTTTTGCCCCGTACCATACTACCTGTAGGCGATCAGCTATTGGTTGGCATTACCAATATTCAACACATTTATAGTTACCGCGATACGAATGGTGATGGTAAGGCCGATGAGAAAAAGATCGTGTTTAGAAATGATGTGCTGGACGTACGCAATGTAGAACACCAGAATGGGGGCTTGTTATGGAACATGGATAACTGGATTTATCCTACCCGTGATAACCTGCGGTACAAATACAAGAACGGCGTACTGATAGCAGATACGCTTGTAGATAATATGATTGGTCAGTGGGGAATTACCACCGACAACTACGGACGTTTATTTTATTCAGAAGCAGGACCGGGCCTTCCCGCAGTGCAGATAGAACAGATGCCGGCTTATGGTGCTTTGAATTTTACTGATCAGTACACGGCAGATTTTACAAACCCTGGCCGATCATTGGCACTGTAGATGCCCAGGGCGGCAGAGAAGTATTAAGACACGAGGATAATACGCTCAGCTCATTTACCTCCGGATGTGGTCAATCTATCTTTCGTGGTGACCGTCTGCCTGCCGATATGCAGGGCGATTATTTTATACCCGAACCGGTAGGCAGAATTATTAAAAGAGGTAAGGTCATTAACAGGAATGGAAAAATATTTATTGAGGATGTTTATAAACAACAGGATTGGCTGGCTTCTGCCGATATGAATTTCCGCCCCATTAATACCTATACTGGTCCGGATGGTTGCTTTTATATCGTGGATATGTACCACGGTATCATCCAGGAGAGTGAATGGACGAAGCCTGATTCATACTTAGGTAAGATCATTGCCCAAAAAGGCTTGTATAAGAACAGAGGTATGGGACGAATTTACCGCATTGTGCATGATGGATATAAGCGCGACTCTACACGTCCGGATATGCTCACCGCACCTGCCGGCAAACTGGTTACCTACCTCGATCATCCAAATGGCTGGTGGCGTGACAATGCACAAAGAGAAATCATTGTACGCAACGACCAATCTGTAGTGCCGGTATTAAAACAAATAGCATTTGGCCAAAAAGCTTCTCTAACAAAAAGCCCGGGTCCATTGGCACGTATCCATGCTTTATGGACACTGGAAGGATTAGACGCCATAGACAAAAATACCTTATTCAGTGCCTTTAAAGATGCTGATCCGCAGGTAAGAAAGGCAGCAGTATGGATCAGTGAAATGTATATAAAAAAGAATGATGCAGAAGTGATTAATAAACTGGCATCCCTTAAAGATGACCCCAGCCCTGATGTACGTATCCAGTTATCCCTTTCACTTAGAACTAATACCACCAATCAGGCACAATCTATTGTAAAAGATCTGTTGGCTGCTAACCCCAATAATCAATTAATGCAATATTCCTATACCACTTTTACAGAATCGCAAAGAAGATTACTGGAAGAACAGGAACGGACCAAGAACTTAAGCCCTGCCGACCTAAAGCTGGTTACTGCAGGAGCTACTATTTTTAAACAATTATGTTCCAATTGTCACGGCACAGATGGTAAAGGAATAGTCATGGCGGGTAAGCCCATGCCGGCACCTCCACTTGCTGGTTCACCACGTGTAAAGGGTGATAAAACAGCACTGATACAATTAGTGATGTATGGCTTAAAAGGGCCTGTTGATGGTAAGACCTACCCGGATATGATGCCTTCTATGGTTAGTCAAAATGATGAATGGATTGCTTCGGTGCTCAGTTATATTCGCAACAGTGGTGAGTTGGGTAACAAGGCATCAGTCGTTACACCGGAGGAAGTAAAACAGGTGCGTGCTACTACTCCCAAAATGAAGGAAGCTTTTACCCTTCAGTTGCTGGAAATATTTAAATTAGGACGTGCGGAAAAGAAGAACTGGGGAGATAACGGTAAGAAATAATTGAACCACAGAGGCACAGAAGGAAACAGAGGTGCACAGAGTGACAAAATTGGATTGAATTGTAAGTTTGATGCAATGTCTTTAAATTAAAGATAGTTTGTTCCGTTAGACTTGATATAGTCAAAATCTTTGCAGAAGAGCTGGGCATATGTTACTACAAGCCGGCAGCCTTTCACCAGGCCAGCCGGGACTTCTTCAACAATATCACTCAGAGTTAACCTCTCTACTCACCTTGAAATTAAAGTTCTTCGATCAAATCAATCCACTAATTTATCCCTTGTGAAGTATAAAAAGGTGTATTCCGGCTTTGGGAATAAAAGTATAATAATTGGAGAAGGGAAGACTTGTTGTTTTTGTTATATATTGATTATCAATGTGCAACTATGATTCATAAGCTTGGCAAACCATTTGCGAATACTTATCAACCAAAGCTTTACAATAAAATTCAATAAATGCCCTTGAGATTCTATTAAAAAGATGGAAGTAGCTCTTAGCTTATAAAAACGGGATATAATAAATAGAAGAGAGATGAACCAGTAGTACTATTGATGTTAGTATTCATGTTAAGAAAGTTACCTCCTATCTAATCCAACATTCTGATAATTGCCACGACTGACAAGCTTAGTATTCTTTTCCCGCTCTTTTATCAGAACTGTCAATCATTAAAATGAAGGAGCATTATTAACCAAACAGATCAAACTGCTTTTTCCACAAGCGTTACGTTGAAAATTATAGAGCAAACTTCAGACTGTGACTGAGGAAAGCGAAGCTTTTTTCCGATTATTAAATGGTATAAACAGCAGGAAGAGTTGGAAGAGGATGTTATCGCTACCAGTATTACCAGTGCTGTAAGAGATCTTTTAAAAAGGTCATTGGGAGAAATAAATATTGAAGTTGAGTGTAAACGATAAGAAGGACGCCAGCGTTGTTAAATGGTGTACCCATAAGTACGATTTTATACCGGTGCAGGAAATAGTAAAAACAGAGCTGGAATATGTTGGTCCTGCTAAGTGGATCTGTTAGTGCTGCTTCAGGATCAAGAGAGAAATTGGGATGGAGATCAAATGATACCCTTAAAGAGGTAATCCGCAAAATGGTTGCATGCGGTATTCACATGTGCGATACCCTTACACCGCTTTCTTTTCATAAATTTATTAAATAGTTGAAAACTGTTTTAATTATATCACCCTATTTCCCGCCTACCAATGCTGCAGATATGCAAAGGGTAAGAATGAGCCTGCCTTTTTTTGCAGAATTTGGCTTTAACGCAGAAGTTGTTTGTGTAGACACAAGATATGCAGATATAGTAAAAGATGATTTGCTGTTAACTTCCGTTCCTGCCCATATTATTGTTCATAAGGTTAAAGCTTTTTCAAAAAAATGGACTTCAAAAATAGGGCTGGGAAGCATAGCCATTCGTTCATTATACTTCTATAACAAAAAAGTAAAAGCGCTTCTCGGATCAAAAAAATACGATCTGATTTATTTTTCCACTACTCAATTTCCTGTATGTATTCTAGGGGGTTATTGGAAAAGAAAATATAAAGTTCCGTACGTGATAGATATGCAGGATCCCTGGCATTCAGACTATTATCAAAACAAACCAAAACATGAACGTCCGCCCAAATATTGGTTCTCTTATCGTTTAAATAAGTTTCTTGAACCAATGGCAATAAAAAATGTAGATGGCCTGATTGCTGTTTCTAAAGCGTATAACATTACATTAAAAGAGAGATATCACAACATAAAAAATATTCCTGCCGCTACTATAACCTTCGGAGCATTTAAGCATGATTTTGAAACACTGAAGAAAAAGCAGGAGATCACTTCAGCCGTTGGAAAAAAGAAAGATCAGTTTGCATTAGTATATGTAGGCCGTGGCGGATATGATATGAAAGAAAGCCTGCAATTATTGTTTGCTGCGTTTAAAAGAGGCTTGCAGGAAATGCCGGAATTTGTAGAAAAATTTCATTTCTATTTTATAGGAACCAGTTATGCCTCTGAAGGCAAAGGTGAAAAAACAATTTTACCGATAGCAGAAGCATACGGAGTAGAAGCATATATTTCAGAACAAACAGATCGCATTCCATTTTATCAGGGATTAAAAACATTGACAATGGCAGATGGATTTGTAATTCCTGGTTCTAATGATGCTGGTTATACTGCATCAAAACTCTATCCTTATATTTTAGCACAAAAGCCTTTGCTGGGCATTTTTCACCAGGAAAGCAGTGCTGTAAGAATTATAAAAGAATGCAAGGCAGGAGAAGTACTTACTTTACAAACTGCATTCGATTGCTTCTATTTAAAATGGAAAGAATTTTTACTTAGCATTTGTAACAATACCTGGAACATACAAACAGATTGGAAAGCTTTTGAACCTTATACAGCAAAAGAAATGTGCAGGCAACAGGTTGAGTTATTTGAAACGGTTTTAAAACAATAAGAATGACCCGGTTAGCAATTGTTACAACACACCCTGTTCAATATTATGCTCCTGTTTTTAAAATGCTTTCCTCGCAATTTAATTTAGATGTAAAGGTGTTTTACACCTGGGGCAAAGGAAGTTTGAAAAAATATGATCCAGGGTTTTGTAAGGAGATAGAATGGGATATACCTCTTTTAGAAGGTTATGAGCATTCTTTTTTATTGAATACTTCTGCCGATGCCGGATCGCATCATTTTAAAGGGATTATCAATCCTGATGCAATCAAGGCTATTGACAAATTTGCTCCTGATGCATTATTACTTTATGGATGGGCTTATCAAAGCCATTTGAAAATATTACAACATTTTCATAAAAACATACCGGTTTATTTTAGAGGAGATTCGAATTTAACAGATGAGCAGCCAGGGTTAAAAGGCTTGATGAGAACTTTTTTTTTAAAGTGGCTGTACAAGCATATTGATTATGCTTTTTATGTTGGAACAGCCAACAAAGCATATTATAGAAAAGCCGGACTGAAAGAAGAACAATTACTGTTTGCGCCACATGCAATAGACAACAGCCGGTTTTCAGAAAATAGAAAAACAGAAGCAGGGTATTTTAGGTCGAGCTTATCCATTAAGGAAGACGACACATTGATTTTGTTTGCGGGTAAAATGGAAGAAAAAAAAGCACCTGAAATATTGTTAAACGCTTTTGGTAAATTGAATTGTCAAAAAGTACATTTATTATTTACAGGAAATGGGCCGATGGAATCGGGATTGAAAGAAACTGCAAACGGTTGGGCTAATATCCATTTTATCGGTTTTCAAAATCAGAAGAAGCTTCCTGCTGTTTACCAAGCTTGTGATTTGTTTTGCCTCCCATCAAGAGGTCCGGGTGAAACCTGGGGATTAGCGGTAAACGAAGCGATGGCATCAGGAAAAGCTGTTTTGGTCTCAGATAAAGTTGGATGTGCAACAGATCTGGTGAAAGAAGGTGTGAACGGCTTTGTTTTTGAATCAGGCAATGAAGAGGATCTTTTTAAAAAATTAGAAGAATTGGTGGCAGATAAAGAAAGACTTTCAACAATGGGTAAAAGATCTTTTGAAATAATTCAGGACTGGTCTTTTGAAAAACAGGTTGATTCTATTGCAGAAGCAATAAATAAAAGCAAAAATGAAGAGTCCTTCCAATCCGCTTAAATATACTCTTTTATACCTGCCATGGTTTGCATCAATATTATATGCTGCAAACCCGGTAAATGCTTACCTTATTGCATGGGGCGGCTCTTTTTTTATTTTCTATCTTTCTTTTACCAATAAAGTAAAAGAAACATCAGCTGATCTGCCTTTAAGTCAAAAAATTTTAAAGCCCTTGTTTCTAACACAAATCATTTTTGCAGGGTACATGTGCAGCACATCTATCTTTTATTTTTTAGATAACATGGGCTATGTATATACCACAAAAGATATCTTTAGAGGCATAAACCTGGAACAGATAAAATATATAGCCATTTGCCAGCGATACTATGTTTTAGGACATGCTGCTTTTGCTCATGGATTGTTACTTTTTTATAAATCAGATAACAAAAGTAATTATGATGTAGCCGATGTAAACTGGCCTGTGTTATTTACTAAAGTTGCAGTTATTTGTTTACCACTTAGCTTTTTATTTGGCAAAGTTGGCTTTTTAAGCCAGTTTAAGGAACAGATGGAAGGATTGTCTTTGGTTGCAGGCACACTTGCATTCGCTATATCCATTCCACAAAAAAAAATGAATATTATCCTGATAGCAGGATTCTTATACGCACTTAGTTTATCAAAAGCGCTTGTATCAGGTTTTAAAGAACCTGTTATTGTAAGTGTGCTTATTCTGGGTATTTTTTTATACCCTTATTATAAAAAAGTTGTTGTCCTTTTATTTATACCCCTCCTGCTTGCTCTTTTTATGGTTTTGCCAACTTATGTAAATACAATGAGGAAATTGAGTGGATATACAGGTACTGATGCAGCACAAAAAGAAGCACTTGCGAAAGTGCAAAACGATTTGTCGAACGAAAACCTGAAACAAACAAATTGGGACTTTTTAACAGAAAGGCTTTCTGAAATAAGCATGTTTGTTCAATATAAAAAGAGTACAGAAACAAGAAAAAAAGGATACGGATTACAAATTACCAAACAGGCACTTTTATTCATTATTCCCCGATTTATATGGCCAGGGAAACCGAATGTAGAAGAAGTAGTGATGGAACGTGTTTATGAAAACGATATTATAGATAGGAATGTAGTAAACTCTGCAAAGCCAGCAGTAGCTGTTGATGGCTTATTTATCTGGCGGCGCTTTAGGTATTTGGATAACTTTATTTTTATATGGCGTTTTTGCCCAGGGTATTAACAATAAAGCAGAAGAATTATTTGGCGGTTATTTTTTAGGCTCTGCTTTTGTTTTTACTGGTTTTTTTCAAATATTATGGCGGGGAAATTGTTTTGAATTTTTATTTAATAGTATTTTCTGGAGTTTTATCAGTATGCACATCTTATTTTATCTATTTAAAAAGATAGGGGTACTTTATCAATGTTCGCAAATAGAGGACAATGTACCTTCAACTGAAATGCAACTTTTGAATTGATAGAAATAATTAATGAAAAATTATTTGTCCCAACCCTAAAATATCATGTCGCAGATAATACTTGTGTTTAGAAAGCCCTATTCCAACGCTTTCAGTATTGAATACTTATTCAATACACTCTATTATGAAATAAAAGAGAAGAAAGATATTCGCAAGTATGAGTTGCCTTATGCAACAAGGGGTGTTAAAAGTTTACTGTCCAATGTTTTTTCATTAACCAAATTCAAGGGGCATATTGTTCATATAACCGGTGATACTTATTACAGTATTTTAGGTGCTGTTTTCTGCAAAAGAATTATAACCATACATGATTTTAGTTTTCTCAATCGTACAAAAGGGCTAAGAAGAAGTATTCTGAAATTATTTTGGGTAACCTTGCCTTCAAGGTTTTCTCATAAAATCACCGTAGTATCACAGGCAACGAAGGAAGCTTTATTGAAAGAAGAAAATATTGATCCTTCTAAAATTCATGTCATTTATAATTTTATCGATCCGGTTTTTAAACCAGTAAAAAGGAATTTTGATGAAAATCATCCTAGGATTTTACAAATAGGTACTGATTTCAATAAAAACATAGAAAACCTGGTAAAAGCGCTTAAAGACATTGCCTGTACTTTGGTTATTATAGGACGATTGTCTGACGTGCAGAAAGAAATGCTTGCTTCGTCGGGTATTAATTATATCAATAAATTTTCTCTGAGTATTTCTGATTTATACAAGGAGTATATTAAGGCAGATATGCTCACTTTTGTTTCAACAATAGAAGGTTTTGGTTTGCCAATTTTAGAAGCACAGGCAACAGGCCTCCCGGTTATTACAAGTAATTGCTCATCTATGCCTGAAGTGGCTGGTGGTGGTGCGCTGTTAGTAAATCCTTTCGATCCTCAATCTATACAAAACGGCATTATAGAAATAATTAAAAACAAAGATAAAAGAGCCTGTTTGGTAGAGAAGGGATATATAAATGTCGAACGGTTTTCAAAAGAGAAGATAGCCTCAGACTATCTTAAATTATACGAGGATTTATAATCAAACAGATGAGAATACTTTTTATCACCCCTTCATATAAACCTGCCTATTGTTATGGCGGCCCTACTATTTCAGTTAGTGAATTAGCTGAAACGTTGGTAGCAATAGGCCATCCATGTAACAGTTTATACAACAACTGCAAATGGTGAAACGGAACTGGATGTAGCAGCGGGATGTGTAACTGATGTAAATGGTGTTGAAGTATATTACTTTAAAAGAATTACCGGTGATCATACACATGTTTCACCAACTTTATGGAGGAAGTTATGGAATACGCAAAAAGAATTTGATGTTATTCACCTGCAATCCTGGTGGAGTTTTTTGATAATAGGCGCAGCAACAATCTGTCAGCTAAAAAGCACAAATTTCATTTTGTCTCCAAGAGGTATGTTGGGTGAATATTCTTTTAAAAACCAGCATAATCTTTCAAAAATGATAATTCATCGTTTATTCGGGAGAAGGTTATTGAAGAAAAGTTTATTACACGCTACTACTTTACTTGAATGGAGAGATTGTATGCAAGTATATAAAAGCTGGAAAGGATTTATTTTACCGAATCTTGTTAATCTTCCATCTGTTCAACATCATCGTCCTGAAAAAAAATCTACTGATTTTACTATTGGTTTTTTATCGCGTATTGATCCGAAAAAAGGAATTGAATTATTGTTTAATGCTTTATCGCAGGTAAATTTTGATTATCACTTAATGATAGCAGGTTCAGGTGACGATAAATATATCAATACCTTGAAATCGCTTGCTTGTCAGCTAAATATTGCTGATAAGATTGAATGGTGTGGATGGATGAATGGAGAGAATAAGTTCAGGTTTATGAAGCAGCTTGATCTTTTTGTTCTTACTTCCTATAACGAAAATTTTGCGATTTCCGTTACAGAATCTTTAGCCGTGGGAACTGCTGTTTTAGTAAGTGAAAATGTGGGATTAGCAGATTATGTAAAAGAGAAACAATTAGGGTTTGTTTGTAAAGCAGAAGTATCTGCAATAAAAAAAGAATTGAATAAAATTTATGCAAATAGAGATGATCTGATAAGGATAAAAAATGAAGGACCGGAAATTATTGCAGAAGATTTTGATAAAAAAGCTTTAGCGCGGAAATATATATCAGCTTACGAAGACATAACAGGTTTTAAAGCTGAGACAAAGGTGATTTCTTTTATAGAAGAAAAAGTATGCTGATAGTTTTCTTTAATATCAACCCAACAACAACTTTATGTGCCGTATAGCAGGAATAGTAGATAAAAAATCTTTACAAATAGCATCGGATATTATTTCAATGCGGGATGCTATGAAAAATGGTGGCCCTGATAGTGCAGGTGTTTATATAGATGAAGAGGCATCGTTGCTTTAGGCCACAGGCGTCTTTCTATTATTGATATAAGCGAAGGTGGTAATCAACCAATGATTAATGAAACGAAAGATATTGTTTTGATCTTTAATGGTGAGATATACAATTACCTCGATCTGAAAGAAGAATTGAAAAATGCAGGCTATCACTTTTTTTCAAACTCTGATACAGAAGTTATATTAAAAGGCTATCAATATTGGGGCACCAGGTGCTTTGCAAAGTTTAAAGGCATGTTTGCCATTGTCGTGTATGATAAAAAAAGAAGACAAATTATTCTTGCCAGGGATCATGCAGGCATAAAACCACTATACTATTATTCTGATAAAACCTCTCTTTACTTTGCATCAGAAATAAGGGCATTTAACCAACTACCAAACAAGTGGGAAGAAAATAATTTGTGGAAAGTATATGTACTTACTTATGGTTATTTGCCACACACGGTTACGACATTAAAAGGGGTAAAACCTTTGGAAAAAGGCAGCTATCTTATTTTTAATACAGACACATTAGAATCGGAACAGGCTTTTTATTATCAGGATTCCTTTCCTGAAACAATAACGGATGAAGAAGAGGCAAAAGAACAGATACGGTTCACGTTAGGGGCAGCAATAAAAAGACATCTGATCGCAGATGCTCCTTTGGGATTGTTTTTAAGTGGGGGCATTGACAGCAGCTTACTTACGTTACTGGCAAAGGAATACAAAGACGAGTTGCATACTTTATCTATCATATTTGACGATGAAAGATATTCTGAGAAATGCTACCAGGATATAATCGTTAAAAAAGCAGGAACAAAACACCAGGCTTTTTTATTGGATAAAAAACAATTTAAAGAAGCCATACCGGATATTTTACAAGCAATGGATCAGCCAAGTACAGATGGTATTAATTCTTACTTCATTTCCAAATTTGCTAAAGAAGCCGGGTTAAAAGCTGTGTTGTCAGGCTTAGGTGCTGATGAACTTTTTGGAGGTTATCCTTCTTTCAAAAGAAGTAAATTAATAAAGAATATCAGGCAATTGCCAGCTTTTATAATTAATAATGCGCACCTGATCCCTCAGCATAAATATCAGAAAATAAACTTTCTTAAAACGGCAAATGACACGGGCAATTACTTGTTTAACCGGGGTTATTTCACACCTGTAGAAACAGCCAGATTGTTTGATATGCATGTTTCGGAAGTACAGGACTTGCTGTTGCAGGAGGAATTTTTCATTTCGCTGGAACAATTAAGTGAAGGTAATAAAACATCTTACCTGGAATCGAATCTCTATATGCAAAATCAACTGCTGAGGGATACCGATTATATGAGTATGTGGCATAGTATTGAGGTACGTGTACCTTTTCTGGATTATGATTTTGTAGAAAGTGCACATCAAATAAGCAGTAGTTTAAAGTTCGATAATAAACAGGGCAAATATTTGCTTATCGAAAGTTTTAAAGACCAGCTTCCTGATGAGATATGGAATAGAAAAAAGAAAGGCTTTCAATTACCTTTTGATACCTGGATGCAGGAAAGCCTTGATCAATTTATCTCAACTAAGCAAGATCAGGAGATGCATAAAAAGTTTAAAAAAGGTCAGTTGAACTGGAGCAGGTATTGGGCTTATATTTTATCGCAATCATTTCAAAGCGGTCAATCTGTTTAGCTTTATTTTCTATACAACACTTGATTTATTCTTTTGCTTAATCTTTCGCTGCTGTGCTAAAAGATCACAAACATTACTTTCTAGCGATGGCAATTAGTATGGTTTATGTCTTTATCAGTCTTATGAAAATAAATTCATACTCCTAAGATCTTGCTTCTATAATAATGATACAGAACAATCATTAAAATTAAAACTGTCCCTTCCCCATAATATCCTTCCAGCACTTAGTGATCAGTTTATGGATCACTAAAGGAATTTGAAATATTTGCCAATCATTCTACTTTATAATCAATCATTTTAAATCACCCAGCCATGAAACCGGATGCAATCTTCACCTTCGTAAGACGCTTACGAGTCGTTACATTTTTATCTAATTTTAAAAACTACCGTTGGTTGAAACGCAATGAGTCACTGTACAAGAAATATGGTATTCACCGGAAATTCTGGGAGCCATTGTCGTATTCCGCAATTTCTAAACATAGCGATGACATCCCTTGGTTAGACAAAGATTGTGACAGCAATGCTATTAAAGCCAACCGGAAGTTTTATTCCTTTTCTCCTGAACAGCAGAAACAGATTTTGCAATGGAAAGACAATGGTTATATGATATTAAAAGGTTTTTTTGATAAACAAAGAATTGAAGCGGTGGAAAAGTCTATTCTACCCAGTATTCCTGAAAAAAAGCACCCTGCTTATTTCAATAATCGCATCCTTAATTTATTCGAAAGTAATAAAGGGGTGGAGGGCATTTTTAAAGATCCGTCTTTGCTGAAGATTTTATCCTTTATACTAGGCAAAGAAGTGCTGCCCTTTCAAACCATTAACTTTTATAAAAGCAGTTCGCAGCCTGCCCATAGCGATTTCCTTCATTTAACCACTGAACCCCAAGGATATTTGATAGCGGTGTGGGTAGCCTTAGAGGATATTCAGCCAGGTTGCGGAGAGTTTATGTATTACCCGGGCAGTCATAAGTTGCCTTATCTGATGAATAATGACTTTCATCATAACAATACGAATTGGAAAATTGATTCTATGCATGACGTAAAGTATGAAGACAGGATAGCGGAGGAAATAAAAAAGAATCATTTAAAAATGGAGGTGTTTAGTCCCAAGAAAGGTGATATTATCATCTGGCATGCCAATATGTTGCACGGCAGTATTCCAGTGACGCGTACAGGGCTTACGAGAAAAAGTTTGGTGATGCATTATTTTGCCAAAGATGTATTATGCTACCATGAAAGCATTGAAAAGCCTGCTATTATAAAGGCTTCCTAGTATAAGCGACCTTCACGTTTACCTGAAAAGGGTGGTTGTTCACAAAATTGCATAAACAAAATTTTGAACCCTTTTTATGTTTAGTACATTGTAGCCTAAGGTAATTTAGCTTCCTGGTTAGATAAGCCAATGATAGCTTCAATAAGGTAATAAGGTCTGGAATCATCTGAAGTGTAGTGGGTTACTAAGGTAATAAGGTTCCTGTAGCATGCTACTATATACCCTTGCGCGTTAATTGAATAGCAGCTTTATAGTATCAACTTATTTGGGTTACAATGTATTTAGTAAAGAGTAAAGTAAATTAGTTTACGATACTGCAGCATTGATGTATATAGTGTGTCTGTTGCATATTTACAGCCCTGCTCACTACCTGCTGCCAATGATTATACTCACCACCTGCTTTTTACTTATGCAATACTGAAAAGATGTAGGATGAACGGCTTTGATACGACTCAGATACGGCTTAGGTACGGAAAAGGTACCTATGGCTTACCCAA
This sequence comes from uncultured Chitinophagaceae bacterium, assembly GCA_963819045.1. GTDB lineage: Bacteria > Bacteroidota > Bacteroidia > Chitinophagales > Chitinophagaceae > Ilyomonas. The sequence goes on along the minus strand of CAWFUV010000041.1, from coordinate 7,392 downwards.
ATTTACATGTCTGCCAGATCGTTTTGAACCATAAGCCCCTCGCCGGGACTCTTTTCTTTGAGCCTGAGGGCTTCATCAACCTATTCATCAAACACCCTCTCCTTTCAATGGGGATAAGGTAAGCTGTAGCTTATATAGCAGCACCATAGAGCACCGCCGGAGTTACTATGGAGGTAATAGAGCGGTAACAGGGAGAAGACAGGGCGGAGATTAGGTATAAGATAAGTATAAGTTAGGTATAAGTTAAGTATAACTTAAGTATAACTCCAGGTATTCCGGCGTTGAGAAGGGGGGCCGGCAGACAGGCTTTAACGGCAGCCCCTATGCAAGCACCCAGGTTTATAAACTGACCAATAATGCAAATTGTGGTTAGTAGCAGAGATGTAAATATACAGTAGCTTACTAATAAGGCTACCTGATAGTCTAATACTGAATCAGCATTCTTCTTCATGAATACTATTCTATAAATAAACTTATTTCCCTGAATCCGTTATTTATATCCATAAATGGGAAAACGGTAGGTTTAAATACAGCGTTAACTTATTGAAAGTCAGTTATATTATTGCCTGGCATGTTCTTAGCCTAATCATGGCAGCTATGTTATAGTAAAGAAGTTTAATACCAAAACTTTCCAAAGTTCAGTACTTCTTTATAAACCCTTAGCACGCAAGTACGTTTTATCAATTAATGCCGAACTGCTTACATCTTCATATTATGCAAAGAAGGTTACTCATTATTGTATGCACATATGTGCTATTATCCAATGTGCTATTCGCGCAGAATGGTCTGTCCAATTTTATATACAAAAACACTTCCGGTGCTACATATAATTTTCCTAACGGATGCTCATTGGTAGCTAGTAAAGGTTCAAGCTCTTCATTAGGTATAAACTGTTGATAGAAATTATATAATTATAATCTTTATATGCCTGATTTTTCTTTTATTATACTTACATACAACGAGGAGGTGCATTTACCACGTTTATTTTCTTCCATAAAAGATTTAGACGCGGCTCTCTTTGTACTTGATTCCGGCAGCAATGACAGGACTTTAGAGATTTGCAAAGAATTTAATGCTACCATAAAAACAAACGCTTTTGAAAATCATCCCAAGCAATGGAATGTAGCACTTTCCTGTTTTGATATAAAAACGCCATGGATCATTGCTTTAGATGCAGACCAGATAGTAACACCGGAATTATCGGAGCAATTGAAGAATTTTAAAGATGAAGATTTTAAAGATGTTAATGGCATCTACTTTAACAGGAAGAATCTTTTTAAAGGCAAGTGGTTAAAATACGGCGGATATTATCCAAGATACTTGTTGAAAATGTTCAGGACCAGCGTTGGTTATTCTGATTTGAATGAAAACATGGATCATCGCTTTATCGTTCCAGGGAAAAATATAGTATGGAAAAAAGGACATATAATAGAAGAAAATTTAAAGGAGAATGAGATCTCTTTTTGGATACAAAAGCACAACAGGTATAGCGATCTTGTAGCAGAGGAAGAGTATCAGCGAAGAAAAAACTTACGACAGCAAACAATTGTGCCTAAATTTTTTGGTACACCGGATGAGCGGATCGCTTACTTCAAAAAAATGTGGTGGAATATGCCCCTTTTTGGAAGGCCTTTCCTCTATTTCTTTTACAGATATTTTATTCAACTGGGCATATTAGATGGCAGGCAAGGATTAATATTTCACTTTTTGCAGGCACTTTGGTTCAGGTTGATTGTAGACATAAAGATCATGGAAATCAACAAAAAGCCGGTATGCTTACCAAAACAAAATTAGAAGTTCAATTAAACGAATTTGATAATAGTTGGTATCGTCCCGCCAGCCGGGGTAAAATATGTTTGTGGTTGATAACTAATGCGATTTTTTTTAATAACAGCCTTGCAGTATTTAACGGTTTTAAATGCTTTCTGCTTAAATTATTCGGTGCAAAAATTGGCAAAGGTGTATTAATCAAGCCTTCTGTTAATATCAAATATCCCTGGTTTTTATCAATAGGAGATTATTGCTGGATAGGAGAAAAAGTTTGGATAGATAATCTTACACATGTTTCTATCGGAAATAATGTATGTATTTCTCAAGGTGCTATGCTTCTTACAGGCAACCATGATTTTAAAGCGATAACTTTTAACCTTATTGTGAAGCCGATTGTTTTGGAAGATGGTGTATGGATAGGAGCAAAATCAGTTGTTTGCCCCGGGGTATATTGTGAAACCCACTCTGTACTTACTGTACAATCTACTATTACCAAAAGAATGAAAGCTTACCATATTTACCAGGGCAATCCGGCACAAGCAATTAAGTTAAGGGAGATTGAAAGGTTAGCTTGATCTACTATTAAAGGTGATTTTGATAACTTAACTTAATCCATTTGTAGCATTTATAAAAATAGGCTAACAATTCCATCTTTTAATTAGGAACAACTATATAAACTTTTATGATAAATGTAGGTATTATAGGATATGGATACTGGGGTCCTAACCTTGTAAGAAATTTCTTTGCTGCCCAGGATTGCTGTATCAAGGCAGTTGCCGACAACAGTCCAGAAAGATTGCTACAGTTGAGTAAGGTGTTTCCCGGGATAGCACATTATCAAAATTCTAATGACATTATAAACAACCCGGAAATTGATGCAGTTGTTATTGCGACGCCTGTTTTTTCCCACTTCAAGCTGGCTAAGCAAGCAATTTTGCAAGGTAAGCATGTGCTTATTGAGAAGCCTATTACATCTTCCGTTCAGGAAGCTGAAATTTTAATAGATCTCGCCCAGAAAAAGAATGTTTTATTAATGGTTGATCATACTTTTTTGTATACCGGTGCAGTACAAAAGATGAAACAACTAGTAGATAGTGAGGAACTAGGAAATATAAGATATTTAGATTCTACCAGGATTAATCTTGGGCTCTTTCAACCAGATATAAATGTTCTTTGGGATTTAGCACCGCATGATCTTTCTATTTTAAATTATATTATAGCCGAGACTCCTTGCAGTGTGAATGCTACCGGTATCTCTCATACAAATAATCAAATTGAAAATATAGCTTACTTAACGGTTAATTACAACTCCGGGTTTATTGCACATTTTAATTGTTCCTGGACAAGCCCCGTTAAAGTAAGAATGACGTTGATTGGTGGAGATCGTAAAATGATTTTATATAATGATTTAGAGCCAACAGAAAAGATTAAAGTATACGATACCGGATACAGCCATACAACAAATGAAGAAAAGAAAAGGATACTGGTTGATTACAGAACCGGTGATATTCATGTACCAAAGCTGAATACTACTGAAGCTCTTTTAGGAATGGCTAATGATTTTATCGCCTGTATCAGAGAAAAGAAACAACCTAAATCTACCGCGGAAATTGGTTTAAGCGTAGTCAGTATTTTAGAAGCTGCAGAGAAATCAATAAAAAATAATGGCAGAGAAGTAACTCTCGCATCAATTCACAGCAACTCTCAAGTATTAATAAAATAATGGAAATAGTTTCTATCAAAAACGACAAACAAAGCTTACAGAATGTAAGTTTAGGAGTAAATGTAAAAATCTTTGATTTTGTAAATGCTTATGGATGCAGTATAGACGATGGTTCTAAAGTTGGAGCCTTTGTTGAAATACAAAAAGGAGTAACTATAGGTAAAAATTGCAAGGTTTCAAGCCATACTTTCATCTGCGAAGGTGTTCATATCGCTGATAATGTATTTGTCGGCCATAATGTAACTTTTATCAACGATAAATTTCCCCAAGCTACTAATGAGGACGGTTCATTACAAACAGAAGCTGATTGGAAATGCATAGAAACATTTGTGGGCAAAGGAGCTTCAATTGGTTCCAGTGCGACTATTCTCTGTGGTGTTCGAATTGGTACGAATGCAGTTGTGGGAGCGGGTGCTGTTGTTACAAAGGATGTTCCCGAAAATGCAGTTGTTGCAGGCAATCCTGCAAGAATAATAAAATACATAGAAAAACAATCCCTATAAAATGAGTACTGTAGCAACCCGAAAAAAAATTCACTGCCTGGATCTCCGAGGCCAGCATCAGCAAGTAAAAGATGAAGTATTAGAAGTTTTTGAAAAAGTATATGATGCCACTGCTTTTTCAGGCGGACCTTTTGTGGAAGAATTTGAGAAAAATTTTGCTGCTTTTTGTAATACAAAATATGCTATAGGTGTAAACAATGGCACTTCTGCGTTATATCTGGCCATGCTTGCAATGGGTATTGGCCCTGGCGATGAGGTGATTGTACCTGCCAATACATTTATTGCAACGGCCTGGGGCGTATCTTATACAGGAGCTACACCTGTCTTTGTAGACTGCACATCTGATACATGGCAGATCGATGCACAAAAAATAGAAGAAAGAATTACTCCCCGTACAAAAGCAATAGTTGGTGTTCATTTATATGGGCAACCATTTGATGTTGATGCGGTGAAATCTATTTGCAGCAAGCATGGGCTTTTTATGGTAGAAGATGCTGCGCAAGCACAAGGAGCACAATATAAAGGTGTACCCGTAGGAGGCTTTGGAGAAATGGGATGTTTTAGTTTTTATCCCGGAAAAAATTTAGGAGCATGCGGGGAAGCTGGTGGGATCACTACAAATAATGAATCTTATTACTACCATTTATTGCGGTTGAGAAATCATGGTTCCAAGGTTCGTTATTATCATGATGAGGTAGGGTTTAATATGCGGATGGGAGGCCTGGAAGGAGCTTCTCTGAATGTGAAGCTACAATATCTGCAAAGGTGGAATAACCGTAGAATGGATATAGCTGAGCGGTATCAGCAGGAAATCAACAACAAGCAAGTAACATTTCAACTGCAGCCATCTAATGTCCAATCCATCTATCATTTATTTGTAATAACAACACCTGATAGAAATGGTTTAATGAGCTACCTTAATGAGCATGATATTTATCCAGGATTGCACTATCCAATACCTTGTCATTTACAAAAGGCATATGAGAATCTTGGATATAGAAATGGTGATTGCCCTAATGCAGAATATCTTTCAAACCATTGTTTGTCTACCCATGTATGCGGAATTAACAGACGAAGAGGTTAGCTACATAATAAGTACAATAAACAGCTACTAAAATGCCAAGGAAAAAACTTTTGATATTCCCGTTCAACGGAAATGGTATTGAAGCGTTAGACTGTGTGGATTTCGATGAGTACGAATTCCTTGGATTTATTGATGATGACTTGCAAAAAAAGTCTGAACACTATGAGATTTTTTCCAGAGACATTTTACAGAAGTATGAAGAAGTTTTTATCCTAGCCGTACCCGGAAGTCCTTCATCATTTAGAAAAAGAAAAGAAATTATTAGCTCTCTTAAGGTTGATAATGACCGGTATATAACAATTATCCATAGAAATGCATCTATTGGCAGAAACGTAAAAGTTGGCTGCAATTGCCTGATTATGGCTGGTGCTGTAATTACCAGCAATGCACAGATAGAGGATCATGTTTGTATATTACCTAACACTGTTATCCATCATGATGTCATAGTACAGGCCTATACATTAATTGGAAGTAATGTGGCCATAGCCGGGGGGACTATAATAGGCCAAAATTGTTATGTAGGAAGCGGAACAAATATAATCAATGGGATAAATATTGGAGACTGTTCATTGATTGGCCTTGGAGTAATATAATCAAAGACGTTTATAGTTATGGTAAGATGGTTGGAATCCGGCGAGAGATCTTAATGGTTCTATCAATCGTTACAAAAGCAACTTAGTCACTTAAACAATAAAATTACTTGTTTAATTGACGCTAGTAAATTGTAGTGAAAGTTCCGGTATTTTAAAAGTTATCATCGCGTCTAAAAGTAATTAGTAAACAGAGGGAACCTGGAATGAAGAGCTTTAAGTGAAAGGAGATATAGCATCTGAGTGTTTGTAAAAAGTTTTGAATAATTAACCAGAATAAAGCATTGATTTCATCTCGATATTATTCATATAAAGGATAACGTATGCCCAATAAAATTCACAACAGTTCTATTTTAATTACCGGAGGTGCCGGTTTATGGCTCTTATGTGGAGTAGAAGAAGTTTTAAAATATAAGCCTGCCAGGATCATCATTATAGATAATCTTATACGCGCAAGTTTTGAGAATATGAGCTCTTTTATAAATCGTCCGGAAGTTAAATTTATAGAGGGAGACATAAGAGATACCGATTTGCTCGAATCGCTTATGAAAGGAGTAGATTATGTTTTTCATATGGCAGCTTTGCGAATAATGCGCGCGCCGCCTTCGGCGGCTATACGCGCTACCAACGCACGCTCGGCATTTGGAGCGCTCTTCGGAAGATCCCCCGGCCCGTGCGTGCCTCGATGGCTTACGGCACGCGGGCAATGCAGCGGCTGGCGCATGCGACACGAGTGGGCCCAAGCATACAGCGTGTAAGTCAATACCTAAGTGGCAGCCATGCACAACAGCGCCACCGGCTGCAAACTTGGAACAAGAACTCCGGATTTGTCGAACGCCGTGTTGGATATGCCGGACAGTTCCCCGCAGGGCGCCCTGACCAGGACCTTGGCGCGGATGCGGAGACCCTGGATCACATGATGTACGAGGATACGCACGGGTACCTGCCTGACGACATTCTGACCAGGGTCTATTGCGCATCGATGGCGGTTAGCCTTGAATCTGAGGTGTCCATGCTGGATCATCGCGTGGTTGAGTTCGCATGGCGCGGCTGCCGCTGCGAATGAAGCTGCGCCAAGGCGAGGGAAAGTGGCTTCTTAAGAAAGTGTTGCGTCGTCACGTGCCTGCCCGGCTGATTGACCGCGACAAGATGGGATTCGGGGTGCCGCTTGGCGACTGGATCCGCGTCCTTGAGGATTGGGCGGAGGACCTCTTATCAACGCACCGCTTAAAGCAGCAGGGCCTCCTGGATGAGCAAGTGGTCAGAGCTCAGTGGGCTCAGTAGCCTGCGCCGCGCCGAAGCCGCCGGTTGATCAACCGCAAAGCGCTGACGCCGAGAAAAACCGCCGGGCCCATTGGACCCGGCGGCCAGCCGATTATAAAAACCGGACTGTAACCACGGTCAAGATATCACGACGTGTTAAATATTGCACAACTTTTCGCCCTTACTGCTCCGCTCGCAACGCCCATCGCGCCTCCGCGAACAGCTTCATCAGCCAGATGCAAAAGGGACCGCGGCAACGCCTCACCTGGTCGCGCAAGGTGTGGATTGATTAACAAACCGGAGTGTATGCCGCGGGTTGTATCGCCGCCGCACAATTTCTATTGATTGTACCTGAATACTGTGTTATAAACGCTCGTGGAAGGCACAGCAGCGCGGGGGCTTTGCTGATGCAGGAGGTTGACCACGTTTGACGCCTTCAACCGCGAGTACGCGCGGATA
>CAWFUV010000040.1:0-150123 GCA_963819045.1 uncultured Chitinophagaceae bacterium | reverse complement strand
GCTTTCTTTTGCCCCAACCGATCAATCATCCGAGAAAATCTTTCTTAAAAACCTGCAGGGCAGCAGCGCGGAGTTTGTGGTGAGCATCCGTGTTTGCACATGCTAACACGCAGGGATTGAATCACCTGGTGGTATTGAATGATGCAGAAGAAGCGGCTTATTTTCAGAATACACTGGAAAACCTAACCAATGCATTGGACCTGTTTTATTTCCCTTCTTCGTTTAAAAATAAAAAGAACTTCCGGCTGCTCAACAGCTCGCATGTAATGCTGCGAACAGAAGCATTAACCAAGCTCTCTGCGGTGGCAATAAGAAGATCATTGTTACCTATCCGGAAGCACTTGTTTGAAAAAGTAGTGTTGCCTAAAACACTCAGCGGTAATATCATCAGCATTAAAGTGAATGACACCATTAACCTGGAAAGCCTGCTGGAACTGTTTCGGCATGTATGGCTTTGTGCGCAGTGATTTTGTGTACGAGCCCGGTCAGTTTGCCTTGCGTGGCGGTATCCTGGATATTTATTCTTTTGGTAATGAAAAGCCTTATCGCGTAGAGTTATTTGGCAATGAAGTAGATAGCATCCGCATTTTTGATCCCGAAACGCAGTTGAGCGAACGCAAACTGTTGCAGGTATCCATCATCCCCAATGTAGAGACGCAGTTTGAGACCGGCGATAAAGTTTCCTTGCTTGAATTTCTGCCCGAAAACACCGTTGTGTGGCTGAAGGACTGGGATGTGATCAAGGAAAAAATAGAAGTACAGGAAGAAGATCTGGGCTTGTTTTTGGAACGAATAAAAGCCAATGCTGAACATCTGAAGGAAGAAAGCGAAAGACTGAAAGCGGAAGGCTTTACCAGGAAAGCGGCTGCACTACTGGAGCATGAGAATGAGGACGAAGACGATACAACTATTCTGAAGGAATAAGTTTGCAGGACTTCACACCTGCTGCAACTTTGGAAAGACAAATACAGCAACGGCACATTGTGGAGTTTGGATATAAGCCACAGTTTGCTACGTTCAGAAATTGAGTTTAATACCAAGTCGCAGCCCTCTTTTAACCGCCAGTTTGATTTGCTGATAAAGGATTTAAAAGCACACGAAGCGGCAAAATACAGCATTTACATCTTTGCCGAACAGGCAAAACAATTAGAACGCCTGCACAGCATCTTTACCGATCTGAAAACCGAAATACAATTTACCCCTGTTGCTACCAGTATCCATGAAGGCTTTATAGACGAAGACCTGAAAGTGGTGTGCTATACCGACCACCAGATATTCCAGCGCTACCATAAATACCGGGTAAAGCAGGCGTATAATAAAAACAAGGCACTTACGCTGAAAACCCTGCGCGACCTGCAGCCCGGCGATTTTGTAACGCATATAGACCATGGCGTGGGTACGTATAGCGGCTTGCAAAAAATAGAAGTGAATGGTAGCTTGCAGGAAGCGGTGCGCATCATTTATAAAGACAGCGATATACTGTATGTGAATATCAACTCGCTGCACAAAATAAGCAAGTACACCGGTAAGGAAGGCTCCGTACCGAAGATTAATAAGCTAGGCAGTGATGTATGGAACAGGCTGAAAGAAAAGACCAAGACGAAGGTTAAAGAGATTGCTTTTGACCTGATCAAACTATACGCGCAACGCAAGGCACAGCATGGGTTTGCCTTTGCACCAGATAACTACATGCAAGCAGAGCTGGAAGCATCTTTTATTTATGAAGACACGCCCGACCAGGGCAAAGGCTGTTGCTGATGTAAAGAAAGACATGGAAGCAACAGTCGCCCATGGACCGGCTGGTATGTGGCGATGTGGGCTTTGGTAAAACGGAAGTAGCTATCCGCGCAGCATTTAAAGCCGTGTTGGATGGCAAGCAGGTAGCGGTACTGGTACCTACAACCATCCTTGCTTTTCAGCATTATAAAACATTCGAAGATCGCTTAAAAGATTTCCCGGTAACGGTAGATTATGTGAACCGCTTTAAATCATCCAAAGAAAAAAAAGAAACCTATCAGAAAGTTGCAGAAGGCAAAATAGACATCATTATTGGCACGCATGCATTGTTGGGCAAAGATGTGAAGTTTAAAGACTTGGGATTGATGATTATTGATGAAGAACAGAAATTTGGCGTGGCGCATAAAGAAAAACTAAAGACCCTGAAGACCAATGTAGATTGTCTTACCCTAACTGCAACGCCTATCCCGCGTACACTGCAGTTTAGCTTGATGGGCGCACGCGATTTAAGCATTATCAATACCCCACCACCAAACAGGCAGCCGATACAAACCGAAGTACAGGTATTTAATGATAGATTTTATCCGCGATGCTATCTATTATGAAACAGAACGTGGCGGGCAGGTGTTCTTTATTCATAACCGTGTACAAGGCTTGCCGGAAATGGCAGCGCATGATACAGGCACTGTGCCCTGATCTGAGTATTCGTATGCACATGGGCAAATGGAAGGCGACCAACTGGAAGAGAAGATCCTGGATTTTATAGACCGGAAATACGATGTGCTGGTGTGTACGAATATTGTAGAAAGCGGAGTAGATATTCCGAATGTAAATACCATTATCGTAAACAATGCGCACCATTTTGGTTTGAGCGATTTGCACCAGTTGCGTGGCCGTGTAGGTCGCAGCAATAAGAAAGCGTTCTGTTATTTGCTGGCGCCGCCGATGAGCACCTTGCCAACCGATAGCCGCAAACGTTTGCAAACCTTGGAGCAGTTCAGCGAGTTGGGCAGCGGCTTCCAGATTGCCATGCGCGACCTGGATATACGTGGTGCCGGCAACTTGCTGGGTGGTGAACAAAGCGGCTTTATGGCAGAGATTGGCTTTGAGATGTACCAGAAGATATTGGAAGAAGCCGTGCGTGAACTGAAGCGTACTTCGTTCAAAGACTTGTTTAAAGAAGAGATCAGCAAGCAGGATGATTATGTAGCAGACTGTACGATTGATACAGACCTGGAGATACTGATACCGGATGATTATGTAGAAAGCATTACCGAACGTTTATCGCTCTATACTCGGTTAGATAACTGTGAGGATGAACGGGAACTGCAGGCTTTCCATGCCGAAATGACCGACCGTTTTGGACCGATGCCGAAGCCGGTAGAAGACCTGTTTACTACAGTACGTTGCCGCCGCCTGGCTATTGATCTGGGCTTTGAAAAAATGAGCCTGAAGGATAATACACTGCGTTGCTATTTCATCAACCGTCCTGATTCGCCCTACTTTGAAAGTGACTTGTTTAAACGCGTATTGGAATACCTGCAAACGGGTACAAATAAAGCACGCTTGAAGCAAGCCGGTAAGAACTTTTTATTGATTGGTGATGATGTGAAGGATATGAATGATATGCATAGTTTCCTAAAGCGGATGCATGCGGAGGTAATGGGTGTGAGTGCGGAGAGTGTGATTGGGTAAATACCTGTTTACATACTATTGTGATTGTATTACTACTTGAAGAAAAAAGCGGTTTCCGATTTCGGAAGCCGCTTTTTAATGTTAGCATTTATCTTACCAACCGATTAAATACATCTGGCTGTTTACAAAAACAGTGTAAGTTTGAAATGAAATTTAGTGTACTGCCATGGCAAGTATCACGCATTTTCCTGTCTCTACCCACTTTCTATCAAGGAAGGCAGGCATGAAGTATGACTTCTATTACTCACTTTGTTAATAAAGGGCTATGAAGTATACAGATGAAGAATACCAACAACAAATGAACTGTCTATTGAGCCAATTAAATAAGAAACAAAAGCGATTGTATGTAGCTTTTGAGGCAAATTGCATTGGCCTTGGTGGAGGTCAAATCCTTTCGCAAATTATGGTCTTTCTCCTATGGCAATCAGTCGTGGTCGTAGTGGTTTAAAAGCTTTACTATTAGGAAAATCTATTGGCTCTGTACAAAAGTCACGTGCTGGAAGACCTCTGGCAGAAGTTAAACAGCCCGCTTTATTAGACACCCTGGAGCAATTGCTAACAAACGAAGTAGCAGGAGATCCAATGAACGAACAAAAGTGGATACGTACCAGTTTAAGGAATCTTTCAATACAACTAAAAGAACGTAATTTATTTGCAAGTCCAGCCCTAGTTGGTCGTTTGTTAAAGAAAATGGGATTTTCGCTCAGAGCAAACTCTAAGAAAAAGAATGGTGTACGTGCAAATTATCCAGAACGAGACGAGCAGTTCAAATATATTGCATTACAAAGACAGATATTTAGTAGTAAAGGGTTTCCTGTTATCAGTGTTGATACTAAGAAGAAAGAGTTAATAGGTGACCTGAAAAAGGAGGGTAAGGCTTGGTGTCGCAAGAGTGAAGAAGTTTATGAATACGACTTTAGAAGCCTTGCTACATGCAAGGCAGTTCCATACGGAATTTATGACGTGACGAGAAACGAAGGTTTTGTTTACGTGGGCACTTCTAATGACACTCCTGAGTTTGCAGTAGATGCTATTGCAAATTGGTGGAAAAATCAAGGGTATTTAACTTATCCAGGAGCTAACGAATTATTGATTTTAGCAGATGGTGGAGGGTGTAATGGATTTAGATCACAGAGCATGGAAATTTCAATTGCAGAAAGAACTATGCAATAAATATAATCTTAAAGCAACAGTATGCCATTATCCTGTTGGATGCTCCAAATGGAATCAATAGAGTACTCGTCTATTCAGTCAAATCAGTATTAATTGGGCAGGTAGACCATTACGGACGCTAGAGATGATGCTTGGATATATTCGGGGTACAAGTACAACTAAAGGTTTGACTGTCAAAGCCTTTTTGTTAAATAAGCTATACAAGAAAGGTCAAAGAGTTTCAAGTAATGAGCTCGAGATGCTTTCTTTAGAGTTACATACAACATGCCCTCAATGGAACTATACAATCAATCCTATTTGACTTGATTCATTTCCCATGCTCTTCGAAGTGTTAGCGCAACGCACTTCGAAGTAAGCGATAAAAGCAGGTCTCCGGCCTGCTCTGCTGCAATAATGGATACCAGTGAAAGAGTATTCAATACCGGGTAGTTGCCTGTAAGTATCCGGGTACCAAAGCCTTACTTCTCCCTACCAAAGCCATAGTAAAGTCCTACTAAAGCCATGGATAGTCCATGGGAAGCCCTGCTAAAGCCCTACCTGCACCAACTTCCTAATAACTCTGGGAACCATCGAAATATCACCTGCATTCTTTTATACCTTTTTCCCTTACTTTTATTCCATGCGTCTACTCTACTGCTTTTTACTATGCCTTGGCTGCATCTCTTACATGCGCAGCCTAAGCCTGAACAGATACATTACTCCAAAACATTTTACAAAAGAATAAAGATTCCTTATTTCAACAGGTACTTACACATCCCAATACCTATCGCCTGCAGATCATCTATACACAAATAAACAGGGATAAGAACAACAAGCCGCATTTTACCAATTACTACTTCAATGTAGATACTAACCTATACTACTATCCGGCTTCTACAGTAAAGCTACCCTTGGCTGCACTGTCCTTGGAGAAACTAAATGAGCTAAACAAGGAAGGTGTAAATAAGTACACTTCCATGCAGTTTGACAGTGCTTATCCCCGGCAGGTAAGAGAATACAACGACAGCACCTCGCAAACTGGCTTGCCTTCTATTGCACAGTTTATACGCAAGGCTTTTTTGATAAGCGATAATGATGCTTACAATCGCATGTACCAGTTTGTAGGGCAGCAAGCTGTTAACAGGAAACTGCATGAGAAAGGATATACACCATACGCGCATTGTAAGGCAGTTTATGGGCTTTACCGATGAAGAAAACAGGCATACGAACCCGGTACGGTTTATAGATGAAAAAGGAAAGACATTATATGAGCAACCAATGGGGTATAACAGAGATTCCATGTATTATCCTGCTACAATACCTATTGGCAAAGCATACTTCAATCGCAATGACAGTCTGATAAATGCGCCCATGGACTTCTCCAGGCAAAACACCATCCCACTTGAAGATTTACAACACATGCTGCAATCTGTTTTATTTCCCTCCTCCGTACCTGCAAAGCAGCGTTTCAATCTCACTAAAGAAGACTACCGGTTCATGAAGCAATACCTTTCGCAATATCCTTCCGAAACGCCTTACCCTAAATACGATACAGCAGTGTACTATGATAGTTATGTCAAATTCTTCTTTACCAATGAAACTCACCAAATGCCACCCGATGTGCGGGTGTTTAATAAAGTAGGCTGGGCATACGGCTTCTTAACCGATGCTTCCTATGTTGCTGATTTTGCACATAATGTGGAGTATATGCTGGCTGCCACGATCTATGCAAATAGCGATGATACGCTGAACGATGACAAGTATGAGTTTGAAACGGTAGGACGTCCTTTTCTATATCAGCTTGGACAGATCATTTACAACTATGAGCTTCAGCGCCCAAACAATACATGCCCAACTTAGGTGAGTTTAAAATGGAGTATGAGCACCGTGATGCTAATGATACACGCCCCTCTATTAAAGATGCTGATAATTAGTAAATTGTCAGCTAAGTTTGTTTAAGTTGTGGATCAAATTCAGAGTTTGTCATCACGCCAAGGCATGATCTGTGGCTAATAGAAAATCATTGTTTAAATATACTTTGATGTATGACATAGTCCTTAAACTTCTTTAGTTGACATTTTACTCACTACGTTGTCAACTAAATTACTTCAGATTTCTGCGGGGCTGTTTCTGTCCCGGCTGTAGCCACTACTTCTAAACGTATTAAGTAAACCATGTACTACACCCCACCTTCTGTTTCCCTTAAGTAAGGGTACGCAGTCTGCCACCCGATGCCGAAGGCTACGCCCCAAACAGTACTGTATCCATCACTCCACACCTGCACCATAGTTAGCCAAACAGTAAAGTCCCAAATAATAGATGCACCTTAGGCAATGTGGAGGCGCTGGCCAGCAAACACGAAGTCTCATCGAGACCATTAATAAACAAACAATATTCACGAGATAAAGCGCGGAGCGATCATGCCGTGCTTGATTTTTTTGTCTCTTTTTGTATCCAGCAAAAAATAACAAACAACCACTTGCTATCAGCAAGCACACCTACAACACCTTAGAAACATACAGCACATAAAAGAACTTACATTATCCCAAATTTATTAAGTTGACAACGTAATTAGTATGGAATAAGTCATCCTGCAATACTTACTTCCTGCCAAAGAGTTGCCTGATACTTCTTTTTACCAGGGGTGCCACGATAACTGCTGATGCGATACTGATAGCATCGCCGGCAAGGCAATACAGGCAGATCTTCTTTTGTTTAAAGATCATATCGTACAGGTAATATATAGCACCGGCGGTATTGCCCAGGATGGCAGCACCCAATAAAGTATCAAACACGGGTTTGCGTCCAGACTGTTTGCTTCCCCCAGCTATAGCCAACACAATGGTTGTGGCATATACTGTTACACCAATAAGACCATCGGGTACCCCAAATTGGTATGCTTCTGTAGAAGCGGTTACCTTATTGGAGTCGAAAATGGAGAAGGGTAAATCTGGTAACTTCTTAATAATACCTGTCTGATACAAGGATATAACAGAAAAGTCAATTAACCCAAGTGCAGACAAAAGGATGAGCAATCTCCGCTTATCCATAATCTCTGAATCATTGTTCCTGAGTTCATTTCTTATTGCAAGGGCATTCATACTACAGTTTTAGATGCTCTGTCAAGAACTGTTCCGTGATTAATCCTCAGAGACGCATAGGAGTATTGAAATTATTACAAGTAATGGATAATGCATCAATAGAAAAAGATGTATATAGAACTGAAGATTAATAATGCTATCTTATCAATACTACCGTTCCTTTTTGAGTGATCTCCTTTCCGGTAATTCCTGTCATCATTAGCTGATAAATATAGACGCCATTGTCAGCAGGATGGCTGTTAAAATATCCATCCCATCCTTTGCCCTTGTCAGAAGTAGTAAATATTACCTGACCTAAGCGATCGTAAATAATAAGCCGTAACAGGCGGTTCTTGTTCTGTGGCGGCACATGATATACATCATTCAGCCCGTCACCATTGGGTGTAAAAGCAGAAGGCATGTAAATAGGATAATCACAATTCTTATATACGTGGATGGTGTCTGTTTTAGTACCGCAATAATTACTAACTGTTACATGAAATTGCCCCTCTTTATATACTTCATAAACAGGGCTGCTGGTAACGCTACCCATCCAGTTATAAGCATCAAAACCGCTGGTGGTAGTTAATGTAAGAGAATCATTATTGCCAATGCAGGTATCTGCGACATGCATTAAATCAGAGGGGTTCTTAAATACTTGTATATTGAAAAATACAGTGCTGTCACAGCCTTTAGGCGTTTTAAGGGTCACATCATAACGGCCTGTGTGTGTTACTTTACTGTTATCTGGTAATACATAATTATCCCCTTCGCATAAACTAAGACTCTTGATGTTGGTTGTATCAATAACATCCACACAACAAGGAATGTTCTTCTGGCAATCAACTGTTTTATCAAGTGGAAAATTGCCGGGTGAAATAGCAAAAGGCACTACTACAAAACCTTCATTATCTGCCGCATAAACATCTGTTTTCACAGTATTACCGCTATACGTCCAGGTTACATCTTCACCAGTCAATTGAGCATCTGTACTGGCACAATCAATATTTCCTTCAGGATCGGTTATTAATACCTGTGATTGTAACGAATCGCGATCAGTACTTAAAAATAGGTCATATCCTGTATTGCCGGCACTGAAGCATGCAACCGGATAATGCTTACTTGCATTGCCGTATCCCTTGCTCCGGATTACTTGTCCATCCTCATCAATTTGCGCAAGCACAGCACTGCCATCAATTAACTTCTTTAGCAGCATCGTCTGTTTGCCTGCATCCTTTTCACTATGTGCATCCATCAGTATGAATGCATTTCCCTGTAAGGTGTACGAAACAGTTTTTACCAATTTTCCCCTGTTATCAGTAATAATGTTTACAGTGGTAGTAGAAGGTGCACGGCCATTTTTTGAAACAGTAAGCATTGTAAGAAAAGACAGGTTGCCGTTAGGTAGCTCTATCGCATTTCTGAAGTTAGTAAATTCAGTCTGCCTGCCTTGCGTGTATTCATAACTACTTTCCCAAAGCATATTGCCACTGGAAGGATTTAAAGAAAAGAAATGTAAAGCGGATACCGTATAAGTAGTGTTTACGCGATCCGAAGAATCTCTTTTAAATACACCATCCGCTATCACTATATTACCATTCCTGGTTTGTGTAATAGCACGGTGCATGTACTTCGTAATATTACTTACTTCATAATTAGCGGTATTTAAGTTGGTTGTCCATTTGATGTTTCCATCAGGTGTAATACAAACTACTTTGCTATAAGAATGTTCTACCTGTGTTCCTTTGTCATAAGCAAGGTAAACAACAAAGTTGCCATCCTGCAATTGGAGCACATTGGTACAGTAGATATAAGGACCGGAACTATTTAAGCTGTTTTTACTGATAAACCTCCGGCTCCACAGTACATTACCATGCTGGTCCACATTCATTACAACGCCACATCTTACCGGTGGCGGATAAGGTGAATTGTTTATGAGACCAATAGTGTCTCTTACTACCGAGCCCGCTACCAGGTAGGATGAAGACGAGAATGATGTTATATCCCTAAACTCCAACCCATTAAATGTTTCCTTGTTATTGGCTTGAAAGTTTGGGTTGTACTCATAACTCCACACCGCGGTACCCTGCGCAGTCATTTTGCTCATCCAGCCACGAGGATAAATAAGATTGCCAATGGCAATGGTTTCGTTCTTTGGTGTCGTAATCGCTTTTACAAAGCTGTTATAGGCTCTTGCCTTATAGATAATAGAAAAGAAGTTGCTATCACAGGTTTGGGCACTGGCATGCATGGCAGCTACAGTAATAATTATAATAACAGAATATTTTATAACCGTCTGCAAGCTGATTAGATTTTGATGATTGAGCTTTAGGTAAATTTTCCTTGATTATTTAAAAGTTGTGCCTGTATACAAATACGTATAATCGCCTTCCTCCGTTTACTTAATCAATTGAAAATTTCTATAAAGTTATCAATCTTCTACGTTTAGCTGCGCCTCCGTTTTTACATAAATAGCAGGCTTGCCTTTGTACATGGCAACCTTCCCATGCACACAAAACTTATGATTGGGCATTTTCTTTTCCGGGTCGAATGAGAAGCTCTTTAGATTATCTTTGTTAAATATCAACGCTAATATGCGGGTTTCGTAAGTGTCGCCAACGTACACGATGGTAGGTTCATCTTTTGATATATTATCCATATGACCGTTCTTTACCACATCGCACAACTGAACATTTTTACCTGCAAGTTTTCCTGCCTGTTCGGCTGTTATAGTATCCCGCTGTGCATGCAGCACCGTGCCACTCAATAAAATAACAACAAGATAAATAAGCCTTTTTATAATCAATTATTTACCAACTCCTGTTCTAAAACTGCGCCATAAGTATCGGAGAGTATAAAAAGCGGCGAGCTGTTAGCCTCGGGCAGAGTATATGATTTCCGTGGGCCTTTCGCATTAACAAACAGGAATTGATATTATCTCAATTTCCATAATAGAGCTCGAAGGGTCTTGCGGAAATAATATACAAGGTGCATTTTATACAAGGTAAAATTGCCTCAAAATTCCTCCTTTCAATGGTAGATTGCCTTGAGCTATACCTGACTTATACTTAAGTTATACCTAAGTTATACCTAACTTATACTTAACTTATACCGTATCTCCTCCCTGTTTCCTCTATACTAACACCTGATCAACTCTCAGGTAACTTCCTGTTTACTCCTTATACAAACGCTCCTTACCCTCAATTTGCCTTTATACCCTTTAGGTGTTGGGGGCATCTGCTTTACTCTCCTTTAGTGGCTGGGCTTGCTTTATACATTAGCCTCATTGAATGCCTGCCTGCTTTTTGCTTTCTCTGGCTGCTTACCGGCAATCGCTTGCTTTGGTATTTTGAATGCCGGCCAGATAGCTATAACTATAATAGCTGCAGACAACAAAAAGCTTCCTTTTAATGCTTCATGTATTGAATTGGACGCATTTCCTTGCTGATGATAATGATGCAATAAGTATTGATAAAATACTGCCAGTACACTGATACCAACAGAGCCCCCCATTTGCATAAACAAACTGTAATAAGAAGACGCCGTAGCAGAATGTTCTTTAGGTACTGCATTGATAATTGATGATGATATCGGCGAAAACAGAAAGCCTAGCCCTGCACCGCGTAGTACCATTGGAATAATGATGCTTACAATGCTACTGTTCTTATCGAGAAAAGCAAGCTGAATGGTAGAAATTATCAATAATGCCAGGCCTGCTATGCTTATATAGCGTGCTCCATGTTTATCCGCCCATTTACCCGATACCGGCATCAGTGCAGCAACTGCAGCCGAAGCAGGCAGCAGCAGTAAGCCCGTTTGTAATTCAGAATATCCCATTAATCCCTGCAACAAAAACGGCAGGAGAAACAAGCCTCCAAACAAGGCTACCGAGCGCACAACCGTTACCAGTATTCCCGCAACAAATGCCTTACTTTTAAAGAGCGTTAAATTCAGTACAGGGTTATTCTTTTTAGTATCTGTTTTAATAAAACCATACAAGCACAACAAGGAGATTGCAAATGTGATGTATAGCGTTATGGAAGAAAAGCCGGTCCTCTCTATACTAGCCACACTGTATTGGAACAGCGTGATGAATACAATAAAGAACAGGTAACCGCTAAGGTCGAAAGGCGGTGCATCATCCCTGGTATCTCCTACCTTCTTTAAGTATTTCATAGCTAGGAGAAACGCTAGTACGCCAAAGGGTAGGTTGACAAAAAAGATATATGGCCACCCGAGATATTGTGTGATCAGGCCACCCAAGGTAGGGCCTAATGCCGGGCCAACTATTACACCTAATCCCCACCACCCCATTACACTGCCACGTTCTTTTTCATCAAATGTCAGCGACAGCATAGAGAGTGCCACTGGCGTAAGCGCACCGCCGCCAAGCGCTTGTAAGATGCGGGCCGGCACCAGTGTGGTAAGTCCACCGGAAAGTCCGCACAGCAAAGAGCCAACTGTGAAAATTACTATACTGATGAGGTACATTTTGTACAATCCTATTTTGCTCTGCAGCCAATTGGTAAGGGGCATAAATACACAAAATGCCAGCATATAGGCGGTAATGACCCATTGTACATCATCTAATGCCACATTAAACTGCTTCTGCATTATTGGTAATGAAACATTTACAATACTGCTATCGAGCGATGCCATGAAAGTACCGAGTATCAGTGAGATGATGATCCAAGCCTTATTCCTCATTATTCTTTTTATTTTGGCATTTGTATTAAAAATTATTGTACCAGAAATAACAAAAAGGAAAGCACTTGTGGTGTTTTTAAGGGAACACATAGACATATAGAGGCATAAGGGAGCTCATAAAGGGAGGTGCAATTAGTAAACAGTATTCAATAAAGTAGGAGGACAGTATTTGGTTATACTAATCCAAAATCTCAGTCCAATGTCGTTAAGTTCAGCGCTCATGTCCTAGCGGGACATCTCGTCGGTAAAAGAAAGTAGAGGGCTGATACGCATGCTGTAGGAACGTTTGATTTGGGAGTCCAAATCAGACATTCCGATGGAACGTTAAAAAATATTTCACTTCCTTTTTTCTACCGATGAGGTCTTACACCAGAAGACAATACAACTTCTAACTTAAGACTTTGAGCTTCAGCCTTAGATTCATTACGCCGAATGAATAAAAATCAAAAGCAGAGAATTCTCTCTGCTTTTAGTTGTATTATAAACTCTAAATCTTTCTAGTTAAGCCAGTTCTATATTACCTCTTTCAACGCACTTACAAAGGCTTCCATTTCATCCATTCTGCCGATGCTTACACGGCACCATTCCTTGCTATTGAACTTCCAGTAGCGCACTGCCACGCCACGCTTTAACATTTCATCGGTAAATTTCTGCCCTTCCACGGATATAGGGAACATGGCAAAATTGGTAACTGATGGTATGTAATCGTGTCCGGCACTCTTCAGTGCACTGAACAGGTAGTTTTTGGAAGCATTTGTTTTATCAATCACTCCTTTCATGTAGTCCTGGTCCTGGTAGGCTGACATAGCGGCTTTAATGGATGGCGTAGGAACAATTTCTACATTATACTTTGCCAAAGTCTCTATCATTTTTGGCTGTGCTACAATGTAGCCAATACGCATACCGGCAAGTCCGTATATCTTGGAGAAGGTACGTGCTACAATAATGTTATCACCTTTCTTTACATTGTTTATCAGCGTGGCTTCCTGTGGGTTGGGCAGGTAGTCTATGTATGCTTCATCTACAAATACCGGTACCTGCTTAGATATATTAATACAAAAAGCTTTTAGTTTATCATTGTCCAGCACTGTACCTGTAGGATTGTTGGGGTTAACTATATACACCAGCGAGGTATTGCCATCTATACTCTTTTGCAAACCATCAAGGTTAAAGGTATAATCTGCCGTAAGCGGTACTTTTACCCATTTAGCCCGCAACGCTTCTGCATCTTTGGGCAGTGAGTCAAAAGTAGGATCACAGGTAACAATGCTGCCGCCGTTCTTACTAAAATGGATAGAGGCTGCCATCAGTAGGGGAGAAGAACCGGCACCGAGTAAAATATGGTCTTCGCTGATACCTTCATAGTCAGCAATGAGTTTCTTTAAGTCCTTAATGTAATTAAACCCATATTGGTAGCTGGTAGCAACCGAATCCATAATTACCTGCTTTACCTTATCAGAAGGCCCAAAGGGATTCTCGTTAGCAAAGAGGCGGGCTTTCAACGGCATGGACTTATCTGGCGGAAAGGCAATGCCCGTAACTGCATTGGTGATTGCAGGGCTTATTCCCGGTGCAGCTTTCAATGATTCCCATATACCGGGCAATAAAGCCATCCCACCGGTGAGCAGGGCGCTTTTTCTAAACCATTCGCGACGATTCATTTCTGTAGACATACAAATGCGTTTTAAAGTTTTATGCTTTTAGGCAGGCAGTGCAATAGAAGTGATAACAAAAATACATTATAGTAAGAATAAGTAATATATTATTTAGTAGTAAAATAAAGGAATTTTCATCAAAAATAGAATTGCAAGGCAGACATTTTACCACCCTTTACTATTGTGATGGGAAAGAATTGGATACTACGTACATATACTCCAGATTCAGGCTGCTGTTACGAATTAGTATAAGAATAAATAAAAAGCTAGTAAACAAAGGTTTTTTTACTAGCTTTTGGTATATGAGCTGGTTAGAGTTTTATCTAAAGAATTGCTTTTTAACAGATTGCCATTTACCGAAAAAATGTTCCCGGTTTGTCAACCAATTCCTCCATAATTCCAGGTTCACCTTCGTGCTGCGACTACCTCTGCTTAAATGAGGCAATACACTGCTCAAACTTATCTTTGCTCAGGACTTCCATGATACTCAACTTTTTTGTTTTGCAACTCAAAGTTCCTTATCACCCGGTAGTTCTTCTTGTTAGAACTCTAAACAACTTCAATCTTATCATAAGATCTAATTTTGTACAACCTTTTGTGATCGGACATTTTCTTTTTATTTAAAATTGGCTTTTCAACCAAATTCCAGGAAGCATAAGCAAGCAAATAAGCAGCGCATAAAATAAAAAAAACGTAAAATGAATTGTGAAGAAAATTCATTTCAACTAGTACTCCTAATACTAACCCATGATAAATATAAATGCCATAGGAAATATCATTCCCTTTTAATATTTTCTTCGACAGGTTAGGTAAAGTATAAGCAAGTGAAATTGTAACTAAGGCAAGAAATAGTTGTCCAATAATGTTATAAAAAGGAGTAGCCGGAACGTTGTATTTAAATATAAGATAAGCTATTAAATAATATAGTGCTTTTCCTGAAACAAATTTTGATTCATAAATTTTCATCCTTTGTAATATCACGCCTAGTAAAAATAAAAAATAACGTGGTGCAAAAGTATATCGCACAATTTTCTCGAATGTTGTTTCTTTATCAAGAGAATTGCTTGCATAGCGCAAAATAAAGTATCCTATAATGGTAAAAAGAATAAATAAAAGGACAATTATTGTTGTTTTTCTTACTTCATTTTTAGTTAACCTTGATATTGATAAATATATAATGAGTAATATAATATAAAACTGGAGCTCAACTGGAATAGTCCATAAACTTCCATTATAGGAGCCAAATCCAAATTGGGATAAGAAATGAGGAGTATAAATAATTCCAATACAATTACTAAATAACCATGGTACAAATTCTTTATTGAAAAAATTTACTTTTGAAACTATTGTAATTGTCAAAATTGTTAGAATAATACAACACCAGAGAGCGGGATATATACGAAGCGCTCTATTTCTGAAATACTGCTTTAAATCAGACTTCCTTTCGTAGGAAGCAGAAATCAAAAATCCACTTATCACAAAGAACATAGGAACACCTGGAAAATTCTGGATATAAGTAAGCCAAGTTGGAGAAGGTATTTCAAGGTGCCAGTGCGAATGGCTGAGTAGAACTTCTGTAGCAGCGAATAACCTTAATAAATCAAAATTATTATTGCTAAATTAGGATTTAGCAGTAGTTGAAACCATTTGAAAGGTATTTGATAAAGTATTTTGAGTTAATGATTGGTGATATTAATATTGAATTATATCAGTATTGGATTATAAATATCTGGATATTATAATTATTAAAAAGTAAAAGTAACCTCTGCCGGTAAACAAATCATAAAGCACTCTGATTGTTTAATTATTAAAACTAATTCAGTATAAGAAGTATTTAAATACCATTCTATATACTTGCCACAATCAAACCTCGCATTTTTAAACATGTCTGTGCCAATAATCTCAACATTTTCATTAGACAGTAATTTTGCAAATAACCCTCTGAGCTTCGCGTGTACTCTTAATATAGTTGCTTCTGCTATTATCTACTCTCAATAGTATTTACGCTTTAAATGCAAAGTTTATACCTGTTTGATTAGTAGCAACTAGATTAACATTAATATTATAAAGAAGTTTAAGGCATGCTTGCCTGCTCCATTTTAGAAGACATTTCAAATCAAATGCATGATATTTTATATCTTATCTTAGAAGAAGTGTTTATAACTTTAAAAAGGTAAGATATACAAGCAAAAAGAGTCGAAGCTCTTCCTGCTTGTAGCTTAAATCTTATATCAACGTGAGTTAGGGGTATATTTATGGATTTTCAATGGCTGAGTTTGCCTTGTTCCCATTAACGGAGCACATGGGGTTATAGCTAAACATATTCCTGAGCTAAATACCCAAACTCCTCTATATAATTACACCTCAACTTCTCCAAATCTAATTTCCACTTATAGCGAGCTGAGGCTAATTAATATAATAGCTTGATTAACAAAATTATACTGCCCGAACTCACGTTATTTTAGGTAACCTGTTTGAATCTGGCAGGAGATAAGAAATAAGCTGATACTAAACTATCATTAGTAAATTAAAGCAATATGCTGATAACCTCCCAACACATTCTTATCTGCAAATGCTACTTCGCCGCCACTTGCCAACACTCTTTCTATTACATCATCCACAGCATCCGTTAATACAATGTCTTGTTCTGCCTTTACAACGGGTGTTGTAAAATCTTTTTCCACTACAAGCAATTTTGCTCTGCGCTGATGAGCAGTCTTGATTACATTGTCTATACCTATAGCTATTTTGCCACTTTTCTTAGCGTTATCCAGCCTTTGAAGCAAATGCTTCATCCGTATATATTCCCAATTAATTATATGAGGGTGCAGCGCCGTTTTTACTTCTTCTACAGTTACTTCATCATTGCAGGTTTCAATTAATTGGGTGATGTGGGTTTCATTCTTTGTAAGTATTTTATAATTGTTCAATATATTAGGATCGCCTACCACAAACAGCGGCAGCAATGGAAAGTAATTCAAAATAATTCCCAGGTTATTATCTGTTTCTCTCAGGAAGTTATCTAATGAAGAGATATTATCAGACTGGCTCTTTTTGCAGGTTTTGGTAAGCATGGAAACAAGGTGCAATCCATTGCCAAAGTAAACCCTGGAAATATGATTGCCAAGCACCAATACAAGGTGCTGTTGTAATCTCTTTTTACTTTCTACCAGTGACCGGATGTTAAAGGAGGTATCTACTGTAACTTTTTCCTCCAGCAGAGTATCGAGGTAAAATAACTTTTCTTTCTCAGCCGAAACATAGATAGCAGTACTTTTTTTGTGTGTGCTATAATCTAAGTTTTTAATAACCGATTTAAGCCTTTCAAGGATAGGCTTTGCCGCTGAAATAGAAAAGGTTTTTATAAGCTTTTGCTCGGCTTCATTTATCAGCGATTGCAGCTTATACACAATTTCGTTTTTACTTACCATTTTTGGCTCAAATGGCATAAAAAGCGATACAACGGGTGTGTCCATGTCTGACTGTGGGGGAACAGCAGAAGTGTGTTCTTTTTTCAATACATTAGTTAACATACGCTGTCTTTTTTATAAAATTAGATAGACCCTATGCGCTGTACAATGACGGTGGTCAGCAGGTAGCCTGATTAGAATCATTTTTTGATAATTTTTACTTAAATTGGATTAATAAAGCAGCTTAATAGTAGCGTCTGCTACAGATGAAGTACAATTCCGGATTGATTTCATCTGCATAATGGATAAAGCGGAGATAGGGAAGATGGGGAGTAGATAATACCAGATTCGAATAGGTAGCCTGATGCCAGTTACCCGTTGCCAGTTGCCGGATATGAACTGCAAGCTTTGAGCAGCATATACAATATTACCAAACTGAAATTGGTATAAGGAGTATGTTTGGAGTTGATGAGGAATTAAACAGGAGGACATAGGGTGGAAATTAGGTATAAGTTAGGTATAAGTTAAGTATAACTTAAGTATAAGTTAGGTATAGCTCCGCAGAATCCAAGATTGGGAGGGGGTATTTGTGAGGATATTATTGAGTTGTTCTCTACGATTACTTTACAAAATACCTGTTAATGATGATTAGATATGATCATTGTTGGGATAGCAGGATGGATGATAAACTGCCTGGATAGACTTTTATGCAAGAAGGAATGCTTCTTTGGAATGATAATTAACAAGTCCGGTCTGGTTCTATCGAGATAAGCATTAATACCCTCCTCTGTATTGCTGTTTTGTATATAGCACAACGTAGGATAATACTTTTCAAAATGAGTTTGCAGGGCAACTGCTTCCGTTACATTCTCTATCGAAAACTTATTATCCTCTTTTACAAAAACAATTTCGAGCGCAGGTTTAAAAGCTTCTATCCACTGTGTTAAATTATCTAAGGGCATAGTCTCATATACCTCATTCAAATCGGTAGCAATGGCAATGTTTTTAAAGCCGTTAAATGCTGCTTCATCCGGAATCAAGAGTAACGGCACATCTAATTTATGACTTACTGAAAGCGTTTCGCTGCCCTGTAAAAAGCGCTGTATAGCATTCTTTTCGGTTACAGACATCACAATTGCAAATGGAGCGGTTTGCCTGCAACTTTCTTCCAATACACGGTCTATATTGCCATATTTAAGCTGTACATCTATACTTAGCGGGTGCTGTGTATAGTTTTTTATTTTTTCCTTCAGGCTTTCAAGCTGCTGCATAGCTTCTTCTGCTTCTGCATATTCTACATCATAGTCCAGCTCATCAATCAGCCCCACTCGTTCGGGTATTGCATGGTATACCTGTAAGGTTGCATTAACATCTAATGCCAGACCTGCCGCAAAGAGTACCGCATTTGTAGAAGTATCTGAAAAGTCTGTAGTGGCTATAATTGTTTTCATAAATAAATCAGTTTATATCGTTGAGGATAATTTTAAAGAGCAATAAGTTTGTCTGTTAAGCGCATGCTTTTATTTGGTTGATTCAACAATATTTATTACCGGCATAGAAGGATGTTTACTGAACACTTTTGCAACGCTTTTATGAAAAATGGATTCTATAAAGCTGCGCTTTTTAGGTATTACCAACATCATATCTTCCTGCTGCTTTGCTGCATATTGCCTGATGCCTTCATCAATGTCTTTGTTAATGATAAATTCTATTTTGGGATGTAGTTTACTTAATTGATTTTCTACCAGTGTAGCAGCCAGATGGCACTGTAACTTCTCCTCCTCCTTTTTACATACATGTACAATATCCAGTTGGGCATTAAACACAGTAACCAGCTCTTCTATCTTATGAACAGGTAGATCGTAAATGTCTTTGAGATCACTTGCAAGGCATACTTTGTTTACTTTTTTATAAGTAGTTGTTGCAGGCACTACCAATATAGGATATTGTAAATAATGAACAGCAGCCTTAGTGCTGTTGCCTATAAAGAACCGCTCTATAAAGTCTCTTTCTTCGGTACCCATCACTATAGCAAAAGGTTCGTGCAGATTGCATATTCTGTTTAGTTCACCCAGCAGCGTTCCCATACCTATATGTGTTTCAATATTGATGATGTTGTGGGTACGGGCTATCAATTTCTCCTGTAGTTGAAAAAGATCCTGCCTGGATTGTCGTATGGTAACATTATAACTTTCAGTAGTAACCGGTGCTTCGGTAAATAGCAGTTCAATAATATGTACAAGGAGTAAATTAGCCTGTATGTCTGCTGCCATATCTGCGGCATATTCCACGGCATTCAGTGAGACAGGTGAGAAATCGGTAGGTGCGATAATCATTTTCATAACTTCATTTTTAAACAGAATCGCTATCAATAGCAGATTAAAGATAAGTTAAGGTAAAAAGGAATATAATGACGGCAATCATGCAGTGATGTGAGTGTTATCAGTCCGAGACGGGATTTTATGGGATTGTGGCGAAAGATGGGATAGAGCATTATACCCGATTCAAACAGGTAGCCATCTGCCGGTTACTGGTAGTGTATGGCTAAGAAATGAAGTAGGCATAAGTCGAACTCAGTTAATGAAAATCCTGAATACACCCGAACTCACGTTAAGTTATTCTATGTGCTTATCTGATGTAGTATGCAGGTATCAACAAAAGCCCTGGCTACTCCGTACCTGCGCCGTATCTGCGCCGTATATGCTTCGATGCTGGTGTTAACTGTTATGGGCAAACATGTAGTGATAAACGCTTAAGGATGGAAGAGGCAGATAGCCTGGTGTACAGGATGGAGGAAGATTATGGTAGTGAATGCAGGTTGAGTGTAGTGTTGCCTCCTAAGGGGTAGGCGAGGATGGCATTGTAGAAGGTGAGCTGTAAAGAGGGCAGAAGGGTAGCGGTGCATCCGAGGATGTATGGGATGAAGGTGGTGGGGTGGCATTTGACTCACGACCGGAGAATTGTATTGCTGCTACAATAATCTAAAATGTATAACATTAAAGAACTGATGATCAATGGTAAAAACTTATTTGCTTTTTTGTATAATAACATAAATTTACGCGTTGAGCGCAAGCAATAAGTGACATTTAAAACATAACAATGATCATGTTAAAATGGTTTCTATTATTTTCTATTATCCTTTGTTTAGCTAGTGAATCGAGCCAGGCTCAAACTAGTGCGATTAAAATCAACACTCTGCTGACTGGTACCTGGAATGGCACTTCTATATGCCAGATAAAAAATTCATCATGCCATGACGAGAACGTTGTATATCATATTTCAAAAAATAAGGGTGCCGACACTTTCTTTATCAGCGCAAGTAAAATTGTCAATGGTGTGGAAGAGGGAATGGGCATTTTACCTTTCGTTTATAATAAAAAAACAAACCAGCTCACCTCAACTGCGTATGGAATTTGGACTTTAATTTAGAGGGAGATAAACTCGAAGGAACTCTATTAGTTCATGGCGATTTATATAGGAGACTCAAAGTTTATAAGCGCTACTAATTATAAAGCCATCCCTACGTCAAATTGATTTGTCATTATTGGATAACATCACTCTTAAAAAGATACAATAAGTTTGTATTATTTAAATTATATCGCCATATGAAATCAGTATTTGATAAAACTACAAGAGAGGAATTAATAAACAGGATTAATTTACTTAATGAAAACAGCACAGCTCAATGGGGGAAAATGAATGTTTATCAGATGCTGAAACATTGCACATTATGGGAAGAAATGTTGCTGGGCAAAAAGCAATACCGGCAATCCTTTCTTGGGCGCCTGTTTGGTAAAATAGCCCTCAGGAATATTCTTAAAGACGGACCTATGAAGCCCAATTTACCCACTGTTCCTTCTTTTAAGATCAGCGGAAATGGCGATGTCGCTGCTGCGAAAAGTAAATGGATCGACCTCATTAAGGAACATTCACTGCAAAATAGTTCCGGCATTGTTCATCCATTTTTTGGCAAACTGACTGCGGAGCAAGCTGGTCGCATAGCCTATAAACATATAGACCATCACCTACGACAATTTAAAAATTAATATAGTCAACATACAAAAGGGTGAATTGTAAAGAAGAACAACAAACCGTTAATTTGGGGTTTTGCACTATTGGGCGAACGAAATAACAATTGGGTGTAAATTGCTACTGTACTGCATCGGGGATGTGTACTTGTTACAGCTTAGTAGTGGTGAGAGGATTCCTATGATGGTGGATGTACACTTGGCGCAGCCAGTGCAATGCTCCAATGCTAATGTACAGTATGCTGTTGAGGGAGATATGGCAGCTAAGGGGAAACAATAATTGCCAAACAAAATAAATCTAATACAACTAACATGAAAAAAGTAACAGGCATCGGTGGTGTCTTTTTCAAATGCAAGGACCCCAACAAAATGAAAGAATGGTATAAAACACATTTAGGGTTGGACACAAATGAGTATGGGGCAAATTTTGAGTGGCGGGATGCTGAAGACCCAACCAAAAAAGGTTCAACAACATGGAGCCCCTTTGCCGAAAAGACAAAATATTTTGAACCCTCAACTAAGGACTTTATGATAAATTATAGAGTTGAGAATTTAGAAGCTATTGTAGAGCAACTTAAAAATGAAGGAGTGACTATTGTAGACACCATTGAGACTTATGACTATGGCAAGTTTGTTCATATAATGGATGTTGAAGGAAACAAGGTTGAACTTTGGGAGCCTGTTGATATTGAGTAGGATAAAATAGTTGGTAGATGAAGAAAATAGAAATGCCAGAGGCACAACAAAAGTATTTGCAATAGCAGGGCTTAAGGGAACTCCGAATATCTTGCTATCGCAAATTCCGATTCGTTAGCGGTAATAGGTAAACTCTACGAATATGGCAGAACTAAAAAGACAAGCACAAAATGAACTTTGATATTCAACCTGTATTAGAGAATGACAAAGTGATCCTTTATCCATTAAAGGAAGACGATTTAGAGGCGTTGTATGCAGTAGCATCAGACCCCGAGATATGGGAGCAGCATCCTAATAAGGACCGTTGGAAGAAAGATGTTTTCCGTACCTTTTTTGAAGGAGCTATTCAAAGCAAGGGAGCATATAAAATAATTGATAAATCTACTAATAAGATAGCAGGCAGCACACGCATGTATGATTACAATGAGCAAGACGACAGTATTTTTATCGGGTATACTTTCTATGCAACTGCCTGTTGGGGCAAAGGCATTAACCCTTCTGTAAAAGCCCTGATGTTGGATTACTTGTTTCAATTTGTTTCGCAAGTACACTTTCAAATTGGGGCAAATAATATTCGCTCTCAAATAGCTATTAGCCGCTTAGGAGCAAAGAAGATTGGTGAACAGGAAATAGCATATTTCGGAGAACTTCCAAAACTTAATTATGTATATAGCATTGAAAAGGAAGAATGGATTACAAACAAAATAACAGTTAGTAAATAAAGGATCAATAATTAGTGCTTTCCATCCTTGTATTTTTAAGATTTGCCCACAATACCTCGAGTAAATAATTTGAGGTATTGCTTTTAGTATTCAAGTCTACATATTGAACCAGTACTGTTTCTGCTTTAGTGGTTGGCTGATCAGTTTTGGTATATTTGTATCCATAGCCGGCAATATTATGAGCCGTTAATTTTGTTCCTTTCTCATAAGGCCACTTTTGCTTTATTAAATTTATTAAGAAATTATAATTCTCAAACATTTGCTGATAAGCAGACTTTGCATATTCTGTGCTGATATATGCCTTGTATAATTTATCATCTGCAAATTCGAGCTCTATCATAGTATTGCTTCCTCTGAAACAGCCAACCTCCTTTGATCTGTAAACTAAAATTTCTTTATTAATGGAATCTCCGCCTGTTGTCTTATAAGGAGGAAGTTTTACTGCCCGTGTATTTGTAAGAACCGCAAGATGGTTATCATTCATCAAGTCCATTGCTTCTCCCTTATGCATACTCGGCATGATATTAAAATGCATCTCAAATTTACAGGTCATACTATCCTGCGCATATAAAAAGGAATGGCTGAGCGTTAAAGTGAGTAATAAAACGAGTGCACACATATGAAGAGTTTTTATTAACTAACTTATGTGGTATTGATATACTCAGAATATAGAGTTTAAGTATAAATGAAGCTCTTAAACAGCTTGATTTTCAACATTACATTAAATAGCTTTATTCAAGTATCATAGTATTATTGTTGGTGCATAAACATTCATCCTAAAGGCTAACAATTATATCAGGATGGCATATCCTTTCAATGTAGTTAACTATTGCAGAAAAGAAGCAGTATAATTGTAAAAAAGATCTATTACAAAATCATTGCAACTTTGATAAACTTAAGTACAGTGGAATTTGTGTATGTTCCTTCTGCACCAACTAAATGCTTCAGCAAACAATGTTAGATACTTTTCCAATTTTACATACCAATAGGCTTGATCTTATTGAAATAAAGCAAGCACACCTGCGCGACCTGTTTAAATTGTTTGGTGACAAAAGAGTAACGCAGTATTATAATCTCGTTACATTCACAGAAGAAAAGGATGCTCAAATGATCATTGACTGGTTTAGCATTCGCTTTGCTGAGAAAGCGGGTATTCGCTGGGGAATTGCTTTAAAAGGGAGTCGTAATATTGTCGGTACAATTGGCTTCAACAACTTTGCTAAAAACCACCGTGCAAATATTGGCTACGACCTACAGGCTGACTATTGGAGCCAAGGGTATGCAACGGAGGCATTAAAAGCAGTGATCAACTTTGGATTTAACGAATTGCAGGTAAACCGGATTGAAGCTGAAGTGATGCAAGGCAATACAGCATCGGAAAAACTTTTAACCAGGCTCCGCTTTACAAAAGAAGGCATTTTGAGACAGTGGATGTATTGGAATAATCAACACTACGACATGTCCATGTTTTCACTCTTACAATCGGACTTCTTGCAAATGGGAAATAACAGTTTGTAGTTTAAGCTTACTATTCTGTCTATTAAATAAGATAGTACTAATCAATTCAATGTCAATACCCCTCATTGTTGAATGCAGATATTCGTTATCCTCCTGAAAGGAGACCGTCTGCCTGTAGGTGCCACAGTACTGAAACCTATATTCCTCCCATTTCCTCTATAGCAAAGTCATAGCATAGACATGGATAGTTCATGAGGAGCCTTGGTAAACCTTGACTTCTCCTTATTAAAAGTAAATTGAAGCCTATCTGTTATTCCGTATGATATCCCCCTAAATTCATGTTGACAAGCCTGAAGCTCACTGCCATTGTGAGATTTCCACAGGAACCTGCGGTCTGTGGAGAGTCTGTGACCTGTAGGCTGTTATCCTGATAACTCTTCTGTACTTAGGCCGTACCTGAGTCTTAGCTCATCCCTACTAACCGTGAGAAAGCCCGGATCGTACATCATAAATGAAATTACCCGCATAGTAAATACCAGTATTGCATCTTTTTTAAATAAATGTCATCAAAACAGTGTTGTTTTTAAGGAAGCCCCTTATTTTTGCAGCATCAATTAAAAACAATGATTGAGGATTTAGAAGAACAAAAAGAAAAGGATTTTAGATACAACTGGGTTAGTTCATCGCGTTTCTTGTTCTACGTAGTAGTATTCTGTATGATAGCATGGTTGTTAGGCGGTTGCTACAAGTTGTACCAGCATCGGTGGAAAGGTAAGCCTGATGTAGAGATACCTGGCAATACGAAGTACGTACCCGAGTACAAATAAAAAAGTTGAAAATAAATTTTGTAGTGTAATCGGGATTGTTATTTTTGCACCCCGTTTAGTTCCTACAGAGGTCTTATAAATAATCAGCGGAAGTAGCTCATTTGGTAGAGCACGACCTTGCCAAGGTCGGGGTGGCCGGTTCGAGCCCGGTCTTCCGCTCAAATCCTCTCCTTATGGCAGAGGATTTTTTTTACACCGGAAGCCCTGGTGGTGAAATTGGTAGACACGCAGGACTTAAAATCCTGTGGCCCGCAACGGCCGTGCGGGTTCAAGTCCCGCCTGGGGCACTGAAAATCATGAGCTAATCTTTTTAGATTAGCTTTTTGTTTCACTATACGCCATTAGGTGCAACAAACCTGTTATCTATAATAGATTATAACATTATAGAAAGGATGTCGATACCATGTTAACGCACATGCCATTATGTACTAATAGTGGTATACATTATATTATTTGGTATAGTCCCTAATAAAATTTTGAAAGAAGAGGTTCCCTATTACAGTACTACAAAGCATCTTTTACACCTTCAAGTGCTTCTTATCAAACTTATCTGGAACAATAAAGTTTATTAAGATTATTTTATAACAAGCTATAAACTAATATCTTTGTTTACACAGAGGTTATGTAGTTAAACTAAACAAAGGATACGGATTACGACTACAACTTCCTGGTTACAACATCAATTTTCCCCACAGTTTTTCTTTAATGCTGAAGTAAGGATTGCTTTTATCCGGGTAGTATTATTTTTAAACATTTGATCGTACGCAAGAGTTCTACGGTAAAAGTTTAGGTTTATTACTATGTCTAATCCATTTTATATTCTCATTTTGGGACTAAGGTTCTAATGTTTTTTTAATTCCCGATCTTGGAAAAGGTATAAATATTGTTAATGGCGAGAACTCTAAACACTTAAACAAATATGACTAATCTCAATGCCAGTTTAATGAAACATTATTCAAATGCACAAACCATTAGCCCATTAGGTGAACTTACCAGTCTTTATTTTTTTAAGAACATTAAAGCAGGGTTGAAGACTCAGTTTGCAGCGCATGCAGCTCTAAAGCACTCTTGTATAAAATGGAATGCTGCAAAGAGTTATTCTTTAATTACAGTAATAATGGCAGCTATGTTTTTTACCAGTTGTAAAAAAGAAGAGCTTAGTGATACCGTTCTTAACAGTACCACATCAGGTAGTACATCAGCCCAGTCAAAAATAAGATGGCCTTTTCCACATGGAGGAGGAGATGATGGCTCTCATATTCCACTTTCTGATATCAATTACGGATCATTAATTGGTGCCCCGAAATGGACAGAGGATATAAACTTCCAGGTTAATGTTGCAGATCAGCTTGGAATATCCTGTCTTCGGGAGCGGGTTGCGGTACCGTTGCAATCACTGAGCGATAATCCGGTACCAGAACTGTATACTAATTACAATATAATACTCAACTTTTGTAACCCTCTTAGCAGTATTACTACAATCCACTTTGTTTCAGATCTTGACCAATATCAGGATGATTTAAATGCTGTTCTCAATAAATTTACAGTTATGCCAGCTTTAGCAGTAATTGAGAACGAAGAATCTAATCGTGCTTATTACTCCGGTACTGCAAGTCAGTATATCAGCCAGTTAAGTGCAGCTATAGAGGTAATGCATAAGCATGATATTAAAGTGGCAAATGGGGGTATTACCAGTACGGGTTTAAACTACCTGGTATATAAGGATTTTCTGGATCAGGATAAAGAAGATTCAGCGCAAATTTTCCAGAAGCTTACCAATGTCGCTCCTAATAATAATTTCACCCAGGAAAGGGGAGACTTTGTTGATGAACTGCTTACTAATTACGCTAAAATGGATCTGGATTATGTAAACTTCCATTGGAAGGGTACATCACCTAATACAGATGCTTTAAATGAGGTAATTAATTACCTTAAGAAAAGGACTAGAAAGCCTGTTATCTCCAACGAGTTAGGGCAGTTTGATAAAAATCCTGATACATTGGTCGCGCTTATGCAAGAATGTACCGACCAAAAGTTGCCTTTCATCATCTGGTACAGCCCCGATGAGAATGCAGGAAGAAGAGATACACCTTTACAATACAACAATGGATCACTCACACCTACAGGCATTGCCTACCAGAATTTCTTAGAAGATTGAAAACTGCATGGAAAGTTCTGGTCCTCTGAATTTTATAAAAAGGGGTTATTCTATTCTGAATAGAATAACCCCTTTTTGGTTAAAATTAGAGTAATAGTAATATAATACCAGAATATAATACCAGGCTGTTTACTCTAATACACCAAGGGATTTTTAATGCTACTTAAGCTTGTTTTATATGTATTTAATCTAAATGAAAATACATTTAAAATCAAGTCGAAGGAGAGATAATGGTATATGTCTTGCTAATTTGTGCCTTATTTAAAATCCAATATCATGAAGAAGTATTTCTCACTCGCAGTGGCGTGCATTGCTGTATTCTTTTGCAGTTGTAAAAAGGAAGATTTGAACGGTCCTATTATCAATAGTACTACCTCTTCAGGCACTTCTGCAGAAGCAGCTACAATTTTTAAACCCAGCCAAATGGTGAATTATGGGGCATTGATTGGGGCACCTGATACGGCAAACACCTTGAATTTCCAGCTTAGCGTCGCAGGTAAGATTGGAATTTCCTGCCTGAGGGTTCGTGTATTAGTGCCGGGCAACAATAAAGTGCCGATTCTGAATCAAGGGTATAAGATCCTACTTAACTTCAACAACAGTGATTACAAAGGCACACCTTTACCATTTGCTTCAGATTTAACTAAATATAAGTCAGACCTCAAGAAAGTTCTTTCTGGTTTTACAACCATGCCGGCAGTAGCGGTAATTGAGAATGAAGAATCTAATCTTTTGTACTTCTCAGGTACTGCACAGCAGTATATCAACCAGTTATCTGCTGCTATAACAGTACTGCACTCTTATGGTATTAAAGTGGCAAACGGAGGCATTACCAGTACCGGGTTAAATTATCTTGTTTACCAGGATTTTATGAACCGGGGTAAAGTTGATTCTGCAAAAGATTTTCAACAGCGTACCCATTTAGCTGTAAATAATGCACAAACACAGAATAGAGGTGCATTTATAGATGCTTTATTGCAAGCTTATACTAATTTGAACCTGGACTATGTTAATTTCCATTGGAAAGGTAGTTCACCGGATACACAAGCTTTGAGTGCCGTAATTAATTATCTGAAGAAGAGAACCGGCAAAACAATTATCAGCAATGAGCTTGGCCAATTTGATACTGATCCAAACACATTGCTATCGCTTATGCAGTTATGTACTGATAAAGGTTTCCCTTACGTTATCTGGTATAGCCCCGATGAGAATGCTGGAAAAAAAGATACCCCACTTCAACATAGGGATCAGTCACTTACTGCTACCGGGTTAGCTCTTAAGAACTATCTTCAGAACTAAATCAGCCATTAATAGACAAAGCTCCGGATTTATTACCTGGAGCTTTGGCAGATGCAAAAGATGCAATATCCAAAACAAAAGACTTACTCCTTTCCTTTAAATAAAAAAAGTATAGAGCAAGTCTTTTGTTTTAATATTTAATAAGCAAACACTTTTTCCTTTATATCATTATACACCGTTCTTATACCATCTTCCAGCGATATTGTTGCGCTCCAGCCTAAATCTTTTATCTTAGATACATCCATCAGTTTGCGTGGTGTGCCGTCAGGCTTTGAAGCATTGAAGATAATATCACCTTCGTAGCCAGTAATATCCTTTATCAAATAAGCTAAATCCTTAATAGTAAGATCATCCCCAACGCCAATGTTTACCAGGCCAGACTCATTATAATGATTCATTAAAAACACACAGGCTTCAGCTACATCATCTACATGCAAAAACTCGCGTCGAGGGCTACCTGTTCCCCATATTTCTACCGTTGGCTTCCCTTCTTGTTCTGCAGTGATAAATTTACGTAACAAGGCTGGCAATACATGTGAGTTCTGGAGGTCGTAATTATCATTAGGTCCATATAAGTTTGTAGGCATAGCTGAGATGAAATTGCAGCCATATTGACTACGATAACCATCGCATAATTCAATGCCGGCTATCTTGGCTATAGCATAGGGCTGGTTGGTAGGCTCCAGAGGACCTGTTAATAAATATTCTTCTTTCAGGGGCTGCGGCGCCAGTTTGGGATAAATGCAGGACGAACCTAAGAATAAGAGCTTGGTTACCTGCTGGATGTAAGCTGCATGAATTACATTAGCCTCAATCATCAGGTTTTGGTAAATGAAATCAGCACGATAGGTATTATTGGCTACAATACCACCTACTTTGGCGGCAGCAAGAAAAACATAGGCAGGTTTTTCCTGCGCAAAGAAATCATTCACTGCTTGCTGATTGGTCAGGTCAAGTTCTTGTGAAGTTCTGGTTATAATATTAGTAAAACCGTCTCTTTCCAGCTTACGCATAATGGCAGAGCCCACCATACCACGATGCCCGGCTATATAGACCTTATCTGTTGCTTGCATTGGTTTATTCGTATTGGTTTTTAATAGTGAAGCCTGCTTCTTTTAATAGTTGTTCTTTCCTGAATAATTCCACATCCGCTTGTACCATTTCTTTTACAAGTGCAGCCAGATCGTACTTTGGCTTCCATCCCAATTTTTCTCTTGCTTTGGTAGCATCACCAATAAGTAGTTCTACTTCGGTAGGACGGAAATAACGAGGGTCTACAGCAACTACTTCGCTACCTTCTTCTATTTGAAACTGTTCATTGCTACACGATACCACGTATCCTTTCTCATTTACGCCTTCACCTTCAAAAGCTACTTCTATACCTGCTTCACTGAAAGCCAGCCTGATAAATTCTCTTACAGGAGTTGTAATACCAGTGGCAATAACAAAATCTTCCGGTTGGTCTTGCTGGAGGATGGCCCACATAGCTTCTACATAGTCCTTTGCATGCCCCCAGTCACGACGGGCATCTAAATTTCCAATGTACAATTTATTCTGTAAGCCCATTGCAATCTTGGCAACGGCCCGTGTGATTTTGCGTGTTACAAAAGTTTCACCGCGTAATGGGCTCTCATGATTAAAGAGAATACCGTTACAGGCAAACATATTATATGCTTCGCGATAGTTGACTGTAATCCAATATGCATACAACTTTGCCACTGCATAAGGCGAGCGTGGATAGAATGGTGTAGTTTCTTTTTGCGGCACTTCCTGCACTAAGCCATACAACTCGGAAGTAGATGCCTGGTATACCCTCGTTTTTTGTGTAAGCCCAAGCAGCCTTACAGCTTCCAGAATACGTAATGTACCAATACCATCAGCATTGGCTGTGTATTCAGGGGTGTCAAAACTTACTTTTACGTGGCTCATGGCACCAAGGTTATAAATTTCATCAGGTTGTACTTCCTGTATAATGCGTATAAGATTGGTACTATCGTTTAAGTCGCCATAGTGCAGCTTCAAACGAATATGTTTTTCATGCGGATCCTGGTAAAGGTTGTCAATTCTTTCCGTATTAAACAAAGAGCTTCTACGTTTAATACCATGTACCATGTAGCCCTTTGATAATAAAAGCTCTGCCAGGTAGGCTCCATCTTGCCCGGTTATCCCTGTGATGAGTGCTGTTTTCATAAAATAAAATAATTATAATTTGGTCAAGGGTAAAAGTTACCAATTTTAAAAGCAGAAAACTGAATCTGTCTCGTTTTTGCCCTCTAGGAGCGAAAATAGGGCATTACAACAAAATACTTGCATATATAAGAAAATAATAATTAGTTATGAAGTGTTAAAAGATAAAATTGCTGTAGCAAGGCGACAGATATTGCGGTAGACAGCACCGTACTAAAGGTGTATGGAGAAAAAGCAGAGTGGAAAGTGCACAAACCAGGCTGGTACAAACAGCGCATCCATGGTGTAATACCATTTTCAATTAAGTAGTCCCAAAAGTCTCCCATCCCCAGATCTTCACTGCTTGCTGATTCTCACAAAATTAGTGACCTGCGGATGTAACCTGTGGCTTGGGGTTTATATAAGTTAACCAGCTTGAATTTGGTAATGAATACTCATAGCAATTTTCGCTAATGTTGTTTACCTAAGTCCCCTTTCTATCCCAAAATTCTAAATGCCAAATCCGTAGATTCTTTCCTTCCGAATCCTTGAACATTGCTGAGCTATACCATAGTTATAGCTGAGTTATACCTAACTTATACCTAACTTATACTTATGTTATACTTAACTTATACCCAATCTCCCTTCCATCTCTTCCTGGTCAACCCCTCAGTAACTCCCTATCTAATCCTATCTTCTTTACTTTCTATTAAGAGTTTAAGCTTCTCGGATATCTGCCTGACTTTAATATAGAAATATAGTATAAGCCTTTTGTTAAAAGTTTAAGAAATTATTTCCTGTTTTGTCCGTTCAATTGAATAATGTACTTAACTTTATTTCACGAACAGGACATAACCTTTATTTATAAACCTTAAATCCTATAGCCGTAAAATTCCCTGGTAGCCTTTAACTTTCTTTTATTAGTAATGCTTTAAACGTAGAAATACGGTATTGTACACTGGTGCTTTTAAGCTTTCGCGGAGATGATTTTTCCAATTAAACATTAAATGGTATAACACCTGAACAACTTAAAAAACTATATAGCAAGACAACTTAGGAACCTGGTAAAGGAATAAGCTAAACCAACAGGAGAATGTGCATGAATCAATAATTGTACAACAGACCTGCCTCGGCACACAGCGGTGCTTTAGTTAATCACAGATGAATATAATGTACTATAAAGTGCTCAGTGCAACCTTCTTGTCCGGTAGGCAGGGCAGTGGCCTGATATCAAGTTGACAAATGATAATAAATAGCCCACAGGTCACTGACTCTGCGCAGGATATGGGGATGTGAGATCCTGCGGAATGACAGAAGAAATTGCCATTTACAGCAATTTGTAGTTAATGTAAGTATTTTCTCTTTATGTATTGCACTGTAATGAACACCCTATGCTTGATAACCAGTGAGTATTAATGCTTTCATATTCTTGTAAATTTTTAGGCAGCACATCAGTGATCATTCCTTTGCGATTGAATAATTGTAAGCAGGCTGAACTGCTTGTAAGATCATTATTAGTTTTCTAATGAGCAATCGATTCTTATATACACATCAATAAGTCATTTCGTAAAAGCTAGCATTTAAATTCGCAGGTTCTCACTCAAAAAACAATCCTTCTAATAACATTTAAATCCCTTAAAAATGAGTATTCAAATTAAAGCGGCAGACTATGTAGGCTGGGCTTCTGTCCTATGCAAGATATCAACTACAGGTGGAGCAGATCGTGATATCGTATTAAAAAACCGAGGTGCTTCGGGAGGACAGGTGGTTTTTAAGCAAAATAAAAGTGGGGCTGTAACTGATACATTAAGCCTTAGATTGCCTGGCAATGGAAGTTCCGTCGATTTTTACGTTGCCGGAAAGTTTGATCACAATACAGGTAGAAGTTTTCCAAGTACAGCAGACAAGGATTGCATTATTTCAGTGGTTGATAAAGTATCTAATCACGAATTGGCAAGCAAGGCATTGATGGTACGGGTTAGAAAGAATGCAAACACGTTAACTGCAGCAGAAAGAAACCGCTTCCTAGCTGCTGTAGTGCAGCTTAACCATCAAGGAAGGTATTCAGATTTTCAATCTATGCACACAAGCCTGGCCAGTAAAGAGATTCACCACAGAAGCAGTTTTCTACCCTGGCATAGAGCCTATCTGCTTGATTTAGAGAGAAGGTTGCAGCAAATTGATCCAAGTGTAACTATACCTTACTGGAAATTTGATGCCCCTGCTCCTAATCTTTTTACTGTAGACTTTATAGGGGTTCCGGATAGTTCCGGAGCTGTTAATTTTAGTAATACGAATCCTTTGGTCAATTGGAGACCTGTAATACCGGGGCAAGGAACAGCGAGAGTAAGACGGGTCCCTAAATTTAATACATCAACTCAACCTGCTGCTGATGTAAAGAATGATGAAAAGGCAACACTGGCTTTAGATAATGTTTTTGTTACAATTAATAACAGTATCAGAACCGGAGGCTTTTGTACAATGGAGACTGACCCTCACGGAGGAGCTCATATTAGTTTTTTAGGACCTATTGCTGATGCAGGTAC
Organism: uncultured Chitinophagaceae bacterium; assembly: GCA_963819045.1. Lineage (GTDB taxonomy): Bacteria > Bacteroidota > Bacteroidia > Chitinophagales > Chitinophagaceae > Ilyomonas. The sequence goes on along the minus strand of CAWFUV010000040.1, from coordinate 116,787 downwards.
TGCACCTGCCGATCCACTATTTTTTTTGTTACACTCGAACATAGATCGCCTGTGGGCAAAATGGCAATGGATTGATAATCGTTTTGATTCAAGTGATATAAGTTCCTATCCTCATCAAGGAGCTGGTCGTACTACAGTTGGGGGTGAACTCGGAATTGGAAATTTTACCAATGATACATTATGGCCATGGAATGGAGATTTTTCTAGTCCAAGACCAACTACCGGACCAAATGTGAGATTTCCTAACTCTACAATAGTAAATGTTCCAAGTCAAACTCCCGATCTAAAAAGCATGATTGATTTCCAGGGACAACTTAATTTATCATCAAACTTAGGCTTTGCTTATGAAGATGTGCCTTACGATCATCAGTAATTAAATTATACAATTCTTAAATACTTACTAAATGACTGACTATAAAACCCAAATAAAAGATCAATTAGAAACTGCTCAAAAGCAAAATATAAATGCAATTGATATTTTTCTAAACCAATCTATACCCGAGTCAGAAAGGTTGGCGGCCTTTAAAAACTCCGGCATATTCAAAAACGCAGATCACGTGCATAAAGCTTTAGAGATTTTGCGCAACAAAAATCAGCAAGTGGACATCCGGGCAGCATCGCTGAAGGGATTGATCCATGAGGTTAGTATCAATGATGAATTGATGGATGAGGTCATCTCGATACTAAACAATACATCTGAGCCGGTAGAGCTAAGAATAGTGGCATTGTCTGTTTTGCAAGCTACCAGTTTTAGTTCAACAATCTTTCCTTTAAAGCGACCTGCTTATATGAATGCTTTAAGGAAACTTATTGATGAAAAGGATAGTCGCTTGAAGGAGCCTGCAATGGAATATCTTGCAGTGAACAAGGATTCTTATATTCAATCCCGGCTTCTTGAGGGGTTGGAAGACTCCAGCAAAAAAATTACGGAGCCAGAGGTAGCTATTCAACTTCTGTCTTATGATCTTCATGCCGAACACTACCCTGTTCTTCGAAAGATTGCTAATAATTCTTCTAATAAAAACAGCAAAAAAGAAGCACTACGGAGTCTTGCTGCTGATTCTGAATCTAAAGATTTATTGTGGAAGACTCTGAGGGACAAATCGGAAGACCCTGAAATAAGACATGTTTGTGCAGTTGCATTGGAATCATTAAAGCCCGGAGAGATACAAGCTTATGCAAAAGAGGTGATCTTAGACGACGGAGAGAATAGTGACCTTAAAACAGCAATGCTTAATACACTTACTTATTCTGCAGAATCCGGTGCTTTAAGTGATGTTGATTTTGAGAAAAAACTTGATGATACAGAAAAACATAATTCATCACCAGGTTATAAAAAGATGTATTCTGAATTCAAGTCTATAGCACAGCGAATCAAAAGTAAAAAATGATGTATGTTCCCCGTTATTAATATCACCCACAATGCAAGGCATATCAGCAAGGATACTCCTGAAGAGGAGATAGCGGATTTTATAGATAATGTTCGTGAGTTTCCGGACCGCAGGGAGGTATTGGTTGATTTATTACCCGAACGTCACCCTTTATACCGCAACAGAGGTGCTAATCAGATTATTCGTATAAGAGGCTATATCCTTGCGAGTTTCGAATACGTAGGACTACCGCAATCAGCTCTGATTTATGTATTACAGGAGTTAGAAAGTAACCTTGATGCCTACATTGTTGCTGCATCAGCAAAAGCAATCAGAGGAATGGAACATCCTACAAGCCAGGTAGTTCCTTACCTGCTTACAGCTATTAATAACATGCTGCATATGGATGATGCCATCAGCTTTGAAGTGTATAAGGCAAAAGGAGAGATAAAAAATTATACAACGGCAAAGGATCAATTATTACTTACGCTGAGCTGGCTGGGTGCTTACGCTAAAGAGGCGATAGCATCACTTGAACAATTACAATCCGGGAACATTTACTATGCCAGTAATGAATTGAAATCAGAGATCAATAAAACAATTCAGGCAATTAATAATGATGAGCGGAAGGCAGAGTTGTCCTGCTGTAATCTTAACTTTAAGTTCTCTTCAACGTATGATAAAGGTTTAAAGTCATTTAGTTCTGACATCTTAAAAACAACTCTGGAAGATCAGGACAGAAAAGTAGTTGCATTTGATCAATTATTTAAGGATAAACCTTCTGTTGTAGCATTCTTCTACACAAGATGTAATAACCCTAATAAATGTTCTCTCACAATAACAAAGTTAGTGCAATTGCGTAAGGCCCTGGAAGCAGAAGGGCTTGGTCAGTCTTTGAAAATATCAGCTATCACCTATGATCCTGGTTACGATATTCCATCAAGATTAAAAATCTACGGAGAAAACAGAGGTTTTGAGTTTGATGAAATAAACAGGTTTTTCAGAGTTGAACCGGAAAAGCATGAGGAGCTTATACAATATTTTAAGTTAGGTGTTAATTATTCCGGCTCTATTATCAATCAACATAGAATAGAGCTTTTTATACTAAACAGAGAAGGGAAAATAGAACATAGTTTTACCAACTTACAATGGGAAATAAATGAAGTGATAGATGCGGTTAAACAAACTATCAATGATGCAGGAAGCATTAAAAAGCCAAAGCATTATATGAGTTCATATATTTCTAATGTATTCAGAAATATTTGGTCAGTTATACCGGCGATTGCTGTTGCTTTCTTTCCAAAATGTCCTGTATGTTGGGCAGCTTATCTTAGCATGTTTGGGATTGCCGGGCTTAACTCTATTCCTTACAGTCCATGGCTACTGCCTGTCTTTTATGGTATAATGGGAATAAATCTTATTATTCTCTTCTCATATGCTAAACGCCGAAATGGTTATTTGCCATTTTATGTTAGTTTAACCGGTGCTGTATTCCTTTTGGGTTTAGGTCTTACGATGAAGATTGGATATTGTTTGTACATAGGAATTATACTTGTATTTCTTGGATCGGTATTAAATAGTCTTCCATTCAAGGTTTACCTGAAGCTTAATAACATGCTTAGGATATAAGTGGACAAGAGATAAGGAGCAAGGAACAAGATACAAGGTTTAAAGGCCCTGATGGGGAGTACATGGGAATATTCTATTGAGTATATCAGGTAGATGTTAGGAATAGCCTGGTTATCATGGTTGGCAGAGGAGAGATAATACATACGCTTCAATGTACCTTTGATAAATAGAAGCCAAGGTTTACCATGGCTTCCCATGAACTATCCATGGCTTTAGTATGACTTTGCTAGGGAGGAAGTAAAGAGGAACTTAGGTTTTAATACTCTTGTACCTACAAGCATGCAGCTACTCTTTAACGAATACCTATTGGCAGGCAGCCCTTTTAGGAGGATAATTATTGCTTATTGAAGAATAGGCGAGCATCATTGTATTTGTTGTAATAACAGCAATTGAATTTGGAAGGCATAGAGCAGCAATAGCATCTATGCCTTTTCTTTATTGGGCATATTATAGTTTTAAGTACTTGTTTTACAGTTTTGTGACTTACATTTGCAAGCAGTATTTTAAATCCTAATCTTGTTGTATGACGTGGAAACGTGTTTTTACCTCTTCCGTTGGTAGAAAAATTGTCATGAGTCTAACCGGTATCTTCCTTGTTATTTTCCTTATTGTCCATGTTGGTATTAATGCCTGTATTTTTAATACACTGGTAGATAAAAACGATAATGGTGTGGTATTTAACCGTGCAGCACATTTTATGGGCTCTACATTCCTGATACGTGTGATGGAAATAGGATTATTTGCTTTATTCATTATACATATTATCCAAGGTTTGATGCTGGCTTCGTACAACAGCACCAAGAGAGGTACGCCCTACCAGATTACGTATGGTAACCGCGGCAGCCGCTGGTATAGCCGCAGCATGGGCTTGCTGGGTACACTTATTTTACTTTTCCTGATAGTACATATTGCGCAGTTTTGGGTGCCTTCGCGCTTTGGCGATCTACCCGAAGTGCGCGTTCAAAACGGCGATATGGTACATGACTTATTCAGTAGAATGAGAGAGGTTTTCTCTCATTCCTGGGTTGTAATATTGTATATACTAGGGTGTATTTCACTGGGGTATCATTTGGCACATGGTTTTCAGAGTGCTTTTCGTACGCTGGGTGTACACAACCGTAAGTATGTGCGTATGCTGGTAGTATTAGGTAATTGGTTTGCGATTCTTATTACTATCGGGTTTATTTCTATGCCAATAAGCATGTATTTTGGCATAGTGAAGTAGGGTGCAGGTTTGTATTAGCTAACCATAAATCTGAAAGAGATTCTCGACATGTACATTGTAAGCTTATTTTAGTGATTGCTGAATTGCTAATAGAAAGCTGAATTACGCTACAGAGTAAAAGGACAATAGCAGCACAGCAATTATAACATAAAATAATAAAGCAGCGGGTGAAGCCCAAAGCGTGAACATATAAATCAGTTGGATATGTTAGATTCAAAAATACCTCCGGGAGGGCTTGAAGAGAAATGGACAGATTACAAAGGACATTGTAAACTAGTGAATCCTACAAATAAGCGTAAACTGGAAATCATTATTATAGGTACCGGGCTTGCCGGCGCCAGTGCAGCAGCTTCGCTGGGTGAACTGGGTTACCAGGTAAAAGCATTCTGTTTTCAGGATTCACCGCGGCGTGCGCACTCCATTGCTGCGCAAGGAGGGATTAATGCTGCTAAGAACTACCAGAATGACGGGGATAGTGTATTTAGATTGTTTTATGATACAATAAAAGGCGGAGACTACCGTTCGCGCGAAGCCAACGTGCATCGCTTATCTGAAGTAAGCGGAAACATCATAGACCAGTGCGTAGCGCAAGGTGTGCCTTTTGCACGGGAGTACGGTGGCTTGCTCAGCAACCGAAGCTTTGGTGGTACGCAGGTTCAACGTACATTTTATGCTGCAGGACAAACCGGGCAGCAGTTGCTTATTGGTGCTTATCAAGCTCTGGAAAGGCAGGTTGCTTTAGGTAATGTAAAAATGTACAGCCGCCATGAGATGCTAGAGATAGTGAAGATAGATGGGAAGGCGCGCGGCATTATTGCACGCAATCTTATTACCGGTGAACTGGAAAGATATTTTGGTCATGCGGTGCTGCTGTGCAGCGGTGGCTATGGCAACGTATTTTACCTGAGTACCAATGCTATGGGCAGCAATGTAACTGCAGCCTGGAAGGCACATAAGCAAGGAGCTTACTTTGGTAATCCTTGTTTTACACAAATCCATCCAACCTGTATTCCGGTAAGTGGCGAACATCAGTCTAAGCTGACGCTGATGAGTGAATCGCTGCGCAATGATGGTCGCATCTGGGTGCCAAAAAAGAAAAATGATACCCGACGTCCTAATGATATACCTGAAGACGAAAGAGATTATTACTTGGAAAGAAGGTATCCTGCTTTCGGTAACCTTGTACCCCGGGACGTAGCCAGCCGAGCCGCCAAAGAAAGATGTGATGAAGGCTACGGCGTAGGTACTTCCAAGCAGGCTGTGTATCTTGACTTTGCTGCTGCAGTGCTACGTTATGGCCGTATAGAATGCAATAAGCATGGCATTACCAACCCTACTGCAGAACAACAGCGCATGTATGGATTGGAAGTAGTAAAGGAAAAATACGGTAACCTCTTTGACATGTATGAAAAGATCACCGGTGAAAACCCTTATGAAGTGCCGATGCGCATTTACCCTGCGGTACACTATACCATGGGGGGCTTGTGGGTAGATTATGAATTACAAACGAATGTACCGGGCTTGTATGCATTGGGCGAAGCTAACTTCAGTGATCATGGTGCAAACCGCCTGGGTGCAAGTGCGCTGATGCAGGGTCTGGCAGATGGTTATTTTGTGATTCCTTATACCATTGGTAATTACTTAGCCGATGAAATCCGAACGGCTCAAATACCTACTGACCATCCGGCATTTGTAGAGGCAGAACAAAAGGTAGCCGACCGTATAAACAGGTTGATGAATATTAAGGGTACGCAGACGGTGGAAAGCATGCACAAGCGCCTGGGGAAGATCATGTGGGAGAAGTGCGGTATGGCACGTAATGCACAAGGATTGAGAGAGGCTATTAAAGAAATAAGGGCGTTGAGAGAAGAGTTCTGGAGAGATATAAAAATCCCGGGCACAGTAAAGGGAGTAAATAACGAGTTGGATAAAGCGGGACGTGTGGCTGATTTTCTTGAGCTTGGAGAATTGATGTGTATAGATGCACTCAAGCGAAATGAGAGCTGTGGTGGTCACTTTAGAGAAGAGTACCAAACAGAAGATGGGGAGGCACTACGTGATGATGAAAACTACATGTATGTAGCTGCGTGGGAGTATGCAGGTGAGGGTAATTGGAAACTTAATAAGGAAGAGTTGAACTACGAAGTGATTAAGCCTACACAGCGTAATTATAAGTAAAGAGGAGCCCCCTGCCCCAAAAGGGGAGAAAGGCAGGCAATATTATTTAATTAAATTATTTAAAAGTCTCCTTTAGGGGATAGGGTATATGGAACATTATACAATGAATCTCACACTTAAAGTGTGGAGGCAGGAAAATAGTACAGCACAAGGACGCTTTGAAACGTACAAGGTAAGTAATATCTCCAGTGAGATGAGCTTCCTGGAAATGTTTGACGTATTGAATGAGCAATTGGTCATGGAAGGCAAAGAACCAATTGCGTTTGATCATGACTGTCGTGAGGGGATTTGTGGCTCTTGTTCAATGTATATAGATGGTAAACCGCATGGTCCATGGAAACACAACACTGTGTGCCAGTTGCACATGCGGGCTTACAAAGATGGAGATACGATTGTAGTAGAGCCATGGCGTGCAAAAGCTTTCCCAGTAATTAAGGATTTAATGACTGACCGTTCTGCTTTTGACCGGATTATTCAGGCTGGTGGTTATATTTCAGTTAATACCGGCAATGCAGTAGATGGTAATGCTATACCTATAGAAAAAGAAAAGGCTGATAGTTCATTCGGTGCGGCAATGTGTATAAGCTGCGGTGCTTGTGTAGCAGCTTGCCCTAATGCTTCGGCTATGCTGTTTACGTCAGCAAAAGTTTCACATTTAGCTTTATTGCCACAAGGACAGCCTGAGCATAAAACGCGCGTGTTAGATATGATAACGCAGCATGATAAAGAGGGTTTTGGCTCCTGTACCAATATCGGTGCCTGCGCAGAAACCTGTCCAAAAGATATTCTGCTGAGCAATATTGCCCGCTTAAATAAGGAGTATCTCTCTGCCGCTTTGGTGGATGATAAATACTAAGGACATGAATAACACGGCTTCAGCATGGGTAAGAAACATCTCATTTATCTCTGCTGAAGCCGTACTATTTGGAATTGTTAAGGTAACAGAACCTTGTTTATGGGAGGTGGAAATTAGTGGCAACCGGATTACTAAAGATTAATCTTCTTCTTTATACAACGGAATATCAACAATAAAAGTGCTGCCTTTGCCGAGGGTACTTTCTACTTTTATCTTGCCTTTATGACCATCTACAACTTGCTTCACATAGCTCATTCCTAAACCAAAGCCTTTTACATTATGTACGTTGCCGGTGTGGGCACGGTAGAACTTTTCAAAAATTCGTTTTACTGTTTCCTTGCTCATGCCAATACCATTATCCTGTACCTGAATAGCCAGATATTTAGTGGTGCAATGTGTAGTAATAATGAGCCGCAGGTTTTCTTTGCTATATTTTACTGCATTATCTATCAGGTTATTAATGAGGTTAGTAAAGTGCACTTCATCGGCATTAACCAAGTCATTTTTAGCGTTTAAATGCAAGTCAGCAACAGCACCTTTTTCATTCAACTGGAGCTTAAAGCCATTCAACACCTTCTCAATGACTGCATGAGCATGTATAGGGGAAAAGTTGAGCTTTAGCTCATTTTTATCCATCAGTGCAGCCTGCAATATGGTTTCCACATGCTTGTTCATACGCTTGTTTTCCTCGCGGATGATGCCACTGAAATATAGACCTTTTTCGGGATTGCTTTGCACCTTGCTGTTTTGCAGGGCATCCACTGCTAAGGATATAGTAGCGAGCGGAGTTTTTAGCTCGTGCGTCATATTATTGATAAAGTCATTCTTTATCTTGCTAAGGTTACGCTGGTTGATAATAGTTTTTACAGTGAGAAAGAAAGCCGCAATCACAATAATGGTAAATGCTACTGAACTAAGCAGCACCCAAAGGAGGGAGTTGCGTACTACAGTTGTAAAATGAGGCACAGAAATATAAATATGCTCAAAAGCAGGTGGGGGTATATCCGAATTTACTTCTGAAGTAACAGGTGTGTAAAAAGTTCTGCTGTTAATAGAATCGTTGTATATCGAAAAGAAGTCCTTTGATTGCATTTCTACCTCCATCTCACTAGCATTGGAAGTAACGGCAAATTCAAAAGGCAGGTTTTTCAATCCTTCCCTGGTAAGTGCTTTTTCTATTTTATCATATATTTCTTTGGTAGTGTAGCGGGAAGAAATAGGTGTAGGGCGAACAGTAAAATTAAAATCGAAGGGAAATAAGTGCATGCCTGACCGTGGCATACGCATGGATGGTGCCGCTCCCTGACTGCTCAACTCCTGACCAACCGAAGAGATGGAATTTCTAATTTTGATCTCATAATTATCCTGCTGTACCAGCAACAGGTTGTTGAGCCATGATATCTGTATAATAATGATACCCAGCACCGACAGCGCAACCAGTACTACAATAACAGGAAATATTCTTTTCATTATAACAAAGTAAAAGCAACCTGAAATTCAAAAGACAAGATGTAATTTGTTTATAATCAATTTAACTGCCAAATAAGGATGCCCCTTACCTCTAAAGGGGAGTTATATGCTCCGAAATTTTTTATAACTACTAAATAATGGTCAAGTCTTAAGGGGTAGAATATATAAGTTAGCTTTTGAGCTTACCTATCATTGATTAGGAGTGTGATAGATATGGAGTAAGGCGTAACTTAGGAGTTAGTACCGGGGAGATAAGGAGGAGACACGGTATAAGTTCAGTATATAGTTAGGTATAAGTTCAGTATAACTTAAGTATATGTGAGTTGCGCAACAGCTACTATAACATGGTACTATAGAAGATTGGGAAACAGTATTTTGAAGGAGTAAGATAATCGCTAACTGCAGAAGTTGTTTAGGCTTTTGATTTATTTATACTGTTTCTATCCACTATAAAACATTTTACTTTGTACGCGTTTTGTAATAGAAATAACTGATGTGACATCCTTTTATGTTTTTCATTCTATAATATGAAAACTTGTTCAATGATGCCCTTGCTGGTTTGTTTTTCTTTGGTGATAAGAGTCCAGGTGCCGAGGTGCATGGCGTATTGCCATTTCTTCCAACCGTGATAAACTGCAAACCAATGCGTTTATATAAGAATGGAAAGATAACAGTAGAGGTTATAAATACATCAGATAATAAGACAGACTATCACCTGTGGATGAACGGTAATGCCGCAACTGTTACCAGATTGCTGCACTATATTATTACATAGATAATTGAATAGGAAATATGAATGAAACTCAGTTGCAATTACGCACCGTTAATGTAATCCGTTACGTAACCCCTTTACGCGAAGGTGGTTCGCTGCCAGCGATTGTAGAAGCGGATGATGGCTTTTTATATGTAGTTAAGTTTCGTGGTGCCGGGCAGGGAGTAAAGGCATTGATAGCCGAATTAATTGCAGGCGAGATAGCCCGGGCACTCCGTATCCCTGTACCGGAGATCGTATTTGCAGAGCTTGACCCTGCTTATGGTCGTACTGAGCCGGATGAAGAAATACAGGATCTGCTGAAGGCAAGTGCCGGTCTTAACCTTGCTTTGCATTATTTATCAGGAGCCATTACCTACGACCCTGTAGTAAACAGCATAGATGCTAAATTAGCTTCGCAAATAGTATGGTTGGACAACCTGATAACGAATGTAGACCGTACTGTACGTAATACCAATATGCTTATCTGGCATCACGAACTATGGTTAATAGACCATGGGGCTGCACTTTATTTTCATCACGCATGGCAAAATGTGGATAAGCAGGCACAGCGGTCATTTGCCCAAATAAAAGACCACGTACTCCTGCCATACGCCAGTGAACTGGATACCGTGAACGAAGAGTGCCAAACCATTCTTACACCAGAACGTATTCGTGGTATCGTAGCCTTAGTACCAGATGAATGGCTGAATGCAGATAGTGCCAATAATAATGAATCACCTGAAGAAAAACGGCTCGTTTATAACCATTTTTTAGAAACACGCGTTTCCATATCCAACCAATTTGTACAAGAAATCAAATATGCCAGAGAAGCACTTATATGAGTATGCCGTTATCCGCATAGTGCCACGGGTGGAGCGGGAAGAATTTATCAATGCAGGAGTCATCATGTACTGTGGTACCCTACGCTTCCTGGAGGTAAAATGCACCATGCCAAAGGATAGGCTCAAGGCTTTTGGAGGTGGCATATTGGATATTACAGAGATAGAAACCCGCCTAAAAGCTTTTGAGCAAGTATGTAAAGGAGGAAAGGAGGGGGGACCTATCGGGCAGCTTCCTATTGCAGCACGCTTCCGCTGGCTTATCGCATCGCGCAGCACAGTGGTACAAACATCCAAAGTACATCCTGGCTTCTGCACTGATGCAATGGAAACATTGGAGATGCTGTATGAGCAATTGGTATTATAGTGCACATCTGTGAGCAGAAGCCTAACTAATCAATAGAAACTGTTTTATCTGCTCAATAACTATATTCGGGAAAACTCCCACTCCTAATAACAATACCGCCAGCACAACCAATACCGCATAAGTAGCCACATAAAAAAATGGATGCAGTGTTTTCTCTTTTACTGTCGATACTGAAGATTCAGCGAACAATGTACTTATAATGCGCAGGTAATAATACAAGCCTATAACACTGGTAAGCACCAGCGTAATTACCGGGAACCATAGTCCCTGCCCTGCACCAGATGTAAGCACGTAAAATTTACCAATAAATCCCGCAGTCAATGGAATACCGGCAAGTGATAAGAGTGCAACTGTAAGTACTGCTGCCATTATTGGATTGCGCCAGAAGAGTCCACGATAAGTATTCAGTTGCTCAGCATCTCTTTGTTTTGTAGATAACATGGTGATAATTCCAAATGCCGACAAAATAGTAATGGCATAAGCAAATAAATAGAAGATCCCTGCTTCAATCCCAGCATTATTTCCCGGCAGGAAAGCAACAAGCAGGTAGCCAAAATGTGCAATAGAAGAGTAGGCGAGCAGTCTTTTTATGTTTTGCTGCTGCAAAGCCAATACATTACCAAAGATCATAGATAAAACAGCAATGGTAGAAAATATCACCAGAGTATACATATTGGATTGCAAATGCATGGCCTGTGCAAAGCGTACCAGCACTGCAAACACCCCTATTTTTGAAACAGTGGCAATAAAACTCGTTACCGGTGCCGGTGCGCCCTGGTACACATCTGCAGCCCATAAATGAAACGGCACCAGCGCCAGTTTAAAACCTATTGCCACCAGCATGATGCCCACACCAGTAAAAAACAAAGCAGGAGAATGATCAGGGGCATTCAGCCTGTTTGCAATGGCAGTAAATTCCATGCTGCCCGTATCCATATAGATCAGTGCCATCCCAAACAAAAGAAATGCGGATGTGAGTGCAGCAAGTATCAGGTATTTTACACCCGCTTCAATAGCATTATTACGGTTACGCAAATAAGCAATTAATGCATACAGGCTGATACTTAATGTTTCTAACCCTATGAAAAAGGAAATAAAATGCCGGCTTATTGTGAGTATGGCGGCACCGAGCGTGCTGAGGAAGATAAGTATATAATATTCTTTAGGGTTTTCTTCCCGTTCTTCAAAATAGATAAACGACAATAAACCTACTACCAGTACAGATAAAACTATTAGTCCTGTAAACAGTGCAGCTAATCCATCCACAATAAATAATGGCATTATTGCCCTTGGTAAAGTATCTTTCACGTACCACATGGTAAAGACTACAATGCACATCATCAGAAAACCAGTTACCTGTATTACGGTATGGCTTGCCCTGAAAGCGATAAGTAATATGATCACTATAGATGCTGATGCCAGCACGATGAAAGGAAGCAATGCCTGTAATTGAAGCGCATCCATATGATGATGTTTTGTAAATGATAGATAAGAAATGTCAGTTAACACATTTGCACCTGTCGTCATTGCAAGCAACGCGAAGCAATCTGTGGATTGTAGTAAGATCTAAATAAGCCGTTAATAAAATATAAGGCTACTCACAGATTACTTCACTGCGTTCGCAATGACGATCACCCCTTTACTTCATCACAACCTGCTGCACAACATTTTTTACTGTGTCCATTAAAGGTTGTGGATATAAACCCAGCAATACGATACTAATACTTAATACTGCCATAATTACAAATTCCCTTGCACTAAAGTCACTATATGTTTTATCACCAACAGTAGGCCCCAGAAAGACTTTTTGCACAAAGCGCAATGAATACAAAGCTGAGAAGACAAGTCCAAGCGTTGCGATCACCGTTAAAGGGACATTCACTAAAAATGTTCCCATCAAGATCAGGAACTCTGCAACAAAGTTTCCAAGCACTGGTAGTCCAAGCGATGCCATAGTAAACAACATAGCAATTGCACCCATTCTCGGCATGGAAGCCCATAGTCCACCCATTTGTGTCATATCTCTTGTATGCAATCGCTCTTTCAGCATCCCTGCTAATACGAACAAAGCGCCTGTGCTGATGCCATGTGTGATCATTTGCATCACCACTCCCTGCATAGCTATTTCACGAAATGCAAAAATGCCGAGCAATACAAATCCCATGTGACTTACAGATGTATAAGCGATCAATCGTTTGATATCTGTTTGGGCAAAGGCCAGCATAGCGCCATATACAATACCAATTACACCAAATAACATAGCCCACCACGCCAATTCTGCTGATGCCTGCGGAAACAAAGGCAATACAAAACGGATGATACCATAAGCACCTGTCTTCAACAGCAAGCCTGCTAGTATTAAGCTTCCCGCTGTGGGTGCTTCACTGTGTGCATCGGGCAACCAGTTATGCAATGGTACCATGGGCAACTTGATAACAAAAGCAACCATGAAACCCATCATGATCCACTTTGCTGTAGTTGGTTCTAATCGTGTATTCAACAAACTGAAATAATCATAAGAGTAAGTTCCGCTTTGCTTGCCATGATTCAAATACAGGGCAAGTATCGCCACCAGCATCAGTAATCCACCTGCCTGTGTGAAGATGAAGAATTTATACGCTGCATAACGTCTTCTGGTGTCACCCCATATAGCTATTAAAAAATACATGGGTATGAGCATTACTTCCCAGAAAAAATAAAACAGGAAAAGGTCAAGCGCAACAAATACACCACTAATGCCAGCTAATGTCCATAAGAGATTGAAGTAATAAAAGCCTGGCCGCTGTTGTATCTCTTTCCATGAACAAAGCACAGATAATGTTCCCAGGAAAAAAGTAAGCACCAGCATCACTGTACTCAATCCGTCAAGCGCTAAATGAAAGCTAATACCGAACGAAGGGATCCAGGGCACCTGGTAATCGATGAACCATGTGTTTGTAGTTTGAACTGATCTTTCCTGTATCCATATATTGAACACAAACACTAAATCGATCACTGTTGCAAGCAGGGCAATCCATTTAACCAATGCAGTATTCCACTTTGCAACAATCCAGCAAAGGATACCGCCTATCAGTAATATGCTTATCATCCATGCCAGTATCATAAGAATAGTTGTAAGGTTAAAATGAAAATGATACCTATCAGCACACCTGCCACATACCAGCGCAGTGAGCCACTTTGAGATACGGAGAGCCATTGGTTCAGCCGCTGGCTAACCGATGCAATTGCTTTATTTAACTGATCGAAAATATCAGACTTATTGATGCGGGTTATATAAACAAACGGCTGTACAAATACAACATCATAAAGCTGATCAAATGCCCATCCTGAATAGAAGAAGTTTCGCAGTCCCATTGTAGTACGGGATTCTTTCCATATTTGTAAAAGAGACGAGCTGCGGTAATACAAAGCATATCCGGAATATATACCCAGCAGTGTAGCTAATGCTGCAATACCCTGTAACATTACCTCTTCCGGAACATTCTGTTTAAGGACGGTTGCGGGCAGCACTTTCTGAACAAGATCAGAGAATAGTGTTACATGCATCATATTATGCGGCCATTCAATAAAGCCTGCTGTTATACTTAAGATGGCAAGTATGACCAATGGTATAGTCATTAGCCTGCCGGGAAGCGCAGCTACATGTGTTTTAGCTTCTCCCCAGAAAACAACCAGCATTAAACGGGTAGAATAAAGTGCAGTAATAAAAGCGCCAACCAGTGCAATAGCCCAAAGCAGCTCATTTCCATTAGAAGCGCTCCATGCATACCACAATATCTGGTCTTTACTGTAAAAACCTGCAGTTATCAATGGCAATGCAGACAAAGCTGCCGCACCGGCAAGAAAAGTATAGAACACAACGGGCATTTTGTTCTTCAATCCCCCCATCTTAAAAATATCCTGTTCATGATGTAAGGATTCTATTACTGTACCGGCAGCAAGGAATAATAATGCCTTGAAAAATGCATGCGTGAAGAAATGAAAGATGCCTGCACTCCATGCGCCAACTCCCAATGCCAGGAACATATAACCAATCTGGCTAATGGTGGAATAGGCGAGTATCCTTTTAATATCTGTCTGCACCATGGCACTGCAGCCTGCAACTAATAATGTAACTGCCCCAACAATAGCGGTAATATTCATCACAACCGGCGCATAGCTGGAACAATACATGCATTCTTGCAATAAGGTACACACCTGCCGTCACCATTGTTGCAGCGTGTATCAATGCACTCACCGGAGAAGGGCCTGCCATTGCATCGGGCAACCAGGTCTGTAATGGTAACTGTGCCGATTTTCCCATGCCACCAATCAGCAGCATTAATGCGATAATTGTAACGTTGGATGAACCTGTTGTAAAATGAGCAGGTGATTGATTCAGAATGTCTGGGATATTCAAGGTGCCCAATTCCTTAAACAACATGAATAATCCAATAGCCATTGCAGTGTCTCCAATGCGGGTGACATAAAAGGCCTTATTGGCAGCACGAACATTAGCTGGTGTTTCGTACCAGAAGCCAATGAGTAAATAACTGCATAATCCCACACCTTCCCATCCGAGGTACATCAATACAAGATTATCAGCCATTACAAGTATTAGCATGGCACAGACGAACAAATTCATGCAGGCAAAGAAGCGTGCATAGTCACGGTCGTGCTGCATGTAAGCTGTAGAGTAAATATGAATGAGTGCTCCAACAAAAGTGATAATGAATACAAACACCAGCGACAAAGCATCAACCCTTAAGCTCACCGAACAGGAAAAGTTTGCAGTCTGCATCCACTGCCATAAAGTTTGGGTGTACGCGTCGCCGGCAGGGGGACCTTGCAAAAACTGTATTCCAAGGATAATAGCAATAATAGCTGCAATACTTACGGTACCTGCACCTGTTAATGCAATGATTGTTTTAGGCAAACGTCTTCCTGCAAGGGATAATATCAGGAAACCTGCTAACGGCAAAGCAGGTATCAATTGGAGCAAATTATTATTCATACTACATGTTTATAGTAATAGAATAGGATTTATTTCTCGTCCTTCATCCCCATACGCTCACATCATCACAGGTTCATCTTCATCCTTCAACGCTGTCAACTTTGATATATCCAGCGTTTTATGCTGATGATATGTCTGCATTATCAGCGCCAATCCTACGGAAACTTCAGAGGCTGCCATGGCGAGTATAAAAAGGAACATGATCTGCCCATCGGGTTGCCCCCACCTTGTTCCTGCAGCTACAAATGCAAGCCCTGCCGCATTCAGCATGATCTCAACAGAGATAAGAATAAAGATGATATTCTTTCTTGTAAGCACACCTACCAATCCTAATATGAACAGTATGGCGGCAACAATTAATACTGCCTGTGAATTAAAGGATGACATAGGAATATTTTAGTGGTTTCCAGTCCATCATCATACGCTAATTGGCTCTTCTTCCTTTTTTTCTGTTTGTATTTGATCTACAGTTATATGGCCATTTCCATCTTGTAAAAACCTGTGCAAGTATTTTTTCTTTTGCTTGCCAATATGAGCGGCGCCTACAATACCTGCCATCAGCAAAAAGCCCGCAAGCTCTACTGCTATAATATATTCTCTGTATAATGATAGCGATACCTGCTTTGGCTGTACTGATGGCAATTCCATACTCACTGTATTACCCTTCATAATCAAAGCAACCATTTCACCTAACAATACCAAAGCTAGCACAGCAGGACCAACCCATACTTTGGGTCGTAGCCATTGTTTTTCCTGGTCTGCTGTTTCGGTGCCAAGATTTAGTAGCATCACTACAAAAATCAGTAGTACAATAATGGCACCTGCGTATAGTATGATTTCCAGCACTGCAACGAACGGCGCACCAATTGATAAAAAGATCATGGCTATCGCGAGAAATGATACTACGAGATACAGTAATGCATGTATAGGGTGATAGCTTGTTATCACAAGAATGGTTGCAACAATTGCAACAAGCGATGATATGTAAAACAGGATATGCATATTCAATAGGTAATAAGTAATTATCAATAAGGCAAAGCGATTCTTCTTAAGGAAGCAAACTGTGCACATCAACCGGCTCTTCTTCAGTTTCTCCTTTGCCTTTTTCCTTTACACCGGCATTGACACCAGCTACTTTATAAAAATTATATCCCGGGTATTTTCCCTGGCTGTCAATCAACAGATCTTCTTTTTCAAATACAAGGTTCTGGCGTTTATATTCTCCCATTTCAAAATCAGGGATCAGTTGTATAGCGTAAGTAGGACAAGCTTCTTCGCAAAACCCGCAAAAAATGCAGCGTGAGAAATTAATGCGGAAAAATTCAGGATAACGTCTTCCATTCTCATCTTCTGTTGCCTGCAATGCAATACAGTCAACAGGGCATGCTGCTGCACACAAATAGCAGCCAACGCATCTTTCTCCTCCATCCGGATCTTTCGTCAGCACAATCCGTCCCTTATAACGAGGATGCAGTTTTGCTTTCTCTTCGGGATATTCTATCGTTACTTTCTTCTTAAATAGATGAAGAAAAGTTAACCAAATTGTACGTATATGACTGAACATAGCAATGTATTTTATATAATAAAAGTCAATTCTATCGTATAGCCCCTTTCTTTCCTGCTGGTAAGTGAAACTCCTTCTACTTATGTTTCTCATCTTATTATTACCAATCACCTTTACGAGGAATGAGCTTAAATCCCATATCCCTTTAAACTATCTTCCCCAAAAGTCAATTCTCAATACTGGAATATTCAGTGTTATACCTAAGTTATACTTAACTTATACCTAAGTTATACTTAAGTTATACCTAATCTCCTTCCTGTCTCCTTCATACTAACTCCTCAGTAACTTCCCTATCTGCGTCCTTGAATTTTGTCCTTAAACTTGTGAACTCGTAAACTCGTGAATCTTTCTGATCACAATTCTCATTCACACCTCCCAACTTCATCCCTCTTAACCACAACGCAATCGCTCCTGTTACTAAAATATTTGCTAGCACCAGCGGCAGCAATATTTTCCAACCGGTCTCCATTAACTGGTCATAACGTGGACGCGGAAGCGATGCCCGCAACAGGATAAAAAACAGGATGAATGCAAATGTCTTTAAGAAGAACCACGCCCATGGCGGCAAAAAAGCCGGACCAAGCCAACCTCCAAAAAATACTGTGGTAGTCATTGCAGAGATGAGTGTTATACCAAGATATTCACCAATGAAAAACATCCCGAACTTCATTCCTGAATATTCTGAATGGAACCCGGCAACGAGCTCACTCTCTGATTCGGGAATATCAAAGGGCAGGCGATGTGTCTCTGCTATTCCCGCAATAAAAAACAGTAGTAAACCAATGGGTTGTGTGACACAGAACCACATACCTCTTTGTGCTTCTACTATATCACTAAGTTTGAATGAGCCGGTAAGCATTACTACACCCATCAGGCTTAATCCCATAAACACTTCATAAGCGATCATTTGTGCAGCTCCCCGCATTGCACCAAGTAAAGCGTATTTGTTGTTGGATGCCCAACCCCCTAATACAATACTATACACCCCCAGTGATGACATAGCGAGGAAGAACAATAATCCTATATTCAAATCTGCTACTACTATACTTGGCGTAAATGGAATAACAACAAAACTCATTAACACTGTTGCAACTACAACAGCAGGAGCCACAATGAAAACCCATTTATCTGCAAAAGATGGGATCCAGTCTTCTTTAAAGAACAATTTTAAAGTATCAGCAAGAACAATAAGAATTCCTAAAGGTCCGGCACGATTCGGTCCCAGTCTGTCCTGCCACAACGCAAGCATTCTTCGTTCCACCCAAATGAGACCCGCAGCAATATTGAGCAAGACAAACAGAACGCCAAGTACTATCCATACGTGTTGCATTGCTGTCATAAGCTTTTGTTTTATTGTGAATTACTACACCATTTCCTATTTAGTAACCTGATATACTCTGCTCGACACTCACAACTTGCTTCTTGTTCCTTGCTTCTTGTACCTTGCACATATATCAAACCCTTTTACTTACTTTCTCTTTCTCCATAACTATTTCAATTCCCACCCATTCACCCCAATTTATTCCAGGCATCCCCTGTAATCCGGCAGAAACAAGTATTATCCCATCTGGTAATTCCTGTTTTACTTTCACTGGAAGGGAAAACTCATTCTCATCTGCTTTTATTTGTATGATCGAATCGTTGTTTATACCAAGTTTGTTTGCATCGTTCATTGGAATAGAAGCATAGGGAGTAGGTGAAAGTTCCTGTATGCCTTTCGTATAAATACTTAATTCTCCAGAGCCAAACACATCATATTGCGGCAATACCAACCATTTTTGTGGTCTTATCCTAAAAGCTTCGGGCATATCCTTAAAGAAAGTTGGTGTTTCATCAGTTCTCTCCTTAAATAGGGGTACTCCCGGGTCCCCGTCTTTTAATGATCCCCCCGGTTCCTTTTGATATTTTGTCACCGACTGCACAGAGTTCCATCCTGGTGCCCAATAGAATGGTGTTACAGAAGAAGGTGGAATTCCTTTATACCCTTCCATTGTAAAGCTGAGTGGTGAGTCTTCATCATATAAAGGTTTGGGTTCACTTACATTGATGTTGGCTAAGTATTGCAGTACGCCCGCTGTAGCGATGAGGCTCTCTCGGTATCCGCTCTCCGTGGATGGTATAATCGTGATGAGGGGATACTTCCGAGATTCCATTGAACTGTGGTAAAACAATTTCCAGCTTTTTCAATAACTCTTCCGGGTAAGGCTCATGTCCGTTCGAACGCTGCATTTTTATATGCTGCATTCTCCAAAGCCATTTCCAGCTTTCCTTTATATCTGGTATGGATGGTACATAAACCTGGTAATAACGTTGAGCCCTTCCCTCATAATTAACCAATGTACCATCCGCTTCCGCGAAGGTTGCTGCCGGTATCAGCACATTTGCTTTTTCTGTTGTGGCATTATTCAATGAGTCAAGTACAATAATATTGTTGCAGTGCTTGAAAAAGCTATTTGCCAGTGATGATGGCATATAGCGATACACATCATTCTCTATAATAATAGCTGTGGTACCCTTTTCTCTCCTCACCCTGTCCAGTGCTTTTGCAAATGATGGAGCTTGCATTAAAGAGAGCCCCATACTGTTACACTCCGGCAACGCATAGGCAAGCCCTGCTTTGCTTCCTGATATATTGAGTGATGCGGCTATATTGTATGCTGCATGTATAACTCCATCATTACGGGACGAAATACCACTGATGATTACCGGATGTTTTGCTTTTTGTAAAGCAGTTGCAATAATGTTTGCATTATTCAGGAGTGTTTCATCAGCCCCTGTAACAGCGGGCAAAGAGGCATTCAATTGATGGGCAATAGCAAAGCCTAATCTTGCAATATCATCAGGCGCTGCACTAAAAGTATGTGTGGCAATATTATCAAGGGGAGAACCTGCAACAGTTAAAGACGCAAGAAACCCTTTTTCCTGCTGTACAAGTTCTTTGATTGCTGAATCGTGCCATACAGGTAATGAACCTTGTTGCGATGCCTGGGCGGCGGCTGTTTTCATTACTGCCTGACGAACAGCCAGTGCCATCATCGGCGCTGTGTTCCAAATATCTTCACCCAGTATCAATACTGCATCGGCTTCCCGGATATCTTTAAGCGAAGCACTATACACAGAGCCCGCTTGTAAGGCATAAATTACCCTTCGCATTAAATAATCTTCTGCCTCATTAACACCACTATAAAAATTATCTTCTCCAACCAGTTGCCTTAAAGCAAAATTGCTTTCCATAGAAGCTCTTGGGGAGCCTATGCCGATTAGTTTTTGGTTGGCAAGGAGAGGCGTCAAATGAAGCATCAAGATCGGGTTCACTTACAGCCTCTCCTGTTAAGTTGCGGACAATTGGTTGTTTAATGCGGTTTGCACTGTTCACAAATTCATATCCAAAGCGTCCGCGGTCACATAAAAAATAGCCATTTATCTCTCCGTTGTAACGGTTCTGTATGCAGCGCAATTCCTTATAGCGTTCGCCTCCAATGATATTACACCCTACGCTGCAATGCTGGCATACGGATCCAGCCATGGTAAGGTCCCACTTGCGTGTATAATGTTCTTTAAGGGTTTTATCGGTAAACACACCGGTGGGACAAACTTCTGCAAGATTACCGGAGAAAGGGCTTTGCAGCACTCCATCTTTCTCTCTTCCAAAATAAACGTGGTTATGTGCGGCAAATACATTCAGGTCATCACCCCCTGCATAATCCCGGTAGTAACGAACACAACGGTAACACTGGATGCAACGGTTCATTTCATGATGAATGAACGGTCCTAAATATTGATTACGGTAGGTGCGTTTCTTAAACTGGTAGCGGCGATAGTCATGTCCTGTCATTACCGTCATGTCCTGCAAGTGGCAACTTCCCCCTTCATCACATACCGGGCAATCGTGAGGGTGGTTTGTCATCAGCCATTCTATCACCTGTTCCCGAAATGCTTTTGCAGTTGGATCATTTATAGATATTCGCACGCCATCTCTTACTGCCTCCATACAACTCATCATCAGCCTGCCCTGCGTATCCTTTTCATCTTTAAACATTTTAATAGCGCATTGCCGGCATGCACCAACACTGTTCAATGCAGGATGCCAGCAGAAGTAAGGCAAGTCAAATCCCAACGCCAGGCAAGTCTCTAAGAGATTCTTCCCTTCTTTTACTTCATAAGGTGTATTATCTATATAGATCTTGGGCATACTATTCCAACCATTTTATTTTTTATTCGCAGAATTGTTGTCCCTATTAACGCTTTACTTGAAGCATACCTACTCCCTACTAAAGCCATAGTAAAGTCATGGCAAAGCCATGGATAGTTCATGAGAAAGCCATGACAAAGTCACTCCAAACCGTACCTCTATACTCCAACAAGAACAAATCAACCATTCACTCCCAAACCTGCCCGGACGGCAATCAAAATCGTACATCGTACATCTCACATTACCCTCACTCATACGGACATTTATGTTCATGAATATGTCTCTCAAAATCTTCCTTATAATATTTCAATGCACTTTGTAATGGCTCCATAGCACCAGGCGCTAACGCACAAAAGGTATTACCGGGCCCAAGAAATTGTGTGTGCATTTGTAAGACCTCAAGGTCTTCTTCTCTGCCATTGCCGTTCTCAAAACTCAATAATATTTTTTCTACCCATGGCAATCCTTCCCGGCAGGGAGTACACCATCCGCAACTTTCCTGGGCAAAAAAGTGTTGCAGGTTATGAACAAAGCCAACCGGGCAGGTTGCATCATCCATAACTATTGCAGTTCCTGTTCCCAAACGGCTGCCTGCTGCTGCTACCGACTTAAAATCCATTTTCAAGTCCATATGCTCCGCAGTTAAGAAATCTGTAGATGCACCACCGGGCAGCACCCCTTTAAGTTTATAACCATTCTGCATCCCACCTGCATGTTCTTCTACTAGCTCACCAAGCGTAGTACCCATTGGTAATTCCCATGCTCCGGGTCTGTTTACTTTGCCGCTCACCCCATATAATTTTGTTCCTGCATCCTCAGTATAGCTCAGGCTTTTAAACCAATCTGCTCCTTTGTTTATAATGTGAGGAATATTGCTAAGTGTTTCTACATTATTTACAATGGTAGGTTTACCAAACAAACCACTTATTTGAGGAAATGGAGGTTTGGCTCTTGGTGTGGCACGTTTACCTTCAAGTGCATTGAGCAATGCAGTCTCTTCACCACACATATACCGGCCTACACCTGTATGCAGGTACATCTCTAAACTCCATCCGGTACCAAGAATGTTCTTTCCGAGATAACCTGCTTCATAAGCCTCCGCAATAGTCTTTCGTAACAGTTCCGCTGCTTTTTTATAAGCCCATCTCAGGAAAACATAAGAGATATCTGCCTGTATTGCATATGCAGAGACAATCATACCTTCAATCAACTGATGCGGATTGCCTTCCAATAGCAGCCGGTCTTTAAATGTACCCGGCTCCATCTCATCTGCATTGCAGATAAGGTACTTTGGATGGGGTGCTTTGTCTCCCATTGGAACAAAACTCCATTTCATTCCAGTGTTGAAACCTGCACCACCACGACCACTTAACTTACTATCCTGCACAATCTTTTGCACTTCCTGTGGCGTTAATTCCTTCAATGCTTTACGAACAGCCGCATAACCACCCTTCTGCTCATACTCTTTCAAATTAAGAGGAGCACGGTCAGTAAAAATGTTTTCGGTTAATGGTCGTTCGCGTGTCATAAGCTTAGTTCCCTTTAGGTATTTATCATTGTGTATTATCTTGCTTTCTTGTTACCTTGTTATCTTGTTATCTTTTTACTCATACTGCTTTAATATATTTACAATATCTTCCACTTTTATATCTCTGTATAAGTCCTCACCAATCATTAAAGCAGGTGCATGGTCGCAGCATCCAAGGCATGCATTAGGCAGCAGGGTAAACCTTTTATCTTCTGTTGTCTCCCCAAACTTTATTTTCAATTCCGTTTGTAGGGCTTCATACAATTTCCTGTAACCCATTACATAACATGAAATACTATCGCATAGTAAAATAACATGTCTGCCTACCGGCTTGCGAAAGATCAGGTTGTAAAAAGTAGCTACACTATCCACTTCTTCAGCACTTGTACTGAGATATGCTGCAATAGCATCCACACTCTCATCACTTATCCATCCACGATAATGCTGCACAACCTTCAATGCCTCAATCATGGCTGCTTTTTTATATGGCACCAGGCTTACTTCATGATCTATCTGCTGCATTTCTGCTTCGGTCAGATACACATTTTTACTTTCCTCCTTTTTAATAAGAAAAGCAGAATCTGTATTAGTATGATACTTTTGTTGTGACATATATTTCTTGTTCTGTCAGCTACATTTATAAACGACTCCTTCTTTATATTTTCATTTATCCTGTTACCTGTCTATATCCGCCAGCACAAAATCAACGCTTCCAAGTATGGATAACAAATCTGCCACTGTATATCCTTTACTGATATAAGGCACCATCTGCATATGCGGAAATGACGGTGTCCTTACCCGTACCCGATATGGTGATGTGTTACCATCACTAATGAGATAATAGCTATTCGCACCCTTTGTTGCCTCAATACAACTCATTGCTTCACCTGCAGGAATTACCGGTCCCCAGCTTACATTAAGGAAGTGGGTGATAAGTGTTTCAATATCCTGCATGGTAGACTTCTTCAGTGGGGGAGTAGTGAGTGGATGATCTGCCTTATAACTACCTTCCGGCATATTATTTAAGCACTGCTCAATAATCCGAAGGCTTTGCCGCATCTCTTCAAAACGAACTATTGCACGGTCGTAGCAATCTCCATTCTGTGCAATGGGAATCTCAAAATCAAACATCTCATAACCCGAGTAGGGGCGCTTCTTCCTGAAATCCCAGTCAAAACCACATGCCCTTAAACCAGGACCTGTGACACCCCATTCAATTGCTTCTTCCAGGGTGTAAATGCCAATGCCTTTTGTACGGCCTTTAAACAGGCTGTTGCGTAAAACCATGTTGTTGTATTCGCGCAGCTTGGGAGGGAAATATTTTACAAAGTCCCTGACCAGGTTATCCCAGCCCTTTGGCAGGTCTTGCGCAACGCCCCCAATGCGGAACCAATTGGGGTGCATGCGTCCGCCACATATAGCTTCTATAATATCAAACACTTTCTCACGATCGGTGAACATATAAAATACAGGGGAGAGCTGACCAACATCCTGCGCAAAAGTGCCAAACCAAACAAGGTGGCTGGAGATGCGGAAGAGTTCACACAGCATTACCCGAATTACTTTTACTCTGTCCGGAACCTCAATTCCTGCAAGCTTCTCTACTGCAAGTAAATAAGCCAGATTGTTCATCACACCACCCAGGTAATCTATACGGTCAGTGTAAGGGATGTAAGTGTGCCAGCTTTGGCGTTCACCCATCTTTTCAGCACCACGATGGTGAAAGCCAATCTCGGGGACTGCATCCACAATATCCTCGCCGTCCAGTTGCAGGATAATGCGCAAAACTCCATGTGTGCCGGGGTGTTGCGGACCAATGTTGAGGAACATAAAGTCTGCATCGTCACTGTGTCGTTGCATTCCCCATTCTTCGGGCTTAAATTGCAAGGCTTCCTGTTCCCGTTCCATCATGCCTTCCAGTAAGCGGAATGGCCCCATCTCCGTTGCTCTTGCAGGATGCTCTTTGCGTAAGGGATGCCCTTTCCAGGTAAGCGGCATTAATATGCGCTTCAGGTGTGGGTGTCCTTCGAAACGGATGCCGAACATATCATACACTTCACGCTCGTACCAGTTGGCATTTTTAAACAGAGAGGTAATAGATGGCATGGAGGGATACTCGCCTTCCAGTGCCACTTTTAAACGTATAAAAGCGTTTCTCTCAAAAGAAAACAGATGATAAACTACAGTGAAGTCTTTTGCTGGAATCTTTTCCTTGCCGGTGCGGTCTCTTTCATCAACACCGCATATATCATACAATGAGTTATAGGGTTGTTCTGCAGACTTGAGGTATTGTATAACGGGTATAAGTTTGTCCTGTGGCAGCCATAAGGTGGGTATTTCATCAACCGTAAGTTGCTTTTGAAAGACATCAGCAGTGAATCGCTGTTGCAGTGAGTTTACTATAGCATTATCATCGGTCATGTTGAGTGTTGACAATGGTGATCAATCTCCAACTCCAATCTAATGACTATCGCTTTGCTTATGAACCTGAAGTATTTTCTTGTACGAGCTATAGGTCTTTGTGATGTTTTCTATTGCCTGCTGGTAAGCAGGTATTATTTCCCCCGACTGAGCACAGCCGGGCATGACTTCAGCGTTCTCTTCTTTATTCTGCTATTTAAAAATAACCATTCTCAAAAGAATAAATGAAATGTAAGTTATTAAAATTTTACTTTCTCTAATTTCCAAACCCTTCAATTTTAATCAGCCAATCTTTATTAACTAATCCATTACTCTTCACACTTCATCTATTGGTCTGAAATTCACCATCTCCATTCTCTCCTTTCTTTTCACTTCTTTCATAGGTGTCATCTGAGGTTTGATCACTCCTTGTTCACCAATCACCCAACTTAAGGGACGTCTTTCTTTTTTTGCTTGTTCACCAAGTAATATCAGTCCTTGCATAAATGCTTCGGGGCGCGGGGGACAGCCAGGAACATACACATCAACAGGCAGAAATTTATCCACTCCTTGTACTACACTATATATATCATACATGCCACCGCTATTGGCACAACTGCCCATTGATATTACCCAGCGTGGCTCCATCATTTGTTCATGAAGCCTCTTTATAATTGGAACCATTTTAATAAAAACGGTTCCTGCAATAACCATTACGTCTGCTTCGCGCGGCGTACCACGAATTACTTCGGCGCCAAAGCGTGCTACATCATATTTACTGGTGATGCTGGTAGCCATTTCCACAAAGCAACAGCTCAAACCAAAATGGAAAGGCCACATTGAATTCTTTCTTCCCCATCCCAGTAGATCCTGAACCGTAGTAAGTATGATGCTTTTGCTGACAGCTTCTTCCATAGTGCCGTTACCGGAAATATGACCAGTTGTATCGGTTGCTTTACTTAACCACCATTTCATATATAAGCTCCGTTTATTTACGAGGTATTTTTAGAGTTGAAGAAACTATTTCTTCTTCAACTTTCTGTATGCCTTAATAATCTTTAGTCCATCGGGACCAAAGTCCAATGCACCAATTCCCCACTCATATATTAATACTACTACCAGTTGCGCAATAAATATGGCAACACCTATATAGCCAGGCCACCCCAGTTCATAGAAACCCAGTGCCCATAGCATTATAAATACTGCTTCAACATCAAATATCACAAATAGCATTGCAACAACATAGAACTGCGCAGAGAATCGCAGTCGTGCAGAACCGGCTTGCTCTATGCCACCTTCATAAGGAAGGTCGGTAGATTTCTCCCGGTGATGCTGACCTAAAAAATAAGATAAGGTGAGGATGGCTGCAAGTAAGATAAAAACCAACGCTGTATATAACAGAAAGGGCCATACTGTAAAGCTATCATTCCCATTTCCAGGCATACCAGTTAATTTAGGTGCAACAATATTATATTCTGAGGCGGATATACTTAATTAATCCGGATCAGGCTACATCCTTTACTTTAAGAGCAACATAAGCATTTCCTGCATGTCTGTTAACCCATAATATAATGCTCCAGGTTTTCGATGATAAAATCCTTTTCGTTGATGATATATCTCACTAAATCACCAATGGAGATAACGCCAATTAGCTGATCGTTTTCCAATACGGGCAGATGGCGGATAAATTTATCGCTCATCAGTTGCATGCAATCACTAACGGTACTGTCTGGAGTTACATATATAGGATGGCTTGACATAATGTCCCTCACAAGTGTTTCTTTGGAGGAGCGTCCCTTTAGAATTACTTTACGAGCATAATCCCTTTCTGTGAATATACCAATCAATTTTCCATTCTCAACTACTACTAAACCGCCAAGATTCTTATTTTCTAAAGTTTCAAGTGCATCATATACAGAACTGTCAGGACTTACACTAAAGACAGCATTACCCTTTTTTTGCAGGATATTTCTTACAGTGCTCATACGACAAGGTTTTAGTAAGGCTACAATCGCACCGTTAAGTTAAAGGTTATTTTTTGATTCCACAAAACAGAAAATTAATTTTTTTTAAAAAAACTTTGTAGGGGGCTGTTGGTTAAGGAATTTGGGAAGAGGTAAAATTCTTATACAAAGTGAATTTATTGAATTATCTTATCGGGATATAATTCCAGAGTCAAATAAGTTAGCTGATAACAGTTACCAGTTGCCAGTTGGCGGATATGAGCTGTGAGCTTTGGGTAGTGCATATAATATTACCGAACTGGAAATAGTATAAGGCTCAAAAAGCAGGTTCAAAGATTTAAAGTGATAAAGTTCAAGGAGCAAGAGTCCAGACAAGAGAAGAAAGGTTTAAAGGGTGCAAACAGGGAGTTTGCTGGGAGGTGCTGAAGAGTAAGTATTGAGTAGATAGCAGGGAGATTAAGTATAAGTTAAGTATAAGTTAGGTATAACTCAAGTATAAGTTAAGTATAACTCAGCAGTTTTTAGGATTGGGAATAAGGGTTTGAGAAGGTCGCTTCCAATCATTTGATGAATGGAAGACTATCCATTATTCCTTATATTTTTATTCAGTGTAATATAACACTAAGTACTCCAGGCATAATGTTGTTTTTATCGGAAACTGGATAGCGATATTTACATGCAAGCATGCATGGAAATTTATTTATGGTTTATTTGGAAATATTTTACTTGTTTAAACATATATAGTATATATTAGCATGGCCGATGATAAATGATTGCTGCTAAAGATTTTCGATTACCTGAAACTGACTATGTTGCCCTTATGTAAATGAGTAATCCTGGTTTCTGTTTTTGCTGTTTATAACGAATAATTAGGGTCTTTATATTGATGATATGTGTAGGTGTGCCATGTTGTTGTAGTAACAAATTTTCACAACCGATACGAAGAACATGCTAACATAATAAAATTACTTCTTAGTACAGTGTCAACTAAATAAGTTTTAGCTTCAGTAAATCTGTTTGGGTGCTGTTTAGGTGATAAGCTGTTTAGGTGCAATCTCTTACAGATAGTTCTTGTCTAACTTTTTTCTCTTGAAAGAAAAAAGTTACAAAAAAGTTCAAGCACGGCATGAACGCTCCGCGCATCCGTGCAGGCCAGCGCCGCCCCATTGCCGAAGGTGCAGCATCATGGTTGTATGTTCTGTTGGGCTAACATGGTGCTACTTGTTCACTGACAGGTATTTGATGATTAGGTTGGTTGCCTTTGGCCTTAAACTTTGAACAGCGGAGGCATACTTAGCAGAGATTGGAAAGGGGGATACGTAGCTCATTGCAGGTTGGAGGGTTTATGGTTACCGGGGAACGATACGTTTGGGTTAGCTTCTATCAGGGAAGTTTGGATTAATTAATAGTAGATGTTACTTCTAAATTTATTTAAGTAACACTGTACTGAGTACGTTGTCAACTTAATAAATTTGGGATAATGTAAGTTCTTTTATTTGCTGTATGTTTCTAAGGTGTTGTAGGTGTGCTTGCTGACAGCAAGTGACTATTCTTTCTTTTTTTCTTGATAAAAAAAGAAACAAAAAAATATGAATGGGATAATGTTTATTCAATGGTATTCATGAAATCGCTTCGCTAGTTCAAGCACGGCATGATCGCTCCGCGCATTACTTCGTGCATAATGTTTTTTATTGGTCTCAGTGAGAATAGTTCGTGCTGGCCAGCGCCTCCCCATTGCCTGAGGTGCAGCTATTATTTGGGACTTTACTGTTTGGCTAACTATGGTGCAGGTGTGGAGTGATGGATACAGTACTGTTTAGGGCGTAGCCTTCGGCATCGGGTGGCAGACTGCGTACCCTTACTTAAGGGAAACGGAAGGTGGGGTGTAGTACATGGTTTACTTAATACGTTTAGAAGTAGTGGCTCCAGCCGGGACAGAAACAGCCCCGCAGAAATCTGAAGTAATTTAGTAGACAACGTACTTAGTATGCTGTCTACTAAATAATTCATAGGAATAGGCAATAGAACAAAGTATAATTAAATAGTGATTTTCCACTGGATCCTGCGGAATCTGTTAGGCCCAGATTCCTCCTTCGTTGAAATGACAAACTCCGAATTTGATCCAGGACTTAATTGTATATGGATATCGTGTATTTGGTAGTCTTTAATAAGATCTCTGGCGATTAAAAGATAATGGTAAACAAGGAATATGACTGCTATCGTAACGAGGACTAATTAATCGCTGAAAATCTCCATCATCTTAATTGTATTGTTCCGAACATAAACTATCAAAACATCTAATTAGTATATTTTTTAAAACTTAAATACAGCCTTATGCCAGACAATTCACCAGAAGTATCAGAAGTATTAAAAAAGAGACTAAGTTCTGAAGGTCCGAAACGTATTTTATCGTTAGATGGCGGAGGTATTCGCGGAGCCGTTACATTAGGCTTTTTAGGCGAGATAGAGCGAATACTTGCCGAGAGGCATGAAGAGTTTGGTATAATAAAGAAAGAAGATTTTAGGCTATATCATTATTTCGATTTGATAGGAGGAACCAGTACAGGATCTATCATAGCTGCTTTGCTGGCAATAGGCGGTTATTCTGTAGCGGAAATAAAAGATAAATACAAACAGTTAGGAGGAAAGATCTTTAGTGACCGCAATGGTCTTAATATCTTCGGCAAGCAGATTTACTTAAATGGAAAATACAATTCCCAGCCGTTAAAAGAGGAACTTGAAGCGATATTCGGCGATGCCCGTCTTGGCGATAACACCAATAAAACCGGCCTGGTGGTGGTAACAAAGCGATTGGATACCTGTAGTACCTGGCCGGTAACCAATAACCCAAAGGCAAAATATTTTGATGTAAACCGTTTCTTTATTCGTGATATAGTACGTGCCAGTTCTGCTGCCCCCAGCTATTTCGATCCACAGATCATAGATGTAGGCGGAGGAGAAGAAGGTATTTTTGTAGATGGGGGCATGAGTATGATGAATAATCCATCATGGCAGCTTTTTTTAATAGCTACTTTAAAGGGGTTCAAATTGAATTGGAAGACTGGTGAGAAGGATATGTTTATTGTTTCCATTGGTACCGGCAGACGGGACAAAAAATTGATTGGTCAAAAGTGGAATAATCCCAACCTTTTAGACATTGCTCAAATGGCACCGGAGCAGTTTATGAGTGATGCAAGTGAACTAATAGAACTGGTGATGCAGTTTGTAGGTAAAGGCACCGGTCCGCTGCGTAAAATAGATGCTGAAGTAGGTGATTTGGGAGATGATACGATACATGGAGAAAAAGCCTTTAGCTACCTTCGTTACAACGTTGAAGTAACACCGGACAAACTGAAGGAAATAGGTATTACGGGGCTTAGCGATTTAAAAGTTGCCAACCTGATGAATATGGATCTGGCGGAGAATGTGGATATGCTGATTGAATTAGGGGAAAAGGCGGCGAAATCATTTGTAGAGGAAGATCATTTACCTAAAGAATTTAACATTACTGAAAAGCTTAGTGAATTAGTACAATGATTTGATGCATGTATTCTTTCATTTTTAATGACGCATATGCAGGCATTTATAGTAAGGCCATTTGGTACCAGAAAAGTGATGAAGAAAGATGCAAATGATACCTCATCTGCTGTGGATTTTGACTTTGAACGTGTACACAATGAACTGATTGCGCCGGCTTTGCAAAGAGCCGATCTTTCAGGCGGTACTACCGGGCTTATTTTTGAAGCAGGCAGTATCCACGAAGATATGTTCTCGCTGCTCCTGACAGCCGACATTGTTGTTGCAGATATTTCCATACACAATGCCAATGTATTTTATGAACTTGGCATACGGCATGCCTTGCGGGATAAGCGAACCGTACTCATTAAATGTGAAGGTTTTGAGGATACACCTTTTGATATACTTGGATACAGATATATTGCTTATACCAAAGATGAGCCTGCCACATCGTTGGATGATTTCGTAAAAGCCTTAAAAGATACGATGCAGGCAGACAGACCAGATAGCCCGGTGTTTAGTAAATTACCAAAGTTGGAGACACAGGACCCGGAAGCATATATAGCGATACCGAACGATTTTGAGCAAGAACTACAACTTAGTATTACAAAAGGAGATGCCACCAGGTTGTCTATGATGGCTGCGGAAGTGGAAGGCTTCTCCTGGTATATCCCGGCACAACGTAAACTTGGCGAAGCATTGTTTTCGCTCCGGTGCTTAGATCCAGCACGTGCTGTTTGGGAAAAAGTCATTCAATACAACCAAAGCGATCTCCAGGCAAACGAACGGCTTGCTACCATTTACCAGCGATTAGCTGAATTGGTAATAACGGACGACCTTAATGAAAGTAAAGCCTTACTGGAGCAGTCGGATGCAGCTATAGAATCTTTATTGTCCAGTGGCAAAGTACTTACTCCATGGAAAAGGGCAGAAGCGTATGCATTAAAGGCACGTAATGCCAAAACAATGTGGATGACTGCATGGAAAGATGCACCTGATGCAGAACGTGCCTCAGCAGCTCTTTCTTCAGATTACCTGCAGTCTGCTATGGAGGCGTATGAAAAAGGCTTTCTGGAGTGCCTGAATCATTATTATTCCGGCATCAATGCTTATGGATTATTACTCACGGCTATTACACTTGCCGACAAGTATCCGGATGTTTGGCAGTTGTATTTTGATACACCGGACTTAGCATTGCAGAAGCTGGCTGCATTAAAAGAAAGACAGAAGAGATTGCAACAAGCGGTAGCCCTTTCTATAGAAGCAGGCAAACAAACCACAGATAAAGACAGTGATGACTTTGCCTGGCTGAAGATTACAGAAGCAGATTTTATTTGCCTTACTGATTCCAGGCCAGCTCGCGTGAGGCTGATGTATGAAAATGCTTTGAAAGAAGCGAGTACCCTGAACTTAGATGCTACTGTGCGGCAGTTGCTTATTTACCAGCAGTTAGGCATTTTTGCTGAAAATATACAAGCAGCACTCCAGGCTTTGCCTCCCGTAACTTTTGGTGTAGGCAAAATAAAAACACATATGCTGTTATTTACAGGCCACATGATTGATCGTCCCGGCAGGCCAGATCAACGTTTCCCACCTGAAAAAGAGAAGGTAGTAAAAGATGTCATTAAGGAGAAAGTACAAAAAGAGCAGGAAACTGCAGGTGGTAATTTAGTTGGCATTGCCGGAGGTGCCAGTGGCGGCGATATCCTGTTTCATGAAGCATGTGCCGAATTGGGCATTAAAACACAATTATACCTGGCATTGCCACATGATATGTATGTTGCCGAATCGGTAGCTTTTGCAGGGCCAGACTGGGTGGATAGGTTTAATGCCCTTTATTCAAAGCTGCCCTGGCAGGTATTGGCGCAAAAAAAGGAACTGCCAGACTGGTTGAAAAGCAAGGAGCACTTTACCATTTGGGAGCGCAATAATCTGTGGATGCTCTATAAAGCTCTGGAAAATGGTGGATTGAACATGAGCCTTATAGCTTTATGGAATGGTAAAGGTGGAGATGGTCAGGGTGGAACTTCACACATGGTTAGAGAGGCAAAAAGCAGGGGTGCTAAAACGATTGTTATCAATATTGAGGAGATAAAGTAAGCTTAGAAGGTACAAGCCACAGGTTACAAGCTACAATTTGTGAGCTATGAGCAGCGAGTTTCGAGCGTTTAACTGAGCACACAAAAGCATAATGATACAAAATAAAGATCAAGAGCTAATATTCTTAACCAAAAACCAACAATTATGGCGATTGCAAAACAATTCAATAACGTTATTGAAAGACAGTTACATGTTTTTGCCGCTTGGCTACCCGTTACTAATACTTTTAAATTGGGAGACTACGGTATTATTACAGATGGTGTATTCGTAAAAATGGGCAACATCAAAGAGTTTGATGTGGACATTACGGAGAGTACCGGCAGCGAGTCTTCTATTGATTTCACATCAGAAGGCACACGCGTTATCAACTTTGCTGCAGGAGCACAGGTGGATGTGATACCTGAAGGAGCTATAGATGCTAAAGTGGTCTTTAAGTTTGATAAAGAACAGTCCTTTATTATTAAGTCACCTACCATCAATTTAAGTCAAATGGAAAACGTCAATGAAGCAGGTGAAAAGCTGATGGGAAATCCAAGCTGGCAGGATAGATTTAAGGTAGTGCATCAAACTTATTTGGCTAAAGAAGCAACAATAATCTCTACTATCGATGCGGGAACAGAGATCACTTTTACCGGCGATGCCAAAGCATTGGAAAAGTTAAACATTGGTGATGCTAATATAGGTTTTACATCCAATAATAAATTGGGGCTTACTGTACAAGGACAAGAAGGAGTGATTGGCCTGGGTCTGTTCCAAATCGTTAAAGGTGGCCTTTTTGGATTAGGTAAGAAAAAGGTACAGGTATTAGAAGACGATGAAGAAAGCAATAAACCTCAGATACAATTCCTCTCTGCCGGCGATGTGGAAGATGATTTATAGCCCGCACCTCAAACCCCTCTCCAGGTGTGGAGAGGGGAACGAAGTAGATGAGTGGTGCGTGTTGCAGTAGCTTGTATAACAGGATTCGTATTTATGGGGCCACTTGTTGTTGTTTTTAAACTTTTTTAATTGCAATCATGGACACCATTGTTGTTGAAATATTACGGAATGGGCAGGCTGTAAACCAGCTATTACAGCAAGGCGTTAATTATATTGCCTTATGCGGAACGGAGTCCGCCAAAGATTTTACCATTGATTGTGACCAGGGAACATTTGATAAAAATATACAGCTACTCCGCTACACCACCGAAGAAACTGCAAGGCAGTCAGGCATCCATTTCTTTCAAACGCTGATTACCAATGTTATTAATCAGATTTATCCTGTTGAGATTGCCGCCAACTTACACAGTGATTTTTTGCATTTGCGGCTGGTTACTACGCCAAAAGAAATAGCCCAACTGCCTTTTGAAATGGCACTTACCCCCATTCAGTTACAAAACGCAACTCCACAAAAGCCTTTTTTTTCTCAACCCGGACATAAAGACAACTTTTACAAGGGAAGTAAGACACATTGCTTTTAAACATTACGATTGGCCATTCTTGCCAAGAATTCTTTTTGCCTGGGCACAACCCAACAACACAGTTCCTTGTGAAGAGCACAAGAATGCTTTTATAAAGGTGCTGAGACCCTGGGCAATACCCCTGAAAACTTCTGCCGAGCCAATACCAGATTTGGGGTCATTGATAACAATATTGCCTAATGCAACCCTAACCTCCATAAAAAATGCATTAACGGTAGCGATTAATGAGGGCAAGCCATATACACATGTACACCTGCTTGCACATGGTAAAAAAAATAGTGATCCTGTAGCAGAACAATTTTTATTAGTGCTGAATGGTGAGCCTAATGAAAGGGTGCATATTGCAGATGGGAATGAATTAACCAATGCATTAGTTGTACAAACAGACAATAAAAAGTACATACCTCCAATTGTAACACTTGTAGCCTGCGACAGCGGCAATATAGGCAGCCCGGTAAGTCCTGCAGGAAGCCTTGCGCATTGTTTGCATCAGAGCGGTGTACCTTGTGTTTTTGCATCCCAGTTTCCGCTTACTCAGGATGGTTCGGTTGCATTAGTCGAATGTTTATACACTCAGTTGCTCCAAACATCCGATCCTCGTGCGGCGCTATATAATACCAGGAATGCTTTAAATACTAATGGAACGCATGATTGGGCAAGTCTTGTAGCTTATGCCCGCTTCCCCGAAGATATTGATGACCAAATGAAGGATGTGCGCCTGAAAATTATGTTGCAGTTTATGAAGACCGGCAATGCTCTTGCCGATCATGTCATCAGGAATATAAACAATATTAAGAAAGAGAAGATAGAAGCTGCTTTCCAGGAAGTCCGTGACAGGTTAAACAAATCCATTACAGATCTTACCAGCCTGATAGATCAATCTGGAAAAGACAGTATCAATAAGGACCGCTATGCTGAACATTATGGACTGATAGCAAGTGCATATAAAAGAA
Organism: uncultured Chitinophagaceae bacterium; assembly: GCA_963819045.1. Lineage (GTDB taxonomy): Bacteria > Bacteroidota > Bacteroidia > Chitinophagales > Chitinophagaceae > Ilyomonas. Next base: position 81,429 of record CAWFUV010000040.1, on the reverse strand, counting down.
AGGCAGAGCATGTATTTCGGGTAGCTGTTTATCAAGGTAATGTAACAGATGCTTTGATAAATGAGTCAATAGAAGCATTGAAAAATGCACGTGACTGGTATTTAAAGGGATATAGGTATTTAAATAGTCACTGGAATGGTACACAGTATCTTTCACTGGCAGTATGTTTATGTGATACAGAGATGGGTGAAGATGAAAATGACATGTGGGTACTGTGTAAGGTGATGGCTTCGTCTGATGAAAAATATGCTACTGATGATGAAAGTAAAGCCTGGGCTTTTGGCACGTTAGCAGAGTTATATTTTATAAAACCTTTTATGGGAAATATGGAAGCAGCTGAGCAGGATAGCTGTTTTAATAAAGCAAAAGATTATCTGCAACGCTTAAATACCTTGCAAAAGCAAGATTTCCCGAAGGAATCTACTGCAAGGCAATTGGAGCGTTATATGAATTGGTGGTCTGCAATGATAAAAACTCCGCGGATGGAACAGTTAAAGATAAGGGCAAGTAAATTACGTAAGGAGTTGCCGGAGATTGAATAGGCTGGAGGTGTGGAGAATAAGTGTTACAGAATAAGAATAATGGAAGGCTGAATATAGAGAGTTTATATAGCACGTAAACTAATTGAACAGGATATAATACCATGTTCAGTTAGGTAGCATAATATGCTTTACCCGAAGTTAACAGTTCATACCCGGTAACTGGTATTAGCTAACCTATGTGAATCTGCTATAAGTAGCCTGAAAAGAGAGTACAACAAATTTCACTTAGAAAAGACCTATTCCAACCGATACAGATTTCTTATTTATCAACTGGCTATTCCTTTCGAGCGAATAGTGCAGGTATACGCGGATACATCATTCAGTATTCTTTTCATTAAATAAGATGGTACTAATACCAAGTTGCTATCAAGTTGACGGATGACAGTTGAGAGATGACAGAAGGAATAAGTGTTAGCAAAGATTATTATAAGATTTTACTTCCGGACATCTACTGTAATGGAATCCTAACTTGATAACCAGTTAGTAAAAGCAATTCAATGTCGATAACATTGATTGTTGTATATCGAAGGCTTGCATCCGTGATCCTTCTGAAGAGTACCCCCATCTAACAGGCATTTATTAGAGTGTACTTGTCAGCCCTACCTGCTCCGTACCTAAGCCATATCTCCTCCATATCTAAGCCATTTCCTCCATATCTAAGCCGTCCATCCTACGTCTTTTTAGTATTAGTGGGGAGTAAAAAACAGGTGTAAACAATAACCTTTGGCAGCTGTGGTTTGCAGCAGTAATAGCAGGGTATAAATATACAGTAGACAGATGATGTAGTACATCATTGCTGCAGTATTACACACTTATTTAGTCGAAATTTTATTCAACACCTATTCCCCCAATTTCTTTTCCAATTGGTACTATTTCTAAAGAATAACCAACACTGATTGGCGCTCCCGTATAGCATTAAAAATAATTCCTTTAAAACGCTGTTGATTAATGTCTGGATAGGTTAGCAACAATACCAACACCTAAATACAATTGTTCTTCAATATAGGTTGGCTGCACATAGACCCATTTATATGTCAGGCGAATTGCTCCGGTTGGTGTCCAGGTGTTCATCCACTTCTTATCGCTGCTCCGATAGTTTAGCGCTTCACCCACCATCAGAGCAGCAGATATTCCCTGCTCTTCATTTAAAGGTATCTCATACCCAATAGCACCAGAGAGATGAGTGGCTAAATCAATTCGCTGGCTTACTGGAAGTTTGCCTTCCAAATCCAGCATTACACCGTTATTGAATATATGGCCACCTCCCATACTAAAGTAAAAAGGATTAGCACTGAAGGCTTTAGTCCCAAAGGTTATGTAAGTTTGGGAATGGCATTGGTTGATAGTTATCAATGCAATAATTGAAACAAATACTTTTTTCATGGAGTTTTGGTTGTGTTATAAGCAATTAATTGGTCTTTAGCTTTTTGTGGTTCAATTTGCTTGCGCGTATAATATAATCCATGCCTGTAGGGGGAGCATCAATTATTTCTGCACTGCTTTTAACCTATATTATCCTAACCTGGTTATGTTAGGTATGAAACGTTTTGGTTTTAGGACAAAAATAAAGGAATTTTTAATACGTATTAAATATTAATTAATTTATTTCTTTATAAAAATGCGGGTAAATAAATGTTTACGTCATTACTTATTGTAAGGATAAAAAGGCATAGGTAGTTGAGAACGGGGATAAGAAAGTAACGGCAATGGTGGAATATCAGAGAACTAAATAGATTACAAATAATATCCTGCACTCCTTTGGTGTGCACAATTTTATTATATTTCATTATTTTACACTCATAGTTAAGCCCTCTTTACAAAGCTATTTAGAACCATTCTAAGAAATAATTAGTGTATCGAAAAAGAAAGCTCTGTATTATTCAATACAAGTCTAATTTGGGTAAAACCTTAAAGACCCTTATTAAATGGGGTGTAGAAGTGAGTGTAGCTATTATAGTTAATTTTTATAATTAAGGTTATTTAGCGGAGACTAAGGGATTCGAACCCTTGATACCCTTTCGAGTATACACACTTTCCAGGCGTGCTCCTTCAACCACTCGGACAAGTCTCCAATATTCTTAAACCGGGATGCAAAATAAAGGCTTCCGAATTAGCTACAGAAAATTTTTTCTGCATTTGTAGTAGTTATCGTCGAAACTTCTTCTAACGAGACGTTTTTTACCTCTGCTAACTTTTGCGCAATGATAGGTATATAAGCTGCTTTCATTACGCTTACCGCGATAGGGAACAGGGGGCAAGTAAGGAGCATCAGTTTCCAGCACCATTTTTTCCAAAGGGATATTTGCTAATGCTTCTGGTAAGCCACTCTTTTTGTAGGTCAAGATACCACCAATTCCTAAGTAAAAACCCATTGTTACAATTTGTTCTGCCTCGTTTGCATTACCACTAAAGCAATGGAAGATGCCACGTAATCCTTTGTCTGCAAAAGGTTTTACAGCATCAATAGTCGGCAGCATGGCATTACGGGTATGTATTGAAATCGGCAGGTTATAGTCCAATGCCCATTGCATTTGTTGGTTAAATGCGGCCATTTGTTGCGTTGCAAACTCAATACTCCAGTAGTAATCTAACCCTATTTCACCAATGGCAGCAAATCGCCTTTTGTCCAGCCAATCCTTCACAATTGCCAATTCCTGCTCAAAATTGCCAGTTACATAGCAAGGGTGCAAGCCCATCATCGGAATACATCCGGCATGTTTTGCTTCCAATTGGAGCATTGCCCCGAGCGTATTGCTGTCGATGGCAGGAAGGTAAAACTTCTCAACATCTGCATTCTTTGCTCTTTCAATTAATTCGTCGATATCCTTGTTAAATTCATCGCTGTACAAGTGACAATGCGTATCAATCCATTTCATATATTGTTAATGCACTTTTAAACTTCCTGCGCCCGGCAAAATTAGTTTAGTTTTACCTCGTTTATTTGTGAGCAGTTTTAGTTGATTATTAAAGTAGTAAATACAATAGCTTGTTCTAATAGTAGCTTAATTATGTTATATAATATAATACTTAATGATATTAAAACAAACTCAATAGCGTAGTGTCAAATGAAAATAACTAAGGTGTTGACTTAAAGATAGTATTTTAGTTGCATCTGCAAAGATGAATTCGCCTTCATAATCAACTTAATACAACCAAATACTGAAAATAGTACATCTTCAAAGTGTAACTAAAGGAGCAAAAAACTATGTCGAATATTTTATTGATAGATGATGAAAAAGCAATCCGCAAAACACTACAGGAAATTCTTACCTACGAAGGCTTCAAGGTAAAGGAGGCAAGTGATGGGGAAGAAGGCTTAAAAATGTTCAACGAGAAAAACTATGATGTAGTTCTTTGTGATATCAAGATGCCAAAGCTTGACGGCATGGAGTTTCTTGCTAAAGCAAACGCTGCAAATCCAGATGTTCCGGTGATAATGATAAGTGGTCATGGTAATATTGAGACAGCGGTAGAAGCAGTGAAAAAAGGTGCATTTGACTATATATCCAAACCTCCAGATTTAAATCGGATGCTCATTACCATCCGCAATGCTATGGATAAAAGCAACCTGAGCAAAGAGGCGCGGGTGCTTAAAAAGAAGGTAAACCGTGTACAAGAGATGATTGGTGAGTCGGAAGCCATTACGCGCATCAAAGAAACGATTGAAAAAGTGGCCCCAACAGATGCGCGCGTGCTTATTACCGGCGAGAATGGAGCAGGTAAAGAATTGGTAGCTCGCTGGATACATCACAAAAGCCCGCGTAGCAATATGCCAATGGTGGAAGTAAACTGTGCAGCCATACCAAGTGAACTCATTGAAAGTGAATTGTTCGGGCACGAAAAGGGATCATTTACATCGGCAATCAAACAGCGGATTGGTAAGTTTGAGCAGGCGAACGGAGGTACTTTATTCCTAGATGAAGTAGGAGACATGAGCTTGAGTGCACAAGCTAAGGTTTTGCGTGCACTGCAGGAGGGCAAAATAACACGTGTGGGTGGTGATAAGGAAATAGAAGTGGATGTACGCGTAGTGACTGCTACCAACAAAGAGCTTTTGAAAGAGGTGGAAGCTAAAAACTTCCGTCTTGATTTGTACCATCGTCTAAGTGTCATCCTCATTCATGTACCGTCTCTTAATGAGCGCCGGCAGGATATTCCTTTACTGGTGAATAAGTTTTTGACGGACATAGCAGAAGAGTATAATCAACCTGCAAAAGTAATTAGTGACCGTGCTTTGGATGCGCTGCTTCATCACAACTGGACGGGTAATATCCGTGAATTAAGTAATGTGGTAGAGCGTTTAGTTATTCTCTCCGGACCAACCATTATGTTGGAGGATGTTACTCATTATGTGTTCGCAAGGTAGGATTTTAGCTTTTTTTATATAAGGATAGATTTTAATACTTACTTTTGGCGGGCTTTTACCCGCCAATCTTTTATAGCTCCACTCAGATTTGATTAATAACCAGGAAAATACTGCCATCATTATTGCAGGGCCAACTGCTGTTGGAAAAACCAGTATAGCTATTGAATTGGCGAAGCATTTCAATACCAGTATTATCTCTGCTGATTCCCGGCAGTGTTTTAAAGAATTAAACATCGGTGTTGCAAAGCCGTCACCTGCTCAGCTTGCAACAGTAAAACATTATTTTATTAATACCCATTCTATAATTGATTATGTAACAGCGGCAACTTTTGAACAATATGCAATCGAATCTGCACAGGTAATCTTTCAACATACTCCCGTTGCAATTATAACAGGAGGCACCGGTTTGTATATAAAGGCTTTTTGTGAAGGGTTGGATGATATGCCAGTTATTCCTGTACCTGTTCGCCAGCAGATTATTGCAGCTTATGAGGAAAAAGGCATTACTTTCTTACAGGAGGAGCTGAAGCAAAATGACCCTCTGTTCTGGCAAACAGCCGAGCAGCAGAACCCACAGCGATTAATGCGTGCTTTAGAGGTATTGTATGCAACCGGCAAGTCTATTGCTACTTATAGAAACAATACAACTGTTAAACGCCCTTTCAATATCATTAAGATTGGGCTGGAACTGCCACGGGAACTATTGTATGGTCAAATTAACCACCGTGTAGATGAAATGATAAAAACAGGGCTGGTAGACGAAGTAAAAAGTTTATTGCCTTATCAACACCTGAATGCTTTGCAAACGGTTGGCTACAGAGAGTTATTTGGTTATTTAAATAATCTTGTTTCTCTGCAAAAAGCAATTGAAAGTATAAAGCAAAATACCAGGCAATATGCTAAAAGACAGATGACATGGTTTAAGAAAGATACCCGGTTGAAATGGTTTGCTCCAGATAGTTATAATGCTATTGTAGTATATATTGAGAACATTTTACAAGGATAATTATTTCACTATACCACTTCCATATTTAAATTCGTCACAGACAGTTACAGGTAACGTACCTTTTGGTTTATCAGTCCCACGCAGCACGTTAAAGGCTGCCTGCTGAAAAATGGCATCATCTTCATACGCAACCACTAAATTGGGGGCATTGCACATATTCTTTACTGCATAGGGATTACCGAAAACAAAAGTAACAGCATTATTGTTTTGCTGTAGCTTATTCATTAAGTCAACAGCAGTTGTGCTTAAGCCAAAGTTATTGCCGGGATATTTACTTAACTGGTGAACGCCAATAATAACTGCATCGTAATTATTTGCTACCGCTTTTTGAATAGAAGCTGCTTTATCGGTACTGTCTTTATAAGTAAAGAAATAAGTATCTGCATTATATTTATTCCTAATAGCATCTGCAAATGTGTTGGCGCTATTTATACCAAAACCAATATACGCTACTTTTTTATTGGCTGCAAATGGTAGGAGAGAATACTTATGGAGGCGGAGCAACGTGATAGCCTTTTCTGCAACTGCCTTTCTTATTCCTGGTACATCTGCATTCAAATCTGTAGCGAGATTATATGTATTTACCGATTTCAGTTTATTCAATTCCAGGTGGTATTTTGCCAGCAACACCTTTCTCACACTTGCGTTTATTCTTTCCCAGTCCAGCTCACTGTTTTGAAGTGCTTGTTCAATAGCATTAATACAGGTATCTACATCACCGGGCAGGCAAAGCATATCATTGCCTGCTTTTAAAGATTGTACAGCTGCCTGCCCCTGCGGGAAATATTTGGCAACCCCCTTCATTTCCAGCGCGTCGGTAAATGAGATACCATGAAAATGGAGCTGCATGCGCAACAAGCCATTTACGTTGTTGGGAGATAAAGAGGTGGGCATATTTGACGTTGTATCTATAGCAGGAATGGAAAGGTGTGCAATCATCACGCTACCAATACCTTCGTTAAAAACTGTTTTAAAAGGGTATAATTCTAAAGAATCTAACTGCTGAAGAGATTTATTTATTACGGGCAGATCTAAATGTGAATCTACAGCTACATCGCCATGGCCGGGAAAGTGTTTTGCACAAGCCATCACCCCTTCACTTTGCAAACCACGCATTATCTGCACAGCGTAACTAGCCACCTTGTATTTGTCTTCACCTAAGGAGCGAAAGTTGATAACGGGGTTATTGGGATTGTTATTGATATCTACTACCGGAGCATAATTTACCTGTATGCCGGTACGTTTGCATTGTTTACCCATGGCTTTGCCAATAGTATAAACCAGTTCCTTGTCATTAATGGCACCAATTGTTAGCTGGTCAGGAAACTTTGCCACACTATCATAGCGCATACCCAAACCGGTTTCGCCATCAATGCAAAACAGGATAGGTGTTTTTGCCATTTGCTGAAACTGGTTGATAAAGTTGGCTTGCTGTACAGGGGTACCCTGAAACAAACAAATCGAACCAATATTGTGGTTACGTATATCATTCGCTACCTTTTCATTATAAAACACTACACCATCGGGTGTTTTGGAACTTAGCCGTACTACCATAAGCTGTGCAATACGTTCTTCATTCGACAAACTTTTAAATACGCTATCGACCCAATGCCTGGCTGCAGGCGTTTCCTTGTAAAAGTTTTGTGCATTTGCAGTAAATATTATACTAATAAACAAAAGGAATGTAGACAAGCTTTTTACGCACCTCATAATGTGCAATATAGGGTAATAGAAAAATATGTGCCTGTTAAAGCTATTTTTCTCACGGATGAATGCCCACATACTCTAAAGTGTATAGAGCTCTGACCCCTTTAGGGGAATAAGGCACGGTATGAAATAAGTGGGAGTTACTTTGGAGAATGTATAGTGCAGATATGGAGGAGGTAGAGAGGAGAATGGGTATAAGTTAGGTATAACTTAAGTATAAGTTAGGTATAATCTAGACATGAATTAGTACACCTAAAGAGCATATCTGACTGATGGTGCATGGAAGTACTTCTGAACTTGTTGTGGGTGTGCCTTTTTTCGCCTGCAAAAGGCTTGTACGGCTGCCTTTAGTTCTTGTTTGTATCGGGGTCTTGTCTTGCCAACAATATTAGTCTTTACGTCCTGATTAAAGTATTCATCCGGATTGAGGTCTGGACTATAAGCTGGCAGCAAGAATAACTCTATTCGTTGGCGGTGGTCAGCTAACCACTGCCTGACTGTTGTTTGCTTATGGGCTGGATGCCCATCGGCAATCATAAAGACTTTTTTGTGAGGGAAGGACCTGATCACTTTTTGCAGAAAAGTTAAGAACACCGCTCCATTGAACTTACCATCTATTATCATAAAGACCAGGTGTCCACGATTACTGATAGCCGAAATCTGATGGAGTGAAAAGCGATTGCCACTGCTTTGCAGTACCGGCGTTTTACCTTTAGGCGCAAAGCTTTTACCTGCATGGTGCTGGGAACGAAGCCCCAGTTCATCGAGCCAGACCATAAGCCCACGCTGCTTTTTAGCCTTTGCCTTGATACGGGGATAGTCCTGTTGGAGCCACTTTTGTACTGCTTCAGGGTTTTGTTCATAAGCCCTGAAAGCAGGCTTCTGAGCAGTAAAGCCCCATTGCTTCAACAGCCTGGTTACCTGACGTACACTATAGTCTACCCTTGTTTTTTTTTAATCAGCCGTCGTACAGCATCTGCTGTCCACAAATAGAAAGGCAACTGATAGCTATCTGGTGTACCCTTTTGAATGGCACGGGTGATTTGCTTTGTTTGCATTTTGGAGAGCCTGGAGGTGCACTGATGTGGACCACGTTTTTTACGCTTCAATGCTTTTATCCCATTTTGCTTATAACGTTTCCATATCTTCTTTATAGCCTCTATACTGAAGGCAAAAATCTCTGCCGCCTGCTTTTGAGTGCCCTTGTCTGTCTTCAGATAATCGACAATCCGAAGCCGTAAGGCCTCCTGTGCCTGAGGACTTAACTTCCTCGCATCTTGCTTCTTCTTCATTACACTCTCATAGAAAAAAGTGTACTAATTCATGTCGAGATTAATAAGTATAACTAGGCAATATCCAACATTGTGAATGAAGAAATTTAGTGATTTACGATATACGATTCAGAGCGTATACAATGTGAAGAAGGGACAGGTCGCACCTGTCCCTACTGTGTATAAAAACATTTCACAAAAATTATTTTCACTATGCTACTGCCTAATCAGTCCCTTTTCTTTGCAGGATAAAATAGTATCCGTCTTTTTTGTATTTTTAAACAAAGCAATGTCAGTCATTGTCCATACGTTTAAATATCAGGCTGAGCACAACAGCGAAAGACTTTTTAAAGAAGTTGTTCAATGAAGACCTTTCCTTTTTATTTATTTCTTTTAGGTTTTTGTTTTTTTGTATTTGCAGCTGACTGCCAGCCCAAATATGAATTTCGTGCAGTATGGGTAGCCAGTGTAGTAAATATTGACTGGCCGAGCAAAAAAGGGTTGTCGGTAGCTGATCAGAAAGCTGAATTCATCCGGTTGGTCGATATGCATCAGCGCAATGGCATGAATGCAATCATAATGCAGATACGTCCTGCCGCCGATGCTTTTTACCCATCACCATATGAACCCTGGAGTGAGTACCTTACCGGTACGCAGGGTGCGCCGCCAGTTCCATACTATGATCCACTGCAGTTTATGATTGAGGAGACGCATAAACGTGGTATGGAGTTTCATGCCTGGATTAATCCTTATCGCGCCGTTTTCGATATTCATTCGTCTTCCATTGCCCCTAATCACATTACCCGTCAGCACCCCGACTGGTTTATTACATATGGTAAGAATAAAATCTTTGACCCCGGAAGACCGGAAGTAGTTGATTATGTAACCAAAGTGGTGAAAGATATTGTATCCCGCTACGATATAGATGGCATTCACATGGATGATTATTTTTATCCATACCCTGTTGCGGAAAAGATTTTCCGGATTATAATAGCTACCATTTGTATGGCAAAGAGATGGATAAGAAAGCCTGGCGGCGCAGCAATTGCGACACCATTATAAAGCACATTCACGACATGATTATGGAGGTGAAGCCGATGGTAAAATTTGGCGTTAGCCCGTTTGGTGTTTGGCGAAACCGGAGCCAAGATCCTGATGGCAGTAATACCCATGCCGGTGTGAGCAATTATGATGACTTGTATGCTGATATTTTGTTGTGGTTAAAAGAAGGTTGGATAGATTATGTAGCACCGCAACTGTACTGGGAAATTGGTAATAGACTGTGTGATTATGAGACGCTGATTGACTGGTGGAGCAAGCATAACTATGGCAAACAGATTTTTGTAGGACAAGCTATGACACGGACCGGCAGCGGTGTGCCATGGCGCAATCCGGAGGAAATACCTAACCAGATAATTGATGCCCGCGAGACGCCTAATGTTTGCGGCAGTATATTCTTTAGCAGTAATGATTTTTACCGTAACGCTAATGGCTGGAATGACAGTTTACGTAATCACTATTATAAAACACCCGCGCTTATCCCGCCAATGCCCTGGATTGATACTACCGCACCCATAGCGCCTGCTATTATCAAAGCTGCTGATGAAAATACAATAGCTGGTAATATATTGAAAATAGATGGCAAGGCAAGCGCTAACAGTAACAGTCAGGAAGTTGTGAAAAGTTATGTTTTATACATTTCTAATGACAGCATCACATTAGGCAATACTCCATTCTTTATTTCTGTGGCAGATACTACGAATAAACAGTTCTCGTTTAATATTTATAGCCCTCAAATACCCCTAAACTGGAATACCTGCTATGTGGCAGTTTCGTGTGTAGATAAAGAGAACAATGAAAGCCTGCTAAGCAATGGAGTAAAGTATGTAAAGACCAATAAAGGATGGATGCAGGAATCAGGGATTGCAAAAGGAGATCCTGCTAATCCTAACAATTTATCTCAAGCAGGAGTAGGGGCTGCAGAAGTGAAAGGTGAATTAGGTACCCTTGGAAATGCATCTGGTACTGCCCGAAGTAAATAGTCAGAGAAATTGTTGCGTAAATGTTTGTTTGTAGGAAGTTATAATTAAGGTGCTGATGTTTAAAGAGAATATCAGCGCCTTAACCTTTAATACTTTTTTTGAGCACTTTTATAAACTCAGACCGGCTCATCATTTCGGCACCCAGGCTTTCCAAATGTTGGGTATACACCTGGCAATCTACCAATACTACACCTTCATGTATTAGCTGCTGTACATAACTAATAAAAGCATATTTGCTGGCGTTACTTACCAGACTAAACATGCTTTCTCCAAAGAAAAGACTGCCGAGTCTAACGCCGTACAAACCACCCACCAGTTCGTCATTAAGCCATACTTCAGCGCTATGTGCAAAGCCTTTATAATGTAAAGTAGTATATGCCTTAATTACATCCTCATTTATCCACGTGCCATCCTGCCCGGGACGCTTTACCAGCATGCACTGTTTAACGACCTGCTCAAAGGCTGCATTGATCGTAAAGTGGAATTTCTGCTGCTTCAGCAACTGTTGCATGCTTTTACTGATGCGCAACTTGTGAGGATAGAGAACAAAACGTGGATCAGGAGACCACCACAGGGGCACATCGCCATCGTACCAGGGAAAAATTCCTTGCTGGTAAGCCATTAGCAGCCGCTCTGTTGAAAGGTCGCCTCCAATTGCTAACAACCCATCTTCCAGAGCATCAGTTACAGACGGAAACCATATCCTGCTATCCAGTATGTGCAGTTGCATGTAAAGAAGATTATTTTTCTACAACAGACTCGATTGTAGCACCAATACCACGGTCGGTTATAGCATCGCGCATAGGCTTAAGTGTATCATAGTCGCCATGCTTTACTGCGTATTTGCCTTTGGCATGAATAAGCATAGCGCATTGCTCTGCCTGTTCGGGTGTATGATTGCAGATTTCTATCAAAGTCTCTATTACCCATTCAAAGGTATTCACCTCATCGTTCCACACTATTAATTGATAAGGAAACTCATGCATTGTAAGCACATCTACTTCTTCGTCTTGCTGAGGTTTGAATCCTATGTTTAGAAAGTTCATATTGCAAAATTAGCTATGAAAAATTTATATGAAAAAAGTGTGCTATTCTTTAAAAAAAATTTGGACAGATAAAATCCACGTCTATCTTTGCACTCCCAATCACAAAAAAGGAGCATCTTAAACAGGATGATGACCTTAGAAATGAGAGACTTGGGAGCATAGCTCAGCTGGTTTAGAGCATCTGCCTTACAAGCAGAGGGTCCGCGGTTCGAACCCGTGTGCTCCCACCAAACAAAAAAGCAGTTAGTATAATACTAACTGCTTTTTTGTTTTTATGTGATTATAAATGTGACCTTAAACTTTAGCTTAATTAAATGATTTCATTCCTTTGAACTTTAACAGTCTCCTCCTGCAAATCTGATAATGTGTGCAATCAAATTGGATAAGAAACAGACATTAAGAATAGATCACTGTACTTACGCACTAAAAGATAAGATATTTATGCATTGCCTTTTGCCCCAACCATTCTTGAACGAGCTTTTCAGAGCATAATTAGGCTTAAAGACTTCAAATAATAGATTCAAAAATCAACATTTATTTTGAGTAAAAAACTTATATAACTTTTATCCAGCTTAGTAGAGCTTCTCCCATCCGCTAAAAGCAACCTTTTTTTTGCATTGTAACACATAGTAGCAGCAATTTTATGCAAATGAACCATGTTAAGAATAAAAAATGCACACATTAGGATTTCCAGAAGTTTGATCCTATTACATATAGCTGGATCAATAAGGATGTGAATGCCAATGAAAGGGGTTTTCTTCCTCAGGATTTAGTACCTGTATTACAGAGCAGTTAGTCATCTATCGCGGTTTGAATACGCTTAACTTTAAAAGGCATAAGGAAACCATCGTTGATGCTTTTTTCAAAAAATAGATATACACCGGATCGCTATAGTAATTATAAGTGTCAGCATTTAGTTTGCGCTTAGGTGTGGCTGTTAAGCCAAGCTGTACTGCCAGTGCAAAGTATACTAATATCCCCTCCTATTCCTTTCATCATTGGAACCGCTCCGAATCTTATTTTTACTCTAAGGCTATGGCTTACCCTTATTTTTCATACCAGCCAGGTAGTTTTGAACCATACAGCCCTTCACCAAGGCATCTTTTCTTTGAGCCTAAGGATCTTTATCAGCGTTTAGAAGGAACACCCACTCCGTTCTATCAGGCTAAGGTAAGCTGTACCTTAGCTGAACTATAGCCAAAACACAGAAGCAACCACGGAGCAACTATAGGGCAACATAAGTATAAGTTAAGTATAACTTTGGTATAAGTTAAGTATAACTCAGGTATAGCTCTGTTACTTCCAGGATTGTGAAGAAGGCTAACTCTGCCAGTGAAAATCAATTAGTATTCACTCCGAACTTACGTTGACGTATACTGAGTTGTATCCTATATAGTCTTTATACGCAAATCGTAAACACAATCCTTTATTTCAACAATTCGTACTTTTCTCATCCCAGGGTGCAATGGATTAACCAGGTAATTATGCTCCTCCGGGATCACTACAGAAGAGGTCCGGATAGTCAGGTATTGATTTTGGTTCAACAATGCTGTAACGAAGTCCTTAGTAGAGGAAGGTGCAGGTGCGTGCTGCCAGTCACCCGGCAGTTGTGCTTGGTCCAACTTCAATATACCTGTGTCTGGTATTTCAATGCTTGCAATACTCAATGCGCGGGGTATATCATCTATGTTCACATTTACCGAGTATTCCAGTATAGCCAATGCTCTTGTGGCTGCAGTATATAAGCAAGGAGTAAGCTTATGGTTCCACCTGCCTCCATGCAGGCGTGCTCCTTCGCCTGTCAGGTCATCAGCATACTTCCTGCTGCTTATTCTATAAACAATCATTCAAACCTGTGTTAAGAATACACCCCGTATTCAATTCTTCCAATCAAGTCCTTTACTTCCTCTCTTCCAAACTGGTTATCTACCAGAAAGTATGGAGCTTGAGCACCAAGTGCCTGATTAGGGCTGTGCATCCAGGTATTAAAGCGCTCCACATCCTCAAAAACAGCATACCCGTAAGAATAAATATCAGCCAGGCTTACAATCCGCTCACTCAAATCAGCTGAGAACTTCTCTTGGCCTTTCTTATTGAACAGGGTAGCCTTGGTAACAGCCAGACCTTTAGCAAGGCTATCATAATCAAGACCTGTAGTCTGCTTTAATAGCTCCAGGTCTTGTTTGCTGATGCCTGTACGGGCAAGCTTCATTTTCTCCAGGGCGGTCATAGTACTTTCCGGCTTATCAGCAGCATAGGACAAGATAATAGGCTGCTTTATCTTACGTTCACGATAACCTGCATCTGCATTCACTATAGATAAAGCCTCTTTACTATTTCGCCTGGAAGTTGCTTCCTCAGCTTTGCTCTTTTTATTTATTAATTTATCAGGAACCATAATTAAGTACAATATTATATTTATATTAGTATAAAATTATACCAATCCTTTGAATAACCAACATCTATTTTCAGCTATTAATATTTGGAACATCCTAGCGACTTAGTATTATGTTCAGGTTGGTTTTAAACATAATGCATATCATATAAGCAAGACATCAGTGTAACATTTGGTTTATCAATCATAAGCTATGTAGAATAATATGGAAAAATGACATTTCACTTCATGAACTAAATGCTTAGAGAACAATAATGATGGTAGATGGTATCACTCCGGGTTCGGAATAAATAGGTAAGCCCTGCGGCCTTTGGCTTTGACTACTATGACAAAGGTCGTCTCCAAAAGGCATTGAGCCATGTTACAGATAAGCGTATTTGTGTCCGGCTCCAAGCGGTGCTGCTCATTGCACAAGTAGAGGATGTTGCCACAGTGGCAAAGTTTTTTACAAAGCCATCATCTGAAAGAGCTTTTTGATGCACCCCTAGTGGTCGTCCAATCTGCGGGCCTTATAAAAAGTTTCGGGCAGTCAGCCTTTAGCAACGTGCAGAGCATATTAATTATCAGATAGGAATTGGTATAAGCATCTTAAAGGCTCAAAAGCTAAGTGAAGTCAAAGGTTTTAAGCTTTTGAGTACTTTATTATATTTATTGATTAAAAAGTAAGCATATGTTAAAGAAAATAAAACGATATTTGACATAAAGCCATATTTTTGAGCCGCTGAACTTATGATTGCATTTGTAAGAGGAAATTTTGTAGCTAAATCACCAGCACAAGTGATTGTAGATGTCAATGGGGTAGGCTATGAATTGCAGATAAGCCTTAACACTTACACAGCTATTGCCAATAGTAGCAGTGGACAGTTAGCCACATATTTACACATTACCGAAAACGGACAAACGCTCTTTGGTTTTCATGATGTTCGGGAGAAGGATTTGTTTCTGAATTTGATCAGCGTATCGGGGGTTGGCGCTTCTACAGCGCGCATGATGCTCTCTGGAATGAAACCAGACGAGATAGTGAAAGCGATTGTACAAGGGAATGTAAAACAGTTGGAGAGCATTAAAGGTATTGGCAAAAAAACGGCTGAGCGACTCATCCTTGAGCTAAAGGAAAAATTAAGCCGTATAAACGCTATAAATTTAGATGCTTTTATGCCGCAAAACAATACAATTGAAGTTGATGCGTTAAATGCCTTAACATCCCTTGGTATTGGCAGACCATTAGCAGAGGCAGCCTTGAAGAAAGCCCTGAAAAACGCCCCGTCCGATGCACCGTTGGAAGAGATAATTAGGATATCACTAAAAAACATGTAAGCTTATTCGAGAAAATTTTACTTCAACAGAGCTGACTGAAATTGACCTATAAAGCTTTTATATTTAACGTCGTATTGATTGCGGCAGGTGTGTGGTGCACCTTGAGTGCTGCCGCGCAAACTGCTATAGATTCGTTGCGTCCACTACCAAAAGACTCCCTGCATTACCAGCTTAATGACAGGCGGGGAGACCGTTTTACTTATTTTAACCGTAATCCATTTTATTTAAATGATACCGGTTTTGTAAAGCAGGACATTCAGTATGATCCTAAAACAAAGCAATATTATATTATTGAAAAAGTAGGCAATTCGAATTATCGCAAGCCTACTTACTTAACATATGATGAGTTTTGGCAATTGCAAAACAGGCAAGCAGAGAACGATTATTTTAATGAACGCTCAAAAACGCTGGATTGGCTTAATCACAAAGCACAGCGTCCGCATATGCAGGTGTATAATACCTTATTTGACCGCATCTTCGGACTTGATTCTGCCGGACTAAAGGTTTCTATCAAACCACAGGGAAACGTGGATCTGCGATTGGGTTATCAGGGGCAAAACATTAAAAATCCAACACTCTCTGAAAGGGCACGCAAAACTGGTGGATTTGACTTTGACATGAATGCCAACGTGAATGTAATGGCAAATATCGGGAATAAGCTAAAGTTGCCAATCAGTTATAATACACTCGCCAATTTTGATTTTGAAAACCAACTGAAACTGGATTACAGAGGCAAAGACGATGAAATTCTGAAGTCTATTGAGGCAGGTAATATTTCCTTCCAAACCAAAGGTACACTCATGAGCAGTGTGCAAAGTTTGTTCGGCTTGAAAACGCAGTTGCAGTTTGGTAAACTGTTTATTACTGCTGCGTTGGCAAACGAGCGTTCACAAAAGCAATCAATCACTTTGCAAGGCGGTGGCTTATCGCAACAGGTTAACAAGCATCTTGACGATTATGATGAAAACCGCAACTTTCTGATGGCGCAGTATTTCAGGAAGAACTACAACAATGCCATGAGCAACCTGCCGGTAGTAAAAAGCCTGGTGCAAATACAAAGGATAGAGGTATGGATTACCAACCGTACCGGTACTACCACGCAGGCAAGAGATGTGGTAGGATTCATGGATTTGGGAGAAAGCCAGCCTTATAACCCGAACATTCATCCTAACCCTGGTTCTATTACCAGAGATAGTTTGCCACAAAATAATGCAAATGATTTATATCCTTTTTTGACAAGCAGCCCGGAGGTAAACAGAAATCCTTCTGCAATCAACAGTGTTTTAGTGGCAAAAGGATTGAAGCCGGTGGAAGATTATGAAAAAACTTTTGCCCGGCAGCTTTCTCCGAATGAGTATTATTATAATCCACAGGTAGGGTTTATTTCACTATACCAGCAGTTGCAGCCAGATGAAGTGCTGGCTGTTGCATATCAATATACATATAATGGACAAGTATTCCAGGTAGGTGAATTTTCTCAGGATGTAGCTGTAGATTCTTCTCACCAAGGTGTACAAAAGGTGTTATTTCTTAAACTACTAAAAGCTACATCACAGCGTGTTAATCTTCCTTTATGGGGACTGATGATGAAGAATGTTTATTCTTTAGACCTTACGGGTATAAGCCGTGATAATTTTAACCTGAATGTTTTTTACCAGGAGCCCAGCGGAGGACAAAAGCGCTATTTACCTCAAAGTAGCGATTCTACTGAGGGGCAGCCATTGATTACTGTATTAAGAGCAGACCGGCTCAACAACCGCAATGACCCTTATCCGGATGGGCAGTATGACTATGTAGATAGTTTTACTGTTTTATCGCAGCAGGGTAAAATCATCTTTCCATTACTGGAACCTTTTGGACGCGATCTTGACTCACTTGCTTATCATGGACAGACGCAGGATATAAAAGACAAATACATTTACTATCAGCTTTACGACTCCATAAAGGCTATCGCACAAACCTATGCTAACCTCAACCGTTTTATACTATATGGAACTGTAAAGGGTTCATCCAATACAGATATTTATTTAGGTGGCTTTAATATTCCACGAGGTTCGGTCACCGTCACGGCAGGAGGACAAATATTGCAGGAAAACACTGACTATTCTGTTGACTATAATTTAGGTACACTTAAAATCATTAATCAGGCCATTATCAACTCTGGTGTGCCGGTAAATGTACAGTTTGAGAATAATGCCACCTATAATATTCAGCAACGCAGTTTTTTTGGTTTGCGTGCAGATTATATAGTCAATAATAAACTGAGTATAGGTGCTACGATGGAGCATATTAATGAGCGGCCTTATTTCACTAAAATGGATTATGGCGAAGATCCCATTAGCAATAGTATGTATGGAGTTGATTTTAACTATCGTGCAGACTTGCCAGGACTTACACGCCTGCTTGATAAACTACCAAATTATACCACCACCGCCGTCAGCAATATTAATGCGTATGGTGAGGCAGCAATATTGAAGCCAGGGCACCCACAGCAAATTGGTAAGGGAAGTAACGGTTTGATATATATTGATGATTTTGAAGGTAGCACCAGTAATGTAGACTTGCGTTATCCACTGGTATCCTGGGCATTGGCATCTACACCGCAGGGTGTTCCATCCCGATTCCCTGAAGCTACACTCACCAATGACCTGGCGTATGGTAAAAACAGGGCAAAGCTGGCGTGGTATAATATAGAACCTGTGTTACAGGACAAGAATAGCCCAAGCAATCCGCTTCGTAAAGATTTGAATGCAATTAGTGACCCTCGCGTGAGAGCCGTGTATACCAATGAACTGTTTCCGCAACGCACCACCAATATCACTGATGTGCAAAGCACTACATTCGATATGGCTTATTACCCTACCGATCCCGGACCTTATAACTATGAAACAAGCTCCTCCGAAATAAACAACAACGGAAAATTGCTGAATCCTCAAAAACGCTGGGGAGGTATTATGCGCAGCATAGACCAGACTGACTTTGTAACAAGCAATGTACAGTTCCTGGAGTTTTGGATACAGGACCCATTTATAAAAAATCCGGCAAGTACCGGTGGTAAGCTCATTATTAATATGGGGAATATCAGTGAAGATATATTAAAAGATGGGCGCAGGTTTTATGAAAATGGATTAAATACACCTACACAGCCGGCAACAGTTGATTCTTCGATATGGGGCAAAGTTCCGGTTAATCCAATACAGGTAACCAATGCCTTTAGTAATGATCCCGCTGACCGCCCCTACCAGGATGTAGGTTTCGATGGATTAACTGATGATTCAGAAAGAATTGTGCGTACTCAATATCTAACTGACATTTCAACTAATTTTGGTTCCGCTTCCACTTTATATCAACGTGCCAGCACGGACCCTTCCAACGACGATTATGTTTGGTATCGCGATAGTCGCTATGATGCTGCTAATGCTGGTATTTTACAACGTTATAAAAACTACAACAACCCGCAGGGCAATTCTCCTGTAACAATCTCAAATTCTGAGTTTTCGCCGGCTGCTACTTTATATCCTGACAATGAAGATCTTAATCGTGATAATACACTTAACGAAACAGAAGAATATTTTGAATACGAGGTGGATTTGAAGCCTGGTATGGATGTAGGTCTTACAAAGTATATCACTGACAAGCGCCTGGTAAGAGCAAAGCTGGCAAATGGTGGAGTATCGGAAGAAAACTGGTATCTTTTCCGTGTACCAATTGATGGTTATACCGCTAAAATTGGTAATATACCCGATTTTAAATCCATTCGCTTTATGCGTTTATACATGACCGGCTTTGAGGATTCGGTAGTACTACGCTTTGCCTCAATGGATCTGGTGCGCAATCAATGGCGCAACTTTACTTATGATTTGGATACCACGGGCTCATACACCCAATTGCCAACGAACAATAAAACCAATTTTGACGTGCTGGCGGTTAATCTGGAAGAGAACAGTGCCAGATATCCGATTCCGTACAAAATACCTCCTGGTATTGAGCGCGTACAAGCTTTAAGCAATAATGGCATCAACCTGCTACAAAATGAGCAGAGTATGAGCCTTCGCATACAAAACCTCACCGATGGAGATGCACGTGCCGTATTTAAAACACTCAATCTCGATATGCGCCGGTATGGAAGGTTATCAATGTTTATTCATGCTGAGTCCCTTGCATCAACTGGCCTGGATAATCTGCAGGATGGGCAGATAAATGCAGTGATACGCATAGGCCAGGATTTTCTGAATAACTATTACGAAATAAAGATACCACTGAAGATTACGCGTTGGGGTGCTTTAAAAGCGGAAGATATTTGGCCGGATGTAAATAACCTGGATTTCGATTTACAGGATTTAGTGAATTTAAAAATGCGCCGTAACAGCAACAATGCAGCGATAGGCGCCATTTATCGTGAAGTTAACAATGGAAGAACATATTCGGTATTAGGTAATCCAAACTTAGGTGAAGTCAGAGGCTTTTTAATAGGAGTAGAAAATGCAAAGGATGGAAATACAACTTCTTTAAGTACCGAAGTATGGGTGAACGAACTGCGCCTTTCCGATATTGATGAAAAAGGAGGGTATGCTGCACTTGGAAGAGTGGATATGCAATTAGCTGATTTAGGAACACTTTCCGTTTCGGCAAATACATACTCCAGTGGTTGGGGTGGTATTGAGCAGCGTATAAATGAAAGAGCACTCAACAGCATGGTACAGTACGATGCTGCCTTGGAAATAGATGCAGGTAAATTGTTTCCTAAAAAAGCGGGTATAACTATACCGGTATATGCCAGTATAAATAAAACTATCATGATTCCGGAGTACGATCCGTACGATTTGGATGTGAAGTATAATTACAAGTTGCAGAATAGTAAAAATAAGGATTCTGTACGAAAAGCTGCGCTTGACCAGATGACTATCAAAACGCTAAACTTTACCAATGTACGCTTTGCACAGCCATCTGCTACCCCTAAATTGTGGAGCCTTAGCAATTTTGACTTTAGTTATTCTTTTACAGATATACAACAGTCTACGCCTATTATTGATAAAAATGATATTAAGCGGCACCGTGGTGGTTTCGGGTACACTTATAATGGCACTTCACATTATAAAGAGCCATTCAAGCGGATGATCCGGAACAATAGCCCCTGGTTTGCTCTCATAAGAGATTTAAACTTCAATCTAAATCCATCATTGTTAAGCTTCAGGGCAGATATAGACCGGCAGTATGGGGTTTATATACCTCGGATTGTTAATACTTATGACACTAAGGTGGAGAAGGTACAAGCTACTTATGATAAATACTTCACATTCGACAGGTATTACAATGCAAGGTGGGATTTTACCCGCAGTCTGAATTTTGATTTCAGTGCTATTAATAATTCCCGCGTTGATGAGCCAATCGGAGCTATAGATACGAAAGCACAGAAGGATACTATTTCCAGAAACTTCTGGAAGGGTGGACGTAATACATTGTATCAACAAAAGGCTGTAATTAGTTATAATATACCGCTAAGCAAACTACCAATTACAGACTGGATAACTGCACGTTACAGCTACAGTACTAATTACAACTGGATAGGCGCCAGCTTGCTTGCAGTCAACCTTGGCAATACGCTGGAAAACGGACAACAAAATGCTTTGAATGGCGAGTTTGATTTTACACGTCTCTACGCTAAATCCCGCTGGCTGAATGCCGTGAACACCCCTGCTACACCTAAAGCACCAAAAACTGATGATCAGAATAATGAGAATAAAGTTGAAAAAACAAAAGACAGCAGCCAACGTACAAGAGCAGAAGTAGTAAAAGGGTTAAAAGGCAAGAAAAAGAAAGAAGCTTTACATACATGGCGCCGCCAAAAACGGGAAACCCGGAAAGCAATGCGCCAGGCTAATTTTAACGAGCCGATGGAAGTAAATGGACTTGCCCGCACGGGTGGTCAGCTGTTGACAATGATAAAAAGAGCTTCCATAAATTATAGTCAAAACTATTACAGCCGCGTGCCTGGTTATATGGATAGTACACATTTTTTGGGACAAAACTTTAATAGTATGCAGCCCGGCCTGGATTATGTATTTGGTAAACAGCCTGATACCGCCTGGCTTAGCAAAAAAGCGAGGCAAGGTATAATAACCAAAAATGATTCTTTCAACCTGTTGTACCGTCAAGGCTATGAGCAGCGCGTGAGTATTACTGCATCACTGCAGCCTATACCAGAGTTTAATATTGATGTAAATATAGACAAGTCGTTTACTAAGGATTATTCAGAGTTGTTTAAGGATACCTTAGGTGATGGTTTGCATTTTGGTCACTTAACCCCATATGCCGGTGGAGGTTTCAGCGTATCATATATCAGCTTCCAAACACTATTTGGTAAACACCGTCCAAACGAGATTTCAAAGACGTTCATCCAATTTCAAAATAACCGCCAGGCTATATCAAAGCGACTTGCAGCTAATAATAAATACTACGGCGGAGTTGTTACACCGGATGGTTTTGCCGAAGGGTATGGGCGATACTCACAGGATGTACTGATACCGGCATTTCTGGCAGCTTATACTAATAAGAGCACCGACCAGGTAATGCTGATTGAGCAAACGAATACGTCTATAAAGCAGAACCCTTTTGGTGGATTAAAGGCACTGCCCAACTGGCGTGTTACTTATACTGGCTTGACCAAAATTCCTGCGTTAGCAAACCTGTTCTCCAGTATTTCGCTAACCCATGGATATAGCAGCACGGTAAGCATGAACAGTTATAGTAGTGCGCTTAACTATTTAGACCCGTTTCATTATGGTTCGCCTGGCTTCATAGATACAATTTCGGGCAACTTTGTACCATTCTTCTTAGTACCTAATCTAACAATACAGGAGCAGTTTAGTCCGCTCATAGGAATTGATGTAACTACTACCAATCAAACCAACTTCAGCTTCCAGTATATTAAGAGCAGACAGTTGAGTCTGAGCCTGATTGACTATCAATTAAGTGAGGTAAATAGCACTCAGTTTGTAGTAGGGGCCAGTATACGTAAGAAGAATGTGAATCCACCCTTTAAGCTGCCTGGCTTTAAAAAGCTGGACCCGAATGCACCACCTGGTGCAAATGGTCTCAACCAGGGCAATGATATCAATTTCCGTCTGGACTTTTCCATACGTGATGATGCACAGAGTAACAGCCGCCTGGATCAACCTACAGCATATAGCACCGGCGGACAAAAAGTAATCAGTATTTCACCGTCGCTGGATTATGTATTAAATAGTCGTGTGAACCTGCAGCTATACTTTGATCAACAGCGAACGATACCATATATCTCTACATCGGCGCCAATTACTACTACAAGAGCTGGATTGATGATAAGAATATCACTGGCACAATAAGTGATAAGTTATTTTACTTACAAAAGCCTTTGCACATCAATACTGTGCAAAGGCTTTTATATTATGATTTATACCAAGCTGATATCCGGTTGACAGATGAGAGTTGACCGATAACAGAAGGGAAAAGTACCCGTAGCAATTTAATGTAAAAAGTTTGGGATTGTTCTTTGTGCATTAATCTGTAACGAGAATCTTCATCTTGATAACCACTAAATATTAGATGAATACCCAGGTTATTAAAGGAAATAAACCCTCTTTACTTTCTTTTAGTACATATGTGTACTGCTAAATTAAAAAAGGGAGAAGTATCAATTACTTCCCCCTTCTGATCTATAAAATCTTGTATTTAAAATGTAGGCTTTTATGACTCTATACCAAAGTGCCCACGGTATTCACGCATCAAGATCTTATCGCCGCGCAGTATTACCTCATCCTGATAGTAAGAGGATACTTTAGCTCGTAATGTTGCTAACTCTGATTGTAATGCGGCTACCATTGTAATGGTATTGAATGATGGTGCGATTTCTGACTGTATAATTGACTGAGTTGCTGTCATGGTGAATAATGTAATTTGATACAGCGAAATAACAGATAACTTGTGTGAATTATTTTCTAATGCTCTTCTTTTAAAGAGGATTTAATCTCTGTTTTATTGGATTATAATGTTAGCCGGAAAACTATGTTAAGGATAAAGAGAAATGCTGGTTTTTCATCCTTTTCTCTTTATGTTATCAAAATAAAGTAATGACTTGAAAGCCCCTGATGGTTGATATAGGTTTAGATTTATTACTCTTATTTTTAAATCATTTTTCCCTTTAATGCCTCTTTTACAGCCTTGTCCATCGCTCTCTCTGCAAAAGGTTTGGTTACTTCGTTTAATTCCTCGGTTTTCTTATGCATCATATCTTTATCAGTCATGGTAAGTGCCAGTTGCAATGCCTGCATTGCAGCCGCTGTAGCAGTCATTTCTTCGCTCGTGAGTAGTGAAGCATTGTTTTCCAGGAACCTCTCTGTGGCTTGCAGCAGTCGCTCACCTTCTGTTCGGGCTTCTACCAGTGCACGCTGCTGCATATCATCTTTTGCGTGGGTGATGCTGTTGAGGAGCATATGTTCTACTTCCTTATCAGTCAGGCCATACTGTGGTTTTACTTCAATAGTTTGCTCTACACCACTACGCAACTCCTTTGCCTTTACTACTAAAATACCATCCGCATTTATTAAAAAGCTCACTTCTACCTTAGGCAATCCGGCAGGCATACCCGGAATACCCTTGAGGTTAAATTCAGCCAGCTTACGGTTGTCTTTTACCATATCCCTTTCGCCCTGGTACACTGATATACGCATGCTGCCCTGGCCATCTTTCTGCGTGGTATATTGTCTTCCAGCTTTGGCTGGTATTTTACTGTTGCGGGGGATCAATACATCCATCAGTCCACCCATCGTTTCAATACCAAGACTGAGTGGTGTGATGTCCAAGAGCAGGAATTCTTTATTGTTGCCTGCCAGTATATCAGCCTGTATGGCAGCACCTAAAGCCACCACTTCATCCGGGTTTACTGAATCATTCACCTGTTTACCAAAAAACTCACTAACTGCTTTTTTCACTGCGGGCACGCGTGTACTGCCGCCCACCATTACTACCACATCAATATTTATTGTAGTAAGCCGGGCATCTTTTAGAGCATTGCGGCAGCAATCAATAGTTTTATTGATTAATGGCTGTATCAGTTCTTCAAACTGATGCCTGGATATATCCAATATATCATAGTCAAAGCCGGTAATAAATCCATCTTCTTCGCTCAGGTGCTTTTTTGCTTCTTCGGCACGAAGGCGTAAGGATTGCATCTTGCTCTTATCCTTATGTATTGCATCGGCATCGTATTCTTTTATTTCAATCCAATGCTCTATAATCAATCTATCAAAGTCATCGCCTCCCAGGTACGTATCACCATTGGTACTCAATACTTCAAAAATACCATTAGTGATTTTAAGGATAGAAATATCAAAGGTGCCTCCACCCAAATCATACACTGCAATGGTCTTCTCTTCATTTTTATCTAAGCCCAATCCGTACGCGAGGCTTGCTGCTGTAGGCTCATTAACAATACGTAATACCTCCAGTCCAGCCAGTTTGCCGGCATCTCTTGTGGCTTGTCGTTGCGCATCATTGAAGTATGCCGGGACAGTGATCACAGCTTTAACCACCGGAGTTTTAAGGATGTGTTCGGCACGTGATTTTAGTTCTTTTAAAATAAGGGATGATAACTCAATAGGAGAGTAGAACTTATTGCCTGCCTGCACTTTTACCAATCTTTCTGTATCATCATCAATTATTTTATAGCTAAAAAAGTTTGCATGCTCATTTATATCGTTATAACTTTTACCCATAAGCCGTTTTACGCTGAAGATGGTATTGGCGGGGTCAGTTTCCAGATATTGGCTGGCTGCTTCACCTACCAGTACATTGTTATCCTTAAAATGTATTACACTTGGTACAAGGCTACTACTGTCATGCTCTTTAAGTGCAACGGGCCTGCCGGATTCTGGATGGATAACAGCTACTAAGCTATTAGTGGTGCCCAAATCAATACCAACAATCATCTCTGCCCGCTGCAGACTGCCAGTCGCTATATTAATTCCGATTTTTGCCATATACTTAAATTGGCTGCAAAGGTATAACCCAAGAGGGGATTTTGGGAGAAGTACTGTATGGAGTTAGATGTACGATGTATTGGCAAGTTAGTGTATATTTACACCTCTATTCACCACTTTTTGCCAAGGACTGCACTTTATAGCTGATTTTTACTCTCTATATTGAAAAGATGTAAGATGAACGAAGGATATAAGTCTTTGATACAGCTTAGATACGGTGGAGGTACGGCTTAGCTAGGGAGAAGCCTGGGCTTTATATCATTTTAAATTAAGTAGCATTATATGTTTTCTTTATAAGCTATACCTGAGTTATACTTAAGTTATACCTAACTTATAGTTAAGTTATACCTAACTTATACCTGATCTCCCTAATATCTCCTCCCCGGTAACTCCCCGCATATGCTATAACTAAACCATATACATCAGTTATCAGCATTTGATAACTGCCTACCTGTTGGAATCGGGTATTAGTACCCCTTTATACAGATAACTTCATTTATCAATTATCACCTAAATGTGGTTGATTGCTGCCATCCGCTATACAACAAGGAATACTATCAGAAATGGAATTGCTTATTATATACTTATGTTGGTGGAAAGGATATTCAATCTATTTAAATTTCTATTTATAATTTCTATTATTTGAGCTGTATTACAGGCAGATTGTCCGTTACTTAATAATAAATTGTGCTTTTCGTTATCAGCCAGATAGCTGTACCATATTACCATTTTCTTTAGCACTTTTTCTGTTAGCTTTGCCGTTAAATGCATATAGATCAATGAGGCGATTGTTTAAGAAACATTTAAGTCCCCTTCTGCTATCCACTTTTATGATATTGTCGCTTGCCGTTCATGCGCAGCAAGTACATTTTATTTATATTCAGGCAGATAATAAACAACCTTTCTCTGTAGAGCTGAATGGCAAATATTATAGTTCATCCTCTATTGGATATATTATTCTTCCTAAGCTTACGGATAGTACTTATACCTTAAAGATTAACTTTGCAAAGAACAGCTATCCGGAGCAAAGCTTTATAGTGAATGTCGCTGGTAAAGATTATGGTTATGCATTGAAGAATTTTGATGATAAAGGTTGGGGCTTGTTCAACTTTCAAACAACTGATGTAGTGATGAATAATAATACTACTACATCGCAGAATGATCCACAACCTTCAACAGTAACCAATAACTCTGCTTTCGGAAATATGCTCGCTGATGTAGTGAATGATAAAAGCATAAATACGCTTTCAACTGCAGATACCAGTATCATTGCCAATGGAACCACGGGTAAGTCTACTGTTAATAAAGATGCAGCGTTTACAGCAGCAACATCTTTTACCGATACTGTAGTAGCTGCATTGGATACTGTAACAAGTCCAATAGCAAAAACTGATACTGCTGCAAAAACTACTGATACACTGAAAGAAGATACTTCATCAGATTCAACAAGTTTTAACACCTCCGGAGTTATTAAAGCTGAAGAAAAGGCTGGTGAAAAAGGTACTGATTTAACATTTATTGATTTCAACGGCGAACATAGTGATACCATTAAAGCATTTATTCCGACAGCAGGAGAAAAAAAGTCGTCAGCTAAAAACTGAAACACTGAATGATAATGCAAAAGCTGATCACGCAGACAGTGCTAAAGGTAAAGTTGACAATCCTTTTTTCGGGCAAAATAGTACTGCAGACAGTGCAAATACCGAAACTGCAATCAGTAAACCTAAGTCTGCGACGGACGAAAACCAATCAGCCACAACAGCACCTGCAAATAATGCACTTGTTAATTCTACCTGCTCTAATATGATAAGTGATGGTGATTTAAATAAATTGAGAAAAAGAATTATCACCCAAACGGATCAGGATGCAATACTTCAAACAGTCAAAAAAAGTCTTAAAAACAAATGCATTACTACTGAGCAGGTAAAAGACTTAGGCGGTTTGTTCCTGAATGATGAGAATCGTTATGGTTTTTACGATATAGTGTATCCATTCGTTTATGATTACGGCAATTATACTTCGCTGCAAAACACATTGATTGACCCCTATTATAAAACGCGTTTCAAAGCTTTGTTGCGCTAAACTGCAATGCAACGGTACTTTTTAGAAGTTGCCTACAAAGGCACTGCTTACAAAGGTTTTCAAAGGCAGCCTAAAGATGTCACCATACAATCGGAGGTGGAGAGGGCTTTATATACCTTATTTCAGCAAGCCATAGAACTTACCGGCTCTTCGCGCACCGATGCGGGTGTGCATGCATTACAAAACTTCTTTCATTTTGATACGGAAATAGATATTCAGCCCAAACAATTGTATAATCTGAATGCTATATTGCCACAAGATATTGTAGTGAAAAATATCATTCCGGTTAGTATGCAGGCGCATAGTCGCTTTAGCGCCACCTCACGTGCCTATAGCTATTACATTTACCGGGTGAAGAATCCATTCCTGAAAGACCAGGCTTACTTTTATCCGTATCAATTAAACATTGATTTATTGCAGCAAGCTGCACAGGTGCTGTTTGAGTATACCGATTTCACTACATTCTCCAAGCGCAACACGCAGGTAAAAACATTTGATTGTACTATTACCGAGGCAAACTGGAGCCAGACTCCAGACCAATTACTTTTTAAGGTAACAGCTAACCGCTTTCTGAGAGGAATGGTGCGTGGACTTGTGGGTACGATGCTGCGTGTAGGGAGAGGGGTTACCTCCATTGAGGATTTTAGAACAATCATCGAAAGCAAAGATTGTAGTAACGCCGACTTTTCAGTGCCGCCTCAAGGCTTGTTTTTAACAGCCGTTAACTATCCTGAAAATGTTTGGAAATACGTAGAATAACACAAACTTTTCTATCTTTAGTCAATCAAATCCTGTTTTCTTTTTCAATATTAAATATTCACTTAAAATTTTACATCACCATGCCTTCATTCGATATTGCCAGCAAAGTGGATTTGCAAACGTTGGATAATGCCATCAATACTGTAAAAAAAGAAATCAGCAACCGCTTTGATTTTAAAGACTCTCCGGTGGTCATTGACTTAAACAAGAAAGACTATATCGTGCAACTTGGAAGTGGAGAGTGATATGAAGATGAAGCAGGTAATTGATGTGCTCATTAGCCGGGCAATGAAGCAAGGAATAGATGCAGCAGCTTTTAACTTTGATAAAGATGCTTACCCAAGCGGCAAAGTTGTAAAAAAGGAAGTGCCTGTAACCAATGGCTTAAAGCAGGATGACGCTAAGAAAATTGTGAAAATCATTAAAGATGCTAACCTCAAAGTAC
This sequence comes from uncultured Chitinophagaceae bacterium, assembly GCA_963819045.1. GTDB lineage: Bacteria > Bacteroidota > Bacteroidia > Chitinophagales > Chitinophagaceae > Ilyomonas. Next base: position 52,435 of record CAWFUV010000040.1, on the reverse strand, counting down.
AAGCACAGATAATGGACGATATTGTGCGTGTAACCGGTAAAAAAATAGACGACCTGCAGGAGGTAATTGCTAAATTAAAAGCGTCTGACCTGCACTTACCGCTGCAGTTTATCAATATGAAATCATAGTGAAGATACAATGGGGAAGGGACAAGGAGTAAGGTAAAAGAAACAAGGAATGAAGAGCAAGCTGCAAGCTTTAGCACAAGCATAAGGATAAAACATAGCTCGCACGGTTTTAGCCGTGAGAAGAAGATGGCTTGTAGCTTAGGCTTGTTTATTTAGCCACCCTTCTATCTATACAACCCCACTTCAAACAGGTCTTTGTTATTCTTTGCTGCCCTATACATGCCGGCACTGTTGAACACCATCGCCGCATTGCCATTTGCATCAACGCCTATCATTCCCCCTTCGCCCTGCATCTTTACCAGCTTTTCGTTTACCACTTTATCCATAGCTTGTTGCAGCGTTAAACCCTTGTATTCCATCAGGCAGCTCACGTCATAGGCGGCAACGCTGCGGATAAACATTTCTCCATGCCCGGTGCAACTGATAGCGCAGGTCGTGTTATTAGCATAGGTGCCACAACCAATGATCGGGCTGTCGCCAATACGTCCGTATTTTTTATTAGTCATGCCGCCGGTAGAAGTAGCTGCAGCAATATTACCTTGCGCATCGCAGGCAACTGCGCCCACGGTGCCAAACTTTTTATCCCGCATCAGTTCTTCCATGTGCTGGTGCGTATGGTCAAGCGAGTAACTGTCAGAGTCGCGGATAGCTTTCCACTGGTCATACCTGAACTGCGAAAAAAAGTATTCATCCGGCTCCAGTTTGATGCCTTGTTTAATAGCAAAATCGTTGGCACCCTTACCGCTCAAAAACACATGATTACTATTGCGCATTACTTCCATTGCCAGCTCTATTGGGTTGCGCACGTTACGCACACCGGCAACTGCACCAGCTTCCAGTGTACTGCCATCCATAATCGCAGCATCCATTTCCTGCAAGCCTTTTTTGGTAAAGACAGATCCACGGCCCGGCATTGAACAGTATATTATCCTCCATAATAACAATTGCCGCCTTAACAGCATTTACTGCAGAGCCACCCTCTTCCAGCACGGCAAAGCCTGCGTTTAAAGCATCCCTTAAACCTTCCTGGTAAGCGGACTCCAGTTCGGGCGTCATGTCTTCTTTCATTATTGTACCGGCGCCACCGTGTATAACTAACGTAATTGTATTCATGTGTTTTTCAGCATCAAAATGCGAAGGAAGTAATTAATCTGTTTAGTTCAGCGACTTTCTGCATTCTGCAAGCAATTGCTGCTTGTTAATTGCTGCTGTACCAACATGCGCACATACAATGCCAGCCGCTAAAGTGGCTAATGAAGCTGCCAGCACCATATCTTTTTCAGCAGTATAGACCAGTGCAGCTACTGCAATAATGGTGTCTTCACAACCACTAACGTCTGCGATATTATTCGTATGTGCAGTAATAGTTCTGGCATAGTTGCCTTTTTGAAAAAACACGTTGAAAGCAGGTAAGGTAATAAGTGAGATTTTATGATGCAAATGCCCATGCAATTGTGTATGTAATTGTTGCAGGCGTTCCTCCGTAATGTCCTGGCTCTTTAAGGCAGGAGAATGCTCAAGCGCTTCTTTTAGATCGGGCTTAAAAATAGTAACGCCCTTATAGGCAAAAAAGTTATTGTGCTTTGGATCTGCAGCAGTAATAATCTTGTGCTCTTTGCAGATAACCATAATAGATTCAATCAGGCTTTCTGTAAGTACCCCTTTATTATAATCTTCAAATATCACTACTGATGGCTCATAGCGCTTTACAAAGCTTTCAAAAGAGCTTAGTAGTTCTTCTTCCTCGTCCTTGGAAATATCATTTGTTACCTCAGCATCTATACGCATCATCTGGTGGTGCTGACCCATTACCCTTATTTTATTAGTAGTAATGCGCTTATTACTACGTACAATATATTTGGTATCAATATGTTCTTCCTGTAGCATGCTCAGCAGCAGCTCTGCATCTTCATCTTCCCCTACAATACTGAACAAGGTAGTTTCAGCACCTAGCGAAACTGTATTGAGTGCCACATTACCGGCACCCCCAATACGGTACTCCTTCTTTTGCAGCGATACAATAGGTACAGGTGCTTCAGGCGATATGCGATCTACCGCGCCCCACCAATAGGTATCCAGCATTACATCCCCAACAACGGCTACGCGCACGTTTTCTATATCAGCAAATAGTTTCTCAAAATTCGGAACCGCTAATTCTTTATGCTCTATCATCGGCGTATTTTAATGAGTTAATAATGATTACTCAAATATAATGATTTGAAAGTGGCAGTAGTGATACTACCGGGGAAAGTCTATAAATTGAAGTCTCCGCATGGATTTATTCATAGGAAGAAAGGTTTTCTCCCTAGTATTTACAGGTTTTGAACCCTGTTGGCGTTTTAAGAAAAGGAAACTATCAATGCTAATCAAAGGTTGGAATTTTGTAAAATAGAGCACCAGGCAGGGGTGGTCAGTTTATATTCTTACAAGCTGGCTGCTATACAAGGCAATAGCACTTCCGGCTCTTCCCCATGTTGAGAAAAAGCACCTTCTCAACAATTATAAGATCAACTAAATAGCTTACCTCTGTTTATAAAGACATTATAGGCACTCATTAAGCCCTGCTTACTTCCTTCCTGAAACATACTAAAGCCATACCAAAGCCATGGCAAAGTCATGGCAAAGCCATGGATAGTTCATGGATAAGCGGTGCTAAAGCACGCTTTAAGCCTATGCAAATCAATTCAAACCTAAAACAAACCTGGCCGCTCGCCAAGCAAAATCCTACATCACCTCCCAACCCTTGATTTGCATTTATAACTGTGTTTTACTTAATCTCCTCCCTATCGTTTCCTATGCCTTAGGTACAGCTTAGCCTCTATGCTGGCAAATTGTTAACCCCAAAACCTTCTAATATTCTAACGTTAACGATCATGCCTTGGCGACAATCTCATATTATACAGCTATTGCCATCAATACTTTTCGCATTCATCCCCTAAGATTGTCGTATTCACACTGCAATGACTCCATATGTGTTAACGAGATTTGTATCATAATAAAACGGAGATAATATGAGAAAAATAATTGTCTTATCAATGATCACATTAGATGGAGTAATGCAGGCGCCTGGTGGACCTAAGGAAGATACATCAGGCGGTTTCAAATATGGCGGTTGGACTGCACCGTATGGTGACGAAGTTTATGGTAAGGTGGTGCAAAAAGAGCTGAAACAACCTGCAGATTATCTTTTGGGCAGAAAAACATTTGAGATTTGGGCCGGCTACTGGCCTGAACATGGAGACTTTTGGCCGGGTATTAATGAAGGCACAAAATATGTGTTTTCCAAAAGCATGAAAAAGTCGGACCCGCTAGTTACCGGGTGGAAAAACTCAGTAGTAATAAAAAACGTGGCAGATATCAAAAAGCTCAAAAATTCAAAAGGCTCTGACATTCAGGTTTGGGGCAGCAGTGAGCTCATTCAGCTGCTACTTAAGAATGACCTTGTAGACGAACTCAGGCTCAAAATTCACCCCTTGACTTTTGGTAAGGGAAAAAAGCTTTTTGACAATGGAACGATTCCGGCAGCATTTACATTAACAGAAAGTATTGTTACATCAACTGGAGTTATTATTGCCAATTACAAGCGAGCTGGAAAAGTTAAGACAGGTACTGTTGGAGCTTAAGAAGAAAATAACGAGAAAAATTAATTGTTTCATTAGGGGAGAAGGACGCCGAACCACGACTGCATTACGGACGTTTTAAAGATGCTACTTAAAGGTTTACACACAAAAAAGGCAGTGATATACGTGCAATAACTTTACGGCGAAAAGCTCAAACCCCTAACAGTTGTATTTACAATTGCAGAGGCATCGTAACGCAACATCAACAACTGTAATTCTATTAGGTTTTAGTTTTACTTGGATACCCACCGCCTTTGGCGGTTGTTATGTACTGTTGGCTTTGCCTTCAAATGTATTCGGTTTTCATAGGAAGCATTGATTATGTGCGTAAAAGTTGCTATTCGATTTGGCACTAAATCCACCTTCTCAAAAGGTGGATTATTTAATTTTCATAGTGTCCCAATGTTATTAAACATTTGTAGTTAATTTCGGCAACAAAACAAAAATCAGCTTCGGCACCAGCGTGACGAGCATCGAATGCCTTGCATTCGCAAATACGCCTTACGTTAGCAGTCATTGTACAACCTGGTATTGATTCGATAGTGAAAATAAGTAGTTAAGATAAATATTTATATTTATGATAGATTCAAGGAAGCTGAGTTTCGACACTACTATACTTCAAATGGGAAACAATACAGGGATTTGCGTTCCTGATGAGGTTGTGGAAGAACTTGGAGGGGGGAAAAAGCCGCCCGTAAATGTTACGGTAAACAATTACACCTATAGAAATACAATTGCTGTAATGGGTGGTAAATTTATGATTGGTGTAAGTGCTGATATCCGTAGCAAGACAGGTATTAAGGGAGGCGATAAAGTAAAGGTGACATTAGAGCTTGACACAAAACCTCGGGAGGTAGAAGTACCAGCAGACTTTCAACTATTACTTAATGAAAACCCAAAAGCCAAACAATTCTTTGAAACACTTTCTTACAGCAACAAACAAAGGTACGTGTTGCCGATAGGACAAGCCAAAATAGAAGAAACCAGGCAAAGAAGAATGGAAAAGTTTATCATTGATTTGAGTGAAGGTAAAAAATAATAGACCTCTTGCATTAGTTTAAAATTGAATAACTGGTAATTACAGATGCATGCAAGGAGGTGTAAACCTGGGAGCAAAGCGTTTTCTTTTGTTTCTATAGCGTTCACTTAGTATCCTGAAGACCTTTAACCTGCGGATGATGTGTTCTATGTGTACCCAGTCAGCGGAAAGGGTACGATTTTGTTGCTTTTGCTCCTTTGGCAGTGCCTTGTTTTTGGTGTGTTTGTAAGGTATGCTACGGTTAGTGTGATACCTAGTGATACCCTGATCTCCCAGAGCGCTATCCCCCCTTTATCTTTATTTTCTCTAATGCAAGATGTCTATTCTTTGAAATAAATTGTTAAGTTCACATAAGCCTTAAAGGCCAAAGGTATCTCTATGCTTTGTTGCCTAATTTTAAGGAGGTTACATAATTCAAAAGAAAGCATTAGACCATTTAAAACTTAAGCGAATAACTAAAAGACCAAAGTATATCCAGGTAATTATTACTTGCCCCCTAAAGAAAAGCGGCTAGTAAATTGTTGATTTACAAGCCGCTAATAATTGAATGTGATCCCGCTGGGACTCGAACCCAGGGCCCCAACATTAAAAGTGTTGTGCTCTACCAGCTGAGCTACGAGATCAATCCTTTTTTAGTTTTTGGGAGTGCAAAAATAGTAGAATATAAATGCCTGCCAAATTTTTTGCTCACAATTTCTTATTGAAGCATGGCTTTTATTAATTAAACATTTTTGAATGCTTATTTTTGAGCCGTTAATCGAAGGGATATGTCATATTTTGTAAATAAGGTAGTAGTAGTTACCGGGGGATCTGAAGGTATAGGCAAAGCTTTGGTAGAAGAGTTGTTGAAACAGGGGGCTAAAGTAGCCACCTGCGGAAGAAATTTTGATAAGTTGTATCAATTGCAAACTAATTGTGCCGGCAAGCCATTGTTTATTAAGAAGACAGATGTGAGTAGTGAAACAGAATGTAAAAATTTCATTAATGATACATTGAATGTTTATAATCAAATTGATATTCTTATCAATAATGCCGGCATTTCGATGCGGGCTATGTTTGCAGAAACAGATCTCGAAACCTTACACCGGCTAATGGATGTAAACTTCTGGGGTGCGGTATATTGTACAAAGTATGCACTTCCGTATATAACTGCACAAAAAGGAACCATTGTAGGTGTATCATCTATCGCAGGCTTTCGCGGATTACCGGGGCGTTCTGGCTATTCTGCATCCAAATTTGCACTCAATGGTTGGCTTGAAGCACTGCGTACTGAACTTTTACATACGGGCGTACATGTAATGTGGGTTTGTCCCGGTTTTACAGCATCCAACATACGTAATGTGGCACTTAATAAAGATGCACAGCCACAAGGGGAATCTCCACTTGACGAATCTAAACTAATGAGCGCGGAGGAATGTGCTGGACACATTTTAAAGGCGATTGAGAAAAGGAAGCGTACGCTTTTGCTGACTTCTAATGGAGTACAAACAGTCTTGATAAATAAATATTTTCCAGCACTCGCAGATAAACTTGTTTATAATTTCTTTTTTAAAAATGGCAAATTGGCCAAATAAGCTGTTTTATCTTGCAGCCCTTAAGTGTTTATGCCTATAGCTACATTATCAACAGATATTGGTACCAATGACTACATATCAGGTGCTATCAAAGGTCAATTATTAACTGTTAATCCTACATTAAATATAGTTGATATAACACATACATTATCATCATCTAATTACCAGCAAACAGCTTATATCTGCAGCAATGCATATAAATACTTTCCGCCTGATACACTGCATATACTTATAGTTAATTTATTTGAAACGCCTCCTAATAAAGTGTTGTTCGCAGAATATAATCAACAACATATTATTTGTCCCGATAATGGTATTCTTACCATGATAACTGGTACAAAACCAGAGAAAGTATATACTGTTGAGGTTCATACAAATTGTAACATTGGTACACTTCAATATACAAAAACTATTGCCGATACAATTGGGAAGATTTTAAATGGGAGAAGCATAACAGAATTAGGAGACCCAATTAAGGATATTGTAGAAAAGTACCCGCTACGTTCCACCATAGGCACAAATTGGATAGAAGGACAAATTATTTTTATTGATCATTTTGAAAATGTGGTAGTCAATATCACTCGTGAAGAGTTTGAAGAGCACCGGAAGGGCAGAGATTTTAAAATAGAGTTTATGCGCGGCGAAATTATTAGCTGGCTTAGTGAAAATTACGCATCTGTATCCCCAGGTGAAAAACTGGCTTGGTTTAATGCATCAGGCTTACTGGAGATTGCAATCAATAAAGGTAATATGGCAGGTCTGTTCGGCTTATATAGTTATGCTTCTGAAGCTTCACAAGGCGCATCCATGCATAACAAATATTTCTATCAAACTGTAAGAATTTATTTTGAAACAGTCAAGGAAAATTACTGAGGTACTTTTGTTTCAAAAATAATGAGACTTCACAAAGAGATTTTAATATTTAAAAGCTACCCAGCAAAGAAATATTTGGTATCTTGATTTTTATACTTGATGCGCCTTACTAAACCTGTTAAGAGAGAAAAAAATTAATTCTTCTTTCCCTTTTTATACCTCGCAATAATATCCACCACTTGGTTGTTTTGTAATACCGCAGGATTTAGTTCTACAAATTTCTTTAATAGTTTTGGAGATCTTTCCATTGCTCGTTCTAGTTGCAGTAGGGCTTCTTTCCATTTTCCTGCGCCCATCAATGCAGCCGTGTAATAAAATAGGAACACGGATTTGCCTTCTGTAGACTGTAGTGCAGCAAGACACTGTGTACATGCTTCTTCAAAAAGCTCTCTTTGATATAAACATTTAATCAGTGCTTCCCAGCCATTTACGTTCCGAGGCCTTTGTTTTACTACAAGGCTAAAATATTGTATTGCCTCTTTATAGTTATCTAAATTCATTTTGCATTCACCCATTGCCAAATTGTACTCAGGAACATTACGTTGTATACGCATTGCATTTTCCAACTGTTTAATAGCTTGCTCCCAGTGTCTTTCGTCAATATAAGTAAGTGCAATTTTGTAATATAGTTTACTATCATCGGGGTTCATATGGCTGGCTTTGCGATAGTGAAAACGTGCCTGTGCATAGTTTTTCAGCCGATGATAACAATGACCAATAGCTTCATAAATCACTTCCTCAGGACGTGTAAGCTCTACTACTTTTTCCAACACTTCTATAGCTTCTTTATATTGTCGCAGGCGAATGTAGGCGTCACCCATATTACGATAAGCATAATCGAATTTTTCATCAATTGCAATCGCATATTGGTAAGCGTCTATTGCCTTCTCATATAGTTTCAAACCTTGGTAAGCAGCACCTAAATTAAACCACGCCAACTCGCAATAGGGATGTTCATTAATAATGTGCTGGTGCAGTTTTATACTCTCCTCATTACGACCTGTAAAATCAGTCCAAAAGCATATTTTATACAATGCCTCTTCATTGGTAAGGTCTTCCTCTAATATAAGTTTTAGGCAGTCAAATACTTTATCAAATTCTTCATAATCATCATATACATCCGCTAATTCAAATAATAATTCTTGTCGATCTTCGCCCTCAAAATGATTCAACGCCTCTTCCAATATTTCTACTGCTTTTTCCTGTTGGTCAAGTGCTAAGTATGCATCAGTTTTAAGAATCGGAATATTAATGTCACTACTATCAAACAACAGAGCTCGATCCAGCAATTCCAGTGCTTCTTGGTATTTCCGGGTTACAATTAACAGGTCTGCATTTTTTATTAATAACTGTGATGAAAAAGGAAAATATTCTAAACCTGTTTCCGCCACTTCCAAAGCTTTTGGAAAATCGTCTATTTCATCAAAATGGTCAATAATGCGCTCAAACGCTTCTTCTTCCAGAAAGGCATGTACTTTACCTGCACGTAAATTTTCGTACTGTCGTAATAGTTCTTTTAGCTCTTCCTGGCCCTCATGATAATCTTGTTCTTTCATGCGGCTATGGTTTTATGAAAGGTAATCATCAAATCTATATCCACCGACACTTTTTTGGGTAATTATTTTTCAACGTACAAGAAAAAAAATGTTAATTAAAAAAATGTAGTACATTTGTATTGTGATTTTAACAATGAAATATTGTAGATGGATTGCTGTTGTAGCGTGTATTTCTATGGTACACATGGCTTTTGCTGCTTTTTCTGGCAGTGCAGATGATCGTAACAAAGATAAATACAGCCTTAAAAATCTTAACAAACTTTCAAAGAATTATTCACTTTCATCTTTGCATACCAGCATGTTCCAGTTCAAAGGATTTTATCAGGTAGATCAAAATAATAAAAATCAATCTGGTTCTTATCTCAGTCTGCAAAGAGGTAATATTACCTATGTTTATCCTTACAAGTATAAGGTAAAAGTGCCTCGCTTTGTTACACCTACACCACCTCAACGTTAATAGTTATAGTATTCTGTATCCTGATTCAGGAATTTCAAATTTAGCAGCCGGCACCGGACTGAAGTTAATTTTTATTGCACTAAATGCAATGCTTTTTCCTTCGCTTGTCTCCGATTCATATTCTAACACAATGCCAGGAATGTTTTTAAACTGATAAGGATTTTCCGATGCAGAAGGCGCCAATCCAACTGTATAATATAAAACAAAACTTTTCCCATCGTTTGTAGTGGCTATAGCCTTTTTGCATGGATAACCCAAAATTGTCTTGCTCTCGTTACTAAGTCTCATAATTATTCCATCCCATTTCTTATTTTTTTCCTTCCATTTAGCAGCAGTGAATTTAGACAAATATTTTTCTTTATTCAACTCTCTTAATATAACTGCTTCTCCTGTTTTATCATTGTAAATAGTAGTTTGAGTAAATGAAGGGCTAACTATTTCGGAACGTGTCTTCTTGCCTTTTATATATAGTGTTTTAGTAGCATCTCCAGGCTCATTTGCAATTTTAATATTATAGGTAATAGTGCATTCTCCTACAATCTTTACTGATTGAGAATGAACAAAACTAGTGATAACTAAAAAGAAGAATAAAAAGTAATATCGTTTCATAAAATAAATATTCAGCTATTGTAAAGGCATTATATAAACCAATCATTTTTAAATAAAATAAGTGTTCTTAGCACAAGTATAATAATAACTAGAAATAGTAGCTCAAATTTTTCTGTTGTTTATTAATCATTAAGTTTGTTTTAAGGCCAACCATCTGGCATGATTGAATTGATAATTGCCATTATGTTAACTGCTGCTGTTGTATACCTTTCGACACGGGCTGCCGCACGAAGTCAATAGGGAGTTTCAAACCAAAAACCACAGCACAATGAACAAGTTTTTGCATAGTCAAAGCTAACATACAATACTTTGGCATTAGACAAGAACAATTTGCTGCAGCAAACTATCAAATTGGAAAGCTAAGTTCAGTTTATGACCGAGCTATACAATGCCGGGCGGTGTTGTCAAAAAGAGAAGGTTCAATTATATCAGGAAAGGATAGTGCAGGTCACAAGCATCTTAACATGACCAAATAAGATCCAGCTGATTAGAATTTAGTTCTTTGAGATTTTGTACATTGCCGGGTGATATTATTTGCTTTGTTAGGTGGCCAGGTAGATCATCAGATCACTGAAGCTTTTGCGGTTGGATAACTGTCCAAACAAAATACACATCAGCTGATGGCAACAGATAAAATGAAGCACTTTGTAAATGCCATTGTAGCCGTTGACACACTAGATGAAATCATTGAAGTTTAAAAAAGATACTACTTGGGAGAAGACCTATTTCCCGTTGTTCATCCGGCGACCTGTGTCCAAATGAAAGACACAAAACATCAACTCATTTCAAATCGTTTGAAACATAAAGCTGCTATCTTCTTTACCTGGCGGCGCTCTCAGAAAACTTCCTCTAAAACGTTAGGACGCTAGTGAGGTGCTATAAGTATAGAATGAGAAATGAAGAAGAAATAATAACACTTATTCTGCGGGTTGCTGAAGCAATTGAGCAAGTCAGGTTAGTATTGCTTACCGGATCCAAAGCAAATCCCAATGCTAAGAAAGATAACCTGCAGGACTTTGATATCATTTACATCGTTACCCAATTAGATACATTTATAGTGGATCATAGCTGGATAGATGTGTTTGGTGAGAGGCTTATTATGCAACTTCCAGGTGAGATGATGGTTGGAGAAAGAGACCAGTATGCTTTTCATTATCTCATTTTGTTTACAGATGGAACGGGATTGATTTAACACTATCGCCAGTTTGCAGATTACCTTATTTAATAAAACTGGAAAGCCTTTTAAAAGTGCTATTGGATAAAGATGACCGATTGAAGATGCTACCCTCACCAAGCGAAAATAGCTATGTTATTAAACCACCAAAAGAGAAAGGGTTTCTCGACTGCTGCAATGAATTCTGGTGGGTAAGTACTTATGTAGCAAAGGGGCTCTTGCGAAAAGAGGTTGTTTATGCAATGGGAATGTTTGAATGTACCGTAAGAGCTATGTTCTTACAAATGAAAGAATGGTATATAGGCATTCTTACAAGTTTTACAGTGCCATTTGGAAAAAGCAGTTAAAACTTGCAGCATTATCTCTTTCCACAACTTTACAATCAAATACTTGCTACTTACCCGTATCAGGCTGCGGGCAGAGATGTAAATATGCTGCAGGCAGGTTATGAACATCGCAGCTGCCCATTCTTTTTATTATGCTTTAATATAATGTATATTTTTTCCCCGTAGTGGAAGCAACACAATTACTTTCTCCAAAATAACTCTCTCTTCCTTCCCCCAAATCCAATAATATTGCCCTTCAAAAAAGAAAGATTAGCAATGATGAAAAAATGGAAATTGATCCCTGCATTCCTATTTCTGGTATCCATCACTTCTGCACAGCCGGCAAATCGGCCACTTCGATCCGGCGATATATATCGCTTACAATCTTTAACGGATGCACATGTATCACCAGATGGCAAATGGTTGGTGTATACTATTACTACTATCGATTCAGCAAAAGACAAGCGTAATAGCGATATATGGATGACCAGTTGGGATGGTACTGCCAACGTACAGCTCACCAATAGCCCCGATGGCGAAACCTCTCCCCGCTTTAGTCCTGACGGCAAGTATATCTCCTTTATCGCCAAACGCAACGGCGACAAAAGCCAGGTATTCCTGCTTGACCGCCGTGGTGGTGAAGGCATTCAACTCACCAGGGTAAAAGGTGCACTCGAAAGCTACGAATGGAGTTCCGATGGCAAAAAGCTCGCACTCCTCATGCACGATGAAGAAGACACGGCAAAGAACAAACCGCCAAAGCCTTATGTCATTAATAAATTTACCTTTAAAAAAGACATTACCGGTTATCAGTACGATACCACACACTCGCACCTATACCTCTTTGAGGTAGCATCCAAAAAGATGCACCCGCTTACTAAAGGCAATTACGATGAAAGCGACTTTGCCTGGAGCCCAGATGGTTCTAAGATTGCTTTTACCAGCAATCACACCAAAGAGGTAGATCAAAATGAAAACACTGACATTTTTGTAGTAGATACAACAGATGGCGCTATGCCAAAGCAACTAACTACCTGGACAGGCGCTGATGGCAATCCCGAATGGAGTCCCGATGGTAAATGGATAGCCTACGTACGCTCGGCTTCTGATGCCTTGTACGAAATGTATAACGAGTCTGTTTTATGCGTCATTCCTGCTGCTGGTGGAGAACCTAAAGTATTATCTGCCTCGCTCGACCGTCCGGTAAGTAACGAAAAATGGAGCCTTGATGGCAAAAGTATTGCTGCATTGGTAGCCGATGATATGCAACGGTATGTTGCCCTCTTTGACCCCAACAAAGGCACTATGACCAAATTGGCAGGCGGTGACCGGGCATTTACTTATGTAGAACCAGCACCCGGAGGCAAATGGCTTACCTCCATGACTGCCACTCAAACCCCTACTGAATTATATACTATTGAAGGTGGAAATGTTAGACGGCTCACTACCATCCAAAATAAGTTCCTCGATTCCCTCACGCTCGCTACAGGCGAAAAGTTTGTTTCCACCAGCAAAGATGGTACAAAGGTGTCCGGTATTATCTACTATCCACCGGGCGGCGGCAAGACTAATCTTCCGGTTATCTTTTATATTCATGGAGGTCCGGTGGCACAAGACGAGTTTGCCTTTGATATGACTCGTCAGATGTTTGCCGCACACGGTTATGCCGTAGTAGGCGTTAACTATCGTGGCAGCAACGGCAGAGGCGTTGAATACTCCAGAGCTATTTCAGGTGATTGGGGCAATAAGGAAGTAATGGATATTTTAGGTGCTAATGATTATTTGATATCAAAAGGTATAATTGATTCCTCGCACATGGCCTTGTCGGGCTGGAGCTATGGGGGCATTTTAACTGATTATGTCATTGCTTCTACTAACCGTTTTAAGGCGGCCAGCAGTGGTGCTGGGGTAGCTGGCCTTTATCACTCTTTGGCGTTGACCAATACATCAACCAGTATGTAAATGAAATAGGTCTTCCGTGGAAAGATGGTAATATTGATAAATACCTTAAGCTTTCTTACCCCTTCTTACATGCCAATCGCATTACCACCCCTACACAGTTTATGGTGGGTGAAAAAGACTTTAATGTGCCGGCAGTAGGCAGCGAGCAAATGTATCAGGCATTACGCATAGTAGGTGTACCTACCGAATTATTGATTTATCCCAATCAGTTTCATGGATTTACACAACCCAGCTTTATCAAAGACCGCTTCGAGCGCTACTTTACCTGGTTCGACAGGTATTTAAAGCCGGGCTCAAAAATGGCTACAAACCAATAGGCATTATAAAATGGCTGTAAGTAGTTACAGCCCTTTTTGCTTTGAATCACCGAAGCACAGAAAATAGAGGGTAAATATTTTAATGATTATTCATTTAAGAATGCATGCGCTAAATTATCTATTAATATTAGATGCTTCGTTTGGAGCTGAATATCAATATACTAAACATGCAATCACCTTTGTAAAGCATCCCACGATGTTCCTTTAACCGGATAAAGAATCGGTTAAGGAAGTGCCAAAAACATTAAACTTTAAAAATATTTCCTCTAATAGTTTAAACGTTTAAACTTTCTCTCTATATTTGCACTATCAAATAAGAAAATATACCACAGTATATATAAATTTTCATATGGCAAGCAATCGTTAGAGGCCGTCCCTATTCTTAGGGAGGGCTTTTTTCTTTATGGTTGTTAATGGTTCTGGGATATCTAAAGCATTAAAGAATATAACTTCATTCCATTATTATAGCTACCCGTCAATAGTATCAGAAACTATCTACATTTATAAGAATATAGAAGCAATAAGACTTAAAGAAAAGAGGACAAAGAGGGCTCATTATCTAACTCTGTGCCCCTCTCTGTCATCCAAGTGCCTCAGTAGTTTAATTATTAAAGCACTTTAATGACTCTCTTACTTCAAACTATCAATCTTATTATACATTGCTCTAAAGCAATCCCAGGGCGTACTATCACCACCTTTATCATCTTTCTTTTTACCATAAAAACCTTCTAAGAAAGGATGCGCATCACTCCACACCGTTTGCATCATCCCTGCAAAGTGTGGCTTCATTTCTTTAGAAGATTGTTTTCTGAAGTTAATTATATCATCAGTTTGAATAGCTGCCAGTGCAGGTTTGCGCCAGGGACAAGTAACCACATCCAATCCTTTCATTGCAAAATACACCGGCGTTTTATCAGCACGCTCATAGTGCCAGTCGCAAATCATCACATCTTTGGGTATCATATCTATAGCACGGTAGGTATTATTGTAGCTCGCTTCCCACTCTCCTAGCCCTGTAGTTTTGCCATCAATCAATCTATCGCCCCATATCCAAAGCCGGCGGTTCTTTTGGGCAAGATGGTCGCGGATAAGTCTTACTTCATTTGCAAACAATTCTGCCTTGTCCCTTCCGCCGCAACGCGGACATTTATCCTCTCCCAGATAAAATACTTCATCCATGCCTGCGTGAAAAGCATTTGTTTTAAAAGCATCACATATTTCATCTACCACATCAAATACTACTTTGTGCACTTCAGGATGCAGCGGACAATAACTTTTGCAATACAATTTATCAGCATTGGGCCATTCATATTTCACAGGCATTTGCACCCATGGCGTTTCATCAAATTGCGGATATACACTCAATAGTTTATTATTCTGGCTTGCCCAGCTTTGGTGTCCTAATAAATTAACTTGTGGTATCAATTGAATACCAGTTTCATTGCATGCTTTTACCATCTTTTCTACATCAGCTTTACTCAGAGCAATACTGTCCCTCAGTTCAGGATGCGATTGATATTGATAGTTATAATCCACTCGGAGTATCAGCGTATTTACTTTTCTCGTAGCTAACTCTTCTCTAATAAATTTTATAAAAGCATCTACATCCTGCGGCCTTGGCGCGCCTATACAAAAGCCACGAACAGGTAATAAGCTATCTAAATTATTTTGAGCATATGCAAGTGGTAAGCAAAAGAAACTAATAACAATTAGCAATATTCTCATAAGAAATGTTTTGGTAAATATAAACTGTGACAGGTAAGTATGGTTCTATAATTGAACGGATATTTATTCATAATAAACCTACAGGATAGCTCTCATTATATTGATTGTATTATCTCTTTATTATAAAAAAATAACAGTGTTGTTTAGTATTTATGGTTACTGTTTATATTACAATGCGTTTCATAAAAAAAAGCACCTATGCGTAGCCAAACCATTCTTATTACTATTATTTGTTTTTGTTCTATCAATAAACTCTTTGCACAGGATAGTTTGAAGCTTTGGTACAACAAACCTGCAATGGCATGGACTGAAGCATTACCTGTTGGTAATGGTCGTCTTGGCGGAATGGTGTTTGGGAATGTGACGGATGAACTGATACAACTCAACGAAAGCTCCCTCTGGAGTGGTGGACCGTACAATGATACCCCTAATACTAATGCAGCCGGGTATTTACCGCTTATACGTGAGGCTTTATTAAAAGAAGAGAACTATACCAAAGCTGCCGATCTGCTTAAACATGTTCAGGGAGCTTATACACAATCATACCTGCCTATGGCAGATTTACACTTACATCAAACCTATACAGGCAGTAATGACTCCAGTAATTATCGCCGTGAGTTAGACATCAGCAATGCAGTAAATACTACTACATATACCATCAATGGCGTACAATATACCAAAACTATATTTGTATCCATACCTGCCGATATAATGGTAATTCGCCTTACTGCCAGCAAAAAGGGCGCGCTAAACATGGTCCTCAATCTTACCAGTCAACTGCATTTTACTACTAAAGCAGGTAGCAACAATGAATTCCTTTTACAAGGTAAAGCTCCCTCCAATGCCGACCCTAACTATGCCAGTGTACACAATCCTCCTGTAGACTATAGCGATGCCAGTGGCTGTGCGGGCATGCGTTTTCAGGTACAGGTAAAAGCAGATTGTACAGGTGGTACCTGCAATACAGATAGTACAGGTATCCATATCCAAAATGCTGATGAAATAGTATTGCTCCTTTCAGCAGCTACATCATTTAATGGCTTCGATAAATGCCCGGATAAAGATGGTAAAGACGAAAACAAGCTTGCCCAGGACTATTTGCAAAAATCAGCAACTACTTCTTATGACATGCTATTGCAACAACATGAACATTATTATCATCAATACTTTAACCGTGTTTCATTTCAATTGAAAGATACTTCCAATAACAACCGGTCCAAAGCAACTGATCAGCGGATGGAAGCATATTCCACCGGTGGTTACGATCCCAGTTTGGAGCAATTGTATTTTCAGTTTGGTCGCTACCTCCTCATTTCCTCTTCACGCATAGGAGGCATAGCTGCCAACCTGCAAGGTTTATGGAATAAGGAACTGCGGGCACCCTGGAGTTCTAATTACACTATTAACATCAATACCGAAATGAACTATTGGCCGGCAGAAGTCACTAATCTTTCTGAAACACACCAGCCCGTGTATGAACTCATCCAGCATCTGGCAGTAAAAGGGAAAAACGTAGCAAGGACTTACTACAACATGCCAGGCATTGTAGCACATCACAATACCGATATCTGGGCATTAGCTAATCCGGTAGGCAATTATGGGCAGGGTGATCCTGTGTGGGCAAATTGGACCATGGGCTTCAACTGGCTATGCCGCGATTTGTGGGAGCATTATCTCTTTACAAATGACCAAAAGTTTTTAAGAGATACAGCTTATCCGCTGATGAAAGCCGCTGCTCAGTTCTGCTCTTCATGGCTTGTAGATTGGCATGGCAACTTAGTAACTGCACCTGCAATGAGTCCTGAGAACTTATTTTACGACAGCGCAGGTAATAAAGGCTCAGTTTCTATCGCCACCACAATGGATATAAGCATTATACGCGACTTATTTAGTAATTGTATTGCCGCAGCAAAAATATTGAATGTAGATGCTGCCCTAAGTAATGAATGGGCGGATAAAAAAGCAAAGCTGTTTCCATTTCAGATAGGTAAAAGAGGTAATATTCAGGAGTGGTATAAAGATTTTAAGGAGGTGGAAGTAACACACCGGCATGTATCGCACTTGTATGGCTTACATCCTGGCAATCAAATATCACCTTTACAGACACCGGACTTAGCTGCGGCAGCAAAAAGGACACTGGAGATACGTGGTGATGAAGGCACCGGCTGGAGTCTTGCATGGAAAATAAACTTCTGGGCAAGGCTGCTGGATGGTGATCACGCTTATAAGTTATTCAGGAATTTATTACGTATAACCCGCGAAACAGAAACCAACTATGGTGCGCATGGCGGCGCTTATCCCAATATGTTTGATGCCCATCCGCCTTTCCAGATTGATGGCAACTTTGGTGGCATTGCCGGCATAACTGAAATGCTGCTGCAAAGCCATTTAGGCGAGTTGCACTTATTACCAGCGTTACCTAATGCATGGCAGGAAGGCAGCATTATGGGCTTAAGAGCAAGGGGGAATTACACCGTAAGCATTAGCTGGAAAGCACATCGGCTGACCAACGCTATTATTGAAGCTGGCAGTACCCGTGAATGCATTGTAAGAACATCTGTGCCGTTTACAATTCAGAGCATCAGTAGCAAGCCACAAAAAGATGAGAAAGGCTATTATGTGTTGAAGTTTAATGTGGTAGCAGGTAGGAAGTATAATCTAATGGGAATGTAGCAAGGTAATCAACTAAACTTTTCTATTCTTGTGGCATTATATGAATGTATTTAAGATAGTTCGTTACGTAAAGAGCTTCTTCTTTACGATAATAAAAAGGCATTGCACTTGCAACTTCATTTGCTATTTCATCGAATATTTCTGTCATTAAGAATAATACCAGATTCAAATAGATAGCATGCTATAAGCTACAAGCCTTAATTTAAGTTGTCCCCTGATTTTCATTATCTGATCTCCTGAACATTGGGAGCTATAGCTAACATATACTTAAGTTATACCTAACTTATGCTTAAGTTATACTTATGTTATACCTAATCTCCTTGCTATCTGCTCCCTATCTGCGTCGTATCTGCGCCGTATTTCCTCTGTATCTTATCCCTTGAAACCTATCTCCTGAATTCTGCCTCTTGTGAATATTTATCCGCTTATAGTTTATGGGCAAGTTAAGGCTGCAAGCAGCAAGCAGGAGTAGCTTTGAGCCATGGCTATCAGTAGAATACTATGCTACCTAATTGTAAATGGTATAAAGCCTTCCAGATGTTCTCTGTGCCCTGATACGAAAGAAATTTGTTTATTCCTGTTTCCTACCTGAAATATACTAAAAAAGACCTAAGATATACGACTCAGATACGGCTTTGATACGACTTAGGTACGGCTCAGGTGGGGAGAAGGTGCGGCATTAACATGGCTTTACCATGAACTATCCATGGCTTTAGTATGACTTTGATAGGGAGGAAGTAGGGCTTTAGTACCCATATCTATTTCAGCCAGTCTGCCGGCAGAGACAGTTATTAGATATCGGAAATAGATTTAAATGGCTAATGAGCCTTTAGATAGACTTAAAAATACATTTAAGTAAGTAATGATATGCAACAGCTAATATATTTGTTTACTTTTTAATTATTCAGTAAATCATATACACAAACGTTAGCATCAATTTAATGCAACTTCAAGTGAATACTAAATTTTTTATTGCTTTATTATTCTTGGGATTGTCAACAATTTCATGTAGCGATCCAGACTTAAATAATAAGACTACTGACAATTCGGAAGGGATTACTAAAAAAGTTACAAAAAAGCTTTATAATGTTTCTCAGGATAAAACTAACTTAACTGGACATTGGCATTGGGAATCTAAATCTTCAAATTTTGATCTTGATATCATTCAAAATAATGACAGTTTAAAGGGCTCCTATTGTGCTGTTGCATATAATGGTAATCGAATAGATTGTAACGATAATGACAGTGATGGCTATTGTTTAATCTCAGGGATTTTGCAAAAGGATAAGGCAAGTATTACTTTTAATAGCGCATACTCTGAACCTGAATTAAAAGATACTGCTGAAATAATTTACAATCCTGCAAATAAAACATTGTTATGGACATGGACACAAAAGAATATTGTTGCTTATGTTCCTAAAAAAGCAGTTTTAAAGCAATGACTGGTGACTTAACTCGATCATCGGACTGCGGCAGTATGTAATAATCAACCTATAATGCAAAAATTATATTTAACAATTGTATTTTCTATTTTGACCTTAGTAACATTTTCGCAGACTTATTACAGACAGACAAATGAAAGTGTGGAAGGCTTCTTGAAAAGAGTGCTAAACGTAGATGAGTTAGCTCATCCTGCTATTGAGACCAAAGAATGGGATTCAACAAGAAAAGTACTATTTGGTTTTATTGATGCCAGTATCACTTCTAAAATAAGTTATGATAGACCTGATCCGGAAAAGGATGTAATTGGTTATGTATTTATTCCAGATGGTAACGGTTATTATCAAAGAGAGCTAATTGACACCTTTGAGGAAGATGGTGGTTTAGCTCGCATAGAAACTGTCTTTTTTGCAAATGCAGATAATGATAAAGAAAGAGAAATAGCAATAACGGTAAGTTGGCGACAAATGCATCGTGGTGCATCTATAGATGGTTATATGTATGATACTTATTTGTACGATAATCCAGATCCTAACTTCACCTTCTGATAAACTGAAACGACTAGATAATTTTGAGAACAAGTTCTTTTGTGAAGAAGGAAGCTTTAATGGTGAAGAAAAGAAAGCGAAGTACAAAAATGTTAGTTCAATTAGAGTTGCATTGAAGCAAATGGGATACTAAGATTGCTCTTAATTTCTAAGGTCACCAACAACGGCTAAATGTTAAGAACAGGTGCTGCATACTCAAAAATCAATTGAATAAAAAAGCCACAGCCACCTGTTCTAAGGATATTATGCCCTTTCAGCTATTTTCTTAATGAGCAATTTTGAGATAGTGGCTTCCCACTCTTTTGCTTTTATTTCCAGAAATTCAGCTTCTTCATTCTTATCACTTTCTTCGTAGAAAGATATTGTAATAGAAGGATGGCTGTTTTTAAATGAAAAATGCAGGAGGATTGTCTTTAAATAATCCTGCAGTTTCTTTTGCACCAAGCCTCCGGCAGCGATACTATGGTATAGCTTTTTTATGGTACAGCTCTGTACATCTTTCAAATCAATCATTAAACATGAAGATCTATCATTGACTTGATTGAAGTACAACAGCTTTCTTTTGGTTATATCCAATGCTATGGCATTGCTTCCTAATGCATCCTGTTTCCAGAAAAGCAGTTTTTTATTGTTAGATAGGTTATTTCGCTTCCAAAGCGCTTTTATCTTTCCATTAAGGTACCTGTAGAATGGAGCAACAATCGTTATCATATAATAAGAAGTATTTTTTACTGAAAGAATATTTGATTACTTGATATGTATCCTTTTTCTACGGATAAACAATGCAACCAGTACTATGGCAGGAATAGTGATGAATAAGCACCAATACCATCTTGCATCAGCTATTATTGCATTTTGAAGTATAATAGCTGTTAGCAGTACAAACAGTACTATAATACTACCACCTGCCGAAACCTCGCGCGGATTTCGAGACATAATGATTCAATTTAGACGTTTAACTAAATAGATTAAATAGAAAGAATACAATGATCCCCGTGCCTTAGATTAATAGATATTAGGCCGGGGTAAGCGTTTTAAAGTCTTTGAAGGAGGAGAAGTAGTAAAGCTTGGGAGTAAAAGGTAAAAACTCGGTAAAAGAACAGGTAAAGCAATCACGTGTATCCAGCACTACATAGTACCTTTTAAGTGATGTACGTTTGGTATTTACACTGTTAACTAACATGTTACAAACTTAATGAATTGAAACTAACAAATGGTAGGAAGTGAACATAAAATAGTTATAGAAATGCTAAGAGGTGATTATACCAGTTACTGGATACCAGTTGCCGGATATAAGCTGCAAGCCAAAAACTTAAGGTTGTGTACATCTGTAGTGAAAAGCATCAAGCGATAGTAATATTATTTATTTTTACTTTAATTGCAATCAATAATCTATGGATGATATAAGAGTAAGATGTCCTAAATGTAATTGGGAGCCGGATGGACAACCTTATTGGCAGTGTAGTTGCGGGCATAGCTGGGATACCTTTTCAACTGGTGGACGTTGTCCGGTATGTAAGAAGGTGTGGGAATATACGCAGTGTATATTACCGGCGGGAGGCTGTAATGAATGGAGTCCGCATTTGGACTGGTATGAAGGTCTTGATGAAATTGTCCATGCATTGAAAGAAGCAATAAAAGAAAAGTGGAAGGAAGAAGTGGTTGTAGCGATATAAAAGTGTCACAAGTTTTTGGTTGTGCTGCAATATAACTTCAAGAATGCTATGGAATGAAAATAAGAATGGTGCGTCGTGAGAAGTTACGCGCACCATTGGATTATTAAGGTTGATTTATAATTATTCTATCACAAACTATCCTTTGTAATTACCGTCCAGTCGTCATTACCATGTCCTTTGGCTATCCATTCATCCATTAGGGCTGCAACGGCAGGTATCACAGTTAAATGAGTATTATTTTCCTGTGCGGCATTTATCATCAGGCCGGCATCTTTACGTGCCATATTCAATTCCCAGGAAGGCTCATTAAACTTAGCTTCTGCGATCCGCTTCAACCTACCGGGCACCATTGCACCGGGGTTCCAACTATTGAATAGATTAAGCAGTTCATCTGCTGTAATACCGTGCACTTTTGCCAGTGCAAGTGCATCAGAAAGTCCGGCAGTAAGGCTGATCAGAAATGAATTGCCTATGAGTTTGATGCCTGCTGCTTTACCTTCTTCCTCACCAAAGTTGATGAGCTTGCCGGTCATTTTGGAAAGTTCCTGCTCTACCTTGCTGATGACAGATTGATCGCCGGAAACCATCATAAAGCCGGTGCTTTCCAAAGCATTTACCGGACCCATGAAAACAGGCGCATGGAGATAGGTAAGACCTTTGCTTTTCCAGTATTGGGTTCTCTGGATAGCACCTTTAGCAGAAGTGGTTGTATGGTCTATGATGATAGCACCTTGTTTAAAGCCAGTACTTGCATTCTGCAATACTTCATCAACTGTAGCATCATCTTTTAAGGTAACATGAATGGTATCTGCACCATTTACTACATCGGCTACATTGTCGAATGCTTTTGCGCCATATTGT
The DNA here is from genome assembly GCA_963819045.1 of uncultured Chitinophagaceae bacterium. GTDB lineage: Bacteria > Bacteroidota > Bacteroidia > Chitinophagales > Chitinophagaceae > Ilyomonas. The sequence continues at coordinate 29,877 of CAWFUV010000040.1, read as the reverse complement.
TCTAACGCTTTTGCCTTGGATGTGGTACGGTTCCAAACCTGTACTTGTTCTCCTTTTTGCAGCATGGCTCTAACGAAATTGGAGCCTAATAAGCCCATTCCTAAAAATGCTTTCATAGCGTTGGTGATTTTTGTAAAGGTAAGCAGCATGGTAATAAGATGACAATTGGGAGTTGACAGGAGTAAGTACATGCAAAGGTTTACAGTTAAAGAATGCTTATTACCTTCATATAGAATAGCGTATCATCTTCAATTCATTATATGAATAGTACACTTCATACATAAACAGCTTGGCGATTCAGTTTGAACAGCTTCAATTTTGAGTAAAGCCTTTTAAATAGTATTGAATATGAATAGATATATGCTGATGGCAGTTGCTTTATTAAGCCTGGTGCTTTCATTCTCTTCTTGCAATAAGGATGGCGATAAACCGGATAACAACAAAGTAGAACGGAAGATTAAGTATGTGCTATACACCAATGAAGATTTTAGTGATGATGAGCATAATATTACTTTCTCTGTATTTGCAAGGGATCATGATCGAACCCTGTTGGATTCGGCTATAAGTACAATGAAAGTAAAAGAAATCCCTTCTGCCGCTAATAAGATAATAGTGGAAAAGACCCTGGTTACAAATGCCTCAACAGATCTGGTAGTGGGGTTTACTTACAAGATAGAGGGAGTTGGTGAATCATGGTACCTGGACTCCCTACCAGCAGGACAAAACAATACAACAATTGAATACGCTTTTAAATAGTAATGAACAAGTACTACTGGTGGGTGGAACACTAAATAATTCGAATATTATCGGGTGGGCTATCCACCAGTGGTGTTTATAAAGCTTTTAGTTCTACGTTATTTTAATTCTTTACTCTATAATAGCAGCTATAAATAACAATATTGAGGTGGGTTTATACTGTATATTCGTTACAAAAATCAGAACTATGAAACAGTTACTCTCTTTCGTACTGCTTAGCGCCGTACTTGTTACCACCCTGCATGCCTGTGCACAACAGGAAGATAAATCAAAGCGCCCGAGCCCGCCTGCAAAAGTTACGCAAACCATCAGCAATGGAGCAACAGTTACTATTGATTACAGTCAGCCTTCTTTAAAAGGCAGAACCATGGGTAAGGATGTAGAACCTATGGATGGTAAGGTGTGGCGTGCCGGAGCTAATGAAGCCACCGTATTTGAGGTGAGCAAAGATGTAAAGGTTGAGGGCAAACCACTGCCTGCAGGAAAGTATGCCCTTTTCATGATCTCCAACTCTAATGAATGGACTATTATTTTCAATAAAAAATGGGATACCTGGGGAGCATTTGATTATGATAAGAATAAAGGACAAGATGCGCTGCAGGTAAAAGTAAAGCCAGCGACAGGAGCAAGCCCTACAGAAAAGCTAACCTACCAAATTGCTAAAGATGGTACTGTTACCTTAATGTGGGGTGACAGGAAGGTTGCCTTTCATGTGTCTTAAATAAAATTCCTTCTATTCTTTCGCCTTTGTTGGGATTCTTCATCTAAATACTTACTTTCTGATGAATAACACCAGCAGAGGCGAAACACTTTCAACTACTTTTCTTCCATTTAAACTGCTTACTATATGAAAAAGATTCTAACCTTAACTTCCATTGCTCTATCCTTATATGCCTGCTCCGGAAATAATACAAGTACTACTAACGAGTCTGCTAATGACAGCACAGCCCCAGTAAATGCCTCCTCTACTCAACCCATCTACAGGTAAAGCTTCCCTGCAAAAGGCATGGGAGACCGATACTGTGTTTACTACAGTTGAATCTACTTTATATGACCCTGCTAGATAATATAATTTATACCAGCAATATTGAAGGGGATCCATCTAAAAAAGATGGGAAAGGTTCTATTGGTAAACTTAAACCTGATGGCACTGTAATCAATGCGAGGTGGGCAACAGGGTTGAACGCTCCTAAAGGCATGGCATTGATGAACGGTAAGCTATATGTTGCTGATATTGACGAATTGGTAGAGATCAACCAGAATGATGGGAAGATCAGCAAGCGTTATCCGGTAAAAGGTGCAGGTTTCCTTAATGATGTTGCTACTGATGGCAGCAAAGTTTATGTCTCTGATACCAAGACCGGCAAAGTACATGTACTGGATAATGGCAATATTAGTACTGTTGCAGAAGGGTAGGGAAAATGCTAATGGGCTGGCTTGCGATAAAAACGGACAATTGTACATACTGGATAACAAAGGGGTGAGTAAATACAATGTTGCTAACAAGCAGAATCAGTTTATCAATCAGGTTGTGACCGGTGGTGATGGTTTAGTGATACTTGACGATAGCACCTTTCTTGCCAGTCGCTGGCAAGGTGAGATTTACCTGATTAAAGCTGGCAAAGAACAATTACTGCTGGACACTAAAGCTGACTCGTCTAACACTGCTGATATTGGCTATATACCGGCAGAGAAGCTGGTGCTTGTACCTACATTCTATAAAAATAAGGTAGTTGCTTATAAGCTTTCTTACTGAGTAAAGCTGCCTTTGCATTTATGAAGCACAAAAGGGTTATACTGAGTATAGCCCTTTTGTGTTATTATAATGGTTCCTGGTGCCATTTAGTTGTTTGACCTCTCCTTTTTAGGGCAGCTTTTTGGGATTAATTTTTGTAACCATACCATTGCTACCATTGCCGTTATTGATCCTCCTTGAAGTAAGGCACTGCCCATGAAAAACATACTGGATAGTATATTCCGAAGGAGACCTCAGGAGTCAGGTCAGCCAGCTACATCGCCCACTTATTGGCTAACACGCTTTGTTATCCTCCGCCTGCTGGGTGCCATTTATGCAATAGCTTTCCTGGTTGCCATAAACCAGATTGTGCCCCTGATTGGGTCTGATGGGCTGCTGCCTGTTGATATGTTCCTGAAGCAGGTAAGAGATTCGTTAGGTTCAGAAAGCGCTGGCTTCATACGTTTGCCATCCTTCTTTTGGTTTGGGCATTCCGATACAGCACTGTTAACGGGCGCATGGATCGGGTTCCTGCTTTCCCTGGTAGTAGTGGCGGGTTATGCGAATGCACTGATGTTATTTGTGCTTTGGTTTCTTTATATGTCATTCGTTCACGTAGGACAAGACTGGTATGGATACGGCTGGGAGATTCAGCTTACCGAGACCGGCTTCCTGGCTATTTTCCTTTGTCCATTGCTCGATGCGCGCCCGTTTCCTAAGTATGAGCCACCTGTACCTATTATTGTTCTATTCCGGTGGTTGATATTCCGTATTATGCTGGGTGCAGGACTGATCAAGATACGTGGGGATGTAATATGGCGTAATGCAACTGCATTGTATTACCATTTTGAAACACAGCCTATACCTGGTCCGTTGAGCCGCTGGTTTCATTTTCTCCCCCATAGTGTACTCAAAACCGGTGTTTGGTTTAATTGGCTGGGGGAAGTGGCGGCACCCTTTTTTGTATTCTGGCCACGACTCGCAAGGCATATTGCAGGAGTAGTGATTATCTTATTCCAATTCAACATTATTCTTAGTGGTAATCTCTCGTTTTTAAACTGGTTGACGATTGTTCCTGCCCTTGCTTGTTTGGATGATGGCTTTTGGGCAAGGCTGCTACCCCAGGCACTCGTTCGTAAGGCAGAGGTGGCGGCGGTGCATGCCGAAGAATCCCGCACTATGCAGACTACTGCCTGGGTAGTAACTGTGATTGTTTTATTCCTTAGTGTGTCGCCTGTGATAAATATGGTATCTACACAGCAAGTGATGAACACATCCTTTGATCCATTGGATCTTGTAAATACTTATGGTGCATTCGGAACGGTGGGGCAGGAGCGTTATAATGTTGTTTTTGAAGGAACTACAGATATGGATTCCAGTGATAATGCCCATTGGAAACAGTATATCTATAAAGGCTTGCCGGTATTACTCGATAAGCGTCCGCCACAAATAGCACCCTATCAGTTGCGTTTAGACTGGCAGATGTGGTTTGCAGCTATGGACACTCCTGAAGGATATCCGTGGACCTATAATCTTGTGTGGAAGTTGTTGCATAATGATTCTAAGGTCATTAGTTTGTTTGCTAATAATCCCTTTCAGGATAAGCCGCCACGCTATGTAAGGGCGGTATTATATCGCTATAGGTATGCCAGTCCAGGCAATCCGCAAGGGCTTTGGTGGACCCGTGAGCGGTTGGGTTTGTGGCTTCCTGTGCTGTCTGTTAACAATAGTCAGTTGGTTGCGTATTTGAAATACCAGGGGTGGGTTAAGTAAGTATTGTTAGTACTAATGGATAATACACCCTTTCATTTGAACAATTCATCAACATCTATGTTTGTTTCAAATTCCTGTCTTACTTTTCTGAAATAAACAGCTACATAATGAAACTACTGCTCTGTACCTTACTGGCACTTGCCGGCTTTACTTCTTTTTCTCAAACTTATATTTCCCTGGCACCCAGCTTTACCAACACTCCCGGAACAATTCCAGAGAAATCAAACATAGCACTTGAAGCAGGGCAACAGTGGGATGTATTCAGTATGGGTATAGATGTAGGCAAAACAACCCTGGGTAAAATGCCACATAGTGATACCAGTTTTTATGTAGAGCTACGGCCAAACCTGAATGTGTTCCAGCAGGGGAAATTTACCAATACCTTTACGGCGGGTATTGGCTGTATTTTCAATGCAAAGGAATACCTGATTACTGAGCTTACCAACGGTATAGAATATTCCTTCAGCACTAAGTTGCACTTTAATGTATTCTTCGGGCAATACTTTTATAGTGGCAGGGCATCCGCCAGCGATGCCACCTTCTTTGGAGTTTCTGCAGCTTTCTATTTCAAAGAGACTACGGTGGGCTCACTTATTAAACATATGGTGAAGTAGCACTCCTATTAGCTAAGCAATTCCATTAGAAACATGTACAGATATATGTTTGGCGCTGATTTACCAGTAGAGAAATAAGGTGCACCAACACCCTTCATTTAATATTCCCTCACTTCCCCTCCGGCAAAAACACCAGCTTTATATAGTTATTTATAATGAACTACCCAGGGGCAAGCCTTGGATAGTTCATTTTTTTTAGTGGTAGATGAATCTTTACCCACACACCAAAATGCCTGTTCCCAATAGAGGAACCCATGGAGTTATACCTAACTTATACTTAAGTTATACCTAAGTTATACTTAACTTATACCAAATCTCCCCCATATCTTCCCGGTGTTAACTCCTCCGTAACTCCCTATCTCCCCCTCTTTATAGCTGAACTCTTATCTGCTAAACCTGTCAGGTTCTTGAACCATGCTGGTTTGATACATCTGAAGAATTATGAAAAAGAATGTAATACAGATTTCAGCATTGCCTTCCTCTAAAAACAGGACTTCCATAACATTGAAGGCTTTATATCAGTCTTGTTGCACACTTTATTAGCAATTGAACTTTTAAACCTGCTTTTTTACTACTAATTACATACATTAGTACGCATAATCTATTAAATATTCATACCATACAATGAACTGCTACAAAGCTGCCAAACAATTTAAAGAAGGTATTCTGTTACTTGCTGTACAAACTTTTGTATTCACCGCTATTGCGCAGGACGTTAATAATCTGAAGCTGAAAGATTATCATCCTGTTTCTATTTATAAAGTACCACAGACTAAAGTGGAGAAAGCAAAATATCCGGTGATTGACTTTCATTCCCATGATTACCCAAAAACAGATGCTGAAGTGGATGCATGGGTGCATACAATGGATGAGGCAGGCATTGCAAAATCCATTATACTTTCTTATTCCACCGGTGCCCGCTTCGATTCAATAGTAGATAAATATGCACGCTATAAAGACCGCTTTGAGGTTTGGTGTGGATTTGACTATACAGCAATGGATAAAGAAGACTGGAGCAAGCGTGCAGTAGAAGAATTGGAAAGATGCTATAAGAAAGGAGCGCGAGGTGTTGGAGAATTAGGCGATAAAGGGTTGGGCGAATTTTATTCCTTACCCACACCTGGTTGGGGAATGCATATTGATGATCAGCGTATAAAACCCTTATTAAAACGATGTGGTGAACTGCACATGCCTGTTAGTATACACGTGGCAGAAGATGCATGGATGTACCTGCCTGCAGATTCTACAAATGATGGCTTAATGAATGCGGCAACCTGGAAAGTGGATATGTCCAAAAAAGGCATCTTGAATCATGACCAATTAATAGCTACGCTGGAGCATGCTGTAAGAGACAACCCAAACACTACTTTTATTGCTTGTCACCTCGCTAATACCTGCTCCGATTTAAGCCAGTTAGGTACATTATTGGATAAATATCCTAACCTGTATGCCGATATGGCTGCGCGTTATGCAGAATTAGCCCCGATTCCACGCTATGTACATCAGTTTATAGAGAAGTATGACAACCGCATTGTATATGGTACCGACATGGGCTTTTCAAAAGATATGTATCAGACCACGTTTAGAATCTTAGAAACAGCGGACGAGCATTTTTACGAACAAGACCAGTTTGGCTATCATTGGCCACTATATGGATTATATTTAACTGATGCTACCTTGAAAAAGATTTACTCAGATAATGGCAGAAAAATACTAGGGAGGTATTGATCGGGTCAACGCTACCAAGAAAATGATAATCCAGAATAGAACCCTCATTATTAAATTAATCTGTGCAGTTAAATTGAGGATTTCTAAAGGATTTTATAATGCGTAATTCTACAATAGAACTTGAAAAACCATTACCGTAATAATGTAACTAAAAATTGAACTATAAAATTGCGGAGTATCTTCCAAGGTTATAACCTTAGCTAATACTCCGCTTTAAATCATACATATCTATCTTATCTTCTATCTCTCAATCACTATTTTTTCCATACGCTGCTTGTTGTTTATATCTACAAGTAGTAGGAAATAAGTTCCTGCCGGTACATTGCTTACGTTTACATTAAGTTTATTGTTGCTTGACAAAGAAGAGCTTGGTGCTTTCCAAACCACTACACCATTTTCATTGCGCAACTGTGCTGAAATAAATTGGAGCCCATTTGTTTGAATCGTAAATGAGTTAGTTGCCGGATTTGGATATATCAATAAAGCCTTGTCTTTACCAATGCTAACAGGAGTTGATGAGCTATTCATTGCAATAATTGCGGCTGTAGTCTTAAATGTCTTTATACTTGAGAGTTGACTTGTAGCTGTTATATGATTTGCTGAATCGTTTGAAGCTACCTGGAACTCGAATGTTGTATTCGCAGTAAGCCCTGTGAGATTTAATGAATCTTTATTCCCAACCGTGTTTTTCTTGGTAAAAGTAGTAGTGCCTTGTTTACGGAACTGTACTGTATAGAATTTAACACAGGAAAGATGGGTCCATTTTATGGTAGCAGTTGTGCTGCCGATATGCGTAGCAAGCACGCTCTGTGGAATAGGTGCAAGTGAAGTAGTCGAGCTTTTACCTGAAGTAGCATCAGCACCATTATTCCCTTTTGCGGTTGCGAAATAACTTCCCAGCGGCAAATTTTTGAATGCAAAAGGATTCATGTTATTCACTGTAAGTACGCTGCCAAAGGCTTTACCATAACGGAACAATTGTACCTTGTAAGGTGGTTTGCTTTGGGTGCATTGATATTGGATACTATCTGAGCTGTTACAGTTGTTTGCTGCAAATGATTTTATTACAGTAATTTTTGTGACAGGAGGAGCAGATACGGTAAAGCTACCTACCATACCCATTGACACATGAAAGTTGCATTGATAATTGTAAGTACCGCTTTTTGTTATAACATATTGAAATGAAGTATGCGAGCTACTAATCGGGGCATTCCAGGTGACTGCTCCCGTGGGTACAGAAGTAGAAGTGGTAGTATGTGTTCCGCTTCCCCAAACAAAATTGACTGTATCGCCAACGACAGCCGTAAAAGTCTTGGGTGAGAAAGTTATGCCAGAAGCTGTTACCGTTATTTTTTTTGCATCTGCATTAAACAAAAGTACACATAGGAGAAGGCTCATAAGAAAATAACACTTTTTCATACGGAAAGTTTATTAGATGATTTAAAAGATATTGTTAGGAACCGGTAGTCTGGCAGTATAGTATAGCATTCAGGTAATTCTTTGCTTTACAGAGAGGCACCAGTTGTCATAACTTTAGAATACGATGAATTTGCTGTAGTAGTTGCCTGAGGTCATATTTTATTTAGAAAGAAATAGCTGGACTGTGAAGTGTTATTAATGAAGTCGAATCTGAATAATCCGGAACTATCGTTAGAAACATTCTTCTGCAGTAAGTTATAATGAACATATTTTAAATAATTGACAAAAAGCTAAAGAGTTAATGATAAGATAACATGAAATTGGGTTGGTGTTTGCTGGGAACAAATTATGGGAGATGAAAACAAAAAAGAACTGGCTGATTTTCTTAAGTCCGAAAATAGATGGCGTGCTTTATTTGCAGAATGTTGGGGCACTTTTTTATTAACATTGGCAGGCGGGGGTGCAGCGGTAGTAGCTCATGTATCCGGTGAAGTGTCAAAGGGAATGGAGGTTGTTACTCCTGGCTTGATGGTTATGGCAATCATATACTTCATGGGTTCTGTAAGTGGGGCGCACATTAATCCTGCAGTTACTGTGGCGTTTGCACTAAGGCGGAACTTCCCATGGGCGCGTGTGCCCTTTTATATTGTAGCACAGATAATTGGAGCAATCTTAGCTGCTGCTTTTTTAAAAGGCTTATTTGGAAACGCGGGTGATGTTGGCGCTACAACGCCTCATCATCATCTCGACAATTGGAAGCTATTTGCGTTAGAAACAGTTTTAACCACAGGGTTGATCAATACAATATTAGGTACAGCAGCTGGCCCTGGCAATTTGGGCAACAACGGTGCATTAGCTATTGGTGGGTACATTGCTTTATCTGGGTTATGGGCTGGCGCCTTAACCGGGGCCTCAATGAATCCTGCAAGAACATTAGGGCCAGACATTGTAAGAGGAGATTTTTCCACTACCTGGATCTATGTGATTGCCACTTTTCTTGGAGGCATTCTTGCAGTAGGATTTGAATGGATACTGAAAGGAGAGCCTAGTAAACATGCCGACGAAGAAGCTCAGGGAGCTAAGATGAAAGATGCCGGGTAAGTTGATCAATTTGCTTCTGTTATAAAATATACTTTCATTGTTTGTTTCCGCGCATGACTTTTGCCTTTCAGTATAAATAAGTATTTACTTTCAAATTTATGTCCGATGGAACCAAATAATCATAATGGTACCGAGCTTAATAACGTGCAGGAGACCTGGAATCAAAATGAAAGGCTAAGGGCGAATGAAGGAGCCAGTGAAACAAACAATAATACTCCGGAAGCTGCAGCGCCAGCAACAGAATTGGATAGGATAATCAAAGAAGAAGCGAGTGAGTACGATAATGAGAATAGGGAAAACAGGCTTTTAGGTGGTGACCGGGCAAGTGTTAATGATGTAGAAAATAATGAGTGATACTTCACTGTGATGTAATGGATTTTAATACATCCGGCGGTTGAAATGCTCCGGAATAATAGAATCATTACTTATGCTTTTTAATGATAAATCAATTTATCGTGCACATAATGTATTATAATACAAGTACATGTGCAATCAGCGGTGCTCTTCAACTATATTTTGAGACCACTCTGCTAATATGTGAGAACCAAATCCATTAATTATTATTGTTGCTTCATAACAGCATTGCTTAACATACTTAATAAATGTTGAATTTCAAATGGCTTATCAATAAATCCGTCTGCACCACTCTTTAACAATTCATCATCCGGAATATGGGTGGCTGAAAACAAGTAAATCTTATTGGGATAATAATATTTTAGTTTCAGCTCTTTACACACTACTTTACCATTCTTTGTCTCAGAAAGAAGTATATCGAGTAAAATGATATCTGGCATAAGCTGGTTTAATGTAAGTATTAAATCAGCAGAATTACTAAATGAATATACTTTATAGTCATTCCGTGAAAGCAAAAGCTCCAATGCAACTAATAAGTTTACATCATCATCAAGGACGAAAACAGTTGGCATAAAGGATCCAGTTAGTTGCTAATGAAGATACGACAATCTTTTGTATTTCAATAAGTTGAAGTATGGATATTATTACGAATCTCTTGATTATTTTTAAGTATAAACAAATAATCTGTTAGTACTAAAACTTTGAATATGACCTATACCGACTATTAACGTATTCACTGCTACAGTAATGTAAATTTATTAAGCGTACACTGTTATTCAGTATTCATTTTCTACTTCAACTATCATAGAGAAGATCAAGTATTAGACAAACGGTAATACTTTCTCTCCCCAATCTTCTATAAACTGTTGTTGCAAACGATTTACATTATGTAGAACAAAACGGTCGGCATTCAGCGATGCAAAAGTTTGCAACCAGTCTTTACACTCTTCTATATCCGATAGAATTTTTACTTTTTCGGCCACATCTTCCGGGCGTACAAAAGTAGCAGCTGCATCAAAATGCTCTACTTTCCTCAAGTCTCCGAGTAAATTGGAGGGTAAGACATTGGTACGCCATTGGTCGAAGGCGCCATCCATTGCTTCTGCCTTTGTTTGGGCATAGGATAAATCCATTTTAAGGAATACGGGCTTGCCTTTTCCACCACCATCTTTAAAAGCATTTATTACTTTTTCTGCAACTGCTACATCGCTTCCTACTGTTATCAATCCATCTGCCCATGAGCCTGCCCACTCTGCAGTTTGCTCAGAAATGGCGGCACAAAAAAGGGGTGGTGTTTCGGCAGGACGTGTATAAAGTTTAGCTTCATAGACGGTTACAAAACCTTTATGTGTTACCTCTTCACCTTCCAGCAATTTCCTGATAATCTCTGCACTATCTGCCAGCCGCTGATTTCTTTCTGATTTTAATGGCCACGGTTCACCGGTTATTTTTTCGTTAATGGCCTCGCCACTACCCAACTCTGCTATAAACCTGCCGGGGAATAATTCGCACAAGGTAGCAATAGCTTGCGCCACTACAGCCGGATGATAACGCTGCCCCGGTACGCAGATAGCACTAAATGGTATGGTAGTAGCCTGCATGGCAGCACCCATCCATGCCCAGGCAAAACCACTATGTCCCTGCCGTACACTCCATGGATGAAAATGGTCGGACGAATGTATAGCTTTGAAGCCTGCGTGCTCTGCGGCAATAGCATATTTTACTAATTCCGAAGGCGCAAACTGCTCATGTGAGGCTTGATATCCAATAGTCATTTGTATATTTTATGGGTTACTAACAATTATTTAGGCATACGGTCATACAGTGTACTCCATTCTCTCAACTTTGCTTCTACTTCCTCATTAATCTGATCGGAAGTAATACGCCATGCCCAGTTATTTTCGCCGGAAGAAGGAATGTTAATGCGGGCTTTTTCATCAAGGCACAATATATCCTGCATAGGCAAAATAGCCAGCTTTGATACGGATGCATACGTCATCCGGCAAAGCAAATCGCATACATTTTTGGGGGTCACTTTTACTCCTACATAATCGGAAAGATTTTGTTTGCCTTGTTTATCTAAAGTTTTGTACCAGCCAATAGTGGTATTTGTATCGTGTGTGCCGGTGTACACAACACTTACAGGTACATGATGATGCGGAATATAAACGCTTTGTGACATGTTATCTCCAAAAGCAAACTGCAATACTTCCATACCAGGCATTTGAAAGTCATCACGTAGTTTATATACGGGTGCATCTATATGCCCAAGGTCTTCTGCTACGAATGGCGTTTCGCCTAATTCCTTTTGTACAAGGGTAAAGAATTCGTGTCCGGGAGCTTCTACCCACTCACCATCTTTTGCTGTTTTAGAGTCCGCCTTTATTTGCCAATATGCAGCGAATGCCCTGAAGTGGTCTAGGCGCAACAGGTCAAATAGTTCCAGGTTTTTGCGCAGGCGGTTAAGCCACCAGTCGTAATTGCGTTGTTGTAAAACGTCCCATTTAAAAAGAGGCATGCCCCAAAGCTGTCCGTCTTCATTAAAGTTATCCGGTGGGGTACCGGCTACGTATTCAGGTTTACCTTCTTCATCTATACTAAAAATATCCCTGTGAGACCATACGTCGGCAGAGTCATATGCCACATAAATAGGCATGTCGCCAAATAATTTAATGTTTAGGTTATTGCAATAGACTTTAAGCTGCTCCCAATGTTTCAGGAAGATAAATTGCTGCCATCTTACTTTGTCCAATTCTTCCTTATGTGCCGATTCAAACTTCTTTAATGCTTTTACATCGCGCTCTTTAAAAGGTTTTTCCCAGTCACTCCATTGTTTACCTTCATGACTGCTTTTCAAAACTGTATATAGGGCAAAATCGTTCAGCCATACACTCTCTTTTCTGCAAAAAGATCTATACTCCTTTTCTAATCCAGACGGTTCTTTAATATATTTAGCGTAAGCTTTATCCAATATAGCCTGCTTTGTTTGTTCTACCTGAGGATAATCCACTTTATCACTGTCTTCCTCTTTGTATCTGGTTATTTCTTTTTTGGTTAATAAACCATCTTTTACCAACAATTCGGGACTAATAAGTAATGGATTACCTGCCATACTGGAAGAGGCGCTGTACGGAGAAAAACCTTGTCCTGCACTTGTTGGATTTAGTGGCAATAACTGCCAGAATGTTTGTCCACTTCTGTTTAAAAAATCAGCAAAGGTGGCTGCCCCGGGACCTAGATCGCCAATACCAAAGGCAGATGGGAGAGAGGTAATGTGCATTAAAATACCTGCACTGCGCTCCATTTGCGCAAAAGAAAAAAACTCTTCCTGTTTGTTTTTTGCAGGGGTTTTTTGTTTCATTGTTGTGTATAAATAGGTTAGCGAGAAAATGAATCTGTTTTTTGTTAAACTAAACAATTTTTACACCATTTGTTTTTGTAGGCTCAAATAGAAGTAACTAAAGAATGCTTTTATAAGTATTGATTTGGCTTACATCAAGACTAAATAATGAATAAGAAAGCATTTATAAAGAATGATTTTCGTCAATAAGATTGAAAAGATTGTGTTATATACTGTGAGAGAATACTATCTATAGTTTTATAGACTTATTTCCATGATGTAAAAAGGCTATCTCATCGATAACCTTTTTACATTATAAGTGCTTTCTATAAGCTGTTATCCGCGAACAATCAGGCTGGATTTTTGTTATAAATAGAGTGTCTTTTTGCTTATGCTTTGCCATTTATCCTTCCTTTACTAAATATACATCTATGAAAAAGCATCTCTACTTAGTATGCACACTATTGGTATACTGCAGCTATTTGATTGCCCAAAATGGCATTCATTTAGTTCCTTTTTCAAGTGGGTATACCTCTCCATTAGGCGTTGAGAACTGTGGTGATAGTCGCCTTTTTGTAGTACAAAAGACCGGACAATTGATGATTTGTGATGCTGCAGGAAATAAACTTGCAACCCCTTTCCTGGATATCAGCGACAGAATAACAACTCAAGGTAACGAGCAAGGATTACTAGGTCTGGCTTTTCATCCAAACTTTTCAAGCAATGGCTACTTTTACGTAAACTATATTAATAAAAACGGAAATACCCAAATCTCCCGGTTTAGAGAATCAGCAACTAACCACAATGTAGCTGATCCTTCCAGCGAAAAAAAGATTTTGGAAATCCATCAACCTTATGCTAATCACAACGGCGGTTGCATCCGTTTTGGCCCGGACGGTTATTTATATATTGGTATGGGAGATGGAGGTAGCGGTGGCGATCCACAGAATAATGCCCAGAACCCCTCCAGTTTATTAGGTAAAATGCTTAGAATTGATATAAACAGCGGCAGTGCGCCTTATAAAATTCCTTCTACCAACCCTTTTGTAAATACTGCTGGGTACAAACCGGAAATATGGGCTTTAGGTTTGCGCAATCCGTGGCGCTGGAGCTTTGATGATGTTACTGGTAAACTGTTCATTGCCGATGTGGGACAAGATCACTGGGAAGAAGTAGACTTTAAGTACGGCAGCAGCAATGGTGGTGAAAATTATGGCTGGCGTTGTTATGAGGGAAATCACGCATACAACTTAAATAGTTGCCAGGCAGGTTCGCAATATACCTTTCCTAAATATGAGTATGCACATTCTTCTACAACCGGCGACTGCTCCATAACTGGTGGTTTTGTGTACAGGGGTAAAAAATATCCCTCTATATATGGTAAGTATTTCTTTACTGATTATTGCAGCGGCATTATCCGCTCGCTTACAATTAATAATAATAGTGTATCGGAGAAAGATGAATACAAGGGTGATAAAGGCGCCTATACTTCTTTTGGCGAAGACAGTAAAAAAGAATTATATCTGGTGAATATGGCGAATAGAAGTATTTACCGGATTGCTGCAACTACTGCAGTTAATAGTGCTGCCCCATTAGCAACTGTATCGTTAAGCGTATACCCTAATCCTACAAAGACTTATTGTACAGTAAGCTATACTACAACCAAAGCAGAAGGTTGTATAGTTAGTTTATATAATGCTTTGGGTGTGCAGCTATCTACAGAAAAGCATACTAGCATAGCTGGTAAAAACAATTGGCAAATTTCAATATCTGCAAATGTAAAAGGGGAATGCTATGTTATTGTTACAAGTGCATCGGGTACAAGGATAAGGCAAAGCATAGCTATTCAGTAAGAAGTGAAAAAGTTATTTGTATTCAACCGGTGTAGACCCAAACGGGACAAGCGCATTGCGCCTGATACTGAAGAATACAACAAGTCAATTTACTTTTTTACATAATAATCAGGAGTAAGAATTTTCTATACCATTCCTACTTCGAACAGTAACCGAATGTTGTAAACGATGATGTGAGGCCTTTTGGTGCGGAACGTGATGTCTCTGCGTGTATTTAGTCATTAACTAATGTAACATAAAAGTGAGCAGAAGTATATAGGGCAGATATCAATTATCTAAGGAGTAAATACGGAGAAGATATAAAGGAGATAGGGAGGAGATTAGGTATAACTTAGGTATAAGTTAGGTAGTAACTTAAGTATAACTACAGTATAAGATCAGTATAACACAGGTACAGCTCCAGACAAATCAATACAGAGAAAGGGAATTTACGAATGAATGATGTAGCTTGAAATGCTTATTATAAATAAAAGACTTTCGTGAAGGTGAAGATATTCTCATGGATTCCGTACAAATCAGCCACTAATTTTAAATAATTCCTTAATATTTATTATTTAGGTTTAGTGTGTTTGCCACTTGCAGTTGTGGTAAAAGAAAGCGTCTTTAATCATGCAACATTCAAGTCAAGCTCCTTATCTAATTGCTTGAGATGCTTAAAGTATTGCCTTGAATTTTGCAGAAAACGATAGCCTTTCAAAAAGCTCCAGTATTTTATTCCTTTCTTGCGGTTGTCTCGACTTATTTCATACATAGCTTTCCAGTGTCTAAGGATTTCCCTGTAAGCATCCAGCAGCTTGTACTTGCCTGCATGGATATGATTGGGCGCCGAGCCTGCTCCATTAAATTCAAGGATAATAAAGTTTTTCCCTTGCAATATATCTTCTACAGAGCGGCATTTGATGTCATAACGCCCATACAGAAATTGCGTTTGATGGCTAATTTCATCAAACATATAGAGCAAAGTATCCGTTACTTTTTCGGTAAGATCAATAAACCGGGCACCATTATACAAATTAGCTATATGCCAAATACAAAACGTATCACCCTTTGGCAAAATAGTTTGTAACCGTTTTGAATACTGCTTTTTTATTTTGCTTAAAAACATACTTGCTTCCGGGTTATCATTAATTAGGTCCTCCAGCGTTGTAGTTCCATTGCCTGTGACCTCAAGTAATATTTTTTTATAAAAGCAGTGATAATGCCGGTGTTGCTTGCTGGCTTTCTGCAATAAAAAATGCTTACTTCGTAGGGCAAATTGATAAATTCCTGAATGATATAAGTAGCAGGTATTTGACTATGATAAATTTTCAATTGCTGTTCGCTTTCTATTTTTCTGAACAGCAATCCCTTCATATTAATATCAGGCTTTACTACAAATGGATAGGTTAATCCTGAAAGGTATAACTGGTTTACTACTTCAGTAAAAGACAAGGATGGATGAATATAAATGCTTTTGGGACAAAGCTCCTGCGGCAATTGCTGGTATATCTCGCTCTTAGTTTCACCTTCAAAGCCACCAAAAGCTATTGTAGGGTTGGAGGCAGTATAAAACCACAGGGAGCGTGTTTTAATATAATAGCCCAACAATACATAAGAAATGGGAGAATAAAAAATGTAAAATGGCCAATTGTGCCAGTTTGTTATCCGCTCTATGATAGCTTTTACTGCATTAAAAAGCATAAGTTCTTGCTTCTATAACCTTATTATTTTCATTCGTGTATATTATTCTTGGCTCAAAGCTTTGGGCATCTTCTCCATCAAAATAGCCATAAGCTAAAATGTGTATTTTATCCCCCTTAATTAAACAGCCAGGAAGCAGCTGCCATTTAGAGAAACAAATCCTTCTTTTTTACTTCGTACAATATAAGTTATGATACGGTTGCCATTTGAAAGATTGTTTACATGAACCTGTTCAAATAGTTTAAGACCTGCTGCTTCTATTAATTCGTCTGGCAGGGCAATACTACCTGGATAGCTTCTGGAGCTTTCGGATACAATTACCTGTTGGAGTTTGACGCGGGGCAATTGAACATACATAATTTAATAGGTTAAAGTTTAACCGGGGTGAAAATTATGCCAACAAGACTTAAAAGGAAGTTTTTTATTTGCAATAAAACCTTTCTGTTAGATACAGAAGTTCATACTTCAGGCACATAAGCCATGTTGAAAAAAGCATGAAAAATGATTGACAACTAATCATTTTACTAAATACACTTTGCCTTTACAACCCAAAAAGTCCGGCTCTTTCTTCTCTTTGGTTTAAAACGGATAAATCCTTCTGCTGCGGGTACACCAGATTCCAATCCTCTGAATTCTTCCATTGTTTTAAAGAACGCAGCATATACTTCTTCCGGGTTTTGTGTTCTGTGTGCAAACATGGCCTCCTTCTTTCTATCGCGCACACTGGTGATATCAACATAATCCGTTGGTGTAAAATCAAGCGTTTCGCTTCCGGTATTTACTTCATAATAATACAACTGAAATGCACGGTTGCTTTTTGCCCAGGCATTAAAACCAAGCAATCCTGCTATTTGATGATCCTGATGTGTGTCCAAAGGCCAGTGCGTAAAAACAATATCGGGCTGCTGCAGCATTATCAATTTTGTTAAATCCTCAATACTCTTTTTGTTTAGCTCAGTATTGGCGTCTATTTGCCCGGCAAAAATAGCAGTAGCATTGAGTACATTGCAGGCTATTTCTGCCTCCCCCGTACGCAAAGCAGCCATTTCTTCGTAAGTTTTAGAGGGGTCGCTTGCTTCGCCACGGGTTAAGTATATAATGCTCACTTTGTGCCCTGCATCACTGTATTTTGCCAGTGTACCGCCGCATCCAAACTCAGGGTCGCCAGGATGAGCACCAATACATACAACATTCAATTTCTTTTCTGTTGAATGACCAACTGATTTTATTTGCTCACTTTGTAGTGAAGGCAATGCTAATGCACTAATGCCCATGGCAGTTTGTTGCACAAATTTTCTGCGGTGTAGTTCAGTATTACTCATATGATAAAAATAATGTTTTACGGCTTGTAATACATTGGACTTATTACGATTGTCAAATGTATTTCTAAAGCTTCTTGAATAACTATGGCAACAGGCATAAGCTTGAAGTAAATATTTCCACCGCTTCCTTGCATGATGTTTGAAGAATTTGTTTAAAATATTATCAAATGGAAAACAAATCGTCAAACCTGAATGTATCAAGGCAGTTTATTTGTTCCAAGGAGGCACTATACAGCGCATGGACACAGCCTGAGCAACTGAAACAATGGTGGAAACCAATGGGGAACACGTTGACTGACGTGGTAAATAATATAAAAGAAGGTGGTGAGGTGAGGTATGTATTTGCAGAAAATCGTCTAATTATAAATGGTACATATGAAAAAGTACAAGGACACGATTTACTGGAATATACCTGGAATTGGCATCTGACTTCAGAAGCTGTTCCAGATGCTCCTTACAAATTATCAGTACGATTTGAAGGCGATGAAAACAATAGTACTATTTCGATTACACAAAGCGCCTTTGGAGATGATGAAAGTGTACAACCACAAAAGCAAGGTTGGGAACAAGGTTTACAACAACTGCAGGATTATTTATTGAAAAGTAATAACGATGGCAGTATATCTAATGCAAGTAGTGGAATAAGTGATACAGAAAAAGCTGCCGAGCAAAAAATGCCTCCAATGACTGGCTATATGGAAACACCTGAGCAAGCAAAAGTAGCCGGTGGTTAAAACTATTAATAAGCATATTCTTATTATAAATATTAAATCTTTCTACCGGAGGGAAGTTTATCGCCGACCTGCATTGGTGTTTATATCATCTGCAAACAGTTTTAATTCATCGTTATAACAAATTCTAATTGAAAGATTAAGTATGGTAAGGCAAATGAGAGCGGTGTATTATGAACAGTTTGGTGGTACTGAAGTACTTAAAACAGGACAGTTGGATATACCCGATATTAAAGAAGGAGAGGTGTTAGTTAAAATAAAGTCTGCTGCCATCAACCCGGTAGATGCTGCAGTACGTGAAGGGTATCTTAAAGCCTTTCTCCCATACCAGTTTCCTATTATACCAGGTTGGGATGTAGCAGGTGTCGTAGAAGAAAGAGGATTCAGTGCGCGCCGGTTTAATGTGGGTGATGAGGTATATGCCTATGCACGTAGACCGTTGGCTCATTTAGGGACTTTTGCCGAGTACATTGTTTTGCCCGAAAGCTATCTTGCCATTCGTCCTAAAAGCTTGTCTTTTGAAGAAGCTTCGGCTATACCGTTGGTGGGGCTTACTGCCTATCAATGCTTATATGTTGCCGGTAACCTGCAGAAAGGGCAAACGGTGCTGATATTAGGTGCATCAGGTGGTGTAGGCAGTATAGGGATACAGTTAGTTAAAGCCAAAAACGCCCGCGTAATAGGTATTGCCAGTGAAAAGAACCATGAATACATGAAGACGCTGGGTGCTGATGAGACAATAGATTATAAGGATGTGAATATTGGCAAAGCAGTAAAGAAGATTTTACACGAGGGAGTAGATCTCATTTTTGATTGCACCAGTGGCGAAACATTGCAGCAGAGTCTTATCGCATTAAAGCCCACCGGAAAATTGGTATCTATATTAAACCGGGGAGAAAATCTAGATAAAAGCATCAACTTTCAATATGTATTTGTAGAGCCGAATGCAACTCAACTAACACATATTTGCCAATTGGCAGAAGAAGGTAAATTGAAAGTTCATGTAAGTCAACGATATAATTTAGACAATGCAGCAGATGCATTTAGAGAGATAGAGACACATCATACAACGGGTAAGATTGTGATTGTACCATAAGTAATTAACACATATGAAGAGGTCTTACAATATCTATAGTCCATGTTTGCAAAAGATATAGTTATTGCATTTTAGCCCAGTTGCTATTATTCAAAACCGCTGACCTATGTTCGCAAGCATCTTCTACTAATGTAAAAGTAATCTCGTCCTTGCTTATTATATACTTATATTTTCCGATCGCAATATTGTCACACTCACTTTGACCGTATACCTTTTGGAAAGTAATAATGCTGTCTTTAGCAGCATAAGTAAGTACTTCGAGTGTAGAAGCATCTCCTATGTTTTCCACCTTTAAAGTATCATTATTAAAATGGAAAACTACATCAATAGTTTGATCTCCCTGAATTGTGCCTTTCCAGTTAGTATTAGAAAGCTGTGCTTTTGCAGAAATAAACGCAGTAAAAAGAAAGAGTAGAAGAATTGATTGTTTCATATTAAGAATATTGGTGTTACTAATATATGGTAAATGTTTTAAAGTAACTGACCATTTCTCCAAAAGTGAATATAAATCAATAACTTATAAGTTAATAATATGTTAAAACAGTATTTACATGCAAATACATCATTAATTATTTATAAACTTTATATAGACCTTCCTGCACTTCAAAGACACTAAAACAACCACTCATTACACCAAAAAAGTGCTCCATATGAAAACAAAATTTAATTGGCTATTTGCAGCAACTGCCGTTGGCATCCTATTCTTTACTTCATGTAAAAAACAGTATCCTCCTGTTTGTGGGACCGGAGACAGTACTGTTGCAACAGTTAATGTGTTTGCAACCGGATTAAATAGTCCACGTGGTTTAAAGTTTGGATTGGATGGTAATTTGTATGTCGCGGAAGCGGGAATTGGGGGAACAAACACGTCTCATTGTGTACAAGTTGTTCCACCTGTTGGTCCTTATACCGGAAGTGATACCGGAAGCCGTATCTCCAAAATTAACCCACATGGGATGCGCACTACTTATGTAGATCATCTACCATCGAGTATGGCTTCACCTTTGGTAGGAGGAAGTATTGAAGGTGTTGCAGATATAGCTTTTATAGGTAATACTATGTATGCAATACTGGCTGGTGCAGGATGTTCGCATGGTGTACCGGATATTCCCAATGGCATTATCAGGATAAATCCAGACAGGTCCTGGACTATGGTTGCAAACATCAGTCATTTTTTGAAGAATCATCCTGTAGATCATCCAGAGGAAGATGATTTTGAACCAGATGGAACACCCTATAGTATGATAAATGTTGGTACTGATTTGTATTATGTTGAACCAAATCATGGCGAATTAGACAAAGTTTCCCCTGGAGGAAACATCAGCCGGATAATAGATGTTTCTGCAACGCAAGGACATATTGTGCCTACAACAGTTGCACGTCACAGAGGAGACTTCTATCTTGGGAATTTAGACACATTTCCTATTATAGGGGGCAGTAAGGTTTACAAGGTTACTCCAGATGGTCAAATAAGCGTATTTGCTTCTGGTTTTTCCACAATACTTGGTATTGCATTCGACAACCATGATCGCCTGTATGTACTTGAATGCACAGTTGGTGCATCAAGCCTTACACCAGGACTTGGCCAGGTAGAAAGAATAGATACCCATGGTAACCGGGAAGTAATTGTATCAGGACTTAGTCTTCCAACAGCCATGATATTTGGTCCTGATGGAAAACTGTACATTTCTAATTGGGGCATTGGTGCTCCGGGAATGGGTGAGATATTACAGGTAGGATTTAAATGTGAAGAAGTGATGTGCGATACAAATTTATAAAAAATACTTTACAGGTATTGATATTGAACTAATAAATAATAAATAGGATAAAGTATATGTAAAAGGCGGCCAGATGGACGCCTTTTGTTTTACGATAATTGCTTCGGGTATAGGAACGATAATTGATTTTCTTCCTTTTAGACCAGTTTCATATTAACCGGATCCCATCTTATTATTTTCTTTTGGAAATAACTTTCGTTGCATGATAAAGCAGGTGCAGCCGCTCTCAGACCAAATACTGCATCTTCCACTACCGGTTTGCCGGTGCGTACAGAATCAAAGAAGTTAGTAACATGGTCCAGGTGTTCATTATAGCCATCCGGGGCTCTGAAGATCACATCATTTTTCTTGGGACGGTTCTTTTGTGCATCGGTCCATTTGGCATTATATGCTTTGGTCATATCTTCCTGCATTTGTTTTGGGAACGTAAAGACCGAATCGTAGCCTCCAAAGCCTGGTGCTTCCGGCATAATACTGTGAGTTATTTTTAAGTCATTGCCATTAACCTGCATTACACCTTCTGAGCCAACAAACTGGATTCTTTCCTCACCACCAGAGCCGCTGATAAAGTTTACCTGCAAGGTCAGTTGGAATGCCGGATGCTCCGGAGAATCGGGGTATTCCATAATGCCGGTCATTACATCGGGCATATTCCGGCCATCTTTCCAATAACTGAATTGCCCCGTGCTATAAATGCTTTCGGGACCTTTGGAGTTGGTTATAAAATGTGTTCCGCTAAGTAAGTGAATATACAAATCGCCGGCAACACCAGTTCCAAATTCTTTAAAGGCACGCCACCAGAAGAACTTTTTAGGATCGTAAGGTACATTGCCTACTATTTCAACATATTTGTTCCAGTCGAGTGTTTCGGGGGATGCATCTGCAGCAATGGTGTACTCCCAAGCCCCAATTGAGCTTTGACGGTCATATACTGCATTCACCATGTTCAGTTTGCCTATTTCGCCGGCAGCCAGCAGTTCTTTTGCTTTTGCCAAACCGATGCTGCTTACGCGCTGGCTGCCTACCTGCAAAGTCTTGCCAGATTTCTTTTGAGCTTCTATTACATTATATCCTTCACTTATTTTTTTAACCATAGGCTTTTCCACATAAACAGCTTTACCTTTCTTCAAAGCATCTTCAGTAATACGGGCATGCCAGCAGTCGGTTGTAGCAATCAATACTGCATCTATATCATTGCGGTTTAGCAGTTCTTCATAATTGCGGGTGGTAAACAAATCTTTGCCGTGCATTTCTTTTGCATTTTCTAAACGGCCAGTATATAAGTCGCAGATTCCTACCAGCTCTACACCTGGCACTTTCAACATTTCCCCTAAATCTGAATGTCCTTGTATGCCAAAGCCTATTACACCAAGACGAATTTTATCATTAGGTGAGAATTTTTTCTCGTAACGTAATATGCGTTCTTCTGCTTTTTCTTTAGCAGCTAAACCGGCTAGTGGTGCCGCAGCAGCCAGCAAAGAGGTAGCACCTATTTGTTGCAGGAATCTTCTCCGAGATGATTGGTTCTGATTATTCATATAGCGAATTTATAATTTAGTATAGGTGGTCAAGATAAGGATTTATAATATAGATATATGTCGTTTTTACAAATAAGCATTATTGTTGTTAGAAATGTTCAGCAAAAGCAATAACAGCTTAAAAGATACAGATAGATGTGATCGTTTATTTTACTTTTTTCAACTTATATGCTTCCTTTAATGCTGACTGCACCAGTTTATTTGAGGCTTTATTCAGATTGATAGTAGTAGCACCCTGCTTGCCCCAACCATTAGGTATGGGGAAAATCACCTCACTACCAGGCGGACAAAATAGCATTTGCAATTGTGGATTAAACATCAAGTTAAGTGTTTTATCTTCATACGATAGTGTAGCAAATATTCTTTTGTTCACCACAAATGCAATGCGATTAAAGTGTGGTTTTTCAGAAGTGCCTTCGTATGAAAGCGCCATGTTTTTTACTTCTTCGGGACTAAGCATAAGCAGTTATAATAATAGACTTTTTTACTCCATCTTACTCAATCCTGACAGTAGTTCTTTTTACTCCTAATGGCAATACAGTTCTACCATACACTTCATTTAATATCTGCGCTACGCAACCATAAATTGCACTTAAGCCGCAAAGGATACCTTCGTAACCCGCAACTGTATGTAGATCTTCGTTACCTGTAAAATCAGCTATTGCAAGCAAAAAGAATAGAAGAGTCAATGTAGCAAATACTACCTGCAACATTCTATTGGAACGTAGAGTGCCAATAAACATAAAAAGGGTAAAGATGCCCCATAGTAATAAGTAAAAGCCTACGCTCTTTTCGTCGCTGGCATAGGCTGCGCCAAAACTTGTTTTTGGTATGATCCACAAAGCCACAAGCGACAACCAAAAAGAGCCGTAAGCAGTAAAAGCAGTAGCACCGAAAGTATTGTTCTTTTTCCATTCCTGTAAGCCGGCAAATATCTGGGCGATGCCTCCCATGAAAATGCCCATCCCCATAATCATAGAGTTGACGCTGTAAAAGCCGGCATTGTGGAGATTGAGTAAAACAGTAGTCATTCCAAAACCTAATAAGCCTAATGGGGCAGGATTAGCAGTTGTGTCTTTGATGGCAAGTGAGGTTGCGTTAGTTGTCATGGCGATTGATCGTTTAGGTTTTAAAGATTTAGAATATTTGATTATTTACCAAATGTTTTTATGAGTATAGAAATTGTTCTTATGGTTTAATTATAAGCAGAAGAAGCAGGTGATGCTATACAAAGCAGTGTATAGAAGCATATGCGTCCTTGTAAGTATTTGATGATAAAGGGACTGTAACAATAATGTTTATGGTATATCTGCTTTATATTTATACCCCTGTACACAATTTGCTTATAAAGAATACTTCTTACACTGGCTTTTTACCCCATATATGCTGAAAATAGGCGTAGGAGGATCGTAAGATGATCGTAGGATCATCGAAAGATATATTGCTAAGATAGGGCTCAACCAGGGAGGAGCCTAGAATTTGATATGGCTTTCTCATGAACTATCCATGACTTTACCATGGCTTTACTATGACTTTGCTATTACTTTAGCATGGCTGTGGTAGGGAGAAGATAAGGCTTAACTATGAAGAATGTACGGCTTGGATAGGAAGCAAATACAAAAAAAGCATAGTCTTTTATGCCTCATTCTAATAGTTTGCCCTATATAGAGCTATAACCTGTAAGCTGACAGGCTTGGAAGTTAGTTATTTTTATCAGGCTACCTGATAAAAAATGATTTCAGGTATACTTAATGTATGTCGTTGGTATAGAGTAAGTATACCTTCTTAAAAATAATTAATTAAAAAATCTACAGCAAGTATTCACTCACTGCAGATTTCTTATTTGTAAACAATACGAGCAATTATTTCCCAAACTTCTTCTTTAAGGCATTTAAGGCGTCATCCATGCTCACTTCGCGGGGCTTACCGGCTAGAGCTTTGTCCCGGCTGACCGATAGCGGCTCGGCGGGCGGGACGTCGAGCCGGCAACTGATCTGGCGCTCGGGGCTCAAGATGCTGCGCGATCACCCCATCCACGGGGTCGGGCTCGATCAATTCTTGAATCAGTACAACCGGCGATATGTGGCGCCGGCTGGGTGGCCGGAGCGCTACACCTCCCACCCGCACAATATTGTGCTCGATGTTTGGTTGAGTCTCGGAGTCTTCGGTCTGCTCGCGTTCGCGGTGTTGGCGGTGGTCATCGTGGCGGAGCGCGAAAGCGGCCAGTGATCAATACGGAGATCGCTGTTTGGGGAGCCGCAGCCGCGGCGCTAATCGGCGGCGTCGTGCATGGTTTGGTCGACAATGGTTATTTCCTGCCGGATATCGCGGTGTTGACCTGGATGTTGATCGCGTTGCTCGAATCGACGCGGGCTCGACCGGTTGCCAAGGGTGGGACTGCGGATGCAGGCTGAGCTGCCGGCGTCCGGCATCCCAGAGTTTGCCGACATGGTCGCGTGAATTGATCTGGCTCGCCGCGGCCATCCTGGCGGCGCTCGCGATCGGGTCGCTCGAGCCGAGAACGTCGCTCACCCTGATTGCGTTTGTCGCGTTGGCGCTCCTGTCGCTCGACCGCATCGATCTCGGCCTCGGTGTGCTGATCGCGACCATTCCGGTGCAAACCGGCTGGCCGGCGGAGCTCGGTGCTCATCAGGTAACGTGGACAAAGGTCGCGCTCTTTGCCGTGCTCGCGGCTTGGGCGGTGCGTTGGCTCCTGGGTAAAACCACGCTGGTTATCACCACGGTGACCTGGTGGTGCGCGGCTTATTGCGGGTCGCTGATCCTTTCGATCGTCACGGCGCGGAACATCGGCGATTGGGCCGAGGAGACGTATCGATGGCTAGCGGGCCTTGCGGTCTTAATCATCGTCGCGAGCGAGATTCGAACTGACCGGCAGCGCCGGCCGTTGCTTTACGGTTTGGCCGCCGGGATCGCGCTGTCGGGCGCGATCGCCGGCTATCAACTGGTCACCGGCGACGCGCCGCCGTCGTTTTCGGCGCGCGGACTCGTGCGTGTCTACGGTATGTTCGGGGAGCCGAATCCGCTCGCCGCCTACCTGGAGATTGCGGTCTTGCCGCTCGTCGGCTTATCGACGGCCTTGTTGCTCAACCGGCGATCAACCAAGTGGACGGCAACCGGGACCTTTCTGCTCTTGGCCGCCCTGGGCGGAACCAGCATCTTGATCCTGACGCAGTCGCGAGGCGGAGCGCTGGGCTTCGGCGCCGGGCTTTGTATCGTCCTCTGGTACCTGTGGCCGCGATGGGGTAAGCGCATTGTGCTGGCCGGGGGCTTTCTCGCGGCATTCGTTCTCTTCACCGAACCGGCACGTCCGGTCCGCGAGTTGTTCGGAATCGATGCGCTTTTGCATTCAAGTCCCGTCTTGGTGACGGTAGCCAATTTTTCGACGCAGGAGCGGCTCGCGCATTGGGGTGCGGCGCTTCGGATGTGGGAGCACTCGCCGATTTTTGGCATCGGGGCCGGTAACTTCAACGAACGTTACCGCGAATACACTCCCGTGTGGCGCTTTCGTATCCCACGGGGTCACGCGCACAATGCATACTTGCAAGCGGCGGCGCAGGCGGGCTCGATCGGGCTCGTCTGTTTCGTGGGGATGCTGGCTGCGGCCTGGCGGCGCGCGCAAACGGCGATTGCGCGGTCGAGCGGCCCGAATGAACGTGGATTGATGGTCGGGATTCTGGCCGCCACGACCGCGTTCGCCGTCCACGGTATCGTCGATTACGTTTATGTATTGAGCTTGACGATTCTCGTCTGTGCTCTTTGGGGAACTGCGCATGTATCACCGCCCCGACCAGCGGTTGTCCCGATAGACCATGGCTGCGACTGAACAAGGCCGCAGCTGGTCTGGTTCGCGGCCGGTCACCGACCGCGGCGACGCGTCCGAAGCCACGGAAGAGCAGCAATCGCCGGCGGCGCGACCGGAGCCAGAATTCGACAATCCGCCGGATAGTGTCGGAAAGCGCTTGCTGAAACCGCAAACGCTGATTTCGTTCTTGATCGCGATTGGATTCATCGCGTTCCTGATTACGAAACTCGACATCAATCTCGACGCCGTCTGGACGAATGTCCGCAAC
This sequence comes from uncultured Chitinophagaceae bacterium, assembly GCA_963819045.1. GTDB lineage: Bacteria > Bacteroidota > Bacteroidia > Chitinophagales > Chitinophagaceae > Ilyomonas. The sequence goes on along the minus strand of CAWFUV010000040.1, from coordinate 2,968 downwards.
GCCAACCCGTATATGTTGCTCTCGGCGTTCGCCCTCTACTACGCGACCTTCGTTCTTCGCGCGTACCGGTGGCGATGGATGCTCAGCCAGGCCGGTATCAACCGGGCGAACGGCTATCCGATCCCCGGCATTCCACGACTGACCGAGATTCTCTTGTTGTCGTGGTTCGTCAACTGCATTGTTCCGGCCAAGCTAGGAGACGGTTACCGGTGCTACCTGTTGAAGCAGGACACCGGAGCAAGCTTCAGTGCGACGCTCGGCACGCTGATGGCTGAGCGGCTGACTGATCTGGTTGTGCTCTTTATCACCATGTCGGTCGCCGGTGTCATCGCCTTTCACGGCAATCTGCCAGAGAAGGTGACGCAAACGATGATCATCGGGGTCGTGCTGATCTCGATTGGCATGTTGGCCGTGGTGGCGATGGGCGTCGGCCGAAACCGCTTTCGGCGCTTTGTGCCGCCCCGATTCCATGATCAATTCGAACTCTTCGCTTCAGCGATCTTCGCGTGCTTGCGCAGCCCATTCGTGCCGATTGCGATCAGTATGGTGATCTGGGCGATGGACGGCTTCCGGTTTTACCTAGTGCTCAGGCGCTCGGCGCCGGACTTTCGTTCGAGCTGGCGCTCTTCGTGGCGCTGATGAGTGCGCTGCTGACGACATTGCCCATTACGCCGGCCGGAGTTGGAGTGGTCGAGCTCGCCGTCGTGGTGGTGCTCAAGCTGGTCGATGTGCAGCCGGATATGGCGAGCTCGATCGCGCTCATGGATCGGCTCATCGGCTATTGGAGCTTGATCGTCGTCGGCGTCATCCTCTACGTGTGGAAGATCAAGCGCGACGTCGGCCGCGTGCCGAGCCCCGCGCGAGCCTGATTGGTGCGGGTCGCTGTCGACTTCAGTGCCGCGGTCAATCAAGGGGCCGGGATCGGGCGGTATGCCCGGAATGTCGTTCCGGCGGCGGCATCTTGTCTCGCCGGATGGTCGTTCGATCTGTGGTACGCCCCTGAGCCAGATGTCGGCGCAACCTTCCTGGAGCAGGCCGACCGCGGATTTTCAGAAGTCACGGCCCGGCGCTATCTGACGGCGAGACTCGATCGGCGGCGCATGGACCAGCTCTGGTTTCGCGCCCGATTGCCGATTCCCATCGAGGCGTGGACGCACGGCACCGACCTCGTCTACTCGCCGGACTTCACCGCACCGCCATCGTTGCGCAAGCCGGCGATCGTGACCGTGCACGATCTCGCGTTCATGGTCGTGCCGGAACGCGCCCCAGCGGGACTGAGGAGCTATCTTGCCGCGGTCGTCCCCAGGCAGGTCAAGTCCGCCGAAGCCGTCGTGGCTGTGTCGGAAACGACCAAGCGCGATCTCATCGAGCGGCTCAAGGTCCCGGCCGAACGGATTGCCGTAGTGCCCAATGCAGTAGAGCCGCGTTTCTTCGCGGCGGAACCGTTGACCGCGGCCGAACGGGCGCAGTTGCGCTTGCCCGAGCGATATCTGCTGACCGTGGGGACCCTGGAACCACGGAAAAATCACCTGACGCTCTTCGAAGCCCTGCGCCGAATTCCAGCCGCCGATGCAATCCCGGTTGTCGTGGCGGGCCGGGTCGGTTGGAGTGCCGATGCCATTTTGGCGGAGGGACGACAGCTCGAGCGGGACGGGCGTGTGGTCATGCTCGACTATGTCCCGGAGTCGCTCTTGCCTGGTCTGTATCAAGGTGCGTTGGCGTTGCTCTATCCTTCGTGGTATGAAGGGTTCGGGCTGCCGGTGTTGGAAGGTTTGGCCGCTGGTCGGCCGGTGATCGCGAGCCGGGTTCCGGCCCTCGAAGAAGTCGCCGGAGATGCCGCGGTCTATGTCGATCCCGCTGACGCGGATTCGATCGCGGCGGCCGTGACCGGGGTCGTCGCGGCGGGCGACGATCCGGCCGCGATTGCGTTTCGGCAGGCGAGAGCCGCCAGGTACACATGGCCGGCGTCCGGTACGAGACTCGCCCAGCTCATGCGGGACGTGGCAGGACGATGATCGTGGATGTCGTAGACGACCAACCGCGCGTGGTTCGAACTGCCGAGGAAGATGCGCGCGTCCTCAAATCTGCTCGTGAAACGAAGACAATGATCATCGCGGTCGCCGCATTGGCGATCGGCAGCATGATCTTCATGTTCCTTATCATGATGGTCATCATCTTCCTGAAAGTGCTCTAACGCCGCTGAGCGCGTATGTCGCGCGAGAGGAGCCGAAACGTGGTCGCGACATCGACGGGCTTAACGGTCAACGAATTCCGGGACACCGCGCAGATCATCGAGGCCGAGATCGGAAAGGTCATGGTCGGCCAGGCGGATGTCGTCCGGGACGTCCTGATCTGTGTGTTAGCGGGCGGGCATGCACTGCTCGAAGGCGTGCCGGGACTCGGGAAGACCGCCCTGGTCCGGACGCTGGCCGAGACGCTCGACCTGCAGTTTAGTCGGATCCAATTTACGCCCGACCTGATGCCGTCGGATATTACCGGCACGAACATCCTGATGGAGGACGATGCCGGCCAGCGGCGGTTCTCGTTTCAACCGGGACCGATCTTCGCCAATCTGGTGCTGGCCGACGAAATCAACCGCGCGACGCCCAAGACGCAGTCCGCGTTGCTGGAAGCGATGCAGGAAAGACCTGCACGATTTCGAACGTCATCCATCAGTTGGCCCAGCCGTTTTTCGTGCTGGCAACGCAGAATCCCGCTTGAAATGGAGGGGACTTACCCGCTCCCCGAGGCACAGCTCGACCGCTTTTTCTTCAAGATCATCGTGCGATACCCTCGGCGACCGAGCTGACCGAGATCCTCCGGCGAACGACGACAAACGTGGTGGTCGAGCCGCAACGGGTGGCGGATGGCGAACGAATCAAGGCTATGGGTGAGCTCGCGCGGGAAGTGCCGATCGCCAATCACGTGAGCAATACGTCGTGTTATGTTCGTCTACTCGACTCGGTTC